>CANCQK010000031.1 GCA_947380295.1 Bdellovibrionales bacterium | reverse complement strand
TGGACCGACCGCTGCTGCTACGATTTCAGCGGTGTCTACTTTGAGATGTCCATATTGCTTGCCCGCGTAAGAGTCTACAATAGTCTGCGTGCTCTGCCCGGTAATGGCGGACTGGATATCAATCAGATTTTTAATCCCTGGTTTTTCAGGCGAGTAACTGATTTCTGTGCCTGAGTCAGTGACGGCGCGCTTGAGTTTTTTTCTGATCTGATCGTCACTGTCGTTTAAATAGACTGCGCTGCTAGGATCGGGGTCCGACTTGGACATCTTGGAGGTCGGGTCTTGTAAGCTCATAATGCGAGCTCCCACGGGAGGCGTGTAGACTTCTGGAATGGTGAACAAATCATCTCCGTAAACTTGATTCATTCTTTGCGCAATGTCACGAGTGATTTCGAGGTGTTGTTTTTGATCTTCGCCGACGGGTACCAAGTGAGTCTGGTAAAGTAGGATATCAGCCGCCATAAGCGCAGGATAGGTAAACAATCCTACAGGAATATTCTGTCCTTGCTTGGCGCTTTTATCTTTGTATTGGGTCATCCGATTCAATTCGCCCATATAGACAAAACAATTGAGTACCCAGGCGAGTTCAGCGTGTTGGGGGACATGAGACTGAGCAAAAAGAGTGACCTCGTTTGGATCGAGTCCTGCGGCAATGTAAGTTGCGATGGCTCGGTAGGTTTGCTCACGGAGTTCCTTCGGATCTTGCCGGACGGTAATGGTGTGAAGGTCAACGGCAAAAAAGAGACAATCAAATTGCGATTGGAGCTGTACCCAGTTTTTCAGTGCGCCCAAGTAATTGCCGAGTGTTAGGCGGTTGGAGGGCTGAACCGCTGAGACCATAATTTTTCTGGCACTTTTCTGAGGCTGCTTCGGTTGGACTTGAGTCATACGTAAAGTTTCCAATTCTGATTTGAGTTTTTAATGGACCGCTCAAAAAAGAGCACTCACCCAACGAAGTGTGAGTTCGGTAAAAAAGTGGACGGGTATACTCAAGACCGAAAAGGCACCAGTCATGAGCAAAGCCATAAAGATATAAAAACTATATTGAGCAAGGGCCTCATATTTTCGGGAGGCCTCATAGGAGAGAAACACTTCGACCACTTTGCTTCCGTCTAAAGGTGGGAGAGGGATGAGGTTAAAGATTCCCAAAAAATAGTTCAGACTCACAGAAACAATGGACATTTTGAACAATGGGTCATGAAGGTAAAAAGTTCTTGGCACCCAGGTGTGAAGAATACACACGGCAAATGCTGAAAGAATGGCCAAGATAAAGTTCATTCCAGGACCCGCTAAGGAAACCCAAAACAGACCTTTGCGGTAGTTTTTGAAACGACTTGGGTTAATCGGTACCGGCTTGGCCCAACCAATTAGGAGATTGATTCCTGAGAGCATATTGATGGCTGGAAAAATCAAAGTTCCTAGAATGTCGATGTGAGGAACTGGGTTGAGGGTGAGTCTACCGCTATTTTTTGCTGTGGGATCACCCCATCGATTGGCAACCCAACCATGGGCAAACTCGTGAAAAACTACTGCCATGATGAACGGTACGATTTGAATTAAAAAGCCTTGAAGGCGTTCCTCGAATGAAAGCATTTTCCAGTCCTAACACACTCTTAAGGCAGTGCGCTACTCTCCGCGAGGGTGGTATTTTTGATGAGCTCTTTTCAGGTCCTCTCGGTTCAAATGCGTGTAGATTTGGGTGGTCGCTATATCCGAGTGTCCTAGTAGCATTTGAAGGGTTCTGAGATTCATTCCTGACTGGAGGAGGTGGGTAGCAAAGGAGTGGCGGAGGACATGGGGGGAAATTTCGGCAGAAATCGAGGCTTGGGCTGCGAGGGACTTAATGAGTTTCCAGCAGCTTTGACGACTCAAGGAGTGACCGCGCGCGTTGAGAAAGACCAGATCAGATTCACTCGGTGTGTGACCCGGTACCCGGGCTTGTAGAAGGGGAAAGTAGAAGTCTAGGTAGGTTTGGAGTCGCTCGCCCGCTGCAGGGACAAACGGAGCGATGCGTTCTTTGCTGCCTTTTCCTCGGACGCGTAGGTAGCCGCCTGGGAGGTCGATTTGAAGAAGAGTGAGGCTAAGAAGCTCTGAGATTCTTAAGCCGGTCGCATACAGGAGGTAAAAGAGGGCTCGATCGCGAGCCTGGAGGATTTCAGCGTCAGCTCCTGGATAGGGTAGACCCTGGTCGACCGATTGAAGGAGTTGGCGGACTTGGTCTACGCTCAAAAACCGGGGGAGTCGCTGAGGGACTTGAGGGGACTCGAGTCCCTCAGTGGGGTCTTTTTCAAAGTCTTTCTCCAGACAGCAAAATCTGAAAAATTGCCTGAGAGTGCTGAGTTTTCTGTTGATGGAGACGGGCTGAGTCTTTCGCCGCGCTAAGAATTGGACAAAGCTTGAGAGGTGATCGGGCTCAACCCGTGAGGGAGCAAGGCGAGAAGGGAGCCATTCAAAAAACTGAAACAGATCGTGTCGGTAGGCCTCTACTGTCTTATGTGAAAGCCCTCGATCGACTCGTTTAGATTCGAGGAACTCGGTGATGATGTCTTGGGTAGCGACCTTAGTTTTTTTCACTCTTCATTTGATTTTGAACTTTTCAAGGGCGCTTGAGAACCAATTTCGACGATCTTTGGAAAGAAAAAAGGACCAAGCTTTTGGCCTGGCCCTTTCTTTTTGATTCTTCAGATTTTTCAACTTCTTAACTCGGGCTTAGTTTTCGCTCAACTCAACTGGCCCCAACTCTGCTCTGCTTCTACTCTGCTTCTGAAAAAGCAAACCTAACTTGCAAACGTGCCGCAAAAATTTTGGATTAAAACCACAAATAGGTGCCGTGGGGGGTTCCATTGAGGTAGAGAAATACCTTACCGCCATTCAACTGAAATCCGCCACCGACAGTGGCATAGCTCATTGAGAAAGCAATTGAGCTGACACAAGGAACGGCCCCGTACATTGATCCCATTCCTCCCATTCCAGTAAACATGGAGTTCATGAAAGATGATCCACTGGTCATACTAATGACTTGTGCTCGAGCCGGACTGACCTGAACCACTCCCATGAGATTGGCTGGCCCACCAGTGATTGCTGCTGCTGGATTATTCAGCGCTAGAGGAGTTACGGCGATTTGGATATTTCCATCCACCCCTGTATCAGCTAATCTAAGATTACTGGCTTGGACCATGAGCGTTGCCCCAGGAACCATTCCACCGGAGTAGACGGTTCCAAAGACATTTCGTCCAGGAGTTTCGCGAGCATAGGGATCAATTGGTTGAGCGGGATTAGTGCCTAGTGGAATAATTCCGGCTTTGACTGTTGTAGCGCTAATAAATGCACCTTGTGCCGAAAAAGGAATCGGCGCGGTGATTGGAAAACAGCCCATGCCAGTGTTTGGGCTCATGATTGTGTTAGCTCCCGCATAATTGTTTGGAACTCCGTACATTGGCATTGCCCCTGCGAAGGGGACATTGGTCGGAGGGCTAACTCCGTTCGGTGCAGCTGCTGATCCACACGCGCTGATCCCTACGCTGAGTCCAAGAGACAGGATACCGGTCCAGAAGAGGGGGGCTAGTTTTTGATTTAGAACTTTCATACACTCAACTCCACGTTTCTTACTCTTGAGGCTGTTTCTCTCATCCCTTCCTCAGGGATTTGAGCCGCACTCGCAGTTCTAAGTAAAGCAAGCAGAGTGCCAAGATCTGTCTAAAATTAAAGCGTGTCTGAATTGATCTAAGTGTTTGAATTAATTGGTTTAAATTTATTTTGTTTAACTCTTGAATTAAGAGTGTGCTGTCAATGGATTTTACACTTGCCTAAATCTTCTCTAGATTTTGGGTTCTCTCTCCCTATAAAAAACCGTTCCACTGCAGTGGCGATGGCGCGCCCAATTCCGAGCTGACCCTGTGGAGAGAGAACTCGAGCTCGGTCTTTGGGATGACTTAGAAATCCTGCCTCTACTAATACGCTGGGCATATCTGCGCCGAGTAAAACGTGAAAAAGGGCCTGCTTAACTCCACGGTTCGTGTTTTGAGAGCGGCCTGTTGCGGACAACGGGAGTGCGAGGTTTTCTTGGATCAAGCAGGCTAGTTTCTTGCTTTCCGAGAAACTGGCATCGAGTCTGAGGTCTTTCAGGATGAGGTCTACGTTGGGATCTTCGGTTGATCCTGGGGCGCCGCTGAGAATCACTGAGTTTTCTAAATGCGCCAGGCGTTTCGAGGCTGCATTTGAGGCGTGATTGAGGATGTAGGTTTCTACTCCCTGAGGGGCTGAGGGGGGGCTCTCAGTGAGGGATTTGGGATGCTTGGGTGAGTTTTGGGCTGAGTTCATATGGATCGAAATAAATAGGTCAGCCTTCAGGCGGTTAGCGAGGGCAGTTCGAGAGGCTAGCGGGACTTCATGATCCGCCTCTCGAGTGAGTGTGACTTGGTAGCCTTGGCTGCGAAGTTGTTTACTCGCGGCGTAGGCGAGGCTCAAAGTGATATCCTTTTCGGCGATTTCCATCGACCTGCCATGAAACACAGTTCCTTCGTCATCACCTCCATGGCCGGGGTCAAGGACGATGTGGAGAGGACGCCGAGTCTCTGGGGATGCCTCAAGGTGAGGGAGGCTCACGAATAGCGTGATTCCGATAGAAAGAGTAAAAATTAAGGTTTTCTTCAATCTCTCTTGTCCTTTTCTTTCAGTTTATGGGAAGGAGCTGGCATGGGCAAGTTTTTGGTCTCACTTCGTCATCTGGAGAATTGGTTTGTTCTCCAACAGCGGATTCTTCCTTGGCGTGAATCCCCTTCGACCTACCGAGTCTGGGTTTCTGAAATCATGCTTCAGCAAACCCAAGTCATCACTGTGATCCCGTTTTTCGAGCGCTGGGTGGAGCGATTTCCCACGGTTCAGGATTTAGCGCATGCCGAACTCGAGGAAGTGCTCCGTTATTGGGCGGGGCTGGGGTACTACTCTCGAGCCCGAAACTTACACCGAGGTGCTCAAAAAATAGTTGAATTGGGTCGTTTGCCTCAAACTCGGGCAGAATGGCTCGAGGTCCCAGGTGTGGGGCAGTATACCGCTGGTGCGATCCTTTCGATTGCTGGACACCAGCCTGAAGCGATTTTAGATGGAAACGTAGAGCGAGTCCTCTCGCGAGTCAGGCGAGTCTCCCGTCAAAAAGGTGACGTTGAGTATAAATCTAGGCTTTGGCGTCTTTCTAGAGTTTTTGTAGAGACTGCTCATCGGCACGGCATTGATCCCAGTCATTTAAACCAGTCCTTAATGGAGTTGGGGGCAACGATCTGTACTCCAAAAAAGCCAAAGTGTTCAGTTTGTCCACTGGTCCATCTTTGTCGCGGTTACGAGAAAAAAGACGCAGATTCCTTTCCTCCGAAAAAGAAACCCAAAGTTTGGGTTCATCTTGAGGAAAAGGTTTATGCCTGGGTCAACGATCAAGGAGAGGTCTTGTTGAGCGTTCAGCCCCGTGGAAAGTGGCGCGCAGGACTTTGGGACCTTCCAACTGAAGGTCCTTTTCCTCCGTTAAAAAAAGCAGCCCTTCTCGGAAAAATTGAAACTCAGTACGTGGTGACTCGGCATAAGGTAAAACGGCTTACTGAAGTTTGGGGAGTTCAGCAGCAGGTTAAAAAGAAAACTTGGGCGGTAGCTGAATCTGGCTTTGACACTCAGAGTGTCCGTTGGATCTCACCAGGCAAGATTGAGGTGCCAGTAGGGGCGCCAACTAAAAAAATTCTGATTAAAATTAAGGAACTGATTTCCTAGTTTTTTGTACCTGACGGCCGACCCGTCTTGAGTGATCTACATCTATCTAATAGATGAAATCGACGAACATGGGATCATAAAGCGGCATGTAACTCATTGGGTAAACAAACCAAGGTATTGGGTAGTAGTAGTAGAAAAAATTTAAATTATTATAATTTAAATTTCCATAATAAGGATTAAAGCCAATTCCCTGAAATAGAGAGTAATTCAACATCGGAGTTGAGGGCTGAAAAAATCTCGCTCGCTCGAGAAACATCAGTTGCCAAGGATTAAGGCCCGAGTCGAAGCCGGACTCTTGGGAATACTCAGAGTTTTTTGATTTTGAAACAAATCGGCTCACCTCTTTCACTTGAGCTTCAGTTTTGTAGATCTGCCCATAATCAGATGATTGATCCTTTAGACAGACTCCGACATGAGAGGGAAATAACCCGCGAGGGCTCGGCGCAGAGACCTGAGGGGGATTTGATTTTGCTGGAGCCGGATGCAAGGTCGCCTGAGGACCCGGCTGTGAGCTAGACCGAGGAATCAGCTGCGAGCTAGGTTGCGGGATCGGTAGATCTTGCGGACGTGCCTCTGAAGGGGGCTCAGCTGGGGACGGAGCACTAGGCTGCTGAGCGGGCTGTGAGCTAGGTTGTGCGATCGGTTGCGGGATCGGTAGATCCTGGGGCCGCGCGAGCGAGTCCGCTCTGTGGGTTGCCTGAAGCGCTTTTCGGGATAAATGAGAATCATTAAGCTCCGAAGCTGTAAGTGGGCTGGGTTGCGGAGTTATCTGTTGACTGGCTCGAGCGATCAAAGCCCGAGGGCTTAGACTCGGAAGCAGGGGTAAATTCATCGGCGCAGGGGCAGGGCTGGGTGCATCGGCATCAGCCCTATTTTTAGCGCGTGTCACTGGTTCAGCTGGGGGTTCAGCTGGGGACGGAGCACTAGGTTGTTTAGCGCGTGTCACTGGTTCAGCTGGGGGTTCAGCTGGGGACGGAGCACTAGGTTGCTGGGCGGGCTGCGAGCTAGGTTGCGGGATCGGTAGATCCTGCGGCCGAACGAGCGAGTCCGCTTTGTGGGTGGCTTGAGGTGTCTTGCGAGATAAATGAGAATCATTAAGCTCTGGAGCTGTAAGTGGGCTGGGCTGCGGAGTTATCTGTTGACTGGCTCGAGTGATCAGGGCTCTAGGATTTGGGCTTGGAAGCAGGGGTAAATTCATCGGCGCAGAGACAGGATTTAGAGCATCGCCACTCGCCCCATTTTTAGCGCGAGCAACTGGCTCAGCTGGGGACGGAGCACTAGGTTGCTGGGCGGGCTGCGAGCTAGGTTGTGGTGCAGCTGGTGCAGCTGGGGACGGAGCACTAGGTTGCTGGGCGGGCTGCGAGCTAGGTTGCGGGATCGGCAGATCCTGGGGTCGAACGAGCGAGTCCGCCTTGTGGGTGGCTTGAGGTGTCTTGCGAGATAAATGAGAATCATTAAGCTCTGGAGCTGTAAGTGGGCTGGGTTGCGGAGTTATCTGTTGACTGGCTCGAGCGATCAAGGCTCGAGGGCTTGGACTCGGAAGCAGGGGTAAGTTCATCGGCGCAGAGACAGGATTTAGAGCATCGCCACTCGCCCCATTTTTAGCGCGAGCAACTGGCTCAGCTGGGGACGGAGCACTAGGCTGCTGGGCGGGCTGTGAGCTAGGTTGCGGGATCGGTAGATCCTGTGGCCGCGCGAGCGAGTCCGCCTTGTGGGTGGCTTGAGGTGTCTTGCGAGATAAATGAGAATCATTAAGCTCCGAAGCTGTAAGTGGTTTTGGCTGAGGATTGAGCTTTTGACTGGTTCTAGTGATCAGGGCTCTAGGATTTGGGCTTGGAAGCAGGGGTAAATTCATCGGCGCAGAGACAGGATTTAGAGCATCGCC
>CANCQK010000030.1 GCA_947380295.1 Bdellovibrionales bacterium | reverse complement strand
TTCGAATTTGATTAATAAAGACCACCAGAGTTTTACTCCGGTTGATCGTTCCGGTGAGTTTACGCAAAGCTTGACTCATCAATCGAGCTTGCAAGCCCATATGAGAATCGCCCATTTCGCCTTCGATTTCAGCTCGAGGCACCAATGCGGCCACGGAATCCACAACAAGAAGATCAATTCCACCTGAACGTACGAGCATATCTGCGATTTCGAGTGCTTGCTCACCGGTATCAGGCTGAGAAATGAGCAAGTCATCGGTGCGCACTCCGAGCTTACGTGCATAGCTCACATCGAGTGCATGCTCGGCATCCACGAAAGCAGCAACGCCGCCCTGCTTCTGAACTTCGGCAATCGCGTGAAGCGTGAGCGTTGTTTTACCTGAAGACTCAGGTCCATAGATTTCAACAATACGACCTCGAGGATAACCACCAATTCCCAACGCAATATCAAGACTCATGGAGCCCGTGGGCACTGCAGGGACATCTTGAGCAATGAGATTCTCCTCTGCGCCCAATCGCATAATGGAGCCCTTACCAAACTGTTTTTCAATGGCTTGAACCGCTAGTTCGATGGCTTTATTTTTTTGACCATGAGCAGCCTCAAGTCCATTTCGTCGTTCTGTCATTTCCATTGTTTTCTCCTTGGGGATAAAAATCTTGTCTTGAAGTTGAAACGTGGTGTTTTGCGCTTTGAGTGAGCAACGACCGTACCACAGCTCTCCAGAAAACCAAAAGCAACTTCAACAAGTCCCCAACACCGGCAGCTAGAGCCGATCGCCCTGAGTTGAGATCAAGCTAAAAACCCGAGCTTTTGCAACAGGATTACGACCCCCAAACCCTCAAAACCGGCAATGAGATCGTCGGCCATCACGCCAAATCCGCCCCATGCCTGAGAGTTTCGCTTTTTGGACCAGGTATCTACTTTTCGGATTGGCCAGGGCTTGAGAATATCAAAAAAGCGGAACGCTAAAAATGCAACTAACCAAGTTTTAAAGTCCTGTCCCGCTGTCCAGGCAGTCACAGCGACCCCGACCACCTCGTCAATGACAATGCTCTGATTGTCCTGGGTGTTCATCAGTTCATCAAAAACTTGAGCAGCCCAGGTGCCCAATCCGAAAATCGCAGTCCAAAATAAAATCCGGACCGGAAAAGCGGCTCCCTGACTCCAGTAAGCAATAGGAAGACCCACGAGCGTGCCCATAGTTCCAGGTGCAATCGGTGAAAGTCCAGCGCCTGAGGCCGTACCCAGCCACACCGCAAAAATAGACTTAAAGTCTCGGACTTTTTTCCAATTGACTCGTCGACGAGGAGCTTTTGCCATAGAGGGACGCTATCGCATTTCTCGATTGAAGGTAAGCTTTCCTTTCGGCTAGACTGTGATACCAAATGCCACAGAATCCATTTTTGGATCAACCAACGAGAGCCTCCACCTTGAGTCGGAGGAAACAACTAGGAGGTCGCACGTTGAACAAGGAAGACATTGGGAGGTTCAAGAGCCTGTACGACTTTCGGAGTGATGTTCTCGACGTGATTATTGGGGGGAAATCCTCTCTGGACACGCCCAATGTGTTCCAGATTTTTACGCTTGAAGAGGCTGACCGATTCATTCAAAATTACGGATATGACCTGGAAAATCCAATTGAAAATGCAGAAATTTTGGGCAATTTTCACGAGGGCCTTAACTTTATTCGGAAGTATTTTCTCAAGCCTGAAAATCCGAATGGATTAAAATTAGAAATCCCTAAAAAAATCATCGAGCTCACGGACGTCCGCGAATTACTACTTTATGCAAGCTATTCTAGAAAAGGACAGTCTCAGGATCCCCAAGGGGAGAATCTGCAAACTTGGGCCTGCGCTCTCCTGAAGGTCATGCACACGATCACCCACATCGACAAAGACCTCAGAACGCCGTATTTCTCTGATATTCAAAAACAGATTTTTGATCGATTTTACAAACTCGTTCACCGCGACGCAGAGGGTCATCTTTACTTGGGCGAACGAGATGACGATCCCCTTCGAATTAACTTAGAAGCTTTTGAAACCAAGCCTAAAAAATCAAGGGATTCAATTATACTTAAGCTCCTCCATAAACCAGAAAATGTTGCTGAGGATATTTTCGACCGCGTAGGAATTCGGTTCATTACTCCCAACAAATTATCAGCGCTGAGAGTGGTCAAATATTTAAAGGATAAAATGGTGGTCATTCCCTCGAATATCAAACCCAGCCGATCCAGAAACACTCTGTTGGATCTCGATGCATTCCGCGTACAACTCATCGATACATTAAAGGCCCTCGATGACGTCTCTGCAGACGAAAAACTGCTGGCAGCAAAACTCGAGGAAGCAGCCCTTCATCCGAGCGCTGGCCCGACCAATCCTCACTCGAGTCAGTTTTATCAGGCACTTCAATTCACAGCACGACAACTCATCAAACTTCGGAATCCAATGCACGAAGTGATCCGTGACCTCAGAATTGCAGCAAAGGAACCAGCTCCTCAGGTAGATCTTTTAAAAATTCTCGACCGTATAGATCCAAAATCCATTCAAAAAGAGCTCCGCTTTTTCTATTCTTATGAAGTGCAGGTTGTAGATCAAGCAAGCGCTGAGGAAAATGAAAGAGGCCGGAGCGCTCACAGCGAATACAAGAAGGCCCAGGTTCTTACAGCGATGAAACGAGTGATGGGGGTACTTGGGGATGGCCAATGAGTGCGATTATGTACTTTTTGGCACGGGCCTAGCTCCACTCGTAGCAGCCAAGCATTTTCTACTTCAAGGCAAATCGGTCATTTTACTGAACCCTGATCTCGACTTTTTTCTAGAAGACTCCGAGCTCCCACTTGACCCCCTGCTTCATGGAAAAATCAATGCTCAGAGGATTTTAGAGAATACGATTGAGCGCGCCATGGAGGTGATCCGCCCGGTTTACCCCGGCTCGATCGAACTCTGGTCCTCCCCTAACGAAAAAGAAGGCTACTACGACCCTAGCGCTCCCCACCTCCGCCAACGGGGCAGGTTGTGGATTTCATCATTTTCTAATCCACATGCCGACTGGAGTTGGGAGCAGCTTGAAGATCTCTACGTCGAAGCCTCTGATGCTCACCTAAAGCCTCAGATCTTAGAAGGTCTTCCTGCAATTCGTCGATTCCCTGGAGTCGCTGCAAATACAGATCACTTCCGAGGCCTTTTCATTCCGAAGCTCTGCGACATCGAAATTGCACGATATCGAAGTGGGATTTTAGAGTTTATTCGAGAAAGACTTCCGCCAGATCAGCTCCTATGCGACGTAAGTCAGGTTGAGGTGGTCGAGAATGGCATCCGATATCATGCTCAAGGGGCATGGAAATCTGTGCAACCCAAAGAGAGTTTCTTAGTTTTCTGGACACCACGAATGACTCAGTGGCTGACCCAACAAAGTAAAAAGCTGAACTTCAAACTCCCACGACCCAAAGGGATTCGCGTTTGGGAGCAGTGGTCTTTGAACTCACGAGAGCAGCCCGCACCTGCGACTGTTGGACTTTTTGAGAATATGGTGGTCTGGGCAGATTTCGATGGCTTACCTCGATTCTCTAGTTCTAAATGGGCACACGAATCCCCAGAGACTTCTCGCCTGGCTGTGCTCCGGGCTGGGCCCCTGCTAGCAGAGGGGGAATCTGACTCACAAGGATCAGAACAGGGTTGGGTCTCGCAAGACTCTCTCGGCGCCTTGAACCATCTTTGTTATGACTTCCTCAAATGGAGCCAGTTTTCAATTCGATCTTTGCGAGCCAAAGCCATTTTTGAGTGGGACGCCCGCGATGGAGAATCCCTTACAGAAATCAATCCAAAATTTAAAATCGTCCGACGATGCGACGGCCCCTTAGTGCAAATTCTTAGGTCCGTCCGATCGGCATGCGAGGAAAGAAAAGGAGATTAACTGATGTCTCTCTCCATTCGCGATGGAAAGCTGGATGTGCTTGTCGCTGCAGCTCCTCGCCTTGAAAATTGGCCCTCCATCGGTATACGAACTCTTTCAGTCATGTGCGCAGAATTTGGTCTGAACGTCGGCCAATTCGGCGGAGATCATTTAAAAGTCCGTGGCGTAATCCCACTTCCTAAAACTGGTGGAATTGGGGTGATTGAAGATATTCAGGGCCGAATTCATAGAATTTCGGCTCGATCAATCATTCGGGTAGTTCCCCCTGAGTTTAGCCCTAATCCATTTCCGGGCTGGCAAACTTCAGGACTTCTCCCGATTCCAACAGCAGAGATCCTTTTAAAAAATAGCAGGATCAGCTGGGAGCCTTCGATTGCAATCTTCGGAACTGGAAATCGCGCTCTACGCCTTGGAAGCCAACTTTTAGAGCGGGGCACCCAGGAAGTTTTTTGCATTGAGACTTCCTCGCAGTGGAACGCAAAACGCTACTCGGGGTGGGAAGTCGAGAGACGTCGATTCGAAATTGCAGGGGGAAAACTCATTGAGGCCAAGCCCGTTCAATTGCTCCGGGTATCCCCTTTAATCTGGCAACTCAGACTCCAGGACAGCCAGGGCATTCGCATCCTCGAAGTTGCACGAGTTATTTCAGCGGGCCCGATGCAAGATGACCCTGGCGTCAAGGAATACCCCCCCGGCGCAGGGCTTTACGAACTCACTCAAACAGCTAGACCGACCTACGCCGAAGATGCCGAGGGCTGGTCACTCGAAGAGCAAAGGGGACGCTGGCTCGCAACAAAAATCATTCGATCACTCACCCATGACATCCATACTCAGCGAGAAGAGCTTGATCAAACCTTCCGCACCGCCAAAGTGGGACTCAAATACCACTCTCGCCATCAGGTCGAACCGTTTCTACCCACATACGAGGGCAAGTGGCTAAGCTCCAGCGATACTAAGAAGATCAAGGAATTTAGCGGTGTTCCCAAGCAAGCGCAGCTATCCCGCAGAATCGCGTCGGTCGAGTGCTTTGAGGATATTCCGTGCCGCATTTGCGAGAAGATCTGCCCGACCTCAGCGATTCAAGTACACCCCACTGCAAGAGCCAAGAGCTCAATCCTGGACGAAGAAAAGTGCACTGCCTGTGGGCTCTGTGTGCAAGCCTGTCCTTCAGGATCAATTCCGATGATCCAGGAAGCTCCAGACCGCTCGACCTCTTCGCTCACGCTAGCCTGGCGAGGCGTCAAGCCGTGGAAGGTGGGTGAATTTGCCACGCTCCTCAATCGACGAGGCGAGAGTCTAGGTACAGCTCGGATTCAGTCTTTACCTTCTTCAGACAGTCCAGCGATTCAACTGGTTCAACTTGAAGTCCCCACTCACCTCCTTTGGGACGCGCGAGGCATTAGGCGGGGACGCTCTCAAAACGCTGAGGATCAAAACTTTTTAGCTGCTTTCGCCAAAGCCGATGCACCCACAGACAAAGTTGAGATTCTCTTGAATGGAGAAAAGCGCCTGGTGAGAGACAAAACTCCAATCTCAATCGCACTTTTCGAGGTGGGACAAAACCGTCCCGAGGACGCGTTGCTTTGCTCCGATGGGAGTTGCGGACTATGCACAATCCTAGTTGACAGTTCAAAGAAACTGGCTTGTCAAACCAAGACTCACTTGGGGATTTCTATTAAGACCCTACCAGCCTCTCCTCAGATCTCCTCGAGCACCTGTTTCTTGTGCAGCTGCCTTGAGATCTCAGAAGAAAAAGTGGTCGATCGAGTCAGGCAGGGCAAACTCCGCTCCCCTGAGGCGGTGCTTTCAATGACCCAGATCGGCGAAGGTAAGTGCCACGGCCAGCTCTGTATGGGGCCTCTCAAACGAATCCTTACGGAACAAGGGCTTCCTGCTTCTTCTTGGATCGACTGGCGATTTCCTTGGACGGACTGGGTTTTGCCGCATAATTAATCTGAGACAGAAAATTTTCGATTTTCAAATTCACCAAATCGGGGAGGTCCATTTGGGGACAATGACTCCCGTGGCGAATGACCTCAAGCTGACTATTTGGCATCAGCTGATGAAGTAGCTCTTGCTGCTCCACTGGAATGAGCCGATCATTTTCTCCCGAGATGATCAATGTAGGAACCTCCACGGTGTGAAGCCATGCGCTCGCATCGTAGGACTCATAATTTTCAATCAAATGAATCAGGATTGAGGGGTCAGTATCTGCGACCTGACTGACGTAAAGGTCAATATCCTCTTTGGGCGTCAAATGGGGGTTAAACCCACCAAAAGTGACTACCGACTTAGCAATCGGATTCCTCTTGGAGGATTTCCAAAGATACGAAACCAGTTCAGGAGAAACCTTGTAGGCTTTTTTTAAAATTTCAAAGCCAGTCTGGAGGACATTACTTCCGAACGCACCCTCCAAAGGCCGCTGAGCCGTTCCATTGGCCAGGACCATCCCAGCCACCCGCTTGGGTTGCTGGCGGTAAAACTCGAGAACAACATTCACGCCCATACTGTGTCCTAGAATCACAGCATCGTCGATATTGAGCTCATCCAGCACTGTGCCTAGGTCCCGCGCAATATTCTCTAGGGTCAGGCTATCTTGGTTTTGAGGGATTTCTGAGTTCTGGTGTCCACGGTAGTCGAACCAAATCGATTGGTACTTTTCCCTAAAATGATCGATTTGATAGGTCCAATGCAGACTAGAACAGATCAATCCGTAACAAAAAACAAGAGGCTTGCCTTTGCCCTCAATACTATAGAAGAGTTTTGTCCCATCAAAGCTTTTCACGTAGCCATGACTGGTCGGCGGGCGGTCGGGAGATCGCAAACGTTCTGAAAGGTTTTTCTTCCGGGCGCCCGGTGGACGGGGAATTCTCGGCACTTGAATTTTCATTTTGCTCACTCTTCTTTAGCTGAATCTAGATGGGCACCTCAAGCCAGGACTATTTCCTAGCCTGAGTTGAGTCTCGGGCGCAATCTTACTGAGAATTACTCGACCGAGACAAGTGCAAAATGCTCTCACAGACCGAAGCAAACGCTTGGCGTGTTTGAGGATCTGCTGTTTGATAGGCTTCATAGAGACCTTTCATGAATGGATAGTCCTGATTCTGGACTATGACGCTCAGCATTGAGTTCTGAAGGTCCGTCTGGGTTGGCATCGGCCCACCGAGCTTGCTCGTCAACTTCAGAGCATACTCTTTCTCCACCAGAGAGGCGATTTCTGCCTCAGTCGTCTGGAGGGCTTTTGCCAATACTGGGATATGAGTATGAGGCAATGGTGTAACTCCCCGCTCCAAATTCGAAATGAACTGGGTGGTCACCGCCGGTGTGAAAAGCAAACCGAGCGCCTTTTGAGAGAGCCCGAGCACCTCACGCTTAGATCTGATAAAGTCACCAACAATTTTAAACTTCTTAGTTTTTTCAATCATATGTATTTATTATAGTGCATCGCATTAAGCTTGTCAATTGACCAGCGAATATGCTTTAATTAATTGATTTTATTTATTATTTTTGAATAAAACTAGAATGTTCCGAGACGCCCAAACTGCTTTTCACCCTCTCGAATGAAGTAATCCTTAAGGGATCGATTAGCCGCATCTTTCAGATCAGGATCATCTTTAATCACCTGCATTGCATCATCGCGGGCCTGAACCAGGAGGTCGCGATCCCTCACTAAGTTCCCTAAACGAAAGGGCAAACTCCCTGCCTGACGAGTCCCCAAAAACTCCCCCGGCCCTCGAATTTCTAGATCTGCTTCGGCAATTTTGAACCCGTCTTGGGTTTGCTCTAAAACATCGAGTCGCTCACCGACCGTGCCGCCTCGCGCCTGGGCTGCAAAAAGTAAACAATAAGACTGATGCTGTCCACGACCCACTCGTCCACGAAGTTGATGGAGTTGAGATAGACCAAATCGCTCGGCATGCTCAATCGCAATCACTGTCGCGTTGGGAACATCCACGCCGACCTCGACCACCGTCGTTGAAACCAAAACTTTCACTTCACCTAACTTAAATTGCTCCATGACAACCGCCTTTTGCTCTGGGCGCATTTGCCCGTGGAGCAGACCCACGCGGTAACCAGGAAAAATCTCCTGAGCCAGGTGTTCGGCTTGAGCGACTGCAGATTTGAGATGAGTAAAACCCTCTGCCTCGCTATCATTGACGAGTGGAAAAATAAAATAGGCCTGACGACCTTGAGCGAGCTCATTTCGGATGAGGTCATAAGCCTGGGTGCGCTGTGAAGCATCCCGAACCACTCGGGTCTTAATGGGAGAACGCCCGGGAGGAAGTTCCGAAATAGTTGACACCATGAGATCTGCAAATGCGGTCAGCGCCAATGTTCGTGGAATCGGAGTGGCCGTCAGGATCAAAGAATGCGGAAGGATAGACTTACCTGATGCAGGATCAACACGACTCCCCTTATTCCTCAAGATCCTCCGCTGTTCGACTCCAAATCGATGCTGCTCATCGATCAAGACATAAGACAGATTTGGAAAAACAAGCCAGTCCTCCAAAAGTGCATGAGTGCCAATCACGAGAAGGGGCTGCCCAGCAGAAAGCTGCTTGAGAACTCGATTCCGCTCCGCAGTCGTTGCTTTTCCAGTGAGCAGTACAGCTGGGATTTTCTCTCCCCAGAGTTTCTTCAAATTGAAAAAATGCTGTTCGGCCAGGATTTCTGTCGGGGCCATCAGTGCAACCTGATCACCTTCTGCGATGACACACGCAGCGGTCAAAAAAGCCACCGCGGTTTTACCTGAACCTACATCTCCCTGAACCAACCGATTCATCGGGTGGGGCTGCTTCAGATCATCGAGCACTTCTCGGATGGCATTGAGCTGCCCGCGAGTGAGTTTAAATGGCATTTCTGAAATCAAACCCTTAACCCCATCGACTCCGCCTTGATGCCCAAAGGCAAGTGCCGAGGACCTCTCGACGTTGAGCTTCTGACGAAGCATGAGGTATTCAAACTTAAAAAACTCATCGTAAATCAGTCGACGATGCGCTGGCGTATCAAATTCAATCAGAGCGTTTAGATCGGTTCCCACTTCTTCTGGAGGAAAGTGGAGGGCCCGAACCGCAGCAGCAGCAGAAGGAAGTCCATGACGAGCGGTTAGGTGAGTAGGAAGATCCTCGGGCACTTCGTGTCCAAATTTTTCAAGGGCTTCCCAAAGAACCTTCCTTAAAGTACGACTCGGAACACCTTCGAGTTCAACATAGATGGGCACAATACGACCCACGTTTGCGGAGTTGCCTTCGACTTTGGCCTCCTCAAGTACAGTGCCCCAAGTGATTTCAGGATGAACGATTTCTTTTCTGCCCTGAAAATCTTTGACCTTACCTGTGACCACAAACTGGGTCCCAGAAATCATTCTTCGGTCAAGCCCTCGAGGCATATGAAACCACTTCAGGCTCAAGGTGCCTGAAGAAGCCAGATCCGTGCAGCGAACCTCAAACAAGGATCGGCCGAGTTTTTGAATCGGGATACTTCGACTCCCCAAAACCCTTACGGTCAGAGTCGCCTTCACGCCGTCTTGAAGCCCCTCAATGTTTTTAGATTGAGAACGATCCTCGTACCCACGGGGAAAGAACTGAAACAAATCCCGAACGGTGGAGATGTCTCTGCTGTTAAAAACAGCTCCGAGCTTTGGCCCGACACCCTTTACAAACTGAATAGGCGTATCTAACCCCGCCGAGTGCTCCGGCTTACTAGTAGGAGACTTTGACGATGTCGTATCGGATTTGTCCCTTGGGAGCATGAACCACCACTTCTTCCCCTTCCGTCTTGCTAATCAGAGCGCGAGCAATCGGAGAAGAGATTCCTATTTTTCCATTCTTGATATCTGCTTCATCCACCCCAACAATTTGGTAGGCAACGCGCTTACCCGACTCTTGCTCTTCCAAGATCACTTTTGCGCCGAAAACAACCTTGTCCGACTTAATGATCGAGGGATCAATGACCTGAGCACGAGCTAGTTTAGAGTTAATATCTTGGATTCGACCTTCGATAAAACCCTGGCGCTCTTTGGCTGCCGAGTAATCTGCATTTTCGGACAAATCCCCATGCCCACGAGCCACTTCGATGGCTTTCACCACCATAGGTCGCTCCACGGTAGTGAGGTGTTTCAACTCCTCATCTAAGAGACGTTTGCCATGGACTGTCATCGGTACCTTTTCGTCTGCCATGGAATCAAGGCCTAGCACAAAATTTGGAAAAATACAGCAATCTGCCTGTGCAGAAACTACGGAGCAGCAGAATTTGAAGCCAAACGACTATCAGGTGCAAAACAGCCTGGTTGACCCGGGCCTTGACCAATTCGAATGTGGAAGTGATTGTGATGCCCGGCTGCATGTTGGATGAACCGGCGCATGACTTTCCACTCGGGGTCATTGCCAGCAACTCGCGCTAATTTCGCAATATTTCGCCGATCCAGGAAAATAAACTTCACACAAGCGTAAGGGTTATGAAAAACCTTTTTTAAGAACCAGTAATTTGACCGAGCATCAAAAATTTGATGAAACTCAATGGGTGACGACTGCCCAGGCCTGACAGTCAGATAGCCTACATCCGCGTCCAATCCGTTCTTATGGGATTTATGGCAAACCCGCTGATTATGGCCCCAGAGGCAACCCCCGCGAGGAGCGGCAACATCACCAATCACTAATTTAATACCAGCGTATTTCTTACCCGGAAAGTTTTTAACAATCTCATGCCCCAGCCAGTCTAACATTCCGGCCATCGCATCGGTTCCGAAATTCGTACATCGAGTCGGAAACCGAAGCGCCAGACGATTGTAACTCGTGGGCATGACTCGGCGACCTTCGGCCAGAAATCCATCATTTACGGAAAGAAATGATTGTTCGCTGGAGTGCTCAGAGTTGGAGATGAGCGTGAGAGCATCGATATCGTGACGAGATTTCAACCGCTCGGAATACGAGACCTGAGTGGGCGTCATATCCCCGCAGTAACTAAACTGCCGTCGACTCACATTGCAGCCTTTGACTTTTTTTCGAGTCACGCCGGAGAGATTAAAAGCACACCGTCCACCATTATAGTCAAAGTCAGGGTTCCATTGCTTGCAGAATCCCGGAGACAGTTCGCCATGGTCACTATAAATCGAGCTTTTACTACAACCCGAAACAGCTAACCCCAAACTCAACGCTATCCAAAACCAATTTACTACCTTCATAAATCCATCCGCTCTACTTCAACTCGTGATTAGCTAGTCATCCATCCACTCTGTCGAATCGACATTTAAGAATCCCCTTAACTGCGGAGAACACATCCAATTGCTATGATCGTGGCAGAACAGGTCCTATTGCGTCCCGAGTTAGCAGGACCGCACGCTGCAACTTCAGGAACAGTGACTGTTTCAGGTGCGAGGTCTTGAAAGGTATCGTGGAATCCGGTTGTGCCTGACTTATGACCGTCCCCGCAGCCGGTGCTAGAACCACCATCACAGAAAGTCGCTACCGTCGTAGTCCAGTGGCCAGAGCCATAGGCAATCCAGCCCACAGGGCATGCGCTGCTCGGGATCTGACAGATTTGACGGCCATTGGCCACGACAGCCGTTCCACCTTGAGCAGTGCACTGAGTGCGAGCCTGAGCACTGAGGTTTGAAAACTTTACAGTCAATGGATCAGCAATTTCGGCATACTCCACGCTATTACTATCAAAAGCGCTCAGATGAAGAATATAATCTCCATTCGGATAAGAGGAAGTATTCAGGTTCACCGAAGCCGCTCCTGCGGAGAGATTTTGAGTACCCACAACTAAACGATTGCCGTTCGGAAGTTCTAAAACTACTTTAACATAAGCAGCATTGACATCTGAGTTGTAAGCTTTGTAGACACTCACCTCAACAGGCACTGTGCCAGCGATGATTTGCCCTAAATCCAAAGAAGTAAAAAAACCAACGAACGCCGTACTTCCCACCACCACTTGGGTCACCGTAATCGGAGCTGTCGCTGAAATACCAGCACTATCGGTCACCGTAATTGTCACAGTTTGTTCAGTGCCACTCAGGGTTGAGGGAGCAGTATATCTACCACTGCCATCGATCGATCCACCGCCACTGACTCCGTAGGTGTATGGAGCCGTTCCACCGGAGGCCGTGATTTGAGTAGTTTGATTTACGAGCGCAACTGAGCTCGCCACACTCACAGTCAATCTTTGAGCACTAGTGACTGAGGTCGCTAAACTAATCGTAGCCGTTTTAGTCAATCCCACGCTATCAGTCACTTGGATCACAGCAGTGGAAGATCCAACCGTCGCGCTACTCGGAGCCGTGTATACTCCTGTGTTGGCATCGATGCTACCCACTCCACTGATCTTGGAGAAGGTGTATCCACTGCCACTCCCGCCCCAGGCTGAAAACGTATGAGTTGAACCGGCCGCCATGTTGGATACTGAAATTGGATCAATCGTCAAACCCACGCTAGCGCCACTGTTAGCCGAAGTCACACCAGGATTCGGAGAACTGATCCCGCAACCGCTAGTGACTAAAGTGAGTCCAACTAAGCTTGCACTGATTGCACAAAATCCTAAAACTTGTCCTAAACTCTGATTTAAACCTTTGAAATTTTTCATACCCTATCTATCCGCCTCTCAGACTCTAGACAGAGCAATCCCCATGCCGGATGCTAAAAACTATAAGTATTTAAAATATCAGGGTATTTTTTTAAAAACTTGAATCAAAAGTGTATAAGAATTAGTCACTCGGAAATCTACTAATCACTTTTTGGGCTCTCCCTCATATTTGTGTAAGCAATTGATTTGGATGATAAATATATTTCGAGTTCAAATATCCGCAGGTTTGCATAATCTTCAGCCTGAAGTAATCCATGTTTTTGTATCCAAAAGCTCGGCGTTTGAGCATCTTAATGACGTTG
>CANCQK010000029.1 GCA_947380295.1 Bdellovibrionales bacterium | reverse complement strand
GAGCCAGTACCTGCAGAGCCAGTACCTGCAGAGCCAGTACCTGCAGAGCCAGTACCTGCAGAGCCAGTACCTGCAGAGCCAGTACCTGCAGAGCCAGTACCTGCAGAGCCAGTACCTGCAGAGCGCGTGCCTCCACTTGCAAAAGCTCGAGCTTTTGCTTTGTTTATACTGCTCATCACTGAGAACGAGTTCTTAAGAAAGATGAATTTAGTGGAGACGCTTGAATCAGAAAAATCAAGGGTCTTCCCCTGATAGGTGCATGAAGAATAATAATAAGGAGAGGATGTCGAGTTGATAGTCTGACTTAATTCATTAGCTTCTTTGACTGCATTCGAATCCGTTTGATTGACCAGAAAAGAATCAATTTTAGAATCTCGCGATGGATCTGAAATTGTAGTTCCGTAACGACTCAGGAGAGAGTTTACTTTTTCACGGCTTTGATGAGCTTGAATTGCAGTCGATGGGCAAGTGGGCAGTGCTTTGCTACAGGCACTAATCAGAACAAAAAAAACTGAAAAAAAGTTCAATTTCTTATTTCTAATTACAGCTACAACTCTTTTTTGATTAACTACAGATTTCATGCGCGTAAACTACATTGAAAAAACAAACCTGTCAATACCAGACTATAATAGTACATTAATATAATTATAAATTACGCTAATTGAAGCTAGCTTTTATTTAAATTATTTTTTATCTAAAAAATATTAATAATTGTTCTATTCCAGGAACTTAAATCACCCGAAACCAAAGGTAAGTAATCAATAATCCAGTAATGACAACCAACAATTGAATGTCTTTTTTATTAAAAAAAATAAACAGACTATTTGCAAAATTTTCGAACTGATTTCGTTTGCGCTTCGGACTCTGAAGTAGAGTTCGTTCAAGAGTCACTGTAAGGAGGTCTGCATCCTGGCCCGATGGAACGCGCCTTTCTGCCTGATAGTATGCATCACGACACCTCTCTAAAGTCCTACGACAAGAATCACACTCAATCAGATGTTTTTGAAAGAAAATCTGGTCTCCGCGCGAACCGATCTCATCGTCCAAAAACCGCTGAGTCCAGGGATGGCTCGGTTCATAGTCCGGGCAATTCTCACCTCTTTTTCCGACTATCGATGGAAATATGGCAGGGATGGTGAGCTGCACTCGAGCATTCCAGGCCAACTGCTCCACTTCCGCGACTGATATCCCTAAAATGCGACTGAATCGAGAATAAGACCAGCCCGCCCCATGGAGTCCAGATAGGATAAATCGTTGATCTACGGGCAATCGATAAAAAGGATTGAGCCAGAGATCTCGCTCTTGAGTGATTTCATGACCTGATTCAGCCCTCCGAGCTCGATGCAAAAGAAGGCCTGCAGCTCGCTCTGCTGCTCGCTCTTGAGTTAGATCTAAAAGTGAGACAGCCGTGACTACCTCCAGTGTAGAGCGCTCCCAGTCTTCAGAATTGACCCAAACAGATCTTCCCAATCGGGATAGGGTTTTTAAATCATTCGCATTCATTTAAAGTCACTTTCTATCTCCGAGACCACTCCGAAAAAATGTCTAAATTTTAGACAGATGATAAGAGCCTAAACAAGAAAAGATCCTTATCAATCTATATACTAGATTAATGTATATTTATAAATATCTCAAATGATTGATTTTCTTACCCATATCTTAATGTTCTTTTTATTTAATAAAACGGTCTCTAACTTGCACTATTTTAAAATGACTCCGGCGACTTCTCAAAAAGAAGCACTCGTCTGAGGTCTTAAGCTAGAGAGCAAGGAGTAGAAGATTATGAGTTCTAAAATGACATTAAAATGGATTCTCGCTAACCCAGTCGTACGGGCTTCCTTGCTGGCCTACA
This sequence comes from Bdellovibrionales bacterium, assembly GCA_947380295.1. GTDB lineage: Bacteria > Bdellovibrionota > UBA1018 > UBA1018 > UBA1018 > CAINWE01. The sequence goes on along the minus strand of CANCQK010000029.1, from coordinate 11,333 downwards.
GTCTCTCTACAGCTCTCATGGCTTGCGGATCTCCCGTTTCAGCCACAGGAACAGGAACCGGATCGACCGGAGGAGGAACTGCTTACGTCTATCCCGCCGTAACCCCAAGCACGCCCCCCACCTCCCTTCCGTCTCCTACCAGCAACTTACCTCCTCCATTGAAGTGGAATTTTAAACTGCGAGGCACTGGAAACTACGGAGTTGCAAACCAGGCCGTTGAAGCCCCTGCTGATGGGATTCAGTCAGATGGGCCCTCCAAGACTTTCGCTAATATCTCTACAGACACTCGACTGGTCGTCGACGTCATTCCAATTTCAGGGGTCTCTCAATTCGTCTATCAATTTAATGACTGGTCTTACGCGAATGGCTGTGACCGCACTGGTGAGTGCTATACAAACACACCCCCCTACAAGACTTCATGCCTTCGATTCGATATCTCACTCAAAAATCATGGAAGTGCCACAGCATTTTCTACCCAGACCGTAACTGTCAAGGTCGGTTCGGCAGACGGTACTGGTAGCTGTGGAGACGGCAGCACCGCTAACCCAACTATTGATTTCAGCGGCTTTCTACGCAGCGGTCATGGAGCACTCGATGTGCAAGTCTCCAACGTAAGGGCACTTTTACAAGACAATTCGCCTTTTTGTAATTATTATCAATGCAGCTGGATATGGCTAAGCCCCGTTGTTTCACTCGTCAACAAAGCTAGCCTTGTCGTGCATACGAACGGCACTCAATAGCTAATTTTCCGATGGTTTCAGCAAGTTGATCTTGCTGAGGTTTCGAGAAAGACTCGGGCTTCAGGGTTCTGACAGCAGACAAAAGCCTAGCCCATTCTTTTCCGCATGCTTGAAGCAAGTTCTCAAACTCTACTGAACCCGTATGGTAGGTCTTGTACTGAATCAAAGTCGCATTACTGATTTTACGTTTAAACTTGAGCTCTTCCTGGAGGCCTTCTAATATTTTATCTTTTTTAGCCCTCTTGTCGCTATCCGGCAAAGAGGTATCATAAACCGAAGCTAACTCAAGGTAGGCCTGATGGAGAAGAGTTTCAATCCTTTTCCCTTTCTCCTCCGCATCCATATAAGCCTGCTTTTGCTCAGCCATTTCTGGACCGAGAGAATCGAAATAGGCCAACGTGAGTCGGTCAGCAACAAAGCTAGCAATACTTTCGTTAAAGTAGGCCTGGCCAGGAATGTAAACGGTCGCATGAACAGACTCATGCAGGACGACATTCACTAAACTGCCCAACGCTTCTTGACCAGGATCAATCATACTGGAAAGAACTGAATCCCGAAACCACCCCAGAGTCGAGTAAGCTGCTGCGCCCCGGAGGTCTACATCCCATCCTTCTGCCTTGAGTGAGTCTGCATATTCCCGAGCATTTTTGACATCAAACCACCCAAGATAAGGAAACGATCCGACAATTGGAAATTTCCACTCCTTCGATTTAAACTTAAGTGGCTCACAAGCACTCACGACCCAAACTGCCGCCGGACGATCCAGCTTGACGTAATCTCGGTAGTTCGAGGTCGGCTTGAGACCGTGAGTTTCACCAAATTTCTTGATCTCCGAAATTTGACCTAATAGCTCGCGCACTCGAGGCGGGGTTTTTTCGTCACGAATAACTTCAGGAATCGGACGGGCATGTTGAATCAACGCCATCTGGCCTTCACCCGCTTGCCCGAGGTACTTCAGACTCCCGCACGCGCAAAGCTGAGATAGGGTCACGATTGCACCGAAAGCTTGAAATAATTTAGAAATAGATGGAAAGACCGCTGTTAACTGCGAAGTTATCCTGAGCCGTGGTGATCGAGCCGTTAATAAGATAGGTCGCGCCCTCGATCTTAAGTGACAACTCATGGTAGACCTTGAATTTGACACCGGCGCCCAAAACCCCAGTAATCGTACCATATTCAAGAGGTGCTTCCCCGGTGGAGCTTGAGCCTGACGCCACCCGATTGAGTTGCCCGACACCCACCTTAAAATAGGGGTGAATCCAAAACTCGCTTGGTGCAAGGCCCTGTACCCATTGGATACTGAAGATTTGATCATGTAAGCTAGTATCTCCGACGTCTGTTATTTTTGTCCGAAACAGGATGTCTTGAACTTCAAATTCGAGCTCGCTTTCACCCCAAAAGTAATAACCTAGCCCCAAACCCACCCTTCGAGACCAGGAATAACTCACATCACTATAGTTAGTTCGACTATAAGAAAAGCTCGAGGAAAATTCCATGATACCCGCCCAAGACTCGCCCTGCCAAGCGAGAATTCCAAAAATCAGTCCAAGGCTCCAAAGTTTGATCCCTCGCATCTTCATCACGGCTCCGCCTGAAACTGCTTAATCTGCTCGAGCAGTTTCTTTCGCTCAGCTCGTTCCTTAAGGGTCAACTTGGGTTTGCGGCCCGGGTAGATCAAAGTCTCAGGCTCAGAGACCCCGGGCGCCAATTTTTCTTCAAGCTTCTTTTCTAACAGGGCTTGATCGTGCATGATTGCACTTTCAGATTTAGGACTCTTTGATTCAGAAGAGGCGAGGCTTCGGTTCTGAGCCTTACCCTTCTTGGGAGTCTCCACATCGTCATCTGATTCTTGATTAGCCCCATCATTGTGAACAAGTGCGACTCGTTCTTTTCTATGGGTTGCAAGACTAATGGCTTTAGCTTGCACCTTCTCGTCTACGCGGAGATCAAAAAATTTCGGCTTCAAAGCAGCCACAGAAATCGGGGTAGGCTCCTTCGGCATAACCCGGAGCAAATCAAAGCTCAGCTCACTCATCTCCCCTTCGCTCACTCTCACTTTTTTGGTTTCCTCAAAACGATTTTCGAACGTTGCAACATCCGCTAGGACCACCAATTGCGCCGAAGTCTTCTCCGAATATCCCGTCAGGTAGATCACTTTTCCTCGATCGATTCGAGCTCTCCCCATGGCTGAGCCAACCTTGAATTCACCATCTCCGGAGTTCACGTCGAGATAAACTTGCCCTTGAAACAGAATTACTTGCTCCTTTGAATGGCTAGAAGGTAGAAGTTGAGCATAAGTCCCGGGCCCTAAGTTCACGGTCGGCCCCGCACTGTGTTTCAGATGCACCCAGCCTTCATTAGAGGAAATCCAGCTGCCGCAAGGCACAGGAGCCTTATGTCTCAGCTCAATCAAGTGTGTTTTAGTGGGGTTAAGAATCTGTACATCTCCCTCAAAAACTTCGAGCGCTCCGCAAATATTTTTTTCGACTGTTGTAGTTTTTTTTGACTGACTTCCATCATTTTCAGTTTTTTCATTAGATTTTTCTTCAGTATGATGATCTGAATTTTTAGTGTTCTGCGCCCACGCCTGGTTAGGCCGGGCTCCAAAGAAAACTACTGACATCAGCAAAAAAACGATCGCCTTCATGGTTCTTCTCCACCCAGATTCACCCAACCCGTCTCAGTTGAGTGCGGGTGATGGTCTAAAAGCTGTTTCAACCAAAACTGAATTCGGTCATCACTCTGGAGGCGCTTTGCAACGAGTGCTTTCCACAAACGTGCTTGAGCCTGATAGCGCTCACTTTCGGGTGTAGTCTCCAGTTTAATTGCCAGATCAAGATTCTGATCAGATTGAGCCATATTTTCGAGCCGGTACCAAATCACCCCACTAATCATATAATTTTTGGCAGTCCGGTAGTTCCCATCTAAAGAAATCAATGACGAGAGGATTACGGCAGCTTTTTCGTCGTCATGAGCTAAAAAGTAGCTCATACCCAAGGTGTAGAGCTGAGATGCTGAGAGATCCGTAGGGATCTTGTAGTTAAAACTTGCGATACTTCTCCCCGTCCTCACCCCAGTGTCCTGGGAGAGGCGCTTCGCGAACGCACGGGTCTCGTCTGCAGCGGATTTCGACTCTTTTGCAAACTTGAGGGCCTCGAACTCCTCCTTCAGGGAGGCATTCTGTACAGCCAGCCGGGCGTACTTCTCATCCAACTCCCGGAGATGGTTCACCTTCTCCTGGGTGTGATGATAAAAGCCCGACGTGGCAGCAACCCACGAAGCGATCCAGGGACTTATTTTCTTAAAAATCAGGGCCCGATAGTCCATCTCAAGATCTCCATCGGACGAATGAGTAAAATCATTAAGGGACGGAGCTCATTTTTGTGAGGAATCTCCAGTTGTTGACTGAAATAATCAATGATAATTCACCCCTTTCCAACGCCCCCCACCCTCCCGCTGTTTAACAAGTTGTGTTAGAGTCACCTCTTCATTAAGGAGTTTTCTCTATGGAACGATTTGCACAACTTGCCGCCCAGTGCCTCAACACAGTTCTGGAATCCCCGGTTCAATGGACTGATCTTGAATTCCCACCTGAGCCCAACTTAGGTGACTTTGCGTTTCCTTGCTTCAAGCTCGCAAAGCAACTGAGAAAATCACCCCCGCAAATTGCGCAAAGTCTCCTTCAGCAGATTCAAGAAAAGGGTACCCTCCCCGATGGACTTGAAGCCCGCACAGCTGGACCTTATTTAAACTTCATCGTCTCCCGACAGTTGCTTTTACAAAGCCTCCTTCAAGATATTCTCAAGGGCGAAAACCGCGGCAACTACGGATCTGTTCCAGCAAAGACTCGCGGAACTTGGGTTTTAGAGTACAGCTCACCCAACGTCGCAAAACCGCTCAACATCTACCATTTAAGACCGACCGCATTAGGCGCGGCCCTGGATCGAATCGGTCGTTACCGCGGATATGAAGTTTTCTCCATCAACCACCTCGGGGATTGGGGCAAACAGTATGGGATGCTGACCGTGGCCTTCCGAGTATTTAACAAAACGATTCAATCTCCACTCACGATGCTCGAGCTCGTGGACCTTTACGTCAAGATCAACGCCTTGGCTGAGAAAGATCCAACAATCGAGATCGAAGCAAAAGAGGCTTTTCTCCGACTCGAAAAGGGCGACCCTGAAATCACCGCTCTTTGGAAAAAGTGCGTCGACATTTCTCTCATCGAATTTGATCGAAACTACAAACGCCTCAATGTCCATTTTGATCATATTTGGGGTGAGAGCCATTACAAAGATCAGCTCGCCCCCCTGCTGCAGGATTTAAAGTCCCGCGGTATCCTAGTAGAGAGCGAAGGGGCTTGGATAGTGCCTGTAACCGACGAGTCAGGCCAGGAACTCCCACCTTGCCTGCTTCAAAAGAGTGATGGAGCCACCATTTACGCAACTCGCGACGTCGCCGCCGCCATCTACCGCTTTAATCAATTCCACTTCGACCGGATGACCTATATTGTCGGTGCAGAGCAAAAGCTCCACTTCAAACAAGTCTTTGGTGTGCTGAGAAAAATGGGTCTGAACTGGGTCGACACCTGTGAACACGTTCCGTTTGGACTCTATCGGTTTAAGGACGCAAAGATGTCCACACGCAAAGGAAACTTTGTCACCCTGGATGAGGTCCTGACCCAAGCCAAAGACCGTGTAAAAACACTCATGGCGGATCGCCAAAAAGACCATCCTCAAGGCGAGAACACCAAGGACTCCCATGAGGCTCTCGAGGCCGTTTCAGAAGCTGTCGCTGTCGGTGCTGTCGTTTTCCACGACCTGCACACTGATCCTGTTCGAGACGTTGAATTTGATCTCGAACGCGTCGTGGATTTTGAAGGCGAAACTGGGCCTTACCTCCAATACGCGCACACCCGCTGCCTGAGCATCCTGAGAAAAGCTCACGCCACAGGGCAAGCTCCTGAAACGATTGAATTTGAACCGGCCCTCACTCAACACCTCACCACGGATGTAGAACTCCACCTCGTGAAGTCCTTAGGCCAGTTCCCGATTCACTTGGAGCGGACTCTCAAATTCTCCAAAGCCAGCCAGCTGGCCCACTACCTGATCGACATTACTCACCTTTTCGGAACATTCTATCGTGAATGCCAGGTTCTCGGTCAAACCCCCGAGCTGACCTGCGCCCGCCTGATGTTAGTCGAAGCGACTCGACGAGTCTTAGGCCAGGGTCTCCAACTCCTGGGCATCCCGCTGCCAGAAAAGATGTAGTAGAGAAGTCACTCGACTCAGATGCATGGCCCAAACAGAGGAATCTCCGCTCCGTTGATCCCTAGTATTGATTCAAAACTTACTTCGTCACCGTCACAACGGCAGTTACGGTACCGTTAATCCTTCGAGTTTCGCGGCGTGGGCGAGTTTTTGATCGCCGGTCAGAAACATCACTTTTTCGCGTTTGGGTTGGCAGTAAATTGCGCTCGCTAATTGAACTGAATCGCCTGGTCTAATTTGATGCAGTTTTTGTACGTGGAGGGCGATTTCAAGCACGGCGGAATCCAGCGCTAAAAGGGCCATGTTTTGCTTGAACTTGAGCGCGAGGAGTCGGGCCTGATCGAGTTCTTGGGCGTTGATCTCCCTACTGTTGTATCTCTGCTGAAAAGCAGATTCGATTTCTAAAAGACTAAAAAGAGCGCTGACCATTCCATGACTTCGGTGGCTACTCAGGGTATCTGCAATCCACTGAGCGTTAGACTCATTCAAGCAGTATGCTACGATGATCGACGAATCAAGGTAGAGCAAGGCCTATTCCTCATCTCGAATTTGACGGATAAGTTGAGCTGCGGAGAGCCTGGAGCGCGTCTTCGTTTTGATTGGGGGGTTTTCCTTGGTGAACTCCGCCCAATCCACCAGGGGCGGCACAACTTTGTTGAACGGAATAAGTTTAGCAATTTCTTCATGATGCGAAGTCACTACCACTTCCTCTCCTGCCTGAGCCATTTCTAAGTATTGCGAGAGCTTTGCCTTAAGAGTTGCTACATTGACCTTAGTCATATGACTACAACTATAGTCATATTTGACTCGCTAGTCAAGTTATGGCTTGGGCTATACCGGGCGGCGGGTAGATGGGGACGGAGCGCGCTAGCCCTTGCTGACGGCAGCTACTTATTTCTTCAATACTAGAGCCTATTTACAGTACTTGACTGTCACCTATGTCTCCTCACCTAACACCAAACAGAGTCGATGATTTTATCAACTGTCTAGAAATTAGACAGGCTTCAACCAAAAAAGTCCCTAGATCAATTGATTAAAAGTCTCGAAAAAATAAACTTCGAGACTTTTTTTTCATCATTCTGACTACTTAGAAGACACTATTTTAAAAACAAAAAATAGATAAAAAATGGCACGCATCGTGCTTACTTCTAGCACAAGAAAACAGAGTCCTAGTGTGGGGCACAAGTTTTAGATAATAGAATTAAAGCAGGAGTAAAAAATGTTGAAGTTGTCAAAATCGAAAATTTGTAGTTTAGGATTCATCGCTCTTTTAGCTGGAGCTTGCGGGCAACCAGGCGCATCAAATCCCGGATCTACTGGGCCAATCAATGGAACCTGGCGAGCTCAAACTGTAGCTTCAGGTGGATACTCTATAGCTGACGCTTCAGTGACTCAAATCAGTCTCAATATTCAAAATAGCAATGGATCTCTCACCCAAACCAGCAATGGATGCACAAGCACTGTGCCTCTTTCATTCACGTTTAATGGTAATCAAGTATCCGTTAAACAAAGCTCTAGCTCGACTACGTCTCCTCAAAATTGTAGTGTCACCAGTGCAAGTTTCAATTCGTTATTCAGCATCTTGAGCAATTCCTCATCATTCACTAGTTCTGGATCGTCATTGCGATTCAGCGCACCATCAGGATCAAATTACGTATCATTCACAAAGTAAGCTAACGCAGGGGACCGAATCGCTTCGGTCCCCTCAACCACCTTCCGGCACTACCGAAATCTTGGAACGAGGTACTTCCTCGACGAAGCTGCAAACCCCTCAGTGGTAATCCGTTCCCGGACACTCGTAAAAATCAGGCAAGGCTCAACTTCAGATCGCTTGCGCTTCTGCCCCGACGAGGTACTTTCTTGCGAGGCGGAGCTTGCCTCTGAGTCTGAAATATCCCCTGCTCCTCCTACGTCTCCCAAAGCGTAGACAGAGAGAAGCCGCTGCCGGACAGGATCGAGTTTATGCCGGACAAAGTTCACAAGCTCAGCTTGCTCCAGTTTTTCAGCCTCCTGAATCACCTGCTGTTTCCAGTCTAAGTTCTCCCCACGATTAAAAATTCCCTCGAGCATATGACTCGCCGAGTCCTCAAACGTAAAGTGAGGCATCCTCAGCTCCTCAAGCAGTGAAGCTTTCACTTGTCTAAAATTCGCCTCTGAGATCTCGCTCAGAAACTTAGGCAGATTGGCCACCCAATCCAGACACGCTTCATCGATTTTCTCGACGTCCCACGAGGACTGTACCAAAACTCTGACTCCGCACTGACCAAGATTGGAGCGCTCCCCAAAGCTCGCGATGTATCCAATCTTGGCTTCAGTTCTGAGGTCTTTAAAGAACTGATTCGAGGTGAGCAACTCTAAGACACTCAAAAGTGCCTTCTTAGAGGCTGTCGTCTTACCAAAGGACAGGTAATGAATCACCCCATGATTTTGGTCTTTTGCATTCACCTCGTGAACGAAAGAGGAAGCTTTCTCTAAAGCCACAAACGGCTCAAAGGCAATCTGCTCCCGAGGCAGAACTACCGAGCTTCCGACGTCCGCACGAAATTGATTCAGGACAGCGGAGGCTTCCTCATGGGTGACATTCCCAAAGGCAGCTGAATGCAAGAACAATGGGCCTGTCCAAAATTCTTTTGCAAACTGAATAACCTCAGTCAACGAGGCTTTTGCGAGCTCCTCCCGGAGGTCCCCCAAGGTGAGAGACCCACCGAGCAAACTTCCCATACGGCTGCGTGCAATTTCGTAGGACTCTTGAGTCAACTCGTCGTCAATTTCGACCAGGAGATTCTCCTGAATTGCCTGAAACTCTGCGGTACTGACTCCCCGCAAATCGAACTGACCCACAACTTCTCGTAAAAAACGGGAAATTCCGTCCGAAAATCCACTCATCCGAAACAAAAAGCCGTTCTGAAGTGACGAGGGAGCGAAGACATAACTAAAACTCTCCGCCTGGCTCAGGATCGGCAAAACCGCCAGATCGAGTGCTCGCAAATAGAGGACTCTGAGTGCCTGTTCAGTTCGACTCAGTTTACGATCGGACAGGGCGCTGATGACCCAGTCAGCCTTTGGAGTTTCAAATTGGTGATCGGTCTGCACCCAGAGCCGAGTTCCCGGACCCTCAAATAAAACGGGTTTTTCATCAGAAACACCTCGAAGCGAAAAATCCGTCGGAATATAAGGGTTAGGCTGCGGAAAAATCAGGTGACTACCGGGCGCCAGATCACTCCAGGGGTTGATCTCCTCCTTCGTCAAAGGCCTTACCTGATAGTGCAGGTTGTAGAATGGATCTTTCACTCCGTTCGCCAAATCACCATCTGTGAGCAAGACTTGCATCCTCTCTGGGCGAATTGAATCCACAATACCCAGGAACGTCTGAGGTGCATACCTCACAGTCAGCGTCTCAAGACCCTCGATTTCTTCACTCGGCCAGTGCTGGAGCCGACTGGCAATTGCAGAGGCGCGATCCAAATCATTACCAGGAGCAGAATGAAGAAATTCTAACTCACCCTGTAGCTTCAATTCATCGTAGACATAGCGAGGGAGTCCCTCTTTACGAAAAAGTGCTATTGCTTGGTAGAATTCAAAAACAATATCCTTCCAGTGTGCAAGGCCCAGTTCTGTCAGCTGAAATGAAACATCAAGAACCTGAGACCCCCCCAGGTCTTCGGGGCGGACGCCCAACTCGGTAATCCAACCCTTTTTTATCAGAGCATCTTGAAGCATACCCGAACGACGACTTGAAATCAGGCTACTCAGAACCATCGAGGGGGACGAGTACTTGAACTCATCGAAGTCCGGCAATTCAAACTCGAGAGTGAGAGTCGGCTTAACTTCTAATCCTTTGTAAGTCACGAGTCGCGGAAGGTGATCTGACGGCAAAAAAGGGACTGAGGAACGAATCGCTTGAGATGCAAAATTAGATCGCACTTGCCCAAAGGCGGTGCGCACCCACCCCTCGACTTCTGCAGGGTCATTGGCGGAAATCACCACCAATTTCATGAGGTGTGCGGAATAATGGTTTTGAAAAAAGTCACGAATGGTTTCCTGAGTTACACCTGCAAGTGTCACTTTGTTACCCTGAAAGTCGTGATGTCGCGGATGAGCTGGGTGACTCAGAGTATTCAGTACATGAATCAGTCCCCAAATGTCTTGCTGAATATTTTTTTGATATTCGGCGTCGACCGCCTCTAATTCTTTAGACAACTGAGAGGGGTCAAAAGTCGGACTAATAAAAAACTGCGCAAACCGATCAAGGCCTTCCTCTAGAGCTGATCCATTGACATCAAAAAAATAATTGGTGTGATAAGTATCTGTAAAAGCGTTCGAGCTGCCATTGTGATCTGCCGTGAACCGATCAAACCCGTTGAGCTCAGGATACTTTGAGGTTGAAATGAACACCATATGCTCGAGGTAGTGAGCTAATCCTGAATACTCGGACGGATCGTTAGCCTCACCGACCGCCACATCCAGTGCTACGGAAGCCTTTTTGGCTCGAGGATCTTGAATGAGAAGCGCCTCTAAACCATTAGAGAGAGTGACGGTTCGCTTCTGGCGAGGAAATTTCTGATCCTGCTCTTGACTCCACTTTTGAAAATAAGCCTTTTCTTCCTGAGTTGGTAACTCCTTCGCAAAGGCGGCGCACGAAAAAAGAAAGAACCCCACAGTCACCTCAATCCAAACTCTTTTTATCATAAACTCTCCCACTTAGATTCAAAAGTGTATTCGGGGTAGCATGCCTGATTTTTTGAAGCAAGCGCTAGAAATTGACATTCGAGGCCTAACCGATTACCCATTCGAAATGAGCGTTCATTTTTGTCACGGTCAAAATAAAATTACGGTTCCTTGCTATCGCGGATTAAATATCTTAGGTCACGCCCAAATTGAAGAAGTCGACCTTGGGAGCCAATGCGGCGGCCACGGAATTTGTGGGCGCGATAGAATTCAGATTTCAATCGGAAAAGAAAACGTCTCCCTCCCCAACGAAACAGAGCACCAGCACCTATCTGTCCAAGAAATTAAGGAGGGATGGAGACTCGCCTGCCAGACCTGGCCGCATCGGGACGAGGATGAAATTTCAGTAGAATTCTAAAAAGAATTAAACACAGAATTTTGCTATTTTTTTTTGTTTGAATTATTTAAAAAATTAGTGTATCAATTTTCCATCATGTCGAGCCAAATTCCAGTTATTTACTTTATTCAGTCTCTTCTCAAACCACTCGAATGACCGTTCTCTAGCAGAATCCCGGTCATTACGGCTCAATCTCAATTACTCTGAATTTGAGTTCTAAAGTCGCAAATCTGACCCATACAAATCATAACAAGTCTC
>CANCQK010000028.1 GCA_947380295.1 Bdellovibrionales bacterium | reverse complement strand
GCAGGCGAAGGTGCCGCCTTGGCGATCAAGGGCATCTCGGAAGGTGCAAAGTTAGGTGCAACAGCAGCACGTCAAGCTTCCAAGGCAGTAGTGCCTGGGGTGGAAAAAGCAGCGGAGCGAAGTGGGAGTTTAGTGGGTCGGGGGATAGTTTCGGCCGGTAAAGTAGCCGCACGAGCCGCAAAGGTCTCCGCTAAAGCGGCCTATCGAGGGGCTAAGGTAGCAGCACCCGTAATCGGCAAAGGACTCTACCTAGGTGCGAAGGGCGGAGCAACCTTAGGCGCTGCCGCAGTGACGGGAACGGGTCTTGCGATTTATCACGGTGCCAAGGCCACAGCAAAGTTTGTTGGTGGGGTGGCGAAAGGCGCCTCGAGAGCGCTCAAGGACGGCGGTAACCAAAAGTCTAATTACTCTTCGTCCATCGTCCCATACGCAGGCGGCCCCGCAAGCGGAGGTTATCCAAGCTTCTCTGGAGCCAGCTCCTCATCCGCCATTATTCCATATCAAGGTAGCACAAGCCAATCAGGCATCGGAGCATCAGGATCACAAAACAATCCTCCTAGATCTATCTCTTCTGGTGCAAGCGGCTCGTCCTCTTCGTCCAATGATTGGCAAAAGCTTGGTCTTTCAGCAGCGCCCAGCTCTGCGACCGAGGTCAAGGCAGCATTCAGAAAAGCCGCTCTCAGCAACCACTCAGACAAAGGGGGCAGCGGCGACATGGACTCCTTAAGGTCAGCTAGAGATCGACTCCTAGAAAGGATTGAACAATCGCAGTGATCAACTTTGACCTTCAGCATCTGTTCGTTTATCGAGCCGACGATCAATCGTCCGCGAATGAATCCCGAGAAGGCGTGCAGTCATAGTCTTATCGCCATCGGTTGCTTCCAGGGTTTTTCGAATTAATATTTCTTCAACTTCTTTCAGTGAAATCCCGATCGGAACCTCAATCGTTGACTGTGAATCGTTCAGAGGAATTTGCAGTTTACCGTCGCGTCTAGCGAGCTCTAGAAGATGAGCCGGAAGTTCTACTGGTGTAATTTGAGACCCCTGAGCGAAGATCACTGCACGCTCAACACTATTTGAAAGTTCGCGAACGTTCCCTGGCCAAGTGTGACTTTTTAAAATATCAATTACTTCGGCAGAAATACTTTGAACTAATTTCTGGTGACGTTTGCTGGCTTGACGCAAAAAGTGATAACAAAGCTCCTCTATATCTTCAATTCGATCCCGAAGTGCAGGTACCTGCATCCCAACCACCTCAAGTCGGTACTGTAAGTCTTGCCGAAACGTCCCCTTTTGGACTGCCTCGTTCAAGTTTCTATGAGTTGCCGCAATCACTCTCACGTCGACTTTTCTGGAAGTAGTGGCTCCGACTCGTCTCACCTCTTGATCCTGCAACACCCGCAAGAGCTTCGCCTGGAGTGTCAGCGGCATATCCCCAATTTCATCTAAGAGAAGCGTGCCTTTGTTGGCTGCCTCGAAAAGGCCCTCTTTGGGTGATTGTGCTCCCGTAAAGGCCCCTTTTTCAAAACCAAAAAGTTCAGACTCCATCAATTGCTCGGGCACCGCAGCACAATTCAGCGCAATCAGAGGGCCTTTCGCACGAGTACTAAGGAGATGAATACAGCGAGCAACTAACTCCTTGCCCGTGCCGCTTTCACCGTTGATTAACACGGTGGCTTGAGTCGGCGCCACCTGTTGAATGACTGATTTCAAAGCTCTCATTGAAGGCGAGCGCCCTAGAAGAAGATCAGTGGGGTACTCATTTGAACTCTTGGACGAATCAGGCGTCTTAACCGAGCTTTCACCCGCCCACGGAGTTGACTTCTTTTGAGCTCGCATCAAAGCTGCCTCGACAGCCGAGATCAGCGCCTGGCGCTTAAACGGCTTTGTCAAAAAATCGACCGCTCCGAGCTTCATCGCCCAGACTGCATCCTCAACCCTCCCATAGGCGGTCATCAAAATCACCGGCACTGAATCAGTACAAAGAGAAAGAGCTCTCAAAAACTCAAGCCCCCCTAATTTAGGCATTCTCACGTCGCTGATCACAAGATCAAAGGTGGGTGAATTTCGATCTAAACTGGGACGAACCTTTTCGAGAGCACTTTGCCCATCGATCGCAGTGGTAATCTGGTAACCTGAATATTCCAGAATTTTACAGGTCGACTCTAACGCCTGCGGATCATCATCGACTAAGAGTATTCGCTTCATTCAAGCTCACTTCCTGGATCGGTAAACGGATTTCAAAGCAGGCCCCTCGCGTTGAAGGATCGGCTCCAGCATCGGCTACCCAATGAATTTGACCTTCGTGGTCCTCGATCACTCGCTTTACAAACGATAATCCTAACCCAGTTCCTTGGGCTCGGGTGGTAAAAAATGGCGTAAATAGTTTAGCTCTGGCTTCTTCAGACACCCCTGGGCCGTTATCTTCGACACGAACCCAAAGATCTCCTCGCTCCGCATTTCCGATCACCCACCGAATTCGAGGGGTTTTCGGTTTGGCATCTTCTAGGTTCTCCTCCAGGGCTTGAAGAGAGTTTCTCATCAAATTTCCTAAGACCTGCTCGAATAAATCCCGATCTGCCCAAATCTCTAGGCTCGCACCCTGCTCTACCTGAACTTCAACTTGGACTCCCTGATTCTGACAAACAGGGCCATAGGTTGCCAAAACTGAATTCAGAACTTCAAGGAAGTTCAGGTGACTTTTATGCCCACCCGAGAGCCGAGTCAATTTAAGATAGTTATCTGTGATCTTTTGAAGTCGATCCACCGAACCCAAGATCGACCGAAGGGAGCCTTGAAGTGCAGAGTGACCGAGTTGGGCTGCCGTTTCAATCGCCATTTCAGCCTCTAAACCAATTGAATGCAAAGGGTTTCTCACTTCGTGAGCGACTTGGGCGGACATTCTACCCACGGCGGCTAAATTCTCTGCTTGTCGCAGGCGTTCTTGAAGATCCACTTCTTCGGTCAAATCATCAAGAACCCAGATCGCACCATTAGATTCACCAGTCTCCTCGCGCAGCGGCATCAGCTGGCCGCCCCAAACTCTGCGTTGTACCGTAGCCGGTCCAATGCGCACGGGTGAAGCAAGATGAGCAGGTTCATGATGCGGCAAAGCACCCTCCCAACAACCTCCCACGACCGTTTGAAGTGGCTTCCACTTTGAGACTTCAGATCCGACAAGCTGGTCTTCTTCAACTCCCAGCCAACGCAATGCTCCTGGATTGCACTTCGTAACTCTGCCCTGCAGATCTGTCACAATCAGAACCGAGTCAATGCTGTTCAGAATGTTCTGATTCAACTCCCCCATACCCCTCAAAAGTCGATTCTGTTCCTGGAGCCTTTTTTGCTGATTTTCTACCGTCATTTCGCGCTCGATCAGCGCGGTAGCCATGCGATGAAACTCTCGGGAAAGCTGACTCACCTCGTCCGCTCGTGAAAGTGGTATTTCCGGCAGAAGCGACTTATCCTCTCTCCTCAAACCTCGTCTTGTAATCTCGCGGGCCAATTGAGTGAGCTCTACTAAGGGGCGAAGAGCTTTTTCTCCCAGCCAGAGTAAGAATAACGAAAGAACCACTACAACCACTAAAATCAGCTCCAGGTTCATCCGTAAGTCTGCAACTCGATTCTCAGTTGCTGCAAAATTAGACCGCAAGGAGCGCTCATACTCAGTCACGCCCCACTGGAGCTGTCGCTTCCACTCATCCAGGCTGGCAGTCCAGCGGGGATAGAGTTCGCTCGCCTGAACTTCATCCCGGGTCGAGATGGCTAAGTAAAGCTGGCCAGCCTGAACATCGAGTTCGTCTAATCTTTGAAGGATCTGAGTTGACCACTGATTCCATCGCTCCTGGGACTCGGGATTGGTCCATTCCGATTCACTGCTGAGCAGTGCTTTAGCTCGTTTGAGTTCATGTTCTAAAACTTTTTGAATCCATTGAGGAACTGGTTTTGGACTCCAGCGGGGTTCCTTCCAGTGGGTCGATCCAAGCCCCCGTTCTAATTCTCGCTGGTACACCTCGGCATCTGACTGAATCTGAGCAAAGAGCCTGCCCAGGGGGATATAAACATGATTCATCCCCTCAAGAAGGTGGTTCACTTCCGTCATTCGATAAAGGCTCAGCGCCGAGCCCAAGAGCGAAAGTAAAATCATTGCTCCGACTGAAGTCAAAATACGGTTTCGCAACGAGCCTTTTTCTGAGGGAAAGAACTGAATTTGAGACATTCCCTTTCATTCTACACGGGCGCGAAGGAGCGGTAAATCCGAATTTCCACGCTGCCTTTTGATTTGACAGAAAGAACGCTACTGAATGATAATCCGAAAAATGATTAAAAAAGCACATCTAAGCCGTCTCATTACCCCACTCTGCTTTTTGTTTTGCGCTTATTTCTTTATTGCGATGCCGATTGAGCAAATTTACAAGATTTTCTATCAACTGGGGTTCCGCTTGTGCGACTTCGAGGTCTACCATATAGCCGGAGTCAAAGCACTCCAGCACCATACTGTTTATGACGTGACCGACCACTGGCAGTTTAAATACTCCCCATTGGTAGCTTACCTTTTTGGAATTTCTTTTTCTAAAATTGACTTTTTCTACTCACAGATTTTATTCACAATCTTGATCGCCGTAAGCTGGCCCTATTTAATTATAAAAATCATCCAAACTTACTCACCAGATATCCGCAATAATCTCCCAGCGCTTTTGAGAAAATTTGCTCTGCTTTTTCTATTTCTCGGAAACTCATTTCTACTTGAACTCCGTTTTGGCCAAGTAAATATTATTCCATATGCCTTAATTTTTTGTTTTTTCCTGTTTTACTCCAAGATCTCGCCCAGTGAATCTCGAGTGAAGTATTACTTTAAACTTCTAGCACTTTCCGCACTCTGGTCCTTGGCCGTTCAATTTAAACTCTATGCAGGGATCATCGGCGCCTATTTAATTTTCAAGAAAGATTTTAAACTCATTGCGCTCACAGCAGTGATGACGATTTTCCTCGATTTCGCTCTTTTAGGACAGCTTCATGGTTGGCAGTTTGCTCTCCAAGAAAACTTAGATTGGCTGAAAACACTGACTCATTCGTCAGCCATTTTATTGAACGACCCTCAAAACAGCGGACTCAGGGGACTCATCGCTCGTATTCCTGGAATTGAACCCCTGTATGGACCGGTCTGGATGGCTGGTTTAGTCATTTTTTTAGGGTTCCAATACCTTCTCAGAAAACGTCCACCACTCACTCAACTTGCATTTAACTTGTCTGGAGTGCTAGTCCTCACTCCACTTGTTTGGAACTACTGGAATTTGTTAGCTATTCCAACACTCCTCATGATCTTTGAGCAAAACCGACCTTTCTCCAGAGACTCAAGTAGCTCGGCAAAATGGGTTTTTGCCCTCCTTTTGTTGAATAACATATTGTCGTTCAATACTTTGTCGAGATCCTACCTTAACCCGATCACCCAGCTACTACTGGCAATCTGGTGGCTCAGAACTCAGACAAAGCACCTCGACTTCAAGTTGAACAGTTTTGAGAACACAAAGCATCAGCTTCAAACCTGATCGTCCAGAGGGCGGGGATCGGCAGAGACTCTACATTTTACCTGTTTGAAATTTCCTCAAAAATTAATCGGGAATAGTACTCATGTTATTGGTGTTATCGCCCCAACAAATTAAATTTCCAGACGAATTAAATGCGCAGCTATGCTTTCCCGCGCTCACCGAGAAGGTACCAGTGGACAATCCCGTTGGCACGGCGATGCGACTAGTGTTGCTGCTTGCATAGGACCGTCCCCAACATCCTAACTCCCCTGACAATTTGATTGCACAGGTATCCGAGTCGACCGCACTAACCGAAGCAATGTCAGTACGAAAGGCTTCAGGAACGTTTGCTTGTCCAAAGTCATGGCTACTGCCCCCATCTCCCCAGCAAAATAGATTGTGAGTTTTAGAGATTGCACAGGTATGCCACTGTCCCGCGCTGATGGCTAAGGTGTTCTGCCGTAGACTTGACATTATCCCGTCAGGGACAAGTCCTAAAGTAGGTAAGTCCGAGTTGAGGTATCCGCCACAAAAAGGAGTATCGTTAGCATCAATAGCACAGTAATGGTACCAGCCTGCTGCAACTGTTTTGCTCCCTGGTTGCCCTATTGTTTGTGGGTTAAGGGAATATTGATAGCCCATATCAGCGCTGCTAGGGAATCCCCAGCACTTAAGAGCGGTCTGTCCATCTGTATTCTGAATCACGCAGGTGAAGGCCTGTCCACTCGCTACTGCACTAATATTATGAACGACTGAATCTACCACTGTGCTCATATTATAGTCACTTGTACCCCAACATTTGAGGTCATGTGAGGAATTGATCGCACAAACATGGTTATGGCCGGCACTAAATGAAACAATATTTGTGCTAAAATCAGTAGGAACGGAGATCTGCCCCCATTGATTGTCTCCCCAGCATTTCAGTCGGCCTGAAGAATCTAATGCACATGTAAAAGAGGTTGGTGTCATCACTGATTGGATCGATCTGCCGCAATTAATAACTAGATTCCATACGTTACCACTGCCAACTGAGCCTGTTCCATTTGTAATGAGACAGGACTGATTAACAGGCTGGGAGGCAACTTTAATGGAATAGGTTTCACCTGATGGCAAAGTTGAAGGAAATACGAATGATCCATTGGCCGCCAGAGTAATAGTTCCCGCGCTGCCCCCGTTTAGGGAGACTGTCCCGACTAAGCCATTCACTGTTCCACCTATTGTTCCACCTATTTTATGAGAAGTTGGACCTGCTGGCGTCCGACAACCACTCCCGCAGCTAATTAAAATTACGCAAACCATAGAACGTATTATCCAATTATGGCTCTGATGACTTAATGCTCTTGATTTAATCATCCCAGCTAGCTTAAAAAAGTTGGTCACAGTGGCTCTCCTTTTTATCGAGCTTGAACACCCTTCCCTTAAGGTTAGCTTATATTAATTAAATTAGTCAACTATTATGTGTGTAGGAGAGCGGCACATATTGCCGACGAATTGGCTCACGCAAAATCTAACCATTGGGTACGAAAAAACTGAGTATTGGAGGAGGGTTAAGTCAGGTCTTTTTTAGTGACGGCCTGGTTGACTCATGATTCCATTACCAGAGAGTAAGTTTACTAGAAATAATCAACGGTTAGGAGAAATCATGAGTCACCAGTTACGACAGGAATATCTGAATTTGATCCGTGAGCGCTATAAAAATTCGTGCCGAAATAAGAAAACTTCAATTCTCAACGAATTCTGTTAAGTCTGCGGGTACTCTCGGAAATACGCAATTGCCATTTTGAATGGACAAATCGAACCTACTCAGATTCGGCCCAGAGGGCGCACCGTAAAATATACGCCTGAAGTTGTTTTTCATTTAGTGAGGCTCTGGCAAGCGCTGGGCAAGCCAGGGTCCGTCAAGCTTAAAGCCGCCCTACCTGAATGGGTTCAGTACGATGAACATCCCGATCTGAGAGCCAACCCGAACCTGGTTCAGGCAATCACGGATATCAGCCGCGCCCAATTGGACCGAGTGTTGAGTCCTCATCGGCAAGAGCCACAGGTCGGCCTCAGCGGCACGCGGCCGTGCGCTCGCCGGATTAAAAATCAAATCCCCATCCAGGCCAAAGACTGGAATATCACAGAGCCCGGCCAACAAGCCCAAGCAGATACTGTGGCTCATTGCGGAAACTCACTCGCGGGTACTTTTGCAAACTCGCTTACATTGACTGACATTTACTCAGCCTGGACTGAGAACCGAGCATTCTGGGGAAAGTCCTCTGCTCGGGTGATTGAGGCTATGCGAGATATAGAAAGCACGCTACCGTTTGATTTGCGTGGCTTTAAGAGCGACTCAGGCAGTGAATTCATGAACTACGAGCTCATGGCCTATTTCAGGGAGAACCGGCCAGGAACCCCAGTTCAGATGACCCGCTCGCGCCCCTACAAGAAAGACGACAACTGCTATGTCGAACAGAAAAATTTCACTCATGTTCGACAACTCTTTGGATACTTTCGAATCGAGGACGCAGAGTTGATCCCGCTCATGAATGACAGCTATAAAAATTACTGGTGCCCGCTTCAGAACTTCTTCATGCCCAGTCAAAAACTCCTACGTAAGACGCGAGTCGGAGCAAGAATCAAAAAAGAGTACGAGCCTGCAATGACCCCCTATCAGCGTCTGATGAACTCATCGTCACTCATGGAGCAACAAAAGACAGCCTTGAAGGAGAGAAAGTCCAAGCTGAATCCCTTTATCCTGCAAAAAGGACTACAGAATAAGCTCGAACAGTTCGAAGGGATTTTGCGGCAAAGGAATACTGGGCTCATCGCAGCCTAATTCCCCAGGTCAAAACTGACTCGCCCCTCGGTTAGATTTCTTAATGAGCCAATACGAGGCTGCCTTCAGTTCATCGGACACCGCGTCGTTGTTATTTAATACCTCATTTTGTTTCTTGGCTTCAATTTCCAGTGGGCCACATTGAGCTCCGTCCCGAATGGCACTGACTTAGATGTAAGTATTTGAAAAATAAGACGAAGTGAGTCACTTTGTAGGTCTACAAAAACACAACATTGGAACTCACTTCATGGAACAATCTACTCGCTTCGGGGTGCAAGCTCAACTGGCATCTATCAAAAAAACCATCAAGAATCAGGGAACTTTGCCATTCAAGGATTTTATCTCAAGCGGTCACCTCCAACAGGAGCTGCTGAAGCACTTTCCGAATTATCGTGAACGAATCTATTCGCCAGTGACAACCCTGCTGGCCTTTTTGGCGCAGGTCTTGTGCGCTGACCAATCCTGCCAACAGGCTGTGGCTTGTATTAATTCAGAACGTATTGTTCATGACCTAGAGCCCGCATCTTCCGATACTGGTGCCTATTGTAAGGCCAGGAGTAGATTGCCAGAGGAATTTCTGCACGCACTTGTTAAGAAATCTGGAGATGAGCTTGAAAGCGACTCGCCGGTGGAATGGCTTTGGAAAGGGCGACATGTTAAACTTGTCGATGGCTCGACTCTGAGCATGCCAGACACTTCTGAGAATCAGGCAGAGTACCCCCAACAGAAGAACCAGAAACCAGGTTTAGGATTTCCCTTAGCGAGAATTGTAGCAATTTTGTCCCTCGCTACTGGGGCGGTCATTGACCTAGCTGTCGGGCCATACCAGGGGAAGTTCAGCGGAGAACACTCCTTACTGAGAACCCTTTTAAAATGCCTCAACCCGGGCGATGTCGTACTAGCTGATGCTTACTACTGTTCGTTCTTTTTGATTGCAATACTCAACAGAATGGGAATTGACATTGTTTGTCGAATTCACGGTGCAAGAAAGCGAGACTTTCGAAGGGGCAAGCGCCTCGGTACTGGCAATCACATAGTTATTTACGAACGTCCGAAGCGCCCCAGCTGGATGAATGAAGAAACATATCGATCGTTTCCGGAGACCATTGAGGTAAGAGAATCAAAAGTTACTATCGAAAGGTCTGGATTTCGTACCTACTCCTTGGTTGTGGTTTCAACCTTGACTGATGTCGGAACTACATCCAAGGCCGATCTGGCAGAGCTCTATCTCCGACGCTGGAACGCCGAACTCGATCTTCGAAATATTAAGATTACGATGCAAATGGAAATCCTGAGCTGTAAATCGCCAGCCATGGCCAGAAAGGAAATCTGGGCCTACCTACTAGCCTACAATATGATCCGGAAAGTCATTGCTGATGCTGCGCTAAAACATAGAATCAACCCGAGAAGCATAAGCTTCAAGGGTTCCATCCAAATCTTAAATGCATATCGATGTGCCTGGATCTACAACAGAGCACTGAGCGGTCCAGACGTCTATCAACAGATCCTAGATGGAATCGCACAATTGAAAATTATGAATCGACCTAATCGTGTTGAGCCAAGAGCTGAAAAAAGGCGCCCCAGACAGCAACCCATGCTCATGGTGCCACGAGAGACGGCTAGACAGCGCATTCTACAAGGTGCACACCCTTAAGTCAGTGCCATGGAGCTCCGTCCCCCATGGGAAAATAAATCAAGTTCCTTCCCGACTGAACCGAAGAGTACCTTCGAGGAAATCGTGAACCAACCTAAAATTGCGCTACTCGTAGAAGAGGGATTGGCGCCAGAAAAAAAAGCAAGATTCGACAGCATCATTCAGATGCTCCATCGACAGTTTCACTTGGTCGTACTCCCTCTAAAAGGAACTCCCAAGCAGCTTGCCGAGCGCATCCACCACGAGGCGTTCACCTTAATTCTAGCTCCCGCAAAGATCTACCTCGCCTGGAAATCCCAAGTAGACACATCTGACATTCAAGAACGCTTAGGGCGGATTTGGGCAGGGTACTCCGTTGATCCTCCAGATTGGAGCGCAGTCTGGGGCGTTATTACTCAAGGCGAAACCAGACTCGTCGATTTCTCAACACTTCAAGAACAAGAACTCATCCTCATCCTTCAAACACTCGCCAATCCACTTCTACGAACGGGACTTCGCGGACTCCTCACCTCACTACCCACACCTATTTATTGCGAAAACTGGCAGGAATCTTCGGGACTAGGTCTGCGATTGGACCAAATCCTCAGCTTACCCGAGATGTCTACACCACCCTGGAATAAGCGATCTCACTCGATTCGCATGCTCCTACTCACCCTCTGGAATCAATTTGAAAAACTCCAATGCCACTCTGGATATTTTCAAATCGCAGTGAACCCGGACCTCCTTGCGTTACGACTCACCCTGAAACTGGCAAACTCCAATTCTATTCTCGATGCACTCAGGCCTGAAAACGGCCCGGCGATCTATCGCCGTCCATCAGCACTTGAAGGACTCATTTCTTATTCTCATTTTTTTAGGCTTCATCAAATCCAGGAACAATCGGAAATTGAAATCACGGCAGCTCTCTTAGGAGCAATTCATGAAGACTCACCCGCAGACAGAAATCACCTCGTTTGGATAGATCGCTTTCCATCCCGTTGGATCGCAGAAGGCTGGAACGAGATCCCCAACCCGAAGGCACTTCACTTGAAAGTACTCCCCCCTGCCACGCTCACACGTCATGGACCGAGAGTACCCGGGACACCCCCAGATACCTCAAGACTCAGCGAATTCATTGAAGGATTTCAAAAACGCTACTTTGAAGCTCAGTATGAAATCAGGCAAGTCGAACTCAAACTCGTTGAACTCGCTAAAAAGGGCGCCTCCCCTCAAGAAATGAGAGCACTTAAAGCTAAAATCGACTCACTCACTCACCGCGAAACGCAGTGGATTAAACAGCTCTCCGAGGCACTTGCTACTCGACGTAAATCTACCCGGCGCAGGTAGAAAAACCCAAGTTCATTCGTTCTCAGTGGACGTTCTAACGCTCAACTCATTGCAGCGTCCGGCATTCTTTTCTTTGGTTTAATGGCACGAACTATGCGATTTTTATAATTATAGATGGTTCCGGCCGAAACAAATCAAACACTTTGGATAGAAGACAACGAAACCTCATCTTCGAGAAAGTTGCTCGTGGGCTTCTTTCTGCTCGCTCTGCTTTTCCACTTGTTCATTTTTGTTCAGCACTATAGCGGATTTCAGTCCGCCCCCCTCCCGCCGGTCGAACTCAACCCAATGAACACCCAGCAGCTTGATAGAATCAAGCGTCAATGGAGGGAGAAAAGCCTCCTCCTCGACAGAAGTCATACACCCAAGACAGAGACGTTGGCACCCGAGGACGCCCGCTACTTCTCCGATCGAAATATCCGAGTCGAAAAAGAGCAGCGCGCCAGGGACACATCACCGACAGTCAAGCCAAGATCAGCAGCCCCAACTCGAGAGCAAGCTGCGCCTCACCCTAAAGCGGAGCAATCTAAAACGCTTCCGGACTTAAAAAGCTTGGGCTTACCCCTCTTTAAAAAAGCACCAGATCGGCAATTAGCCGGCCAACAGGCGCAGGAGCATCACAATACGCCCTCACCCCAGCAGGACGCAGGAGCTCAATACATTCCTGACCAGAGCCTCCCCAGTGGCTCTGAAAACCTACTCAACGCTCAAGAATCCGTATTTTATTCTTTTTATGCGAGGATCTATGACGCGATCGGTCCTGTCTGGCAATCCAAGATTCGTCAAACCCCTCGGTCACCTGGTTTGCGGGACGGAGATTACTCAACTCTCGTGGACGTGGTCTTAGACGCATCTGGCAATTTAATTCAAGTCAACCTTCTTCAAAGTTCAGGGGTTCGAGAATTCGACCAAACTGTACATGACTCTTGGCGAAAATTAGACCAATTCCCCAACCCCCCCAAAGGCCTACTGAACGCCGATCATCAAATCCATATGGGTTGGACTTTTACGGTTCATGTCGCAAAGGGTCTCTTTTTTGAGGCACCCTCTAGAAGTTACTAATGCAGAGTACGAAAGATGAATCGACTTCTGACTCGACTCCAAGTATTATTTGGTCCAGTACTCCTTAACACTCATGAAACGGAGACAAAACTCATGACTCACCTCTGCTTTTTTTGTAAACGCGAGCCGTCTGAAAAAATCTGCGACATCTGTAAGCGCAGTGTTTGTATTGAATGCTCAGAAAGCCACAATTGCTATCCACGAGAGTAATCCCCCGTCAAATCGCCATTCGTCCCAAGGATTTTCAAAAGGAACTCCTCGACGAACTTAAGTATCATCGAGCGACAGTCGTAAATTCAACGGCATTGACTCACTGGATACAAGAAGATCGTTTCGAACCCGCCTGGGCAGATTGTGTTTGGAGAGATGTTAAAAGTCTCGAGTTTGACTCAATCAAAGACGCACAAAAAAAGCTCAGGGAAATTTCTCCTCGATGGCGTTACCACGGAGAACTTCTTCATCGTCGAGGTGCACTGATCGCGGAGGGCGTAACTGGAAAGAAAAAATCCGAAGTTTTGCAATTTCCCAATCTTCCCCTCTATTCCTCAGACCCTGTTTTCACACTGGCAGATAGTAACCTGCTTTTATATAGTCAATCCGTTTCGCGCCCAACACCGGATGGCTTCTTGCCCTTTCAGGAAAACAAAGAAGTCCCGCCAAGTCGCGCCTATTTAAAACTCTGGGAAGCACTCACCCTGTTAGGAGACTGGCCGAAACCAGGAGAATCCGTTGTCGATCTAGGATCATCTCCAGGCTCATGGACATGGGCACTTTCCCAACTCAAAGCAAACGTTTTAAGCATCGACCGTTCGGATCTCAGCGAACAGGTCCTACGAGACCCAAATATTGAATTCAGACGAGGCGATGCCTTTTCAATCAAGCCGACTCCCATGGACTGGGTTTTTAGCGACGTGATCTGCTTCCCCCAGAAGCTTTTTGAGTATGTTCAAACTTGGCTAGAATCGGGTCACTGCAAACGTTTCGTCTGCAATATAAAGCTCACGGGTGAAGCCGATCCAGCAGTCATCGACCAGTTCAAAAAACTCCCTCACAGCAGAGTGATCCATGTACTTCACGGCAAACACGAGCTGACTTGGATTTGTCACCCTAAGATTTAGCTCTTTTGAGGAGACTGATTCGAAACTACCTGGTTCATTCAAAGTTCTTTTCAAAAGACTTGTCCTCAGTCCAGGAATCAACTCCTTCAAAATTTTCCCATGCTTCCTGTACTTTTCTGAATTTCCCTGTAGACTCCTCACGCTTTTCCGGGGTCAATTGTAGAGTTTTGTTCGGATGATACTTCAATGCCATCTTTTTATAAGCTTTTTTGAGCTCCCCATGAGTCGATGATTCACTCAAGGGTTCCGTCCAACCCAACTCCTTCAGGACCTCGATCAGTTTGGCCTTAGCTGACTTACTCGAAGCCGCTCCGCTAGTTGAGTGCCCGGCTCCACCTGAACCTGCGTAGCCACTGCCTGAACCTGCGTA
The DNA here is from genome assembly GCA_947380295.1 of Bdellovibrionales bacterium. Classification (GTDB taxonomy): domain Bacteria; phylum Bdellovibrionota; class UBA1018; order UBA1018; family UBA1018; genus CAINWE01. The sequence goes on along the minus strand of CANCQK010000028.1, from coordinate 876 downwards.
GCCACTGCCTGAACCTGCGTAGCTTTCTTTTTGCCTTTCCCGCTCACAGTAGGCCTTGAATTCAGGGTAGGTACTTGGGTAATAAAAGCAGCTCGTACGCAAGCCATTCGCGTGTTCTTCGTAAAATTTAACAGTTGCCAAAGCCTTGCCGCCAATCCCTATACCAGAAAATTCTGCTACCAATGAATGCATTTCAGTAATGTAAAGACCGAGTGCTGACTCAAGCTGCACCACAGTTGGATTGAGATATGACTTTAAAAACTCTTCGTAGTCAAAATACTGATCGAATGGAATTTTTGCACTATAAGCTCCAACTTTGGGGGTTTTACGAATTCGGATTCCCACAGTTCTTTTCAACTTCTGATTCGATTGAGCTAGATTAACCAATCCCTGGACGTATCTCGACTGGTTCAAAATAGCTTTAACGTTTGAATCACTCTGAGGATCAATCGTCGTATGTTTGTAAATACACTTCCCTTGGGTTTTCAGAAATGCAGCACTTTTACCAAAACTGTCTTCAAAACTCTGAGCGACTGACTTAAGTCCGGTGACATCAGAGTCCATCTGTTGATCGAAATAAGCTGGGTAAAAATGAGCATCGTATTTGAATCTCTCACAGGCGTCGTAGGCATTTCTAAATGCATTACTGCAGTCAGGAGTCGAAGATCTAGTACCTGCGTAACCAGTACCTGCGTAACCAGTACCTGCGTAACCAGTACCTGCGTAACCAGTACCTGCGTAACCAGTACCTGCGTAACCAGTACCTGCGTAACCAGTACCTGCAGAGCCAGTACCTGCAGAGCCAGTACCTGCAGAGCCAGTACCTGCAGAGCCAGTACCTGCAGAGCCAGTACCTGCAGAGCCAGTACCTGCAGA
>CANCQK010000027.1 GCA_947380295.1 Bdellovibrionales bacterium | reverse complement strand
AGTCTTTCCCCCGAAAACCTCTCAGACCTGCGCTCAGTGTCAGCATTGCGATTCTGAGAGTCGAGTGAAATCGGTATTTAAGTGTACCGCCTGTGGAAACAGGACACATGCAGACATTAATGCAGGGCGTGTCATAGCTCGGAAGGGTTCGGAGAATGTAGCAAGAATTCTTGCATACAGATCAGGCTCCGCTCTTAAACGTCCCCGTCGCGCTGGACGCGCGGCTTAGGGGCGTTGTACCTGGGCGGGCATTTGGTCTTGAGGGGGTCAGAATGGTGTTAGTTGGGGCAATTGAGCATTTTTTGGCGCATTTGAAGCTGAATCGTAATTTAAGCCCGCACACCTGTCGGGCTTACCATTCAGACCTGGATCATTGGATTCGAGACCTTTCCGAGCGGCTGCAGATCGAAACGTTATATGAGTTGGGTCAGCGGTTAAACGCCTCGTCTTTTCGGGCCTACCTTTCTGCCGTGATGGAGACCCACGAGAAAGCCTCAGTTTGCCGTCGTCTCTCCGCTATTCGGACTTTCCTTCGATTCTTGAAGCACCAGGGATGGATCGAAAAAAATGTGAGCGTTTTGGTGCCTCATCCGAAGACGCAGTCCTCCCTTCCTGCTTTTTTGGGCGTAACTGAGGTTTCTGAGCTCCTGAGTGCGCCCGATCGAACGACCCTCTTGGGCAAGCGAGATCTGGCATTAATGGAAGTCATGTATGGTGCGGGCCTGCGGGTTTCCGAAGTCGTTGCCTTGAACTGCTCAGACCTAGATCGATCGAGTGGTTGGGTGCGCGTGATGGGTAAGGGCTCTCGTGAGCGGATCATTCCCTTTGGGACTTCGGCTTCGGCTGCTCTCAGCGACTATCTGCAGGCTAGGGGAACCCCTGGGTCTGGTGAGCCTGTGTTTGTAAACTTTAAAAACACCCGTCTGAGCACTCGAAGCGTCGGTCGAATTCTTGCGAAGCAGTTGGTCCGAGCTGCCAGTTTTAAATCGATTTCTCCCCACGGACTCAGGCATAGTTTTGCAACTCATCTTTTATCAGCCGGTGCCGATCTGAGAACGATTCAAGAACTTTTGGGGCACTCCCAACTTTCCACCACGCAGCGTTATACACACGTTGATTTAGGAGCACTGATGGACGAATATCAGCGTCTCCATCCCCTGACTTTTGTTGGTAAGAAAGCGGGAAAGTCTGCTATAGATTGAATGCAAGAGCTAAAAGATGCAAAACTTCGTTTCTAATTTTTCTAATTGGCTACTTGATTTTTTAATTAACTCGAGTGGTGCAGCCCCCTACTTTCTGGTGTTCGGGTTCCTTTTGATTTGTGGACTGGGGATTCCCATACCTGAAGATATTATTCTGGTGGTGGCCGGATATGCCACCTACATGGGTATAACGGACCTCTGGTTGATGGTATTGGCCTGTTACGCGGGTGTGATCTTAGGGGATTCCATCATGTTTTTTTTAGGATCATTTTTTGGGAAAAAACTGGTTCGGCGTTGGCCCTTTAATAAATTTTTGAGTGAAACCAGTCTTGCACTCGCAAAACGAAAATTGCACCAGCGAGGAAACAAGCTGATCTTTGCAGCTCGGTTCATGCCCGGTCTTAGAGCGCCCATTTTTTTTTCGGCGGGAACTCTTCATCTTCCGGCCAGGATTTTTTTGTTTTATGATGGAATAGCAGCGCTCTTGAGTGTGCCTCTGATTGTCGGTTTAGCCTATCGCTATGGTGAGCAAATCGATCGAATTACTAAAGAGATCAAAAAGGCCGAACATGGCGTTGCAATTACTATTCTTGTGATTGCGATGGTGCTTGGGATCAAATGGTACCTTTCCCATCGTAAGGCAGTTGAAGGAAAGCGATAAGAGAGCGGGGCTTTTCGATGCAAAATCTTTTGAAATGGTTTGGATTTTTTTCGTTAGTTCTGGTCACTCAGGCATCTGCAAGTAAACCCTCAGCAGGGCTGGGACCAGTTGAGCGATGGTGTCAGGAAGTCGGGGATTCAGTTACCCTTCTCAATTGGGACGTAAATCCCTGTAACGGCATCCAGTGGCAAGTCGGCGGAGCATCGGTTCAAGACCGACCTCTGGTCTATGCAGAGTTTGGTAATCCTAAGGCCGAAAATTCAACACTTATTTTTGCGACCGTTCACGGTGATGAGATCACGCCGCTTTATGTAGCAATTGAGCTGGTTCATTGGCTCAAGGATCGAGAAAAAGAGTGGACCAACACGCGAGTAGTCGTTGCTCCTTTGGTGAATCCGGATGGATTTTTCAGCAGACCTAGAACTCGGATGAATGCCAGAGGTGTGGACGTGAATCGTAATTTTACCACTGGAGATTGGTCAACTAAAGCATTGCCTGCTTGGAGAAAGAAATTTCGTTCGGACCCTCGCCGCTTTCCTGGGCGCGAACCGAGTTCTGAGCCAGAGACCAAATTTCAAGAAGATCTGATTCGAAAAATCCGACCGACCAAGATTCTTTCAGTTCACTCGCCCTTAAATTTTTTAGATTACGACGGGCCGAGTCAGCTCACTTTGGAAAAGTTTCCGACGGATTACGCCAAAAGCTGCGAGAAACTCAAAAAAGCACTGAAAGCGATTACAGGCGGCTTCTATCCTGGGTCCCTAGGGAACTATGCCGGGCGCGAGCTCGGTATTCCAACAGTGACTTTGGAGTTGCCTTCGGCAGACCCAAAAAAGGCAGCTCTTTATTGGAAAAGGTTTTCCCTGGGGATTCATAAAATGATCGAATTCTCGGTGCCTAAGTATGAGTCTGGAAAATTGGAGAGGACTGATGCCTCAGTCAATCATTCTGGAGGCTAATCGCTTCTCGAATCAGAAGTGGGTCCGGGGCTTTTCTTTTATTTTCTTTGTTTTTCTCCTCATTCAAGGAGGAACCCTGGGCTTGAGTGATGACGAGGCCTACTATTGGGTTCTCGCACAAAAGCCAGCGCTGGGTTACGCCTTTCATCCTCCTGTAGTTGCTTGGTTGATTACCTTATTTCAAAAATGCTTTAGCTGGATCTTTGGAGTGGGCTCAGTTTTTCTAGTTCGGCTCCCCGCTGCCGTAGGGATGAGTTTGGTTTTGGGCCTGGGTTTAACCTGGTTGGATGAAGCGACGCGGGATCAAAACGTTCAGATTGTCCGGGCTCCCTGGGTTCTTCTTTCGTTTGCTGGACTATTTGGCTTAGCTTGGCTCATGGTCCCCGACGTCCCACTTTTTCTAACCTGGACCCTTTCTTTTCTATCGACCTGGAGGGTTTGTTTTGGTGCAGCTCAAAAACGGGATCGATTGTTATTGGGGGCTTCAGCAGCAGGCTTGGTGTTGTCCAAATATTCTGGGATTCTTGCAGTTGCTTCCTGTTTGACGTGTTTACAGTTCTGGGCCTCGCCAGTCAGTAAACGGCAGCTCCAGGCCTGGGTCGTTGCAGGATTAGTTTTGGGTGTAGTTCCGATCTTGATTTGGAACTCTCAACACGAGTGGGCCTCAATTCTGTATCAGCTGAGAGAGAGGCATTCCGGAGAGTCGTGGTCCCTGATTCGCTGGTTGCGATTTTGGCTGATCGAGGCCGTTGCTGCTGGTCCTATTCTGGTTGGATATTTTTTCTTTTTGAACAAAAAAATAATCACCCGAGCGGGAAGTCGAATTGAGCAATTCCTCTGGGTTTGGATAGCGCCAGCCGCGTTGGTTTTTTGTGTCCAGCCGCTTTTCGCTGCGTTTAAACCTCACTGGGCTTTTATTGTTTGGTGGCCTGTGGCTCTTGGATTAGCAGTAGTTCAGATGATCCGGAATTCGCGTTGGGTTAAGTTTCAAGTGTTTTACGGAATTTCGTTGATTGCTCTCGTTGTTTTATCGAGTCACTGGCCTTTGATGGGAGTCCTTTTGTCGAAGCTTCAGGGCGACTCTTACCAAGTCACCTGGGATGTGACTAACGATTTCTACGGCTGGTCTCAACTGCGAGAGAAGATGACCAGCACTTTATCCCCCAGTGATCTCGCCCTTCCTGTAATTGGATCTCGATATCAAACAGCTGCTCAGGCCGCCTTTAGTTTGGCAGGCTATTCACAGGTGACCTTGATTCCTCGGGATTTAAAAGAGCGGGACGAGTGGCCTGATTTGCAGGTCTCCCTGCACGAGGCAGTAGATGGTTCGAAGCTGACGAAGCCCGTCCTTTTTGTGGCGGATAACCGCTATTCTGAGCGACCCCATTTTGCGGGTGCTCGTTGCGAGTTGCTAAATCGATTTGAGCAGCATCGCGGAGCTCTTCTCGCGAAATGGATCGAGTTGTGGAAGTGCCTTCCTGAGAATTAGCCTCACTTGCTCCATCATAACCACCGCATAGAGGAATCAAATGAGCCAGCTATACGGTACTAGAAACAGCCTCTCAGCTCGAACTATAGCATCACTCCCGGCATAGGCGATCACACATCGGAACTTAGGGTTCTTTTTAAGGAAAGCCTGTGCACTTGCGATGGTTTTGGGGCGCAGCTGCTTGTCCATGGTGGCTATGAAACCGAGTTTTATATTCTCAGCGTCGAAGACGAGGGGGATATCTACGTCGTTTTTTGTCCTAAACTGATAAATTCTCCCATTGAGCTCAGGTCGATAATGAATTTCTTGTCTCAAGTTGGCATAGAGTCCACGCACCACATCATAAGCCGTCTCAAAGCCTCTTCGACTGATCCAAGACGCAAAGCCCTGATCCTCTAAAAAATAGGTTGGTTTTTTCTCGTCGCCGCTACTTTTCACTAAGCGAATCAAAAATAAGGCTTCATAGGCAAACAGAAGCTTTTTTATCGTGATTCCGGATATTTGAGAAGCTGCAATGGCGTCCTTGAGTTCGAAAGGCAACCCTTGCCGGATCGCCAGAAATTCGAGCAAATCTCTGAGGGACTGATAAGGGAGACTCGTTTGGTGAACTAAACGTAAATCTCGATTGAGAAGCGTATCGATTTGAGTTTGATAGCGATCTGCCCGAACCGAGGCAGATCGAAAGAAAGCAATCCCGGGAAGCCCACCCGTTTGTAAATAAGCTTCAAACTCCGACTCAGTTGTAGGCGTATTTTTTTCAAAAAGAGAGTCAAGTCCCCTCTGATGACTCACCCGAGAGAGACCTTCTAATCTCGAAGGTAGTGGTTGCTGATTGGCTTCGGAATGCGTAAAAGGCAGTACCTCTACGACCGAAATCCTCCCCGTAAGCGATTCTCGAATCGCTTTTCTACTGGAGAAGCGCACCGATCCAGAAAGAATAAATTGCCCAGGCTTTTTATGAACTCGGACATATTCTTTAAGAGCAGGAAATAACCGAGGCGATAACTGGGCCTCATCAATTGCAAAATGATGAGCTCGGTTCTCTATGAATAATTGAGGATCGCTCTCCAACTCAAGGAGCGTCCGCTCATGATCCAGGGTACAGAACTCATTGGACTCAGCCTCTAACAGAGTGGTCTTCCCCACTTGGCGTTGTCCAAAAATACCAACAATGGGGGAATGCGACACTGCGCGCTTAATGAGTGCTTCGGCATATCTTTTTCTTAGATGCGGCATATTTCAAAATTATAATTGATCATGCTCCATCATTCAGTAAAAAACAGCATGGGGATATCGCTTTTTACTGAAGCTTGGAATCAACTCCAAAACCACCCAACAAAGCAACGAGTACACCCACTCGGCCGCCGTAAATCATTAGCCGAGCAGTAATCGCGATTCGCGAACACATTCCTGTTTACCACTTTGATCGAGATTTTGACGCTAGTGCGAACTTTTCTCGACTGATAGCAAAACACCCACAGAACTGACGAAGCCAGTCCTGGGGATCGGTCGTAACCATATCGGGTGGAAGGGTGGGTTTTTATATTTTCTAATTGCAAGCCTAGGGCGCTAAGTGACACACTTGATGTATGAAACGTACAAATCTTGTGTTAGATGAGGCATTGCTCAGGACAGCGGTTCAGGTCTTTGGGGTAAAAACCTACTCGGCCGCCGTAAATCAAGCATTAGCCGAGAGCATCCGAATCAAGAAGCTACAGCAGATTTCAAAGTTTGTGGGCCAGGGAATCTGGGAAGGCGATTTGTCGGAGATGCGGAGAGATGCCAGGATCAAAAAGAGAAAAGCGAGTACTCGGTAAATGATTCTCGTCGATACCTCGGTTTGGATTGATACGCTCGGAAAAAGACCGAGATGGCGCATTTCAGCGGAAGAGCTGATTTCAGTGGCAAGCTGCCCACCCATAATTCAAGAAGTGCTACAGGGGGTTAAACACGACTCCATCTACGAAACTTTGAGAGAAAGCATGATGAGCTTGACACGAGTAGGCGATCCAGTTCTCAGTGAGGACTACCTACACGCGGCTGATCTCTTTCGATTTGGACGAAAAAAAGGGTACACTCTCAGATCATCGATCGATTGCCTCATTGCAGCAATCGCGATTCGCGAACACATTCCTGTTTACCACTTTGATCGAGATTTTGACGCTATTGCGAACTTTTCTCGACTGATAGCAAAATGCCCACAGAGCTGACGAAGCTAAGAAAAACTCTTTGTGCTCCGTCCCCAGTCGATTCGCCTTTAGTTTGGCAGGCTATTCACAGGTGTCCTTGATTCCCCGGGATTTAAAAGAGCGCGACGAGTGGCCTGATTTGCAGGTCTCCCTGCACGAGGCAGTAGAGGGTTCGAAGCTGACGAAGCCCGTCCTTTTTGTGGCGGATAACCGTTATTCTGAGCGACCCCATTTTGCGGGTGCTCGTTGCGATTTGCTAAATCGATTTGAGCAGCATCGCGGAGCTCTTCTCGCGAAATGGATCGAGTTGTGGAAGTGTCTTCCTGAGAGTTAATCTCTTGCTCGGGCTCTTCCCTTAGGGGGGCCATGGCATTTTCATGGACTGAGTCAATGAGCGTTCTGGCTTGATTCGAAATTTGAGTAGGCGGCGTGCTGAGTCCTACAGTTTCCTGAGGTTCTGAGTTGAGTCTGAGAACCGAATTTCCTCGCATGACTAAATTTGCGCCTGAAAAGACAACTACGAAAGCTGCTGCAACAACACCCACTTTCGACAGCCTAAAGTCGCGTTTCAGTCCTCCGATCTGAGGTCTAAACTCAATTGGCGAGCGATGAATAAGGGGAGGGGGAGGGGGTTGTATCGATTTGATCTTGAGAAGGCGCGCTGAGGCCTCTTGCGAAAGCACAGCGATCGCTGAATCGGAGGATCGTTCTGGAAGTAAAACTTTCTCTCCTGGGGGGGCTTGATCCACTTTGATGACATTGATTTCTGCCCTTCGGATGAGAGCAAAGCCGCCGCAGGTGTAGCACTTTGAGAAAGACCATCCGGGGCCAATTTGAGTTTCTTGAAGTGCCAGCAGAACTCCACAATGGGGGCAATTCCAGTTCATTTGGGTAGTCTCCTGTTTAAATTTTGTCGATTTAAATGGATAGCGTCAATAGGCAGGTTTTGCCGCTTCAGAAGGCATCGGAATTGAGTCGGTTGTGGGTTCGAGGACTCGGAGCACTACTCTTCGGTTAGTGATGAGAGCCGTTGGGTCGAAGTTCCCAGTGCTTGTCCTCTCGATGGCTTTAGGATGAGTATCTGCGTAGCCAATTGCAATGAGTTTTTCTGGCTGAAACCCCTTGTCGATGAAACGCCTCGCCACGCGGGCAGCGCGTGCGCTGGAGAGTTCCCAGTTCGAGGGGTAGAGACCTCCAGTGATGGGGCGTCCGTCTGTATGTCCCTCAATTACTATCCGATACTGTTTCACCGTAGTTTTTTGTTCCTTTAAGATGCCATCGATAAAAGTAGCGAGGACCTGAGAGCCTTGCTCCTTAATTTCGGCACTCAGCGTGTCAAAAAAGACAGTCGACTGAAACGAAATTGAGACTCCAAGGGGATCAGCCTTAATCTCAACCCCCTCAGTCACCTTGAGGCTTCGGGTGAGCTGCTCGAGGTGCTTTGCAAGTTCTTTAGAAGGCGATTCGTACTTTCCGCCAAATTGCTTTGAGACCTCTGCCTTGAAACTGTCGTATTTGGGCTCATCCAATTTGGACATACTAAAAAGCATGATGAAAAAACCGCAAAGAAGCGTCATCATATCGGCATACGAAACAAGCCAGTTGCTTTCATCTTCAGCGGGAGGGAGGCTACGCTCCTCCGTTTTTTTAGCCCTCTTAAGAGCTGCTTCGAATTCTGCTTTTAGGGCCTTAGCCGATAGTGGCATCTTCAACTCCTTTCGGCGGCCTTCCGATGCACGCGATCCTTGGGGAGCAGGTAGGAGTTGAGGTGTTCTCTCAAGGAGATTGGGTTTGCTTGAGCCTTGATTCGAATCATGCCTTCCAAGATCATTTTTCTGAGTGCCACCTCTTCGTGCGTTCGCTCGGTTAAATTCTCCGCGATCGGAATGAAGATGAGATTAGCAAGGGTGATCCCGTAAAGTGTTCCAATGAGGCCGATTGACATCGCTGGCCCAATGAGTTTCTGGCTGTCGGGCTGCCCAATTTTCTGGAGGAGGCCAATCATACCCAGGGTGGTCGCAAGAAGTCCGAATGCCGGAGGGAATTTTCCAATAATTCTGAACATATTCGCTTCCTGCATGTAGCGGGTCTCGACGGTCTTCAACCTTTGCTCGAGCACCTCCCTGATCTCAGCTTCATTGAGCACTCCGGAAGCAACGAGAGAGGCTGCCTCTTTTAGAAATTCGTGTTTGAGATTTGGGATGATCTCGTTGATATTGCTCGCGCCTGTTGCGGCCTTTCGGCTCACCTCAATAATTTGACTAATCACGTCTTGATAGTCAGTTTTGTGTTTGCCTAAAACTCTGAGCAAAAAAACCTTCAAAAGCGTGAGCACCCTGAAAATTGGAAAGCTAATACTTGCAGCAGCTGCTGTTCCACCGCAGACGATGAGAATTCCGTGGAAATCGAGAAACATCTCCATGTGATCGGTCGTTGACCTCAGGGCAGAGAAAATTACGCTGACGCCTAAAAAAATCCCTATTAATGAAGAAAAGTTCATGAAGCTTGCTCCCCTCTCCTTAATGCGCTCTCCCAGAGTTGATATTGGCTAATTACGTATTTATCGTTCAAATCTCGTACTATTGAGGCGAGTACTTTGACGCAGTTCGAAAGGAATTTATGTTCAAGCTCACTTGAGCCTGAAATGAACGCCTTGAACTCATCCCTGGGAATCGAGTAAACAGCCACCTGAGTGAGTGCTCTCACGGTTGCCGATCTTGGATTTTCATCTATCAAAGACATTTCGCCGAAAATACCGCCGGCACGGAGATGTCCGATATCATAGTTTTGACCATTAAGAGAATTCGTCTTAAATACGCCTACTATTCCTTCTATAATGATGTAGAGACCTCCTGAAAACTCACCTTCTATAATGATATTAGTATGGTCTTCAAAGGCCATCATGCGTCCCAAATTAAGAATGCTCTCTAGCTCGGAATCAGAAAAACTCGAAAGAAGTCCTATAGCACGCAGGCTTTTAATGGAAGGTCGTTGCGAGAGATCAATCATGCAGCTCCTCCCGTACTTCTAATTCTATCCATAGTTTTTGTTCGATCTACTGTGACTCCACCGCTATCCATGGAGCCAGAACTAGCGAACATCCGATCGTTGGTCTCAATGAGGTTGAGTTGACCCTCGGTTGCCATGACTCTGACTCGATTAATGATTTTTCTTTCCACAGTCTGGTAGGTTTCTCGACTCACGGTACGAACCTGCGCAAGCTCCTCTTCGAGTTCTAAAACGAGCTCAGGAGGGGACTTGGAGAAGATGGTCTTTCGAATTGCATCAGGAGCGCCTTTCAAGAAGTGGAGTAGTTCCTCGTGTTTGAGACTCAGAATCACTTCAAGAAGCTGGCTGTCTCGCAGAAACCGGAGAGTGTCGATGCTAATGAGTTTGCTCTTGATGGTTCTAGCGCTGTCGGGATTCGCATTTTCGAGACCATGGATGACAGTCTTTTGCATCGCAAGCCCGGTTCGTTCCAAGAGGCTGACGAGGACTTCGGAACCAGGTAGTGCTTCGGTGTTCAGTTTTGGGTTTTCAACTTTTTTACGTTTGAGTGCGACAGCTACATTGTAGATAAAGTCTTTAGGGAGATAATCGATTCGAGACAGTTCAGTGAGTAGTTCCATCCGGATTTCGGGATCAAGGTGGGCGTAGATATGGGCCCGCTTTTGGGAGTCACATTGGGTGAGGATGATCGATTTAACAGTGAGAGACTCACTTTTGATGAGGTCTAGAATTTGTTCTCCATCCATTTCTGCGAGGAAGTCGAAGAGGCGGGTGGATCGATTCCCAATGACAGCCAGCTTGCCTGAGACGGTGCGATTATAGAGCTTTTTCAGGAGTGTCAATTTTTCTTCATCGGCTAAGTCGGTCGGATTTTTTGAGTAAAACTCAAGGAGCTCATTGAGATCAGTTTGTAGGCTAGGATCTCTCAGCATCTCGATTACGATTCCTTCTCCAAATAGAGTGATACACTGAGCGGTGGTTTCCACTCCTTCTTCAGTGAGCACTTTGGAGAATACATACTTAGCTACCTTTGGATTCTGAGCATAGATTGAGTTGAGTTCGTCATGAAGTCGTTCGACTTCGAACCGCATCGAATAGGGAAAATTCTTGGCGCTCGTTTCAGAGTGCGATGAGACAGGACTTGCGGACGTATTCGAATTTGAAACAGGATCTGATACCATATTCTGAAATACTCGTTGTACGGATGAGGCTGTCTCGCCTGTTCGAGGTTTAAGCGTTGAAAGAGCAATAAAAATGAGAAGAGCTAGAACTGAACAAGCGAAAATGATGCCCGCAATCTTAAATTTATCGAGTTCTTTTTGGACCGCATCTCCATTTTCAACGCGTTCAATTTTTTCGGTTCGGCTGTAGCGATCTTCTTTTAGGCTCTTCTCTTGGTTGTTATTAGTTGAGCTGCTTTGATTTGAATTGTTTGCTGTGGATGTCTTTGATTCGCTAGAGTCGTTTTTCGTAGAATTTTCTGATTTCTCAGATGAGATCGATGCGGGGCGGCGATCTTTAATGAGCTCGGGCGCTGCCGTACTGGACGTATTATTGACCAGTGCCTTAGGAAATTTTAGGGTTTTCCCATTGATGGTGAGATTTTTGAAGCCGCTGTTTTTCAGGCGAACCATCTGTAGGATGTTTGCTTGCTCTTCGCTGGTGAGGTCCTGATCCATCAAAAGTGTGGCATCGATTTGTTTGATCTTTACTGCAACGTCCCCTTCTTGAATGGAGTCTCCCCCTGAGCCATACTGGAGTTCTTCCATATTGACGACTTCGGTTTGGAGATTAAAGTCAGTCAGGATGCACGAGCGAGGACAGTATTCTTGAATGAGGTCGTTCGTGTTGGTCTGGAAGTTTTTTTCGATTTTGCTTCGAATTGCGGCAATTTTTGCGTCAGTTCCGTGAGGGAGAGGGAAGTGCGTGATTTGGGTATCAACTTTGACTGGATAGTCCAGTGTGTCTAAGTATTGTTGCAGGAGTTCAAGGAGTTTTTTTCGAGAGATCGGACCCACTTTGTCATCAATGAGTAGGCGAACTTGAGCCGATACGGGTGCTAAGTCGAGACCTTTCTTAACGTCAATGTCATCGAAGCCAGGACTAATCTGATCGGGTGTACTGACATCGACAACTACTTTTACTCCCATGAGTTTACAGTCTTCGGCACAGTATTGATCCAAGAGCGGTTTAATGAGATTCTTCACCTGATTTTCTGCAGCGCGTTCAGTGAAGTCTACTGGACGAGGTGGTGCAGCTTGAGCAGTTCGAGCGATACCTGTTGCTGTAGATAGAATCAAACTCGCTGATATTAAAAACGATCTCAGCAACTTCATTTTTTACCCCCGCCCCCTAGACCCGAGACGAACTGTTTATGTTCAATGAATTTTTTCAAGGTCAGATTGTTCGGATCGAGCTTGAGTGCTTGATTCCATGATTTAAGAGCTAAATCCCGTTGCCCGAGCCGATCAAAAAGGGTCCCTCTCATTTCGTGAATCTTAGAATGGGTTGGGTACAGTTTTAGGAGCTCATCGGCTTCCAAGAGCGCTGCCTCGAAGCGAGCCATTCTAAATAATGCTTTGATATGGTCCATGGCCCCTAGATAGCTCGATGCATTTTCTGGAATCGAAGAGTCCTCGCTGGGGACTAAATGGAGATCTTTTTCGATCTGCGTTCTGGCCTCATCACTTTCGGTGAAGGTCTGTGGTAACGACTGTAATATTTCTCGATCTGAGATGCTCAGCGGTCGCATTTTATTCGTTTCTGATAGAGCGCTTGCTGAGTCATCGAGTGCTGCTTTCTCTTGATTTTTAAATGCTGGCGAGACAGGTAAGACAAAGTCACTCAGGTTTTGGGAAGATCCGGGAAGCTCGAGCTCGACAGATCGGTCTCCTTTTTTAGTTCTAAGAACCATATTTTGGCTGGGATCGCCTTTTTCGCTGGGGCGGTAGTTCGAGAAAGGATTAGCAATGGGTTTAGAACGCTCTGAGGAGGATCCAGATCCTAGAACGGATTGAGCGGTCGAGCACCCACCCAGTCCGAGACTGGAGAGTAGAAAGACGAAGCAGGCTAGTTGTGCCGTTGCTCTGTCGGTCAGCATGCTGTTCTGCCCTTTAAAAAAGAAAGTTAACACCCAGTCCATATTCCAAACCTGAAATTGTTCCCATCGATTCAGTCGAGATGAACTTAGTCGAAGGGGGTCGGTAGCCTACATTCAGTGACAACGCAAAGTGCTTGGCCAATCTGAATTCGTATCCTGTTCTCAAGAGCCCGCTGAGATATCCTCCAGCGTAGGTACCTCCAATAGAAGTAATGATGCTTCCTCGTACTGCATTAAAGTTTTCCTCATCCCCAATCAGATTCCATGCGTGAACAAAAAGTAGCGTGAGATTGAATCCGAGGCTTTTGTATGGGTTAGTTGCGCTGGTTCCACTGGAATTGATCAAAGAGCCCGAGTCTGCCAGGTAGTTGAATTCAAATCCGACTTCTTTTTTTCGATTATCATATCGTTCCATCATTCGGTATCCAAGAGCGAGACAGCCCGAGGTGGAGGGGAGAGAAGGTTCAAAAAGGTAATATAAAGTCAGGCGATGTTGAACTGTGGGAGCGTATTCGGTGCGTTTTCTAGCCTCGTCGACTTGGCTGAAATCAACTCCTCTTCGATAGGCAGAGGCGCGGGAAGTCTCAGAGTTGTAGCTTCGAGACCAAATAATGTTTTCGTTCTCGGGATCCGTAATGAACATTGAAAGAACAATCCCCGAGGGTTGATAAGTAAAAGATGCGTCTAAAAAGTGGTCGATTCCACTCATCTTTGCAATTCTAGCCTGTTCGATTGGATTGGTATCCGGAGATGAAATGGTGACTTGATCGCCGTTCAAGCTTGTCTTTCGTGCCTTACAGGGAAGGCACTGAACTACGTGGGCACGGCTGTCTTTTAGGATTCTTTCGGTAATTAGGAGTTCAAGATGACTTTTGAAAGATGGTGGTAGGTTCTCGCTGAGTGCGACATTACGGATCGAGACATTCTTCATGCCCGAAACATTGCCATTCTTGAGGTCATACTCGAAGTCCCCGAGGACATCGTCCAAGACGTCATAAAAGTTTCTCTGCTCCTCAGTTGCGGCAAACGCGGACGACGCAAAGTGAGTCTGAGAAAATAAGAGAGTTAAAAAGTAAATAGTGAAAATAGTCCGGTTACGCACTGTAATTTTGAGGCTCCTTCCTCACTGTTCCCTTCGGATCTAATTTGCAAAATCTTAATTTTTTATTGAGTTTTCATGAGCTAGGGCGTTCTTAAGGGTTTTTAATGAATCCATTACCTGACTAAATTAGTAAATATTAAGTCGCTTGTTCCGATAGAGATTTAACACCGCTAAGCCTTTCTGCTGGGGTTTGAGTCAGGTCAAGGCTGACACAACTCGACCGGGTAGGCTGTAGTGTACTATATTAGTTAAGTAAAGTTGTTGTACGTATGAGGAAACTTTATGGCTAGGAATGCGCCTTTCTCTATCGGCTGGAAGCAAATCCAGCTGGCGGCATCGGTAACCAACAGGGTTCTGTTGGCCCTTGCTACGTTATCCCTAGCCTCTTGTGATTTTTCAGGCAGCAGCGTGGATGCTAATTACGCTGCGGGTGTTGTACTTTCTAAAGAGAATTCATCGATCCATATTGAAAATCGGGAACTCGTCGCTGGGTCAACTACCAAAGTGACAGTTTTCTTGAGGGATCAAGATTTCCAGCCCTATATTTCGCCGAATGCGCAAGTCGAGCTTAAGTTGGTGACCGGAAGTGACCGGGGACAATTAAGTACAGTGACCAATCAAGGTGATGGATCCTATTCGGCTTCCTTTCAAGGCCTTCGGGTCGGAGATCCGATCTCACTTCAAGCTTCTGTGAGTGACTCAGGGATGTCAGCTTTAGTGGCAGGACAGTTGGCCAACGCGGTGAGTGGTGCCACGGGTTGGAAATTGACTGGCTTGGATGAGCCCATCAACGTCGAGCCTGCAACGGTGCGAATCCTTCCGGCAGCAGCTTCACTGCGCAAGTCTACGGTCACTGTGTCAGCCGATCAGGTGATTTCTGGCTCCTCCATTACGGCAACTTTTACTGCTCTAGATGATTTTGGAAATCGACTCCCAAAAGGGGGTCTGGCTGTTAGTTTTTCGAATTCGGGAGGGCAGAGCACAGGAGTGTGGGGCCCCACCACTGATGTTGGGGATGGGACTTATACAGCAGCGTTCACTGGATCACTCGGTGGAACTCCTACCACGATGAGTGCGTCGATGGGTGGTTCGGCCCTTACTCGGGAGTCTTCTGACCCGTCGCTGCCGACGGTAACAGTTTCTGGCGGACAGCCCTTTTCAATCGCAGTGGTCAATGGAAGCACTCAGACTGGGGTCGTTGGAACGACTCTTGCCCCTTGGACTGCAGTAGTTAAGGATTCTAATAATAATCCGCTCCCTAATATCACTGTGAACTGGGCTTTTACGTCGGGCGGAGGTTCACTCTCTGCAGCTACCAGTGTGACCAATGCTTTGGGTCAGGCCTCATCCACCTTTACTTTGGGCACCCTCGTGGGGGTTTCAACTGTGACAGCGTCTGTGGATGGGCGTCCTGATCTGAATGCGATTTTTTCGGCTACTGGAGTTGCTGGGGCTGTTCAAAGTATAGCTTTTTCGACTCTCGCATCGGGAGCCGGTATAGCAGGCACAGCATTAACTACGCAGCCCGTAGTTACGGCAAAAGATGCAAACGGGAACGTCGTTCCTAGCTATACTAGTTCGATTACTTTTACCGGCTACTCGGATGCGGGTTGTAACACTTCAGTGAGTTCATCTCTCTCAGGGAATGTAAATACAGCTTCGTCGGGAGCTGCTACATTTACAGCGCTGACTGTTTTAAAGACCAGCATCGCTTCGCTCAAGGCTAGTGACGGGACGCGCTTTACTAGTTGTGCGACGATTGCGATGAGCCCTGGTGCTGCAACTCAATTAGTTTTCTCTCAACAGCCTGGCGCTGCGAATGCCTTTAGCAATTTTTCGCCGCAGCCTATCATCCAAATTCAAGATGCGAATGGCAACGTGGTGACTTCGGGTGTGGATTCGACGGCAACGATTTCGATGACTTTAAATTCAGGGGATCCAACTCTATCGGGAACACTGAGTCGCTCTGCCGTTTCAGGTGTGGCAACTTTTACAAATCTCTCAGTCGATTCTCCGGGCGCAAAAACCTTATTGGCCACGAAAAGTTCGACAGTGAGTTCTGGAGGGACCCCTTCATTAACCCGGATTTCAAATTCATTTACGATCGGTTTAAATGCCCCCAGTGCTCCTACGGGTTTAGTTGCAACGGGTGGTACATCCAGCGTTGCGCTGACCTGGGCAGCTGCTACGGGTAGCGGGACGATTTCCTATAATGTTTTGAGGAGCACGACATCGGGAAGTGGGTACACCGTGAGCGCTTCATGAACCTTTATAGGCAGTAAATATTGGCCTAGGGCTTTTGCTGGCATCTCCTTTTTTTGATCGATTGCTTTGAGCTACCGCAACGAGGGAGTAAAGAGACGATTGGTCAATTCCTCGTAGGACTCGCAGGTCGCCG
>CANCQK010000026.1 GCA_947380295.1 Bdellovibrionales bacterium | reverse complement strand
TCAAAAAATTCATCCTAGTTTTCAAAGAACTTAAACGATTTCAGCTAGTTGCCGTCTTCGTTACTTCAGTACCGCCGAAGTGAGACTGGTTCTATAGCCGTTCTCATTTTTGCGCAAGGGTATTTTTTAAAAAAGTTAACTTTTTTTTTAAGAACCAAGATTCGACCCCAGAATTCAGCCCGTTGAAACTGCTTAAATCAGGCGTTTTTGAACCTTGCCGATGCCCGCACTGAAGCTACAGCAAAGGATCTAGAGCTTATAGCTGGGCATCTGAATCGGGTCGACGAAGAGAGATGGAGCCCATTTCACTGAAGATCCGAAAAAGTTCACCCCCGTCTCGAACCCGACCTAAAAGCCTTGTGTCCTGCGTAGGAGCGGAGCCAAAAGTGTCGCCAGTCGGCACTATAGGGAACTTCACCTCTACGGATCCCTGCTTACTCCAGAGGTCTAGGTTTGCCGAAAACGATGCCGGAAGCAGGAGCTCGACACTTGCCGCCACGGTCTCAATAGTCGCTTGATCTGTAGGCGCCCACCGATTCACTTGAGCTTTCAACGCGCCTTTCTCAAGATACCCGCTCAAAGATCCGTCTAGCCGGTCTAATGATACTTTTGAGTTTTCAGCGTTAAATTCGACTTTACCCTGAAGGGTATCGCCTTGAATTAAGCCAGACCGAGAGGAATAGAGCTGATCACCGGAGACATCCTTGGCCTGAATGGCCCCATCGACAGTTTCGACATAGATTCGCTTGCCACGAACGTGACTCAACTCCGAAATGCCCTTTCCGGTCAGACTTTGCACTGAACCTCTGACATGACTGAAGCGAGCCGAGCAGGACTCACAGATCAATGAGATTTGTTCACCCTTGAATTGCTCTACCTGAACCCCCCCGGAGCGCGAACGCAGGTCAGCGTTACCCGCCCAGTTCTTTATGCTGAGCTGACCGTCAACAGCCCAAAGATGAAGATTCAGACGAGAGGGAGCAAAAACTTGGATTTCTAGACGGACGTTAGGGTTCCCTCTCTCTTTAAGACGCTCTTCTATAGTTAGGCCTTTGCTATACTGACTCGAAATCTCCAAGGATGGACCATCGGAGGTATAACGATAGTCCATCGTACTCAAAAGACGAGTCGCCAGAATTGGACTCGAAGCCAGGACCTTCTTTTTCAGTTTAATTCGTAATTTATCTAACGACCATCCTTGGACCGAAATGTCTCCCCGGACGTTTGTTATATGAAGCGGTTTAAGGTGCTTGAGAGAATAGTCACGCTCAGTTTCTTCAACATACTCGTAGTGTTTTGGTAAATCTGACGCATAGACCAGCGACCCCAGCAGGAGAATAATTAGACCTGAAATGCAGTAAACTACACTTCTACGATTAATTACCAGTCTTCTTACCATTGAAATAATGATATATCGAAAAGAGTTAAATTTGGAAATAATGCTTAATTTTTCAATAAATACAAAGTACTTATAAATTATACTTGAATCAGTCAACACTCAGCGTTACACTAGGTATATTGACAGAGTGAGGCACAGACAGTGAACGAGAAATCAACCTAGTCAAAGCAACATTGAAAGCTCTCTGAATAAAAATTGAAGTTACGACCCATGGAAACGGGCCGCTAGAAGAGGTGGGTTAACTCACAACCCCCTTTGAAAAAGGCAAACTGATCGAAAGATCAGGACGCAAAGCCACGGGGCTACGAACTGTCCTACCCCTACAGTTCTTGCCAGCCGAGCTGCCAAAGGAGGAAAGCAAGGACCAAGCAGGTCCACTTAAACTTTCAAAGGGGGGTCCTTTCGGACTCCCTCTTCATCTTAAGAGGCCTCAGTCGCACGCAGGAGACTGGGGCCTCTCCTGTTTTAGAGGTCGACTCGGGGGTGGCCGAGTGGTAAAAAGTGGCGCTTATGAGTTTTGATGGGTTATTAGTTTCAGAGATTTTTCACAGCCTCCAGGGGGAAACCTCCCGATCTGGCCTTCCTTTTATATTTATCCGCCTCACAGGATGTAATCTGCGGTGCACCTACTGTGACTCCGCATACGCATTCAAGGGCGGACAGCGGATGAGCATATCGGAAATCATGAGTAAAATTGCTCCCTTTAAGACACGGCAAGTACTGCTTACGGGCGGAGAACCCCTACTTCAACGACAAACTCCCCACTTGGTGACAACCCTAAGGGCGGCTGGATACGAAGTAAGTATCGAAACTCACGGTGAAATTTCAATTGAGGCAGTAGTGCAGTCCGCAAGAATCATTTTAGATATCAAGACTCCAAGCAGCGGGATGTGCAGAGGCGGATTTCGAAAAAACTTACCCCTCCTTAAGACTACTGATGAAATCAAGTTCGTAATCGCATCTCAATCAGATTACGACTGGGCGAGATCCATCGTCACTGATGAGACTCTCCCCACTCAAGAGATTCTCTTTTCCCCTGTTATTTTAACTAAGAACTCTCCAGGCACTTTTCCCGGCGTAGAGCCCCAGTGGTTGGCTGAACGGATCCTCGCAGACCAACTCCCCGTCCGGTTTCAGCTCCAAATTCACAAATACATTTGGGGTGCTGACCGATCAGGCGTTTAGTAGATGTGACCGCATCTTAATATAAAATGCAGGTAGTTTTGGCGAACGCCCTCGGATGGAAATTCTTTGGTCACGAAAAAGTGAGTGAACACTTCGATCATAGCCTTACGAGCTTCGGCTTGATGAGAGTCAAACTTAAGCACGAGAGCTAGAAGAGTTTCATAGGCACGATCCTCTTGATTGAACTCCACAGCATCTAAGAAAGCATCAAACTCAATCGAATCGACAGGATCAACTCTGCGCGAATCAGCACTGGAGATGCCATTTACCCAGAGTCCAACCTGCCCATTACCCTGAGCAGTCGAATAGAATTTAAACCCGTGCCCAGAAGCAGTTGTTTCGAACCTGCCGTACATTCGCGTGAGTTCCTGAATTCGCCCCTCAATTCGGTTTCGAAATGTGTCGATTTGCTTCTGTTCCGCTGGGGTCACGCTTCGAGACTGAAAGGCTGGATTGATCCCTTCGTGAACGTACTGCAAACGCTCATCGCCAAGGGCCTCGTGAAGAAGATCACGGTGTGCTGAAGTTTCAATTTCCTTTTGGGTAAACTTTCGGCCAACCCTCACTCCTAGGTTTCGAGCCAATTCCCCATCTCGAACCACATAGTAACGGCTTTCAGGCTCAACTGTCGCAGAAATTGAAATCTTTTGTCCACGGAAGTCAAATTCATTCAAAAAGCTTCGGTTAGCTTGAAAATAACGAGTCCGATGAGTTCTCAGCGCCTCTGCCTCCGAGCCAGCATACGACCGGAAGGCAGTGTGCGTCGACCGAGAGGACAAGTCCTGAACAGCAGAAGCGGGAGTTGGGAATCCTGGGATTTCGCGCGAATGAGGTAACAGCGGCTTAGGAAGAAGCAAAGGCTTAGGAAGAAGCAAAGGCTTGGGAAGAAGCAAAGGCTTGGGAAGAAGTAAAGGCTTGGGAAGAAGTAAAGGCACTGAAGGAGCTAAGATATCTAAAAGGGGTGCACCATCCTCAGCAACTCGTTGACTTTGGAGATCCTGATCAGCAGAACCTGCGGCCTGAGGCTGACTCGATCGAGACTGAGTACGAAACCAGTTGGGCCAAGCCTGACTCTCAGCGGGAAATCCGGCGTAAATGAGAACTCCCAAAAGAACCGATTTGGTTACCTGACGGACGAAAACCCGATTTAAATCTTGAATCACCACAAAAACCGCCTCTCAAGCTAGGTAGGGGAACCTACCGAGACGGATTCTTATATCAGTTGTATTTACTTAAGTCAAATTCAGCCTTTAAAATGGAGGATCCTTACCTACAACGGCTTTAACTCCAGGCAATCCCTCGAAATCAGAGTTGCGATACCCGGTAGCAAGAAAGACCTCAGTGAATCCCTCTTGGGCAAGCTCAATAGCAAACTCTTCTCCCCTCAGGCCTCCGCCCAGGTTAGAGTCGAGATAAATTGGTGTGGAACGATCCAATTCAGTCATCTTTTCACGAAAATCGTCGACCGAGTTACAAAGCAAGATCGACTTGCCTTTTTGCTGGGCCACCATTTTCCAAGACATCCGAACTAAAGGATCATCATCCACTAGGACCGCATCCAAACCACTCATAGCTCCGACTCATACCGCAAGTTTTGAGCGAACTAAACTAGTTCTTACTGGAAACTACAAAAACGCAGCTCATCATGGGGTGAGATCACCGTGCTGATTTCGGGTTTTATTTGTTATAATTTCATTTAAACTGAAAAGACGGTGAACCAAAAACGCATTAGCCCCGCTCTTACGATTTTAATAGTCGCATTCATTCTAGGGCTGATTTTTGTGCCCTCGAAAAGCAGTGCACATGTTCTGGGCTATAATCTTTCAACCTTCGGTGGCCCGGGTATTGAGTTCGATGAACACAATTTGATCATCCCAATCTATGGACTTTCAGGTTCATATGCTTTTAAAAATTCGTATGAAATCGGACTTGAAATTGCTGCACGTGGCCCAATTCTGACAACCGGGATCGAGCTGAATTATTTTTTTAACCAAGGGCTTTTTTTAGGAATTCAAACCGGTTTAGACTTCGACAAAATTTTGACTTTCTACATCGGTCCCCAAATTGGCTTCGACTACATGATCCACCCACAATGGAGCATCGGACCAGAACTTCAATACCTCTACACGATTCATGATCAGGGTGGCATTTTTGAGGCGCTTTTTAACGTGAAATTTTTTTTCAGTCCGGAATCCAACTCGAATCGCCAGACTGACGAGCAGCGTAATTCCATGACAAGATGAGAAGACCCTTGCTTGATCTCCCCAGGGAGTCATAAAATGAAAAGATGATAGTCACTCCCCTTTCGATGACATTCACGGACCTCCTTCAATTTTTCCTCCCGAAAATAGGTATATCTTTGCTTTGTGGAGGCCTACTTGGACTTGAGCGAGAGCTCAAAAGTAAGCCTGCAGGGATTAAAACTAACATGATGATCTGCTTAGCATCCACTCTGTTTACCTCTACATCAATTCTCATCTCAGCATCGGTCTCAGACCAGGGACATTACGGCGACCCGGGGCGTGTCGCCGCTCAAATCGTCTCTGGAATCGGTTTTCTAGGAGGGGGCACCATCATTCAGTCTCGAGGTACCATTATGGGGCTCACGACGGCAGCAACCATCTTCGTGGTCGCTGCACTCGGAATTTGTATTGGGATTGGGCATGGAGATATCGCCCTACTCTGCGCTCTGATCGTCATTGTTGTTATGGTCGGAATGACGCTTTTCGAAGATCGAGTCTTGGGAAGATCCCTTACTTTTTCTTGTGAATTTGTCGTCGAAGAGCTGACCAAGAGTTTAAAATCCGGCCTGGATCGTTCTCTCCATCAGCATGAACTCACTATTCAAGATTTCCACATTACGCCAAAGGGGAACAACACCTCAATTCTGGTCATCTACAAGGGAAACCGACAAAGTCATAAAAAGTTTATTCTGGATCTATGGAATCTACCGGGAATCCAGGAAGTCAGGCAAGTATGAATCTGGAAATCTCCACGCATCCCAAAGTCTACAAAATCAAGGCAATCCATATTGCTGAAAAGCTTCGTCTCAAAGAGCTCAGGGAAAAGTTCACTCAGCCAGCGCTTGAGTTTTCGAACTATGAAATGATCATTAAGTACTCACCCGACTCTTACCTTTTCGTCTACAACTATGGCTCAGTCGTATTTTTCAATGTTCCTGAAGATCTACAGGAAAAGGAACTCGGAGCAATTCAAGAGTACCGTGTTCCTTCGGACCAAGGACGAGCAACTGACGTTTTTTTGCTCGAAGTATTAGAGGGTCAAAGCTCTCCGGGCGCCGCACCACCCGTCGGCAGCAAGGTCTACTTTGATCGTGTGGTCACCCCCTCGCTTTCCTTTGCTGTGGTCAAAATCGTTTGTATGCTTTTGGCGGAAAGCACGGCACTTGAATACTATGAGATTTTGATCGAAAATCTATTAGTCAGAATCAATTCATTCTCCAAAACCCTCCGGCGTCAAGGTAAAATGCTAGAAAGTACCGAAGACCTGATCAAGTTCATCGGACTTTGCATGGATACCAAGCAAGAAATCATCTCCAATTTATATATCGTAGACTCCCCTGACGAAACCTGGGAAAGCGTCGAGCTCGACAAAATGCATCAAGAACTCAAAGCAATGATGGAAATTGACCTGCGATACCGCGGACTTGAGTACAAGATTAAAATCATCCAAGAGAGCGTTGAGGTCATTGTTGACCTCTCGAAATCAAAGAGAGAGACCTTGCTCGAAATGGTGATTATTTTGCTGATCACGTTCGAGATCATTATCTCTATCGTGAAGTGGCATTAACAAGGCGTGAAAAAAATCTTGCAAAATCGATGACCTATCTTTAGCCTTAAAAATAGATTACACCTGATCAATAAGATTTTAAGGAGTTCCAAGGCCTATGACAAAAGCTGATTTAATCCATGTGATTGCAGAAAAAGGAAAACTTCAACACAAACAATCAGAACAAGTCGTGAGCATGATTTTCGACATGATGTCAGAAGCGCTCCGAAGCGACCAAAGAATTGAAATTCGAGGCTTTGGTTCATTCGTAAATCGAACCTACGACAGCTACCAGGGGCGCAACCCAAAAACAGGCCAAATTGTGCAAGTCCCCCCCAAGAAAGTCCCTTTCTTTAAAGTCGGGAAGGAACTGAAGGAAATGGTAGATGTCGGCAGCGAAAGCTAAACTGTCGAAAGCCCTTTCTTCTGGCTCCAAATCCCAGTCCTAAAGCCGATCGGTTTTCTTAGAGACCTGAACGGTACCATAGAAATCCAAGCACTCCCAAAACGAGAAAAATCCGGTATCCCATGAGCTTGCCTAGACCCTTTTGGGAGATGTGCTTCATAGCCCCGCCAATCACAAGCAATCCCATCAGACAGCTCACGATCATGGCGACAAAAAATGACATCCAGCTCAAATCTGCCATAGGCTGCGGAGCGTGGAAATTCAGCTGATGAAGACCCATTCCCGCTTGGCTCGCAAGAATCGGAAAAAGAACGAAATAGGCGTACTTAAGAGCAGCCTCCCGCTTGTAATTCAAAAGAAACGCGCCAAGCAAAAGCCCGCTTAATCGATCCCAGCCCGGCACAAGAGCCGTCGATAGAGATACACCAACAGCGAGTGCATCAAAAACGTTCCAATCATAGAAGCCTTTAGTTTTGCGCCCCCAGTAATCAAAAAACCAAAGCGGCAGGGCTGTCCCACCCAAGGCTGCACAGATTTTCCAGGGGGTCCACTCCATTGCCTGAACAACGGGGCCGAAGTAAAATGAGGCCGCCAACAGAGGAAGGATCGTCAATCCAACAAAAAGTGGAATCCGCTCATCCAGGGTCATCGGCTTTTTTCTAAAAATAACGACCTGAAGGACCGACGAGATCATGCTAGCCCAATCATGCCTAAAATAAATCAGGAGTGACGAAGCAGACCCCAGAAGTAACGCAGTCATCAAAGCTCCCGAAGGGGGCTGCCACCCTGTAAGATCAGCCAGCAAAGCATGATGCGCCTGGGCGCTAATAGGAAAAAACTCACTCCATCCATGAACAAGGGCATAAACGACGGCTTGAAAGGTAGTCATTGTTAAGGAGTCTAAATCACCCTGCCCTGAGTTGTCTAGCCTTAGGATGGAACTACATTGACTTGTAATCGGATCCGGGAATCGATGGGTTTTCCATCGCGGACGGCGGGCTTAAATCTCCACCTTTTGAGCTGCTCCAAGATGGAGGCATCAATTTCCTCGTTCCCGCTCGAGCCCACTAACCTAGAATGAAACGACCCATCTGCCGAAACTTCAAAAACCACTACGACGGTTTGGGCTGCATCCTGGTATTCTAGATAGGACGGCAACACGGGCGTAGGCTGATAAATTGGAATGGGATCGTGATTTAAGGGGATGGGAGGTCCCTCGACGGTTTCATTTTTTTGATCAAAAATCGCATCCGCTTGAGATGTAGGACTCGCCTGAGCGGCGTTGGGATTCAATGAAACCTCAGCCTTGGGCGCAGCAGGGGCCGGAGCTTTATGGGTTTCGGTCAGACGGGGCATTTCGGGCATTTCGTAGATCTGTGCCTCGATATAAGATTTAGGATCAACTAGAGCGCCAGAATGCGGCAAATGAGCCCCTCTCTGGGTCCAACCAAAAATCACCAGAAGCGTCAATTCAATGAAAATGGCGACCGGAAAGCTCCATCGCAACACCCAGGATTCGCGCCGGCTCGACCTGTCCCAGCGGCCAGAATTCATTTTCTGACCCGTTTCCCCTCAGTCTCTGTGGCTAAGGCAAATTTATTGACCCCAATCGCTCGAGCTCGATCCATGGCCTGCATCACTAGGCCGTACTGAGCACCGGCATCTCCATTGACAACTACAGCTTCTTCCGCCGGATTGTCTCGCATCTCATAAGCCAGCAAAGCTCCGAGACTTTCCAAAGTCGCGGGAGATTGGTTCACGAATAAGGAACCATCTTTCTTGACCGTCAACACCACTTTCAATTTAGCCGCATGAGGGGCTGTGGACGTTTTAGGAAGAGCAACTTGGATACTGTTCATCCGAGTCATGGCGAGGGATGAGAGCATAAAAAAGACGAGTAAGAAGAAAATCACGTCGATCATCGGGATGATCTCAATCCGGGCTCTCTTGGTGGGTCTTTGTCTAATTTTCATACGAGGCGCTCACTCTTGATTCCTATTTCCTACTCCGACGCCGGTGGACAGAAAGTCTGATTTCCACCAAATGAGAAGCTGCCGACTCGATTTCATAAATCATGAATTTCACTTTGGTCGTTAAATAGTTGTAAGCCACCAAGCAGACCAAAGCGATGATCAATCCAGTCGCGGTTGCAATCAGCGCCTCTGCAACCCCACCCGTAATCGCATTGGGATCGTTCACACCTTTTTCAGATAAAACGGCAAACGAAGACATCATCCCTGTAATGGTGCCCAGGAGGCCCATAAGTGGAGCTGCCGTAATCACGGTATCAATCCACTCGATTCGCTTTTCGAGAAGCGGCATCCAACTCTCGGCTCGATTCTTCATCGAAAGTTCCATTTCTTCGATCGGATTATCGAAGTGTTCGATTCCAGCCTGAAGCACCGAGGCAATCGGGGTGTTGAGCTTGCTACAAGAGTCCTCTGCTTTTTTTAATTCTGCTGTTTTCAATTGATGAAGCAGTTTGGAAATCCATTGCGACGAGGTTCCATACATCCGATGAAGAACGTAGATTCGCTCGATGATGACTGTTAGGGCAATCAAAGCGGAAATCAGCATCGGGATCATCATGAACCCGCCCCTCATCATGAACTCCAACCCAGAAATAATCGCTGTCATAAGACTCCTTTTATTGACACTTCGTTTCTAGTCGGATTAAGAGTTGAATGCAAATGGCTTTTGAATATTGAGTATCATTTTCAAAATGCCTGAAAAGGGGCACCCCACGGAGTAGTTGAAGCCGAATTGCCCACAACAAAGGACCTGTTCTTGATGCAACTCCGCAACTTGATTCATACTTTTACATCGTTCACTCTACTTTTGACGGGTCCATTGGCCTGGGCGGAGGCCGATTTTTCAAGTAACAGTGCCTCTACCGAACCCCCAGAGACTTTAACCGAGTCAGAGGAAAGCCCTACTCAAGTCATTCAAATTCGGGCTAAGAAACGGATGATTTCTCCAAAGTCTGCTACCAGTAGCTCAACGATCACACGAGAGCAAATCGCTAAGCTCCCGCAAGGGCAGGAGATTTCCCTTCCGAAACTCATCACAGCAACCACCCCAGGGGTCATTTCCGGGCCGTTCGGGCAAATGTACTTCCGAGGTAACCACGCCAATATCCTCTATCAACTGGACGGCGTCCCGATGCCTGAATCGAGCAGCGGTTCGTTCGGACAGGCCATGAGCCCTAGAAATCTCGAACGGCTTGAAGTCATCACAGGTGGTATCCCAGCAGAGTATGGTCAGAGACTTTCAGCGATCGTCAATTTAATCACCAAAACGGGACCTGAGAAGCCAGGAGGCGAGGTGGAGCTCAACTTTGGATCATACGATAGTCTCACCCCTCACTTGATCTATGGGGGATCGAACGACTCAGGTTCCCTTCACTACTTTTTTTCGCTCAATTATCAGCAAACGAACCGAGGCCTAGACACCCCGCAACCCGAGTCAGATAGTAACCAGAAACAGGGCGGATCAGAGTCGGTGCACAACTTTTCAAATGGCAACTCCGAGTTCGCTAAAATCGACTGGATTCCTGACAGCAAGAACAAGTTCTCATTTACGGCTTTGCATTCTCAAACTTTTTACCAAATTCCAAACTACCCCTCATCATTCAGTCCGAACAGCCCACTTTTCTCTCCTGGCTTTCAGGACGCCTTCGGCAACACGAACGACGACCCTAGTCTACCTTTGTACAACTTTCTTCCAGCCACTACGAACGACACACAGAATGAGCGAACATTTTATGTCCAAGCCGTATGGAAGCATCTTTTCAACGAAAAATCGTTCCTTCAGGTCGCACCTTTTTATAGATATTCATCGATTCAGGTCGGAAATGATCCTGAGAATGATCTCTCGTTCAAATCGAAGTTCCCTCAGCTTGACATTGCTTCGTTCGCACTCAATCGCTATACCCACAGCCTTGGGTTGCGAACCGACTACTCGCTGCGAACCTCAGACAGCAATCGATTGAAAACTGGATTTCAACTGCAAACCTCGCGTGCCGAAGGGACTGCATCCTTCCAAACCGCCCTCAATCAAGCTCCCTACACCGATTCAGCACCGGTTTTGGGCCACTCGATGGGTGCTTACATCCAAGACGAATATTCGATCATCAAATCCCTCGTTCTCAATGCGGGGATGAGATTTGATGCAACTCAATTTTCATATGCGGGTCAGACCTCCCGGGACTCCCTCTTTCAACCACGCATCGGACTTAGTTACCTCCTCAGCGACGAAACTAAATTCCACCTTTTCTATGGCAAGCTCTTCCAACCCGCATCCATTGAGAGCCTCCCCATTGAGTACGACGAGAACTCTAGCTCCTTCAGGGCTACTCAAGGGTATACAATTAGAGCCGAAAAAGCGGACTTTTATGAAGTTGGAGTGAACCAACAGTTTCTCGGTAATCAGGTTGCTACTTTCAATATTTACTATCGGAATGGCATCGACATCATCGATGACCACCAACTTCTGAACACCTCCATCGCGCAGCCATACAACCTATTGAAAGGCTATGCTTATGGAGCTGAGTTCGGCCTCAAGGGTCAAATCAACGAAGACTGGAGTCATTTTTTAAACTACTCCTATGGCATCGCCAAAGGGATGGAGCGTCAAGGTGGGATTCTGCCCGGTGTTCAGACGACCGATGATTATCAGTTTCTCGACCACCTCCAGGTCCATACTGCAAATGCTGGGATCTCCTACACCAAGAATCAGGTTTGGTGGAACTTGATGGGACTTTACGGAAGTGGACTCAGAACAGGGCCAAACAATAGCATCGCCCTCCCTCCCCACCTGAGTTTCGACACGACGTTGGGATACCAATTCAAAAATGAAATCCCTTGGCTCCCCAGGAGCAAGGTATCAGTCGACGTGCTTAATATTTTAGACAACCGCTACCCGATTACGATTGCCAACGGGTTTAATGGTTCGCACTACGCTGCGGGACGAATGTTTTACTTGAGATTAGCTGTGCCGATTTAAGGCAAACTCTCGAGATTCGAGTTGCAAATCAAGCTTGACTCCCTTAGACCAGAAAGCGGACTCGTGTGTGAGTTTTCAATGGGGGTAAGCGAGTGAACTTAAGATTTTTGTTTTTTGCTTTTCTGGTCTCAATTCTAAGCTCTTCAGAAAGCCTTGCGGGACGAAACCACTCGTTGCATTCTGCTTCTGCTGAGGCTCATCGTGGCGAACCCTCGATTTGGACTGCAAGCCCACAGCACCTGAATAAGGAAACCCTTTTTTTTCTGATGATTCAGTTAGCAGAAATGTCTGAACTCCTTCACTCTAGCGAAAATTCCGGCTTTTTTAACCCTTTAATTCATCAGCGTCTGGTCGTTAAGCCCTCTCTCCTGCCAGCACGGAGTGTCGAACTTAAAACCACCAGTGTTCGAGGCTATACGATCTCGCTAGGAAAACACTCGGGCGATTTTGATTTTTTTAGGAAAAGAATGATTGTGATCAATCGACTTCTGGAGTTTCTAGAAGAATTTATCCGTCGCGATGGCTCAATTTTCAGCTATTTGAGCTTGAGTGATTCAGCTCACGAGGCGGACAGTGCCCCATTTCTCAGAGAGGTCAACGCAGCCAGACTTCCCGAGCCCGTGGCTTTCGTGGTCTATTTATATTTGCTAAAAACACAACAGCTAAACTTGCCAAACAATTTGGCGAGTGACCCATCAGAGACCGAAAGAGCTCAAGCGAGACCAACTTTCAAAAATATAATTTCAACTCGAGTGATCCGGCGATTCTTCGACCCCAACCTGTTCTGGAGCAAAACTTCGGAAGTGCGGGGGATTTTAGAGTTTTACCAACAGGTGCTCGAATCGCTCAATCATGGGGGCATTACTTCGGCTGCCGTTGCTCATCGGGTCTGGTTTTCACCTGACGTGGATCGGTCCACTCGAATCTCTGTTATCCAAGAAATGATCGATCGGATTCAGACTGAGCTCAGCATTCGAAAATTTCTAGCACCTCATCGTTGAGGTAGAAATACCTTACAGGCTCTTCATGAAAAACTGAGTCAAGAGGAGTCCCAGGGCGATCCAAAGCAGCTCCACTCGACGACGACGAAGCTGTCTCAGAGTTGGAATCATGAAATCAAAAATCAGACATCCCAAAAGAGTCCCCACTGCTACGCTGCTCATCATCATCGCGAGGTCTTGGCTCAGGGCATCTCTTAAAAAATGAGCCAGTCCAACTCCCAGAGGAAGCGAAAGGGAGAAAAGCACGAGCAAGCCCCACTGAGAAAGTCGAGAGAACTGCTGTTTCATCAAGATTGAGGAAAACATCAGTGCCTCGTAGCCCTTGTGAGCAATCAATGCCAAAAACACCGTATTTGCCACCTGGGCCGAAATCCCATGAGAAAGGGAGAGCAAAATGCCACTCGCGAAGCCGTGAGTCATCAAGGAACCGCAAAACATAGGAAATGAATGCGCGTGTTCGCCGTGATGATCGCAGGCGTGTTCATGATCAGTGCTGTGGTGACCTAAATGAAAAAGGTGGATTAAAGAATAAATCAGCCAAACTGCGCCCATGATGTAGAGGCTAGGCTTGCCACCGATCTCGAAAACATCGGGAATCAAATCAAAAAAGCACAGACCAAACAAAGCCCCCGTTCCAACGAGGAATAAGAGGCGTGAATGACGCTTAACCTGGGGATAAAAAAATACGGGCAAACCCGAAAATAATGCAATTCCCGCTGTGAGAACAGCAGTCTCAGCCACCAAGTTCAAACGAAACTCCTTCTTAAACTTAAAACCGACTCTAAAAGACGGCTATTTCTACAGGGTTCCGCTCCAATTAGCAAGGGACTTATTTTAAGGGGCAAGACCCGCTTGAAGCGGGACACTTGCGGAGATTCATAAACACCATCCATCCGTGCTCGCCGCTCTCTCTAGATCCTATTTTTCGATTGTTTGGTCTAGAGTGGCCACATGGAAACCTGGCCAACTTTTCACGATCTCATGGCAGCATACAAAAGCTGTCGCCTTCACAAGCCTGCTAGCCGGTCACAAGTTCAATTTGAAATGAGACTAGGATCTAATCTTTCTCTGCTCCACAATGAAATCCGAGCAGAACGATATCAGCCGCTACCCTCTCAATGCTTTGTAGTAACTCAACCGAAACCTCGTGAGATTTTTGCCGCCCACTTTCGGGATCGAATCGTGCACCATTTAGTCGTGAGTCAGCTTGAGCCTTTTTGGGAGAAGCGCCTCATTACTTCCACTTTCGCGTGTAGAATAGGCAAAGGTACCCATGGTGCGATGAGACATGCACAGGATCAAGTCCGGCGCATCAGCCAAGGCGGGCATCGAACAGTTTGGGCGTTGCAAGTCGATATTGCAAAGTATTTTGTCACGATTCATCGGCCCACGCTAAGCAGCCTCCTATTAGCCCCTATCCGTAACCCTAGGCTAAAACACTTGGTCCACCTCATTTATCAGCACGATGCCCGAGTGGGAGCAAAACGAAGTGGCAACCCTGCCGCTTTTGATCTCATTCCCCAAGGGAAAAGCTGGTTTGATCAAGACCCGGATCGTGGCATTGCCATTGGTAATCTAAGTAGTCAATTCGGTGCTAATGTCTATCTCTCGGGTCTGGATCACTGGATTCAACGCCAACTCAAACCCATGGCCTATCTCAGATACATGGACGACGGACTGTTACTCGATACCGATCCAAAAAAACTTGAATTAATGCCAGACCAAATTGACCACTGGCTCGGAGCCCATCGCTCCCAGCACCTAAATCCCCATAAAACTCATCTGCGCCCACTTCCTCATGGGATCGATTATTTAGGCTACCACTTGCGTCAAGTCGACTCGGCTTCGGAGCCGCTCCAAATTTTCGCAGAGCCACTCAAAAAATGGAAATTCATTCGATCGCTAAGACGACTCGAAAAAGCTCACTTTGCCGAGGCAACAAAGCCTCACCATCTGGCGCCTTTTCTGCCTGATCGCCAAATGAAGAGAAGCCTGGCTAGCCTAAATTCAAGACTGGGAGTGTTTCATCACTGCAGGAGCTATTTATTTCGAGAGAAAGCGCTCAATCGACTGATTAAAAGCAAAACCCTGCTTCAAGATATTCCACCGCAATTAGCTGACCCCTGGTGCCCATTGACTTTAAAGCGGGACTACCGCGCCATTCGACTCAAATAGTCCCGCATAGTGTTCTCTCCAAGCCTACAAGCCGCCCACTACACACCGGACTGATTTGTTGTTGTCACGGTTGTCGTTGTTGACTTTGCCATTGTTGCCATTGAAGTTGAAGGCGTTATCATCGTTTTGAGGATGCGCTGACGCCGACCAAAACCCAATGTGTCCTGTTTCACACCCACCCAGAGGCCGTCTCAAGACGGGATCTGGATTTCGTCGCTTCTCGCCTTCAAACTCATTTTGAAGGCCGGACTCCCGTGGAGAGTTGAATACACGCTTTCAAAATCCTTGAACTTTGAAATTCTGGTAACAACACTGGGGCCTACTTATTCGGATTTACTTCTGATGCCAAGCGTTTTTCTTTTTGGCACCATTTGAGCCAAGCCTGGGCTTGTTTTTCAATCTCGCTCAACCGTTCAGACAAGACTTTGAATTCGCCCTCACTGATTCCCCTCAGGTCAAAAAGTAGGCGCAAAAATACCCATTGAACTTCAATTTCTGCCAGGAGTCGAGAAATAAGGCGGCTCTTGTCCTGAGAACGATTTGCCAGAACTACGCATTTCACAACTTTAAGACTCGAGGCAAAAGCCTCCTGCCCAAGATCGTGTTTTAATAACCTGGGAAGCTTGACCTTGATCCTATAAATACAGAGCGAATATTTATAGCCTGCTTGATACAACTGCAACTGTTGGCGCGCCATTGATCCTCCGCTCAGCAAACTCGGCCCCCCAGGGGGCCGCAGCTCGACTTCCGTCGAGCCAATATTAAATGGACGTCTCTCCGGCTGTTAGTCAGATCTTCGCAGCGCCCTATCCAGGGCGCTGGCAATGTTGGAGAATCCCACGTCGTCCTAAAACCCACGCCTACAAGCCGCCCACTACACACCGGACTGATACGTTGTAGTCACGGTTGTCGAGGCTGACTTCGCCAACGTTGCCATCGAAGTCGAAGGCGCCATCCTCGTCTTGAGGATGAACTGACGCCGACCAAAACCATCGGTTATTCATATCAGGGATGAGGTTACGATTATAACCCGCAACATCATAGTCAGCTCTCTGATGACCGTGGTCGTCGTAGACCACTGGCTGCCTAGAACCCATCGCTCGGGACAGTGCGATGTACTCGTCTTTCGTAGGCAATCTCGAGCCGCCACCCAAGCCAGCACAGTAAGCTACTGCGTCTCTTTGATCCATAGTTCGCGGTGCTACACCACTCCAGATCAAGCCTGCGACTTCGTACATTTTCCTAGCGCTCTGAAAGCTGGACTGAGCTGATTGAATCGGGGATGATCTTCCAAGACTGGCGCGATGCCGTGCGCTGCGACTGGGTGAGGTGCTGCAACAGGCTGGTGAGCTGCTTGGGCTACCGCAGCGACTTGAGCGATTCTGGGTGCAGCGACTCCGGCGCCAGCAGCTGGACCGCCGATGCCTGCAGCGTCTTTCACGTCGAGGGACGCTAGGACCAGGCCACCGAGGCGGCGAATTTCTGCTTCAACGAGATCTCCGTTCTTTTTGTCTTTCATCTGCCGGCGATAGATGGCTTCGTTTTGTAAAAGCTCAATCTTTGCAGCCGGAGCGAGTTCAGCATTGGATCTCACTTGCTCAAGCCACATACCTGCTGCCAATCCGGCAGGCAGCGGCCACATTTTCTTTTCTTTGAGGAGAGCCTGACTCTCTTCGAGGGCTTGATTGCGAGTCGCCTCTTCGACTTTGCTTCCAAATATAACCTTCAGTTTAGCTCTTGCTACGAGCCAGTGGTAACGGTCCGAGTACCCAGGACGATGTTCCCAATAATTCCCGCTATGCTCTCTTGCATGCGCGTGCGCACTTAGATTGTCTTCCTGAATTTCAGAACAAAGGTAGCAAAAAGTTGCTCCGCACTCGCCATTATCGCACTTTGCGGCATTGCAGCCTTCAATCATCCCAAAAGTCGCTCCGCAACCATCCGCGGGGCAGCAGACATTAAACGACTCAGTGATTCCAAGCCTGAGACGATTCACTTCTTC
>CANCQK010000025.1 GCA_947380295.1 Bdellovibrionales bacterium | reverse complement strand
AGAATACGTCTCGGCGCTGCTGCGAGTGCGGCTACACGCACGAGGACAATCGTCAAACTCAGGCAGATTTTGTTTGCCTACAATGCGGACACAATGAAAATGCGGATAAGAATGCCGCTAACAACATCAGAAGACTCGGATTAGAGTCTGTGGGGCGTGAGCCCCTAGAAGCCCCCGCCATAGCCTGTAAAGGTTTGGCGGTGGGAGTAATCACTCTTGCCTGAGTTTGGAGCGAGTGACATCAAACCATGATTACCGTGGCACCGATGGATTTACCCTTGATGTCGTTTTCATTCAGGGGTTGACGAAAACGACATCATCAATTATCCATTATAAATGATGGCTCATCTTCGGTTTAGGTTTTTGGAGCCTATTTTGGCTCAGGTCTTAACTGCTAGTCCGATTGTCGGTATTCTTGGCCAAAGGCAGACCGGCAAAACCACTTTACTAGAAAAATCGACTTCAGAATACGTGACCCTCGATCAGCCCGAAGACTTGGAAAATGCACTGAAAAGTCCACGCCTACTGATCAGCGATCGAAAAACTCCCTTTGGGATTGACGAATGTCAGGAAAGCCCTCCCTTGTTTCCTGCATTAAAAGAGTGGGTCAGGACCCACAAATCCCCAGGACAATTTATTCTCAGCGGCAGCGTTCGGTTCACAAGTATTGAAGAGATTCGAGAAAGCTTGACGGGCAGAGTCGTCGACTTAGAGCTCCTGCCTTTTTGTTTGACGGAGGCACACAGCTTGCCTTTGTTTAACCTTAAAAAGCTAATCCACTCAGAAAAACCCCTGGGGATTCTTGCAAAAAATCCTTTGATTTTGTCGCCAAACCTGGATCGCTTTGAAGAGTTTTTGCAAAAAGGTGGCCTCCCAGGAATTTGCTTCCTTCGATCCAACGTGCTGAGAGTGAGAAAAATTCGCTCCCATATCAAAACCATTCTAGATCGCGACTTGAGACAGGTAACTAAAACTTCTTTGGACTATTTAACATTAAAAACCTTTCTCGAGGAGATTGCGCTCCAGCAAGGAGATATTTTTGATCTGGCAAAAGCGACGAGAGGTGCTAGAATTTCACCTAACTCTGGAAAAAAAATTCTAAGTGGACTCGAGTCTGTCTTTCTCGTTCGGAGCATCCGAAAAGAAGGCGATACGAAGGGAAAACTCATCTACTTGGAAGACCAAGGAATGGCGACCTTTCTCCTGCGGGAGAGAGGGATTGACCTCAGTAGCCGACAGCGTTTTCGCGCCTCCGATTGGAATCGATTTTTATTTCAGCAGCTTTTCGCACAGTTGAATTACCAAATGGGTGCGGCCTACGATTTTTTTTCCTACCGCACCCGAGGTGGAGCTCTTCTCGATTTTGTCATCCAAATGGACGGCAGGTACTTGGGTTACTCATTGGGATTGGGGAATCAAGCTTCTCATCATCAAATGGCAAGTGCTGAAAGTTTTTTGAAAAAACACCAGAATGCGAGGGTCGTCCTCCTCCATCTAGGATCAGCTCTCCGCCAAATTTCAGATCAAATCATTGAGGCCCCGCTGGGAGCCGTGATCTAGCTGATCTTCTGATTGACCCTTCAAAATGTCCCGGCCCGTCCCCTTTCAGATCGTCTGATCCGCTTTTTGAAAGTAAAAACCCTGAAAGCCTGGCCTGGTAACGACCGCAAACCCCTACACTTCGACCAACTCCTCTGATTGAGGCTTTTGAAGCCTTATTTTTGCTGAGAGTGCTGGAATGCCGCGGAGGAGCGAAGAAACCAGTGATTTTTTTTGAGGACTCGGGTTTGGTTAATTATTTTGCGAAGTCGAATCTTAATCCCAATACCGTTGCAACGCGGATTGCCTTTTCTCATTTTTTTCCCCAGTTTCACGGGGGATTTTGGGGACGGGGGGGATTTTGGGGACGGAGTACGATTTTTTTGGACGTTCGGTGAGTGAGTGGAAAAATTTGGGGAACAGGGTGCTTGCCATAGGAACGACCAGTGTCAGAACGCTTGAGAGCGCTTGGGTGCCTCAATTGGGACTCAGAGCGGGGTCTGGGAGAACCTCGATTTTTATTCATCCATGTGGACACCCGTTTCAAGTGGTGGATCGATTGCTCACTAATTTTCACCTCCCCAAGTCGACCCTATTGCTGTTGGTTTCCGCTTTTGCGGGACGCGAGCTTGTGCTTGACGCTTATCGCGAGGCGGTTCGTGAGGGGTATCGCTTTTTTAGTTACGGTGATGCGATGCTCATCTTGTAGTCTCGCAGTTTCTTCAAGGCCATCAAGTCTGAATTGACTTGTCTCATCTCGTGCTCAATCCAACCACAGGGCACCTAAGTCAAATTCAACGGCATCGAATGGAGCCGCACGAATGAGTTCATTTCCAATATATGAACTGAGTGCAATCCAATGGGAGTCATTTCGTTGGAAAACTTCGAGTGTTTTCATCACTGGATCAATCAACCAGACATAATCGACTTTCTCGCGAAGGTAGATAGGCATTTTTTTAACGCGGTCCAACCCCGCAGTGCTCGGGGACAGGACTTCGCAAGCCCAGTGCGGGGCGATTTTACAATGCGCGTCAGTTGGAAGATTGGGAACTAGATCCTTCCTCCATCCAGCAAGATCTGGAACCAGGATGTCCCCTTGCAGATGAAGTTCGGGCTCATCTAAAATCCACCAGCCGCCCGGCCCGCCAATTCCATCACAAAAAGGGCCGCCAATCCTCATCCCTACTTTCGACGATGCCTGGGCGTGACGCATCGAAGGTCTTGGGGACGTAATGAGCTCCCCTGCAATGATCTCTCCCACCAGATTCTCTGGTACTGAGAGTAGATCTTCGTAGGTTGCAAACTTTTTAGCCGGTTCTCCCATATAAAATCCTCCAATATTTTATCATTTTAGCAGCATTTTGTGGGCGATTTGCATAAAGAGGCTTACGTGGTCAGTTTAAGTCTCAACGTGCAAAAAATTAACTCCTCAAAAAAATAAAAGCAAGTCCTTCTACAGGTACAACAATAGCTTGGGGGCGGGGTGCGATTTTTGTTTACTCTCGGTAAAGGAGACTTGCGGTTAGACTAAACCGACTGCATCGCAGAAGCGATCGAACGGCAAAACATGAATTTTTTCAGAGTGCTTAAATTCATTCGTGCCTGAATGAACCTGATAAAAAATGGGAATTGAGGTTCTCTCACAGAAATACTTTACGGCAGGGGAGACCTGCTTTTCACCCTTTTTACATTCTACTGCAAAGAGCGGTTTTTTATTTTTCATGACTACAAAATCCACCTCTCGTCCGTCGGTATCGCGTAAGTAGCGCAACTCCATTTTGTGCCCCTCGGTATCTTCCTGGAAATGGCAATATTTGAGGAGGTGAGACCCAATAAAGTTCTCCCAGCGTGCTCCGGGGTCTTCCAACTCACTCCAATCCCAGAGAAAGAGCTTTTGCTCTTTTTTAACGGCTCTTATTTTTGGAGACCCAAAAGGCGAAACTCTGAAACAGTAATAGACGTTCTCGAGAATAGTAATCCACTTCTCTATGGTCTTAAAGTCCACTGCGAGATCTTGGGAAAGATTTTTTTTGGACAGCGGCGCACCGACTCGTTCTGGAAGCGCAGAGATGAGTAGCTCAATCAGGGAAATGTCGCGGACGTTTTCGAGGTCGCGTATGTCTGAATTTACAATTCTGCTGTTTCTCTGTAAATGCCAGCGCCTTAAGTCGCGGTCGGTCCCTTTTAAAAAAGGTTCAGGAAATCCACCATATTTCAGCAAATGATCTAAACTAAAATTAGCATTGCTCTGAGACTTGATTTCACTCCATGACAGCGGGTGAAGCCGGTAGTAAAAATACCTTCCAAGAAGGGAATCTCCAAAAACACCATTTTATCACCTAGATCCTTTTTAATAAATGGCTCTAAGTATCGTACGAGTAAAGTAGACATGACTCTACTTTACTCATGAGTAAAGTAGAGTCAACTCCAATTTGATTGCCTACTTTGATCAGGCGGGGGGGTAGTTTGGGGACGGAGTACGATTTTTTCCCCGTCCCCAATTTCTTAGTCCCAATTGCGAGATCATGGGGACGGGGACGTCCCAGGTCGCAACGGATTGTGAGAAACGCGGGTTGGCAGCCGGTGTTCTTGAAGGAGTTTCTTTTGCTTCGTGTGGTGCTGGTAAGCAGCACGGGCTGCCTGGATCGAGCCTACCGCTGCGGTACCTGTAATTAAGGCGGTAGCGCCCCCAGTGAAAAATATGGGAGGAACCGCCGCAACCCCTGCGCCTAACAAGAGAGCAGCTTTTTTGAGCTGCTTTTGTTTAGCCTTGCCGTGTGCTTCTGCTAATTTTAACCCTTTTTCTCGGGCCTGATCGAGCCTCAATTGCTCTTCTTGCTGGCTCCCTGTTTGAACTCGATTTTCAATGACCGGAGCCTCTCGATTCGCTTGAACAGCACGCGGATGCCCGCGCATTGGATTCTCGGCCGTAAACGCATTGACGTTTTCGGGCCTGCTTGTAGCGCCTTGGCCTGGCTGTGCACTGACCCCTGCGGGCCAGAATACGATGAGAATCGCCGCCATCCAATAGAGTGAGCCCGATTGAGTTTCTCGACTACCTGGTAAAGACCGGAGCTGAGTGTCTTTCATCCTTCCATCCTACATGAAACCAAAGCACCTGATCTAGATGTGCCTATTTTGACAGGGGGGGTGTCATTTTGTACATATTTTTTAATTATAAAATCTCATGTAGTTTTGAGAAATAGCCGAACTGTTGCACGTATGTTCTTGAAAGGAGCGCAAATATGAGGTTCAAATCAAACCAGTAAATCTTTATTGAGCAAAAAAACACCCGGAGCATTTAGTTTGGTGCTCTTCGGCCTAGGGGCCCTTCTGAGTCTGGGCCGTCCCGCTTGGGCGGGGTGCAGGGATAATCCCTACGCGCCAGGGTTGTGTCTTCCGACCGAACTCCAATTTGCTTCCTCCTTGGTGCCATCAAGAGGGGAAAGTTGTGAAGCCAGGTATTATAGTACAAATAAGTGGTTTACAGCTCATCAACAGTCATACCTTGCAGCAACTGCCCTAGCTCCTCAGGGTAGCCTCTGTGACAAATCTCGTGAGTATTTGGACGGGTATAATAATGGGTGGAGAAGCAGCCGGCACGAAGTCAATGCCTACCTAATTGCGTATCAGAGCTATTTGTGCAGGGAATATCCCCGGAGCCGGGCGGATTGTCCGGCGCCATCGGCATCGCCATCGCCAGCACCAATATCAACTTCTAGTCCGGTGGCCGCTTTCTCACCGACTCCTACGCAGACAACTACGCCGCCAACACCCGAGTCAATTACCATGAGTTTTTGTGAGTATACAAAAGATCCTCATAATTTGGATTATGGTACGCTCGAGTACGACCCAAATACGCGAGCTCCATTCTGTAAGTTCAAAGGAGGGGGGTGTCCAATTAACTGGAAAGGTTATCAAACTAAAGAAAAGGGGCCAGTGTGGACCAAAACACAGCAACCAAATGGTTGCGCTACGGGGAAAGCCCACTGCGATCACTCCACGGCAGCGGCCCACACTTTCGGTCCCACAGATGTTGAACGGTGCACGGTATTATCCGCAAATGGTGCGACTAGTTCTTGCCAGGAATTTTACGATTGGGACTCTAAGTTAAGAACGGTGTATGCATCCTATCCCGTTACAGAAATCGGCTGTGTACACAATGTTTATGAAGCCGATGAAGATTTAAGTCGAGTAAGCTCCAGCTTGGCATGCCTAGAAATGTCTGGAACTCCAAGGATTGAAGACGGCGTGCGTGTCTGTGAGTTCGACCCGAATCTGACCGATTTCAAACCGAGTGCTCTTAGCGTGGATAAGGAGGGCAATATCAGTGGAGGTTGCCCTAGTGTAGATGGGTGGTCAAATTATAATAATTGGTCAGAGACGACGCCTAATACTGGAAGGGGCAACGCCTGGAATTTAGGTTCCAAAGTTAATACTAATTACTTTGAAAACGCTAACTTTTCTCTTAATGGATATCCTATTACTCAGCGTGGTAGCAATAAATTGTCCACTGCCAGTTGGTCTGGGGATTATCCGATTGGAGACACGACAGGGTTTTTTCAGAGCTGTACCACTAAATCCCACCCTTTCTCCAATGGTAAGGTTGAGGGGTGCAGCTATTCGGATCTCGTGGGTGAGAACTGCATCGGGTCAGGTACAGGGCCCGTGTGTGCCAAAATAGACATAAAGCCCATTCATGCGAAGGTCGCAACGGTGGGCTGCACTTTTTCAAGAGTGCTCTCCCTCCCCCCAGCCAGGGGTCAATGGAAATATGTTGAAGGACTCTCTGATTTTCCTGGGGACTTCCGAACGTATTCTAGCGTTAAAGGAGAATTCACATATTGGAGTGAGCCAAGCCCTACTGCGAAGTCTTATAATCAGGCAACAGCTTACTGCGGGACGTTAAAAGCGAGCTTGCCCAGTGATGCCGAATACGAAGCCTTAGCGAACGATGACATGGTTGTTCGAATTCAAGGGCTTGATCAGTTTGACTTTGCGCCAGAACTCGTTCCTGACATGATTGGCAAATCGTTCTGGACGGCCGGAATGCGTCAATATGATGCGCCCGATGTTAAGGATTGGGATGGTGGGGAGCTGAAGTTTGCGCAGTGTGTTAAAAAAGTGCGTCAGCAGTAGTGGCTGAAGCTACCCGACTGTCGTAAGCGCGTTGTCAATCGCCCGCTCAAACTCCGCATCGGTTAGGTCGTGGCGGGGTGTGATGCGGGCGATTTCGTTTATTTTAACAGCCCCGTGGGCTTGAAATTGCCTGGGACGCTTGGGGACGGAGTCGCATTTTTTATCTCAACGATTTTAAAACGAGTCTGAGTCGGTCGTTGCTGGGGTCGGAAGGTCCCTTGTATAAGGTCGTTGCATCAATTCCTGAGTAGTCATCAAAGATGCACGCCTTGAGGGGGGTTCCGTCGACTGGGTTTCTGAGTTGAGTGGGCTTGCCCCCGCGTTGCCGGCAGTAGGAAGAGATTTGAACTTTGGGAGGCAGAATCATTCTAATGCCGGGTTGGAGAGTATCGGGGTGGGGGTTCGGCTTAGCTTCAAACGGGCCTATTGCGCCTGTGCTGGAAAGGTCTTTCGGGACTACTGCGAGCTCGTCAGGTTGGGAATGATCGGGAGCCACGTAGTTGAGGAACGCCTCGATGGATTTTACAGTTTGCTGGTTTTTGTAGTTGAGCAAGGAGGATGCTCCAATTCCAGCCACTCCAAAACGGCAGAGCAGCGCTTCGCTCTCTCCTAAATTGTAGCCGCTGGGAGTACCTCCGAGTTGGGCACAATTTCGGTAGTCCTCAGATGAAGTATCGAGTCGAGTGGGTTCGGCAGCATTGAAGAGTTCGGGTTTAGATTTAAACGCTGGAGAAATCATGCGGGTGTCTTGGATCAGGTCGTTAACATCGGCTCGAGCTCCCAGAGGGCTGACTAAGTCTAGGATTGAAAAAATAAATATTGGAGTAAATAAGTTTCGAAATAGGTTCAGCATGGTTGTCCCCCTTGGATGTAGATCATTAGCTGAAAAGAAGAAATCCCCCTGAATTCCGCTCGAACGGCAAGCGGTGAGTCAACACTTATCATTAAGTAAAAATGGTTATCAAGATTTTTTTGATTCATAATAGAATGAGAGAAAAGGGATTAGGAAGATCCGATGTCAAGGTTTTGTCAGTTTATTAATCTTACGTGTTTTTTCGTTCTGGCTGGTGCTCCTTCGGGTGCATTCGCTGCTCAAAGTCCGTTGGATGCCGCAATCCAAGCCGCCGAGTCTCAGTTGGATCCGGAACTTGGTTCAGCCCTGGTGATGGCTGTGGGTGTGGGGATGGATCATCGGGCTTTAGAGCCCGCAACGCCTCTAGGAATTTTTCCAGGCTTAGAATTGGGTGTGAGCGTTGTAGTTGCTAAACCGCCCTCCAGTTTGGGAACTGCGTTATCGAATACTTTTAGCAATCTGACAGGTTCTAGTTCTAACTCTAGTTTTTCTTCGATTACTGACCTCGTGATTCCGTCTCTTCGATTTGACTTACATAAGGGGATTAGGAATTGGGTCGATCTGGGGGTTTCGCTTCTTCCGAAAATGGGCTCGATCCCAATCCTGGGAAGTTCTTACTTTTATGGGGCAGATCTCAAGATTTGTGTTTTTAAACCCCAAGAAGGACCGACGATTGCCGTTAGGCTCTCTTATAATGTGAATTCGTTCCAATATCAGGGGATTAGTTTGGCCACCACTACCTGGACACCCTCACTTTTGATTTCTCGCAAAATAGGTTTTGCTGACCCTTACCTCGGCGCTTCACTTCAGTATGCAACGGGCACGATGAGCCTAACCATCGATTCATCCAGTCTTTTGCCCGCCTACTCGGCTTTGATCCCAGGGGTTTCTCAATTGACTGTTTCACAATCGGGTCAGGCGATTGCTGGGAATCTTTTTGGAGGGGTGAGTCTTAAAATCCCTGTGGTGGGGCTGCGATTGACGCTCGAAGGAGCTTATAATACCGGTGGCATGGCTTACCTTGGCACTAAAGTGGGCTTGAGTTTTTAACGGGACGGAGCGTTTAGCTCCGTCCCAGATTGATGATAGGTCGATGGCTGTAGGATCAACGCTTGAGTTTGAGTGTGATCCCTGGTGCGGGGTTGATCACCTTTAAAAGGATGATTGCCTCTTCGCGGT
This sequence comes from Bdellovibrionales bacterium, assembly GCA_947380295.1. GTDB lineage: Bacteria > Bdellovibrionota > UBA1018 > UBA1018 > UBA1018 > CAINWE01. The sequence goes on along the minus strand of CANCQK010000025.1, from coordinate 15,482 downwards.
CATCATTCGACTGAGCAAGATCACGTTGCTGCTGTAATGCCGTGGTGACCGTCTGAATGAGTTGATCAGTCATCGGTGATCGACCTTTGAAGGAGGCTAGCGACGTTGCTGCCGCTACTCGTTCAGAGGTCGTTCGAGTGGAGTTGCTCATTTCTTTGTAAAGAATGTTTGTTAACATCTGCTCAACGTCTAAGAGCGAGTTTCCCAAGCCTCCAAGAAAAAATGGAGCGTTCCGTCTTTTGAGTGATCCGAGTACGATTGCCCTTGCTCTGGGTAGGCCTTTTTCAGGGTCCAATTTGAAGACTTTGGGCAAGGTGAGAATGCCGACCGTAACGAGCTCGATGAATTCGTTCTGTTTTGTTTTGCTCACGCTTCCCATAATAGGAGCTTTTGAGATCCCTGCGAGGAATTGAAGTGTTGTCGATTGAAGCGATTTTTCTGCCTCCGCTGGGAGTGCGTCCATTTTCAAGAACTCCATGAGTCCCGCTAAGGTCTGGGCTCGAATTTTGCCTTCGTCCATTCCTTGAGGCACGACATTAGGTTGGAATTGAAGGAGACTTTTTATGTTTGTAGTGAGGGCTCTGGCAATCGAAGCCTTTCCTGAAAACAAGTAGTATTGAATAGATGCTAGGAGTGACTCTTTAAAATCCTTTGCGAATTTTTGAAAGTCTTCTTCTGTTTTTAAATTACTCAAGGCGTTCGAATCCGTGAAGTCTTGTCCAATTCTTTTCAAAGCTTGGGTCAAGGTTGTATCCCGTGGACTCGATGCTTGAGTGAATCGTTGAAGCGCCGTGATGATCGAATGAGTGGGATCATTTTCAACATCGTAGCGTGTACAGAACGGATCAACACCGCCGATCTGACGATCAGCCTCAGCGTCTGCGCAGGCAGGCAAGACGGGGTCTGAGTCCAAAACGTCCCTGCCTTGATTATAGAGTGTGCTCATAATCTGGCGGTCATACTCGAGCAAGGGACCCTTCCATGTGTCTACTGATTCGAATGCCTGTCGCTCGATTTCGTAATCATTGTAATCCATGATTGAGGTGGAAAAGAGGCTTTTGGGGTCTGCAGGATTGTAGTTGAGGGAGCCCTTGAAATTGTGGGCCGCACCCAGGGCGTGTCCTACTTCATGAAAAAGGGTCTGTGTGAGAGTTTGGATTCCGAAAATTTTGATCTCGTCCTTAGAGAGTCTGCCTGAACGGGTGAGTTCACCAATGTCTTGCAGATTGCGGTCACAGCGGGGCATTTTTGACAAAAGAGCAGAATCATTTTTTTTGCTCAGGTACCGGGAGAGCTGACTTGTAGGGGGTTCAGAGTATTTGCCACCTTTCCAATAATCGTTTCCGATGTTCACCCATGCTGAAGGTAAATAGATGATCGTATGACTCTGTTTTCCGGTTCTAGGATCGGCCGCTTGGCTTTCGTAAGCGGCTCCGGCAATCTTTCGATTGTCCCAGGCAATCACGTTATAGCGAGGATCGCCGAGGTGGATGCCTTCGGGTAATTTTCCCTTGAATTGGATTACGGGTCTTTGAATTCCTTTGAAGGAGAGAAAGTAGCGGTTCCATCCTTCGATGCCATTTTTAACAGCGTCGATGTAGGTGTCAGGAATATTGGGAGTGACATAAAAATCTAGAGTAGTGAGTGAGCCGTCTGCTTTAGGGCTGAAGTCAAAGTGTTGAGCGTAGGCGACTTTCTCTTCGTCTTCGTAGATTCTTTCTCCAGCAAGAAGACGATATCGAGCAGATGGGCCGGAACCACTGCTCGCAGGTTGAGTGGGGTTCATCTTGAACTTTGTAAAGTCACTTCCGGGTTCTAGATTTTTTGCGGGAAAGATCGACTCCATGAATTCAGCCAAGGTTCCATCTGCTAGGGTAATGCTGGTCTGCTGAAGGATATAATTGCCTTCTTGAATAAATTCAAAGGACCGGATCCAGGAGTCGCTCACGCTCATGATTTCGTCTGAGTCACTTTGAACTGACTTTGCGAAAATCTGTGAAAGCGCGACGCCCGAGTTTGCTCCTGAGATCGTCAATGTTGTTGTTCCGTCTGCCTCGGTTGTGCGAGCCAGGATCTTGAACCGGCTGATCAGTTGTTCTGGATGGTTGACATCGCTGGGGAAGAGAACTCGATTGTCCGCAACTAGCCTGAGTTCGTCACCCGCGACCGTAAAGTGAGTGGGGATATGCCCAATGGCCATGCTCTGGCTATAAAGCTCAAGTTGAGAGTCGAAGCTGGATGAGTACTGTAAGTCGGCGCCGTAGAGAAACTCCTGGCTCAAGAGGACTTCCTGGTTGACTTTGGCGATGACTTGAATGGCCGGAGAAACAACTGGGCCGCCTTCAGTGCCTACGGCAGGACGTTGGGTGCTGATTACGCTAACTTCTTGGAGATTGAGGATGGGTTGGCTGGGTGCAATGGTGTTTTGAAGGCCGCGATTCCCTTGTGGAACGCAGCCCGCAAGCGTGCTGATTAAAACTACACCAAAAATCTGATTTGGATTGAATCTCATGCCCAGATGCCCCCATTCTAGTTGTTTGCCTAAACTATCCCCGGGAAACACCATAACAGACAGCCTAGGGAATTCAACAGGACTTTGTGGTATGAGGATGGGATGATTGAAAAAACGCTTTCTGTCGGGCCATTTCAATGCAATTGCAGAATTTTGGTTTGCCCTAAAACAGGTGACGGTCTTTTGGTGGATCCCGGAGATGAGTCTGATGTTATTTTGCGAGAAATTCAAGCGATCGAGGCACGGCTCGGTCGTTCCGTTCGAGTTCGCTACTTACTTCATACGCATGGGCATTTAGATCATATTGGCGGCACTCGTGGGGTGAAAGAAGGTCTCAAGGGGTCTGCTCCAACGATTGCTCTTCATCGCGAAGATGAACAGCTCTATCAAAACTTGCAGATGCAGGGTAATCTTTTTGGAATTAAATTTGCCAGTCCATTACCAGTCGATCATTTTTTAGAGGATAATGAGACTCTGCGAGTGGGAGAGATGAAGTTATCTATTGTTCATACTCCAGGTCACAGCCCGGGCAGCGTTTGTATTCGCCTTCACGAGGATTCGAACTTGAAAATTCCTGAGACACTTTTTTCGGGTGATACTTTATTTCAAGGGAGTGTTGGTCGCACGGATCTTTGGGGTGCAAATCAAGAGCAGATGTTTAGCAGTATTCGAAAAAGAATTCTAGTTCTGGATGACGATACGCGCGTCTGTCCAGGGCATGGTCCCAATACTTCGATTGGGCTAGAAAAGCGTGAAAATCCATTTTTGTCTAGGTGAGAGGGTTCATGACGATTCAGATTAATTTTAAGGTAGAAAAGCAGGTGATCGATTCTCAAGGAGTAGGTCGTGCTCGGGCAGCTGAGTTCACAGTACCGGGCTCTTTGGGGGTTGCTCATCAGATTAAAACTCCGGTTTTCATGCCAGTGGGTACTTTAGGAACTGTGAAAGGAATTACCCCAGGTGAGCTGCATCAGATGGGTGCTCAAGTGATTTTGGGGAATACCTATCACCTCTACTTGCGCCCCGGGCATCGGCGAGTGGAGTCTTTCGGTGAGCTGCATCGCTTTATGGCCTGGAATAAGCCCATTTTGACTGATAGCGGGGGGTTTCAGGTTTTTTCTCTGGCGGGTTTAAATAAAATTGATGATGAAGGTGTCACCTTTCAGTCTCATATCGACGGGAGCTATCATCGATTTACCCCTGAGCTTTCAATGGAAATTCAGCGAGCCTTGGGCAGTGATATCGTGATGGCGTTTGATCAGTGTCCGCCTTATCCTGCAACCCCTGAGCAAGTTCAAGCCGCAATGCGTCGCACGGTTCAGTGGGCTGAGCGGGGTTTGGCGGTGAAACTAAAAGACCATCAGCTGCGGTTTGGGATCGTTCAAGGGGGGTTATATCAGGACCTTAGGGTTGAATCAGCCAAAGACATCACCTCAATGCCTTTTGACGGATTTGCGATTGGGGGTCTTTCTATTGGTGAATCTCCGGATCTCATGCAAGAGATGGCTCGGTTCACTGCTCCTTTACTCCCAACCGATAAACCTCGCTACCTCATGGGGGTGGGCCGCCCTGAAGATTTAGTCGAGGGGGTGAGAGCCGGGATTGATATGTTCGATTGCGTGATGCCAACCCGAAACGCCCGGAATGGCCAGCTCTTTACGAGCCAAGGCAAGGTAAACATTAAGAATGCCCGATACGCGGACTCCAAGGAACCTCTCGATCCGGAGTGTCCGTGCGAAACCTGTACGAACTACACTCGCGGCTATCTTCGTCATCTGTTCGTCTGCCGAGAACTCCTATCAGCCCGTTTGAATACGATTCACAACCTGACCTATTACATCCGGATCATGGCTCAAATGAGAGAGGCGATTCTGGAAGAGCGATTTGAGCAGTGGGTCGAAAGTTTCTATCGAAAACGGCAGAGTGATGTGCGATGACGGAAGGACTATGATGATTCGTACTAAAGTTAGATTGTTTTTGTCGGTTTTGCCTGTAGCTTCTCTCAGCTTGATTTTCGCCAGTGTGAGCTCTTGGGCTGACGGAGCCGTGGTTCCTGCGGGTTCTTCGGGTGCTCCTTTGGCTCCGGCTGCTGGGTCTCAATATGCATCGCTGATGCAGTTTGCTCCCTTTGTTTTAATGTTCGGAGTGATGTATTTTTTGGTGATCCGCCCTCAGCAAAAGAAAATGAAAGAGCAGCAGCAAATGATCAGTGCCCTTAAGCAAGGTGATGAGATTGTTACTGCTTCTGGACTTTTAGGAAAAGTTACCGGTTTAACTGAAAAAATTGTTACAGTTGAAATTGACCAAGGCGTTCGTGTAAAAATGTTAAAGAGCCAAGTTTCTCAAGTGGTTAAAGGCTCAATCAAAGATTTAGCCTAGTCCCTTTTGGGATTAAGGTTGAGTGAACTAGTATTGCAAAGCTGAGGGATCATCTATGTCGCGCTCCTGGTGGGGAAGATTTTGTCTGCTCTTGTTTTTCATTGTCCTCTCGGTAGTTTATGTTTTTCCGACCGTCTCGAATCTGGACTTAGAAAAAACCAAATTTCCGTTTAAGCAAAAGATCAATCTCGGATTGGACTTGCAGGGTGGACTTTACATGGTCCTGGGCGTCGATTTTAACAGGGTCTTCAAGGATACTGTAGAAAGAAAGTCCAGCCAGTTGGTTGCCAGATCCGGCGAAAAGGGAATTGTACTGACGAATACGAAAGTCATTACAGAAGGACTACCCGGCGATGATCCCCAGATTTCAGTCGACTTTGATTCTGCCAAGCGCGCGTCTCTTTACGATCTCGTGAAAAAAGAATTTCCTGACCTGAGGTTGGTAGGCGAAAAAGCCGGCCAGCTGGAGCTAGGTCTCTCCCACGACTTTAGAACGCAGGTTCGCGAAAAGACTTTGAGCCAAAGTATTGAAGTCATTCGGAATCGAATTGATGAGTTCGGCGTGTCTGAGCCGTCGATTACTAGTCAAGGCACAGATCGTGTTGTCGTTGAGCTCCCTGGGGTGAAGGAGCTGGATCGAGCTAAAAACTTGATTGGTCAAACTGCTAAGCTGGAGTTTAAAATTGTCGATGCCAAGGGGATGTCCCGCACCGATCTAGCGAAATTAATTGCAGACATCGAAAAGAAGAATAATTTTTCTTTCAAAGAGGGGGATCGGTTCTCTGATTACGTTCGCAAAATCAACGATCTAGCCAAGGGTCAGATCCCAGCAGGCGACGAAATTTCCTTTGAGCGGCATAAGATTGCTGGCACTGAAACTGAGTCGGCTCGAACTCCTTATCTCTTGGTTTCAAAAGCTGAAGTCACCGGTGAAGACCTTCAGGATGCCTATGCGGCAAGGGACGGCGAAACTGGAAGTCGCCCCGTCACCAATTTTCAACTAACTCCTCGAGGGGCGGTCGCTTTTGAGCGCCTGACGGGTGATCATCTTCATGAGCCTCTGGCTATTGTTTTGGATAATGTAGTGCAGTCGGCACCCATCATTCAAAGTAAGATTCCGGGTGGTCGAGGCGTGATCACAATGAATCGCGAAAACTTTGAATCCATGGAAAAAGAAGCACGAGATCTTGCTGTGATCCTCCGTGCAGGTGCGCTTCCAGCTCAGCTCGACTTTTTAGAGCAACGAGTGGTGGGCCCATCGTTGGGCCAGGACTCTATCCATAAAGGAGCCCTTGCGAGTTTAATTGGGAGCGTAGTCGTTTTCGTTTTTGTCGGGATTTACTATCAGGTGAGCGGACTGATTGCTGTTTTTTCCCTCATCCTGAATGTGCTCTTTGTTCTGGCTTGCTTAGTCGGGTTAGACGCGACATTGACTCTTCCCGGGATTGCAGGGATTGCTCTGACTGTGGGGATTGCAGTGGACTCTAACGTCGTTATTTATGAACGGATTCGAGAAGAGATTCGTCACGGAAAACGATTCGCGGTTGCTGTGGATGCTGGCTTTCAAAAGGCATTTCGAACCATCTTGGATGCAAACGTGACCAATGCGTTTGCAGCGATCGTGTTGATGATGTTCGGAACAGGGCCCATCAAAGGCTTTGCTGTGACTCTGATGATCGGGATTGTAACGACCTTGTTTACTGCGGTTTTTGTGTGCCGGCTGGTTTTTGATTTGTACCTGCATCTGCTGGAAAATCGAAAAGCCAAGTCAATTAGCATTTAAAGTCTGATTCGCCGGTCAAAAGAAAGGATCGAAAATGTTAGAGCTGATTCGTCCAGGAATCCGAATTGATTTTGTAGGTAAACGCAACGTTTTGATGGGGATCTCAGTGATCGCCGTTCTTGCCACTTTTGTGCTCTTGTTTACCAAGGGCTTGAATTACGGCATCGATTTTACAGGTGGAGCGGAAGTTCAGGTCCACGTGCCCGCTGCTTGGGATATTGGTCAGGTTCGTGATCACCTTGAGCAAGGCGGAATGGCCGGTGTCAAAGTCCAACAAATCGGAGAAGCCAAGGCGAGCCAGTTTTTGATTAAAGCTCAAGGCGACGAAAAGTCTTTGAATCTCATTTCGAAGCATGTTTCGGATATCCTCAGCAAGTCGCTGAAATCGGGAGAATTTGAAATTCAACGAGTGGATGTTGTCGGGCCGGCTGCTGGGAGTTCGTTGCGAACTAGCGGCTTTATGTCGATGTTTTTCGCTCTCGCTTGTATCCTAATTTATGTCTGGCTACGGTTCGACTCCCGATTTGCCCCTGGTGCTGTGCTGGCATTGTTTCACGATACGGTTTTGACCTTGGGTGTCTTAGTCATCACTCAAAAGCAATTTGACCTCCAGCTTTTGGCTGCATTGCTTGCTTTGATTGGTTACTCAAACAACGACACGATTATCGTTTTTGATCGAGTGCGCGAAACCATTCAATCCCATCCAGAACTTTCGATGGAAAAGGCAGTGAATCGGGCAATTAATGAGACGTTAGGAAGAACGATCCTGACCTCACTTTGTACCTTTATCACTGTGGCGGCCCTCTGGCTCTTTGGTGGAAAAGTGATCGAAGATTTTGCTTTTACTCTGATGGTCGGGATTGTAGTGGGAACCTACTCATCGATCTTCATCGCAAGCTCTTTTGTGATTTTTATGAGTCACTACCTTGAGAGAAAAGACAAAAAGGCAAAGGCGAGCGGAACCACTAAGCGCCGACGCGTCGTGATGGTTCAGCCTGAGCCAAAAGCGAATTAATAGGTCACCTGAATTGTTTTCATGGTTTGAGTCAGAAGGAGTACCAGCATGAGTTTGGACGAGGGACAGAGAATCTGGAAGGTTCGATCGCCTACTCAGCGAGACTCTCAGGAGATGGAACAGCTTATTTTCTCGCTTCAAAAGGAAACGGGGCTGTCTGCGCTTACTTTGAGAGTTTGCATTCTCCGAGGATTTGATTCAGCCGAAAGTATTCAGGAATATCTCGCTCCGAGATTTGAAAAGTTAAAAACTCCATTTTCGATTCGGGATATGGATCGGGCTGTGGAGCGTCTTTCGCAGGCACGACGTGACGCGGTTCGTGTACGTGTTTTTGGTGACTACGACGTAGACGGGACCACTGGCGCAGCTCTTTTTTCGTGGATCTTTCGGGATTTCGGATTTCAATGGGATGTGCGGCAACCTGACCGCTTTAAAGACGGATATGGGCTTAATGTCAAAGCGGTTGAGAGTGCTGTTGAAGACGGGATTGGACTTTTGGTTACCGTCGATTGCGGGATCACCAGTTTTGACGCGCTGAAAAGGGCCCAAGAACTGAGCTTAGATGTGATCGTAGTGGATCACCACCAGCTGGATCCAGTCCGAGGACTTCCCCCTGCTTATGCTGTTGTGAATCCGCAAAGAAAAGACTGCGAAAGTGGTCTTCGACAGCTCTGTGGATGTGGGCTTGCGTTTTACGTGGCCATGGCCTTGAGAGCTCATGGGAGAAAAGAAGGTTGGTTTGCCCAGGGTGCTGAGCCTAATTTGAAGCAGCACCTTGACCTCGTTGTCATGGCGACTGCTGCAGATATGGTCCCGCTGACTGGGGATAATCATATCTTGGTTCGATACGGGCTAGATGTTTTGAAGCACTCCAAAAAGCCGGGTGTGAAGGCCTTGATGGATGCTGCAGGGTTGAGTGCTAGAGAGCTTAGTCCCTCCCATTTGGGATTTGTTTTAGGACCGAGGATTAATGCTTCAGGACGGATGCATTCGGCCAGTTTGGCTTTGGATCTTCTCACCACTGAGGACGCTGCTCAGGCTGCGAGTTTGGCCCAGGAGCTCGAACGGTTGAATGCCGAACGAGCCGAAGTTCAAAATCAAATCTGGGATCAAGTGAGAACTCGAGTTGAACAGGGAATTCAAGAGGGTAAATTTCGGTACGGAATAGCTGTAGCTGCTCCTGAATGGCATGAGGGAGTAGTAGGGATTGTTGCGAGTCGTGTGACAGAGACTTTTAAGAAGCCAGCCGTCGTGATCGCTCTCCGCGAGGATCTCGGAAAGGGAAGTGCCCGCTCGTATGGCGGTAAGGATGTTCTAGGTGCTTTGAGAGAGTGCGCGTCTCACTTGATTGGATTTGGCGGTCACAAGCATGCTGCTGGTCTTTCAATTGGATTGGGAGGGATCGACGCGTTTGCTGAAGCTTTTGATCAAGCGATCGAGAAGCTTCCCGAAGAAGTCGGGGCCGCCTCGCTCTGGATTGAAGGGGCTTGTTCCTTGAACGAACTAGACGTTCGAAGTTTACAGGAGTTGGAGCGTCTTGGGCCCTTTGGTCCTGGCAATCCCGAGCCCGTCTTTACCGTGCGAGCATTGGCGAGAAATCATAGAATTTTGAAAGGCCGGCATTTGAAGCTGAATTTGGGCTCTGGCGGCCAGACTCAATTAGGGTATCCTTCAGGGAGTCAGATTGAAGCCATCTGGTTTCATGGAGCAGAAAAGCCTGAAGTCATGGATCAACTCCAACGCTTTGAAGAGCGTGAATGGGCAGGTGTGCCTGAGCTGAATCGCTTTAGGGGGCAGGTGACTCCCACGTTGAGAGTTCGAGACTGGAGAAAATTGGAGATGACCGAATGATGCTAAAAGTTTTGAGATTCAGTACCGCCCTGTGTCTAACTGCGCTTTGTAGCTTTTGTTTGATCGCTTGCGTGCCTGGCTCTGATTCTGTGGGTGCTCCAGTTGGATCGCCGTCGCCGTCGCTTTCGCCTTCTCCTGTTTCATCTGGATCTCCTGTCGCAACTCAAGTCACACAAGTCGAGGAATCCATCACCCCAGCTGCGGCAAAAACTTTGATGATTGAATTTGGCCGAGCTCAGGTGACCCAAATGAAAGCGCTCAAACATCGGAATCAGTTCGAGTACAAAGAGTTTTTATCAACTCAAGATTTCAAATTTAAAGATTGGAAGAAAAAAGAGCAAGCGACTCGACTTCGCTTTTTTGATGAGCATACCAGTGGGGTCGAGCGGCGAGATTACGTCAAAAGTTATCGGGAGAAACTCGATGCTCGATTCAAAGAGATGGCCTTTGAAAAAAGTAAAAAGTCATCTGAGCTGGAGCTGAAACTCAATGAGCTTCAAAATGAGCAAGTCAAAAGGCTTGAGCAAGTCAAAAAACTCCTTGAGTCGGGAAAGCGCCCTGCAGCGAACTTATGGCCCCAGTCGGGAAGCTAGTTGAGAACGAGTTTCGAAAAGAAAATGTCTTCGACGTGGCCAGAGTGAAGCAAGGTATTCAGCTTTTTAGCCATATTGAGTTTTAGTTTTTTCTTACCTAAATTTGACATGAGTTCATCACGCTCAATTGCGAGAAAAATATTGAGCAAAATATTCCGTACTTTGGGGAGTTCGTGTTTCATGTGCCCCGCAGTCTCGGGTGTGTCGCAGAGTAGAACGATTTCTAGTACGGCCAGATTGCTCACTTGAGTTGCCGCAGCCTCTGGGTCTCCTGATTTGAGTTCGATTTGAAATGATCCAAGTTCGGCTAGGCGCTTCTTGTAATGATCTGTCTCACTGCCTTCGTCGGTTTTGCCACCGTGTTCTGCGCCTCTATGCTTCTCCTGGTGTTCTTTTGTCGCAGTTGTGACTGCTTTGCTGGTGACCTGATTTTGCCTGAAAAGGAACACTCCATTGACAAAAACTCCAATCAAACAGATTAGGCTAAAAATGAATAAAAAAGCCATTTTTCGACTTGGAGCGTCGGTCGATCTTAGCGAACGGAAAATCTCTTTAATTCCTCCCACAAGACCAAGTTTTTTTGGTTTTTCGTCGATCGTGCTTGGATTTGCCTCTTTGTGATGTGTGTCATGAGGAGGTGCCGAATGCTCCTCATGGTGAGCGGCTTCAGCCCCCGATGGGGGATGATCTTCTAATTTGGGGGGAGGAGAGGCTTGCTGGGGTGCGTTAGTGGGAGATTCTTCGGCCATACCTAAAAGAATAATAGGGTCGTCTGATCCCCTCAAGTCCTTTCTTCTGATGCCGAAGAATGTAGGAGAGGGTGCGAAAAAGCGTGACTCAATTTCAAAAATTCTTCATTTTACTCTGTGTGACCCTGGTATCTGGATGTGCTTCGATCACAGGTTCAGATGAGGACTCAGAAGATCCAATGGTTCAAGCTGCTGCAGAGGCTCGTCGCATGCAATCTAATCCTAAGGCAAAGTTCGACTTGGGCGAGGGGAGAGAGCTTCAGATTCAAAGGGCCCTTCGCTTGGGGGAGGTTACTTTGGGAATGACTACCGAAGATGTCTTGCACATTTGGGGAGAGCCCCGATGGGTTGAGTCGGCAGGTATTTCTGAGAATCATGATCAACGCTGGGTTTATGTCAATGGTCTGTCCGAACGGCGGAATGTAACCCCTTGGAAGACGGTCTACTTCGAAGGGGGACGGGTTGCAGGTTGGGAGACTCAGCCAGCCTCGCGGTGATCGTTTCAAAAATTTCTCCTCCAGAAACTAGCAACTCGTGCTAGGTTCTAGGCATGACAGAAGCCGTTTTTGATTTTGAAAAGCCCATCGTCAATCTCGAAAAAAAACTTCAGGACCTTCGCGAATTAGCTACTCAAGAAGGTGTTGATTTTACTAATGAAATTAACATCTTAGAGAACAAGGTCGCGACATTGATCGACGACACTTATGCGAAGCTCAGCTCATGGCAGAAGGTCCAGCTTTCGCGACACCCCGCACGCCCTTACACCCGTGATTATGTCGATCTGCTTTTTCCAGACTTTATGGAGCTGCATGGCGACCGTACATTTAGTGACGATCAAGCGCTTTTGGGTGGGATTGCTACTTGGCCGCCGCAGCTTCCTTTAACGAATGGCAGCGGCGCTTCTACCAAGGGGAAGTCAAAGTCGAGCGGTGAAGTCGAGCGTTTTCCTGTGATGATCTTAGGCCATCAAAAAGGCCGGACTACCAAGCAAAAAATGGAACGTAATTTTGGCATGGCCAAACCAGATGGCTATCGCAAAACCATGCGTTTGATGGAATTGGCCAATCGGACTCGGATGCCGGTCCTCACTTTTATCGATACTCCGGGTGCTTATCCAGGGCTTGAGGCCGAAGAGCGCGGCCAGTCCCAGGCTATTGCTGAGAGTATTCTGCTCATGTTCAAGCTCAAGGTTCCCGTGATTTCGGTCGTGATTGGAGAAGGGGGCTCAGGGGGAGCGTTGGCAATTGGCGTTGCCAACCGAGTTCTGATGCAAGAGTTTAGTACCTATTCCGTGATTTCGCCTGAAAGCTGCGCTTCAATTCTTTGGAGCGATTCAAGTCTCGCGGAAAGGGCCAGCGAAAAGCTGAAAATGAACCCACCCGAGCTCCTCAAGTTAGGGATTATCGATGGGGTGATTCCTGAGCCAAAAGCAGGCGCGCATCGTAACTGGTCTGAGTCGGCTCGATTGATGGGCCAGGCGATTGGGAAGAATCTCGCTGAGCTGATGCCTCTTTGGAAAAATGAACCTGAGAAGCTCGTTGCAGAGCGAATTGCTAAGTTTCGAGGCATCGGTTTAAATGCGCTGGGTCATGCTCCAGTTTCGTCCTCGAATTAAGTGGGTGTGTTGGAATGACAAACGGATCAAGGACGGTTTTATTTGTACTCGCTGCGCCTTCGGGCGCAGGGAAAACCACACTTTGTAAAAAGCTCCTGACGGATTTCTCGCAGATTCGTTTGTCGATCTCTAGTACCACTCGAAAGCCCCGAGGAGCGGAAAAAGATGGGGTCGATTATTTTTTTCTCTCGACTGAGGATTTTCAAAAGCGAATTCAGGAAGAGCGATTTGCTGAGTGGGCAAAAGTTCATGACAATTATTACGGCACTTCTAAAGAAGTCATTCAGGGCGCATTTGCAAAAGGGTTTTCGGTGCTGCTTGATATTGATGTTCAAGGTGCAGAGCAGTTGCGAAAAAGCTTTCCAAACGAGTGCTTTCGAATTTTTATTTCGCCCCCGAGTCTTGAGGAATTAGAGTTGCGATTGCGCAAGCGAGGTACTGATTCAGAGGAAGTCATTCAAAAGCGGCTAAAAAACGCAGCAGCTGAAATGACCGCAGGACAAAGCTTCGACGCAGTGATCGTAAATGATTCGCTTGATCGGGCTTATTCAGAACTCAAATCTCTGGTCGAAACCCGCATCAGTCTCGCGCCTGTTGGAGTAAGTGCGGATGGAGGGTTCAGTGGCTAAGGCTCCTCCTGCAAGTTTAGAGACGATTTGCAATAAAGTTGCTAGCTATTATCCAGAAGCTAAGCAGGACTTGATTCACAAGGCTTACCACTTTGCTGACGAAGCTCATCGAGGTCAAGTTCGGTCGAGCGGTGAGCCTTATATGATCCATCCTACTGAGGTGGCCCAGACGCTAGCAGACCTCAAACTCGACATTCCGAGTATCGTAACAGGGCTCCTTCACGATACGGTCGAAGATACTCACGCCACTTTGGAGCAAATTGAAAAGGAGTTTGGTAAGGATATCGCTGAATTAGTGGATGGCGTTACTAAGCTCTCCAAGATGACCTTCAAAACTACGGAGGAGAAGCAGGCTGAGAATTTTAGAAAAATGATTCTCGCCATGGCCAAGGACATTCGAGTGATCCTGGTGAAACTCTCCGATCGCCTCAATAATATGAGGACTCTGGAGTTTTTAAGCCCCCTTAAGCAAAAAGTCATTGCTCAGGAAACTCTAGATATTTACGCTCCCATCGCAAACCGTCTCGGGATTCGCGGAATTAAGATGGAACTGGAAGATCTTTGTCTCCGGTACCTTCATAAAGAATTTTACTACAAACTTGCTCAAAGGATCGCTAAAACCAAAAAAGAACGAGAAAAATATCTTGAGGACTTGGGAGCCGTGCTGGATGAGAAGCTCTCTGAGTACGATATTCAAGCGACTGTAACGGGCAGAGCCAAACATTTTTATTCTATTTTCAAAAAGATGGAGCGCCGGAAAGTTGATTTTGATCAAGTTCATGACACCATCGCCTTTCGAATTGTCGTCGATAATATCACAGAGTGCTATAAGGCACTCGGTGTGATTCATGCGGGTTACAAACCCGTGCCTGGTCGGTTTAAAGATTATATTGCCATGCCGAAGGCAAATGCCTACCAGTCCTTGCATACCACCGTGATCGGTCCCAATGGGGAGCGAGTTGAAATTCAGATTCGCACTCAAGATATGAATATCGTGGCTGAGCGGGGAATCGCAGCTCACTGGAAATATAAAGAGGGAAGATTTGATACACGTGCCAGAGAAAACGTCGAATGGGTGAATCGACTGCTCGAATGGCATAAAGATCTCTCCGATCCGAACGAGTTTCTTGAGACCGTTAAAATTGATCTCTTTGCTGAGGATGTATTTGTATTCACGCCAAAAGGTGAGGTGAAGCAGCTTTCTCACGGAGCTACTCCTTTGGACTTTGCTTATGCGGTTCATACTGGCGTGGGGAATAAGTGTGTAGGGGCTAAGGTCAACGACAAGATCGTGCCACTGAAGTATCGACTGAAGTCGGGTGATTCGGTGGAGATTATTACTTCACCTTCTCAAACCCCGTCCAAAGACTGGTTAAAGATTGTTAAAAGCTCGCGGGCTAAGGCTAAGATCCGTAGCTACATTAAGCAGCAGGAGCGTGATCGGGCTCTGGAGTTGGGTCGAGAGATTTTAGAGACTACCCTCAGATCCTTTGGCTTGAGCCTGTCTAAACTGGAGAAATCGGGCGAGATTGAAAAAGCGTGCCCGAGGGCGAATGCTCGCACCCAGGAAGAGCTTTATGTCGCTGTGGGATATGGGCGAATCAGCACCGATCTGGTGATTCAGGAGCTTGTCCCCGAAGAGGCTCGTGAAAAGAAACTTGAAGCCGCCAAGGCGGAAGATCAGAGTTTCTTAAAACGAGTTTTCAATGCAGCGAAAAAACGGAGTGAAGCTCGAAACGCGATCACTGTCGAGCACCTCGACGACGTTTTAATTCGTTTTGGTAAGTGCTGTAATCCCCTACCTGGAGACGGCATTATTGGATTTATCACCCGGGGCCGAGGGGTGTCAGTTCATACCGCGACTTGCACCAAGGCAATTGATAACGATCGAGAGCGCCGTGTCGACGTTCAATGGAATCTGAGTTCTAACGAGGCGATTAAACGACACGTTAAGATTCGGGTACTTTCACTCGATGAGCCCGGATTATTGGCTTTGATGTCCCAGACGATCACGTCGTGCGGGATTAATATTGCTTCCGCTAATATTCGCACCACCAAAGACAAAAAGGCGATTGCCCTTTTTGATGTTGAAGTGAGTAATATCTCGCAGCTTCAAAAGGTCACCAGTGCCCTTGAGGGTAAAAAAGGCGTCATCAACGTCGAGCGTATTCAGTCTTGAGGTTCGCTCAGACTCTATCAGAATCATTTAACTGAGTCCCTGGGGTAAGTTTTATTCTGTTTTGGAATAATTATTCACTCTTGTGGATTTGCTGCTTGATTCACGGCAGGTCCTAGGTTACTTTCTCGCGCTTATTAGGTGTTGTGGTCCTGCGAGGAAGTGGTCGTTGTAATGAAG
>CANCQK010000024.1 GCA_947380295.1 Bdellovibrionales bacterium | reverse complement strand
AAGGCATAGGCATGCTCCTGCACAGGACCGCGGCGAGAGAGATGGTCCTTGCTGCCGAGGGAGCTGGAAGTGTCACTGCTGAATTGGGTACGACGCTTAAGGAATTTGTCGACCTGGCACCTGAGTCCGCATCGAATATTCTCAAAGGCGCGCCTGCAGAGAAATGGTCAGAGGCACTGCCATCGCTCAGCCAGAAATCAGTCGACGGATTAGCAAGCCTGTAGAAAGTAGCTCCGGACGTTGCAGAGACTTTCCTAAAATAAGGCGCAGATGAAGCTTTGTCCTTTGGGCAGACTTTAACCGAACTTGCGGAGAGTGCTGGCAAAGCACCGGACAAGGTGATTGAGGTGAGTCGCATCAAGCTAAAGGAGATTCTAGGGGTACTTCGTAGAATACAGGAAACAGATTCTCAGCTACATGGCCGTCTTTGTATTAAGAGTCCGTAATACCGTGAGCTTGAGAAAAAAATCGTACCCGGGTGGCTTGCGTGTCCTTGATTTGAGGAGAGGGGCGAAGTTAATTTCTCCTTCCTAATTCAGTCTTCAAAAAATTGGCGCACAACTTGTATAAATTTCAGTGAATGCTTGCGTATTCGGCTGTTATTGATCTGTAATTTTTTGCCCGCTTGCTGGTCTTGTTCCGTCGTTACTAAACAAGGGGAGAGGAAGGACGAGGCTGATTATGGAGCCTGCTTCTGAGTTGCTCGATCGGAATATTGACGAAATTATGATGAGATGGGAGGCTCGGGCTTTTAATGAAGTCCCCGCTGCCGTCGGACAAACATCTTTGTTTTTAAGAAATGCGCTTCCAAAATTTTTAAAATCACTTGTCACCTTGCTTTCAAAGAAGCAAAGAGCGTCTGCTCAGATTGATTTTGATGCTGCCGAATTATATCGTCAAAGTAAAGAACACGGCCGAGGATGTGCAGGGGTCCCCGCTTACATTATGAGTCAAGTTATATTTGAGTACCATATCTTGAGAGATGTCATTTTGCAGGTCATGGAGAATTTTGCAGTTCACGTGCTCAGCAGTGTGAACGGGCCAAATTGTGCTCCGTCCCCGAGGTTTACACTCATTAAGAATAAAGCTCCTTTTTAGGCCGGGACAACTATCGGTTAAATTGAATTCTACGGATTTTAAAATTCGAAACATCTCCCACAATGAGGTCGCCTGTTTTCGGATCCCGAGCAAGACCCTCTGGCCATCTAAAACGAGATGAAGCGCCCGATCCTTCGGAATAGCCGCTGATCAGCGGTGCTCCGGCAAGAGTCGTAACACGCCCGCTTGGCGTTACCTTGCGGATCAACTGATTACCTTTGTCAGTCAAGTAAATATTACCCGAAGGATCTAAGGTCAAATGTGAAGGACCAAAAAAGGATGCTTTAGTCCCGTCGTCGTCTATCGCACCTGCGTCGACAGACCCTGCGAGTACACTTACTGTATTATTATTATTCAGGTCAATTTTTCGAATCTGATTACTGGAGTCCGTCACATAGAGCACGTGTGTAGGGGGGTCTTGAGACTTATAGACTGCAATGTCCTCAGGGTGATCGAAGGGAGTCCCGGAAGCAATGACCTGGATCGTCGGGGAGGGGCTTAACGTAATTTTACTGATTGCGTTGGAACCCGGTTGAGCGACGTAGAGACTGCCTGACTCCCACTTGACGGAGTAGGGAGAGGAGATCGAAACAACTGTAGAAACCGCCCAAGACGTCGTCCCTAAGGAGGGAGGCGTTAATTTACGGATCTTATTGTTGGCGTAATCAGCGACGTAAAGGCTACCATCACCATCAGCATCAACATCAATGCCTTTAGGAAAATAAAATTGTGAACTAGCGCCTGCCCCATCCAGGTATCCAATCTGCCCAGAGCCAGCAATGGTAGTGACAAATCCGCTTGGATTAATTTTTCGAATGATATGGCTCGCTGAATCAGCAAGATAAATATTACTAGAATTGTCCACCGTGATTGCAGCCATTTGAATAGAAAAAAGAGGTCCTCTCACGTTCGTATCAATATTTGCACTTCCATACTCGTCTACCCATCCGCCATAAAGTCCTTCATGTAGCCTCCCCCCAAGACCTGCTAGTAGCTGAGTGGATGTTGAGGTCCTTTTATAAATTGCAGGAAAGTATGGACTGGAAATATACACATTCTGGGAATTATCTAAAGCTATTTTACCAATGAAATGGGGTTCTTTGTAGTTTATGTGCCGATCTCCATTAGGAGCAAAGGGCATCGGAACAGGAGTCGCAGTAGGACTACCGCCCGGAGGTAGTCGATAAACACCGCTTTGAGAGATGACTTCGGCAGAAAAGGGTGGAAAAAGCCAACACATGTAACAGAAAGTATCAGAATGACCAGCAGCAACATAATAATAAATATCACCCGTAGAGGCTACATCCAAACTCTGTGCCGCTCCTGAATGGGAGGGCATAGGAATCTGTGTTGGCCTGGCTGAAGTTCCAGCTGTTGGCGTTTTAAATAATTGTGTGCCGCCGTCTAAAAAATAGATATAGTCAACACCGCTCTCTGAGTGAGCGACCATATCCGAAACACCTCCCTTGTAAAATGGGCTATCAGGTGTGTCCAATCTAAACTGAACTCCTTTTGCTGCACCAGTTGCTGTAACTTTTCTAATTCGGTTGGTACTATTTATGTAATAAACATATATTGGGTCAGAATCAGACTGCTCTGATACATATATGTTTTTAGATGAATCTAAAGCAATTGCCCAAGCTGAGTTAAATGTCATTGGGCCACTCGGGTTAGTCTCCCAACCCCATGCAGATAAGGTTTTCACGTTGATGTATGAACTCCCAGATTTTTCAATTCTTCGAACAACACCTAATGGTTGCGAAAAAGTACTATTAAAACTATCAGTTACATAAATATTGTCCTGTGCATCAACAGCAATTCCAGACCGCCCACCCCAATATGATGCAAAGTGAAAACATGCAGTCATAGGATTCGGACCATCACCATAACCCGAACACGACGTATTACCATCGGCGCCAGCAATGGTTGTTACTCTACCGTTCGATGCGCCGATTTGCCTAATTCTATCCCCGTCAATGAAGATCAGATCTCCCGCCGAATTAACCACCATCCCTTTTGGACTCGATAGTTGCACCCCCGACTCACTGCTGTCCAATGCGCCTGGCATGTTGCCCCCAGCGACCGGTGTAACGCCCACTTTGGGAAAATAGTTGAGAAACGAACGGCAGTTCACCACACCTGATGCATCTGGAATATAACCTAAGCACACGCGTCTCGCATAAGCTGCGAGATACGTTAGGTCATTCTTCGATATTTCGGTGGACCATTTTTTGGTTTCACCTGCCACCTTGAATGAAGTCGAATACGTTCCGGGTAGCTTTAAACGATTGTGGGTCCATTGATTCAATACATCCCAAGTCAAATCGAAAAGTTGAGAGCTACACTTCGATCTTCCGCTTTTGCAACCGTTGATCCTGATCTTGTTTCGGACCCCCGGCGAAGTACCATTAAAATATAAATAGCCAGTAATCTGATCTATCGACTTCAAATCGGCTTTGTGCTGAGTATATGCAGAAAGAGAGCTAAAATCAGAAGCCTCTGGAGACTCAATCCATTTACCCAGAGAAGAAGGCAAGCATAGCCCGGCGCCTACCGGCGATTCGGGACAAGTACCAGCAAAGACCACCCCGCTGCTGAGCAGAGAAAGAACCAAGCTCAGCTTAGCACTGCAAGAAATTAATCTACTTTTTGAATTAATTATTGTAGCTAATCTCATAACCAGGTCCTCGCGAATAGATTTGAACCACTACACTAATATAGAGCAGATCCAAGGAGCTGGTAATGTGTCAGATTTTGCTGCATTGATCGCGCATTAATTCGTATTAAATGCCGGTATTTAGGCAGCGTAAGTTGTGAGATGCGTCCTCGTTGACTCACGGCGCAGCTCGGTGAATAGTTGATTTTACCAATAATTAGCATTTACCCAGGGAGCAATCATGAGCAACGAAGACACACATATTATCCCGGTGCTTGTAACTGATACGACCATGACCACCCTGAGATCTCACTGATTTGACATCGTCGGCGAGTCCGGTTCATGTTCTTGGGCGCTCACGATTGATTTTGATGCTGCCGAATTATATCGTCAAAGTAAAGAACACGGACGAGGACGTGCAGAGGTCCTGGGACCCTCTCCGAAAAAATCGGGGCCCGTGGCGGCCTAGGGGGCGAGAAAAGTTCCTCGTTGTAGTGATGGATCTGTCGGAGAACTGCAGGCGAATCGTTCTTAAGTATTTCCACTTAACTGAGGCAAGGTTTTTGAGCTTGCACTCCTCGAGTTCAATCTTCGCTCGCTACTTTTCGCTCATATGTCTCAGTAGGCGCAAGTAGTCTTTGCTCGATTCATAAACCATGCAGGTGATGAAATTAACAAAACCAGTGTCGTCTTTTTTGCCGGTTTGGGAGCGCTTGATCAAGGCAATGTAATCGCCTCGGAGCACGGGTGGGATCACGGTGATGGGATATCCTGCTTGAAATAGAGCGAGGTTCATGAGGAGTCGCGCTGTTCTGCCATTACCATCGACAAAAGGATGGATGTTCACTAGCTCCATATGCAATTTTGCAGCAAATACTACGGGATGGAATTTTTTCCTCATGCCAGGGGCTTTGGCTAGCAATTTTTTCATCAGACTTGGAACTTTGCTAGGTGCTGGTGGTAGGTAGTCTGTGCCAGTAATGGTTACTGGTAGCTTTCGGCACTTGCCAGCGTTGGCTTGGTCGATTCTGTAATAAAATAATTTGTGGATATTAAAAATATCCTTTTCGGTGATCGTCTTTTTTTTAGCGAGGTTGTAGATGCAGTCAAAAGCCTCGCTATGTCCAGAAGCCTCGTAGTGGTCCTTGAGGGGTTTGCCTGCGATGGTGAGACCATCCTCAAGAACAATTTTTGTCTCAGTTTCAGTCAGTGTGTTGCCTTCGATTGCGTTGCTGGAATAAGTCAATCCGATCCGGAAATACTCTTTGATCTGTTTGAGGGCGTCTGCTGAGATGGGTTGGGAAGACTGAATGTCCTGATTGAGCTGATCTAACTGTTCAAGTTTGTTTTCGTAGTTCATCACAACCACATTAATACCTTATTTTGAAAATAAAAAAGCCCCTTAGCGCAAGCTAAGAGGCTTTAAAATTTTATGGGGTGACCAACGGGGCTCGAACCCGCGACCACCGGAATCACAATCCGGTGCTCTACCAACTGAGCTATGGCCACCACGTATGCTTCCCTGGTTGGTTGCTTAGGGAAATTCAGAAATGTCCTGCTTTGATACCTAGATTTGGACCTTGTGTCAACGGTCAAGTAAAAGGTTTTATCGGAGGGGGCGGTTTTGCCTGGTTGGATCGATTTTCTTTGGTTCACCTGGGTCTTACCGCTGGCGGACCCATGGGTAGAGGTAGGGACCGGGTAGTTTCAAATATTTTTAAATTGTGTTAGATGAGTAAACCTGACTACAGAATCAAAAAATAAGTTCTTTATTGATTTTTAGGTTTTTTGAGCCGTTATTCGCAGCGCTCTCTAGATTGACATTTTTGGACAGTTATGATCAGTCACCCCTGTAGGGCATGTGAAAGCCTGCAGAAATTGGACTCAGTCTGAACGGGTGTCAAAGATGAAGCCTTCCTCGATTCGTTATGGCGGTGGAATTGTTGACTTGAGATCTTACTTTTTGAAACTCTGTGGGTTCCTGCAGGGTAAAAAAGTGGTCATCCTCCAGTCCGAGCCTGAGACGATGGGTGAGGTTTTGGCCGCATCCAACGATAAGGGTACATTCATTGAGAGTCTGATTGCTACGCCAGCATGGGCGCCCATCCTATCTGTAGAATCAACAGATGGTGAAGCTTGGAAAAAATTGTCACAAAACTTTCGGATGATATTAGGTCAAACGAATTGGAGGGCTCGGCTCCAGCGATGTTCCAAGACTCAAATCGATCTGTTTATTGATGATTTTCGATCCAAGCCGGATCTAGTCGTCGACTCTGAACTCATTTCTAGACTCACTCTCCGAATTTTTTGCGAGCTTGTTTTTGAAAGTGTTCTCTCCAAAGAAGATGAGGATTTGTTTTACTTAGCTTCTATTGAGTGGAGAAAAGAAATTGGCATGAAGGGAAGTGCCGATCTTGATGTTAAAAGTGCCTTTTGGCGTCGATTGACTCAGCTCGTTCAAGATAAAAGATGCAAGGGCCAGTTGCAGCCTGAAGGTGAAAGCGACGAGTTCTGGATCTCGGCTTATGCTCAGCCTTGGGTAATCTCTCCTCAAATCAACGTCAGTGACATTATGGTGGCTGTCTTCGAGCTTTTGCGGGCTCATTCAGAAGCTTATGAGAAGGCAAAATCATGGGCAATCGCAAATGACCGAGCTCGTCTTGGAGGAGTGATCCTTGAGGCGATTCGGTTGAGGCATCCATTTCCAATTCTTGAGAGAGAGGTCGGCGAGGGGACCTGTATTCACGGGAGGCGACTTCAAGAAGATACCCAGTTTTTTCTCATCATGGATCGAATCCAACAAGATCAGTCCTTTTGTCCCGAGCGGTGGCTGGCAAATTCGAGTAAAAACCCCTATCGGGACCTTCCATTCGGTTCTGGTCCCCGGATGTGTCCTGGTAAGCCACTTGCTATGGAGGTGATGGTCGATCTTCTCAGAGTCTTTCTTACTCACGTCCCAGACTCGAGAATTCAGCCAAGTCTCGGTCATCGCTATAGCGGGCGTAATAATGACGGGAATGCCAGTGTCCGAGAGTCACTCTATCAAATCAAGATTCTACTCCGAGCGATTCTTGCAAGCCTCAGACTGCGATTTGAAAAAAACAAGAAATCAGGACTGATTCCAGTCGCAACTGACCCCGATTTTAAAGAGACTCGTCTATAAAAATTAGACCTTTTTGAGGATTTCATGTCTGAGCTCTTCTGTCGTGCTCGCACTTAGGCGACGATCTGCAGTATTCGGCTCCAATGCCGTATTCTGTGCATAAGGTCCAGGGTCATTTTCCAGGTAATAGACGCGCAGGTTTTTTGGATTCAAACTCGATTGCCAGATTAAGCCAGCACACATTCGGCAGGGCTTGAGCGAGGTGAGGATGACTGTATTTTTGGGGATGGGTATACCAGTGGAGCGGTACCAGTTTTGGATCAGATTGACTTCGGCATGAAGGGTGCGGTTTTTTGCGTTTTGATTGCGAGCGGCACCGAGAAGTTGGTAGGTTTCTTCATTCTCGCTGAAGGCTAAGAGAAGTGCGACCACGGGGCGGTCGCTTTGATATCTTGTGGCTTGCAGGGGGATCTTTGCGACAAGTGTTCGGGTCCATTCAATCCAATGGTCGAGAGGCAGTAGGGCATTGGAGTTTGAAATCAATTGTGACACGAAGTTTTCTTTGAGTTCACCGGGTTGAAAGCGGGTGGGTTGATGGTCCCAATGGGTCAAGTTGTGAAAGTGCAGAGAAAAGTCATGAGGCAGGGTTTGGAGCTCGCTTGAACTGATTTGAGTCATCCGTTTAGCTGCTACACGGATCATCCCTCGGCAAAACGGCGTGAGTTCGGTCTGGTTTGAAAAGATTCTTGCTCGGCAGATCTTTCGAGCTTGGTCGGGGAGGTGCTCGTATACCCCTTGAATCAGCCGGGTCATGGAGCTCAGCGGTGGAGGGGGGGCTTTTAGGTCCGTGCGGATCGGTTGGGTTGCATAGAAAAGTTGGTGATCTGACACGAGGAACGACACCCAGGTTCGTGGGTCGGCCAGGGCGGTTTTAAAGTTCTGAGTCTCTTGCATGCGGTTTCCTCAAAAAATCATTGACTTACCGCCCGATGGGAAGGATTTTTAGGGGGCGAATCAACATGCTCAGGAGGCAACATGATGAGAGGTTTTAAGCGCAGTCCAAAACGACAGGTCCAGGGTTCACTCAGTCACAAGAAAGTGATGCGACCGTGGGTCTGGACTGGGGTTTTGGCCAGCATTGCTTTTCAGTTCGCACCTTCCACAGTCTGGGCAGGTTTTTTTACGATGCCTCACTTTGTCCCGCAAGGACAATTTACCCTGGGCTTGGAGCCTGAGATCGCTTTTACGAGCGGGGGAAGTTTTGGGACTAATTTCAGATACACTCAGGGTTTGAATGAGACCTCAAATATCACCGGGGTTTTTGGAACAGGTTCTGGTAGTCGAGGCCTTCGCGGTGCGGTGGCTATGACCTTCGATGTTTTTCCAGACTCAGCCAAGCAGCCGGGTGTGGGTTTTGGAGCGATGGGTAATTTGATGCAACGGGATAACCTAGGAGAAGTGGGTTTGGGTGGGTTTGCGTACATTCACAAAAATTTTGAGCTCACAAATAATTATATCAAGGCAGTAGAACCATTTTTGGCGGTGCCACTTGCACTTGAGTTACTCGCGGGCGGCTTTCGAATGGTTTCGGCGGTTTCACTTGGCACTATGTTCTTGCATAACCCCCATCTGCGAAGCGTCCTAGAAGTCACTGTCGGGATTAATGGGAGCGATACCTTGATCTCAGGCGGGGTGGCTTATTACCCTTAAGGCGCGGCACCAAGCAGCTTCACTTGCGTTATGGGCTACTCTTCTCCTGACTGTGCTCAAGTTGGGGGCGGCTTGGCTTTCTCACTCTGTGGGGGTGTTGTCTGAGGCCATTCACTCGGCACTCGATTTGACTTCGGCGGCGGTTTCGTATTTCTCGATTCGAGAGGCGGGTAAACCAGCCGATGAAAAACACCCCTTTGGTCATGGTAAAATTGAGACGCTTTCAAGTCTTTTTGAGTCTCTCCTTTTGGTTGTTGCTGCGGCGTTGATTTTCTACGAGGGGGTGGATCATCTGCTTCACCCTCAAGAGGTGGTTCATACGAACTTTGCTGTTGCGGTCATGGCAGCTTCGATTGGGCTGAGTTATTATGTGTTTTTAAATAACTCCCGAGTTGCAGATCAGACCGAGAGTAGTGCCCTTCAAGTCAACTCGATCCACTTTCTATCGGACGTGATTTCTTCGGTGGGAGTTCTTGTTGCCTTGGTACTGCTCCGATTGACGGATTGGCTTTTTATTGATTCGCTCATTGCGTTCTCAGTCGCCATTTATATTCTCTCGGTCTCATTGCGTCAGGTTCAAGGTGCAGTTTCGGAGTTGACGGATACGAAGCTTCCCGAGAGGGAAGTTCAGCAGATTTGGGGTCTACTGCAAGGATTTGAGGCCCCGTCCCTAGAAGTGCATGACCTCCGGACGCGCAAAAGCGGAGCTACACGGCATATTGATTTTCATTTAGTCGTCTGTGGACAGATGACCGTCGAGGCTTCTCATTCGGTCTGTGATCAGATGGAAGCCAAGCTCTCAGAAGCATTTTTGGAAACTTCGATTAATATCCATGTGGAACCTTGCGAAAAGGAGAAGTCCCAGTGTCATCTCACCTGCCCCATCCTTTTGAAGAGGCTCGGCCCTCAGAATTAAGTCAGATCCGAGGTGTTTGTCTCGATATTGATGACACGCTCTCTACCGATGGAAAGCTTGAGGCTGACGCTTACGAGGCTCTCTGGAGGCTCAAAAAGGCAGGGTTTTATGTCGTCCCGGTCACGGGGCGTCCTGCAGGCTGGTGCGATCTGATTGCCCGCTTTTGGCCAGTGAATGCAGTGATCGGAGAGAATGGTGCTTTTAGTTTTTTTGTAGAAAAGTCAGATCGACTGAGTGTCCGCAAAAGACTCGATACTCCTAAAGGGGAGACCGACGTTCGACTGCGCGAAAAGCTGAAGAAGTTGGGCGAGGAAATTCGCACGCATTTTCCTCAGTCGAAAACTGCCTCAGATCAAGCTTATCGAGAGTGCGATCTTGCGATCGATATCTGCGAGGATGTTGCCCCTTGGTCTAATCAAGAAGTGGCTCGACTCCTTCAGTTTGCAAGGGATCGAGGTGCTCACGCTAAGCTCTCGAGCATTCACGTCAATATTTGGTTCGGTGACTATGACAAGAAAAAAGGTTTTGACACTTGGCTCAACTACGCCCAGCCTCAGGGCGCACCAGCAACTGATCGTTGGCTTTACATCGGCGATTCACCCAACGACGAGCCTCTTTTTGCCACCTTTAAGCATTCAGTAGGCGTTGCAAATTTGAAGCGTTATTATGATCGCCTGGTGTCATTTCCGACTTGGATCACCCAATGCGAGAGCGGAGCAGGTTTTGTTGAAATGGCGGAAAGCCTAATTAAGGCGAAAGTCGGCTAAGACGCCAGCCCTGGGTGGTCCGTTCATAGCAAAAACGGTCGTGCAATCGGTGAGCGCCTTCGGCCCAAAACTCAAACTTTTTCGGGACCAGGCAGAATCCACCCCAGTGAGCGGGGCGAGGAACGGGTTGGCCTTCGTATTTTTTGGTCAGCTCGAAAAATCGTTTTTCCAGCTCTTCTCGGCTCGATACGAGTTGGCTTTGGGCTGAGGTGAGTGCGCTAATGCAGCTCTCACGGGGGCGTGAACCCCAATAATCGTCGGATTCTTGATCACTGACTTTTTCGATGGTGCCCTCAATGCGAATCTGCCGATCCAGTGCAGACCAATAAAAAACGAGGGCAGCTCGAGGGTTTTCGATCAGCTCATTGGACTTACGACTTTCGTAATTGGTAAAAAAACAAAGGCCCTTCGAGTTGAGTCCTTTGAAAAGGACGACGCGGGCGGAGGGGACTCCGTCGGGCGTACAAGTGGCCAACGTCATGGCTTCAGGATACTTGGTGCTCTTGGAGATGGCTTCGCTAAACCAGCTTTGAAATTGTTCAAATGGGTCTTTTGATAAATCGTGCTCGGTAATCCAGGTGTGAAAAGTCATGTGCTGCTCCATTTTTCGGTGGATTGATCTATAAAGTTTTGGAGATCTTGCGGCATAGGCGCGCAAAATTCCATCTTTTTCCCGAGGATTGGATGAGTAAATCGAATGGAGGATGCGTGGAGTGCGTGTCGCGGGAGTAAGAGTTGGGCCTCGGCCTCTGGGGTCAAGTGCTGTCGCTCGTAGAACCTTAACGCTTCTCGCTCAGGGAGCCCGTAGAGTTTATCTCCCACAATGGGGTGCCCCACTGCCTCTAAGTGAACTCGGATCTGATGTTGTCGGCCCGTTTTTGGGAAACACTCCACGAGTGAGTACTGTCCGTTGGTCTGGAGCCGTTTGAAGGCTGTAAATGAAGGCATACCTCCTTCGCTCTCCGGGACGGGACCCATTTTTAACTCAATGAGCGAGTTGGGGGCACGATTCATCGCCAGGGGAACGTCAAATTGTTCTGGGCAGACCCCCCGGACAATTGCCAAATACCGCTTTTGTGTGGTTCGCTCCGCAAATTGGCGGGTGATATGCGCGCATACGTCTTTGTCCTTGGTCAGGACCAGAACTCCACTCGTTTCTTTATCGATTCGGTGGGCCAGGTAAAATTCTCGCTCGATTTTTAGCGGCGTTTTGTGCCCTTGTGTTTTGAGGTGAATGAGTAAGGTGTTGAAGAAATATCGTCCTGCAGGGTGCACAGGGAGCTGCGCAGGTTTGTTGATCACAAACAAACTCTCGTCCTCGAATAAGATCTGATAGTCAAACGAGACTTCGGGTTCCGGTTTGCGCTCAGTGAGGACTAATACCTCGTCTCCGGGGACCAGTTGGTAGCTGGGTTTGGTGCGGCCCAGCTTGAGATGCGGGCTTTGATCGCGCTTGATGGTCACGATGCCTGCATCAATGGCTCGCTTGAGCTGCTCTCGAGATCGCTTACGATAGCGCTCCTTGAGAAACGCATCCAACCGGATTCCATGCTGATTGGGGCCGACGGAGTGAGTGACTAAATACTGTTCAGAAGTCAGACTATGAGTAACGTTCATTAATTCTTGGACCTAAATAAATTCCACATCCAGGGTACTTTTCAATCGCTAGAGCAAGTGCGTGCTTGCTAATACCTCTGTTGCATCAAAAAAGTGATGATTTCACGTGCGCAACCTTCACAATAGCCGAGTTTAGATTTCATGTTCTCTACGGTTTGGTGAGCGAGTCTTCCTCCCTCAGAGTCTGGATCGGACGCATCTGTCCCGTAGACGAGGAGTGCATCACTCATCTGAGTGAGAAGGGATTTCTGTGATTCAAAATAGTGCTTCTCCAATTTTCTCCAAAACTCTGGAAAAACTTTGGCATAGCTCATGGGCTCTTTTGGGTGGTCTAAAGACCAAACGCCGACTTGAGAAATGATGTTCTGTCTGAATGCGTCTTTCTCTCGATTTTCTTCGGGGCCTTCTACAATTCGTTCAAATTCGGAAATGAGCGTAAAGTCAGGGTCTTCCATCCTGCCAGTGATCGGGTTTTTGATTTTTTCTTTTTTTAGTGCGATCGAGATGTGAAGAACATACTTTTTGAGAAAGTCTTCCCACTGAGCAGAGTCATAGATGCCAATCGAGTCACGTACTTCGCGGTCAATTCGGGTAATGTACTCGTTGCGAACTAATTCAATAAACTCAGCGGAGTTATGGTAGCCGTCTTTGATGTCCTGTTTGAGGAACTCATATTCGCTCGTACGCTTGGTGAGTTCTTCAATTTCTCGAAGTACCGCGAGCGGCGAGAGACAGGGAAAATCTGGATTTTGCGATGCATCCGAAAGGACGGTCTTCAGTTCGCGAGCAGATGCTCCCATGCGTCCCTCGTAGTAGGGAACATTGGAGTACTCGTCTCTGAGTTTAGCGATCGAAGCACGCAAGACCTTTCTCTCTTCTGGACTAATGTTGTTTGGTAGTTCACCCGTGTCATAAAGCTTGGCTTTGTCGAGCGGATGTAAAGCGGCAACCAGGCTGCTGACATTGGGGGGGAAGTTAATGCTATTCGGTTTTTTTAGGCGCGTCAGTACCGCCCAGAGAGCCAAAGTCCAGGAGACATGCGGCGCTACGTGTTTCTCGCCCGCGATTTGCTGAAGCTGGCTTTCATAGATTTCTTTTTCGTCGCTAACCGAGAGCAGGTAGGGAACTCGAATGAGTTCAATTCTCGCTTTAAAGCTAGTGAAGTCTGGGAACTCTTTGAAGGCATCGAGTTGAATTTCATTGGCCGAACCTAAGAGCAGCGTATCTAGGTAAGCAATTGTATTGCCTACGTTCACGGCCCCAGTTTCACAGGCACTGAGTAGGTATTTAAATGAATCAACAGGTCGCTTAAGGAGGTCACTGTATTCGACGAGACCTCGATTTCCATCGACGAGATCTCCTGTCAGTGTGAAAAGATTAAGGCTTTGGAGCGAAGCGGGAAGTGATGCCAAATTCTTATTAATCGAGAGTTGTTGGTACTGAGCATCGACATGGAGTTGCGGCTCGATCGTGACCAATCCTTTACGATAGCGGCGAGCGAAATAAATGCGCTCGACTTGAATGTTCATCAAGATCTTTTTAAAGTCACCACCGTTGGACGTGATCAGAACGTCAAAAATCTGTTTACATCGGTGACACAGGTCGCCTTTGGTAAGATAATTTGGAAGGTGGTTCCAGAGTTCTTGGGCTTGGCTGGTTCCGAGGAGCTGCTCTAGAAATGCTTTTCTCTGCTCTTGAGGAATGACGAGGAGGGGGTGATCCTTAAGATCACAGGGTACGCGAGCTGCAATCTCCTCATCAGGGATTCTTGCATAAGTGGTGACACTCGCTTTCGATGCTGAGTACGTGTTGATCCCGATATTTCCTTTAGTATAATTCTCAAGCGGAAACACCCAGTTAAAGCTGTAAAGGGAACCCTCAGGGAGTTTTGAATAATTTTCTAGTCCAGCCATCATTGCATGGATCATGGAGCTCTTAGCGCTTCCGTTAGGCCCATGTAAAAGGATGAGCTTGTTGTTGAGGCCCTGTCTGGCAAAAGCCTTAAGCGTTTTGTAAAGTTGGTTTTGAACGGCCTCATGCCCGACGACCTTTGGCGCAATTCCATCGATCGGAAAGTCAAAGAGTTTAAATCGGGGGTGATGGTTCCCAGGTCTCCCCGATAAGTCGGAGGGAGTCTCAGTTCCGAAGTGATCCATCATATCGACAGCGAACTGAGCCGCACCACGGGTGTGCTGTTTCGGGCTTTCTGCGACGAGTCCAAGGTACTCTTCAAACGAGAGGATCCGTCGGTTGGTCTCAAAGTCCTTTTTTACAGCCTGATCAATCGACCCTAGAATCTCACTGCCAGAAAAGGGATGGCGTTCGTGTTTCATTCCACAAGCTTACCACAAACTTCATATTTAGATAATCCCTCGAAATTTAACCGGTCGCGTGTCCTCGGTGGCGCTTTTTGCGTCGAGTCTGGCGAAGCTTCATTTTTTTGACCAGCGGGCGCCCAAAGGTGATTCGTGGGAGTGTTGGGTCAATGAGGGGGGTGTCAGGGGTGTTCACGGTGCCATGATGTTCGACGTATTGAACGAGAGCATCTCGGATGAGAACTCCAGTGTCGAGTTGAATGCGACTGGCCGGGATCTTAGACATGGCCCACTTGAGATCATCTCCTCCGGCCACCAAAAAGTCGGCCGTAGCTAAAGTATAGATTTCATTAGGGTTGATGGCCTCGCCATTGGACTTTTTGACGTCCATGAGGCGGTTGGTCTCCCAAATCTCAAACTTCCCATCTCCAGAGAGGTCACTCACAGGTGCCTCCATGGATAAATCGACGAGTTTGAGGGTCAATCCCGAAACTGACGCCAGACCCCTTGAGCCGCTTTCGGCCACTCGCAAAATATTGATGAGCTCGTGTCCAGTGACTTTGACCACAGAGACTGCGTTATCAAAAGGCATGGAACGAAACGCATCGCCATAGGTAATCAAGCCTTGTTGGATCGGGGCACGAATCCCGCCCTCATTAATGAGTCCAAATTGGGACTTGGTGAGGTAGCGCATCGCATCGGCAACTAGGTTGCCCAGCGGTGATTCAGTCGTGCGAAAGTGATCCAGTTTTTGGGCTGCTGTCCCTACTGGGCTTTTCTTGTACTGCTCAGCCTTTTGAATCATGGGCTCGACGAGGGCTTTTACTCGTTCAGAGGGGAAAACGGGTTTGCCATGGAAACGAGGGGTAACGAGGGGACCTCTTCCACTTTTTGGAGCGGGTCGGTCGCCGTTACAATCATTTTGATTTTGAAATACTTGGGTGCAAACCGGGATTGGTCCTTCGATCCGGCTTTCATCAGGAAGAACTCGGCGAAGTTCGGAGTCATAGGTGAGATAAACTACATTCAAGTAGCGACCGTAGGATCCTGCTTGCACGACGGGGACGCCGCCAATCCAATGGTGAACGATCGTGTGAGAATGTCCGGAAACGACTGCATCGACAGTCCCTGTGGGGAGGGTCTCCAAGAGTCGGACCATTTCGTCCTGACCATTGCAGGTTTCTTGGATGTCAGAGGGTTTGCGAAGTTGGTAGGTCGCTGCATTTCTGCTAGCAGACGGACAGTCCAGTCCCACGTGGGCTGTGAGAAGAATAATTTGAGCTCCCTTTTTTCGAAGGGCTTCTGATTCTCGCAGGGTCGCTTCCTTGAGGTTATCAAACCGCAGCGTTTGGACACTTTTGGCGCGGGTCGTTTTAGGGGTATCCAGGGTGGACAATCCGATAATCCCGACTTTTAATTTTCCTGCGTTGATGAGGATATGAGGATATGTGTTTGGAAATTCGGCTCTTTTACCTGATTTGGTCTCAGCAATATTGGCTGCCAGAAACGGATACTGGGCCTCTTTCATTCTTTCTGTGAGAGAGCTTAGGCCGAAGTCGAACTCGTGGTTTCCGACTGCTGCGGCGTTGAGTTTTTGGAAGTTAAAAAATTGAACCATGGTAGCGCCGCCGGACGGGTTGCTCTCCAGGGTCCCTTGAAACTGATCGCCGGCGTCGAGCCAAATGAGGCGATCTCCAAACTCGGATCTTAAAATATCGATGTAAGAGCTGAGTGTAGCGGCTCCTCCCGCTTCGAACTGGATCATACCAGTGGCGGGGTCCTGGGTCTTCATTTGGATTGGAGCAAGGTTTCCATGGATATCGTTCGTGCCCAGGATCGCCAAGGTCTCTAAATGAGAAGAGGGCGATTGGGAGCGAGTCGGGGATTCCCAGGATGGAGGTTCGATTGACTCACTGTTTCTAGAGGCGGTTTGACACCCAAAAAGAAACGCCAAGGGTAGGATTCCCCAATAAGAGACCTTTTTGCTAAACATAAGACCCGTATCATCGCTTTTTTTCAGGGGAATTCAAATATTTTTCTAAGTTTGTCCAACGATTTGTCGAAAGGTACTGAGAGACGTTTTGACACGGAGTGTGTCTGATCTGGTTCCTGGAATGGAGCCCAAAAGAAAAGCGTGGGTACTATGAGACTGAGTAATTTGAAGCAAATCATTCCGGTAGCCCTATTTTTTGCGGGCTTGGGAATTATCTTCCTCGTGGGTATTGGTAAGTTCCCTAAAAAGCTGAATCCTGATCTAGCAGAATTCAAGGGCAATTTTCAGAGAAGAATTTCTTCCAAACCCCCTGAAGTAAAAAAGGAAAATCTTTCGCCGGAAGTTGTCGCGCATGAGTCGCATCCCTCAGTAGAAGTGCCCGCGCATGAGTCTCATCAGTCGGCCGACGATGATGACGATGACGAGGAGGTCGAGGAAAAAGATCATGAGGGTGAAAAAAAGAGTAGATCCGCCTGGGGGCAGTCAACTGCTGAGCAGCCAAAGCAGATCGCTCACGATCACGGAGCGGGAGCTCCTTCACAGAAAAGTGGAGTCTGTCAGTCGGTCGAGATTCGGGGCGACGGGGGGCCTAAGAGCTTAGTGACTCCTCAAGAGTGGAGTCAAGTTGTAGATGTCTTTCATCACTCTAAAGACCTTTTAATATCTTGGATGAAGTCTCATTCTTCTCAACTCCCTCAGGGCTCGGCTGCAACGCTTGAAAAGCTGGTGCATGAGCTAAAAATCGTTCAACCGGTCCATGCCTCGACAGAAGAGTCGGACTTAAGCTGGCGGGGAATCGGAGTTTGGGTGCGAGACGATCAGGGAAGTCCCTTAGTCCTCATGGGGGGGGGCTTTTTAAAGCTCCTGAAAGCTGACCCACATCGCGCTGCGTTTGAAATGATTCGTCTGGTGGCTCAATCTTGGAGTCCTTGTGAGCTCTCTCAACATGGAGTCGGTCCTGTTTGGTCTCCTCTATTGAGTTGTCTAGGTGAAGTTGAAGAAAAGGACTGTTCTGCGGAGAAGTCCTATGAAAATACTTGGGGCATCTCATCCAGTTTAGCGATGACTCTTGAAACTCCGGGCTGCCAATTGCCTGTATTCCAAGATGAGAAAAAGAAATCCTGTTTGCGTGATCTCTTAGAGAGGGCTCAAAAGACGGAGTCTAAAGTTGAGGCGCAAGATCATAAAAATACGAACTCCACCGACAAGGAGACGAAAAAATGAAGTGGTCTAAAAATCAAACTTTCAGTTCAGTGGTTTGTCTTGCTCTCTCTGTTTCTCTCAGTGGTTGTTTCGGCTCATCTAAGGGTGGAACGGTCCTCGATGGTCGGTTGAATGACGAGGGCGCACCTCCCTATACGGAGGTTTTCATCGAGTACCCAGGCCCGAGTGAGAAGTGGGCTGGTCCCCAATCCGTGCTCGCACATCTTTCAGCGCAGGTCGGGAAAAGCGGTGAGGTGACTGTGTCTCATGCTGGATTTAAACTCTCAGAGTTTCGCCCAACGATGGCTATGGATCAAGCACGAGAACAGTTGGAGCGCATTCATTCCGTTGTGAATCAAGAACTTAAGCCCAGTGTGAGTTGCTCGGCCCCGGTGAAAATCCGCCTAGTTCGCAGTGATGGTGCCTTGATCGCAAAGCAAGCCTGTCGTGGGCAATCAGGCTGGCCACGCATAGCAAGTGATTTGACGGCGCAATGGATGGGGATGGCTTTCGCAGCGGCAGAAAAGCCGAACGAGAAAGCAATTCCGGAAAAAGTTGCAGATCCAAAGTCTGGAGTCGAAAAGTCTCTAGCTGAGAAATCCAACGTCGAAAAGTCTGTACCTCAGAAAGTTGCAACGGAAACTTCATCCGAACATCATGCTCATACTGAGCATTAATCAGTCTTCGTGACCCGCTGGCCTATTAATTGCTGCAAATTAGGAAGCACAGGACTCAAGTAGTTCGCCGACAATACCTTGGGTCACAAAGGAGAGATTTGTGCTTGAAACAATTGCGGTAGTATTGGTCTTATTGTGGATTTTGGGATTGTCGTCCAGTTATACATTGGGCGGGTTGATTCATGTCCTCCTTGTAATTGCTCTCATCGTAGTAATTATTAGGGTAATTCAGGGGCGAAAAATTTGATTGGTTCATTCGATATTAACTGGAAATGGCACTAAAATAAAATCATTAGCTGCTCATGAAAAATAACTCTTAGCATAATTATTGCTATCTCTCCCTTGAAAAGAACCTTTTTCAAATTTGGAGGAGTTATGAAAACTAATTTTTATAGCGTTAGAGTCATTGGGGCGATGATCGTTTCATTTTGTGCCTTAAGTCCGTTAGCTCGAGCAGTCGAGATGCCGTGGAATGCTGAGACCGTGCAGCAATTTGATAAGGAAATTGCAAAACAGAAGGCAGAGATTAGAAAATCGTTAGCGTCTATTAAAACCCAACAAGACAAAATAGCAAAGGATACCACTGAGTATGGTCAAGCTTCGAGTCAAGTGAGGGATGACATAGATAAACTAAAAAATCTCCGCAAAGAACTCGCTGGTCACAAAGCTGATCTGTATAAGAATACGTTGGAAAGAAAGGTCGAAACTGGCGAAGCTATTGAGGGCGAAGCAGAATCGGCATGTTAATGAATTAACGCTAAAGTGTCAGTATTCTCTGAGGGAGTAGTTATGTACCTCGCCCTTTGAAAAGCAATGCTCAGCTACCTAGCTGAGCATTGGTCTTTTTAGCTCTTCTTTCTTCCTGGTCTTTGAATAGTGAGGGACGAAGGGCCAGTGACAAAGAGTTTTTCAGTCTTGGCTTGTTCTTCCTCTAAAGACTCAGCGTAGTTAGGATCGTGACTTTTTAACCAATCATCCGCCATTTGGTCCAGTAGCGGGTTAGCTTTATCGAGTTTAACGAATATTTTGCGGTTGTTCGAGTCAACGGCGACCCACTCGAACGGGACGTTGTCGAGTGCTGAGAGAGATTCTTCAGCTAAGTTAGCGAGGGCTTCCGGTTTTTCAGCGTCGAGGACAGTTGCCCAGACGGTGCCGAGGGCGTCTATGCAAGCTGAGAGCAGGTCTTGAACGGTGGGTGAGCTTGCTTTGGGGTCAAAGTCGGCGCTTGCGTGGACGGTGGTTGCTGCTAGACGACTGTCACTGACGAGCGATACAGATGTGACTACTTCCTCGGCGAATACTGCTCCAGCGGCTAGAAATCGCGATTGAGGCCTGATGGCTTGAAAGGCCTGCAAGGCTTGGTCAAAATGATTCGAGAAAACCTCTTCAACCATTTGGATGTAGTTCAATGGGAGGGGGCTTGATTTGGAGGTCGTGGGGTGTCTTCGCTCCAAGTGAGCGGTGTGAGTGGATTTTTTTTTCATAGTTTCACCGGGTTAAATAATTCCTTTCGGGAGTTGCTTGATTCGCGGGAGTTCTTCCAGTTTGACGGAGATCTCTCGGGCACGGGTTCCGTGCTGTACCTTGATTTTTACCGCATCGAGCGGTTTGAGGCGTGCAAGAACGCGTTCAACTTCGTACGGATCTTTCGTGGGTTCATGGTTCACTTCTAAAAGAATGTCTCCCTCTTCTAAGCCCGCGCGGTCCGCGGGTGCACCCTGAACTAGGTTGTAGACTAAGACCCCTTGGCTGATGGGCAGGTTGTAATACTGCTGGAGCTGAGGGGTCATACGCTCAGCCATAATGCCGAGCCAAGGGCGAGGGACACGTCCGTAGCGTTTCAGGTCGGGAAGAAGTTTCTTGGCTTCGTTGATCGGGATGGCAAATCCCAGTCCACTGCTCTGGCCCGTTTCGGAGCGGATTGCTGAGTTGATTCCGATCACGTTGCCCTGAGCGTTAAAAAGCGGACCACCGCTGTTTCCAGGGTTAATGGAGGCGTCTGTTTGTAAAAAATTGTCGAATGGGCCCAGTCCGATCGTGCGGTTCTTGGCGCTGATGATTCCCTTGGTAACAGTGTTTTGGAGTCCAAAAGGATTGCCTACGGCGACCACGCTCTCAGCGATTCGAACCTGATCCGAGTCGCCCAGATTAACTGGCTTGATATCGGTAGGAACCTGTCCATTTTTGTCCCGGATCTGGATCAGGGCCAGGTCCATTTTTTCGTCTTTTCCGATGATCCGAGCTTTGAATTGTCGCTGGTCATTAAGAGTGACCATCACTTCATCGGCCTGAGCGACGACGTGGTTATTGGTGATCGCGTAGCCCTCTTTGTCGAAGATAAATCCTGAACCCAGCGAGGTTTGCTTGCGTTCGCGCGGGATTAAGAAGAGCTGAAAATAAGCGTCCATACCGTAGGAAGAGGTATGGATGATCGTGGTCGAGCTAATGTTGATAACGCCTGGCGAAACCCGTTCAACCATGTCCGGAAGCTCTTCTAGACGTCCAGGGGACACTTCTTTAGCTTGTGCGTTGGAAAACGCAAGGAGCGCGCCAATGAGGACGGGAACCAGTCTACGGAAAATGAAAGGGTTTTTCATATTGACTTAGAAATAAACTGGCTACAAGTTTATGACAAGCGAATTGGGTAGAGAAAAGCCCGAGTCATGCCATCCCTGGCCCTTAGGTAAGGGAAAAATGTGTTTAAGCAGGGGGTAACTCCCTGTCCAGCAAGGAGATTCAGCAGATGCGTGAAGTTTATATCGTTGGAATGGCACGAACGGCATTTGGTAGTTTTCAAGGGGCGCTCGCCACAGTTCCGGCGGTTCATCTAGGCGCAACAGCCATGAAAGCCGCATTAGAACGAGCTCAAGTCGCTCCAGATCAGGTCTCCGAAGTGATTTTAGGTAATGTCTTGATGGCCGGTGAAGGCCAAGCCCCAGCCCGTCAGGCTGCGATTCGAGCGGGGATTGCCAAGAGCGTACCCGCTCTGGCACTGAATAAAGTGTGCGGCAGCGGTATGAAGGCCGTGATGCTTGGGATGCAGTCCATTCTTCTAGGGGATAGCGAAGTGGTTGTCGCCGGCGGTATGGAAAATATGACTCAGTCTCCCTACCTCCTGACTCAGGGGCGTGGTGGCTACCGGATGGGTAATCAAACCCTCTACGACTCCATGATCATGGACGGGCTTTGGGACCCCTACAACCAACAGCATATGGGAAATTGTGCTGAGCTTTGTGCCCGCGAGTACCAGTTCACCCGGCAGGCTCAGGATGAATTTGCGACGGAGAGCTTTCGTCGTGCACTCGATGCTCAGAAAAATGGCAAATTTAAATCAGAAATTACCCCAGTCGAAATTCAGGGCAAAAAAGGTGACGTCCAAAAAGTCGATGCGGACGAAGGCCCTTCGAAAGTTCAGTTTGATAAAATCCCGACCCTCAAGCCTGTTTTCGACAAACAAGGCACCGTGACTGCTGCTAATGCTTCCACGATTAATGACGGCGCTGCAGTATTGGTTTTGGCTTCATCTGATTACGTCAAAAAGAATGGTCTCAAACCACTGGCTAAAATCGTGGCCTATGGGGCCAACGCGCAGGAGCCTGAGTGGTTCACTACGGCCCCCGCAGAGGCCATGCGAAGGGCGATGAAAAAAGTAAACTGGCAGGTTTCAGATGTTGACCTTTTTGAAGTGAATGAGGCCTTTGCTGTGGTTGCAATGGCCGCACAAAAGGATCTAAAAATTCCTGCGGAAAAACTCAACGTTTGGGGCGGCGCAATTTCGATTGGGCATCCCATCGGCGCCAGCGGTGCAAGGATTGCGATCACTTTGACGTCGGCGCTCCGAGATCGCGGCTTGAAAAAAGGCGTGGCTGGGATTTGTATTGGCGGCGGCGAAGCAACCGCGCTTTGTATTGAAACTCTCTAGTCGGAGAACCGTTCGATGAATAAGCAAGTAGCTAACGCTCAGGAGGCCGTGAGGGATATTCCAGACGGCGCTACCCTCGCGCTCGGTGGGTTTGGTTTGTGTGGGATTCCAGAAAACTGCATCGCTGAATTAGTTGCGAGGGGGGTCAAAGACCTGACTTGCATTTCTAATAATGCGGGTGTCGATGATTTCGGTATTGGTCTGATGCTACAAAAGCGTCAGGTCAAAAAAATGATTTCGAGTTATGTAGGCGAAAATAAGCTCTTTGAATCCCTAGTTTTGTCAGGGCAGCTTGAGATTGAGTTGACTCCACAAGGCACCCTGGCTGAAAAACTCCGCGCCGGGGGGGCTGGAATTCCTGCATTTTTTACTCCGACAGGTGTTGGAACCGTCGTGGCTGAGGGTAAGGAAATTCGCGAATTCAACGGGAAAAAGTACGTTCTAGAACGAGCCCTCACAGCTGATTTTGCAATTGTAAAAGCTTGGCGGGGTGATCCGATGGGGAATTTGATTTTCAGAAAAACTGCGCGGAACTTTAACCCAATGATTGCGACAGCAGGAAAAATTACGATCGCTGAGGTCGAAGAACTCCTGCCCACGGGGTCGCTTGATCCGGATCAGATCCATACCCCCGGGATCTTTGTGCAGCGCATTTTTCAAGGCAAAAACTATCAGAAGCGAATTGAAAAACGGACGGTACGTCATGGCTGAATTAAAAGGGTTATCACGTGAGCAAATTGCTCAACGCATCGCTCAAGAGCTTAAAGACGGCTACTATGTTAATTTGGGAATCGGGATTCCCACGTTGGTTGCTAACTACATTCCAAAAGGGATGAACGTCGTTTTACAAAGTGAAAATGGCATCCTCGGTGTTGGTCCTTACCCCGCTGAGAGTGAAGTAGATGCTGACCTCATTAATGCTGGCAAAGAAACGGTCACCGTGATTCCTGGTGCTGCTTTTATGTCGAGTGCTGACTCGTTTGCCATGATTCGCGGAGGACATGTCCATCTCACGGTCTTGGGCGCGATGGAAGTCGATGAGCAAGGCAGTATTGCGAACTGGATGATTCCCGGCAAAATGGTCAAAGGAATGGGCGGCGCTATGGATCTCGTGGCGAGCGTAAACAACCTGATTGTGGCCATGCAGCATGTTTCTAAAGAGGGTCAGAGTAAAATTCTTCCCAAATGTACCTTGCCTCTGACGGGCGTGGGCGTCGTGAAGAAAATTGTCTCCGAACTTGCCGTAATTGACGTCTCCCCGGATGGGTTGGTCCTTCGCGAACGTGCCCCTGGTGTATCCGTTGATGAGATTGTTCAGGCGACTGCGGCCAAGCTTCACATTCCCGCGAATGTCCCTGAAATGCGGTTTGCCTGATGCGGTGGGCAGGGACGGTGGGCAGGGACGGAGCCAATTTAGGTCTCAGTTTAAGCACTTAGCCAATTAGGCGTTCTAAATTCGGTTTGTATAAACTTCTTAGGCAAATGAGTCGGACAAAGAATCGAGAATTCGACTGGTGGGATCTGCTTGATTCTAGAGAAGTCTGCGATTCTTGGATTTTTAATGAAAATGGTCACAATCTTGATTTGGTTTTATGAAATTTGGGCGCACTAAGGCCTTCTTCGGTCTGGAGCCGAGGAAAAGTAAGCTGGATTGAGTTTCGAGGCGGTCTACTTAGGTCGGTGAAGCTCGGGCAATGGCTAAAGTTCTGGCGTAAAGCTGTTCCTTCAAGTTGGTTTCCATTTTTCTGACCCACAGAGCATCGCCAATGAAGTGGCTTAAGAACTGGGTCCAGGTGACAGTAAATTGCTCAAGGTATTTGCGAAAGAGGACTCGATAAGCTCGCTGCCTCTCTTCGG
The DNA here is from genome assembly GCA_947380295.1 of Bdellovibrionales bacterium. GTDB lineage: Bacteria > Bdellovibrionota > UBA1018 > UBA1018 > UBA1018 > CAINWE01. The sequence continues at coordinate 462 of CANCQK010000024.1, read as the reverse complement.
GGGTATTTCCTAGGTAGACGTACCATTGAGGAGGCGCGAGGTGTTTGGTCCATGCATCGACTATCCCATGGGCGTAAAAGCGGTAGGAGTTCCAGAAGAAGTATCTGAGTTTCTCGAGTTTCACCATCCCTGCACGGATGGGGTTTGCCTCAATGTAAAAATGAACCCGCATTTCCGCTTCGATGCCTCCTATCAGAGGAGTCTTTGGGCGCTCATTGGCTACTTTACCCGATCGGTTAAAGACTCGATTGAACCGCATTCCAAAAGTGCCGTGAGCAACTCGCATGAAGTGAGAAAGCTTGGATGCTCCGTTTTGGTAACTCATTTGTTGATGAACGTGGTTACTCATGAGGCAGAATGAGTGGATCTGGACCGAGTTGTCTGATCCCCGGTGTTTAAGGCCGCAAATCAGACTCTGAAAGAATAATTCTTTTGCCCCGCTCCGCTCGAGTAGGTAGGCAC
>CANCQK010000023.1 GCA_947380295.1 Bdellovibrionales bacterium | reverse complement strand
CCCGCTCCGCTCGAGTAGGTAGGCACTGTCGTGACACTTCCAAAATAAGTGAACCATTCCTGCAGGTTGAGATAAAACTTGGTAACGGGAGATACGCATCGTGGGTAGATCAGGTGAAAGAAGTGCGCCAACTCAAGCTCCGTCCCTCTAGTCTTCCTCTAGTCTTTTTGCCGGAAATCGCTTCAAGACTGAAGAGCTGATGTCGCTTGAACTCCATTCGCGTTCGAGTTAAAAGATGTGGGAAATGAATGTCGCTACGATTGCGTTGTATCACTTTGTAAGGATTGAAAACCTCCCTGAGCTGAGAGTCAAATTGAAGGCTAAATGCGCTGAGTGGGGCCTAAAGGGCACCATTTTAATCGCCCCTGAGGGGATTAATTCCTTTCTTTTCGGGGAGATGGAAAAGTTAGAGGCGTTTAGGAGCTACATTCAAACCGAACTTGGTATTACTCGGCAGCTGAATTGGAAAGTCAATCCGTGCTCGAATTCGCCGTTTATGCGGATGCTAGTTAAGATTAAAAAGGAGATCATTCCCATGGGGGATCCTGAGATCCGACCCGACGAATGGACCGCTCCATACATTCAACCAGTTGAGTTGAAAAAGTGGCTCGATGAGAACCGAAACGTAATCCTTCTAGATACTCGTAATGACTATGAAATTGCAGTCGGGACCTTCAAGGGTGCCAAAGATTTGGGGATTAGTCATTTCCGAGACTTCAACCGTGCAGCCGACCAGCTTCCTGAAGAGGCCAAAGAGCAGCCCATCGTGACGTTTTGTACAGGCGGTATTCGTTGCGAAAAGGCGGCGGCCCTTATGATGAAAAAAGGGTATAAAAACGTCTACCAGCTCGATGGCGGCATCTTAAAATACTTCGAAGACTGCCAAGATGCTCACTACGACGGCCAATGCTTTGTCTTTGACTGGCGCCTTGCTGTGGATGGTCACCTGAATCCTCAGTCCGATCAACCCCGCGAACGCCCGGCAGGCACCGAGGGTCGACACAAGGCCGAGGGCTTTTAAATGCCAAACCGCGCCCCCCGGCAGGTCTTGGTCTGAAAAAGTCACTGCCCGCGGTTCATTTTGAGCTAGTCAGAAAGTTGATTCGGGGTGATTTGTCTGGAGTTCTGGGGTGTTAAGGATTTGAACCCCACACTCAAAAAGACCAGTTAAAACCCTTTGTCCAGGGCTGACTCAGAGCATTAGCTCCTTGCAGTCTAGCGACTTTTGAATTAAACCCAACCAAAGTCATTTGCTATCAAGTCATTTGCCTAAAGGAGGCTTTCATACTCATGTCATCGCAATTTATGACCTATTCACCCATAGGTGTTGGATCGATCGGGCTGCTTTTTGCGCTCGTTTTTTATTTTAAGGTCAAAGCTCTCCCGGATGGCAATGAAACGATGAATCGTATTGCCGGTTATATCCGTGTAGGCGCTATGGCATTTCTTGCTCGCCAGTACAAAGTCCTGGCCATGTATTGCCTCGTTGTATTTGGTTTGATTTCTTACGCATTGGGAGTTTCGGCCGGAGCTTGCTTTGTTTTGGGCGCATTTTTGAGCCTTTTGGCTGGCTTTATCGGCATGAAAGCCGCAACCTACGCTAACGTCAGAACCACCCAGGCAGCGATCTCGGGAGTGAAGGCAAAAGCCCTTTTAGTGGCTCTCGACGGCGGCGCCGTGATGGGTCTTTCAGTGGCAGGTTTGGGACTTTTCGGGATGGGTTTGCTTTATGTGATTTTCAACGGCACGCCAGAGTTTGGCACCGTGATTCACTCCTTTGCTGTAGGCGCTAGCTCGATTGCACTTTTTGCTCGGATCGGTGGCGGGATCTACACCAAAGCTGCAGACGTCGGTTCCGACATCGCAGGTAAAGTGATTGAAAACATCCCCGAAGACGACCCAAGAAATCCAGGCGTGATTGCTGACAACGTGGGTGACAACGTTGGCGATGTGGCTGGAATGGGTGCAGATATTTACGAATCGATGATCGCTGCGGTTGTAGCAGCTATGGCCATCGCTCTGACCGGCTCTGACGCTACGATGCCTAATCTTCTTACTGCGACTGGCTTTTTTGATAACCGGATGATGGGCGTGATCCTTCCTCTTTTCTTGACCACCATTGGCTTGGCAGTCAGTATTGTCGGGATTTTGATCACCCGCATGCTGAAAAACATGAATCCTGCGCTCGTTTTGCGAAGCGCACTGATTTTACCTCCCATCATTTTGGTAGGGGTATCTTTTGTCATGATGCCGATGATCGGCGTGACCCAGTCCGTGTCTGTAGCTTTGGCTGCTGGCGCAATTGGTGGCGCGTTTATCGGGTTGGTGACGGACTACTACACTTCGGCGAGCCCAGTTGCTAGGATTGCTGAAAGCTCCAAGACTGGCGCTGGCACTAACTTGATCCACGGTTTGGCTGTCGGCATGGAGTCGGTAGCGATCCCTATCTTGGCGGTGGTTGCGATTGCCTATCTGGCAAACGACGTTTTAGGTCTCTACGGAATTGCGATTTCTGCAGTCGGCATGTTGGCAGGTACTGCAGTCGTGATGACTGTGGATGCCTACGGCCCGATCTCAGATAACGCTGGCGGGATTTCTGAAATGTCCGGCTTAGGTAAAGAAGTTCGTGAGATCACTGACGAGCTCGATTCCGTCGGAAATACTACTGCCGCAATCGGCAAGGGCTTTGCGATTGGCTCAGCCATCTTGACTGTGATTGCGTTGTTTTCTGCGTTCAACTCAGAAGTGAACCACGCTAGACAAGCTGCAGGCTTGGGTGAGTACGTCTTGATCTTGACTGATGCTAAGATTTTGATTGGGATCCTGATTGGTTCCATTCTCCCCTTCATGGTGGGCGCAACCACTATGCTCTCCGTGGGTCGTGCAGCGGGTGCAATCGTTGAAGAAATTCGACGTCAGTTTCGTGAGATTCCTGGTTTGATGGAATTGAAGGCCGAGCCAGAAACAACCAAAATTGTCGATATTGCTACCAAAGCTGCTCTGAATCAAATGGTCATTCCCGGCTTGATTGCTGTCGTCGCTCCTCCAGTGGTGGGTTTCCTGATGGGCCCTGCTGCCTTGGCGGGAATGCTCGCTGGCGCTTTGGCTGTCGGTGCAACCTTGGCTCTTTTCATGGCCAATGCTGGTGGTGCTTGGGACAATGCTAAGAAGTACATCGAAAAAGGCAAGCTTGGCGCAGGTCATCTAAAAGGTTCAGATTCTCACAAGTCTGCTGTGATCGGAGACATGGTCGGCGATCCATTTAAGGACACCTCGGGTCCTGGAATTGCGATCTTGATTAAAGTGATGAGCGTGGTTTCGCTCCTCATTGCCCCTTTGATTGCAATGCGCTAGTTCAAATCAGGTGCTTTGGTTCTAGTGAGAGGCTGTTCATAGCTGCTGACTAGTAAGTTGCCAAAGCTCCTAAATTTCTGTCGAACTTTTAGACAGTTTACTAACCCCTGGACACTATGACTGACTTTTAAGTCAGGGAAGAGTTCGGGGGTTTTTTGTTTTCATGGTTAAGTATTTGATTTTGTGGGTGATTTTTCTGCATTTGATTGACGTTTTGTTTTTATAGTTTTGGTATTGAAATTGCTTTTGTTCTACTCGACGTGGTCTCTCTAACGAGGTCAATAGTTGAAGTGGAGTAAAGTTGTGATTCGATCAAACGGCACAGTAAAAAAAGTCATGAGGTCCGTAGTTGTAACTTTGGTTGCAGGGCTTTCTCTGTCTCTGGTGGGGTGTGGAAAGTCAGCCTTTAACGTGACCACGACTACCCAACAGGCTTCGAGTCCTGGGTATTTCAATGTTCCACCCAAAGTGGATGTCCTTCTTTTTGTCGATGATACGGGATCGATGATTACCTCGTTTTATTCGACTATACAAACGCAGGTGCCAGCATTTTTAAATCAGCTCCGAGCTCAAGATTGGGACTATCACTTTGCACTTAATCCTCTTACCGATAGACGCGCACAGATTCCTCAGGTCGTGGGATCAGTTTATGATGCGAGCTCTCCTGGTTGGATTGCTCCCTATCCGGGCGCAGTAGCAAGTAGTTTGGAAAATATTGTTCCAAGATTTTTTCGCACACCTGATGCATACACTGATTTTCTCTCTTCGAGCGATGTGAATAACTCACTGAATGGGCGTGAACCTGGCTTTGATAATATCTGGTATACGTTAAACCATTCGATTAATGGGACCGGTTTTCTCCGGCCCGACGCTATGCTGGTTGTAATGGTGATCGGTAACGGTAACGATGATTCGGATGTGGTTTATTCTCCTCGGCCCGACGGCTTGCAGCTTCCAATTGCCAGCTCGCTGACTTCTAGTTTTAATACTTATCAGAGCCGTTTTACTGGTTTTTGTGGGAACGGGGCTAAGTGCGCTGGGTTACAGTTTCATGCTGCTGTGAATAAGTACGGATCGTCTACTTGCTTAAACGGCGATGGTAGCTCAATTGCAGGTGATCGCTACCTCCAAATGGCTCGCTCTTTAAATAGCTCTACTTATGGTTTGAGTTACGGGTCCTACGATATTTGTTCGCAGCCCATCAATTCAGTTTTCACTCAGCTGAACACGAATTTGTCTGCAACTAAGATTCCTTATCAGACTGATTTCTTGATTTTAGATCAGGAGCCTAATCCCTCGAGTATCAAAGTGACTAAGTATCCGGCAGGCGATACTTCTAGTCCTCAATCCATCTCTCAGGGTGCAACCCAGGGTTGGATTTATGTCGGGAGGGTGACGAACCAAAATGTGAGTTCAATCAGTGGGACTTCAGTCCGCATGAATCCGGCAACGGGTTATGCGATCAAGCTCAATGGTTCGGCAGCGCTCTCTGGAAATGATACCGCTTCGGTCGATTTCAAACCTGCCGGTGTGACGGATTCAGTTTCGCAGTAATGAATCAGGCTCGAGTGTTTTGAATCCGTTGCGCTTATCGGAGCTCATCGGCTCGTTGGGCGTTCAACGGTTCAAGGTTGAGTAGGCGAACCTCCTCTAGGTAGAGCGGTGTGGCGATCATCATATTGCAGAGATCATAATGAATTGGAGCCGATTCGCCTGTGGGGATTTGCCGGATCCGGTAGGTTGTTTTGCCATTGAAATGTTGGGATTCGGGGGCAATGGGAGCTCTCCCGTGGATCATGCGATCATAGTTTTCGGGGGAGAACTCTCCCGCGTGGCCGGATCGAGAAACTGCCTTCCAAAATGCCCTCACGAAACTACTGTGATCTCTAAAATTTCGACTTTTCAGGCATTCTGCGAGCTCAAGAGTGACGAACCCTGCGTTTTGGCTAGTTCCCCGAAGGAGCACAGAGTGCGACGGAAGTGGGCAAGTCGTTTGGAGTTCTACAGGGATACTTTGGGATTCAGGTTTGAGCCTAAATCGCGTGATTTCAGGTAGCGGGAGCCAAGAGAAATAATGCTGAAAATGTGACCGAACTGGCTGGACCGCGAAGGCAGCGTTTCCTAGAAAGAGAATGAGTGTCGAAAACGTGAGTACGAGTGCTCTCTTCATGAAAGAGAAACTAACTGATTTTTATTTGTAATTCAATGCTTCAGACTGCGGCTGGTGTTTCCATCCGTATTCATTCAATCGGTGTTTCGTTTTCTTAAGTAGGTGGGCTGGGGACAGAGTAGCTGAATAGGGTCAAAAAATAATAAGATTGAATTAAAATGGCGAACAGCTTAAATGGAGTGCAGGGGTAGTTTAGAAAATTCTACGAAAGCAATGTTTAAGAGTCCTAGGGGGGCATTGTGACTCATTCTCGAAATCTCAATCAGAGATTCATAAAATTAAAAACTCGCGACCTATGCGTGGATTTGTACTCCAACAAAAAGTGATCATGGCTCATGAGTTATTTCAAACTAATTTGATCGCCAATCCTTACGTGAATGAAATCACAGCAAGGCTAGAAAATTGATAAACCACCAAAAAAAGGCAAGTGTTGGGTTGATGCTATTTGTAGGCCTGGGCCTCGCGGGTTGTAACTCTTTTGATGTGGGACACTATCAGGGTAAGTTGTTGAGCGGGCACTTTCCGAGCGAGAGTTCTACTCAGGGTCACGAATCTTTTACTATTCAAGCTGAAACCACTAGAAAACATGCAAAGTCGATTAGGTTTGTGAGTCGAGAGGGCCGAGAGTTGTTCTCCTTTTTGCTCTCAAAAGATCAGAGGACTGGATTTCAGATGGAGATCCCCAGTCTTCGGAGGAATTTCCGCCTCAAAAAGGCGGCTTCGCCAATTAAGGGGTCCCAGTATTCTAATTGTCTATTTTCTGAACCTGATATGGAAGTCCTCCAGTGTTGGAGTGATCGGGATTTTTACTTTGCGTTGCAAGATCCTCAGGGACAACTTCTCTTTGAGGTCAGGGGAGGCGTATTCTCAAAGAGTGAGGCTAAGCTTGAGGAGCCCCGAGAATACCAGGTATCTGAACTTTTAGATCTGGCCATGAACAAAAGTTTTCAGTCGATGGTTGAGTACGAGTCCATGCTTCAGGCCACCTACAGTGCTTGGAATGCTCGCGCGAATTTACTGCCTCATTTTAGAGCATTCAACGCGATCGGGTTGCTTACTCTGGCACCACCTGTGCTCCTAACGAGTTTGGCAGATTGGTTTCCGTTTCTCTTGCCAAATCGATGGATGATGGCTTTAGATTCGGGGTTTCAAGCCCGTGCAGCACAACTGGGTTTTTCTGTGATGCAGGCCAATCTGGCTGCACAAGTCCATTCTTTAGCCTATGCTTGGGTCCACAGTGGGGAGCGCCTCAAGGTAGTCGAAGATTACACTGCTCAGCTGGATCGTACTATCGCTCATGTCAGTCAGTTGAGGGACCAAAAAGGGATCAGTCAGATTTCTTTGACCTCTCTGAAAGCCTACCGCGAGGCACTTGATATCACTCAGGTAGAATTGAAACGAGAGCTGAGTGCCAATCGGAGTGGGCTGAGCGAGGCACTGGGACTATTCAATCCGCAAGGAGTGAGTCATGTGCTGGTGGATGATCATTTCCCAGACATCGTGGATGGTACGCCCGTGATCGCGAATGAGCTTTTCTCGCTTGCCAATGGAGTGGCTCTGGAACGTCGGCAGCTTCATTTTCTAAAAAGGGCTCTGCTGGCAAGAACTTTGGAAATTACCTTCAATTGGATGGATCCTACGGGGAGTCCTTTAACGGCGCTGGGATTCAATCAGATCCCTCAAGGACTTGCAGCTCAATCTAAAATGAATGTTTTAGAGCTTGAGGAACTCAAATTTGAGCAAAAACTTCGCATGATAGCGGATCAAATCCAAAGTCAAACCCGTGGAGCTCAACAGGGATTTCGTGAAGCGTTGGAGGCTATTGAGCAGAGTAAGTTGGAAATGGCTGAAATCTCTCGATCGCTTTTAGACAATGACTCGACTCCTGAGATGACGACTCGAAATGATGTGACGATTTTGCAATTCTTGAACTCTTTTCGGGGAATTTTGAGTCAAGAACTGGCTGCGATTAACTATCGTGAGCGATGGAACCTGGCATTTGTTCGTTCACAGCGGCTTCTTTATACGGCGCTTTATCGTCAACTTTTGTCTCGGCCGGACGGGGCAGTTCCATTCAATGTTGAGTCAGGCTCAAAATCAAACTCAGGTAGGGAACCCACTCGCTCTGAATCTGGCGGCACCTAATGGCTAATAGAGAGTCGGGTAAGCTCCTGCAGTCAAGTTCCAGATCGTGGTCGACCATCCTGCACCGGTGAAGGTTGCTGGAGTTTTCAAAAGGGTTGTGAACTTCCCGAGCGTGTCAGTCGAAACTGAGGACGAGGTAAACTGGTTGTAGTAGCTAGGTAAAGAACTGTTGATAGTTGAGTCGAAGAAGTTGTTTGTGGACAAAGTCCGGGTGTAGCTCCCAATCAATCCGCCCACAGTGTTTGAAGAGGGTGAAGGTGAGCTGACTAGTCCTGAAGAGTAGCAATAGGTAACACTAGTATTATTCCCGGTGTCATAGGATTCACCAATTAATCCTCCAATCGATCTGCTTGAACTTTGAGTCGTGACGTCCCCTGATGCATAGCTATTAGCAACGGTTGCCGACCCAAGATAGCCGACCAATCCGCCGATTCTGGTTGCGTTTGCGACGGTTGCGTTGACTGAAGCGGTTGAGTAGGATTTAGATATACTCGAAGCATTCTGATGCTCGCCCACTAACCCTCCAGCTGTGCCCGCAGTGGTGGCTACATTTACCGAACCAGTTGAATAGGAGTTACTCAAGGTTGTTACGCTGGTTCTGCCTAGTAAACCACCGACCTTGGTGCCACCGGTTACGGTTCCGCTGAAACTAGAGTAATTAATATTGGAATTCCAACCAGCCTGACCGATGAGTCCGCCTACATTTGTTCCATTTGATGCAGAGACAGAAGATCCGATTGCAGAGCAGTGGATCACCTGATTAGTACTGGTTGTGCCTGGACCATTTGGGTTCGGCATGATCCCAATCAAAGTTCCAATGCTATTGGAGTTAGTGACTGAAACTGAAATTTGAAAGTTTGAAAGAATTAAATTTTTAATGGTTCCAAAATCCGTTCCACCAGAAATTCCGACTGTTGGGAAGAGTCCCACTGGATTTGTATTCGAGCTAGAAGAGTAACTCCAATTCGATAAGATATTATTTTGTCCATCGAAAGTGCCTGTAAATACTAAATTATAATCCCCGATTGGGTGAGTGCTTGTGAAGGATGATAGGTCCAAACTCCTTACGAGTTTGAAATAGGTAGATGGGGACTTATAGCTGCTGACTCGAGCGAGTTGGGCAGTCGAGCAAATGAGGTAGGGATCTCCAGCGGAGCCAGTCCCACCTCCGAACGGGGAGCCACCAAAATTGCAGCCTCCGGTAGAAGGAGTGACACTGACTTCGCTCGAGAGTGCAGTAGTTGAGCCTATTTTGTTCATCGCCTGGACCTGGTAATAGTAGGTAGTTCCGTTGGTGACTGTATTGTCGGTGTAGGTTGTTCCCGCAATACCCGAGACTTGGGCGAAAGCCTCACTTCCCGAGGTCGTACCTCGCCATAATATGTATGTTAAATCGCCTTGTGGAAGAGGTGACCAGGTTAGGGTGACGCTGCCAGAAGAAATGTTGGAAAATGCCAGATTGCTTGGGGCAGGTGAAGGCGAAGCAGGAGGCGGGGAAAAGGTTGTGCCTTCAGAAACACTCAGTAGAAAGTTGAATACCAAGCTAGTCCCGCTGACAGAAGCTTGGATGCAATCCGAGGCACTAGCCGAATTGGCTGAAATCACCTGAGTAGTAGCTGTTCCTGTTGCATCGGTTTTCACCGAGGGTGTGACAATCGTAAAAGGGGTTGGGTTGCTGGAGCTACAATGTGTAAAGGTAACAGTCTGGTCTGAGACGGGCAGGGCGCTAAAATTGTCGGAGCCTAAAAGCTGAACCGATAAGGACGGGCAAGTGGCGTTTTGTTCGCAGGTGAGAGTCTGCCCTGAGCTGGCGACGAGTTGAAGCCCGAGCGTTGCATCTGTGGAACTCGATGCAATGCAGCTGCATAATAAACTTCCTAGGCTTAAAACTAGGCTGACCCGAAAAATCACAATCCTATCTTTTTCATTTTTAAGCAGTTGCTGCATTGCGTTAGTAGGTCTCCCATAGTCTTCTGTCTTACTCCTTACTTTTTCGGTTCTTTTCCGGTCGGGAGTTAGGTGTTTTTTGAGGAGCCGATGCCTTATGGGTGAGAGGTGATCATTTTAAATTCTTTGAGTGTGCATGATGCGGTTTGGCAGGCCGGAGGATGGGTGGTGACCCCGTTAAAAGAAGTCAGAATTCTTGTACCCTCCGTCGACTTAAGTACCATAAAATTGAGCCGGGATGCGTAGGGGGGGAGTGCCATCTGTCGCACTCCTAGGGCGGATGTAACACCAAGAATAGTGGCATCATGGGCAAAATAGAGCTGCACTCTTTGCTGAGTCTTGAGGTGAGTCACGTTCTCGGCAGATTGAAGGACAGTCTGGAGAAAATTTCGTCCCATTTTTACAAATGCGTCCCGGGAACTGCAGTTTTCAATAATTGCAACGTGGGAGATCTCTTGAAGTGTGTCGATATCAGCGGGGTCTAGGTCCTTGGGAAAGGGAACGTGGTAAATGCCTCGGATGAACAAGTTGTCTCCGAGTAAAAGCAAGTCATCGGCTGAAGTGAGCGATAACCCCGTTGAGGTTCTCCATGGATTGATTTTTGACTTTAAAGCTTCGCTGAGATGTCTTGCTCGGTCGCCCGTGTTTTCTAAGAGGTTTTGTAGGTCAGCAAGGCTATGGAGGCTATAAGGCGGCAGAAGAGGATCCTGAGTCTTTTGGATGGTTTCAATGGGAATTGAGACTGACTCAGGTTCTGAGTACAGTCCTTCGAGAAAGGCTTTTGCGCTGAGGATCGTCCGCTGATACTGAGTGGATCGCACCTTGAGCAGGTTTGAGTCATATTTTGGAGGCAGAATTTCATATTCTGTAACGTATTCGGCCCGCACCCGTTTTCCGAGTTCGCGCTGTTGGTCTCGACCTGCTTGAGTTAAATTCCCGAGGCCCTCAGGCCATGAGTAAGGACTCGATGGAATCTCACGAATAGGAGTTCGATCTCCATGTCGAATCAAATCGATCGCAAATAGGACTTGAGTCTCATTTTCTGCATGGGAATTTGAGCTCAGTGAGAAATAAAGAAAAACGCAAATAAAGCTCCAAAAAAACAACTTTCTCCGGTCCATCAAAAACGTCCCCTCACTTTTACTTTTAGATACTGTTGAGAATAGTTCCGCATGACTTTTTCTTCATTAGCTGAACCCAGTGAATCTTGCAAATATTCGATCTTGGACTCGCTAGAGCCCAACTCATGTCCCATTGGCCTTTCTGTCTGAATTCGCTTAAGATTGCTGGATGAATTTACCGATCGATTTACTGGTTCCTGAGATTCTCATCTCTCTTGAGAAGCACCCTAATCTCATTCTCGAGGCATCGCCTGGATCTGGCAAGACGACTCGGGTGCCCCCCGCGCTCCTTCGATCGGCATTTCGCTCCCCTGGTCAAGAAATTTGGGTTCTTGAGCCTCGCCGCCTCGCCGCTAAATACAGCGCGCAGCGAATTGCAACTGAGATGAATTCTTCAGTGGGGGCCGAGGTGGGCTACCAATTTCGCTTTGAAACAGTCTGCGGCCCAAAAACCCGCCTGCGGTTTATTACCGAAGGGATGTTCATGCGCCTGCTGACTAAGAACCCGAGGTTGGACCGGGTTGCTGCGGTCATTTTAGATGAATTTCATGAAAGGCACATTCATAGTGACGTCGCTTTGGGGTACCTTCGGTGGCTACAAAGCAGCCATCGCCCGGATCTCAGGATCGTTCTCATGTCAGCCACCCTTGAGTCTGAACCTTTATCAAAGTACCTGGGGAATGCCCCTATTCTCAGGTTAAAAACCCAACTTCATCCAGTGACGCTCCATTATCTTCCAGGGCCCCAGGCAAAGCAGCTCGATCAAACGGTCCGCGAGGTCGCGCTCAAGGCTCTTCAGCACACCGCTGGAGATCTTCTGGTTTTTCTCCCGGGCATGGCTGAAATTAGACGCTGTGAGCAAGCTTTGGCTGATCTGCGTCAGGCGAAGGTCTACATCCTTCATGGCGAACTGGCGCGCGATGAGCAAGATCAGGCTCTAGCGTCAGGTGGAGGTCGCAAGATCATCCTCTCGACCAATATCGCTGAGACGTCGCTCACCCTTCCAGGAGTGACAGCTGTGATCGATAGTGGCCTTCATCGAATGGCAAGCTACTCCTGGTGGTCTGGAATCCCCTCGCTGAAAACCCGGCCCATCAGCCGAGCCTCCGCGATTCAACGCGCGGGACGGGCAGGGCGAACTGGTCCGGGGGCCTGTTACCGGCTTTTTACTCAAGGAGATTTTGAGACTCGAGCGGGATTTGAAAAACCAGAAATTATGCGCACTGATCTTTCTCAGATTTTCCTCGATCTGAAAGCGATGGGAGTTACGGTGTCAGAGTTTCCCTGGTTTGAAACCCCACCGAGCACCGCACTTCGTGCCGCCGAAGATCTCCTCTATCGACTGGGTGCAACTGAAAAGTCCGGCGATCTGACAGAAACTGGGCGCTCGATGTCCCGGATCGCCGCTCACCCTCGAATTTCAAGAATGCTCTTGGAGGCCCAGGCGATGAATGTTCTTGAGCCTGCCAGTTGGTTTGGTGCTGGCTTGCTGGAGGGACGGGTTGAGTCGGGTCATGCTCTTGAGAGGCTGGGAAGTTACACTCAGGATGAGTCCCTGCGGAAAGCTCAAAGAGTTTTGATTCAATCCCTTCAGGGATCAACCGGACCGGGTGCAGTGAAGAATTCTTTGCCTCAGGGTGCAAGTGAGCTTCTGACTCGTTCGGTTCTGGCTGGATTTTCGGATCGAGTCGCCCAGAAAAGAAAATTGGGACCAGGGGTTGCTCGCGGAAAAGCTCATGAGATCGAACTTGTGCTCTCATCCGGGGGATCAGCCATTCTAGAAGAGACTCCCTCGATGGCAGGGGAAGAGTTTTTTATCCTCTTAGACTTACAAGAGCAGCAAAATCATGACCAAAGAAAGTCCAACCTTCGCGTTCGCTCTTGGATACCTATGGCAGAGGATTGGCTTCTGGATGTTAAGCCGATTGGGATTGAGGAAAGTGACGAATGCACTTGGGATGTTCAGCGGAAAAAGGTGATCAAATTATCACGCCTCAAGTATGGAGAACTGGTTCTCTCCGAGTCCGCCTCAAAGTCAGGCGACTCAAACGAAGTGACCCGAGTACTCATGAAAAAGGGGCTTGGGATCGATCCCGAAAGTGCAACAATTGCGGATTGGATCTCAGTCCTGACGCCGCTGACGGAATCTCCAGACGCCAGAGAGATTGAGTCTGCTTTTGCTCGCGCTAAACTCTACATGGATCATGAAAAACGCGAGCCCAGGGACCTTTGGACCCATCTCTCACCCCTCCTGGGTGAGAAATCGTCCCTTGCAGAGTTGAGAGACTTGGACTGGCCCTCTGAGGTTCTTCAGGCTCTCGTCGGAGACGACGTTCATCGTCTGCGAGAGGTTCTCCCGACTCAACTCACTCTGCCCTCCGGGAGAAAAGCAAAAATTTACTATCCGTTATCCCAATCTCCCTGGGTGCAATCACGCCTCCAGGACTTTTTTGGGATGAAAAAGGGCCCCGTTCTTCTCAAGGGTCGACTCCCCTTGTTGATTCACCTTTTGGCCCCCAATCAAAGGCCCGTCCAAGTCACTAGCGATCTTGAGGGGTTTTGGAAAAATCATTATCCCAAGCTCCGACCAGCCCTGAGTCGTCGATATCCTCGCCATGCTTGGCCTGAAAATCCAGGTGAAAACGGGCATGAATGAACTGAAAGAGCGATCGTCTACTGATTTTATTGATAAGGGTCTCCTCGGCCCATGAATAGATGAATGAAACCGAGTCCCAAATGGACTTTTTCGAGTTCAATTGCTATAGTGTGGAAACTTATCCGAGGATCGGCTTAGCTCGCCGGAAAAAGCTTCATCAAAGACTTTAATGATGAAACGAAGTGCCTTGGATTGAGTAAAAAGTAACACTCGTTGCGAATAGGAAAAAAATGATTAGTACTTCAGGTGTCTCTCTCAGTTATGGCAGTCACAAGCTTTTCTCGGACGTTAGTATCAAGTTTGTACCAGGCAACTGCTATGGACTCATCGGAGCTAACGGCGCAGGGAAGTCCACCTTTTTGAAGATTCTTTCAGGCGAGAACTCCTCCTATTCGGGCACAGTAACGATCACTCCGGGCCAGCGAGTTTCCTTTCTGCGTCAGGATCACTTTGCTTTCGAAGAGAACGAAGTCCTTCAGACCGTCATTTTGGGGCAGCCTAAGCTGAACGAGGTCATGATTGCGAAGAATGAACTCTATGCAAAGCCAGACTTTTCAGACGAGGATGGCATACGAGTTGGAGAACTCGAAGGGCTTTTTAGTGAATTAGGAGGCTGGGAGGCAGAGAGTGATGCAGCCACCCTGCTCGGTGGACTGGGAATTGGAACTGAACTCCACTCGAAGAAAATGCGAGAACTGCGCGACACGGATAAGGTGAAAGTGCTTCTCGCCCAGGCGCTCTTTGGAAATCCCGATATTTTACTTTTAGATGAACCTACCAATCACTTGGATGTTCCTGCCATTCGCTGGCTTGAAGAGTTTTTGGCAGAGTATCCCAAGACCGTGATTGTAGTTTCTCACGATCGTCACTTTTTGAATCAAGTCTGTACCCATATGGCAGATATCGATTTTGGAAAAATCCAACTCTACAAGGGTAATTTCGATTTCTGGTATGAGTCGAGTCAGCTCGCACTGAGACAGATGCAGGAAAAAAATAAAAAAGCTCAGGATAAAGCCGAGGAGCTGAAGGCCTTTATCGCTCGGTTCAGCGCAAATGCTTCGAAGTCCCGCCAAGCGACATCGAGAAAGCGCCAGCTTGAAAAACTATCCATCGAGGATATTAAGCCGTCGACTCGGAAGTACCCCTTCGTTTCGTTCAAGGCAGCTCGTGAGGCGGGGGATCAGTTACTCCGCGTTGAGAATCTTTCTAAAACGATCAATGGAACGTTAGTGCTCGATCGTGTGAGTTTCTCGCTGAAAAAAGGGGATAAGGCAGTTTTTATTGGGGACACCGATCTCGCGGTCAGTACCCTTTTCGAGATCCTTGCTGGCGAAATGGCGCCCGATGCGGGCACAATTCATTGGGGAATTACTACCTCACGGTCTTTCTTTCCTAAGGATAACTCCCGATACTTCGAACACTCCGATGATTCGCTCATTGATTGGCTAAGGCAGTTTTCCTCGGATCAAAACGAGAACTTTGTTCGAGGGTTCCTGGGGCGAATGCTTTTTTCGGGTGATGATGCCACCAAGAAAACGAAGGTCCTCTCCGGTGGCGAGAGGGTCAGGTGTATGTTGGCTCGAATGATGCTCAGTGAGTCCAATGTTCTGATTTTAGACGGACCCACGAACCACCTCGACCTAGAGTCGATCCAGTCGGTTAACAATGGATTGATTAAATTTGCAGGCACGGTGTTGTTCTCGTCTCACGATCAGCAGTTCATTCAGACTGTTGCAACTCAAGTGATTGAAGTGGGAGTGCAAGGGATTCGACCCTTTGAGATGCCTTATGAGGAGTATTTGGGATCTAAGCTCTCTGCTCGAGCCTGAGTGGGGAGTTCGACCGTAAAAGTCGCGCCTTCACCTAGCTCGCTTTTGACTCCTATTTTTCCACCGTGGGCTGCAATAATCTGACGGGAAATGTACAATCCAAGACCCAATCCCCGAAACTGGGTAATCATTGACGTTCGCTCAAATCGATTAAATATTTTTTCATGGTCCTCGTGAGCGATACCGACCCCATGATCTTTCACTGAAATGAAGATCGTTTTTGAGTCGAGCGATGTTTTAATTTCTATCATTTTTCCGGCTCCGTATTTTATCGCATTACTGAGGAGCTGGTAAATGACCTGTTTTATTCTCGATCGATCCCACTGTCCATGAATGGAGCTGTCGAGTGTGGTCGCTACCGAACATCCAGATTGAGCCAAATCATCCCCGCACTGATCTAATACCTCCAAGATGACCTCAGTCAGGTTGACGTCCTGAATCTCCAGTTTGAGGCGGCCCGAATGGATTCGAGAAATCTCAAGAATCTCGTCTGATAATTGTGAGAAGCGATCTAATTGCTGTTGAGAACTCTGAATGAGTTCAAGGAATGTTTCTTTTTTGGAAAACTCGATACGATCGAGTGATTTTAGGATCATTTCAAGTTGCAATTTAAGCGCAGTGATCGGCGTCCTGAGTTCGTGAGAAGCGAGCGAGATAAAATTATCCTGAAGACGAATTCCCTTTAGAGTTTCCTCGTGGGCAAGTTTTTCTTGAAGGAGTTGGAACCGCAGGGCCTCTAACGCCTTTTTGTCGGTGATGTCTTCAGATATTCCTAGCAAATATTTCGGCTTTCCGTTTGAGTCTAGAATGGGTAGTTTTTTAGTGTGAAGTATCCGCTCTCCCTTGAGTCGAGTGTGAACCACTTCCTCGGGGATGTCGAGGAGTTCATTAGATAGGAAAACAGAACGATCCTTTGAGGTAAAAAAATCAGCCTGTTGTTTTGGAAAAAAGTCATAGTCGTTTCGACCGATGATCTCGTCTTTAGAAAGGCCCAACAAATCTTCTCCTGCCTTATTAATTCGAACGAACCGAAGATTCTCGGCCTCCTTAATGAAGACCATATCGGGTATGTTTTCAAAAATGGATTCGAAGAAGGTCTGGATTTGTTTTTCTTTTTTTTTTGCCACTCATCGACTCGATGGGCTAGTTGCACCATTGGGCAACTGTTTTTGTTAATGCGACCAAGCTCAAGGGTTTCTTAAGTATGCCAGAGGCGTGAATCCCTCTCGCTTTTTCGTCAAATGCCGTTACGATGACAACAGGAATTGTGGCAAGCTTCAAATCTTTTTCAAGTCTCCTAATGAATTCGAATCCGTCCATGACGGGCATCATTAGATCAAGTAAAATCAGGCAAGGTCGTTCAATAGTTGAAAGGAGACTCATTCCTTCTTCTCCATTTTTAGCTGTAAAAACTTTATATCCATCCATTTCGAGGGCGATTTGAATGGTCTCACGAATAACCGCGTCATCTTCTACAATTAAAATTGTTTTGCAGCTTGGACTTAAATTCATGGCTTACCTCGCCAGTGAGGAGTTGGAAAAATGTGCGAATCGGCTTTGACCCTTCAATTCTCGTGCAAGATTCCCATAAAGAGGTGTGGAATTTTTTGATTTAAATCTAGAATTCTTTGACGCACTTGGCTTTTTAGATTAGATTTTTATCTTATGAAGAATATATATTTTTTTAAATTAGGTATCTTTTTGTCTATTTTTATAACCGAAGCCCGCGCGTCAGAAGTAGTTGGAGCTCAGTTCCCGGCGCAAAAAAAGGTGGGTGATCAAACTCTGGTTTTGAATGGTGTCGGAGTACGAAAAGCTACGCTCTTTAAGGTTAAGGTTTACACTGGAGCATTATACGTTTCTGAAAAATCTCAAGATGATGATCATATTTTGAACTCAGATCCAAAAGCGACTAAGGAGATGGACACTGTTTTTCTGCGGGATGTCGATGCAGAAAAGATTCGAGAAACATGGAAAGAGGGCTTTCAAAAAAATTGTAAGGGCGAGTGCGAGCGCCTAGCTCCTGTCTTTGCTCAGTTTCTCTTGGCGACGCACGGGGCTAAGTCCGGTGATCATGTGAACTATGTTTTTCTTGCTGACTCCGTTCGTGTGGAGTGGGGTAGTTTTCCGGCGCAAATGATCCAAGGCGGAAAAGACTTGAATAGGGTCCTGCTTTCGAGCTGGTTGGGGCCTAATCCCACTGACCGTGACTTAAAATCTTCTTTGTTGGATTGTGGCAAAGAAGGCTCTTGTAAATAAGTATGATCAAAGACGAGGTTTTGTCAGCGTTTCTACCCAGTTTGCAAAAGCGCTCATGTAAGCAGTGATGAGCTTTCGGGTCGAGTCATTTTGAAGTTCGCCGTTCGATCCAAATAGGTTTGAAGCATTTCCGATGTAGGCTTCTGGCTGTTGCATGCACGGAACGTTCAAAAAGACGAGGGTCTGCCTCAGGTGGTGATTTGCGCCGAAGCCACCGATTGCACCTGGCGAAACACTGACGACTGCGCCAGGCTTTCCCTCCCACGCATTTCTGCCATAGGGCCGTGAGCCGACGTCAATCGCATTTTTCAGGACTCCCGGAATCGAGCGATTATATTCGGGAGTAACGAATAAAAAACCATCGCCATCATACAGTTTTTTTCTGAACTCTGACCATTGAGTAGGTGGGTGATCGTCCAGATCCTGATTATAAAGCGGGAGGTTGCCGATTTCTAAAATATTAAGTTGGAGGGATTTGGGAGCAACGCCAGCGAGGGCATTAGCCATTCTGCGATTGTAAGATTCTCTCCTCAAACTACCTACAATGACCGAAATTTTCTTTTCCATAATGATTTACCTCATTTTTTTCAGAAAAAGAGCAACCCCCATGCCACCTGCAGGTGAGAAGCAAAACAAAAGGTTGGCAGTTCATTAGGCTGCGGCTTCTTTCTCTTCTGTCCAGTAAGGGGAGCGCCTAAAATGGGCAAAAATTACTTCTTCAGTCTTACGGTCAATTCCTAGTCTGGGCTGATAGGAGGGGGCTGTTTCAAACAATGACAGGTCGATGTTCACAGATGCGTGTCGATCCTGGTAAGATAGGGACTCAATCCAGTCTGGAGCAATCAGGAGGTAGCGACCTGAGTGAAATTTTTGATCTTGGATGACCAGATATCGAATCATCGAATTTTCAGACTCGATCAGACAATCTGAAACCCGGCCTATGGGTATCCCTCGCGAGTGAATCTCAAGACCAATCAAGTCCCGCTTAGTTCGGAGGTGCAAGTCATTCTTACGGTCGCTCTCCCTATTTGTAAAAATGCCTGAAAGATGAGGCGCGACACCCCAAATCCCACCAGCGTCTGGGTAGTTGGGCCAATGGTAGATGGATTCACCCGGGACGAATTGAGCATTCAATGGGCGATGGGTTTCGAGGCTTGGGGCGTTTTCTAAGGGCTTTCGCTCTACCGAGAGCCCGCCCGTTGAGAAACCTCTCGCTAAATCTCCCAGTGTGCTCGGCTGAATAATAAAGCGCGAACTGAACAGTCCAGTTTTTCTAATAAGATAAAATCGAATTTCCCAGGAATCATCTTCAAAAATAAAATCGCCAATTCTGCCCAGAAAGTGTCCCCCAGTTAAAATTCGGACTTTCGAGCAGCTTTTGAATGTAGTAATCAAGTCGAGCCTCTCACGGTTAAGGGAATAATTTCGCTCATCGATTAGATAAAAATGATTAGATCTGCATAATTTCAGCCAAAATTTGACTCCTGGTGAGTATTGATCGATTCGTTGGTTCCATAAAGGAGCAACCCAAATTGTGATCCTGTGCCAAAAATTATATTCTCAATTTTATTGACACTGAGCGTGGGTATTGATCATCTAGCTGAGAAATAATTTCAATATCAGCCCATTCACACGAGGATTTAAAAGTGGATATTCAAGAAGAAGTGCAGATCGAGCGAAAGCCGAAAAAAGCATCCAAAGACCTGTCTCAACTGAACGGCCCCAATGCTTCATCTCAGTCTTTAGAAGACAAGAGTCCTTCGGTTAAAGTGAGCTTTGAAGGGGAAGTCGCTCGAAGAATTCTTAAGTTCGAATTAGAGCTAAAAGATCGCCTTTCGAAACCTGACATGGGTAAGGTGCTAGGTGCTGAGATTTTAAGTTGGAGTGAGAAAAGATGGGCGGAGCTGCTCGAAGAACATACAGACATTGAGTATTTTTTCTCTCAGATTAGAAAATATCCAGACAAGTCAAAGTCAATCAAGCTATTGAAGGGCGTTTCTGAAAAGCTACGTACTGAGATGCGCGAGCCGAGTCAATCCGAGCCGCAAGAGGAAAAGATTCAATTTCAAGGCGATGAAGAGGGTTTGGTCGTCTCCTAGTTACTCGCTGCAAACTTCAGAGTTCAAGAGACTCAGTTTGCTATAAAACCGTGTTTCTCCAGGCTCCGGCATTGAGGATGTTTTTGAAGCCCTTCTTTTTTAGAATTGAAGCGGCCATGGAGCTTCGAGTCCCTGACGCGCAGCACAGCACGATGGGTTTCTTTGGATCCAGCTTTTCCGATTCCTTTTCTAGGTGATCCAAAGGGATATTGATGCTCCCATCGCGGGCACCACTCAGGAATTCTGCACGGCTGCGAACGTCTACGATGACCGCTCCTTGAGAAAGAAGTGCTGGTAGCTGTCTTCGTGCTAGACTTGACCTGAGAAACTTCCATCCAAAAAAGCCAAATAGCAGGATAGGTAGGACATAGTTTTGCAGTTCTGATGAGTTCATTTTTAATCCTTCTCAGAGCGGGGAAGTTCTCTAAGTGCTCTGAAGAGTATGATGGGTTTCTGGTTCATACAATACGAGTTAAGAACAAGGTTTACTAGGGAATTCTCAAAGTCTTCCGTTAAAGAGCATTCATTGCTTAAAAGTAGGGCCAATGATTAATGATTCGCTGAAAACACTTTGGACTTTGAATTTAGCTTCGACTTTTTTCATGACGGGACTCATTTGGTTGATTCAAGTGGTTCATTATCCACTCATGAGCTATGTGCCAGACGAGAGTTTCTCAAAATTTCACCAAGCTCATTCAAGTCGAATTACTTGGGTCGTTTTTCCAGTCATGCTTGTGGAATTACTGACAGGAGCTGGGCTGTTTTTTCTGTTTCACGAACAGATTGGGTTTTGGACGGCTACGTTGCCTTTCCTGTTTTCGGCGGTGACTTTTTTTGGTACCGGCTTGGTCTTCGTGCCGATTCACTCCAAACTTCAATCTGGACCGACCGATGCACTGATTAAGCTCCTAGTGCGAGCCAATTGGGCTCGAACCCTGGTTTGGAGCATTCATGCCATCTTCATGGTCGATCGAATCCCGTTCTAAGGCTGTACTGAAAACTGGTTAGTCCTCACGCTGGGGTGATCGACGCAGGTTTTTCTTTTGTGAGTTCTTGGCTTTATTTGCTTTCACTCGGCGTTGACTGGATCGAGACGGTTGAGTTTTCTTTCGTGCTTTAGGAATTTCTGAGGCGTCAGTGAGTAAATTGTGAAGTTTTTCTAGACAGTCCTCTCGATTGCGTTGCTGATCGCGAAACCGGTCACTGTTCAGCACAATATCGCCTTCAGACGTGATCTTAGATGCGAGTTTGTTCAAGAGACGCGCGCGCATCATAGGGGTCAGGCTTGGACTCATCAAGAGGTTCCATCGCAGCACGGCCTTGGTATTGACTTTATTCACATTTTGGCCGCCAGGACCTGAGCTTCGTGCGTAAGTGAACACTATTTCATTCATCGGAATCCTGATCTCAGATCGAATCAACAGCATGGAACTCTGCTCCTATCTAGGGTATGGTATCAGAGAAAACATTATGACAAAAGATACTCGTCTCGTTTACTCGACTGATCCCGCTTTGAATCAAAAGTGCCAAAAATGCAGAGAATTGGTCTCAGAGTGTACTTGCACCCCTGACGTGGACGTTAAATCCTACAAGTTTGTCGCGGTCCTGCGAATTGAAAAACAGGGTCGCGGAGGAAAAACGGTTACGGTCATCGATCGGCTACCAAAAAATGAAGTGTTTCTAAAAAACCTAACCGTGCTCTTGAAAAAGAAGTGCGGCTCAGGTGGAACTTTTTCAATGGACGGCAAAGAAGGCCTGATTGAGATCCAGGGAGATCAGCGGGAGTTGATTCGCGCCCTGCTTGAAAAGCAAGGTATTAAGTCAAAAGGGTGATGTGATCAGCTGAGATCCATATTTTTTCGAGACCTAGGGTGTTCTCTGGACTCGTTTTCCAGGGCGGGGAATTAAACCGTGAATTCGAATTTGTGTTTGACGTATTTAGAACTGCCCCCAAAAAATCAAAACCGAGATGCTCCTATTTGTATTTTTGCTCATGGGAGACTTGCAAACGAAAATGATCTCTTTGAGCTCGCACCTTCTCTTCATTCTAAATTTCGAGTTTTGTCAGTTCGAGCGCCCATTCGTATGGGTCTCCGCGCCTATGGTTGGTTTCATTCTGCGTTTCAGCCTCATTATCACGCAACGGATCCTGCTCAAGCAGAGAACTCGCTAAAATTGCTCCAAAACTTTATTGTCCAAATTCAACACTACTACGGGGTGAGCGCAGAAAAAATATTTTTACTGGGCTTTAGTCAAGGTGCAGTTTTGAGTCTTGCTACAGCTCTTACGTCTCCTCATCTGATCGGTGGGGTGGTTTGCCTCAGTGGAGCCGTCTTACCTAGTTTTCTGCCTCAAGTCGGAGCATCTGTAGATCTGAGAAATTTTCCTATTTATTTGAGTCATGGAATTGATGATGACGTATTGTCGATTCAATGTGGTCGAACCGCAAAGACCATTTTAGATCAACTCTTAGTGGACTTGACCTACCAGGAGCACCCCATGGGACACGAGGTGATTGATCTGAATTTTCAGGGTGCGAGTGATTGGCTTCTGTCGAGAGCCCAGGTCATCGGCTCTGGAGGAGCTTCTCGGTAGTTTTTTCTCTCTTGACTCCACCCCCCAGGAGTAGGTCATACTCTGCGGCTCATGAGAAGTTTTTGTTGGTCTTGTCACCGTCCAGTCGTGGCGTGTTTTTGCGCGTTGGTTCGTTCATTTTCGAGTTTCGCAGATTTTGCGCTGGTCGTGCATCCTTCCGAGGTTAAAAGTACTGTGGGTACAGCTTGGATTCTGCGTCGATCCATCTCCAATTTGAAGTGGGTCCGGAGCAGTGGAGTAGGGCTCGACCAAGATCCGAAGTTCCTTGAGCTGCTTAACGCCGTTGATCGAGTGCCGCTGTTGCTATTTCCTGGTCCACTTTCGTTTAACTTGAATCGCGATTCTGAAATGGCGTGGCGCGAGCTGGTGCCGCCCTCAAAGCGGCCACTTTTTATTGTGATCGATGGCACCTGGACTCAAGCCCGTTCAATGATGGGGAGGAGTCTACTTCTTCGTTCTCTTCCTCGGGTCAGTTTTGAAACGGAGCAACTGTCGGAGTATGAGTTTAAAAAGCAACCCCACCCAGCCTGCCTTTCTAGTGTAGAAGGGGTACATCGAGTCATCGAAGTGCTTGCGGATCGTGGCTGGGGAAAGCTTCCGATTTTCCGAGAACATGACCAAATGATTGAAATCTTTAGGGGGATGGTCAAATTTCAGCTCGAACAAGAAAATAAGACGGAAACCCAGGCTCGAATGACAATCACTGTTGAAAGTTAAGCTGATTTCAGGGTTTTAATTCCGATTGAGTTATTGAAATTGATTCAATTTATAGCGAAAATGGCCGTTTCCTCCACCGTTTCGTGCTAATTTCAGAAAAACGTGGTAGAATGCTCGGGCATGACCAATAACGATATCTTACGTAGCGTTCGCTATATTCTGAATGTGAACGAATCAAAACTCATTGAAATCATCAGTCTCACCGGTTTTCAAGTCAGTAAAGATGATCTTGATTCGTTTTTGAAAAACGAAGAAGAAGAAGGCTACAGAAATTGCAGTGACAAAGTTTTGAGCCGATTTCTCGATGGTTTGGTCATTTTCAAGCGGGGCAAAAACGAAAATGCGCCCGCTCAAGCTTTTGAAATATCTCTTACAAATAATACCATTCTCAAGAAATTGCGCGTCGCATTTGAGTTGAAAGATAGTGACATCATTCAACTCATTGAAAAAGCGGGGCTTAAAGTTTCAAAGTCTGAGCTGGGAGCGTTTTTTCGCAAACCAGATCATAGGAACTACCGAGACTGCGGAAATCAATTTCTAAGAAACCTACTGAAGGGCATGGCCAAATGAGTTCATTTAACGATTTCGATCTACTTCCGACCTTACAAGCGACTCTCGATGAAAAGGGACTTACAGTCCCCACTGAGATTCAGGAGCGTGCGATCCCTGCCCTCATGGAAGAACGCTCCATTGTGGGCGTCTCTGAGACGGGGAGTGGTAAAACCTTGGCCTATGCCTTGCCCATTTTGCACATGCTCAAGAGTATGGAAAACCGAGGATTGCGCATTAACCTCGAAGGGATGCCTCGGGCATGCGTAGTTGTCCCTACTCGGGAGCTGGGTGAGCAGGTGACTCGTGTTTTTAAGCCGTTCACTCATACGACCCGACTTCGCGTGCGGAGTATCCTGGGTGGTACCACCTTGGATATTGCAAAGAGAAACATTGAGGGTCCTTTTGAGATCCTGGTCGCCACCCCGGGGCGCCTCGTTAAGTTGCTGGACCGAGGGTTAATTAACCTGTGTGACGTCCGTACCTTAGTTTTTGACGAGGCCGATCAAATGCTGGATCAGGGTTTTCTCCCTGCTGCAAATCAAATCGTGAGTGCTTGTCCTCCGGTTCGCCAGTTAGCGCTCTTTTCTGCTACGATTAATCCGGCCGTTCAAGAGCTGATTAATCGGTTGTTTTCTGACGCCGAAATCATTCGCAGTCAAGGGAGCAGTCACCTAGTTCCGACGCTCACGACCCAGAATCTTCCTGTGATTAATGGAAAAAGATTCCCTCTCCTTGAACGCTTGCTGAAGCAATCGAGTCAGGAAGGGACCCTAATTTTCACTAATACTCGCGATCAATGCGATCGGCTTGCTCAAGAGTTGGCCAAGAGTGGGTATCCTTGCTCAATCTATCGCGGGGAAATGGACAAAGTGGAGCGCAGAAGAAATCTTAAGGCGTTTCGCGATGGAAAAGTGAATGTTTTTATTGCAACTGATCTAGCGTCGAGAGGCCTCGACATCGAGCACGTAGGACGCGTCATTAACTACCACATGCCTCAACAGATGGAAAACTACATCCATCGTGTAGGTCGCACGGCCAGGGCAGGACGAAAGGGCTTAGTGATTAATCTGGTTACTGAGCGAGATCAGCATTTTGTGGATCAGCTCCATACTATTCAGAGATCACCTGCGAAGAAAACTCCTTCGATCGAGGCTAGGCATTAAGACGCTTCAGGTGGCTCGAGGTTAAAAAATCATGACAAAATTACAAGTAATCGTAAAAAACCATTCAACTCCTAGGCCTGTGGATCAATCCTCATTCTCCGTGATTGTGAAAAAGCCTTCGTTCTCCAGAGGATCGGAAAGATCTTCGTTCTCCAGAGGGTCGGAAAGATCTTCGTTCTCTAGAGGATCGGAAAGATCTTCGTTCTCCAGAGGGTCGGAAAGATCTTCGTTCTCTAGAGGATCGGAAAGATCTTCGTTCTCTAGAGGTTCAGGAAAGCCTTCTCTCCCGAGGGCATTGAATACGTCTTCATTCTCCGTGATCGTGAAAAAGGCTTCGCTTCCTGCACCCTTGGTGAAGCCATCATCCCCAGTTCCCTTGGTAGCCTCAGTATTACCTGCACCAGTAGGAGTTCCCTCGCTGATTGAGCTGAAACTGCCGCGTGCAGTCGAGGCGGATCCTCGCAAGAGTCAAATCGATACGATACTCAAGCGGGAGCCTAAAAAGCTCTGGGACAAGAGCTCGATTACCGTACCGCAGATTTCCCTCTCTGCTAAATTTGAGTCTTGTCTCCGGGCTATGGTGGGTCGAAAGCAAGTTGAGCGTGGCCTCGAACGAATTGACCAACTTTTAACCTCCGAACAAAAGGGGCTGCTTGCGCTTCAGCAGAAACAGGCTTCGACGCCTTCGCATCGTGTGTCGAGATTGCTGATCATCGCTAATGATGGAAGCGAGCGATTCTATCGAGCATGCGAGAAAACCCTCTTTCAGCACAAAGAGCGCCTGATTCTGGTTTATTTGAATGAACCTTCCAGTCGACTTGCTCAGATTTTTATTGGCGAAAAGGCAAATACCCTCAAGGCCATTCTTGTCTCGGATCGAGATGCTGTCTCAGCCGCCCTGTTTTCTCTTGCAGAGGACGTCAGCACGGAGGTTGCTGCGCCTAGCCTCTGAGAGGTTTGGTCTTTTGTTTGCGCCTCTGCCTCGGTTTGATTCAGATCTGTATTTTTTTACCAGCCGTCAAAGCCTCCCCGAAGTTCAGGGGGGGCTTTTTTACTTGAGCGAGGGGTCTAATTCATTTTTTGAGAACTGCGGGCCTTTCATTTCAGCGATTTACATATCTATTCTTGCCCAACGGTGTTATCCTCTCCCCCATGAGTTATTCTGCTTCTACTGAGCTTGTGGGCATAGGGCCCAAAACCTCTTAGCGGCTCCCCACAGCCTTAGGAGGGTCAAATGGGTAAAAAATTATACGTAGGCAACTTGCCTTTTTCTGCAACCGATCAAATTCTCACCGACACATTCAATCAATGTGGAACGGTTGAGTCTGCAAAAATCATCACCGATCGTGATACTGGCCGAAGCAAAGGCTTTGGTTTCGTTGAAATGTCAACCGAAGCTGAAGCTGCTGACGCAATTTCAAAGTTCAATGGCGCTGACTACGACGGTCGCGCAATGACTGTTAACGAAGCTAAGCCAATGGCTCCCCGTGAAAATCGCGGCGGTGGCGGCGGCTTCGGCGGCGGCGCTGGTCGCGGTGGTCGCGGCGGCCGATATTAATTTTTTTTAAAATTAAGGTCCAAGAGGACTGGAGAGGCTCGCAACTTGCGACGTCACTCCAGTCCTTTTTTTTTGCAATTTGAGTCGAATCAAAAATGATGCCAGGAAAAAGTTGAAAAATAGACTCAATGGAGCGAAGCTGAAAGGAATCGAGATTCGCTCAGCAGAGTGAGGCTTGATTTTGACTCGACATGAAAAGATTCTATTTTGGAGTATTCTAGGTTGAGTAGTTAAAAAAAGAATAGGGAGATCTGATGAATTTAGAACGGGTATTGGATCCACCGACTTACGGTTTTCAGAAAAATGGCAGCCTGTATGTGCCTTCGAGTCGAGAAATTTTAAGGGAGTTTTTTTCTCGCTTAAATATTTTCTCCTCTCGAAAGAACTGGCTCTCTCTTTTGAGTTGGACCGCCAGCCTTTCTTTTGCATTTCCACTTGGGATCTTTTTAACGCGGCATTTTAGTTGGTGGCTCATGCTGGCAGGATTTATTTACTCCATGGTTTTAATGGGAAGTCATGGAACCTTTTGGCTTCACCGCTATTCAACTCACCGGGCTTTCAAGTTTCGTAATTCTTGGATCATCATGATTTGTCGGAATCTCGTCATTAAGGTGATTCCCGAAGAGATTTACGTAATTTCTCATTATGTTCATCATTACCAGTGCGAACTTCCGGGCGATCCCTATAATGTTCACGGCGGTTGGCTTTACTGCTTCTTAGCTGACGTAAACCATCAACCCATCCGTAAAGACCTTTCTGAGAAGGATTACGGCCACTTGTGCAGATTGATGAACCATACGGGGATTAAACTCAATTCCTATGCTCAATATCAATGCTGGGGTTCGCTGTGTCATCCGTTTTATACAATCATGCACTATGTGCTGAACTGGGGCTTCTGGTACGGGACCTTTTACCTACTTGGAGGACAAGCACTTGCGACGGCTATCTTCGGTTGGGCTGGGGTTTGGGCCATAGGCATTCGTACCTATAACTACGACGGCCATGGCGCTGGCAAAGATCGTCGTCGTGATGGAGTTGACTTCAATCGGGCTGATCTTTCTGTGAATCAGGTTTGGCCTGGGTTTGTAGCGGGCGAATGGCACAACAACCATCACCTTTACCCCAACGGCGCCCGAAGTGGGTTTTTGCCTCACCAAGTTGACCTTCCTTGGTACTTGATTCGGGCGCTCGCCAGAGTGGGAGCGGTTTCGAGTTATCGGGACTATAAGGCTGATTTTCTTGAGAAATATGTGGCCAGATCAGCACCGGTTGAATCTGGCCAGCTCAACGAGTTGGGAAGTCTCCACTAAATGGTCAGAATGTGCGGTCCTTAGGTTCCTGAATAGCAGATTCAGAAAGGGACCGCGCATTTCGAATTCTTTCTCTGATTTGGCGGTTATTGAGGATTTCTTTCTTTGCACCAAATTCTAGATCTGGATGGGCTGATAGAAAAACTCCCGCCCGGTCGTCGAGTGCTTTTGAACAAGAGATCGGGTACATCCGATAGGCAAAGCTTGAGGTAAACTCATGAGCGTGGTTCTGTTCTAAAGTCGGAAGGACTTCAAAGAAAGACTCCGTTGCAAACTCAGTGAGTTCAGGCCGGTCTAAGTGGTGGAATGCCATCATCACTCGTCTCGCATCTTGAACGGACAGTTTTGGGAAGGTTGGATCTTTCCCTAAGAGGCGTCCCCACCAGAGTTTCTTGTTCTCTTCGCTAGGACTTAAGACTTGAGCAATCATTGCGCTCAGCTGCCCTTTGTCATTGAGGTCCTTCTTTGATTCAATGTGGATGAGTTCTGCGGCCTCGGGTGCACCTCGTTTGGATAAGAATGAAATGACTGCCCAGCGTCTTTCTTGATCCATTTCGAAGTGAGGAGCCAGTTTGTCTTTTTTCAGCCAACCTTGAATCCGAGTTTGGGCTTCTGAGCTCTGAGCAATCGATAGGAAAGCAGAAAAAAGTAGAATCTTGGCGGGATTATTTCCATCAACACGGTCGAAGTAGTGTTTCACCCATGTTTCTAGTTGAATGTCATAGGAGCCCTTAATGCTCCGACTGATGTAGTGATCTGACACTTCTAGGAGCTGTTGGAGACCCGTTTGAAGGACCGCTAGATCCTTATTTTTGTCCAGGACTGACAGCATAATTTTAGCGAATGTTTGCGCTGGAATTTTCGAATGGCGAACCATTTCCCAGAGACTCGCTCCGAGCATCTGAGTGAGCAAAGGGTCATGGATCGAAGTGTTCGAGTCGGAAAGCAAGGCTAGGCTTTTGGGGTCTAGTACAACACTCACGTAATCGTGATCTTGATAGTTTGGATAGACGAAAGCTGGAACTGGCTTTCCGATCGCCTCTAAAATCTCAGTTTCGTTTCCCGAGTAATTGACTTCGAGTGTCTCCCTGAGTGTGAGTACTCCCTGGGGGGATCGGTCAAAAAAAGCGACCTGTGTTTTATGAGTGCGAAGTCGTCCGCTGGCTTCATCGGGGCTTTGCTTTAATGTCAGTCGAGTAATTTTCTCATTTTTCTCTTCAACGACCACCTCGACAGAGTTGGTACCCGCTGTCCTGAGCCATTCTTCATCCCACTCACTTAAGTTCTTTCCTGAAGCTAAGCTGAGGGATTGGAGGAAGTCGGCCCGCGTGGCATTCTTGAAGGCATAGGCTTTAAAATAGTTTTTTAGCCCAGTCAGAAAAGATTTCTCTCCGATGAGATGAACCAATTGCTTCAGGACTGAGGCGCCCTTGCCATAGGTTAAGCCGTCAAAATTGGACTCAGCCTCATCCGTATCAGCAGCAACACCCGCAATGGGATGGGTCGTGACTAAGCTATCTTCGTCGTAGGCCCACTCCTTGGCTCCAGTGTTAAATTCCTGCCAAACACTGGCTGTACTAATCTGGTCTTCAAAGTGACTCATGGCAAAATTGCTAATGTAGGTAGCAAAACTCTCATTCAACCAGAGATCATCCCACCACTTCATGGTGACCAAGTTGCCAAACCACATATGAGCCAGTTCATGTAGGATGGTCTCTGCGCGTCCGAGGATCTTGAGTGGAGTGGGAGGCGTGCGGAAAATGTAACTCTCTGTAAACGTCACGGCGCCAATGTTTTCCATGGCGCCCATATTGTAGTCTGGGACCAAGATTTGATCATACTTGCCAAACGGATAAGGATAACCAAAAGCGTCTTCGTAAAATTTAAAGCCTAGGTCGGTCATATGAAACCAATGAGCCACATCTGCTTCTAGATACTGCTTCATTGATTCTCTTGAAAATAATCGCATGGGGATTGGGTTTGACGTCGTTGTTGTAGACTCCCACTTGACATAAGGGCCCGCCACCAATGCAAAAAGGTAACTGCTAAATCTCTGTGAGGTTGGAAACGTCCAGCGGGTCTCGGTCTCGCTCAGACTTTCTCGGGTAGTCTCGAGGACATTGGAAATCACCTGCCATTGGGCGGGAACATCGGTCGTTAATGAATAAGTTGCTTTTAAATCAGGTTGGTCGAAAAGCGGAAAGGCTTTGTTAGCCGAGTAGGGCTCAAACTGAGAATACATATAGTATTCTCCATCTGCCTTGTCGCGGGTACGATGAAAACCGACTCCTTCAGCTCCATAGGCGTGAGTAAATTCAATGCTGAGCAAATTGACTCCGGATTTGAATGCCGAAGTTGGGATGTGGATTCGAGCACCATCATAGGTGTACTTGATTTTTTGACCATTCAGGATCACTGACTGCAACTCTCCTCCATCGAAATCGAGGAAAATCGAGGGTGAAATTTGGGCGGCCTCGGGATGTACGTCTATGTGAGTAACTACCTTACCGGAGTAGTTCGGCTCGCTCTTTGGGAGCCTAAAATACAAATCGTAATCGATTTGCCTAATTTGTTGAAATCGAGTTTCGGCATCTTTTTGAGAAAGTTTCGTTTCAGCAGCGATGAGAATTTCTGGCATAATCGACACTCATAGCACTGGCAGCATGGCTTTAGACAGTAGAAATTTCAGAGCAATGACAAGGTTTGGCATGGTCAAATTTCATAGCGGTTTTTGTTCGTCCTTTGCTGAAACTCTTTCAAAAGGAGTAAATAGTTTTGAATGGTGGTGAGTTGGGATCGGCTTACCCTCGTTATGAACTGAAAGTGTGATCTCCGTCTCGGAGGCAGTAAGTTCGACGGTGAGGGGGGTTTTTGGGTCACCATACTTCACTGCATTCATGGCAAGGTTGCCTAGGGCACGTTTAATCGATCTTCGATCCCAATATCCATAGATTGGCGTCGATCCCGCATCGAAGATAAAACGATTTCCCGCTCTGTTCGGTTGATGGAGTTAAGAACATGCTGAGATAATTTTTGAGCAACATCCACTCGATCTTGTCGCAGCATGAGCTGGGCACTCGATTTTGCAGCAGTCAGTGGCGTTCATAAATCATGTGCCAAAGCTGCAACAAATTGCTCTCGGAGTTGATATTGATTCTCAACAAATGCTACGACCGCCTCAGCGATTCCTAACTCGATCGTATCAATGATTGCATTTTGTTCTTGTTTTCTAATTTTTAGACTCTCTGGGAATGAGTCAAAGATCATACGTCGAAGCAATCGGTATTCTTGGATGACCTGGGGAAGTGAATAATTGGGTAGGCTTGCCTGCTCCCTGCCGTGTGCTCGAGCGACCGTGATTTTAGGTTCCTCGGATGGACTCTTGCACTTCTCCATTGATCTCGAGTTTGCACAAAGTGCGTCAGCCAAGGATTTTGATCTAGTCACAGGTTCTCCACTTTCAATAAATATACCACCTTCCCGCTGGGGGGCTATTCGAGGTTCGTTGCTGGGATTAAAGTCGTCATTTTGACCGATTTTCGAGAAGTTTAGATGCTTCGGTCTTTCTCAAAAATGGTCTTGCATCGGAGAAGTTATGGAGTTAAATTTTCTAGGTCCTCGCATTTGTTCTATTATCTAACTATAAGACTCCCAATAGGCCTAGCTGAAAAGACACTCAGGAGAAATCTGAAATGACATTTCATCTGAATTTCAAATCTTGCTTGAAGTTGATTCATGGCTTCAGCTCTTCTCTAGAGAATCTCTTTTCATTCGATCGTTCAGGATTTGAGCGTCATAAAAGGGGATTTTATCAAAAAGATCGGGATACCAGACTTGACGGAAAACTCGCGCTCGTTACCGGTGCCAGCAGCGGAATTGGATTTGCAATCGCGAAGGGCCTCGCTCAACGCGGTGCGAGAGTGTGCCTTTTATGTAGAAATTTGCAGAAGGGGACTGAGGCGGCAGCCCAGGTGATCCAGGAAACAGGCAATCCGAGTGTATTCACTGAGGAGCTTGATGTCGCTGATTTGACCTCGATTCGTCGCTTTGCTGAACACTTTCAGGAGTCCAAAGTTGATATCTTGATTCATAATGCCGGAATTTTACCTCACGAACGCGAAGTCACACACGATGGGATTGAGCGGGTCTTGGCAACTCACTTGATCGGTCCTTTTCTTTTGACTGAACTTTTGATGCCCAAGTTGAAGGCCGCAGGAAATGCTCAGGTCATCACAATGAGTTCGGGGGGGATGTATCTTCAAAAGCTTGATCTCAAGAATATTCAGTCCGACCATGGAAAGTATGACGGTGTGGTGGCCTACGCTAACACTAAAAGAGCCCAGGTCATCCTCAATGAGCAGTGGGCAGAGCAGTATCAGGATGAAGGCGTGACGTTCTCAGCGATGCACCCAGGCTGGGCCGATACACCGGGGGTGAGGACTTCACTTCCGTTCTTCTGGAAGTGGATGAAGACGAGGCTTCGAACGCCTGAACAGGGTGCAGACACAGCTGTTTGGCTGAGCTTGCCTGATTCGCATGGGACTGAGAGTGGAAAATTTTGGTTCGACCGAGAGCTCGTGCCCACTCATTTCTTCCCTTGGACCGAGGAGTCGACTCGGGATCGCAGACGCCTCTGGAATCTTTGTACCAAGCTGAGTCGATAGAGTTCAAGAAGATTGCCCTGAGCCTTTTCTAAGGGAGGTCAAAAAGTAGGACTTCAGCCACTTGCTTGGCTACCAGCTTGAGTCTGTTTTCACCTGAAATGGCTGCTCCGTCTCCCTGGTTGAGCACTATTCCATTGAGTTCGATGGCGCCACGGATCACCTGGACCCAACTAAATCGGGCAGAATCAATTTCGTAGCTTACTTCCTTTCCTTCGTCGAGAAGGGCGGAGTAGAGTTTGGCATCCTGATGCACTCGGAGTGAACCTTCTTCACCCGAGGGAGAGACAATCACTCTCAGTCGATTTTTCTTTTCTTCATCCTCAAATCTCTTCTCTTCATAACTGGGTTGGATTCCAACTTCTTTCGGGGTGATCCAAATTTGGAGGAAATGAACCTGGTTTTCTTTGGAGTGATTGAACTCGCTGTGGACTACACCACGACCTGCGCTCATGCGCTGAACGTCGCCTGGGCGGATGACTGACCCAGAGCCCATACTGTCTTTGTGTTCAAGTTCACCCTCGATGACGTAAGAGATGATTTCCATGTCTTTATGGGGGTGTTTCCCAAAGCCTTTGCCTGCCTGGACGCGGTCCTCGTTGATCACTAATAGATCTCGAAACCCTGTGAAGCGTGGGTCGTAATAGTTGGCGAATGAAAATGTATGGTAGCTCTCGAGCCATCCGTGCTTTGCGTGTCCCCGCTCATCTGTTTTTCTGACTTGGATCATAGCTGCCTCCTTTGGGGCTTGATCTTCTCATAAGTGATAAAAAATAGAATAGTAAGATTTCTTTTGATTGGTATTGAACTTGCTTTAGGTCTTTTTAATGTCAGGGTCTCAGGTAAGTCTACTTCCTGAAAAGTTAAGGCGCCTAGTGAAGCGATCAGTAGCTCAGCTCGGCGAAGTGATCGAGCATGAGGCTGGCAGGGCAACCTTTTTAAGAATTGAAAAAATAAGAAAAGAGATGGCGTCGCTTCGTGGTCTACCGCAGAGTCAAGTCGCCCAAATTCTTGATGAGACACTCAAGAAATTTAAAAGCTATTCTCCTGAACAAATTAGGCACATCACCCATTCATTCACGCTCATGCTCGAGCTCATTAATGCGTGTGAAAACGCCTACCGTTCCTATCGATTGAATCAATACCCAAAAAAAGTCTATCCTAAAAGTCCTGCTGCAATGATCTATGTGGTTACCGCCCATCCGACGGAGGCGCGATCACCGGCTAATATCGCCATTTTCCATGAGATTCAAAAAACGCTGACAAGGCTGCTGGATGTTGAATCTCAGAGCGACTTGAATCAATTGAAAAATCAGCTCGAGCTAGCCTGGCATATCCTGACTAATCGAGCACGAAGGCCTCGCGTCCAAGATGAAGCGGACCATATCTACTCTCTCCTTTTGAGGGATGAGACGCTGGATGCTCTTTTGGCCTGTAAAAGTGAATTTGGGCCAATCTACATTCGGAGTTGGGTGGGCGGAGACAAAGACGGTCATCCAGGCGTGAATGAGGTCACTCTGCGAGAAAGTCTGAATCTTTCAAGGAAGCGCCTACTCAGTTATTTTGAAAAAAACCTGGTTATCTTTAATCAGGATCTTAAGCTGCTTCAAAATCTCGATAAAACACTGGTACAAGCACTTCAGCGACTCCGAGGTACGATCTTCCGTCTCCGTGTCATTCGTCGGGGAGATGGAAAGACGATCAGGACCCTCCAGAGTCAGTTATCCCAACTATCAGAAGTCTATGAGCGGATTTTCGGAGTCCAACATCAGATCCTCATCAAGATTCAATCACTCCTTCAGATTTTTCCTGCACTAGTAGTACCCTTGGAGCTCAGGGAGCACTCCGGCACCATTCGCTTAGGAGCAGATGGAAAAAGAACTGTGATCGGACGCATGCTTCACGAACTTGAACTCATTTCAAGAGGTGGAGATCCACGCTTTTATGCACGAGGCCTCATCCTTAGTATGGCCCAATCTTTTCGAGATCTACAGGCCGGAGTAAAGATCGTCCGAAAGTACCTGGGCGGCAATAAAATCCCTGTCATTCCACTCTTTGAGCAAGAGGCCGCATTAAGAGACGCGCCCATGATCCTGGAGCAGATGCTAAAGGATTTAGCTTTTCGGCGGATCATTGACCGTGATTGGCAAGGCAATTTAGAAGTCATGCTGGGTTATTCCGATTCCGCTAAAGAACTCGGTGTTTTTGCGAGCCACTTAACGATTCTGAAAACGATCAAAAGGCTGGACTCTCTTTGTCGTTCGCACTCAATTACTCCAGTTTTTTTTCATGGCTCAGGCGGAAGTACTGATCGAGGCGGCGGTTCTATCGAAGAGCAGACGGATGGCTGGCCCAAGAGCGCCCTGAACGTGTATAAAGCGACGATACAAGGAGAGACCGTTGAGCGAACCTTCGCAAGTCCCGAGATCACACGTCGAAGATTCGAACAAATCGTTTCGAAATTTAATCAGACACCCTTGAAGGCTCACTCAGGCTCTCATTCGGTTCAAACCCGAAAGGCAGTGCAAAAATTTGGACAATGTGTGAGTGAGGCCTATCAAAATAAGGTCAAATCTCAAAAATTCCTGGATATGGTCTATTGTACTACTTCCTATCGATATCTAAACGTCCTGCGAATCGGATCTCGACCCACAAATCGAGGCGGTGCATTGAATTTCTCTGATCTGCGCACCATACCTTGGGTGCTGTGTTGGACTCAAACCCGTGTCCTTTTTCCGACCTGGTGGGGTGTGGGGCACTTCTGGAGTGAAACTAGAAAAAAACCTGAAGCCCAAAGTATGATTCAAGTCTTTCGACAGGCCCTTCAAGAAGTACCGGCATTTCGGAGCTACTTTAAGATTCTGAGCTCTACACTGGCTCGAGTTGATCTTTCGATTTGGCGTCTGTATTTGGAAAATAGTGACCTTCCGAGTGGAGAAGCTGCATCCGTTTTAAATGAATTTATTAACGAGTATCAATTGGCCGTAGATTTTGTTCGGCAGGTATCCAACGAGAGGAATCTCCTTTGGTTTCGTCCCTGGTTTGGGGTGAGTGTTCAATTACGTTCCCCAATGATTCACCCTCTGAACTTAATTCAGCTCATTGCAATAAAAAAAGGGGATCACCAACTCTTGCGAGAAACAGTGACCGGGATTGCTAGTGGCATGATGACGACAGGTTGATGACTAGAGCTCCAAAAAGAGCGGTCGGTGATTTTTGGAGACCCTGCATTACTTAGAAGCAAGCTGTGCTGAAACGGCACCTACAAGAATCATTGCCATGCCGACGATCTGAAGCGACTCTAGCCTCTCATTGAGAAAAATGGTGCCGAGCAATACAGTGATCAATGGTTCTAGAACGGTGAGAAGTGCAGCCTTGCCAGCATCGATGGTTTTCATACCTTCCAGGAGGAGGACGATCGGAATCGAGGTGCAGAGGAGACCGATGAGAATACAGTAAATCCACGTTGAGGTCTGCGCCGGAGTTTGGATTCCGCCTTCGACCTGAGCTAGGAGATAGAATAGGAAGCAACCGGCTATACATTGAGTCAATGTAGAGATGAGGGGATGCGCGGCTGGAAGTTGTCTTTTGCTAATATAAACATAGGCTGCGTAAAGAAATGCTCCTAGTCCTGATAAAAGGGCCCCTCGCCAGCTAAAGTGGACTTCATTTCTTCCGCTCATGAGGAGGAAACCCATAAATACTAACCCTAATGAAATGAACGAGTTTCGGGTGATCGGGGTGCCATCGATCACTCTGGAAAAAAGAATCACCATTGCGGGGTAGGAAAAGAAAATGACCATGGCGAGTCCAGTGCCAATAGTCTCAGTTGCCATAAAATAAATGGCAGAACCTCCCCCATAGAAAACTGCTCCTAAGAAAAAGTCGACTACCCAAGGAGTCATCTTTTTTGGGATCGGAGGTTTTGCGAGCCCGCAAACCAAGATCATTGATGCTGTCGCGATCAAAAATCTCCAAAATAGCATGGAGTTGATCGAGAGGGGAGCACTCAAAATTTTAACTCCAAAAAAACTAAAACCCCCATAGAAAATGCCTGAGAGGAGAATTAAAGATAGGGCTCGTGTTTTAGATTGAACCGGGGTCATAGAAGCCTTGTGATGATTCAGTTGTTGTCAATTATTGGCTGATTTTAAACGTCTTTACGATGGTTCCATTGGTCAAAGTCACATAAAATAGCTCAATGAGTTTTCTTTTTAGTGCGCTATCGACCTGTTCCTTGGAAAATCCAGCCTCCTTGAACCTTTGAAGAGTCGGGAGTTCTCCTGATTGTTCTCTAAATTTTTCAATAAACCGGAGGAGTCGTTTTTCAGTGAAAGAATCCAACTGTTGCATGATCACTATGTTCCTGAGTTTTGATGAGAAGGCAACTCAAAGAATAAGGAATTTTTAACGACCTAAGTTACCTCACGTCCCGTAAAGCCCCGTCCTTCAGGGCGGGTATATAAGGGGCCCGCACTTTAGTGCGGGGTCTGCTGCTGTTCGATGTACTGCTTGATGATGTCCAACGGGGCTCCTCCGCAAGAGCCTGCGAAATAGCTTGGAGTCCAAAGGGCGTCCATCCAGATGTATTTGTCTAGTGCCGGAAATCGTTGCTTGCGAACGTGCCTAGACGACACTCCTTTTAGGCTATTCACCAGCTTAGAGATTGCAACTTTAGGTGGATAGTTAATCAACAAATGAACAAGATCACCCTCACCGTTGAACTCTTTGAGTTCAGCTTCAAAGTCAGTGCAAACATCTCTAAAAACCACCTCCATGAAGCTCAGTATTTCCTTTGTGAATAGTTTCTTTCGATACTTTGCTACAAAGACTAAATGAACATGTATCAGAAATACGCAATGACGCCCGTGCCTAACTCCTTGCGTTGTTCTTTTTGCTACTGCTTCAGGACTATTTCTTGGACTTTTAACTTTTTCCATTGACACATACATAGACCAATGCAATTGTGATTGCAAATGATTGCGGTGAAACCAAAACGAAAAATGGCTAAGAAAAAGCCGAAAGATCCAGACAAGGTGACATCTACCTTGAGATATCGGGTGAAAGACGCTTCTGAGCTACCCCGATTAGACAAGCTCGCACGTTCTGTGAACTACGTTTGGAACTATTGCAATGAGACGTCGTTTAATGCGGTCAGGAATCATGGAAAATGGCTTTCTGAATTCGATCTACAAGCCCTCACTACTGGAGCAGGCAAAGAACTTGGAATCAGTAGCGTGACAGTGCAAGCAATCTGCAAAGAGTACGTCACTAGACGATTGCAATTCAAAAAAAGGAAGCTCCGCTGGAGAGCGTCCTCTGGCTCTAAAAAGTCACTCGGTTGGATACCTTTTAAAGCGAATGCCATTCAGATTAATGGTGACCGAATCACCTATTTAGGTCACCCATACAAGATTTGGCTATCACGTCCGATCAACGGTAAAGTTCTATCTGGTTCATTTTCTCAAGACGCCCAGGGCCGTTGGTATGTCAATCTCGCCTGCGAGGTCGCAAGGTTAGATCACAGGCACCAGGTCGAGGAAGTCGGAATCGATCTAGGACTCAAGACATCCGCGGTCCTCAGTGACGGCACGCTCATTGAGAATCGCTCAGAATTCAGAAAGCTAGAGGAGAAGCTAGGGAAGGCTCAGAGAGCCAAGAAAAAGAAACAAGCGAAGAAAATCCACGCCAAGATCAAGAACAAGCGCAGGGATTTTCTCCATCAGGAAACCACGAAGATCGCCAAAAAATATCATACGGTATTCGTGGGCGACGTCAGTGGGAAGTTTGTACAATCCGGGAACGGAAAAAGTTCAACAGACGCTTCAATCGGAGTCATCCGAGATCTTCTGAAATATAAAGCCATTAGGCATTCAGGATATTGCTATGAAGTGAATGAGAATTCCTCCACCGTCACTTGCTCAGTCTGCCACAATAAGACAGGCCCGAGTGGACTAAGTGGCCTTGGAGTAAGAGAATGGTCTTGCAGCGAATGTCACGCTCATCACGATGATCGCGACGTCAACGCAGCAAAGAATATTCTCCGATTCGGACGTGAATCGCTAAGAGCGGCGAAAGCCGCTTAAGGGAATCATCGCCTGCGCAAGCAGGGGACCGAAAGGTCAGCCTTCAGGCCGGTGAGGACGTCAACTGGAGTTCTGCCGAGTGACATGTGCCTCGATCCGAGCATCTTCATTTCTCACGGGCCTACGGTGATTAGGATAGGGTGTGTTTCCATGGCTGGGAGAGTGAATCCACATTGAGCCATGAGGAGTGATTGTGACATTTTTTCTTTTAGGGGTCTCATTCTCTGGATTGACCCTCACACCTAAGTAATGACTACCTCTCGGTCCTTGGCTGGGTCGAGCCCGTCCAGGCGGTGTAGCAGAATAAAAAGATCCAGAATCAATGAAAGGAGGAGTTACTGTGATCGTCAAGTTTGTGCGCCAGTTTGAGGGTGCATTGAGCGATTGAGGCAGGCTCTGAGTACTCGATGTTGGGCCTGTGTTTGTTGCTGTTTGTGCGAGATCACTGCGAGTTGCTAGTGCATTTTGTGCGGTAAGTAACATGGAAAAACCAAGGATCATTTTGGACATTAAATTCATAGGATTTTTTTTCATATTCGATGACTCCATTTTGTAATTACTTTCAATGCTCTGTATCAAGCAAGAACAGAGCCAAGTTGTAGAAGTTATAAGTGGTCGATATGTTGAGTTTTTTTTGGGTAGAGTGTCGATTTTGACTGACTCGATCATTAGTCATATGACGAAAAGTTCTACATTTTAAATTGATTTAATTTATGCTATTAAATAGGGATTGTGAGATTAAGTGGGTCCCAGCTGTGAGAGTTTAGCCCGAGCTTAAGACGATTTCTAGGGGGAGTATGGATTCAAGTGAATTAAGGTCGAAAGTTCAGGCAGTTAACAAGGCTTTTTATGATCGGGTCTACCAAGATCCCTGGCTCAAATTGGTCTTTCGATTTGTAACCCAAACCCATATCGAATCCCAGCAAAGTGATTTTATGCTGGGTGCACTGGGAGGACCTAAAAATTATGGAGGACGAAGTCCATCCGATGCTCATCCTCACATCCTTGTGACTGAAGAAATGTGGCAACTCAGAGAAAAATACCTGAGAGAGGCATTTGCTGAGACTCATTTTCCAGATGATTTGCAAAAAAAATGGTTAAAAATTGACGATGCCTTCAAAAGGGCAATTGTAAAAAAAGACCGATCTGAGTGTGAGCCTCGCTTCAAAAATGAAGAAATTATTGATGTTCCTAATCCGAATAAAACGAGATAGTCTGCTGATATCGTTCTGATTTTTTCGATTTAAAAGGGCACACTTCACGTAATTCTATGCAGTGATTTTCGCTTCATGGCCATCATTCTTTAAAAGAATGATGGTGTTTATCTGTGAGTACCGAGCGATTATGTCCGGTTAACTACCCAGCGATTATGTCCTATCTATCGGACTAGTTAGGCTGCAACTTGTGCGATTTCAGTCCTGCTTTTATTGATCGTGGAGACCTGGATTTTTTTACCATAGATCTCGAATTCCTG
>CANCQK010000022.1 GCA_947380295.1 Bdellovibrionales bacterium | reverse complement strand
ACACCCCTTAAGCAAGATTTCGTGGACGAAGCGAAAAAACAGCAAGAGGCACTGGGTCGTCCCCTCACTGAGATCGAAAAGAAAGCGATCTTTGATGGCAAGATGCATGATGTCATCCAAATCGCAAAACTCACTGGAGCCATCTCAGGCCTCGTCACCGGCGATTCTCTAGGTGTCAGCGCAGCAGGCTCATTCTCAAACAATGCGATTGATAACAACTTCGCTACAGCGATCCCCCTTCTTTGGGAGGCGGCATTAGCTGCTCTGGCTGAAACGACGACTACCGGTGTTTTTATTGGCTCAGTAGGAGCTGGAGGTTATGCTCTTCATAAGGCTACGGAGCCTGGCGAGGGCGCTGGGGATTCTACGGGGGAAAAGATAGTAGAAGGCGGTGGCGCAAAAGTTCCTGTAGGCAGAAGAGGCAATCCAATAGAAGTTAAACCAGGCACAAACGCTCCTGCTGAAATTGGAGGAAGAAAATACACTGGACATTCCCTAGACAGAATGCAAGGTAGGATGAAAAATTGGCTCCGTCCCCTTTCACCACATATGCAAGTAAAAGAATTTTTAACAGGTTCTTATGAAGGAAATGGCTAAAACTTTGAATCATATTTAGGATTGCCTTTTTGCAGTGGTAAAAAGCTTCAAGTGTTATGGTTCTCCAAAGTGTGAAGATTCTTAAATACTCAGTTGTTCCTTATGGGCTGCGTGTTTTTCTTTTCTCCCATGCCAAGCCGCGTAGGTCGAGATGAGGCCAGGAATGATAAATCCGCGATAACCGAGTTGAATAAAGAACCAGGTGCCCAGAGCAGAACCAAATACAAACGCTAGAATTGATCCAAGGCGAACTAAGTTAATGCGAGTCTCTCTGTGGAGGTGACTCGGGTTGTTTCGGTGAGTAACGATGCGTGCCAGGCCCAGTCCTAAATCGGTAGTAATACCTGTCAGATGGGTAGTTCGGATAGTGCTTCCTGATCCGCTGGTGACAGCCCCGTTTTGAAGGCCGCATGCGAGGCAGAGCAGAGCAAGGAGAACATAGACTTGCTCAAGTTTGAAAAGTTGACCGAATCTTGCTAAGTGCGAAAGAATAATGATCCCACCTCCTGCTGCGGCAAAAAGACAAAGAGCGCTCAGACCCATGACATAGTCAAAATGGGGTCGCTTCTTGAGATGGATCGGGCGATCAATGAGCATTCCTGAAATGAATGATCCCAAGAGAAAGAAGAGCGGGACGGAGAGAATCCCGACTGCTGATTCGGGTCGGTCATCGATAAAATCGACCCCGAACAGAGTTGCGAATCCTGTGACATGGCTGACAAATTTTCCCGTGGCTAGAAAGCCCCCCGCGTTAATACTGCCTGCGTTAAAGCTTAATAAGTACCAGTGAATGATTGTATTAAAGGACGAGGTGTCGCTGAGTCGCTGTTTGAACATGTGAATACCCCTATGATGAATAGTAGCACTCACCGTCATTAAATGCACTTAAACATCATGAATGTCGTCTAGCTGGGAATCACCACACCGCTCCATCAAGCCTATCTAGGCCTGTCCTACTGGAGAAAAGGAGATGAAATTCAACGTTCTCAATTTTTATGTACAACTGAATGATCAAGTGAATGGATAAGATGAATCATCTAGATCAGAAATGATTCATCCACCGGTCAGAGTCGCTACTGAGTCAATACGAGGTATCTTGCGTTAATTTTCGCGGGTGATTACTTTGTTTAAGAACCGGGCAAAATCATGCTCTGTCCCCATCTGGGTCCCACTTTTTCGGTGAAATCGACAGAAATGCGGCCCCATTTCTGCAGTTGATCTCTGTAATATGGGTATTCTAAAGGCTGCTCGTAAACGGACTCAATTCCTAGTCAGCGCAGGATTGCTCAGTTTGACTTGCCTTCTATCGCCTTTATCCAAGCAGGCATGTGCCGCGGAGACTGGAAGGGAGAATGAGTTTGGTTTAGGGATTATGCTTGGGGAGCCGACGGGGATCTCCGGGAGACTCAACTTAAGCTCCAAGAGATCCGTTGACTTCGGTCTGGCTCGTTCCGATAAAAGCTATTTCTTGATACTTGCTGATTACTTATTTACCTTCCCTCACGCTTTTCACACCTCCTCTACCTTTCTATCCAACGTCACTCCCTATGTAGGTGTCGGTGGGGTTCTGGGTATAGCTGATCAGTCTTTTCAGTTTAGAACCGCTTTTGGAGGCGCTACGGGAAGTACTGTATTTGGAGTCAGAATTCCACTAGGCATCGAGTGGAGGCCATCTTCCCCTCCTCTCGGCGTCTTTCTTGAAATAGCTCCGGGGATCTCGATTCTGCCCAGCACTCAGGGATTTATGCAGGGAGATTTGGGGATTCGATTCTATTTTTGATTCTACTTTGCTCGTGTCTTCGCCATTGATATGACTAACTGCCTAGGCTGCAGAAGCGAGAGCTTCATGCCCCTTGCTGCGACCCTAAAGATTTCCGCGGTAAAGAAAATCCTGACTCACCTCGGCCGACCCAACGGCCTGATCCAACATCGGAACTGCACCACGATCTGCATTGGCTTCGTCTTCGCGAGAAAACTTAAGCGTACCTAAAAGCTTGGCCCAGGTACCCGAATTTGCTCCTCCGAAGGTAGCTTGTGCAACGAGCCCTAAGACTTTTTCCCGCAACAAACGAGCAGCGGAATATCGCTGGATTACGTGCTGAACTTCATGGGCAAGGACGCCTGCGATCTCTTCCCCATTCGACGCCTGAAGCAAAAACTCTTTCGTAAAATAGATATTGCCACTCGGCAGAGCAAAGGCGTTCACAAATGCATCATTCGTCACAGACATCGTATAGTTTTTTGACTCCTCGCGTCCCACCAAGCGAACCAAAATACGATTCAAGGTCGCCAGAACTTTGGGAGCATCATTTGCTTTAGAGTCAAACTGCTTGATGGTATCGGCAGAAATTGCATCAGCCCAATTCTGCGGCATCACGCTGGCTAGTTGATAGGAATTCGGAACAGAGCCAAAGTAGACGCCTGCAACGACAGCGGCCGCACCCACGAAATAGGCAAGGAGATTTCGATTTGATCCTTTCTGGAATTCAGCCAGACGCTAGCCAGCGTCCAAATTCAGGTGACTGCACTTGAACTACCAAACCTGGGTGCCCTGCGAAAGTCACAGTGATCAAATCGGTCGCTGTAAAGTCAATTTCAACATCAATAGCACGACTTTCCAAAATCAAATCTCCACTGCCCAATTGGATCAACTGGAGTTTTACCGCTCCAGCCCCAACCATCGCACGAAGATCTCCGTCCTTTACCTCAGCACTTCGACTATTAACCCATTGGACGGGCCAGTTTAGACTACCTTGAATCAAAAGCTGACCCGGCTTTAGCAACTCAGTAAGCTTCAACATGAGACTACTCCTAAAACTCCGAGCCAATCCCCAGGAAGTCGCCCACAACGTCCACCGCCGCACCGGTAGATGAGCCTTCGCCCCGCTGGGCCTTTGAAAAATCGAGCGACCCCAGCAGAGTGACGTGCTTAAAGTAAAACTTGATCCGATCCTGAATTACCCATGGAATCGAAAAGCTCAGAGAACAAACGATCAAAACTGAGTTAAGAATGAGCCTAAACACCGACGTCCAGAATGGAATTTTACCTTCAAATCGAATGTTTCCAAGCGAAACTCGGCTGATTTTGTAGTTTGATGCCTGAACAAAGTACCGATAAACTAAAGCACAGATAACAAAATAGAATAAAATAACTAAAAAAATAAATAACGGAATGAATGCTTTAACCATCCAAGCCTGAGCAGTCAAGCCTGAGGCACGCAGCAAAAAAAAATCCAAATGCTGTCCCAAAGCCACTGATGATCAGGACAGGAATCAAAAACCACATC
This sequence comes from Bdellovibrionales bacterium, assembly GCA_947380295.1. Taxonomy (GTDB): domain Bacteria; phylum Bdellovibrionota; class UBA1018; order UBA1018; family UBA1018; genus CAINWE01. Next base: position 39,537 of record CANCQK010000022.1, on the reverse strand, counting down.
GCAGCAAACTTTTTGAGAAGGTCTTTTGCTTGTTCGTCATAACTAAAATTTTGATTGCCGTAACTCAGATGAGGAAAAATCGCTCGATCTAAAGCAACCTTATAAAATGGCAGGTACCAACCTAGAGTCAAGGCTGAGATAAATCCAAAAAAATTTCCAAGGACTCCCGGACAACTTAAAGATCAATCCACGCCAGGATGTACGACTTGCTAAATAGCGATACCGATAAAATACAAAAACGGGACTAAAAAAGATGAAGGTATAAACCAGAATCACACCCAGCACCCTCGAGAACTCAGGGTGCAGCAGCGCTGTGAACAGTTCCAGTGCCCCGACAGCTCCCACAACTGAACTCAAGGTGAGATCGGTGTGCAGTAGAGAAGACAGGCTCACTCTGTTGTTTGCTCAGCTTCTTCCCAACTAGCGCGCTGATACGAATTAATAAAAAAAGGCAACCTTCACCGGGCTGATTTGGTAATCGAAAAAATGACAAACCTAGAGGTGTCTTGCATTATTTTCCGCGGGCGATTACTTTGTTTAATTAGGTGAATTCAAGATTAAAACCTGAAAACTAGAATTGATCTGAACGGAGGAGTTCTTCCATGGCTGTTTCCATGATGTTTCATGATAGGCGTTTCGCACCATTGATGTGGACGCAGTTTTTCGGGGCACTCAATGACAATGTATTGAAAAATGCTTTGGTCGTTCTCTTGGTCTTTCGCGGGGTCGAGCTTTGCGGTCTTAAGTCAGAGTCTTTAGTGTCATTTTCTACATTGGTTTTTATTTTTCCTTATTTTCTATTTTCAGCTCTTGCCGGTCAATTGGCTGATAAATATGACAAATCTAAGATAATTCAAGGAATTAAGCTGGCCGAGATTTTGATTATGGTCTTGGCTGGGCTAGGATTCTATCTCGGAAATTATGTCCTCCTATTTTTTGTGCTCTTTCTCATGGGATTGCACTCAGCTTTTTTTGGTCCAGTGAAATACAGTGCTTTGCCTGAGCTGATCAGTGAAGAGCGCCTAGTGACAGCCAATGCCTATATCGAGTTGGGGACCTTCCTAGCGATCCTGATGGGCACGATGTGTGGAAGCTATCTGATTTCAATTTCAGGTGGTGTGTATCTGATCATTGGAGTTCTTTTTGCTGTCAGCGTGTCAGGTTACTTAAGTAGTCGAGCGGTGCCTTCGATCCGGGCCGCTGCTCCTGGACTTCGGCTCGACTTTAATCCCTGGCGCCCGACTTGGAAAGAGTTAAAGAAGTGCCGTGAGAACCGGTCTTTGTTTCATGTGGTTCTGGGGATTTCTTGGTTCTGGCTTTTGGGTGCTGTGATCTTAAGCTTATTACCTATCATTGCTACGCATGTGATTCATGGTAGTGAGCCAGTGGTTACCGTTTTTTTGGCTGCGTTTTCTATTGGGGTAGCGGTCGGTTCTATTTTCTGTGAAAAAGTTTCTTCTGATCAGGTTGAAATGGGTTTGGTTCCCTTTGGTGCGCTCGGCATGAGTTGCTTTCTTTTAGATCTTGCCTGGGTTTTGTCGGCTTGGGAGACGTCTCCTGTTCAGGTTGGCATTTATGGTTTTTGGTCTCACTCTCAGTCGATACGTATTTTTTTAGATCTCTTTGGGGTCGCTGTATCAGCTGGTTTTTTCTCAGTGCCGCTTTATACTTTAGTTCAGCAGAGAAGTGATCGCGAAAATCGTTCCCGAGTGATCGGTGTTAACAATATCGTGAATTCTTTATTTATGGTGATGGGATCTGTCTTTCTGATGGGGCTCTATCAGTTGAAAGTTTCGATCGCGATGATTTTGGTGATTTTCTCAGTTCTTAATCTTGCTGTGGCTGTTTATATCTATTCTTTGGTACCAGAGTTTACGCTGAGATTTTTAGCTTGGACTTTATCTCATTGTTTTTATCGTGTTCAGATTCAAGGCGAAAAGAAAATTCCTCAGGATGGTCCTGCAATTTTAGTTTGTAATCACAGCAGTTTTGTTGACTGGCTCATCGTTTTCGGACTGGTCAGGCGGCCAGTCCGATTTGTGATGTGGTACAAGTTTGCCAAGATTCCCATTTTTAGGACTTTAATCAAACATGCTGGCGTTATTTTGATTGCCGGAAGAAACGAAGATCGGCGCATTCTGGAGCGGGCATTTGTGGAGATTTCTGATGCCCTCAGTCAAGGCGAGCTGATTTGCCTATTTCCAGAGGGTAGTCTGACTCGAGATGGTGAGATTCAGGAGTTTAAGCGGGGGATTGAGGTTATTCTGGAAAATAACCCCGTTCCTGTTGTGCCGATGGCGCTCAAGGGGCTTTGGGGAAGTATGTTTAGTCATTCGGGTTCTCGGGTAAAAGCCCGCCTCAAGCGAAAGCTCTGGCACCCCGTTGAGTTGAGGGTAGGCTCGGTATTGGAGCCGGAACTGGCGACTGCTTCGAGTTTAGAGTTGAAGGTCCGGGAGCTTGCGATGTGTTCTGATTGATTTATTTGATTAAAGAATGGCGCACCCGGAGAGATTCGAACTCCCGACCAACTGGTTCGAAGCCAGCTACTCTATCCAACTGAGCTACGGGTGCGTTGAGGGGATACTTATCATCGATTGGTGCGCAACTCAAGCGGCATACAATCATAACATCGTTTTGATTGGAACTGCTCTGGGTGTTCGACTTGGATGGTGGTGTGGACAATGCCGTAGTTCCGCTCTAAATGGTCGTTTGCAGCGTGAAGAACGGTCTCAGGGGCGTCTGTGACGAGGTGGACGCTGAGGGCGAGACGGCCGCTGGAAACAGACCAGATGTGGAGGTCATGAGCTTCGCGAACGTTGGGTAGGGCTTGGAGTTCTTTCTGGATCTGTTCGGGATCGATGTGGCCTGGAGTGGACTCCATCAAAACCTCAATGGCCTCTTTGACTAGGCCCCAGGAGCTGACCAACATCAGGCCTGCAAAAACGATGGTAATGATGGGGTCGATGGGGCGCCAGTCTGTGAGCCAGAGCACGGCACCCGCAATAATGGCGCCGACGCTGCCCAAGGAGTCGGCCAGCAAGTGCAAATAGGCGGCACGGACATTGAGATTCTCGTCCTTTGCGTGGTGCATGACCCACATGCTCACCAGATTGGCGATTAAGCCGATTACGGCGACTACAAAAACAATAGGGCCTTGAACCTCGGGCGGGGACTGCATCCTGATGATGGCTTCATAAATCAAAACTCCAGAGATCAACCAGATCATCAGGCCACTGATCAATGCGCCTAGAATCTCAGCGCGGTGGTAACCAAAACTCATCGAGGGTGTGATGGGACGTCGAGCAATCCAGAGGGCAAAAAGGCTCAAGAGCATGGCTCCCACGTCGGTCAGCATGTGAGCTGCATCTGAGATGAGCGCTAAGCTGTTGGAAAACCAGCCGCCCACAAATTCTACGACCATAAATAGGATGGTGATCACCATCGCCTTGACGATGGCAGCAGGCGCTTTTCCCCCGTGATGGTGGGCGTGTCCGCCTCCAGCGTGGGCGTGATCGTGGTGATCGTGTCCGTGAGGGTGAGAATGCGATTCGGTTGGAGCCATCTCGTAATTCTCCTTGAGTGGATTGAGTGTTAGGTTTTTGCGATCTGTTGCAGGGTTCGTGCGGCAGACAAGCAAGCAGCAGCCGCTTCTTTGCCTTTATTTTCTGCAGCGTGGGCTGAGTCTGTTGCGCTGCGAACTCGGGCTTGTTCTTCGGTGTACGTGGTTAAGATCCCAAAGCTAATGGGGATTTCTGAATGAAGCATGGCTTGCATGATTCCAACGGTAGCACCCAGACTAATAAATTCAAAGTGGGCCGTGTCTCCTTTGATGACGCAACCTAGGCAAATCACTCCGGCATACTTTTTGGTCTTAGCGAGAGCTTGTGCTAGGAGGGGAATCTCGAATGCACCGGGGGCTGAGTACATGTCTTGTGAGGCAATTCCGATTCCGTTTTCTTTGAGGTAAGACAGGGCGCCTGACTTAAGTCCGTTACAAATTTCATCGTTAAACTGACTGACGACTAATGCAAAACGAAGCGACATGAAAATTACTCCGATTCTTTTTTAAGCGAGAGGGTGTGTCCTAGTTTTTCTTTTTTAGTTTCAAGATAGGCTTGATTGTGTGGATTGGTGGGCATCTCGATGGGGAGTTGCTCGACAATGGTGAGATCATAGCCCTCAAGTCCGATGACCTTTTTAGGGTTGTTCGTCAGGAGTCGGAGTTGTTTGACGCCCAGGTGTTTGAGGATTTGAGCCCCGAGACCGTAGTGTCTTAAGTCAGCTTGAAAACCGAGGTGATGGTTAGCTTCCACAGTGTCCATGCCCTGGTCTTGAAGGGCGTATGCCTTAATCTTGTTTCCGAGTCCAATTCCTCGACCTTCGTGGCGTCTCATATAAACGAGGACTCCACTTTTGCTCTCACCGATTTGCTTCATTGCCGCGTGCAGCTGAGGCCCGCAGTCACACCGGAGGGAGCCAAACGCATCGCCCGTGAGGCATTCCGAGTGAACCCGAACGAGGACTGGATCTTGGATGGGGCCGTGAACGAGCGCGACGTGTTCTGTTCCGTCAATCAGACTGCGAAAGACACGCATTTCAAATTCGCCCTGAGAAAATTCAGTTGGCATCTTAGCAGTCGCAACTTCTTCAATGAGGCTCTCTCGCTCCATTCGCCGAGCGATGACTTCTTTGATGCTCACAATTTTTAGGTCGTATTTTTTAGCAAAAACCTTGAGATCATCGAGGCGAGCCATCGAGCCGTCCTCGTTCATGATTTCGCAGATCACGGCAGCCGGGGGGAGTCCTGCCATTTTGACCAGGTCAATGGATCCTTCAGTGTGTCCGGCTCGGACGAGTACGCCGCCGTCTTGCGCTTTGAGTGGGAAAATATGGCCAGGAGAAATGAGGTCAGAAGCTCCGCGGTTCGGATCTACTGCAGTTCTGATGGTGTGAGCGCGGTCGTGCGCTGAAATTCCCGTTGAGACGCCTTCTTTGGCTTCGATTGAGATGGTAAATGCCGTTTGCTTGGGAGATTGGTTGCGCGGTGCCATGGGGGTGAGCTGTAATTCCTCGGCCCGGCTGGAGTTGAGGGAAAGGCAAATTAAGCCCCGGGCGTGAGTGGCCATAAAATTGATCGCCGCCGGAGTCACGTGCTGGGCGGATAAAACGAGATCTCCTTCGTTTTCTCGATCCTCGTCGTCGACGAGAATGACCATTTTTCCGTTCTGTAAGTCCTCTAAGGCTGCATTGAGGGTTGGCATAGGCGCTCCACGTATTTGGCTAAAAGGTCTACTTCAAGGTTCACTTCGTCGCCGGGTTGAAGGCGGGAAAGATTGGTATGGGTCCAGGTGTGCGGAATGACCATGATCTCAAACTCGTGGCGCTTGTCGTCCAGTTGGTTGATGGTCAGGCTCACTCCATTTAATGTAATCGAACCCTTAGAAATACAATAACGCGAAAGTGAGGCCGGAAGTTGCCATCTCATTTTGAAGCTCTCGCCCACTGGGGTGACTTCGATGAGTCGGGCTTTTCCGTCTACGTGGCCTTGAACAAGGTGGCCAGAGAGGCGTGTGTTGAGGGTGAGGGCGCGCTCCAGATTGACGGACGAGCCTTCTCTGAGTTGGTCTAGGTTTGTTTTAGCGAGCGTCTCTGCGCTGATGAAAAATAGAACGTCGGAGGTCTCAGAGGTCCTGGAATCAGGAGATTGTGAAAAAATCGTGGCGACAGTCAGGCAGGCGCCGTTCACGGCTATGCTATCGCCCAGTGCCACGTCCACAAAGGGACAGGGTAGAGTAATTTGGAGGGAGTCTGATTGTTTTTCGAGTCGGGTGATGACACCTTGGGCCTCAATAATTCCGGTAAACATGATTCTCCTTCGGATTGAGATGGGGATATCACAATTTGAGAATCAATACGAGAGAAGGCGGCTGGGGGGCAATTTCGTTTTTAGGTTGAGATGCTAAAGTAGACTAAAAATGTCTACTTTAGTCTGCGTTCTAAAATCGATGGATCTTATAGGAGCCTTCGTAATATCCAGAAGCTTTGCCTAAGTGAGTGTCCAAATTACCGGGACCTAGGTTCGCGTCTTCTCCAACGTGTCCAAATAAATAATGAATTGAAAAGCCTTCTATTTTTTCGGGGAGGGATGGCATGTGTAGGTGGGAGTCTCTTCGACTATTTATCGAGCCTCGATTCCAAATCGTATAATAAATTGAAAAATCAGAGAGCAAATGATGTTCTCCCACGCCATCGATGTAATTATATGCACTCTTGATTTGGTTTTCAATGCGTCTGATCCCGTTGCTTGGGAAAGGGGGGGTAACGAGTTCATTAAAGAAGCTTTGATTGATCAGTTTGACGCAGGATTTTAATTGTTCACGGCTGACTTGAATTTGGCTGAGTTCGCAATTTGTAATGCCATAGCTGCGTGCCAAATTCTCTACAGCTTCAATCCCAACCCAAGCGTGTGAAAAGAAAGCGAGTTCTTGGTGATCTAGATTTTCACTCACTGAGATGATTCGTAAAGCAGGTAAGTAGTGCTTCGCAAAAATGTCGCCAACTTCATTCCAAATTTCAGGTCGAACTGCAGAGATGTTAATGAGGCGTTCAAGTGATGTGCTTGGGCTGACAGTGGGTTGGAGTTGCTTAAATAATAAAGGGAGTTTGTCAGCAGGGAGTAGGTGGGGAGGGAGCGGAAGTAAGAAAAAAAATCTCAGAAATTCTAGATCATGATTGGATAGCACGATCTCGAGTGGGACTTGAGATAAACTAAGTTTTTCCAAGATTTTAAGTGTGAAGAAATCGTTTGCACCTCGGTCGCAAAGAGTATCTCCAATAAGTCGAATCTTGGGGAAAACGGGTTCAACTTGAATGCGGTCTAAAATCGCCCGAAAGCGGACAATTTTGCTTGGATCCAGACTTGAAACGGCAGAAAAAGACTCACCATGGTAAAGCTGGAAGAAGTCTTCATAGTCCTCGGACGAAATTCTGAACACGCCCTCCCGGACAAGAAAGTGCAGGAGCTTTAAAGCGTTTCCATGGAGGTCACCTAAGGTCACTTCCTGTGAGGCTTGATGTCGTCGAATATTTTGAGAAGCAGGCGGAATTGAAATATCTACCCATTCATTGTCGATCACGTCAATCTCGGTATTGTGGCAAATCAGGCGCGAAAATAGGAGATTAGAAATGGCGTGGTCCGGAAGGGTCTTCAAGTGAACTGGGCCTTGAAGGGAGTGTACGAGTTCTTCGTGTTTAGTTTTATTCAGATCATAATCAAAGCTTGCAATTACCTGATGAACTCCGTCAAATCCTGCTTGGAGACAGTAATTTAAAGCTATTCCGTTTATTTCTTGGATTAGCTCCTCATTGCTGAGTTTAAGGTGGTTTAGTCTGTGGTACACCTCATCAGAACTAAAAACAAAAAGAGGCTGGTTTTCCGCAAGATCTTCCCACTGGCACCAGGCAGGTTGAGTTAACCCTGCAAGAGTGCAGAACCCTAAGAAAAAGAATGAAGCCATTGGAGACAGTTTTTTAACTTTTTGTAGTTTCAAAATAAACTCATGCCTTTTTAGGGATTGAAAAAATTAAAGTGTGATCACTCTACGAAGGATTCTTGATCTCTTTTTAAAAAATAGGTGTGTTACTTGATGGGTCCAGCGAGAAGAGTTGACTATCATAGAGTTGAAAAAAGTTCAAATGAGCAGAATAGCTGTGGCGGTGGACTAATCGCGAGCGCTGGCTCGGCGGAGTCGATCTGAAATTGCAAAACCCAAGCCTTCTTGGTGGGTGCAGGGTTCAGCAAAAATGACTGGAACACCGATGGAGTCCAGGTGGCGCAGTTCCGTAAATAGATTTCTTGCGGCCTCATTCAGATCGCCAGAAAGAGAGAGGGTGCGACACCGGATGGGGTGCTCTAAATTTGCATGATCCGGGTTGCCACTCATTAGGAGTAATCCGACTGGCTGTTGAGCGGAGGCATACTGCCGAACCACAGCCTCAACTGATTGACGATCCTGGGGTGTAAGCGCGTCTAACGGGTTGGGGAGCATGAAAAGAGGGGTTCGAGGGGCGTAGTGGCTTTCGAGCATCCCAGGAGCGAGGGGGCGCGTTTTGGTCGATTTTGGTGCCGATGCATACCCTTTTCGGATCGAAGTGCTCAGGGCGGCTTCGATTTTTTCAGGGGGAGTGCCTCCTGGTCTGAGGATGACGAGTTCGTTTGGGAACGCTAAGCTCAGAATCGTAGATTCCACTCCAATTTGACACGGCCCTCCGTCGAGGATCCAATGGATTCGATCGCCGAGTTCTAGTTGAACGGCCTGGGCAGTGGTTGGGCTAATTCTTCCGAATCGGTTGGCGCTTGGAGCGGCGAGTGGTGTTTGGGCCGCCTCGATTAAAGCGAGCGCAACGGGATGCTCGGGCATCCGAATTGCTACCGAGGGTAGGCCGCTAGTGGCCAAATCAGGCACGCTGGAATGTTTAGGGAGGACGAGTGTGAGTGGGCCTGGCCAAAACTGTTGGATCAAGATCTCAAGTTGTTGAGTTCGTTCTTTCGAAAGGGCTCCAAAATCGATCAGATCGAGGGTTTTCAGTTCATCGATCCCTGAAGTCCGCCCAATATGAACAATCAGGGGATCGAAGGTGGGGCGCTCTTTGGTTTCGAAAATACGAGCCAGAGCAACCGGCGATCGAGCATTGCCAGCGAGTCCGTAGACCGTTTCAGTGGGCATGCCTACCACTTCGTCGTGACGAAGCGCTTCGGCAACTTGGCTAATTGACTCGGGAGTCGGTTGAACGATTTTGGCTTTCATGAGGTTTGGTCCAATGAGAAATAGCATAGGCTTGGAAAACTTTCCAAACTTCTTCCATTCTCATGCCTCGAGAGCCCTTGATCAGAAAGGTATCACCCGGCTTTGATCCTTGAATGAGGGCCTGGGCGAGGTCAGCGTGCGATTCAAAGTGCTCGAGGCGTCCTGAGAAATTCAATTTTTTAAGTTCATCCAGAAGGGCGCGCATTCGGGGGCCAAAAAGAAGCACGTTTTCGATCCGGAGCTGAACCAGTTGAGGCGCAATTTCTCGGTGAAATAGTTCTTCGTTTTCGCCAAGTTCGAGCATGTCGCCGAGGCAGGCCCAACGTGCAACGTTTGATCCTCGACTCAACTGTTGGAGAAGTTCAAGTCCCGCTCGGACTGAGGCCGGCTGAGAGTTGTAATAGTCGCAAATAACGGAGGTGGGGCCGGGAAGGTCCTTGATTTCAGAGCGTCCTTCAGCCCCCTTGAATTGAGAGATGCCTTTTTGAATTTCATCTTTTGTGAGCCCGAGCCCGGCAGCGACGGCGATTGCAGCAAGGAGATTCGACGCGTTGTGTTTTCCCAAGAGCGGGAGTTTGAGGCAGAGGCCATCGAGCCCGGCGCCGGATAAAGTGAGTTCTTTCTGGTCTGCACTCAGCTTGCCTTGCAGCGTGTGAGAACTCGCTGGAGGGTTGCTTTCGAGCGTAAATGATAGGATTTGGCCATCTTTCAGAGTGAGTCCATGCGGCCTAATCCACGGGTCATCGAGTGATATTGCAACCAGCCCCTTATTTTTTGCGACGTGACAGAGAGCGATTCCTTCCTCGTGTGCAACAGTGGGTACATCAATGAGTTTTTCTAAATGTTCAGGACCGATGGCTGTGAGTACAGAAGCGGTCGGCGCTACTAATTTCATATGCTGGGCCATTGCCCCGATTTCATCGATTCCCACCTCAATCACAGCAGCTTGGTGCTGAGGGCGGAGTTCGAGCAGAGTCATGGGGATTCCTACAAAACCATTTTGACTTCCCTGCGTTTTGAGGACTTTGTTCCATCGTCCTTGAAGAATAGCGCTGAGAAGTTCCTTGGTTGTGGTTTTACCAGCGCTGCCCGCGACCGCAATCATGGGGATCGAAAATTCCCGACGCCATGCACCCGCTAATCTTCTGTAGGCAGTCAGGGTATCTGTGACGTGAAATACTGCAAGGCCTGGGCGCACGGGGACTTGGACTCCATGCCGACAAATGACCCCAGTGGCTCCTGCATGGACGGCGGTTTCGACAAAGTCGTTTCCGTCCATTTTTTCGCCTTCGATTGCAATAAAGAGACTGCCGAGCTCAACTTTTCTTGAGTCAGTTGTGACTGAAGTAAACTCAATCTCCGCTAGGTTGGAAAGGCTCAGGTGCAGGGATTGGGCAACAAAAGCAGCAGTGAGTTGGGGCTGGTATTGAGAAAGTTTCATCTTTCACAGGGTAGCATGGACGCGAACGAACTCAATTCCAAAGAGTGAACTTTAATAGAGACTCTCGGGTTGATGAGGAGCCTCGTCGACAGTGTAGGGCTGCTCACGATCTGCGAGCTGAATCAAATTGGGATAAAAAACCTGATTCATTAAGATTTTCTCAGCCAAACGGCCAAAAAGACGTGAACGCCAATGCCGTGTATGGGCTTGGGCAATTCCGCGGATCGAGGACCCTTTTGCCGTGGGTTCGATTTCAATGGTCCATTCTAAGTTGTCAAAAAGTCGGGTGAGCCGGCCCGACGTGTCGTCAGTGATTCGTAATCGGAGAAGCCGGGCAGGGACGTAGTCGAGAACTTGGGCCTGGAGTTCAAATCTCTTTCGTGGTCCTTTTTTTGGATCGATCTTCAGGGTGACCACGGCCCCTATTTTAACTTCTGCTGGCCCTTGGACTTGTGCCAGAGATGAAAACCACTGCGACCAACGCGTGGTGGATGACAAATTTCGGTCAATCCGTTCGGGAGTGAGTCTGCTGCGAAGCTTTCGGTCGAGAACCAGGGTTTCATCAGGGGTTCGAGCGAGGTAAATTCCCTCGCCTAGGATCAGACCTAAAACCACCAGACTGATGACTCGCCAAGGTTTTCTCGATTTTTGCATGGTGCCGAGGTTAACATAATTTTCATCGAAGCTGGTTACAAAAACCGCTCTTGGTGGTTTTGGTTCGGCATGGTAAAAACCTAACACCTCATGAATTTAAATCAGACCCTCACACCTAAAGTTCTTCACTTCACTGACCACTGGATCGTGGTGGATAAGCCAGCTGGTTGGTTAACCATTCCAGGCCGGTCCGGCCCTGACGTCCCCGTTTTGCGGGAATGGCTGCGAGAGAAATACGGCGATATTTGGGTGGTCCACCGGCTCGATCGAGAGACGAGCGGTGTGGTTCTTTTTGCTCGGACTTCTGAGGATCACCTCCTGGGAAATTTGTGGTTTAGGCAAAGAAAAGTGAAAAAAGTTTATCTTTGTTTAGCTGAGGGTAACGCGCAGGCTCCTTTTTTCAAAGTGAGTGAGCCGATTGAGGGACTCGCGTCTTCGACCCAGGTGGAAGTGTTGGAGAAATTTCAAGGGGCGTTTTTGGCGAAAGCCTTTCCTCGAACCGGCAGACGCCACCAAATCCGAATTCACCTCACTAAAAGTGGGTATCCGCTCTTCGGGGATCCGCGCTATGGGGGCAAAGTTGAGGTTCAAACAGCTTCTGGAATTCGAATGAGTATCCCGAGAGTCGCTCTTCATGCGAGCTATTTAGAGTTACCCACCGGTGAAAAATTCGAGTGCCCTTTGCCCGAAGATTTTGCCAAATGGGTCGAGGTCATGCGGAGCGCTAGCATCGGAGTGAAAAATGTCTGATCTAGAGAGGGCTTGGCAATGGCGGGCCGAGCGCGGCCTTTTTAAGGAGCTGTCTGCGACCCGGATTTTTCACGGTCCTGGAGAAGGTACTGGGGATCTCCAGTACATCGCAATCGATCGCTTGAACGATCATTATTGGGTGACCCAATGGGATCATCCTGGAGTCACCTCTAATGGAGCAAGCTCTGCGCGCGACCAAAGTCAGCGCAGGAGTCTGGTCGAGTTTCTGCGTCAAAAAGGGGCACACTCAGTGGTCGGTCTAGGTCGTCCTCAAAAGGGCGTTGCGCCTGAAGCTGAAGTTTGGTGGGGAGAAGCCCCCGCTGAGCCGATCCGAGTGAGAGAGGGGGGGGCGAGTTTTTTGATTCGTCTTCGCGAGACACGGCATCCTGGCTTATTTCTGGATCACCTTCCCTTGCGTCAGTGGCTCCTTACCCACAGTGAGGGACTAAAAGTCCTGAATACATTTGCCTATACGGGGAGCCTTTCGGTGGCTGCTGCGTTGGGAAAAGCAAAAAGTGTTACGACTTTGGACTTGTCTAAGCCGACGATCCAGTGGGCCCAGGAAAATTTTGAATTGAACGGCCTCCAAGGGGATTCCTATCGGTTTATTGCTGGAGATGTTTTTGAATGGCTCCCTCGACTCCGCAAGTCCCATGGCCATTTTGACTGTGTGATTCTAGATCCCCCCTCATTTTCTCACGGCAAAAAAGGCAATTTTTCCACGGCCAAAGATCTCACTCAGCTCCATGGCCTTGCGCTGGACCTTTTGGCACCGGGTGGATTTTTAGTGACCTCGATCAACTCTGCTAATGTCACCTGGCAGAAGTTTGAGAGCGATTTGCTCGGCGCAGCGCGAGACAAAAAGATCGAGCTTCAGATTTTGCGTGCGATGGACTTACCGGAAACTTTTCCGACTCGCTTGGGTCGACCGTCGGATCGCTACCTCAAGGGTTGGATTCTGAAGCGAGTGAGTGAACGCTAAGCCGCTTGAGTCATCGGGGATCGCGCGTCCAAGGGGAGCGTCAAAGTGAAGGTGGTCCCGATACCTGCTTGAGACTGAACTGAGACTTCTCCCTTATGAGCTTCACAAACGCCTTTAACTAGGGAAAGTCCGATACCCCAACCCGTTCTGCCTTGCTTTGGTACCTTGCTGCTCCGCTGGAAGGGGTCAAATAGGGTTTCTAAGTCTTGAGCTTCGATGGGATGTCCTTGATTGTGAATGGAAATGGACACCTTCATGTCAGTGGCTTTGACAAAGACCTTCACCGGATTAAAGGGATCACCGTATTTCACTGCATTGACGAGCACGTTCTCGATCGCTCTTTTTAAATAGCGAACGTCCCAGTACCCGATGATGGGGGGTTCGCCTGGCTCATAGACAAAGCGATTTCCCAGTGCGGCAGTGACTTCTTCTAGGGTTGTTTTAACAATGTTGCGCAAGTCACTTCGCTCGAGATCTAACGGAAGTATGCCTCCCGACCTCACCAGGTTTGAATCCAAGAGATCCTCAATCATGCGGTCGGTGCGCGCAATTGAATCTACGATTCGTGCAGATAGCCTCTGAGTTAAATCGACTTTTTCAGGTTGTCTAAGGATGAGCTGGGCACTGGCGGTTGCCGCCGTTAGGGGTGTTCTGAGGTCATGGGCCAAGGCCGAAATAAACTGTTCTCGAAGTCGATATTGATAGTTGGCAAATGCGGCAGCCGCCTCAGCGATTCCTACTTCGATGGCGTCGATGATTGAGCTTCTGGCGTGGGCGTCTATTTCTGCTCCTGGAGTCAGAATATCAAAAATCGTGCGTCTCAAAATACGGTACTCGAGGATCACTTGGTCGATTGAATACTTAGGCCGGCTTGCACGTTCTTCGCCGTGGGCCCGAGCCATTTCGATTTTGGCCTCTTCTGCTCCCTCAGGTCTTTCTAAGGAACTGGCGAGTGCTTTCAGGATGAGAGGAATGGAGTTTCTCAGGCTTAGAGGGTCAAGAGCCTTCGAGGCAGGAACGCTTTCGCGAACGCGAAGCTCCCAGAGTTCGAGGATTTCGCCGCTTTTGCGTCGCAGTTGGTTAGCTAGGGTTTCGCCGGGTTCACTTCCTAACGCAGCTTTTGGAGCGGAAAGTTGATCCATTCAGCATTTCAGTGCAATTGACATACTTAACGCGAGGCAGGCTGTCGTGGCGAGATCCTGATGCAGGGCGATTCAGCTCATGAGGTGGGCTAAATCAGGGGGCAGTTCGTCTTCGAATTTTAGAATTTCATGGGTCATGGGGTGAGGAAATTGGATTTCAAACGAATGCAAGGCGACACGAGTAAACGCAGGGGCTGCTTTTGACTTTTGATACTTCACGTCGCCTAAGAGGGGGAATCCCTCGTGGGAGGCTTGGGCGCGAATTTGATGGGAGCGCCCCGTTTCTAACTCAAATTTTACTAAGGTTAGCTCTGTACCCTGCCATCGTATGTATTTCACAGGATTTGCGTGAAGGATAGCTAGTTTGGCTTGAGGAGAGCGGGAGACGGATACCCGATTGGTCGTGGGATTTTTTTCGAGACGATGTTCCCAGCGAACCGGGGCAGGCACTTTACCAATTACCCAAGCGAGGTAAGTTCGCGATAGTTTTCCACTTTGAAGTGCTTCGGTGAGGCGCTGAGCAGACTTGGTTCGTTTCGCTACGACCATCAAGCCTGAGGTGTTTCGATCGAGTCGGTGGACTAAGCCTACATAATGTCGCCCAAAGTAAACCCGAAGCTGATCGACTAAGTTCTCGTCGCCCGTCTTCTCGCCCTGACTGAGGAGTCCAGCCGGTTTGGATAGAACAATGAGGTGGGGATCTTCAAATAGGATTTTCCAGGGAGTCACACTTTTCACAAGCACAAGATACGCGAGGAATCACGGAGATTCAATTTCAATCACTCGTGTGCATGAATCAATAGAGGCAGTTGGCTCGACTTTGGTCGTTGAGTTGGAGCGACTGTTTAGCTGCTCCATAACCATTTGTAAAATAGAAGGTGGGGAACATCACTGCATTTTGGTAGTCTGGGTTCAGATTGGATTCGCAGGCGGGCATGTTGGCTTTTTGACCGCACGAGTGGTCTAGACCAAGAAGATGGCCTAATTCGTGGAGGATGACGGATTGAAGATCGGGTTGGGGTTTTCCATTTACAAAAAAACTAGCGTAATTCACCTCCATTACCGCAGAGGTCATGGTTTTGTAGGTTTGGCCATCAGTGCTTGCAGTGGCTCCGGCTACCGTACAAAAACTTGTTAAAGCAATAAAACTAGGACTGTAAGGCCAGGGAGAGAGCTTATAAATTCCGACTGAGCCACTGAACTGACCATTAGAAAAAACAGGAGTTCTGCTGCAGACGCCGGATCCAGGGTTGGGTCCTGAGGTAGTCCGTATCGTTTTTGAGTCACCGCCATAATCAAAAATTGGAGAATTTTTGCTGGCGTTGAAAAACCGATTCCACGTATCGGCAGCAGCAGTCATGGCTGTGATTTCAGACTGACTAAAGCTTCCGGGGCTAAAAGCAACCGGAATGGGTCGGGCTAGCCAATGCCCTCCGATTGTTCCGGTTTGATCTGCCGGAATGTTACATGAGGTAGTGACCGAGTTGGCTGAGTCAGGGAGGGCGCAACCGGATACCAATAAGCTCAGCCAGAAAAGTTCCAGCGGGATTCTGAGGGTCTGTGCAAGTTGAAGTTTAAAGTCAGCCAGGTTCATGAGGGTTCTCTGAATAGGATTCTATCTTATTACTATATTATATTAGTCGGAATTTGGGTGGGATTTTTGAATTTTTAGAGGCCCATTTACTTTTGATTCATGGGTCTTGGCAGACACAGCTTGTTTTTAACTATTTAGTCGGGCCGCTTTAAGTGGCAAAAGGCGCATCCATCTGTCCTAAGGATTGGCGACCCTCAGCGTAAAATCCATTTGTACCGCTCCCAAAAGCGATTTCTGGTGCATTTTGAGATTGAGACCTCCGACAAAGTACCCCTATTTTTTTTATGTATTTTCAAAAAAAATAGGGGTACTTTAAAAGGTATGCCTCACAATCGATTTCGTTTTTTGAGTCCTCTGGTTCAGAATAGCTTGAAATATTGGCCCGTCATCTGCCTAGTGGGTGCCCGACAGGTCGGTAAATCAACTCTCTTAAAAAGGCTAGATCATCGGTCGTATTTGACACTGGATGATCCAGGAACCGCTCAGCTTGCTTCGAGTAATCCCCAGTCGATCCTAAAACCACCCTGTTCGCTCGATGAGGTGCAAAAAGCGCCGCTCCTCTTTGATGCAGTCAAGTTGGATGTAGATCAAGAGAAGCGTCCTGGGAAATTTATTTTAACAGGTTCAGTTCGTTTCTCGAACAGGACGCTGATCCGTGAGTCTCTAACGGGCCGTGCCAAAACGGTTCAGCTTTTCCCGTTAACCTGTGCAGAAGCGGCTGAACTTGAGTTCGAGAATCGATGGCAAACTCAGACCACTCGAACATTTCAGGTTCGCGTTCAACGCAAACTCTTTGAGCGGATCTTAAAAAATGGAGGTATGCCCGCGATTTTTTCGGCTCGAAGTGCTGCTGAGGTCGACTCCTATTGGCGCTCCTTGATTGATAGCTACGTTTATCGTGATCTGCTTTTTTCAGTCCCTAAGAATGCTAAACCTGCGTTGGCTCTTCGTATTTTAAAGGCGATCGCAGAAATTCTTGCCTTGGGTGAGCTGCCCACATTTTCGCGAATTCTAAAAAAAACAGGTGGTACTCGGTCTCAGGCCGAGAAACATTTGATCGGCCTGGAGGACTTAATGGTTTTGCAGCGAGTCTCCTCTTTGGATGCGTCGGCAAGTTTGGATATTTTTCTTCCCTTTGATACTGCATTTTTTCTATCGCTTCTGGAGATTTCAAATCCCCAGCATGATTCAGCAGTTCACATGGCGTGTCTTCAAATTCGACTATTGCAGGAGTTTCTCGCAACTC
The DNA here is from genome assembly GCA_947380295.1 of Bdellovibrionales bacterium. GTDB lineage: Bacteria > Bdellovibrionota > UBA1018 > UBA1018 > UBA1018 > CAINWE01. The sequence continues at coordinate 22,921 of CANCQK010000022.1, read as the reverse complement.
AGCACTATGCAGATGTCCCATCTTCACTGTGTTATGCCGAGTCTCCTCAAGGCCGGCCGGTTCAGCTCATCACCAAGAACGGCAAGGGAAAATTTCACTTGTACCAAATCACTGAGGAACCTGTGCCGCACCACTATGATGTTCGATTTCTCATCTCACTTTCAAAAAAGCTGAAAGGTGAACCCTGTGTTTTGAGTTCGACCCAAGTTCCTCTTTCGGCTCACTCCGTGTCCATTCAACCTTGGGAAGCGGTGTTGTAGCCAAAGTTTTGAGTGCACACATGTCAGCGGTGCTGAGGGTTAACTTAATGCTTCGATCCGATGCGTGCGTCGTGATCATAGGTGATCCGCCCTGAATAGTTACGTTTGTTTTGGTTCAATAATTGCTCATTGCCGCTCATGATGGCTCGATTAGGTTTAACTTTAAAGTGCGGCAGGTTAGAGGGGCAGTCTCATTTCAGTAGGGTGGGTTTGGATTTCGTACGTTACTCCAGGCGAGCACAATGATTGCTTTCATTTTCGCATTCTTTGCTGGTCTTGCTTCGCCCTCGTGGTCTTTGGCTCAGAGAACTGGGCAGCAAGGGTGCTGGGTGAGACTTCAATCGCAAAGCCAGAAGCGGATCTGTGTAAGCCACAGACTTTGGATTGAGTGGCTGAGAGCGGAGATCCCGCCAGTGATTGGACAAGAGACCGCTATTCAACGTCAGTCTACTCGGTGGAAGAGCTTTTCACCGCTCGAAAATTTCAACCTCATTTCCATGGGGTCTGAGAGCGGAGTGAAGCCCGTGATTCTCACTCAATACTTAAATCACCTGAGCAATGTTGATTCCCCGCGGGACGATGGTTTTGAAGCAGGAATCGAACTCAGACAGAAAGTTGAGAGGGTGAGAGAAAAAATCTCCGAACTTCTTGCTCCCGTGGATCGCTTGGGACTTTTGAGGAGCCTGATTCTCGGTGAAGCCATATCCCGAGGTGAACTGCCCGTTTTTCGTCGACTCGGCTTCGTTCATCTCGTGAGTGCCTCTGGAATTCATTTGTACGCCATTTTGTCTGGGGTGCAGTCTTTGAGTCGACTCACTTGCTCTTGGGCACGGCTTCGTGTGAGCTGGGGGCTTCATTTGGGGAGGGTCTTCGGCTTTCTCTGTTCGTTGGCTCTTTGGGTTTTGGGTGGTGCACGTCTTGGGATGCTTCGCCCGGTATTGGTGATTGGGCTTCGCAGTGTGGCCCGACAGTGGGGGATGAGTTGGGGGCCCTTGGCTCCTCTCTCGATTTCTCTGGTTGTTGAAGCCACTGTGAGTCTGATCCGAGGGGAATTTTTTGGTTCAGGTCTAAACTCGGGTCGATGGATTTATGCCTTAGCCGTGGGTGGCGGGTTGGTCTGGCATGATTCCTTTCGCTTCAAAGTGAGCGGCAAATGGGGCCAAATCTTAAACGCTTTGAGTGGTCATCTTGGCCTCGCGGTGGGGTCTTGGATTTTAGTTGCGCTGGTTGAAGTGTGGGAAACGGGTTGTGTTTCGCTCGCGACTCCGATTCTAAGCCTGGTGACTTTACCCTGGGTCTGTCTGGTCGTTTACCCAGTGACTTGGATAGCTTTGGTGGTTCACGGGTTTGGATGGATCCAGTTTTCTAATGAGATCCTAAAGTGGAACTCTAGAGTGCTGGAAAAAAGCGTTTTAATTCTCTCCGGATTTTCAATGTCGATCGGTAACCTCTGGGTGACCTCGCGCTGGGCGCTTCTCATGGGCGCCATTCTAGCAACTTTTGTAGTTTGTTTTTCAGTCCGCCCGAAAGCTCAATGGATGTTAGCGGCACTTCTGATTCTTATGATCAGTGGGTTTCGAATTTGGAGTGGGAGGGCGCTCCTCGCCCATTCTTCGAAGTCGATTCTTGGCGCGGATCAGGTGGTTCAGTTGGATGTGGGGCAGGGAGATGCTGCGTTGATTCTGGGAGACCATCGTCAGCTACCGGGCCTGATTGACGCAGGCTCTGAGCATGCACTCCACTGGGATGATTGGTTTAGGATTTTGGCTCACACTCGTGTGAGAGAACTCTCGTGGGTGGGGATTACTCACTTAGATGAGGATCACTCCGGCGGACTGATTCACCTCAGTCATCTCATCCCGATTCGATGTGTGGCTAGTTCTAGACAAGAAGTGACGTCGCCTCGGGGTGAGCGTCTTGCTGCCCGGCTCGCTGAGAACGGCGTTCGATTAGAATCTTGGGAGCAAGGGTGCGTTCCCTTTCCTGTTTTTGAGCCTGCTTTGGCTCACTCTAGAAGGCAGTCTCGGGGTGGAAACGAAAATATGAGTGCAATTTGGATTCCTCTCAATCGGGGAGGGTTTTACTTATCGGCTGGTGATGCAGATCAGAATGATGAAATTCGGATCGGAAAGTGGGCCCAGGAGCTTGAATTGCAAGGGGCGCAGCTGAACCAAACCACCAGTCAGTATCCTCGGCTCCTCAAAGTCAGTCATCACGGTTCGCGTTATTCGACTTCGAAAGAGTTTTTAAATCTCATTCAACCTACAGAGGCCTGGATCTCCTGTGGACAAGGGAATCGCTATGGCCACCCCTCTGTCCAAGCCTTGAATGTCCTCAAACAGCGGCGTGTTCGGGTGCGTCGAACCGATGAGGAGGGTTCAATTCAGTATTCAATAGGACACTAGTTCAATGGTTCAACTGGTCTCGTCGTCCGGGAGGAGGGGCGCTTGGTATTGGACTCCAGCTTCCATTCGTGCTGTTTGAGATTTAGATTCTCGGCTGCCAATGGTGACAAAAAGTTGACGGTCTTCATCCCATTCTTCGAGTTCAGAGTCGCCGATGTTGTAATACCATGAATGGATTCGAAGTTGTCCCGATCGGAGACGTTCTTGAATGAGAGGATAGGTCTTCAAATTTTCGACCTGAAGCACTGCGTTCAGTTCCGCTGCCTGCTTGATGGAGGCACCTTCGGGAAGCTGGTCGCGAATACTTTGGGCCTGTTGGAGCCAAGCTTTGAGGCTGGGGTATTGGTTACTTTGGTCTGAGCGGATGAGGGTACCTTGGAGGATTTCCTTGATGGCTCCACACCCTGAATGACCGCAAACGATGACTTCTTTGATCTTGAGAACGCCGACGGCAAACTCCACCGCTGCTCCTTCTGCCGGGGTTTTATCTTCACCATAAGGTGGAATCAGGTTGCCAACATTTCTGACGATAAAAAGTTCGCCCGGGTGCGTGCTGGTGATGAGGTTTGGGTCAATTCGACTATCTGAGCAGGTAATAAATAGCGTGTGAGGACTTTGTCCATCCGCCAGCTTTTTGAAAAGTGACCCATAACTGGCTTGCATCTCGCTTTTGAATTTTTCGACCCCATAGATGAGACGATCGAGAGTACCCATCGAGGAGCGCTCATGGAGCAGCTCCATGAGCTCGGTTTCGCTCGAGGCAATCCATTTTGCAATCGTGTGATGAGAGTCTTGAGCCAGAAGTGTTTTTCTGCAGTCAGGCTTGAGGCCCAAAAGAACGACTTTGCGCTTAGAGTGAAGAAACGGTTCAATAATCTCGATCAAATGAGTAGCGCCTGCTGGGTCGATGGTATCCACTTTCGAGAGATTCACCACCAGACTCTGGTCGGGGCGGATTTTTCCAAGCTGGTCTCGGATCGCTTCAACCTTTCCTGACGATTGAAAATTGAGGGTGCCTTCGATCTTGAGTTCCTGATAGCTGTGGGAGCCCGATCGATCCGGGCTAAAAAGTTTCCATTTTGTCTTGGATTCACTATTTCGAACGATCGCTAGGAGCAGCGTGATGAGAATTCCTGCTCGAATCCCAGCGTAGAGATCAATGAGAACAATGATAAAGAACGTGAGGGCATATACGATCGCTTCTTCGGGGGCGAGTTTCCAGAGTTTAAAGAACTCCCTGGGGTGGAGCATTCTCAGCGCCACTGATAGGGTGATCCCCGTGAGCACAGCAATTGGAATGGCACTCAGAGCGGGTGTGCAAAATACCGTGAAGATGAGGATGAGTAACGATTGAAAAACCGCAGCCCTTCGAGTTTTCGCACCTGCTCGGATATTGAGAGAAGTTCGTGCAATGACTCCAGTGGCGGGAAAGCCACCAAAGAGTGCCGTGAAGAAGTTACCAAGACCTTGCCCAATCATTTCCTGGTCGGGATCAGCGCGGCCAGATTTGGAGAATCGTTCGGCACTGCGCGATGAGAGGAGAGTTTCTAGTGATGCGATGACGTAAACGGCGAGAATCGTTGTCAGTAGATCTTCGTTATCGAGTTTTGGCAAATTCGGAATTTGAGGTGTTGGGAATGTGTGGGAGATGGGGCCGATCGTTGGCACATCCATTTTTAAAAAATAAGCGATCAATGTCGGGATGAGCACTGCGATGAACGGAGCCGGAATTCGAGGCCAAAGCCGAGGCAGAGTCAGGTTAATACCCAGCGTGAGTGCCGATAGGATTAAGACTGGCATTTGGATGGATTGAAGGAGAGTCGACCCCTGTGTTAAAAAATGACTGAGTAGAAACTGATCGGGGTGAGGGAGTCCAAGAGCTCGGGGAAATTGGTTCATGAGGAGAATCATTCCAAAGCTCGCAGAAAGACCGGCTGCAATTGAAAACGGGATAAACCGAATGAGGTTTCCGAACTTGAAAATTCCAGTGAGTAACTGAAGGAGTCCGCAGCCCAGGCCGATAAAAAATATTCCTTGTGCACTAAATTGATGAGAGGCCGCAGCGAGAATCACGGGCATGGCATTAGAAGGACCGCTGATTGAGAGGGGTGTCCCTCCCCACAGCGCACACACGGTTCCGGCGATGACTGCTGTAATGAGACCCGTGATCGGGTCCATGCCGCCGGCGAGCGCGAGTGCCAGTGATAATGGGATACTCACTGAGGCGACCAAAGCCCCGGCAGCTAAATCTTCTCTGAGGTATTGAGAGGAGAAAATTGCCTTCCATTCGGGCCAAAGGACATTCCAGCCTAGATTGAGTTTTGAGGAGGTGTGGGTATTTTCCACGGTGATCTTCCTTTCAGCAAAGCGCGTTTCAAAGTCTATCTCAATTCTAAGAGTTTGGGTCAAGATTCGGGAGATCGATGGGGTTTGTAAAACGGTCGATGTGTCTCAACTGCGGGCGCTTGCATCGGTAATGCAGCGCAAAACTAGGCACCTCCCTTGCTGATGACTGGAGTCTATGTCCATTTATGCACCCTTGAACACGGAGGCCACTCCGATTCTTCAAAAAATTGAAGTAGCCACATTTTTTCAACTTCCTAGCTTTCATCTGGTAGGGCTCCCTGGACCTGAGGTGTCCGAGTCTAAGGAAAGAGTTCGCGCTGCCATCGATTCAAGTCAGCTTCCCTTTCCTAAGGGACGGGTCGTGGTGAATCTTTCGCCGGCAGATATCAAAAAGCGCGGGACGGGGATGGATCTTGCCATGGCGCTGGGGGTGTTATCAGCGACTGAGGCTCTTGAAAAACAGATTGTCGCGTGGGGCGAGTTGGGTCTCGATGGTGCTGTAAAACCCGCGGGCCAATTGACTCGCTCCCTTTATGCTTCATGGAGGCAAGGGGTAGCGGCTGTTATGCTTTGTCGGAGTGAGCTGAGTTCCGCTCGCAGAGCACTTGAGTGTCTCGCTCGAAGCGGGGAAATGCCGGGAGTTGCGCCTCTATTGATCCCTGTTTTGAGCCTGCGGGAGGCGTGGCAGAAGCTTAACGCATGGAAAAGGGGGATGCTTTTTGAGGAGGAGGCTCGGATCGAAGGAGAAGCCTGCTCAGGTTCTTCTCCAGATCTAGACCGAGTTGATGCTTCTCTGAATCTCTTACCCCTCACTCCGGCGCTTGAACGCTTGGTGGGCGTCGTGGTTTCTGGAAAGCATCACTTTCTGATTCTTGGTCCGAGAGGGGTGGGAAAGAGCCAACTCGTGGAGTGGATCGTAGGACTTCAGCCCGATCTTTCGCCCCAAGATCAGCTTCGCCAGAACTTACTGCTGGAGCTCGCTCAGATGACTTCGCAAGCAGGTGCGGCAAGTCCCAAGGCGAACACAGTGCCTACTCGTTGGGTAGGGCCTCAGGCGCGGCCTGCTGCGTTAGTTGGAGGGTGCGTTGCTGGATTGATTCGTCCGGGAGAGTACTCTCTTGCGCACGGTGGTCTCCTCATTGCGGATGAGTTTCCCGAGTGGAATCGAGATAGTCGAGAATCTCTGCGAGAGCCCCTCGAGAGACGAAAGGTGAGTATCACACGGGCTCATGGGTCGTTTGAGCTTCCGAGCGAATTTCAGTTTATTGGCACGGGCAATCTTTGTCCGTGCGGTGGATGGCCGTCCTCGTTTGGGCTCCCAACTGATTTGGATGGTTCAGCGTCAGTGATTGGAGCGGGGTCAGGCGTGGCTCGCTGTCGCTGCCAACTCACAGCATCGAGCGCTTACATTGCTCGGCTATCGGGTCCTGTCTTGGATAGGATGGACTGCGTTTTGGTTTGGAAGGGGAGAGGTGCTTCTGATGTTTCCTATCCTATGGATGAAACTCGATCTCGGCTGAAAGTCCTCAGGGAGCGGGTTCGAACTGCTCACCATCTTGCGGTGGAGCTCTGGGGTGGACCGCCGGGGCGACTTTCGGGGTCCCAGGTCGAAGAGATTCTCACTCAGCGGTATTCTGAAACTTGGAACCTTTTTCTCAAGTCTGCCTCTATGACTTCCTCGGAAATCTCGCTCCGTGCTCGACACAAAATCGCTCGTGTTGCGCTTTCTCTTTCTGCCTGGGATGGCACTCCTGAGCCCACTTGGGCTCACTGGATGGAGGCATCCTACTATCGTCCGGAAAAAGCGTTTCAAGCAGCGATGCGCTAGTGAATTTAGTCGATCATTTTTCGAGCGCGCAGAAGTTTAACAGCTGAATCGTTCGCATAGACGCTCGGAACAAAGTTGATGAATCCCGAAAGGTGTTTCATCAGGGTGTTTTCCAGCTCGACCAAAAGCGCAGGGCTTCCTTTTTTCGAGACGACTTTGACTGGGTCGCGCTCTTTGTAAAGATTGTCGGTGGATCTTTTTTTGACAATGTGACCAATTCCCCGAGTAAATACGACATCTTTTTCTGGAATATCAGCCAGGAGCCACTCGGAGCCGGTGCCTCGTTTGTCGAGAACTTCCTGGAGTTCGCCAACAAAACGGTTAATCTTTCGGATCATTTTTTCTTTTTCTTGCTCATTGCCGTTGCTGGCTAAAATTCGGTGATTAAAAAGGGGGTGATGTACTGTTTTTGGAGGGTGGCGGTACAGGAGCATCTCATTTAGCTCCGAGATTCTAGGGTCTTTGATTAAATTTTTAAGTCGGACTTCCTGACATTGGGTCATAAAGTAGATGTCGTTCCACCAAAAAAACCGTTCGTCCCGCTCTTCGATCATGGTGAGGAGATCATGGAACTGATGCAAGAGGTCCTGCTCCAAAAAAGCTTGGGCGATATGGGAGGACATAATGTCGAATTTTGCCGAACCTGGATTTTTAATGATCTGACTATACCAACTAAATCGGGCAATCAGAAAATCCTCAACTGCATGTACTGCGTTTTCTCTCACGCCAAAAGCAAGCTGGCCATCACCGACGTCGAAAGTAACGAGATTGGCCAGGATATAATCGCGGTCAAATTGACCATACTTAATCCCAGTATAATAGGCGTCTCGCATGAGATAGTCCATGCGATCGGCGTCCAGGTCGGAGTGCATGAGCTGATTGGCAATCAGGACGTCCGAGTCACCCTTGATGATTTTTGAGATCTTCTGGACATCGAATCCATAGTCGCTAAGAATTCGGGTGATACCGCCTTCGTAGTCAGTATTCTTGATAATAAAGGATCCGAGATGCTCGTGAGAGTTGGGGAGGTCCTTGGCTTTGCTTTTAGTTCTTCGCTGATCATTGCCATGGCGGATGTAGGCGTACTCGATCGCATGACTAAATGGAAAGGTGCCAATATCATGGAGGAGTGCAGCGATCCTCATGCTCTTGTGAAAGAGTGCCGCCGGACTTTTTGCGCGCGGATCAAAAAGCTCAGAATCGGAAACTGCGAGACCCAGAGATCGAATCATTTGATCCATCGAGTGCATGACACCGATCACGTGGGCAAAACGATTATGTTCAGCACCCGGAAAGATGTAATTGGCGAACCCAAGTTGCTTGATCCATCTCAGACGTTGAAAGTAAGGAGAATTGATAATTTTTTCTTCCCATTCAGTAATGGGAATAAATCCGTACAGAACGTCAAAAATGCTTCGGTGTGCTTTTTGGGGTCGTTTCGTAGGTGAGGCCAAGGTTTTTCCTTCCGGAGAGGGTTCTCTGCAGTTCCTGGTTCAAAACTAACACTCCATTTCCATTTTTGAAATCTTCTTTGAGCTTTTTATCCTAATTTGAGGCTAAAGATTCTGGCCCGACTCTTGCTTAAGAGGGGTTTTCCTTCATTGATCTTGCATCGAGATAGACCCACTCAAAATAAGAAAATTATGGTTTTAAATAATACTTTAATTATAAGTTGCCTTTTACTTTTTACTGCCTCTTTAGCTTGTCAACCAGCGTTTACAGTTCCTCGATCTGGTTCTGAGTCCGATGAGTCGGAGGTCGAAGATTCCGCAGAAGATCGAGAGGATTTATTTAATGAGGATGAGGAAGCGAAAACTCAGACAGCTCCAATGGGAGGCTTCACTCCTGCGGGTGAATTGATCACGGACGCACTTCAGTTTCAGATTGTTTGCGAGCCAAAACAAACCAATCAGCAGAGGTATTCAGAGGGAGCCTGGGCAGGACCCCGTCAAGAGGAACCCAGCGGAGCTAAGAGGGGATCTGGCAACCCCCTTTTTAGATCGACTTCAGCTCAGGAGGTGGTCTTTCGGCGGATTCCTCTCAAGCCGGGAAATGAATGCTTTCTTCAATGGTTAAAATCAGTGCCGGGCACGGAAATTACTCAAGCCTCGTTTCGGCAATCCATTCTTTTACCGTCGAATGAGAAGCGTGAAATATCAGGTCCTCATTCGGCGGAGCTCAATTCGACCCGGAATCACTGGTATATCCCGCTGTCTCAAGCGATCTTGAGGGCAGGAACAAAAGATGCTCGGAACGTCACGCATCGGCTTGACCTGAGGCTGACTTCCACGGACCACAAGCAGTTTAATATTCGAGTCAATTTTAGCGTGGAGAAAACATGATTTTTGACAGTTTTTTAGGAGAATTAAAAGTGACTAGGTTGAAGCGGCGTTTGACTCATTTTCTAATGATCAGCCTATTTCTTTTGTGTGTCGGGTGCGCTCGGGAAAATGAAAACCCACCTCACTCGAAGATTAAGCAAAATGTGACTCACGCGGTTGATCACTCAGCGGATTTTGCGAATGAGGGAGGCACATCCGGCGCAGCCGAGAAAGTATCTAATTCCGGGCTACCTCTTTTGCTGGTTTCAGAAACGAGTCCATTGGAGCCTGCGGCTGATTCGAGTTCCATTCCAATAGAAATGACGGCGAATCAGACAGTGATTCAAATTCACACAAAAATTGGGTTGAGGGATCTTTTGGTAACCGATGAGAAATTACGAAAAGATTTGTTTTTTTCTCTCCCTGATCAGTTTCGTGGGAAGTCAGTGATTTCAGTGCAATATAGTCATCGAGTCGAAGGGATTGATCATTTTTCAAGACATGGACGAGACCACATCTTGGCTCGCAAAGATCACGAAAATCACCGATTTTTGATTCCTTTTTCGAGGCTCTTCGAGAATCTAGAAAATTACCCTGAGACCAGCGCTGACCCAGAGCACCTTCATATCCTGGATCTGGATCTCGCTTTAAAAGGTGAAGAAACTCAGCTGATCACAGTTCAGTTTCAGGTCACAGGGCCGCTACCTCAACCGTCACCCTCCCTGATGCCGATCGATGAAAAAACACCTCGCGAACGTTCTAGGTTGGCAGCTACGGACGGGTGGGAGTTGGTAAAAGAAGAGCTCGAAAATCCCTATGACCGTCCCGTTCGATTCTGGTTTAAGGCGTCGACAGAACCCTTTTCCCTCTGGCAGGTTTTACGTATGCCAGTGAAATTTGAAAAATATAGCGAAATCTATGTCGTAATTGATAGAGAATTACGTAAGTCCTCGGAGGGGCGCGTTCGGCTGGGACGACTTCGGGCCCTTCGAGATCGCCAGCGGGATGAAATCATCGATCTTGACTCCAAAGGGGAGGGCTATCTTGATTTGGAGGCGAAAGAAAAGGTGACACTCGCTTGGTTGGCTGTCGCTGCAAGCGGGGACGATCGCGCTAGTTTGCCTTCTGCGCTTAACACTGCTTCGTTTGAGTTTCGAGGGCACCACATTTTAGGGGTCTTTCGCGACTTAGCTAAGCACCTGTATGATGAATGTAAGAAAACGGGGAGATTAGTCCATCCACCGGACTTTAGGAGTGACCCCCATTCCGTGACTCTCGAATATAAGTGGGAGATTCTTACTGCCGAGCTGAAAGGTCAGTGGAAGCGCGAGATCCGAGTTGCACACCCATTTACGGAGCGGGATTTAGTTTGGGGCAAACATTCATTAGGGGTAGATTTACCCATAAATTCCTTTAGAAATTTCAAATCGATCGTTTCAGATCAGAAGTCCTACGAACTCCCGGCGAATTTTGATCAGAGTTTGATGGCGCCAGAAAATCGATTTGAACCTCAAGGGGTTTATCGCTAGTTTGACAGCGCGCGGGCGAGTCTTTGGCAAGATTCACAGTTCTGACAGGCTTGCTCGCGACCCTCGTAGCAGCTCCAGATGAGTTCAAAAGGGAACCTGGTTTTGAGTTTCTTGAGTTCAGCGACGATTTGGTTTTTATTCCACTCGACCGTGTAAGAGTAGACTTGGACATGATTCGCGGTGGAGTAGTAGAGGGCTTGGTTGACGGCCCGAATGTAGTCCATGGAATTGTCTGGAAAAGTAGCTGCTTCTTCTGCGTTGAATCCCACGAGCACCTGCTCAGCCCCTTGGCGTTCAGCGAGTGCGGCAGCAATATGGATAAAAATTCCGTTACGGTTAGGCACCCAGACAGCCTTGGCTGTGGTCTCGGTGGTGGCGCGGTCATCTAGCTGGTCTTTTCCAATCCCGGGGACATTCTGGCTGGAGTCCGTGAGGCTGCTCCCACCGATGGCTCCTAGCCACGGGATGTGAATGACTTGGTGTTCGACTTGGTAGAAGTGACAAAGCTTTTGCGCTGACTCGATCTCTCGAATCGCCGCTCGTTGTCCATAGTTGATGGTTAAGGCAAGCAAGGGTCGTTTGAATTCCGAAGCCAGCGCTAAATTGGCGGCTGAATCCAGTCCGCCGGATAAGAGTAGAATTGAGTTTTTCATGGGTTTTGGCACCCTATCATATTTCGAGGTAACAGCCTTTTTTTCTTAAATCGACTAAGCACTCGAGCGAGATGGGGGCTCGATTGAGTGCTGTACGAAATCGAGGAACTCGCTTTTCAACGGCCTCATAATACTCTTTTGTGAGTACGGGCTTAAAGTATTTTCGGGCGAGAAGAGTATCCATCCGGGCCGGTCCGACATAATAAGCCGCAAGGGTTTTAAAAGGTGACCCTCTATAGTGATCTCTGAGCCAGGCTAAGTAGGCGATTCCGAGGGCAGTGTTCACGAATGGGTCCGTGAGTACGGATTCATTTTCTGCTAAAAGTTGTTCTTCAATTTTTTCCTGAGTCCACTTTTCAAACCCGGAGAGGTGAAAGTCCAACTCATCGACCACGAACTGGGCGGTTTGAGGCATCATTTGCATCAATCCCAATGCTCCCACCTCGGATCGGGCTTGAACCCGAAATCGACTCTCTACGTCAATAATGGCAAGGATAAAAATCGGATCAAATCCATGGTGTTCACACAGGCTTAAGAAGTGCTTTGAAAATGGGGAGATCCGAGCACGAGGAAAAGGCTGGAGGCGTCTTGAGAAAATAAGCTCTAGCCGCTTAAGCGAAATAGGACCAGACGACCGAGATCGTCCTTCGAGTTTGTTTTGGAGTTCGATGAGTCGGGCCCGAGGGTCGAATGATGAGGGTAAAAGTGGCGACAGATCGTACTGATAAATATTTCCAGACGCGGGCAGAATCGAAGCAAGAATAAGAAGAAATGCAGTTGCCCCCGCCATTCTGGTTAAAATAGGGTGCATATAATGCGTCGCAATATAGTCTGTCTTGCCTCTCTAGTCAAGCTTTAACGGAATAGTGCTTTTAAAACAAAGGTTTGGCAGGGGCTTTACGGGAGGCCCAAGCTGTGAGAAATGAATGGGATGAAAACTGAAAGCTTTAGCCTTCGTCCTGCAACCACTGAGGATCTCAGTGCAGTGCTTCAAATTGAAACTCAAGTTTACCCTAACCCCTGGACAGAAGAGCATTTTCGACTCGAATTAACAAAACCTTACAGCCACTTTCTCGTGTTTACGGACGACGAGACGGATTCCATTATTGCCGGTTATGTAGTCGCCTGGGTGATGTTTGATGAATGCCAGATTCTTAATGTTGCCACTGGACTGAACTACCGTGGACTCGGATTGGCTAAGCAGATGATCCAAAAAGTGGTCTCAATTGTGGCTAAAAAAGAGATTAAAAAGGTAGTACTGGATGTGCGTAAGTCCAACGGTGCGGCGATTCAGCTCTATCAGCAAATGAACTTTAATATTACACACGTACGCAAAGAATTTTACTCGAATGGTGAGGACGCTTATCAAATGACCCTCAGGTTGGATGGGGAGATTTTGCCTAGCTTTTGATTTATTTCTTCAAGAAAACTCTGCAAATCCCGAAAAACTCTAAGGGGACTATTACAGTTCCTGGAATCGAATTTTTCGAGGAGATTTTGCTTGAGTCAACCAGGTAATTCGTCGGACGACAAAAAAGTAGAAGACCTATTTGAAAGTCTTTCTGGACAGGTGGGTGCGAGCCTGACTCCCGCAAGCCAGGTGGTCGATACTCATCCTCAATCTCACGGGATTCTTGCGGGATCTGAAAAGAAAAAGAAGTTTATTCTCGTTAAATTGGAAAATCAGATTTTTGGGATCGCGCTATCCAATGTTAGGGAAGTGATGGGTCTCACACAGCTTTCCTACTTGCCCAACATGCCTCCGTATTTTGCCGGTTTAATTAATCTGCGAGGCAAAATAATATCTGCGATTGATCTCAAGCAAAGTTTAAAATCGATTGGTTTTACTCCTAATTCATCTCCTGTGAAACGTCCTTGTGTCGTCATCACTGAGTGGTCAGGGGGACTTTACGGCGCCATGGTCGATGATATCGTTGAGGTCCTCTCGGTGACTGACGCTGAAATGGACCGATCCACCGAAACACTTCAGGGTGCCACCGTTTTCGCGGGTATTATCAAGGTTTCTCAACGTCCGCTGGCTCCCATACTGAATTTAGAAAAAGCTTTGAAGTTAGATGAATTACTTCAGGTCACATCATCGGCAGAGGTTGCATCCACTCTGAAGCGAGAAGTGGCATGAGACTGAATCGCTATAAAATGTTGGAACGAACAGGAGTGTCTCTATGAAAAAAATGACTCTTTCTCGGAAATTAATCCTCTTGTGCGTTGCACTTCTGAGCGTGACTGCTGGAGTGGGGTATGTCTCTTACGTCAATCTAAGTCGGGTCACTCAAGAGTATGAATCGATTATTCAAGAGAATATGCCTAAACAACGCATGGCTATGGAGTTGTTTCTTCATTTTAGAAGTACACGAGTTCAATTGAGAACACTAGGATTGAAAGGTTTGCCAGCGGATCAGGCCGAGCTTGCGCTTAAACGAGTTAAAGAGGAAATTGAGTCCTATGAGAAATTGAGTAAGTCTTTCTCTGGAACCCCATTTTTGCCTGGAGAAGAAAAACTTTTTCGATCAGTTGAGGAAGGTTGGTCAGAGTTTAAGGAAGTGGGGAAAACTATCCTGAAGGCCCACAATGAGCATAATTCTCAAGCACTTCTGAGTGAGATTCTTTATCAATGTCCTGAGGCAGCGGCAAAATTTAAAACTGCTGCCGTAGCTCTCATTAACTTTCACAAAGATATGGCTGAGACCCGATCGGTGGCTGCCGAGAGTAACTCTGCACAAGCCCTCCGATTGACCCTTGTTTTAATGGGCCTCGGTTTGGTGATGGGCATGGTTTTGGGGATCTATTTGGCACGCTCGATCTCTCGCGGACTCAGCGCCATTACTGAGAACTTGGGAGCTTCGGGTCAAGAAGTCAATGCAGCCTCGGATAGTTTGGCAGCCATTTCTCAGGAGCTGGCTTCGGCCTCTCAGGAGCAAGCAAGTTCGGTAGAAGAGGTCTCATCCAGTCTTGAGGAAATTTCTGGAATGGTGTCCGCTACAGTCCAAGGCACCCAAAATGTTCTTGAATTGGTGACTTCTGGCAACGATTCGATGACTCAACTTCAGGGATCCGTTCAACAGATTTCAGATAGTAATAGTCGCGTTGAACAGTTGGTCAAGTTGATTGAGGAAATTGGCGAAAAGACTGAGTTGATTGATGAGATTGTATTTCAAACTCGGCTTCTCTCTTTCAATGCTTCAGTTGAGGCAGAGCGAGCAGGTGAGCACGGTCGTGGATTTGCTGTGGTTGCTCAAGAAGTGGGAAACCTCGCTCAAATGAGTGGAAAGAGCGCGGCAGAGATTTCTCAAATTGTGAAGAATAGTATTAAAACTGCGCAAGAGGTGGCGCAATTGAATCGGACTAAAGTTGACGCTGGTGCGTCGCTCTGTAAGGAGACCGCCCAGAAACTGGATTCGATCCAAAAAGCTGCTCATGAAATTCTCAGAGCATCTAAGGAACAGAACTCAGGGATTCAACAAATTAATCAAAGTATTCAATTGATCAGTAAGTCAACGCAGGAGAATGCGTCGTCGGCCGAGGTTTGCTCTGAAAATAGCGGAGTTTTGAACGGACAAGTGAGTCGACTCTCCGGGCTTGTGGAAGACTTGAGGCAAGTCGTCACTGGGCGGCGCGGGAGTCTTGCTTCTGCACAAAGGGGCGGAAAGTCTTCGGTGGAGTCTTCTCTCGCTGGATCTACGTCAGAGTCAAGAGACGGTAATGTCGTGGATTTTAAAAAGGGCGGACGAAGTGCTCAGGGGTCTAGGGCTCGCAGTGGGAGCCTTCCCACGGGGGTGAGGCCTGTGAGTCAGCGAGGAAGTGTAGCTCAAAAAGAGGATGCTTGGGACGAGATTTAAAGTGCGACTGGGTGGTAGGGTGATACCATGAGTGATGACGATGAGTTTTTAAAAGAACTTCGAGAAGGATTTCTCCAGGAATCCATCGACTTACTGGGGCGAGTGGAAGGGCTTTCCTTACAGCTTGAAAAAAATCCAGAAAATATCGAGGTCTTTGAAGAGCTGACTCGACTTGCCCACAACTTAAAAGGTTCTGGAAAAGCAGTTGGATTCGTTGAGATTGCGACCTTAGCTCATGGAGTTGAAGATTACATCTTAGCGATCAAGCACAAGTCCATTCCTAATGCTCCAGAGAATTTGAGTTTTCTTTTTCATTGCTTAGATGCTCTTAAAAAATCGGTTGAGGTTCTTTCTGTTCATCCAACTCAGCCCCTTCAGCATGAGAGCTTAGTGAGGGAGCTTGAGAATCGAGTTCGAAATGCCTCGAATTCGGGTGCTCATTTAACGATTCATCCCGAACATTCAGATACTAAAGAAGCCTCCCCAGCAAAGACCTCCCGTCTTGAAAACGCATCTTTTCGAGTTCCAAAGGCTAAACTTGATTTTTTACTCGAAGCTTTCGGTGAACAGGTAATCCTTCAGTCGGTCTTGGACCAATGTAAAGATGATTTAGTGAGCCACCGCGATCTTTTGATCAAGACAATTGCTCAAATGAATAAATTGACTCTTGAGTTACAAAATCATGCGCTTTCATTAACGATGGTCAATATGAAAATTACTTTTACTAAGCTTGAACGAGCAGTTCGAGACGCGGCCAATTTATGCAAGAAAGAAGTCGATTTTACGTGTGGCGGTGAGACCACTGAAATCGATAAGACGATGATCGAGGCATTATCAGATCCGCTGACTCACATGGTGAGGAACGCAGTTGATCATGGTTTAGAAGACCCTCATCAGAGAGTTCAGCTGGGTAAATCATCTTTAGGTCGAGTTCATGTGGAAGCTAAGCGAGTGGGTGGCCAATTTTGGCTCGAAGTGAGTGATGATGGAAGAGGCCTAGATCCCGAGAAACTCAGGCGGAAAGCGATTGAAAAAGGAATTTTGTCCCCTGAAAAGGCTTCGCGGATGAGTGATTCTGAATCTTATCGGTTGATTTTTTCTAATGGATTTTCGACCAAAGATACGGTGAGTGAAATTTCAGGACGTGGAGTAGGAATGAACGTCGTAGAAGAGTCGATTCAAAGGCTCAAGGGCCAGGTCGAACTCGAGAGTCGATTGGGTCGCGGTATGACGATTCGGATTAAACTCCCTCTGACCCTGGCTATATTCAATGGTGCGGTGGTGAGGGTGGATCACACTCGATTTGTGATCCCGAACTCGGATATTGATGAAATTAGCAGGATTCGCCCGGCAGATTGGTCAAGCTGGGTCACTACGGGTAAAAATCGATCTACAATCAGGATTCGAAATGAATTATTTGACGTCATTGATCTTCGTCGGTGTCTCAGTCGAACGACTCATCCAAGGAACTTCGACTCCAAGGATGTTCCAGCTTTGTTGACTCGAAAGAATGGGAATCGGGCCTATTTGATCGATGAAATTATTGGAGTTCAAAAGATTGTGCAAAAGCCACTGAGTGATGAAATTAAAAGTCGAAGGGGTTACGTCGCAGCTACCTTACTAGGGGATGGTACTCCGGGTATTGTTCTTAATTTAGGTGATCTCGCTGATGGTTATTCCGATTTTTTGGTGAACAGCCGAGCTGCTTGAATTGGGGGAGTATTGGAAACGAACTTAGGATTTGATGAGTTTTCAAGGTGGTTCGAAAGTGAAGTAGGCATTCACCTCACCATGGAGAAATGGAATCTGGTTCAAACCAGGATTGGCAACCGTCTCCGCGAACGGGATGCGCAAAATTTTAGAAACTACCTACAAATTCTTAAAAATGATCCTGAAGAGATGAAAATTTGTATTGAGTCGTTAACGACCCACAAAACTGAGTGGTTTCGGGAGATGGTTCATTTTCGATGGCTTAAGACGGTTTTACAAAATAAACTCAGAAATCAAGAACGTGTTCAGATTTGGTCAGCGGCTTGCTCCACTGGTCCTGAAATTTATAGCATCATGTTTCTTTGTTTGAAAGTGGGCCTTGACCCGAGTCAATTTCGAATTCTGGGAACTGATCTCAGCGAAAGAGCGATTCAAGAGGCTTCTGGAATTCCTGAGGGAGACCATTTTGCTCATCACTGGCAGAAACTCAAACAGATTTCTCCTCCGAATTGGAAGGTGGATGAGCTTGTGCGGCGAGCGCTGCGCGAATCCATTAAGATTAGACAGTTTAATCTGGTGTCGGATCAGCTTCCAGAGAGAGTCTTGTTTGATGCGATTTTTTTGCGAAATGTCATGATCTATTTTACCCGCGATCGAATGGTTGAGGTTTGTCAAAAACTCACGGGACATCTCCAGCCCAGCGGGCATTTGGTCTTGGGTCTTTCTGAATCATTGAATCAAATGATTCCTGAACTGGTGACTGAGGGCAATTCGATCTATCGCCGTGAGAGTGGACTGACCAGGGTACCATCAGTTGAAGTTGAGGCTCCACAAAAGAGTGAGGTGCATCGTCGGCGAAAAAAACAGGCCCATTTTGAGATCAGGGATTTCGACTTGGTTGCTATCGGTTCATCTACGGGTGGAACTGAAATTGTTAAGCTGCTTCTTGAAGGGTTTCCAAAAGATTGTCCGCCCATTGTAGTCGTTCAGCACATGCCTGGAAACTTCACTGAAGCCTTTGCAAATCGACTTCAACAACAAACAGGACGGCCGACGGTCGAACTGAGAACTTCCTCTGAACTGATGTGGGGTCATGCCTATATCGCAGCCGGGGGCACTCATCTCACTGTGGAGAAGCGCGGGACTTCGTTTTTTGGCGTCCCGATGGATGGCCCTCCCGTGAACCGGTTTAAGCCTTCCGTGAGTCAACTTTTCGATTCTATGGATGATCTGATGATTGCCAGCCGGAGTATCGCGATTATGTTGACCGGGATGGGGAGCGATGGTGCACGAGAAATGCTTCGCCTGCGCGAGCTCGGTGCACTGACTCTGGGTCAGTCTGAAGAAAGTTGTGCGGTCTATGGCATGCCTCGGGCTGCCGCCGATCTGGGGGCGTTGCAAATTCAGACCTCTCCTGAGGAAATGGTGGAAATTTTCAGCACTCAGGCAGCCTAGTGGCAACCGAAGTGATCTCAGCTCCGATGTTGCTTCGTTCCCGTTCTCGTGATGTAACAAAAAGATGACCCTTCACATTCCAGATTATATTCGAAGCCTGGTTCCGTATGTTCCTGGCAAGCCCATCGAGGAAACTCGGAGAGAATACAAGATCAAAAAAGTCGTGAAATTAGCTTCCAATGAAAACCCCTTGGGCCCTAGCCCGAGAGCTGTGGTTGCCATTCGTAAGGGGCTGAAAGACCTCCATCGCTATCCAGACGGAAGTGGGTTTGGTTTAAAGACTGCTTTGAGTGCTCACGAGGGGGTTTTTTCTCAAAATTTGATTTTGGGAAATGGTTCAAACGAAATTATCGATCTTTTGATTCGAACCTTTTGCCTCGTGGGTGACGCGATTGTCACTCATCGTGCCGCCTTTATCGCCTATCAGATCTGTGCTCAAATTCATGGCGTAATCTCCGAGATCGCTCCAGTCGATGAGGGGCTGAAATGTGATTTGAGCGCGGTGATCGAGAAAGTAAAGTCCAACGAGAAGGCAAAAATTGTTTTCTTGGCAAACCCGAATAACCCGACTGGGGTTTATATTCCGAGGCGAGAGTTGGCGGATTTTTTCAGAGAAATGTCACTGATCCGAGATGGATCTGTCATTGTTGCCCTAGATGATGCTTATGGCGAATATATTACATCACTGGATTGCCCAAACCCGAAAGAGTTCCTTAAAGTTTATCCTAATTTGGTGATTCTCAAGACGTTTTCAAAAGTCTACGGCTTGGCGGGACTCCGTGTCGGTTATGGAGTTGCAAGTTCTGAAATGATTTCAATCCTCGATAAGGTTCGTCAGCCGTTCAATCTAAATTCCCTGGCCCTGATTGGTGCAGAAGCGGCTCTCGAAGATCAGGAGTTTGTTGAGCAAGCTCGCAGCCTCAATGTCACCGGTATGAGTCTCTGGGAGAGCAAATTAGCCGAAATGGAAGTGCCCTTTTGGAAAAGTCAGGGAAATTTCGTGCTGATCAACGCGCAATTAGGCTTTGGGCTTTCTGGTTTTGATTTGTATCAAAAATGTTTAACAAAGGGCGTGATTTTACGCCCTGTTATGAATTATGGTTTGCCGCATGCCCTGCGGATTTCTGTGGGTACTCCGGCTGAAAATGAGAGAGCCCTCAATGTTTTGAGCGGTTTTGCAAAGAGGTAAGGGATGGAGAAGTCGTTCGTAAAAGTTCCAAAAATGGGTCCGGTGATTGCGATTGATGGACCAGCAGGCACAGGAAAAAGTACGGCGACTCGTCGCCTGGCGGACCAACTTGGATTTGTTCATGTGGACACCGGAGCCCTCTATCGAGCAATTGGGTTTTTAGTCTTGGAAAAAGAGAGAGTTGAACCCGCAGTCGACTTTGTTGCGTCTGCAGTGGATGTGGCCCGCTCAGTTCATCTTGAGTTTCAACGCAGTCCTGAGAAAAATCCTGCGAATCGAATTTTTGCTAATGGCAGGGACCTGACTGATCTGATCAGAACTCCTCAAGTGACGATGACTGCCTCTCGTGTTTCATCGATCCCAGAGGTCAGGGCTGCATTGCTTGGACTTCAGCGACGCCTCGGGTGTCAAGGTCGTGCTATTTTGGAGGGACGGGACATCGGCACTGTGGTTTTTCCTGATGCCGACGTCAAGTTTTTCCTCAATGCGAGCGTGGATGAACGGGCTAAGCGTCGTCTCATCGAGCTTGAGGCAGCAGGATCTGACGCCCCATCCTTTGAGGAAGTCAAGGCACAGATTGTGGAGCGTGATCGGGGTGATTCGACTCGTGCCGTAGCGCCTCTGAAAAAAGCCCAAGACGCGATCGAGTTGGACACGAGTCAACTCACTCTAGATCAAGTGGTTGCTACGATGGAAAAGCTGATTGTAGAACGGCTGTAATTGCGAGAGCATGAGGGTTATGCTTCCACGATTTCTCAGGAGTACGCACTTTTTCAAGATTCAGTCTCAAAGGTTTAGCCCTAGGGCGATCCATAAGCTGAGAAAGTTTCTAAGCACCCGGCCTGCTCATGTTTTGGTCGTACGTCCAGACCGGTTAGGGGATGTCATTCTTTCGACCCCTGTGTTGGAAGTGATTAAAAAGCGTTACCCACGCGCTAAACTCACATTCCTCGTTCGAGAGTCCGTTGCCCCAGTTCTCCGTGGGCTCTCCTCTGTGAATGAAGTCATGGTCTACGATCCTGATGGCCGACATCGTGGTTTTCAAGGATTTTGGAATCTGGTCGCTGATTTGAAAAAACATAGATTTCAGTTTGCGATTACCCTTCAGTCTCATTGGAGAATTGCTGCGGCCACTTATTTTGCTGGGATTACCTACAGGATTGGTCCCGTGAGCAAGTTGCATTCCTATTTGTTTTATAATCTTGGAATTCGACAACGGCGCTCTCAAGTAGAAATGCATGAAGCTGACTATAATTTGGAGCTGCTAAAAAAAATCGGAATTCAGGTGAGTACTCGAAGTGTTCCCACTCAAGTCCACATCTCGAACGAGCAGGCGAGTCTAGCCAAGGAATGGCTGGAAAACCGAGGATGGCGGGTAGACGGTGGTTCCACTATTGTCATTCATCCGGGCATGGGAGGTTCAGCTTTGAATTGGCCCGAAGCTCACTACTGTGAGCTAGCCAGGGGCTTAGTCCAAGAAGGATTTCAGGTGGTCGTGACGGGTGGACCTACTGAGAGAGCGCTTCTCGATCAGGTAGAAAAGTCGATATCTCCCTTCTTAGTTGATGCTCCTGGGCGATTGATTTTCTTCAGAAATACCGATGGGCGTTCGGTTGATTTCTTGGCTGGGATTTATAGCTGCGCGCGACTCGTTGTGGCCCCAAGTACAGGGCCTTTGCATTTAGCGGTGGCCCTTCAAATTCCTGTTGTGACATTTTTTCCGCCGATCCGAGTGCAAAGCGTCATCCGCTGGGGACCCTACTTGGCAGATGATTCACGGGCGAGCATTCTGGTTCCTGAGGTCTATTGTGGTCAAGACTTCAAATGTCTAGGGACCCCGTGTCACTATTACCCCTGTATGAAAAGTTTGACTGTCAAACAGGCTATGGAGCAAGTGAATTTGCAGCTCCTACAGAATGCACCGCACCCGTCTCAAGATCCGATGGGCCCGAATTAAATTGCGGTCAGCCAGTGCCGAGAAAACTCGGATGACTCTCCTCGCACAATTTCGTGATAAGCCGCTTGGAGTTCTTGAGTGATGGGACCGGGCTTGCCCATGTAACTCCCTTTTCCAATCGGACGATAGTCAATCTCACGAACGGGCGTGATTTCGGCAGCCGTGCCTGTGAGAAAGACTTCGTCAGCGCACCAGAGCTCATCCCGAGTGAACCGGGCTTCATCAATTCGATAGTTTTTCGATGTGAGGTACTCGATGGCCGTTTTTCGGGTAATGCCGTTGAGAATCGAGGTCAGCGCAGTCGTTTTGATGCGTCCATCTTTGACTATGAATAAGTTTTCACCGCTGCCCTCAGTCAGAAAACCATCCGAGTCCAAGAGCAGTGCCTCATCAAAGCCAGCGGCTATGGCCTCGCGCTTGGCCATCACGCCATTGACATACTGACCCGTGATTTTACCCTTGGTCATCGCAGAGTTAACGTGGGGGCGAATAAAACTCGAGATCTTGAGGCGTGTCCCTGCATTTTTGCCTTGATCGCCTAGGTAGCTGCCCCACTCCCAATTCAGGATCGCAACATCAATCGGAGGTTGAGTTCCGGGATTTACCCCGAGTGGTCCATCTCCAATAAACACGATTGGACGGATGTAACACTCTTCAAACTGATTGGCGCGACACGTCTGAAGGCAGGCCTGGACCAATTCATCGGGAGAAAAAGGGATCTGGATATCTAGAATTTTACAGCTTTCAAAGAGACGTTCAATGTGTTCAGGGAGTCTAAAAACAGCACCTCGGCCTGATTTTTGGCGGTAAGCTCGAATCCCCTCAAAAGCACCGACACCGTAATGGAGTGCATGCGTAAAAAGGCTGATCTTCGCTTCTTCTACTGGAAGCACTGCGCCATTCCACCAAACTTTTGAACCTCGAGCCATTGCCGTCCTCCTTTATAAAAACTACTGGCACGCTAACACCAATTTGATTTCGAGTCATCTCTTGGTGTTGCCTCTCGGTAAGTTCGGGGAGTGTCGGTTCTGACCCACTTGTGAGGAGTTCCGATGAAATCAAAACTTGATAAATAACGTCAACATATTTAAAATAAAGATATGTTGAAGTGTAGGCAGTTCTATTTAATTTCGAATAGTACCTTCCCGAGAATCGCCCCGATCTTTTTTCTGGTGGCACTCGTTCCATTGGGGGGATGCAAAGTCGAGATTTCGGGTGCCGTCTTGAGTGTCCTGAGCGACGCTTCGACTACCTCGCCAACGTCATCGCCAACGTCATCACCAACGTCATCACCAACGTCATCACCAACGTCATCACCAACGTCATCACCAACGTCATCACCAACGTCATCACCAACGTCATCACCAACGTCATCACCAACGTCATCACCAACGTCATCACCAACGTCATC
>CANCQK010000021.1 GCA_947380295.1 Bdellovibrionales bacterium | reverse complement strand
AGCAGCAGCACCAGTAGCAGTGGGAGGAGGAATAGAAGTAGCAACTCTTTGGGTAGCAGCCGCAGCTTCATGAGCAGTGGCCGCAGCTTGTACAGTGGTAGCAGGAGGCTGAGGGGCAGTAGCAGCAGGAGTATTAGCAGCACCAGTAGCAGGAGGAATAGAATTAGCAGATTTGAGGGCAGCAGCCGCAGCTTTGCTGGCAGCAGCAAGAGCAGCTTCATGACTGGCGGAACTGGGGATTATACGTTGGCTAGGAGGATCAGTGCCAAAAGCATTGAGATCCCTGGCAGCACGAGCCCGAGCAGCATCATCACTTGCTTTCTTGCGGGTAACTCTAGTGTCTCGATGGTTTTTAACTTCGGCGGCGCCAGCAGTAGGCGCAGCAGTTGAAGGACTAATGGATTTGGATCGCCATGAATTCGAGATTACGGGAGACTCTGGCTCCGAGGGGGCTCTAACTCCGAAGTACTCTGGCATACCAGCAGGAGTTTTAGCGGTGCTGCTTTTGACTCTTAATGTCATTCTAGGGCTTGGATAGGGTTGAGCACGGGCTGGGGAATTGTTTTCGTCTGTTCTGGATTCGTTAGGTCCGGGCTGGGCATGCGTAAGTTGTCCGGAGATCAGGCTAAGACCAATTCCAAAGCAGATCAGCAAAAGTGCTGAACAGTTCTTACGCGCTAAATACGCCGCTGATCTACGATGAGAACGCAGAAGTAAATTAGCTTTTGACGGATCAGAGCTCATGGAATTCCCCTTCTATATTTAAATTATGATGGGAATTTATTCTTGAGTCAATTTGTCGTGTAAATAAAATTAATTTTCACTTTCCCATTTTATTTGATTCGATAATTCAAATAGTTAGAGGTTGCGTGCGTCGATTTAGCCTGGGTGAGTTAAGACACAGAGCCGCGTCAGAATGGATGGTTTCTTGCTAGAGAAGTTGCGCTTGAGGTGATAAAAAACGGGTTATGAAATTCTACAGATTAAATCGACGGGCTGCAGGTCATGCGCCTTATCTATTGGTCCTGATTGTTGCGGTTGTTTTGCTGTGGGGCGATCACGCTATTGCCCGTAAGCAAAAAACAGCAGCAGATCGTGCCCAGCGAATGATTGATGCAGTGATGGTCAAAGCCCCGCAAGATTTAGAGGTTTGTTTTTCACCAGTCGAGCTGTGCGACATTAAGTTGATTAAGTTTGTGCAAACGGCACAGAAGTCTTTGGATATTGCGATTTATGACATCAATATTGACCAATTGGTGCATGAGATTTTGCTTCAGTCTAAAAAAATTCCAGTCAGGATCATTGTAGACCGACGCCAATCCAAAGGAGATCATTCTCTGGTTCCACTCCTTAAAAAAGCCGGGGCTGATATTCGCTACGGTCATCAGCGTGGGATCTTTCACAATAAGTTTACTATTGTAGATCATAAGATGCTGGAGACTGGATCGTTTAACTATACCAACCACGCGTTTACAGCCAATCACGAGAATCAGATCTACCTAGCCAATCCCAAGGTAGTTGAAACCTACCAAAAGCATTTTGATGAGCTGTGGCGTCAGGCAGATCCGATTCCTGATCAAAAATAGGTGCTTTCTAGTCAGCTTGCGGAGGTGATGAGTATGAGCTCTAAAAAATCTATTCAGAAGCAGGAATTGCTTTCTGTTGCCAGTTTGATTACAAACTGATGGGTGGATACTGAAAAACTGCTCAAAGAATATAGAAATCAGATACTCAAGGCAATAGAACATCTTTCGTACAGTTACGCAAAAGTTCAAACACTTGATTCAAATCCGTCTTACCTGACTACCCAGGAGTTGGAGTCTTGGGAGGGATTTGTAGCGCGATTTGCTAGGGTAAGTGATATTTTTCTCTCTAAATACGTCCGTAGTTTTGTTTTGAGGGGGGATCCAGCATTTCGAGGTTCGTTACGAGATTTTGTAAATCAGGCAGAAAAACTCGGTCTGATTGACAATTCAGAACAATGGCTAGAAATTCGAGAGCTTCGGAATATGACTGCTCATGAATATTCTGAAAAAGACTTAGCTCGCAGTTTTGAGCGAATGAAAACGTTGACTCCGATTCTTCTTAGTCTAAAAGTGAAACTTAAGAGCTAGTCAATGCGAATCTCTCAGAGTGAAATCAGTGCTTTCATTCAAGTGCTATCTTCGTATCTTTCACCGGGTAGTGGATCTCTCTTTCTTTATGGGAGTCGAGTAGATGACGCTCTTAAAGGCGGAGACATTGATCTGGTTTTAGTGATCAGTTCTATCGATCAAGCGAATCACCTGAAAATGCTACGAAGTAGCATTCTGAATCAGTTTAAAATGAAATTAGGAGACCGTAGAATCGACTTTTCTATTCTGTGCGAGCAGGAGGTCTCTCAGGATTTGTTTTTCAGTCAAGTCATCCCTGC
The DNA here is from genome assembly GCA_947380295.1 of Bdellovibrionales bacterium. Taxonomy (GTDB): domain Bacteria; phylum Bdellovibrionota; class UBA1018; order UBA1018; family UBA1018; genus CAINWE01. Next base: position 44,585 of record CANCQK010000021.1, on the reverse strand, counting down.
AGCGGTCCTTTTGAAAAAGTGGTGAGTGGATCCATACAGGCCTTTTTGAGGTAGGTCATCTGGGTAAAACAAGCGTCTCTCAGGACGGGTCCCACTCAATTTGCGACTTTTTTGCGAAGTGTCCGACTTTCGATCGCTCCATCACAATTGCTCTCTTTTGGACCGTTTTACAGTGTGCTGGGTGAACATAATATTCGTCCAATCTTAGGTCCCAACCAGAGTTCTGCTCAAAACTTACTCATTTTGAGCATTTTTAGATAGGTTTAGATATTTTTTATAGGAACTGTTTCTAACCCTTTGTCTTTACTGTTGCCATGCTTGTGTTTTCGCTAAGGTTACTATAGGGTTAACTTGATAGGAGCCGAAGAACTTTACTCATCTTTTAAAGATTTTTACTGAGTTAGAACTTATGGCGGCAAAAATATTAGGTACGAATTTAAATTTACCGATTACCGGAAACCCGATTGGGAACTCAAAAAGAGCTTAAATTAGTGATTAAGACGATTTTAGATGTGCTAAAATCAGACCCGTCTCAGGTGCAACTTGCAATTCTCTTTGGCTCTTTCTCTCGGGGTTGCGCCACTGCTCAAAGTGATGTGGACCTCGCAGTGCTGTCTAGGAATTTTCTCACCCTCGATCAAAAACTGAATCTAACTCAAGCCTTGGGTGATCGACTCCAAAGAGAAATTGACCTGGTCGACTTAAGCGAGTGTGGTCCTACAGTAAAAGTAGAAGCGATGACCCAAGGCAAGGTTATTCTCAATCTCGATCCTTTTCGATACGCGCAGATCATGAAGGAATTTATGATCGACCAAGAAGACTGGGGGCGTTGGCGAGATTTCATTCGATCCGAAACGCGAAAGAGGATTTTCAAGTGATGACTCAAGAACTTTTGAAATCGAAACTCGATAATTTGGCCCGTTTTATTCAAAGGATTGAGTCGAAGCAGCCATTCTCGGTAGAAGAGCTTAAATCAAATTTCGACTTGCAAGATATAATTGTTCTCAATTTAGAACGAGCGGTTCAGATTTGTGTCGATTTGGCAGCTATTATGCTTTCGATGAGCTCGTTTCCTGCGCCGCCGACGATGTCCGCCTCTTTTCAGGCTTTGCAGCAGCTTGGCTTAATTGACAGCGACCTTTGTGTTCGTTTACAGAAGTCTGTTGGTTTCAGAAATATCGCAGTGCATGAATACGAAAAAATTAACTGGGAAGTAGTTTATCAAATCATTCACCGGCATCTGAGCGACTTGCGAAAGTTTGGTGCCATTCTGGCTCAAAAAGTTTAGCTTCGGTGCAGGACGTTGCACCCCTACGGGAATCCTCTCACTCCAGTGAGAGGAGGACGTCACTTTTTCAGTCAAGAGTGAGTCAACAGGGACGCACCTCATAGCACCTTAGTTCAAATACCTGCATCTATTCAGAAAGAATTATTGAGATCAATCTACCAAACTAATTGTTGATCAAATTAGTCTTGATTGGTAGCCTAGAAGACATAGGTAAGTTTATGAGCTTGATGCCAATAGGATCTCGAAACTCACAGGGTGCCATGGCGTTAGATGGAGTCTGCGCCCTGGTTGTGCCAAGAATAAGTCAACTGAGTGTTCTGACTTTTTGTCTGGCGTTAGCTGCATGCACTGCATCCAATAAAGCAACGAATCAATCTCCCTCAGTAGTTTCATCTCCTCCCACAGTAATCTCAACTTCTCCCTCAGTGGTTGGTTTTGATTCTCCAAGTACTATCACCCTCACTGGAACTGGGTTGAGAGCTGGACTGACTGTGCAGGTGGGTGATAGCCCTTGCGATGATGTCCGACTCATCTCTGATTCTCAGCTCACTTGCTTGGTTCGCCCAGTGAGTGCACCTGGAACGGTGAGAGTGGCTGTGGTTAATTCTGATCGTCAAATGGCCAGTTTTACTGGTTTTGAGCTTAAGGACTTGACTCGGCCGTCGGTCAGTTTTCTGAGTCGCACGGCTCAGTTAGTGAATGTTTCGAGCGTCAATTTTACTTTTTCGGCACAGGACAACTGGACGAGACAACCCTCAATGAGTTGTTCACTCGATAACCAGGTACCTAGTGATTGCTCGTCGGGGTTGATCGCCTACTCTAACCTCATGGATGGGCCTCATACCTTGGCGCTGATTGCGACGGATGCTGCGGGAAATAGTTCGGATCCGCTGAGCTATTCTTGGGTGCAAGATACCACGCCTCCCAGATTAGCTTTAGTTTCACCCTCCGAAAATAGTACGAGCGGAGGGCAACTGACTTTGCAGGGGCACTGTGAGGACACTGGCCGAGCTGTGATCGTTTCAGGTGATGTTGCTAACGAGCCCGTGAGCGCTGAATGTCATGATGGACAGTTCTCGAAAGATATTGTGCTGTCTGTGGGAGACGGGATTAAGTCTGTCAATTTGTCCCAATTAGACCAAGCCAATAATGGGGCTTCTCTATCAAGGACGCTTTATCGAGATACAACTCCTCCGGTGGTAACTCAATCAGCTCACCCTTCTCCCTATTTTACAAATACTCGGTCTGCAACTTTTTCGGGGAGTTGTGAAACCGGCCTGCCTGTTGTCATAGCGGGAGCAGTCACAGGCTTAGTGTCCTGTGAGCATCAAAGTTGGAGCTTCACTCCAGCAGATCAAAGTTCGGATGGATCTTGGGATTACACTTTCACCCAAACCGATGCAGCCGGAAATAGGTCTATGCTGATTGGCGCTACGTGGGTGAGAAACACGGTCGGGCCCAGTATTTCGATTTCCGGACCCGCTGAGAATACTGAAAGACAAAGCGCACTTCAGGTGCAAGTTGTATGCACTCGATCTAGCAATGTGGGACCTGTTGAAATCTCTGGGGACATTCTAGTCTCTGGAGGGGGGGCTTCAATTTCAGTTCCATGTGGGCTAAACTCTGCCGTTTCGCAGGACGTTGTTTTCTCATCGGGGGACGGGATTAAGACGATTCAAGTTGCTCAAACGGATGCAGCCGGAACTCGTCGAACGAGTTCTCGGGTTTTTGTGCGCAAAAATACGCCTCCAACGGTAGTTTTGAGATCTTCTGATTTGGGTGTGACTCCAAGTCATAGTTTGGCTCAGAGGTCGATCTCTGTGTCGGGCCAAGATGTAGTTTCTTACAAAGCCGTGGTGATCAATTTTGGAGACTGTTTTTCGGCTGATTTCTCACAAGCGATTTCCAATCCCGTTGCTTCACCCTTTATTTTTACTCCTGCGAATAATTCTTCAAATCAAGTCTGTGCCGTTGGGGTAGACCCCGCAGGTAACTGGCAGACTGTTGCTACAGCGAGTACCCCATTACGGATTGATACTGTCGTTCCTCTACTCGCTTGGAGTTCTCCGACCGATCTCAGTTATGTCTCTCATGCGAATCAAAGTGGTTTCTTGGTTTCAGGGACCTGCACGAAAGAAGGGACGGTGAGTTTGAATGCTTCGGAAGGTGGCTTGAATATCACTGCGTCTGCTATCTGCAGCAGTGACCATCATTGGAGCGCGACTCTGGATCTGAGCTCTTTGCTCGACGGACCTGTGGTTCTCACTGCGGATCAAACGGATGCAGCAGAAAATCATGCTGCGAGGATCACCTTGACCTTGAATAAGCTCGCTCATTTGCCAGTATTCTTGGGTTTAAGTTTGAGTCCGTCAGCAATTTCATCCAATGGGACTCCCAGTGTTTCTGGGATGACTTCAGCTGGAGCTACGCTCACTCTCTATGAATCGAGTGGTGCATCGGTTGACTGTACAGGTCCTAGTATTGCGACTTCAATCGCTGATCTGACCAGCGGAGCTTTTGTATTGAAGCCTTCGAGCCCACTGGGCGCAGACGGAAATTACTTACTTCAAGTGAAAGGGAGTGATGCTGCAGGTAACTCGACTTGTTCGACGTTGCTACCTTACACTCTAGATACGACCGCTCCGATCCTCACGCTCAGTGCTCCCTCGAATACAGCAAGAATTATTCCTGCCGATCAATCCTACTCAATTATTTGGAGTGCTTCAGATGCTCAATCTCTAGCTAACAATCCGATTTCAATTTCATATTCGATGGATGGCGGGTCAAGTTGGAATAATTTAGCAAGAAATATTTCAAATACAGGAAATTTTACTTGGTCAAATCCACCTGCAGCGAGTGGACAAGGACAATCCATCATTAAAATTGAGGCAGTCGATGCAGCTGGTAATTCTTCAGCGGTCACTAGTTTAGGTTTTACAATTCTTGGAGCGCCCGTGATTGTTCTTTCTAATTCATGGAGCGCAAGTCCTCCGAACTTAACAGCCGAATCGACTGTAACAATCGCTTACACCTCAATCGATCTGCTCTTGTCGAGCAACTCAGTAAAGATAGAAGGCTCTAGCGATGGTGGGAGTACCTGGAGTGCTTTGGTTGGGAGTGATGATCTCTACAGAAGATCTCCTAGCTCAAGTCTTCCCAATAGCGGTACTTACTCCTGGTTAATTGATCCTCTCCTTGTGGCGGGTGCATACCAGGTCAGGGTAGGAGTGAGCGATGTACTCGGAAAGGTAGGCTATTCAGTATCCGCACCGTTTGCTGTGGATCCCAACTCTAGCCCCCCTCATTTGAGGTTTTCAGGAAATTTAGAAGATGTCACTGTAGCAAGTAATCAAAATAACACAACGTTTACAGGTGGGACTTGTGATTCTAATTTGCCGACGATTTCAATTACGACGAGTCCCATGATAGGTGATGTAGCAGATGCCGCCACTACTCAATGTAGTGTTGACGGTCATTGGAGTTATACAACGGCCAGTCAAACCACAAATGGCACGCGTCATTATACGTTCACACAATCTAATGGTCAGCTCGCTACAATTACTGCCCATTGGACTCGTTTTAATGCGACGCCAATTCTCATGTTTGTCTCACCTACTCCCAATACTTTAGTTCAGAGTGGAGTGACAGTGAGCGGAGTTTGTCAAGCTCACGCGAGTCTGCAGTTTTCAGGGCCTATATCGGATCAAACTGCCTTTATTTGTTCAGAGAGTGGCACATTTTCGAAAGTTCTAAATTTTTCATCAGCTGCAGTAGGTCTTACAACTGTTACTCTCTCAGAGACGGATAGTTTTAATAATCAAAACTCACTGAATTTGAGTTTGATCGTTCCCTATGTAGGAGTGTTTGGACAGCCTAGCTTGACCCAGCTTCAACAGGAGCAGGGATTTTCCTCTCCCTCTCTTGCAATTCGAGTGGGTCAAAAGCTACTAGTTTCAAGTACGACACAAAATAGAATTTTATTTTACAATAATGCTCCAACTTCGACTGGTTTGGCAGTACCTGACCTCTATCTGGGGCCTGCTCCAGGAGGTGTTGATGAAACAGTTTATGGAGCTGCTCGAGCGGCGAGCTTGAACCAGCCGACGGGAATGGCAAGCGATGGCACCCGCTTGGTGGTTGCAGATACGTCGAACAACCGCGTTTTAATCTGGAACCAACTTCCCACCCAAAATCGTCAGCCTGCAGATGTAGTGCTGGGTCAGCCTAATTTCACGACCAATAGTTCAGGTTGTACTTCGACTTCTATGTCTGGTCCGAGAGGGGTGTGGATTGACTCAGTAGGGAGTCTTTACGTGGCAGATACTTCGAATCATCGTGTGTTAGTTTATAATTCAATCCCTTCGACCAGCGGGATCGAGCCGAGCGCTCTGCTCGGTCAGCCCAACCTGTCCACTTGCACTCCTGCCTCCACCACGAGTTCTACAAGTTTAAGGGGTCCGATGTCTGTGTTTAGTCAGTCAGGTAATCTCTTTGTTGCTGATTCAGGCAATAATCGTGTGCTCATCTTTAATCTTCCCATCAGGAGTAGTCCACAAGCGGCTACAGGTGTTCTGGGGCAATCCAGTTTAACAGGTAATAGTGCTCCGGTACCGCCTACTGCGTCCTCCCTAAGTGCTCCAAGTTATATTGCGGGCGACGGCACGCGGATCGCTGTATCCGACTTAAGAAATAATCGAATTTTAATCTGGAATCAATTCACTCCGAGCCCTTCTCCTAGTGCTAACGTTGTCTTAGGTCAGGCTTCGTTTACGACTTCTGCCATCAATTACGGCGGGCTGAGTCCGTCCAGTATTAACACCGATAGGATGGTGAATGTGAATGGAGGAGGGACCGGATCGGCAGGGTTATTCTACGACGGGATTTCTCTCTATTTTGCTGATGCATTGAATCACCGAGTTTTAGCGTGGAATGGAATCCCAACATCAAATCTGGCGCCAGCAGGGATTGTTATCGGTCAACCTAATGCTTATTCGGCGTTTGCGGGCGGGGTGTCCGGACCCTCAGCGGTCACGTATCCGAATCAGCTTGCCGTGGCGGACGGAAAGCTGATTGCTGCGAGTGCGATCGGTAGCAATGGTGCAAGGTACTTTCAAGATAATCGAGTTCTGATTTGGAATTCAGTCCCAGTTCCAACGTCGCCTGTTACTCTATTTGATCTGCCGGCTAAGGTTCTAGGTCAGCCAGATTTTACCACGAATCAGCCTAATTTTTTTTCCAGTGCCTCTCCTGTATCAAATCCCACTTTAAACAATGCTGTGAGTGCCCAGGGCATGTCAGGGCCGATGGGAGTGGCATGGGACGGAAATCAACTCTATGTTTCTGATTGGGGTAATCAACGGATTCTAGTTTATTCAGGTGTTCCTGGAACGTCTGGAGCAATGCCGAGCGGAGTTATTGGTCAAGCAGATTTGATCACTGGCGGTTCTTCATCAACGGCAGCAAATCGTCTGAACTATGCAGGCCAGCTGACGGCTGTTCCTGCTTCTGGAGGTTCTCCTGCAAAACTGTTCGTGCCCGATATGAACAATAATCGAGTTTTGATTTTCTTCAACCCTCCTGCTAGTCCAGCGCCTAATTATGCTGCAAGTGTTGTTTTAGGACAGGTTGATTTTAATAGGAATGTTTCTAATGCATCATTATCTCCAGTCACAGGATCTCCTATCTCAGCACTACCGAATGCATACAATTTGAACGGACCACGCGCGGTTGGCACTGACGGAACTCACTTAGTTGTTTCGGATTCTGGAAATCATCGAGTGTTGATTTGGAACAGTATGCCGACTGGTGTTTGTCCTGCTGCAAATCCTTTTTGCTATCCTGCAGACTTGGTGTTAGGTCAGCCTGATTTCAATTCAAACCTGAGAAATAGTGGCAGCGCTGTTTCTGCTCATTCTCTGAATCAGCCACGCGGAGTGTGGACGGACGGGGCTCGCCTCGTCGTGGCGGATTCTGGAAATAGCCGAGTTTTAGTCTGGAATCAGTTTCCTACGGCGATCAATCAAGATGCAGATCAGGTTTTTGGCCAGCCGGACTTTTTATCCAACAGCGTTAATCGGGGAGGTCCTCCTGCTTTCGATAGTCTTTCTTCACCATTTTCAGCTATCATTATCAATGACGTAATTTATATATCTGATATATACAATAATCGGATACTGGCTTTAAGTCATTCCGTTGGGGCGACCACGATTCACTAAATCATCCCAGATGCAGAGAGCAGCGCGACGACCACACCCATGAGCGATTCACCTGCGATCACGCCCGAGCTCACAGCAACCACGTATCGATCCGATACTCGCGGAAATCTGCGTTCTAAGAACAATGCTGCAAAAGCACCGATGAACATGGATAGTGAATTAAAAAACGGGATGACCATCGCTAAACCCAGTCCAGTTGCTGAGGGAATGTAGTTTGCGAACCTCGAAAATCGTCGTTCAAGAAGAGGGAGGACGATCCCGATCACTCCACCTACAGCAAGTCCAAGCTGCGCAGTCGGATGAAGTGAGTGCAGACCATTAGAAAGAAGTCGTGCTACGGCAGCCCAAACTTGCGCAGAGGGTGCTGGCCATTGTGCGGAGCCCAGAACTGACGCGTTAGGAATGATCAGATTGAATGCAGGGACAACGACGAGAACTCCGGCGAAAATACCGATGTATTGCGCGATGAATTGTTTACGGGGATTGGCCCCGAGCAAATAACCGCTCTTGAGGTCGGTTAAGAGATCGGCAGATGACCCTGCTGCTCCAGCTGTGACACTTGCAGTCATGAGATTGGTGACTAAGTTGGTTGGGGCGATTGCACCGAAGAAAAGTTGAGTGATTTTGCCCATGGCGCCTATCGGGGTGATATCTGATTCTCCAGTGGCTCGGCAGGCTACAAGCGAGAGAAAAAACGTCATTAAAATGGACAGAATCCCCATCCAGATTGAAGTTCCAAAAGCGAGGTAGAGTACAGCAATACAACCCATTCCTGAGAGAATGGTGCCTGATAGAAACCAGGACGTCGGAACTTCAATGGCCTTGAGTCGCTCTCTTGGATCGAGTACGGCTTTTTCGCTGCCATTTTTTAGTCCAGAAATTGAGGCAGTGCGAGGCTTGATTAAGTGACCGAGTTCACCAAAAGCTTTAAAAATCGTTCTCCATTGGAGTGCGAAATTGAGAAGGCCAGAAGTGACCATGATGGATGCGCCGGTCCAAGTGCTCCAGCTCACGATGGTTCGATAGCCGAGGTGTGAGAGATCAATTGCACCTTGGCCTGCAGCCCACGGAGCGATGACACCATAGTTGAGAATCGCACCGAGGAGCATGGACCATGCAATTTTCCATCCCATGATGGCGCCTGCGGCAATCATGATGGCACTCATTTCAAATGAAATAGTCCACTGTGCCCACGGTTGACCTCGGAGTGTGCCTGGAAATTGAAGCATGCTGGGAATCGAAAAAGGTTTGCCGGCATCTCGGAGCCAAGCAATGGTTGCTCCGAGCAGTCCTGAAACTCCTAATGCTCTGGCCTTTTGGGTTGCCTCTTCACCGTGAGAGTGTAGGCTGCGCAGCGTTTCTGCTGCAGCAATCCCACTTGGAAATTTGAGTTGTTCAATGTTAATCATCTGTCGCTTCATCGGGATTGCCATGAAGACTCCGAGCGAAGCGAGAAAAAAGGTCCAGCCTGCCAAGACGCCCCATGGCACGGAGTGGCCTGTGATGAGGATATAGGCAGCGATTGCGGAGGAGAGTGTGCCGCCTGTTGAATATCCAGCCGATGATGCGGTCGACTGCATGCAGTTATTTTCTAAGAGGCTCATCGGGGTAGGGAAGAGGCGAGGAAACGCGGTCATCATCGTTTGATAGATGGCATAGGACAGAATGCAGGCGGTAATTGCAACTCCCAGTCCCCATCCTGTTTTGAGTCCTACATAAAGATTAGAGAGAGACATAAATCCGCCAAGAACCGAACCCATCAGTACTGCGCGTAAAGTGAGTTGTGGAACTTTGTCACCTTGATAAACCGTATTGAGCCAGATAATTTCCGGGTCTGTGGTTCCGGCGTCTTGTTGGGTGGTTGTCGATTCTTTAAGTAGCATGCAGACCCCCTCTTTTGACGAAGATTACTTGAACTGCTTCTGTATGCAATGCTAAAATGAATCATGATTCAGAAAAAGACTTTATTTTTAGGTTATCTCTCAATTTTTTTAAGTATGAGTACCTTGACTTTAGCGGCAGATTTCTGGGGCGCTGTTAAGGCAGAGGGTTATCTAAGAGAAGATCTGCTCAATTTTTGCGAGGCTGCTCATTTAGATTTTAAAACGCTTCACGGCAAAGCACCTGGAGCATTCTTGTTTCATAAGAATCAAAATCGGATATTTATCAGTTATTTAGATTCTTTAGGAAATTTTAGGATGAGTCCTGTTCCGAAAATGAAGAAAAATCCATTGCAGAGGTATCCCGATTTCTGGGAAGGGCTGATGAGCGAAGTGCAGCGTTTTGAAAAGCCTCCGATCACTGAAAAGTTTTGGCAAGCTTTCTCTCGTGCAAGTGATCATCAGCTTTTAAAACCTATTGAAGTCGATGGAATAAAAGAGTGTATCGGAAAAATTGAACATTTGAATCTGAGTCATCTTGCCGTTGGAGGAAGCGGTGCAGCCTGTGGGGCTCGACCTGCATCCCCGCATACCCAGGTAAACGAGTGGGAAGCTTTTATGCCCTTAATTTGTGACGGAGACGCAATTGTTGAAGATGGCTCTCTTCCGATTAAGCGAATGGTTTTGAATCCAGTAGAGGCTGAGGCTATGATTTCTCGAGAGTTGGCGAACAGCCCAGCTCTGCGGCGCGCACAGCTCCACGGGAGTCAACTCCTCCACGGTTCGTCATCTTCCTCCTTGTTAGCCTTCACTCAGTACGGAAAATTCGAGGGGCATTTGATGCCGTTAGGTCAACTTGAGAAAACAGGCCGCATTGCCTTTAGTGGGGAGATCGCTTGGGGGCGGGGAGGGATGAATGACGATACCCTTTCCACTGCTTGGGTGGGTCAACTCAGCAGTGCGTTGGGCTATGCCTCAGCTGCCAAATGGAGCCCCGAGAAAGGAGCGCAAGTGAAGGCATCACATGAGGGCCGATTAGTGGAAAATCCTGGGCTCAGCCGCCACCGCCCTTTTATGAATCAACAAGAAGTAAATGAAAAGCGACTCCGTGAATGGGGTAAACTTCTTCCTGCTGAGCAGAGCCTAGTCTCAGACGCATTTCCAGTTTTATACGGGATCAAATCTTCTCGAAGGAAAGTTCATTCGCCTGCCCCCTCAGACATTCCTGGAGAGGTTGCGTTGGAGGATGGAGCCCTTCATGATGAAATTAAAGTGGTCTTTGTCCCCAGAGAAAAAATAGAATTGACTCGGGAAATACTTCGAGAACGATTTGGAAAAATTGCTGTAGAGCCGCTCGAGTCAATAAAGCCGGCTGCTCGCTAGCTTATTTTATTCCCATTTAAATAGATAGGCGCTGAGGACTAAAAAAAGAGCGGTCATCAAACCAAGAGGGATGAGGTGTGCGCCTAATTCTGAGATTCGAGCACCCTCAGTCATAATCGCTCGGCTCGAGTCAATGACGTGAGTGAGCGGAAAAATGAGGGCAAATTTGCGAAGCCACGGGTTGGCTCCTTCTAAGGAAAACCAAGCGCCTGAAAGAAACATCATAGGCCAGGTGATCAGGTTGACCACGCCACTTGCAAATTCTTCACTTGCTGAACGCGTTGCAACGAGAAGTCCGAGAGAGATCAGGCAAACTGCACCTAGAACTAAAACGATGAATAGATCCAGATAAGAACCCAGCATTTGAAAGTGAAGCAACGAGTTGCAGCCGAAATAGACTACAGTAGACACTCCGAGAATCAGAATGAGGCGTGAAGCGACTTGAGCGGTCAAAAACTCAAATGCACTGATTGGGGTTGCTTTGAGGCGCCTGAGGACTTTGTTTTGGCGGTATCGCACGATGGTGTAACCCACGCCAAAAAGTGCACTGAACATGATATTGAGTGAGAGCATACCAGAGACGAGCCAGTCGACATAGCGGATCTCTTTGCCGTTGACGGCCTGTTTCTCGAAGTTTGAAGGCACTGAGCCGGACTCACTGCCTTTGAGTACGCGTTCCATCAGATAACTTTTGGGCGAGGACTCATTGATCCAGTATTGGTTTTTTTGTCCTAAGGCGATGACCATGTCGAGCTGTTGGTGCCGGAGTCTTTCAAGAGCAGGTTGCAGTTCCGGGTAGGTGACGAAGTCAACGTATTGAGTTTGGGTAAATGCGTTTACTGGGTGAGTTCCCGGTTCGTTGAAAACGCCCACTTTATACAGGTTTTGGTTCCCGCCTGAAAATGCAAAAGCAAAGCCGAAGATGACAATCACCGGAAAAAAAAGGTTCCACCCAAATGCTGCGCGGTCTCGATAAAATTCTTTGTTTCTTGCGATGAAGAGAGCCCAAAATCGCTTCATAGTCGGAGCCCCTTGCCAGTGATTTCGAGATAGAGATCTTCGAGATTTTTGTGATGACCTAAGAGGTGGTGAGGTGCGCCTTGAGCGATGATCTTGCCATGGTCCATAATGGCAATCTCGTCGCAAAGGACCTCGGCTTCCTCCATATAGTGGGTCGACATAAAAATGGTTTTGCCATTTTCGCGAATGGTTCTCACTAAGTCCCAGAAATTTCGACGAGCTTGGGGATCCAAGCCAGTTGTGGGTTCGTCTAAAAATACGAGGTCAGGGTTGTTGACGAGAGCTAAAGCCAGGAGGAGTCGCTGTCTCTGTCCTCCTGAGATTTTTTGAGTGTCGCGATCCAAAAATTCTCCAAGTGAACACAATTCAATTAGGCTTTCGAGGGGCGTGGTTTCTTGATAAAAACTTCGAAAGAGTTTTAATACTTCGCGGACCGTGAGGAAATCAGGGAGGGCAGTACTTTGAAACTGGATCCCGATTCTTTCTTTGAAGTTGGCGGTGATGGGGTGGCCCTTGAATCGAATCTCTCCCGAGCTCGGGGGAGTGATTCCTTCAACCATTTCCATCGTCGTTGTCTTGCCTGCGCCGTTGGGTCCAAGCAGACCGAAGCAAGTCCCAGCTTTCAAGGTAAAGCTCACTCCCTGGACGGCTACCACGCTCGGGTACTTTTTGACGAGCTGCGTGACTTCGAGCAAAACGGATGGATTGGACGGCATTATTCGTTCACAGAATGATTTCGGGTTTCTGGGAGTCGAGGCATTGTTTGTTTCGGGAACTCGCCAGTGAGGCTGTTCAAGAATTCAACGATGTCTGAGACCTCAGCGTTAGTGAGGGTTTTGCCAAGTTGAGTTTTTGCCATCACGCGTACAGCTTCATCTAAGGTTTTTACCTTGCCGTTATGAAAATAAGGTGCCGTGAGAGCGACGTTTCTCCAGGTGGGTACACGCCAGAAATTTTTATCCTCAGGCTTCTGGGTTACGTTAAAGCGACCTAGATCCTTGGTGAGTTCGTATTGGGTCTCATACTCAGAGCCGGGAATCATCGGAAATTTTTGATAGAACCCTTGGCCTTGAGGGAGCACTGGTCCAGCAAAAAGTGGACCCATATGGCAACTGGTGCAGCCTACGGTCTGAACCAGTTGCATTCCTCGTTGGGCAGCGGGATTCAGGGCTTTCTTGTTCCCCTTCATAAAACGATCGAAAGGGCTGTTTGGGGTGAGTAGCGTTCGTTCGTAGGCTGCAATGGCTTTTGCAACTTGATCGATGGTAATTTTCTCACCCTTGAAGACTTCTTTGAATTGTTTTTCATAGCCAGGGATCGACATGAGTCGCTTTACGGCCGCCTCTGGGCTATCCATTCCCATCTCGATGGGATTGGTCACGGGACCCTTGGCTTGGTCTTCGAGTGATGCGGCACGTCCGTCCCAGAATTGGACCGAGTGAAACGCTGAGTTCCATACCGTTGGGGAGGATCGACCTCCTTGTTTCCCATCGTGGCCCATGGAGGTCGGACGATTGTCATCTCCTCCGAGCATGACATTGTGGCAAGAGTTACAGGATACGGTGCCAGATTTGGAGAGCCGTGGATCGAAGTAGAGCTGTTTACCCAGTTCGATTTTAGCAGCGGACATTGGGTTGTCAGCCGGGATCGGTGGTTTGGCTGGGAGAGGCTCCAGTGCTCTTGCTGTTGGCGAAGTTGCAACAAATGCTAGGGCAGAGGTGAATGCCAGAGTTTTTAGATTTGAAATCATCCTACTCTTACTGTTTAAGTTCATGTTCTTTCCCCAAGTTGGTAATTAATTTAATGCAGCGAGTCATGCGGATGAAAAACAAAATGCACCTGCTCTTAGGATATTCGGTTATGAAAAAATCTCAAGAAAATGTTTTAAACATTAATTTCGGCAAAGCTGTGGGAGCAGTTGAGCTATTTTCCTGCCTTGGGGAAACGGCATAGAAAAGTGGTTCCATCGCCGGGAACGCTTTCGACTCCAACTGAGCCGCCGTGGACTTGCATAATGTGCTTAACGATCGCAAGTCCGAGTCCAGTCCCACCTTGCTCGCGAGATCTGGCCTTGTCTACCCGGTAGAATCGTTCAAAAAGGCGGGAATGATGTTCGATGGGAATGCCAGGACCTGTATCTTTAATTTTGAGCAGAACTGTTTCGCGATTTTCACTTTCCCAAGACAGGGTGATTTTGCCACCAGGCGGTGAATATTTATTTGCGTTGTCGAGGAGGTTGACCAGGATTTGCTCGACTCTTCGAGGATCAGCATAAACAGTCGAAGCTCGCGTTTGAGTGTGTATGAGTTGTTTTTTGCGCTCAAAAGCGTCTGACATCTGTCTGACCACGCGTTCAGTCAGGTCTTGGGTGGTGATTTCCGATTTTAAGAGCGAGTCAGTTGATTCAATCGAAGAGAGGTCTAAGAGGTCCTGAATTAGGTTCATCAGTCGATCCGTATTGCGGTTAATGACCTCGATAAACTCTGGGGAAGGTGCTTTTCCCTCCTGAATATCCAGTTTAAGTGTATCCGCATAGCCCTTGATGGCAGTGAGCGGTGTGCGAAGCTCATGAGATACGTTGGCTACAAAATCTATCCGGATTTGCTCTGCTCTTTTTAAATCGGTGACGTCGTGAAAAATTCCGGCGGCACCATAAAGTGACTCTCGCCCGTCTCTCAGGGGAGCGACGGCCACGGAGAAAAATCGCTTTCCAGTGGGTAGATCAAATGGGATCGCTTTGATTTCTGTTGATTTACTTTTTTTAAGGGCTTGTTGAAAAGCCTCAAGAATTTCAGGATCGCGAACGATTTCCCAGAGTCGGGGCTGGGTTGCTAAATTCTTGTCTCCGAAAAGAAGTTCGGTTCGGCTGTTGTAAAAAAGTGGGGCCCCTTCAAGGTCGACAGCGAGAATTGCGTCAGAAATGGCACCCATCAGGGTAGCCTGCTCCTCTCGTTCATCGCGGAGGCTTTCGATCTTTCTTTCAAGATCGCGACGAATTTCTTCAATTGATGCTTCAAGGTCAGACCAAGCTGAGTCGGGTTGTTGGTCGAGAGCCTCGAGTTGGAGTTGATCTTCCTCGGGAGTCAGGAGATTTTGTGGGTTGAGGACGCTTTTTGCCTTCGAGAGCAGGCGTCCAATCGGAAGAATCAGTCGATGAGCAAAGAACCAGCCAAAAATTCCCAAAGCAAGGCTCAGTGTGCCCAGTCCGAGCAATAGACCCGTGTCAAATTGATTCAACATGTGTTGGAATTCAATTTCACAATCGTTTCCACAGGAGCGGAAGTGCTGAGTGAAATAAGAACTAAAGAAATGTCGAGCCGTGAGTCCTGCGGTCAGAAAGCAGAGCAAAATCACGAATGCTTGAAGGACGATGATCCGAGAGAAAAATTTCCATGGGAATCGAAAGGTGTTGAGCTTCATGAAAACCTCTTAGGCTGGGATGACTCGGTAACCAACGCCGCGAATGGTTTCGATGGTTGCAGCACAGGCGCCGAGCTTTTTTCTGAGACCAAAAACATGCGTGTCAATTGCCCGGTCGACCACAGCGACCCCTTGTCCTTGGACGAGCTCGATCAACTTTTCTCGGGATAGGACCCGACCTTGGTTTTTAAGAAGGGCAGTGAGTAGTTTAAATTCTGAAGGAGTGAGAATGACCTCTTCTTGACCACAAAAAGCCTGATGGGCCTCTAGATCAATCCGGAGTTGGTCGACCTGTAGCACTCCGGAGTCTTGGGTTTGGGAGTTAGGAGACTGAGCTCTGCGAAGAATTGCCCTGACGCGGGCCAGAAATACAGGAATCTCAAACGGTTTGGTGACAAAATCATCGGCACCCATTTCGAGCCCTAGGACAATATCAGCTGAGTCAGCTCGTGCCGTCACCATGAGAATTGGAACTTGGCCACTCACTTTTTTACAGATATCTAAACCCGAAACACCAGGGAGCATCCAATCCAAAACGACTAAGTCAAATGAGTTTTGATTTTGGAGGAGTGTTAACCCTTCTTCTCCGTTTTCTACTGCTACGACTTCGTGACCCTCTCTTTTGAGGTGCAGCGTGATCAGGTCTTTGACGTCTTTTTCATCTTCGATCACGAGGATCTTGGACTTTTTAATCATGAGAAACTCCGTGAACTGATCTGACCTATTTCAGTGCGCTTTTGATCGTTGAAACTTGAGTCGAGTGTCGCACATCTTCGCCCTTGAGGGCAAAAATTACGTCTTCAGCAATATTGGTAGCATGGTCGCCAATGCGCTCTAGATTTCTAGCGATCAGAATCAGGGTGAGTCCCTGCTCAACCTGGGCGGAGTGAGTTTTTAGGTGCTCTAAAACATCCTTAAAAATTTTGTTCTTTAGGGCGTCTACTCGGTCGTCTCTTTTTAGGACTTCGCGGGCAAGCGGCTCGTTATTTTTAACAAAGGAGTCGAGAGTGATTCCGACCATCTGTCGTACTTCTTGGAACATGATGGGTAAATCGACGAGCGGCTTGAGCGGGGCAGCCTTGATATACTCTTCCGCGTTGCGTGCGATATTGACGGCCTGATCGCCCATTCTTTCCAGGTCGGTATTGATCTTAATGATCGCAAAAATGAGTCGAAGGTCAGCGGCTAGGGGTTGCTGGAGTGCCAGAAGTTTGAGGCAAGCACTGTCTACCGAAATATGGCACTGGTTAATTTTCTTTTCTAAGTCGAAAACGTTTTCGAATCGCTCTACATTTGCGGATTGAAGGCCCTGGGTGGCCTCTTCAATAGCCTTCTCAACGAGGCCAGCCATGGTCACGAGTTGTTCTTTGAGTTCACGCAACGACGTATCAAAATGACGTTCCATTATCCAAACCTTCCGGTGATATAGCGCTCGGTCTGATCCATTTTTGGGGCGGTAAAGACCTGCGAAGTCTCTCCAAACTCTATCAGTTCACCAGAAAGAAAGAAAGCCGTTTGATCCGAGATACGTGCAGCTTGTTGCATGTTATGAGTCACGATGATGATTGTGACCTTTTTTCTGAGTTCGGTCATGAGCTCTTCAATTTTTGCTGTAGAAATAGGGTCAAGGGCACTCGTGGGTTCGTCCATGAGCAGTACGGTCGGTTCAACCGCAAGGGCTCGAGCAATGCACAAGCGCTGCTGTTGGCCTCCTGAAAGACTGGTGCCTGGAGCGTTCAGCTTGTCTTTGACTTCGTGCCAGAGTGCAGCAGAAATGAGGCTTTGTTCAACAATTTCTTTGAGAATGCTGTGACGTTTGACTCCTGCGAGTCGAAGTCCTGCCACGACATTGTCAAAAATTGACATCGAGGGAAAAGCGTTGGGTTTTTGAAAAACCATCCCTACTTTTCTGCGAATGGATACGGGGTCGACGTTCTTTGCGTAAATATCAGTATTTTCAAGCCAAACTTCGCCGTTGGCAAAGGCACCTGAGGTTTCTTCGTGGAGTCGATTGAGGCAGCGGATGAATGTAGATTTTCCGCAGCCGGAAGGGCCGATGATTGCTGTCACCGTATGGTATTGAGCCGAGAGGCTCACTCCCTTGACGACTTCAGTGGTGCCGAATCCGGCATGGAGGTTTTTTACTTCGAGGATGGATTTGATGCTCATTAACTGCTCCCTCGGGGGCTGAGTAGAATGCGGGTCAGAATATTCATTGCAAATACAAGTAAAACCAAAATCAATGCACCAGTCCAAGCTTGTTGGTGCCAGTCTTCGTAGGGGCTAATTGCGTAGGTATAGATCTGGACTGGGAGGGATGAACTGGGTTGATCGAGGCCTCTCTGCCAGTATTGGTTGTTAAATGAAGTAAAAAGGAGTGGTGCCGTCTCGCCGGCCACTCGTGCAATAGAGAGAATGATCCCGGTCGAAATTGCGCGGGCATTCCCCAGAAGAACGATTCTTAGGATCACTTTCCATCGAGGTAGGCCTAAAGCTAGACCTGCCTCTCTCACGTGAATTGGAACTCTACGAAGGAGTTCCTCTGTGCTTCTGGCTAGGGTAGGAATCATAATGATTCCCAATGCAACTCCTCCTGCAAGGAGTGAGAAGCGGCGCATCGGAATGACGATGAGCGTGTAAACGAAAAGACCAATGATGATCGACGGAATGCTTGCGAGGAGGTCAGCGCTAAATCGAACAGCGGTGCTGAGCCGGCCTGGTGGGTACTCCGATAAGTAAAGCCCTGTTCCAATTCCCCAGGGCACTCCGATGAGAGAAGCTAGAACAACGAGAGTGAGTGTACCGAGGATGGAGTTGGCCATTCCTCCGCCTGTTTCTCCGATCGGCTGAGGGAGATGAGTGAAAAAATTGATTCCCAACCCTGGAATGCCCTGACTCAAAACATAGACCGACAAACTCAAAAGAGGGATGAGAGCTAGGCAAGAGGCCAGAGCTAAAACTCCCATCATGATCCAATGGGTAATTTTGCGCCTCAAGTACCTTTGTGCCATATGTTGACTGAGTACAGCCGGGTTCATGACTTAGTCTCCCTGAGGATAAAAAGCCGCGCAAAAGCGTTGATGATGAAAGTGACGACGAAAAGAAGAAAGCCAATTTCGATCAGAGCTGACAAGTGAATATCGCTCGTCGCCTCGGCGTATTCGTTCGCAATCACGCTGGCCATAGTTTGACCAGGAGCCAAGAGTGATGCGCTGATCTCGGCGCGGTTGCCGATGACCATGGTCACGGCCATCGTCTCGCCGAGGGCTCGACCTAGACCAAGAATAATCGCTCCGCCGATACCTGATTTAGAGCTGCCTAGAATTGAGATTTTCATCATTTCCCATCGAGTTGCACCTAGGGCGAGCGCGGCTTCTCGCTGAGCAGTCGGGATGGTTTTAAAAATCTCACGGGAAATTGAAAATACAGTAGGAATAATCATGATTGAAAGAATGAGGCCTGCTGCAAGCATTCCAACACCATAATAGGGACCACTGAAAATGGGTATCCAACCCAAGTCTTGAGCAAGGATAGGTTCAACCCGAGTTCTTAGCCAAGGGGCTAGGACAAAAATTCCCCACAGTCCGTAAACAACACTCGGAATGGCGGCCAACATTTCCACTAAGAAACCAATGGTCCTGCCTATCTTGGGAGGGACCACTTCGTTTAAGAAAAGAGCGATTCCTATACTCAGTGGTGCGGCAATGAGCACGGCAATCAGGGAAGAAACCAGTGTGCCATAGAGGACGGGTGCAGAGCCAAAGACTTCTTGAACTGGGTCCCAAACTGATTCGGTGACGAACGACCAGCCGTATCTAGAGATCGAGGCAAACGCCCCTCTAAAAAGAAAAAAACCAATTACGGCGAGTAAAAGTGCTAGCCCAAAAGAAAGGGCTCTTAGAAAATAAGAAAAGACTAAGTCACCGAGGTGAATTTCTCGGCGGGCTCTTTTTCGAAGTCTAAAGTTACTCATGTTGATCGGGTACGAGATGGATGGCTTCAATAGTGTGGTTCACTTTGCTGATCATTTCAGGAGGAAGAGGGGAGTAATACAGCTTTTGGGCATACTGCTGTCCGGCGCCTAAAGCCCATTGGAGAAATTTTATAATTTTCTCGCCCTTCTCCTTTGGCATCGATTCGTGGACTAGAAGGTACGTGAAAGCGCTGATTGGGTAAGCACCCTTCAGGCTTGGGTTGGTAATTGAGGTTCGATAGTCTTTGGGCATGGACTTGATTGCGCTACTTGCTGCAAGAGTCACTGAGTTCAGGTTGGGTTCAATGAATTCCCCTGCCTGATTTTTGATCGCCACATAGGAGAGGTGGTTGATTTTGGCGAAGACCAGTTCTGTATAGCCGAGTGAGCCGGGGGTTTGTTGGATGAGTCCGGCCACTCCCTCGTTCCCTTTACCGCCCAGTCCTACAGGCCAGTTTACCGCTGTGCCAGTTCCGACTCGCGTTTTCCAATCTGGGCTCACCTTGGTTAAGTAGTCAGTAAAAATCGCAGTGGTTCCGCTGCCGTCTGATCGACGTATGATGGTGACGGGCTCATTTGGAAGTTTCACACCTGGGTTCATCTGGACAATCCGAGCATCGCTCCAGGTTTTGATTTTGCCTAAAAAAAGTTCAGAGATCACGTCAGCGCTGAGCTTTAATCCTGATGGAACACCGGGGAGATTATAGGTTAAAACGACTGCGCCTACGACGGTTGGAATATGGAGAATGGGGGTGTGTGCCTTAGAGAGTTGCTCCTGAGTCATGGGGATGTCGGTTGCACCAAAATCAATGGTATGCTCAGTGAACTGTCGGATGCCTCCGCCACTACCGATGGATTGGTAGTTGATTTCAACCTCAGCGTCTACCTTATGGAATTCTGCAAACCACTTGGAGTAAAGCGGGAATGGAAAAGTTGCTCCTGCGCCATTAATTAAAGTTGCCGCCTCAGTTGCCACTGCAATCATGATCACGACAATGCTGAGCGAAAAAAACCCGAATAAAACAGAAACTAATCGACGCATGCGATAACCTCTTTTACTTACCAAAGTCTTGTTTTATCACGAACGGGCGTGTTCAATTGTTAGGCTATTGTCAGGATTATAAGGGCTCTTAGGAGGTTCTAGCTGCTTTAGACGCCGTGAGCAGGTTTTGCTTGTTTAGCCAGATGAAACCTAGAAAGCCTAAAACCAAGGTCATGGGAATCAGCGAAATCGCTGTAATATAAGAGCTGGGCTCGTAGACCTTAATTCCATTTTCAGTTGCACCTGTCCAGTTGAGATCCATTACGTAGCCGATAGCGAAGTGAAATAAGCAACCAGCACACATGTTGATGCAGTTGGTAACTGAGGTGACCAGACCTGCAAGGCGGCTGGGTGCCAGTTTGCAAGTCATGGCGAAAACAACAGCTTGATAAGAGCAGAGGATACCTACAAAGACCATGAGGCCTAAGAGTGAGGTACGAGAGAACGTAGCCTCTGTGAAAATAACGATTCCAAAGATGGCTGCCATCAAGAGGCCAGAGATTGCGTTGACCCAGTAGTGAATATTGAACTTCTCGGCGATGTAGGGCAAAACTGGTCCACCGATGAGCATTCCCATGTAGATTCCTGAGGTGACCAAAGAGGCATCAGGCTTGTTAAATCCGTACACATTGACTAAGTACGAAACACCCCACACGTCAGCGAAGCTTTCAAAAGGGCCCACCATCAGGGCGCCAGCAATGGCTAGCCAAATGATTTTGCGATTGCTGAAAATTGATTTTAAATCTTCGATCAAATGGGTCGAAGGTTCTTGTGAAGTTTGAGTTTCCTGTTTCGTTTGAGCTGCTTCACGCGGGAAGAAGAGTAAAAGCCCAATAGAAATAACTAAACTGAGCGCAGCTAAAAGTTTGGAGACTGATACCCAACCCAGTTGCTGGATGAGCAGACTTACGGGTTTTCCTCCATAAAGAGCTCCTGATAATCCAAATGTAAAGGTGAGACCCATCATGCCCGTGAAGTTCTTTTCAGGAAAGGCGTACCGAATGGTTTTCACAGTTCCCAAAAGCCCAGCTGCCGACCCTGCTCCAATGAGGAAACGTCCGATCAGGGTGAGGGTCCAGTTGTCCGAATAAACGAAGGAAAGGGATCCTATTGTACAAGTAAAAGCGCAGAAAGAGACAACGGTACGAGCGCTGAATCGGTCGAGAAGAATTCCGATTGGAATTTGCATTCCAGCGTAACCAAGGTAGTAAGCCGCCGATAAAACTCCGAAGGATGTTGCATCAATGTGGAATTTGCCCATGATGTCAGTCATCACCAGGCCTGGGAAGAGTCGTAAAACAAATTGGAAGGCGAAGAAGGTAACTGCTACTAGCCACATGAACCAGGAGATTTTACTGAACCCGACTTTACTGCCCACAACTAACTCCTCTTCGTAGATGATCATCGTGCTCTCGATTTATGTCGAGACCTGGAGAGATCTGGTCTGCTGTTTTTGGGATTTTTTGTAAAATCTAGATGCCCAAAACTGCAGTGAAGTCGAGAACTTTAATTCAACGTGTCAAGTCCGTCAAGCTAAAGTCCCGTCTGTGTCCCAGATGACCCACCTTAAGGATATATTGTCCGACTTAAATAGTACAATATAAAAGTAAGAGGGGCGCACGAAGGGTCAGTTGCGAATTGATAAGAATTATTTAAATTGATCTAATTTATTTAGATGGGTTCTGCGAGTCTTCACGCGGACACGAGAGCTTGAGCGCCCCTCTCTGGAGCGGTGCTCAAGCTCTCGTACGGATTGCTTTGAACTTAGGCAGTCTTTCGAGCTGCTGCATGTTGGTAGGTTCCCAGATATTCTGCTTCGGCCAGGATGTGCCCACGGATCTCATTGGCAATTTGTGCCCGAGAGGCTCCGCCAGGAAGTGAGATCGGACGATCGAGAGCGAGGACTCGAAAAACATAGCGATGCTCTGGGTGTCCAATCGGTGGCATGGGTCCTTGGTAGCCAATATTGCCCCAGCTATTTTTTCCCTGATTGAGCTTGAAGGGAATTACTAATTCTTGGTCTTTTGGAATTCCCTCTGGGATTGAACAGTGAGTGGGTGAGACGCCATAGAGAATCCAGTGAGTCCAAGAGGTTTCGTAGGTCGAGTCAGGGTCTTCGCAAAAGATCACGATCTCTTGCGTATCACTCGGGGGTTGACTCCATTCCAAGGATGGGTTTCGATCTTCACCTTCACCCGTGTAATGGCTTGGAATCTCGCCCCCGTAAAGAAAGCTCTTCGAGCGGAGGCTCATCGGTACGGTGCTAGGCTTTACGGGCATGACGCTAGGCTGAGCGATGGATGTCGCTGCTGTCGGAAGTGGCATAGTTCTGGTTTCAAGGGGGAAGAGGGCTTTGAAGTCCTCGGGGAGTTGCGCTTTGAGATGCTGGATTTGCCCCAGATCGACGAGGTTTTGTAGGCCACTCAAAAAGTGGTGAAAGACGTGACGAGAAAGATCTTCCGGCAAATTAAATCTAGAATGGAGCTCTGCTAAAATCCAATCGAGCGAAATGGACCGGTCTGGACCTGGGGGGAGAATGGCCAATTGTTCTTGAATGAGTCGAGGAAGCTGAGCCACAAAGTGTGCACCAGCGGTGGCGCTGACCCGCATGACTAAACATCCTAAGAGGAATTGAATGATTTGCGGCGCGATTTCGTCACTCACTCCCGTTTGTTTGACCATGTAGGTGCAAAAACGATCCATGGTCTGGTGGAGATGGGCTTCGGATCGACGCTGCGAGCGAACTGAGGGAGGAATTCGGTTCGCAACAGAGAGACGGCGGCCGATTTGGCGCCTGATAATTCGAGAGAGGTGATGGGGAGCGATCGCACCGGCCGCGATTAAATCGTCCAGGGTTATGATTCCTACCGCCTTCTCTCGGTGATGAATGTCCTCATTGATGATTGGTACTCTTCGAATTCCGTAATTTTCCATTAGTGCGATGATGTCAGTCAATCCTGAGTTTTCGTCGCGTTTGTAAATTTCTGGAGTCATCAATCGCGAGATTGGAACGCTGGCATCGGGTAGCTCTGCTGCCCAGCGGCAGGCGAAGTCTCGGTCAGTCACGATTCCGACGATACGTCGATCTGGATTCATGACTAGGACACAGCCGACCTGATGGTCACGCATTGCCTTAGCGGCCACTGGCGCAGGGGTTTCTTCAGGCAGTACAATGACTCGGCGATGAATAAACGATTGAATTGAGGTTGTCATGGTTCTGTAGACTTGCGAGAGTTGTGCCTGGAGCGGTGCGCTCGAGTGATCTAGGTCAAAGTCTGAAACGCCTTATAATGGCTCGGTGATTTCAGGTGGGATTTCGCCCGGCTGGATCTGCGGGGGTGCCTCTGGGTTAATCTCTGGAAAGCCCGGCTCGGGTTCAATCTCTGGTGTCGTCCGTTGCGGGGTAATTTCCGGGCTTCGCGAGGGTGGCCGCTCAGGTGGAATAGGTTGAGGTAGGATTTCTGGCTTTTGATTTTTTTCTAAATGGTTTGAGTGTGTTCCCATTGAGCATCGAATAAAATGCAAAATAGAAACCAGCTATCGCCGGTAGATCTGCCTAATTTTTCGAATATCTTCGTCGCTTAGTCCATCTGGAGTTGGAGCTATGGGCTCTGTTCCTAATGATTGCATCGTTGGTCGGTCAGCTTGGAGTGCAAAGGCCTGGGTTGGATAGAGCATAATAGAGCGATAGTCGAATGGTGTGTCCCGCTCGATTTCAAAGAGAAGATCAGGAACTATTGCAAATTGAGAAAAATATTCACTTTGGATTTGGCTCCAGATGATTTGCACATATTGGTCTCGATCGGGACGGGATTGCTCATGCACAAACCCCAATGCATGCATGAGTTCATGCATGATCTGCTGAGGTTGGCAATGTGCAGAGAGGTGAATCGGCTGCAGACCTCCAATTTTTCCAATATAGGAGTAGCAATCCTTTTCTCCTGGTTCAAAAATAATCCCATCCTTTTGGTTTTGATAAGGGACAAATTTGACTGGTGTATTTTGACGAAAATAATCAAGGGCCCTTTCGACTCGCTGGGGTTGAGGCAGTCTAGGACTAATCAAGTAGGGAATCTCGGGGTTTTCCCATGCTTTTGGTTGAGGTGCATCATAATGTCCTCGATGATCCTTAAAGTCCTCCAACGGCTTCCCTAGTAAAACATCACCATAAGCCACTGCCCACCCGTTGACGATTTCAAATTCGACCCTGTTTCCCTGGGGCTTTTGTGCATAAGGTGGGGCTTCGCTGGGACGAGGGGAGGTGAGTGGTGCGCGAATAACAACGAATTTAGAGTCGGATTGAGGAGGGTGCTTAGAGTGAGGCAAAGCTGGATCGACTGGTGGGCTGATGGGGTGGGGTACAGCTACCGAGGCTGAGTGCTTCAAGTTTGAATAGAGAAATAGCCCCAAAAGGACCAAGGATAAGTACACTCGGATATTCATAGTGAAATGATATCAAAAAGTGATTCTAAAAAAACTAGTGATTTACTTTGTTCAGGCCAGAACCCGGATCTGCTTTGGTGTCCGAGTGATTGCAATGGATTTTGAATGACTTAGCCGTCCTTGGCCAAGTCTGTGAATTCAAACAAGTCCTAAAAGTCGTCGTTGAAGACGACTGAGCCTCTGCTGTTTTCAAATCCTTTTTGGTATTCGGTCACGCGTTTCTCAAAGAAATTGGTGAGCGGTTGCAGATCTTGGAGCACCATGAAGGAGAATGGATTCTTAGATAGATAGGCTTTAGAGAATCCGAGTTGAGTGAGGCGCTGATCAGCGACATACTCGAGGTATTCTCTCATGAGTTGAGGAGAGAGACCACTCACACCAAAGTTAAGCGCATCTTGGCAGAAGTGCATTTCTACTTGGATGGCTTCCTCTATCATTTCCTTAGTGCGTGCCTCAAGCGCAGCGTCGAATACCTCGGGGTATTCTTTGCGCATGACGCCGAGTGCGGCCATGGCCCCTTCAATATGGAGTGTTTCGTCTCGAAACACCCAGTTGGTTGCAGTGGCCAAGCCTGGGAGTAAGCCCTTGTTTCTTAAGAAGTAGACATAAGCAAATGAGCCGAAGAAAAATAAACCTTCAACGCATGCTGCAAAACAAATGAGGTTCTCGATGAACTGTCTCTTTTTATCGTTCGTGTCGAGAACGTCGAGATCGTTGATCGAATCCATGTATTTGAAGCAAAAGTCGGCCTTTTGCTTAATCGATGGGATGTTTTGATAGGCGTCAAACGCAGCTTGTCTCTCATCTTGGTCTGGGATGTAGCTATCTACAAGGAGGAGATAAGTCTCTACATGCAACATTTCGTCGAAGAGTTGCTTGCCTAAGAACATACGGTATTCAGGCGAGTTGACGTGCTTATAAAAGTTGAGGACTAAGTTGTGAGCGACGAGATTGTCCGCAGTAGCGAAAAAAGCCACAAGACGTCGGATGAGATGGGCTTCTTGAGGTGTGAGGCGGTCACGCAGGTGCTCGAAATCAACAGAGAAGTCGATCTCATCAGTGGTCCAAATGTTCTTGAGAGAATTTTTGTAAAGTTGAAAGAACTGTGGATACTTCATTGGCCTGAGTGTCAGGTCAAGATTGCTACTCAGAATCATGGCGTTTACCTTTTATCGTATGTTTTGTTTAGTTTTAAGATCGCTTGTATCTACAAAGCGATCTTAAAACTAAAATTAATTATTGGCAAGACTCACATGACTCTGGATTTTCAAGAGAGCATGCGATGGCTTCAGATTGGGCAACTGCTTCTACCGTGGTCTTTTTAATGGCAGTTTTTGCGCGCGACCGGAGGTAGTAGGTCGTTTTGACGCCTTGTTTCCATGCATACATATACATGGAGGAAAGCTTGCCGATGGTTGGGCTCTCCAAGAAGAGATTGAGAGACTGAGATTGGCAGATAAAAGTAGATCGTGCCGCAGCCATTTCAATCAGATCTTTTTGAGAAATTTCCCAAACGGTTTTGTAGAGTTCTTTGAGTTCGGTTGGGATCTCTTCGATGTCTTGGATCGAACCATCATTTGAGATGATTTTGGATCGCATTCCGGATGTCCAGAGTCCCAATCGTTTGAGATCTGAAATCAAGTATTTGTTGACCTGAAGGAACTCGCCGCTCAAAGTCTCGCGTTTGAAGAAATTGGAGATTTGAGGTTCAATGCTCTCAAAGCTTCCGACAATCGATGCGATGGTCGCGGTAGGAGCGATGGCGATCATTAAACTATTTCGAATGCCTTGCGATTGGACCTGGTGGGCCAGGGCGTTCCAATCAAAGTGCAATTCTGGGAGTGCTTCCTGAGATTTTTGAGCTAACTGCACTTGGAGTTCAGCCTGCGCATAACGACTGTCGTTAAAAGCAGGGAATGATCCTTTGCTCTGAGCGAGCTTCGTGCTGGTTTGAACAGCATGGTAGTAGATCGTCTCAGAGATTTGTGCTGAAAGTTCCTGAGCCTTTTTCGACGTGAATGGCAATCTCAACTTAAAGAATGTGTCTTGAAGACCCATGATTCCCAGTCCGATCGGTCTCCATTTGTGATTGGAGGCTTTCGATTCGGAAGTCGGGTAAAAGTTGATATCGATGACACGATCCAAAAATGTAACAGCCTTTTCAACTGACACTGCCAATTTTTTGAAATCAAAGGTGCCGGCAGGGGTGACAAAGCTGACTAGGTTGAGGCTTCCCAGGTTACAGACTGCTGTCTCTCGTCCCGAGGTCACTTCAAGGATCTCGGTGCAGAGATTGGAGCTGTGAATGACGTTGCCTTTCTTGGCAGTCTGGGCGGACCGACGATTGGCTTGGTCTTTGAAACAGATCCAAGCATTGCCGGTCTCAGCCAGGGTTTGCATCATTCGCCCATAGAGGGTACGCGCGGGAACCTGTTTGAGGTATTTTCCTTCTTTTTCAAGGGCTTCGTAGTGATGTTCAAACTCTTCACCGAACGAATTGAGGAGCTCAGGGGCATCAGTCGGCGAGAATAGGCTCCAGGTTCCGTCAACTTCGACGCGCTTCATGAAAAGATCGGGAATCCAAAGAGCGAGGTTGAGGTTGTGGGTTCTTCGCTCCTCTGATCCAGTATTGTTTCTGAGTTCAAGGAAGGATTCGATATCAGCATGCCACGGTTCTAAATAGATGGCAGCTGCGCCTTTGCGTTTTCCGCCTTGATTGACGGCATGCACAGAGGAGTCAAAGACCTTTAAGAACGGGATGATGCCGTTGCTGAGTCCGTTGGTGCCGCGGATCAAAGAGCCTGACGCGCGCACAGGAGTCCAGTCAATCCCAATTCCACCTGAAAACTTGGAGAGTTTGGCGCAATCGGTGATCGATTTGTAGATTCCTTCGAGACTGTCTTCACCGACGGTGAGCAAGTAGCACGAGCTCATTTGAGGGTGGCGGGTCCCAGAGTTAAAAAGGGTTGGGGTGGCCGGCATGTAGAAGAACTGGCTGATCATGTCATAGAAGTCGATTGCTTCTTGGATGGTCTCAGAGAGTCCCAGAGCAACGCGCATGAACAACCATTGGGGGCGTTCAATGATCTTTCTGGTTTTAGGGCTTCGAAGAAGGTATCGGTCTGCAAGAGTTTTAAGACCAAAATATTCAAACAAATCATCACGTTCGTGGTGAATGGCGTATTCGATCGCACGAAGGTCTTGGTTTGCTAGAGTGAGGACGGATTCATGGAGAAGTCCGAACTCAGCTGCATTTTGAACGTAATCACGAAAGGCAAAGTCGCGACCGACTTCTTTGCGGATGCCTTCAGCAAGCATTCGAGCTGCTACCTTTGAGTAATTAGGTTCATCAGCTGTGAGTAGCACAGCGTTTGAGATAGAGAGTTCATCCAGTTCTTGCGTAGTGCTTCCTTGATGGAGCCCATTGATCGTCCGTTTCGCGATCTCTAGTGATTCAACTCCCTCAATACCACGACAGGCGCGGTTCACTGCATGCAAGATTTTCTCGATCTTAACGTCCTCACGAGAGCCATCTCTCTTGATAACTTCCATATCAAAAATCCTTTCTATTGAGGGTCAAAATGAGATCTTGAATCGGCGTTCTGACCGACTCATTGCGATATCTGCGTTCGTTACGGCTTATGCAAGTCAAGCTAGACGATCCGCCCGCCCTCGTCAATTTCTTTAAATTCTTTAAAACAAATTTTTTATTTTGCGCTGGAATGATCCTTGCTTCCTCGATCGTTCTAGTTGCTGCTGGTTTGAAAATCCATGCAGTTGTGCTTGAACCGAAGTCGAGTGAGGGACAAAAATCATGATACCAACCCAAATCAGTCCACAAGAGTTTCATCTTTTTAAAAAAGAAGTTGAATCCTTAGGAGAAGATATAACTGAAGAGAAGCTCGAGCGACGCCTTCAAGTCAATCATCTCAAAGTAGAACTTGAGGCAATTAAACAAGTTTTAGCTCAGCATTGGCCCGATTTTCTCGAACAGTGTGAGAAGACTTACTCCAAGATCCTTCTCGAATACAATCCAGAAATGAACCAAAGTGGAACTAGAAAAACAGGCTGAGGCTATCTCGCGGCCGGAGAGTCGCTTTTCCTTCTCTTCGAGACGAGCGGAAGAACTTTCTGGGCGATGGGGCGCAGTGCGAGCAAGAGCACCAGGAAGCCGACAGCACCTATGCCAATCTTTTCAAATGCTTGACTGAGGTTGGCGGCCCCTCTACCGATGTATCCACCGACACCGATCAACAGGGGGATGTGGATGCACGATGCAAGAAAGTCGATTTTAGAAAAGCGAATCGCGCCAATCTGTGCCACTCCGGTTGCAAAATAGATCGGCCCTCGAATGAGCGGCGTGAATCGGGTGAAAAAAATAACCCAATTGCCATAGCCTCGTAGCAGACCCAGGTAGTTTTCAACGGTTTCCTTTTTGAAAACCCATGAAAGCGGTCGGACTTGAAGAGCTTTCAATCCAAAGGATCTCCCTAATAATGCAGGAACTGCGTTGGCGGGGATGAGTCCAAAAAGGACTGCGGCCCAAGCCTCAAAAAAATTAATTTTTCCTTGGCTCCAGAGCACTCCGAGTGCAGTGAGGATGATTTCTTCGGGAAAAACCGCCCCGATCACGCCTTGTAGGATCAGTCCTGTAGCGATGAGTGCGATTTGCCAATGTTCGAGACCATTCAGTCGGTTGAGCAAGTTTTCCATATTAAACGCAGGGACGACAGTCATTATCTGATTTTCTCACTGAAAGCAAATTGAGTTTGGTGGCACGGCGTTTGAAATTAGTGAGTTTATCATTCAAGAATCCAAACAGAATCCTAGAGGAGATTTATGAAAAATCTATTCGTATTTTCAATGAGCTTCCTGCTTTTGTCCGCTACCTCGATGAGTCGTCCTGTATTTGCTGCTGAGCAAAGTCCTTCAACTCCGCCTACAGCTCCTACAACTCCTACAACCCCGTCGACCGAGCAGGAGATGGAATTACCTATGAAGTTAGATAAGTGTACCAACGATGTGAAGGAGTTTTGTAGTGACATCACTCCAGGTAAAGGTCGGGTGCTATTTTGCTTGAAGTCACATGACGATAAGATTAGCCAGACGTGTAAGGATCAAATCCATGAAGTCATGAAGGAGATGAAGGAACTTCATCTTGCTTGTAAAACAGACATTCAGAATTTTTGCAAAACGGTTCAGCCAGGCGAGGGAAGAATTATGGCCTGCCTGAAGCAGCATCAAACTGAGCTTTCGACCGAATGTAAGAATGTTGTTAAGTAAACTCCGTCGTAAATCTGTGCTTACAAGTCAGATTTGAGGAGTTTGGGACGGGGCTCTTTGAGCCCCGTCTCTCTGCTTTTTAAGTCTTACTTCGTTTGTGATGGGCGAGGGCTAGGTGTCACGTGAAGTCTTTTAAAGAAGGCATCGCTATTGGATGGTCTACCCAAAAACTGAGTGAGCAGTGGCTGAATTTCTTCCATGTCACCTTTTTCAAGAATGAGATCCCGATACTTTTTCCCCGTCTGAGGGTCGAGTAGGTCGGTATTTTCGAATGCCGTGAAAAGATCGGTAGCATAAACCAGAGACCACAAATATCCGTAATACCCGGCATCATATCCGCCCATCAGGTGCCCGAAGCTAGCAGGGAAGTGTCCTCCTTCAACTGGGCTGATTCCGATGAGATCTTTGAAGATTCGATTGTAGGTCGCGGCTGTGTCGACGGGGCCGCTGGTCGTGTGAAATGCCATGTCGGTTAGTGCGAGTGTGAGCTGGCGCGTATAGAAATACCCTTGCTGGTAGTCTCGCGCCTGGATCATTTTTTTTAGAGTCTCTGTGGGGAGTTTCTTATTTGGATTTTGATAGTGACCTGAAATAAGATCGAGAATTTTTTCCTGCCAGACCCAGTTTTCTAACATCTGGGAAGGGGCTTCTACGAAGTCCCGGGGTACGCTCGAGCCGGAGAGACTTCCATAAGGTGCGCGAGTCAGGGTTTGATGCATAATATGCCCAAACTCATGAAACAGGGTAGTTACCTCGGTGTGCTTGAGCAAGCTAGGCTTGCCGTTAGAGGGGGGGTTAAAATTTCCAACAATTGCCGAGATCGGCTTACTATAGCTATCGTCGATGGCTCGTCCTTTTTGCAACGTGAAGGCGGCAAAGTGCGAGTATTTTGCAGGACGAGGGATGAAGTCCGCATAAAAATATCCAATCGTCTGATTCGTTTTAGAGTCGATGATTTGGTAAACTTTGACGTCTGGCGACCAGGTTTTCACTCGATCCATCGACTGGAATTTTACACCTAGGATTTGAGAGTAGATTTTAAACATGCCTTGAACAACCTGGTCGGCTGGAAAATATTCACGAATTTCTTCGTCATCGAGCCGAAATTCCTTCTTTTTGAGTTGATAACTCAAATAAGGAATATCCCAGACTTTAATTTCAGTTGCATTGGGTTCGTAAGTTTTCTTGAATTGGAGGAGTTGACTGAGATCCTTACGATTGCTTTCTGCAAGTTGGGTTCGAAGTTGGTTGAGAAAATTTAAAGCTTCAGTTGAGTTCTTTGCCATTCGTCCCGTGCTGAGTTGGTAATCAGCCCAGTTTTTGAAACCCATTAAAGTAGCAATCTGTTGTCGGACCTGGATCGCCTGCTCCAGAAGCTCGGTATTGACCTGTGACTGACGGTTGTTATAGGCAAACGCCATTTTGGCACGGGCCGTATCGCTTTTTGCATTCTCCATGACTTGTTCGTAATCGGTGATTTTGGTGGTGACTAGGTAGCGTTTGGAGTCAGACGTCTTTTTTAGACGAGCAAGAAAATCCTTGGATACGCCATCGAGTTCTTCGGGAGTGAGCTCTACGGTCGTTTGATCATTATTGAGGTGGTCTGAAAACGAGTTCTGAAGTTCGTTTAATTTTGTAAAAAGTTGAGTGACCTTGGCAAGTGCGACGTCTGAAAGTTTTAATCCATTGGACTCAAATGCTTCGAGGGTTTTTTCGAGAAGCCTCTTTTCTTCGGAACTTCTCGGTTTTTGGGTTTTTAATGCATCATAAAGATCTCGTCTACTCATGAGTTTAACGTCGAATTCACCCGTGATTTGTTCGCACTGAGCTCCTTCAGAGTGAATTCCTGGATCTGTTGAGACATACTTCATAAACCCGAGCGGTAGGGTTGCGTCGGCGAGGTCGGCTCGCAGAGTTTCAAATGCGAGTACGGTGTTCTCAAAAGACCGTTGCTGCTCCGGAATCCTTGCGATCGCATCAGCCGTATTTTGGGCGGTACTCAAGGCTGCCTGACAGAGTCGGGTCAGTTCGCCTGATTCATAGTCGGATCGGATCAGTGTCTGAGTCATCGTTTCTGGATTCATGGAGTCTCCTGCAGCGGGTAATGAGGGAGGAATTGTATTACTTTCTAGAAGTTTGCCGAGTCGTGATTGGCTAGTCCAATCGCGACTTAATAATTTTCTGGGAGGTGGAGTCTCCGTATGAAGGGATTGTCTCACGGCCTGGCAAGAGGCAGCAGATCCAAAAATAAATAGACTCATAGGTAAAGCAAGACGTTGAGCGCGTTTTTGATCTAGCATTCTCAATGGTCCTCCGTTGCGTCGTATGACTAGGCTACTATGTCAGAGCGAAATTAGCTGTCAAGTCTAAGCTGAACAGATGGATCTAGAAAAAATTATTTTTCCGTTGTCGAGCTAGCCCATTTTATATAGAAGGGTGCTGCCTTAAGTAATCAATGTGGGAGGTTATCGGCGTGATTCAGGATTTTATCGATGGAAAATGGGTCAATTCTCTAGGTAATACCTTTGTTCCGGTGGTGAATCCCGCCAATGGGCAAGAATTGGCGTCTTGTCCGCTGGGGACTGTGGCAGATGTGGATCGAGCAGTTCTGTCTGCTGCTCAAGCCTTTCTTGAGTGGCGGTCGGTTCCTGTGGTCGAGCGAGTTCAGTATTTATTTCAGTTAAAAACTTTGCTGGATGCCAATCTAGACGAAATTGCTAAAAGAATTACCCAGGAGCATGGAAAGACTCTTGCTGAAGCTAAAGCGAGCGCCCGCCGGGGTATTCAGATGGTAGAGACCGCAACAGGCATGCCCACCTTCCAAATGGGTGAGTTTTCTGAAGATATCGCTCGTGGCATTGATTGCTATTCCAACCGCAGGCCGCTGGGCGTTTTCGCGGGGATTGCCCCTTTTAATTTTCCTGCGATGGTGCCGTTCTGGTTTTGGCCATTCGCAATTGCGTCTGGCAATACCTTTGTGCTGAAGCCTAGCGAGCGGGTACCCCTGACCCATCAGCTGATTTTTGAGCTCATCGACAAGGTTCGTCTGCCTAAAGGGGTTTTTAATCTCGTCCATGGGGGCAAGGAAGTCGTTGATCGACTCTGCACCCATCCTGACGTTAAAGGTGTCAGCTTCGTGGGTTCGACACCGGTGGCTCGCCATGTCTATACGACTGCTACTGCTCAGGGCAAACGAGTTCAGGCTCTTGGTGGTGCAAAGAATTTCATGGTCATTCTTCCTGATGCTGTAATGGATAAAGCCGTTGCTACAGCATTGGAGTCAGTGATTGGGTGCGCGGGTGAGCGCTGCTTAGCCGGATCTGTGATTGTGTGCGTCGGCGAGGCGACCTATCAACAAGTGTCTGAGCGGATGGTGGCACTTGCCTCAGATATCTCTGTGGGCGATGGGATGGATCCAAGGGTGCAAATGGGACCGCTGATTTCCAAGGAGTCTAAGTCTCGAGTCTTGAATTTGATTGAAAACTCCCTGAAAGAAGGCGGTTCGATGCTTCTCGATGGTCGAAAGAACGTCGATCATCTCCCAGGCTATTTTTTGAGACCGACCGTAATTGGAAATGTGATCGAGTCCATGGAGATCGCGAAAGAGGAAGTGTTTGGTCCAGTTGTGCTTCTGTCCCAGGTTAAAACTTTGGACGATGCCATTCAGTGGATCAATCGGAACTCCTACGCGAATACCACGACACTTTTTACTTCAAATGGTGCTGCCGCTAGAAAGTTTTCCAATGAAGTCGACCCGAGCATGATCGGCATCAATATTGGTGTTCCTGCTCCGATGTCGTTCTTTAGTTTTGGTGGAACTAAGGATTCATTCTTCGGAGACATCAAGGTCCATGGTGCTGAAGCAGTGAATTTTTTCACCGATAAACGGACAATTACCCAACGTTGGATGGCAGATTCGAGTATTTGGTAATTGCTCCGGAATCCGTGTGGGAGGGGCAGGGCATGAGAAGTGGGTCTCGTTCTATTTTAATTCGAAATGGCCTGGTAGTGACGTCTTCCGACGAGTGTTTGGCTGACGTCCATATTGTAGGCGAAAAAATTCAAGCCATTGGGAGCAATCTGAACCCCGCGGTAGATCAAGTCCTGGATGCTTCGGGGTGTTATGTGATTCCCGGCGGGATCGATGCTCATACTCATATGGAGCTCCCGTTTATGGGAACAGCATCTAGTGACACGTTCGAGAGTGGAACCATTGCGGGTCTTCATGGTGGAACAACCACGATTATTGATTTTGCGATTCAGACTCAAGGGGACTCGCTCCACCATGCTCTCAGTCGGTGGCACGAAAAGGCTGCTGGAAACGCTGCTTGCGACTATGCCTTTCATCTTGCAGTGACTGATTTTAGAGACAATTTCCGAACTGAGATTCAAGATCTGGTAGAAAAGCAGGGGGTGACCTCTTTCAAAACCTTTATGGCCTATAAGGGCGCACTCATGGTCGATGATCGACAGATTTTGGACCTGATGCGTGAGGCTAAAAAGTACGGTGCGCTCGTGACCTCCCATGCTGAAAACGGCGATCTTGTTGCCCAAACGGTTCAGCAGTTTCTCGACGAGGGGATGAAGGCTCCCGAATACCACCCAAAATCCCGTCCCCCCATCTGCGAGGCCGAAGCCACGGGTCGGATTCTCGATCTGGCTTATTCGGGCAATCATCCTCTCTACATTGTTCATATGACCTGTGAGGACGCATTGAACCGGGTGAGGTTGGCGACCTTGAGAAATCAGAAGGTTTTTGTGGAGACCTGCGTTCAGTATTTGCTTTTGGATGAGTCCAGGTACTTAGAGGAAGATTTTGGTGGAGCCAAATACGTGATGAGTCCGCCTCTGCGCACGCTTCGAGACCAAGAGGCCCTGTGGAAGGGGATCGATCAAGGGCTCATTCAGGTGGTTGCAACGGATCACTGTCCCTTTTGTATGGATCAAAAACGAATGGGAACGGACGATTTTTCGAAAATTCCGAACGGAGCCCCTGGGATCGAGAACCGGGTCGAGTTGCTTTATTCGGAGGGGGTAGAGAAAGGGCGTATTTCTCTCCAGCAGTGGGTAGATTTGATTGCTACACAGCCCTCTAAAATTTTTGGTCTATTCCCGAGAAAAGGGACAATCTCCGTCGGGAGTGATGCAGACCTGGTCATTTTTGACCCTCGTGTGGAGCATACGATATCGGCGCAAACTCATCATATGAACTGCGACTACAATCTCTATGAGGGATGGCAGGTGAGGGGAAAGTGTCGAACGACTCTGATGCGAGGACGGGTGGCTGTCGATCAAGGGCAGTTTTTGCTCGAAAAGGGTTATGGAAAGTACCTGTCACGAACGGGTAAACGATCAGGAGGGATTCATGTCGCGAATCATTAAATCGGGTTTGATTCAGGTGGGCTGTCGTTTAGATGGCAGTGCCAGTTGCCATGAGCATCGCAATGCAATGTTGGAGGCTCACATCCCATGGATTGAGAAAGCTGGAAAAATGGGGGTTCAGATTCTCAGCCTGCAGGAAGTGTTTAATGGACCTTACTTTTGTCCTTCACAGGATCCAAAGTGGTACGGGCTGGCTGAAGCAGTTCCTCACGGCCCAACGACTCAGCTCATGTGCGAGTACGCCAAAAAATACAATATGGTTATCGTGGTCCCTGTGTACGAAGAGGAAATGCCGGGGGTCTATTACAATACGGCTGCTGTGATTGATGCAGACGGAAAATACTTGGGTAAATACCGTAAAAATCACATCCCCCAAGTGGCTGGGTTTTGGGAGAAATTCTTTTTTAAGCCCGGAAACTTGGGTTATCCCGTGTTTAAGACGGCCTACGCGCAGGTCGGTGTTTATATCTGTTATGATCGTCACTTTCCAGAAGGTGCTAGAGCACTTGGTCTGAACGGTGCAGAAATTGTTTTTAATCCTTCGGCAACCGTTGCCGGGCTCTCTCGATCCCTTTGGGAACTCGAGCAGCCTGCGCATGCGGCAGCAAATGGATACTTTGTGGGCGCTATTAATCGGGTCGGAAAAGAATCTCCTTGGAATATAGGTGAGTTCTATGGGTCCTCTTACTTTGCTAACCCGATGGGCAAAATTGTGAAACAGGCCTCTGCAAAAGAAGATGAACTCTTAGTTGCAGATCTTAATCTTGACGAGATTCGCGAAGTCCGCAATCTCTGGCAATTTTATCGGGACAGACGACCCGAGACCTATAGCCCTCTGACTCAGGCTTAAATCTTCACAGGCATACTAGGAGAACAATCGATGCAAAAATCACAAAATCAGTCTCAGGCAAAAACGATGAATCAAGATGAAATGATCCAATTCAGAAAAAAACATTTTCTTCCCACTGCTGCGCTCTACCATAAAA
Organism: Bdellovibrionales bacterium; assembly: GCA_947380295.1. GTDB lineage: Bacteria > Bdellovibrionota > UBA1018 > UBA1018 > UBA1018 > CAINWE01. The sequence continues at coordinate 8,270 of CANCQK010000021.1, read as the reverse complement.
AGCCAATGCACTTAGTGAAGGCGCAGGGCGAATATGTTTGGGACGCTGAGGGCAAAAAATACCTGGACGCCATTGGCGGAATCGTCTGTATTTCCGCTGGGCACAATCATCCTAAAATCAAAAGAGCGCTGATGACCATGTTGGAAGAGGATACTCCCCAGCACACCAGCACGCTTTACATCAATCAGGCCTCAGTCGAATTAGCTGAGCGTTTGCTTGAGGAGAGCCCTGAGGGTTTGGATCGCGTTGCATTCACTAACTCGGGATCTGAGGCAAATGATCTGGCCTTTCTCGCAGCTCGCCAGGCTACCGGCGAGACGATGATTATGAATTTGAGACACGGCTACCACGGTGGGACTGCGGGGACTTTAGCTCAGTGCGGCCATGGGACATGGCGATTCAGAGCGCAGCCTGTAGCTCAATCCACTTCGGCGCTGGAGCCTAATTGCTACCGCTGTCCGTTTGGGAAAAAACTCGGAAGCTGCTCGTTTGAGTGTGCAAAAAATATCGAGACCACCATCCAAACAACCACTCATGGTAAAATTGCCGCCTTGATTGTCGAACCGGTGATGGGTGTGGGTGGGTTCATTACCCCTCCTGCTGAATATTTCAAGATGGCTGCTGATATTGTTCATAATTATGGTGGAAAATATATCAGTGATGAAGTTCAAACCGGCGCTGGTCGCTGTGGGGGAGATTTCTTGCTCTCTCGCGAACTTGGTATTCAGGCCGATATGGTTACTATGGCCAAGGGATTCGGTAATGGAGCTGCGATCGGAGCAGTTCTCATGACATCTGAAGTCGCTCAGAGTATGGCTGGCAAAGCTTATTTTAATACATTTGCTGGAGACCCTTACCCAGCAATGCAGGCGAAGTTGACCATGGATGTGATTCGTGAAGAGGGGATGATCGAGAATGCAAAAGTGATGGGTCAAGTTTTGAAAGATGGCCTTGAGCAATTGATGAAGACCCACTCCTTGATTGGGGATGTTCGTGGTCGGGGACTGATGCTGGGTGTAGAGCTCGTGAAAGATCGTACAACTCAAGCCTACGCTACTGAGGAATGCATTCGATTTATGGATGAGTGTCAGGAGCGAGGGCTTCTTTTGGGTAAGGGTGGACTGATGGGGAATGTGATTCGTATTGCTCCTCCGCTCTCTATTAAGAGAGATCAGGTGGATTTTATGCTGAGGGTGATGGACGAGAGTTTTCATGCTTTGAAAAAGGCATTCCTCTGAGCTTTGCCTAAACTGGGGGGGGGAAGTGAATGAAAGAGCCACTCTTCTGTGAACTGAAGGCTCCCTTGGACGCCCGCAGCGCCAAAGTGGAGTCATCGCGGTGTTATTATTGCTACGATGCTCCGTGTATTCAGGCCTGTCCAACGCAAATTGATATTCCAAGCTTCATTCGAAAGATTTCTAATGATAATCTTTTAGGTGCAGCCCAGGATATCCTCAGGGCCAATGTGATGGGTGGCACTTGCGCCCGAGTTTGCCCTGTAGAGGTGCTTTGTCAATCTGCCTGTGTTCGAGAGATCGGAGAAGACAAATCAGTTGAAATTGGGCGCCTTCAGCGCTTTGCGACGGATCAGTTTTTTGAGAGTGCGCAGCCTCAGATGGAAAAGATCTTTCAACGAGCCCCGGCCAACGGTAAAAAAGTCGCTGTAGTCGGGGCGGGACCCGCTGGTTTGTCCGCTGCTCATGGACTCGCCGTTTTGGGGTACGAGGTCACGGTGTATGAGGCTCGTGCCAAGGCTGGGGGACTTAATGAGTATGGACTGGCCCCTTATAAGGTCACGAGTGAAGACATCCAGCGAGAGGTGAATTGGATTTTGGGTGTGGGTGGAATCGAGTTGAGATTGAACTCCGCGCTGGGAATCGATTTTACGTTAGATCACCTCAGGACATCCTATGACGCTGTGTTTCTTGGTCTAGGCTTGCATGCTTTTCGCTCTCTTGGCATTCCAGGCGAGGATCGAGACGGCGTTTACGACGCTGCCCGATTTATCGAAAGAATTCGGCAGGCACCTCGAGTTGCCGACCTGCCAGTCGGGCGCACCGTGGTGGTCATTGGCGGTGGAAGTACCGCAATTGATATTGCTATTGAGATGAAGCAGTTGGGCGCTGAATCGGTGACGATCGTTTATCGCTCTTCTGAGGAAAAGATGAGTGCCACGTCTCATGAACGCGAGCTTGCAAGGAATCAGGGAGTGGTGATTCGATCCCACGCAAGACCTACACAGATTTTTGGCAAGCCCAATGGCTCCCACAGCGTGGAGTTTGAGCGCACGGATCGGTGCACCGGAGAGCGATTTGAGTTGCCTGCAGAGCAGGTGTTTAAGGCAATCGGACAAACGCTTGAGACTCGTCAGTGGTGGGGGCAGACCCAGCTCCATCTGACTGCGAGTGGTAGAATTGCTGTGAACGAAGAGTTCGAGACTTCAGTGCCCGGCGTTTTTGCCGGAGGTGATTGTATTGCCCCTGGAGACGATCTCACAGTCAGTGCCGTGCAGCAGGGTAAGCTAGTAGCTCAGGCAATTCACGCTCAGTTGAACCCAATGGAAAAAGGAGAAGTAAAAGATGGCCGATCTCACTTGTCAGATCGCAGGAGTGAAATCTCCCAATCCTTTTTGGCTGGCTTCAGCACCTCCAACGGATAAAAAAATCAATGTTGAGCGTGCTTTTCGTGCAGGTTGGGGGGGCGTAGTTTGGAAAACTCTGGGTGAAAACCCTCCAGTCGTTAATGTTTCATCTCGGTACGGCGCTGTCGGGTGGAACGGCCAGAAAATGATGGGATTCAATAATATCGAATTGATCTCCGATCGCACACTCGAAGTGAATCTTGCAGAAATCAAAGAAGTGAAGCGAAATTGGCCCGATCGAGCAATGATCATTTCTCTCATGGTTCCGTGCCAGGAGGAAAACTGGAAGAATATTCTGAAAAAGATTGAGGATACGGGTGCCGATGGGATTGAGCTCAATCTGGGCTGTCCTCACGGAATGAGTGAACGTGGAATGGGTGCGGCTGTTGGACAAGTGCCTGAGTATGTCGAGCAAGTGACCCGATGGTGTAAAGCCTACACGCGGATGCCCGTTTTTGTGAAACTCACCCCAAATATTACTGATATTCGCATGCCCGCAAGAGCGGCCAAACGAGGAGGCGCCGACGCGATTTCTCTCATTAATACGATCAATTCGATTGTAGGATTGGATTTGGAACGCATGTCTCCAGTTCCTCACGTCGGTGGGCGCGGCACTCACGGGGGGTACTGCGGTCCTGCGGTGAAGCCGATCGCACTCAATATGGTCGCGGAAATCGGACGGGATTCTGAGACGCGAGGTATTCCAATTTCGGGGATCGGTGGAATCTCGAATTGGAGGGATGCTGCCGAATTTATGGCGTTGGGAAGTCAAAATGTTCAAGTTTGTACCGCCGCCATGCACTATGGTTTCAAGATCATCGAGGATCTGACCAGCGGACTTTCCAATTGGATGGATAGTCAGGATTATCGATGTTTGCAAGACCTGATCGGCAAGGCTCTGCCCAATGTCGTTCATTGGAACGAATTAGATCTGAACTACAAGTCGATTGCGAAAATTGATCAGTCCCAATGTATTCACTGCGGACTGTGCTACGTCGCCTGCGAGGATACGTCACACCAAGCGATTGAAAAAAAATCGGCGCTTAGCGGGTTATCTCAAAGTTTTCATTCGAACTATGAGGTCAAGAACGACGATTGCGTAGGGTGCAACCTTTGTGCGCTGATTTGTCCTGCAGACTGCATCGAGATTGTCCCGCAGGAGACGGGCAAGGACTATTTGCCCTGGACCCGGCATCCACAAAATTTATTGAGAACTTGATGCGGCTGTTGGTTGAATTGTACTGTTTACGCCGGGAGGTTTAGACTCACCTGTGCCATTCTCTTGATCGAGAGAATCTCGCTTTCTCTTTCGCGAGGGCGCTTGACCAGAGTGACTCGATTCATCTGCGTTCACCCAGTTCTGAGAACAATACCCCGGGGAAGCGGCATACTTAAAAATGATCTTCTTGTTTTCTAAACTTTTTCTTTTCTTTCTCCAAACCCAGACTGGCTCTACAAAAGGGGGATTTCCTAGGAAGTGAAGTGGGATCCAGCCTACATAGGTGAGATCGTCTCTCTCCCTCAGTCTCAAATTGAGCTTCTCAACGAGACTCAAACTCAAACGAGCAGAAGATCCAGAGCTGGCACCAGCACGATCTTCTTTTGTGATCTTTTTGATAGAATTCCTATTGTGAGGGTCAGCAATATTGTAGGCGAGATATCCTCCCTCCTCCAAAATTTGTAATTGTTTTTCAATGCCTTTCCATAAGAAGTTCTCAAACCACTCATCGACGGTCTTGAACTTCAAATAGGATTGAGTGGCCTCACCCTACCCGTATTGTTCGGCATCAAAATAAGGTGGTGAAGTGAAGATGAGGTTCGGACGATTCGATTCACCCATAAAAACGATCTTTTTATGATCTCCCGATTCAGCCACCTGAACTGGATTGCTCCCCCCAGTACTAGGAGCAGTTTCAAGAATGACATCCTCTGAGCCAGTCTGAATCACTCCCACCCAGAGCAGAGTCATGACTGATCCCGGTTTTAACGACTTGCTGATCACTTGAGTCATTTTTTGGTGAATTTCGGGATAGACGCGGTTCATCGGGGTACTTGGGTCCATACCGATATAATACTGAACTTTCTGACTCCCTAGAGCCATCTAGGCAGCGAGTCGATCGCCCCAGCCAGCCGAAGGGTCCAAGATCTTCCATCGTTTTGATCCTGGTCCAGATGCTGGCGAATAGCCGGAGAAATGAGACTTTGCATCATCCCCCCTCCCGCTTGCGCATCATTCTGTCGAAATCGATTCGACAACCGGTACACACGATCTTCCAGGGTTGAATCAAAACCTTCGCCCTGATTGAACGGTGGTGTCATGTCATTTTGTAGGTCTTGAAAAGGATAAGCTTGCTTTCCGCTTCTTTTACAATATTTTGCTCTGACTTCAGCTGTTCATGATTTTGTTAAAAAATTCCTGATAAAATCTCGTGAGCCTATCAATGTCTTTTTTAAAATAAAATTATTAATGAACTCTTCAGGATCTGACATTAATCCCATTTCAATTCGAATTGAAGCCAGGCGCTCTCTTTCTTCGCCCTGTATTTTTCTCGGTAGGTAGATGCCCTGGTTGTCCCGAGTCAGATCGCAACTGCCAAAACCATGATCGATAGAAACTTGTTGATAATCGGATTCAGACAATTTTAAGTAGGCTCCTTTAGCCGCCATCAAAGCATCTGCTTCGCTAAATAGATGAATATTAGGATTAGGTGGTAGAATTTCCGGAAAAGTAAGATTCAACCCCTGAAGTGGGCCCGATCCGGAACTTTGATTTCCGTAGACCGTTAAAAAATCTCTGGCGAGTGCTTTGGCGAGCTGTTTGCCAAATTCTTTCAACTCTCCTGCGAGGTAAGATTTATTCTCGTTTTCAGAAGACGATGTCTCCTTCGAAAGACACGACCTGAGCTGCTCAAAAATAGCTCGCAATTCGTTTTCATTCACCGGCAAGTCCCTGATCCGGATCGGTCCTTGGGCGACTGCGGAAGATTCTGCCCCAGCAGCGGAGGCCTGAGGTGAAGCAGCGGTCAAGAGAGGTAAAAAAAGCGATTGTCTGGAGGAAGAAGCACTGCCAGATTCAGTCTGAAAGACTTGTTCGGCGCAATCAGCCCAGGCTTTAGGAGCAAGAAAAACCGCTAGTAAAATAAGTGAAGTTTTATAAGTCATTGGCTGAAGCCCCGTCTTTTCATGGTAAAAGTGACGCGCAAGTTATCATACTTGTCAAAAAAAGATAACTATTGCCTTTTTAGCTGGGAGGGGAGTCCCTCATTTCCTCAAAATTTATAATTGTTTTTCTAAATTCAGTCGGTTAACGATCCGGAGATGAAAACTTCTAGGCCTCCTAATCCATATTCACGGAGCTTGGTATTTGCTGTTTTATTCTGTTTTTTTTCGACCCACGTGGTCGGTAGTGCGTACGCAATGCCAATCGGAAATCAGGTTAGGTATTCTCGGATTGAGGATGAAGGTACCGAAGGAGACCCTGCAGATGCTGCCACAGAAGGCGAAGGACTTCCAGATCTTGAAGCAGGAGAGCAGAGCAGACTTTTGGAGGAGGGGCGGCTCTCCTCAGTCGCTGACTTGCCAGACCTCGAGCCCACTGATTTCGAACGAAAACTAACGACGCTGTATACCATGCTGGGAATCCCAGATTGGGAAAACCAGATTCGTCAGATTCGGCCAATTGAAGAGAAACTTCGGACTTGGACCACCGCGGAACAAACCTCTGTTAGAGATACCGTCGCAGTCCTAACAGAGATCGAGGCCTATTCTCGACTGAGAACTGAAGCTTCAAGAGCGTGTTTGAGCGCATCTCCAGACTTTAAGATTTTTGGAAAAGTTGCAAAAGAGTTAGCGAACAACTTAGCTCGACAGGAAAAGATCAGAAGTACCCCTGTGCAGGACAATCGCTCCTCATCAAGGGCGAATAGAGAAGTCAGTGAGAGTGGCTTTTGCGTGGGTAACGTCTGCTTGGTACTTTACGGAATTGGGTGGCTTTGCACAGGATTGGGGTGGGCAAGTTGGAAGGCGACGCCTGAAATCTATGTTCTACCTAGAGAAGCAGGATCAATCGATCCTTATTGGATTTGCCCTAAACAGGTCTACGAGCCTAATTTGCCAGCGGGGTTAGCTCCACATGCATTTTTACATGATTGTGGGCCTGGGATTGTGGAGCCAAATCACTGCGTAAAAGCTGCAGCTGGGATTGACTATTGCCAGTGTGATGATTCAATATTTTCAGTGCGATACAATCAGATCAACACCTACGCTGCTCCAGTCATCGGGACGCTCGAAAAGCCTGGAAAATCAGTCCCTCTCTGCAAGGTGGGTAAATATGATTCGATCTGTCATTCTGGGGAGTGCGAGTTGAAGAGTAAAGAGCTACCCTATCTAAGCAGTCAGTTTTTGTTGAAGCACAAATATGATTATGCGAAGCAATCCACTAGTCCACCTGTTGAAGAGCCACTCGATTATAGATTTGAGTATTTGGTTAGGGCGATAGGTGGGATTCAACTGGCTCTGGGTACTCTCGGGTGTGCTGTGGGTATGGCAAGTGGAGTTGCGTACTCAAAAGCGATCCAAACGCTGGAAGAGCTTCAGCAGGAGCAAGACGCCAAGTTGGCTAAACTGAGTGACGAGGAAAAGATGATTCGACAGCAGGGAGAAAAAACTTTTAAAGCTCGTCTCGAAAAGACAGGAATCCCATTTCAGGCGATTGTTTCAGCTCTGCTGATCCGATTGGTCGAAGCGAAGTAGTTATTGTGGTCCGCTTCGCTTCGAGTGCAACTTCGCGCTAAGCACTCGCCCCGGCTTTTGCTAAAATACCCTCGCTCGCGTTGCTCACCTCAATCATGGAGGTCTTGCCGACCATAATGTCGACGAGTTTAATAAAGCGTCTAAACACGTTTTCCTGAATGTAGGTGACGCCGTGTTTTTCACAGAGGGCTTTGAATTGAGGCTGGAATTGTTGGTACTTGAGCATGGGGATGTCGGGCCAGACGTGATGTTCGATTTGATAGTTTAGCCAGAGCTGCAATAAGTCTACAGTGTCGCTGCCACAGTTGTAGTTCACAGAGCCGGCAATTTGTCTGAGGTAGTATTCTTTTTGATCTCGGCTTGGAGTGCTGAACCTCAGCACGTCATCCCCAGTGTGGTTAGGTCCAACAATCAGGTAGCTGTGAAAGTTGGTGATGATCTCGGCCAAGATTGAGTTGGCCAAAACGAAAGCGGCTGTCTTGGCTCCGAAAGGTAAAAAGATCAGAGGGATAAAAACAAATCGAGCCAAGAAGTAGGGGAGATAGCACGAAACCCAGAGGAGCTTTGCCTCAGACTGGCGAGTTTTGAGCGCGTAGTGTTGAACTGTTTTTGGGGCGTAATAAGTGAATTTCCAAGTGATTGCAGTGGCTCCAACAATCAGATACCGAATGGGCATCGAGATTTTAGATTGAAGTAAAGATTGAAGATTTTCCTCGACCAGGTCTGGGTCTTTGAGTTCTCCGGTGTTGTGTTGTGTTGTGTTGTGTTGTGTTGTGTTGTGTTGTGTTGTGTTGTGTTGTGTTGTGTTGTGTTGTGTTGTGTTGTGTTGTGTTGTGTTGTGTTGTGTTGTGTTGTGTTGTGTTGTGTTTTGTTGTGT
>CANCQK010000020.1 GCA_947380295.1 Bdellovibrionales bacterium | reverse complement strand
AGTACCGAAAGCTCTTCGGGAAATTACGCCTGCGGAGATGACGGCTCTGCGAAGATCGGTTCATCCGGTTTTTGTAACCAGCATCGTGGAAACAGGAAGTCAACACCAATTGCTATGTGGATAGGTTTGGATAAGTTTGACGGAGCGGTTTGGAACGCTCTACTCTTCAGTTAGGCTTACGATGTCGCTCGCGATTTTTTCAGCAAAAATTCGGCTCGTGTCGATGAGTACAGCCTCGATTCCGAGTTCATTTTTCAAGGTCAGGATTAAATCGTTTTCAGCGCCGCCTTTTAGTGCGAGTGGAAGTTCTGTGCAACCCAGGAGGATATTTAATTTCCCTGTAGGTGTCTGGATTTGTTTGATCTCTGAAACTAAAATCGTCTTGAGGTGCTTTTGCGATTCTTCGACCTGACCTGCCTTGGCGAGATCAATGGCGTCTTGTAGGGCTTGGGCCTGGGCGGGAGACGAAATCAGGTAAAACTGGCCCTGCGCATGCGCCTGGGGGGAGTGAGATTCTGTGACGAGTTTGGCCTCAGTCCATCCTTTTTGAGTGAGGTAGTGGTCATAAAGGCGAGCATCATAGGTTGCTTTAGAGCTGAGTACGAGAAGGGGGGGCTCCGATATTCCGATCGATTGCACTGCATGAGCGACCAAGTCCACTACCGTAAACTCTGAGTGGAGTGGTGCGCCTCTGATCCAAGTGCCCTTAACCATGGTTTTGAAGCCAGTGATGTGAATATGAGCGGTGTTTGAGGCGAGGTAGTACCGTTGATAGCCCTGCGAGGCAAAGACGCCAATTCGATGAAGGTAGGTCAGGCCTCGGCCCGTGGTGGCTTGCAAGGATCGGGGAGGAGGCGCGGACAGGATGTGCACTACGAATTGTTTCCAGTTGATTGGTTTCTGGCTCGCTTTAAGGCGGTTCATGAGGGCTTGAATGAGTTCAGCATCGGCGAGGGGACCCATCCCTCCGAGGATGCCAATTCCCGGCATGTTCTCGGGCTCCGTCGATTCAGATAGGGTTAGAAATACAGTAGGGCGCTTTTCTTCGTCAGGGATGACTTCAGCAATTCGCCATTGGAGTTCTTGATAAATTGACCACTGTGTCGGCTTTAATTTTAGTTCGATGAACTGGTGCCCGTGATCCTCTCCGTCCTCGAGTTCATGCTGTGCTATGAGAAGGTCAACGGCCGAGATTTCTAGTTCGTGATTTTGAGTCCGGCCAGAAGAAGGACGAGCTTGGATCGGATACTTGAAAAAAACAGAAAAGTGCTCAGGAGGCTTGGCGTGGCTCAGAGTAAAACCGCACAAAACCAGCAAGGCAAGAATCACTATTCTTATTTTCATATACTAGGATTCCTCAGATCCTAGTTCTTTATCCTCCGAGCGGCCAAGAAATGCAAACTCAACCTATAGGACGGAGTGACTTCTATCCTCGACTTCTGGCTCGGAAGGCGCGGGATTTTTGTACTCGTTGCTTCTGCTGGGTGTTCGCCCCATTCTCGACTCCTAATTCGAGGGCATGACCTGGTCTGTGTTTCATTCGGGGGAGGTCTGACCACCAGCGGACACGGAGATAAGGCTCTTCGGTGGAGTGAGAATATTCGGTAAATCCTTGGAAACTGTTCTCCAGCTCTCGACCCATCTGTCGGGCAAGTTCAGGGAGGGAGACGTAAACTTTAACCATAGTTTTTAGTTCCTTGACCCAAAGGATCCTCTCCTGATCATTGCGGCTTCGCGCGATCGATTCCGTATTTTTGAGTGTGTTTAAAATCTCCTCTTGGTTTTGTCTCCAGGCTTCTCCTCGGATTTCAATCACTCCCAGGGCAAACTGGTCTTCTTTTTGGCGGCAAGCTGGGCATTTCACTTCCTGTGTAGGTTCCACTGGCGTCTTTTGGTGTTCTAGCTGGCGGCGAGAAAGCCAGCGCCCTCGGATACTCACCGCGCGACAAGACGGACAGATGGGTTGACCCTTGGGCTTGAGCGTTGAGCGGTAAGGGTCTCGCCGAGCGGTTTCCTTGAAGGGGTGCTTGTATTTGCGGAGGGGGATATAGTTTTTCATACGTCTGTTGGAAGCAAGGCTTTCGCCAAACTTAAAAAATGGCGCTGATGATGCACCGAGAATATCAGAGGTGTCTATGAACGGGAGAGTGCAACGCAAGCGAGAGACTGAGGAAAATTTTGTTCAAGAAGTCGAAATTATAGATCATTCCACTCGGCTGCCTGGAACCTTGGTGGTCCCAGCGCATTGCCATGGAATCGTTATTTTTGCTCATGGGAGTGGAAGTAGTCGACTGAGTCCGAGAAATATTCGGGTGGCTGATCACCTGAATCGGGATCAACTGGGTACCTTGCTCTTTGATCTGCTGACTTGGGATGAAGCTCAAGACCGGGAAAATGTTTTTGACATTCAATTTTTAGCGAGCCGGCTTGCGGCTGCCGTTCGTTTGGTGACGAGCCAGAGCGTGTGCAAGGATTTACCCTTGGGTTTTTTTGGCGCGAGTACCGGAGCCGGGGCTGCACTCTGGGCCGCCGCAGATCTTGGACAGTCCATCAAGGCGGTTGTATCTCGCGGTGGGCGACCAGACCTGGCTCTGCCTCGTCTGAATGAGGTCACTGCCCCAACGTTGCTTATCGTGGGTGGGGCGGATGACGTTGTGATTGCCTTAAATCAGAGAGCTTTGAAAAGCCTCAAGCAGGGGAGCATGGTCATTATACCTAAAGCGACTCATCTCTTTGAGGAGCCTGGAGCGTTAGATCAGGTTTCTGAGCATGCACGTAGATGGTTTTTGACTCATTTTCGCTCCTGATTCATTGGTCGATGACTGAGCTTGCATATGCGTTGCAAGGAGTTGAAGTCTAACTATCAACGAAAGGGAATCTTATGGAGCATTTCAATATTCTGTTCGATCAACATAAAGCCGTGAGGCAACTGATTGTTTCAGTTCAAAAGCATATTTCTCCTAGTGAGCGACTAGAGATCTTGAATCGAATTCGGTCAGAGATTGAATCTCATACCTCACTTGAGGAGCAATTTGTTTATCCAGTGCTCGAGAATTTCGAGCCCCTGAAACGCGAGGTTTTTGGATTTTGGAGAGAGCACGATCGGCTGAGGCAAGAATTGCGAAATCTAATTGCAGTTTGCCAAGATGATCGCCAATTTCAAACCCACATGATTCAAGTGAATCAGGCGTTCGAAGATCATATCAAAGAGGAGGAGAGTCGTATCTTTCCTGAAGCCTTTAAAGTCGTTCCTAACGATCAATTAGTGAAGATTGATCACAATCTTCATAGTGCTGTGCAGCTGACAAAGAAAGTCGCCTAGATAAAAAAATTCTAATATTATTTTATACAAACTAGAGTTCGCCCTAGGATGGTCGAGGATAAGGCCTGATGGGACGGACTCTAGCCTAATTTTTGCATTTAAAAATGATACGGATCAAAGCTCAATTTAAAAAAAGGAGATGCACCATGGCTATTCGTAATTTATTGCCTAGCGTTTGGCGTAATGAAAGAAGTCTTTGGAGTCCTCTTCGTGAGATGACTCGCATGCAGCGTCGTATGGATCGAATGTTTGATGACTTATTTTCGGAGTCGCTCCCAACTCTTGTTCGCCCCACTGAAGAGTGGCCAGAAATTACCGAGGAGTTCAGCCCTCCCTGTGATGTGAATGAGACAGATACTCACTTTTTGTTGTCGTTCGATCTGCCGGGCGTCAAAAAAGATGAAATTAAAATTGAATGCCGCGACAATCGAGTGATTGTTTCAGGAGAACGAAAGAAAGAAAAGAAAGAAGAAGTGAAGGGCCAGATTTCTCAGGAGCGATTTTACGGGTCTTTTACTCGTACTTTTGCGTTGCCCACCCATGTAAACTTTGATCAAGCCGAAGCTAACTTTGAAGAGGGTGTTTTGCAAATTGCATTACCTAAGGTTGAAGTATCAGAAGCTAAGCAAATTCCAATTAAAGAAGGCAAATTGCTATTGCATAAGAAAGAAATTAAGTCTGAAAAAGCAGCGTAATGAGTCTTAAGTGCTTTTTGAGCTCATCTGGCTCAATGGTGGGAGTGGCATTGAACTTGAAGTAGTATTGAAACATCAAGTGAGGGATTCGAAAGAACCTCTTATGAGATTGGAAGTGGCGGGGCGATCATCTTTCCATTTCTAGCTTTGGGTGAATGTTTATTTCTTGTTTCATCTAAAGAGGACTCTCGATGTACCCAAAAACATCAGGGTCAGAAAAAGTGCCAAAAGCGCTTCTTCTCTGAGGGGCAGCAATTCGAACTGTCTCGGTGGTCGGGCTAGCAAGAACCAACGCGAAAGCGAGGGATCAACACAGCGAAGATCATGACTCATCAAGAGGTTCTGAGTCCAGGGAGTTTAAGGTGTCGGACGTCAAATTGGGAGTTCGATGCCGGTCTGTTCGAGAATTAAACGAACTCGAATGGGCGATCTAGCTCGCTTGATCGAGCGGACTAAGATCCATTGCAATGAAAACCGCTGAAAGAGCCTGAGCGGTCTGGGGGTCGGAGATGCTGATACCATCTCCGACCAACAGTTTTTGTAGATCTTGATGACAGGTGCATGAATTATATTCATATTAAAATAAAAAAGTAAAGCCAAATAATTAAGCGATCAGATTCAACCGAACGAAAGAGCTCGGTCTGCTGCGTTTATGACTGCCGCAATCCGTGCTGAATTTTGAATACCTTCAATGCCGAGTCCTGTCTTTTTAATTTCCTGGATGTGGGACTGAATGCACGAGCCGCATCCAGTCAGGGCAGAGATTGCGAGGCACATGAGCTCAAAGTCAACTTTTGGGATGCCGGGTTTTCCAATGAGGTTCATCCGCAGTCGAGCAGGAAGTTTACGGAGCTCATGGTCATCGGCCAGATGGAGAAACCGGTAGTAGACGTTGTTCATTGCCATCAGTGCGGCCGCACCTTCTGCTGCTTGGATGATTTCTGGTGTAAGAAGTACTGAGTACTCTTCTTTGATGCTGGTCGTGAGTTTTGAATTTTCTACAGCATAGGCGCAAGCGAGAGCGATGCTGGCTCGCTGACTTCCAGTGAGTCCCGAAATTTCGGGTGATTTTAAAATTGAGTCGAGGTTGAGTCGAATGTCTCGACCGGACTCTGGGATCATTTCGATGAGTTGAGATAATTTCACAAAATTTCCTTTCTGATTTCTCCATAAGAGAGAAATTAAGTTCTTATAGTGATTAAATTTTGATCGTATCTTTGCCCTTTTCCCAATTGCAGGGGCAGAGTTCATCGGTTTGGAGTCCGTCCAGAATTCTCAAAACTTCTGCTGGATTTCGGCCTACATTCATGTCGGTAGCGTAGACGAATCGAATGATTCCATCTGGGTCCACGATGTAGGTCACGCGTTGTGCTACGCCCTCTTTTTCGTCAATAATGCCGAGAGCGGACGAGAGTTCACGTTTTACGTCGGCGACCATGGGAAATGGAAGCGAGTTGAGATCCTTGTGATTCTGTCTCCAGGCCAAATGCACAAACTCAGTGTCCGTGCTGACCGAAAGAACTTGGGCGTCGCGATCCTTGAATTTGCCATTGAGATCGGCAAAACCTTTGATTTCAGTTGGGCATACAAAGGTAAAATCTTTTGGGTAAAAGAACCCAACTAGCCACTTTCCTTGATAATACTCTTGGGATACGTCGATGAACGCTGTTTTTGGATCGTTTGAGACTGTAGCTTTGAGTTTAAACTGTGGGAATTTCTTGCCTAGTCCTAACATAAATAGCTCTCTTTCTTGGGTGAGGGGAGTTTTGGCCTCACTCTCTGTTCATAGGATCTCAAGAATTCTGTAATTAATAAAATTGATTGTTTTTATGATTCGATAGATCTATCCTATTAGGTATTGGAAGTATCCAGAATGATTAGTATAACTCAATTAGAATACGTACTGGCTGTTGAGAAATATCGGCACTTTGGCAGGGCTGCCGCCGCCTGTTTAGTGACGCAGCCGACCTTGAGTCAGCAAATTCAAAAGCTTGAAGATGAACTAGGGCTGATTCTCTTTGATCGAGTTCAAAAACCAATCCTGCTGACTCCAGCGGGGGCTGGATTTATAGAGCAAGCCAAGACAGTGATGCGCGAGCATCAAAGATTACTCCATCTGGCTAAAAAAAGTACGGAGGAGGTGAGTGGTGATTTTCATCTCGGGATCATTCCTACGATTTCAGGGGACTTGATTCCCCTTTTTGTTGAGGAGTTTTCAAGACGCTATCCAAAAGTAGATCTTTTTATTGAAGAGCTCAAAACCGCTTCGATCCTACAAGAGCTTCAGGAGGATCGATTGGATGCAGGAATTTTGGCGAGTCCGTTGAGGCAAGAAGGAATGAAGGTGCATCCACTTTACTATGAGTCCTTCATTCTCTACCTATCGCCAGGGCACCCACTGACTCAGAAAAATAAAATTGAAGCCTCTGATTTGGACGGCGCAGAGATGTGGATGCTATCGGACGGGAATTGTTTTAGGAATCAGGTGATTAATTTTTGTTCGCTGCCGGTGCGGGGTGGAAGCTCTGTATCAAAGAACATTCATTTTGAGAGCGGGAGTTTAGACACATTGCGTCAGTTGATTCAAAAAGGCTCCGGATACACGCTTCTCCCTCGCTTGATGACAAACCGAATGGGGCCTCAAGAAAAGCGTGATCAGGTCCGTTCTTTTGTAGAACCGGTCCCAACCCGGGAAGTTTCTATCGCTTACCGCAGGGATCATTGGAAACTAGAGATCATTGCAGCAATCGAAACTGTGATCGCAGGAGTTCTTCCTTCTGAAGTGAGTCGAACTCAGTCGAACCACTTTCAAATTCTTGAAGTCGGCTAGGACTTTCAGCGTTTGATGTGGACGACTTTGAGAATGACTCTCCCAAGCTCGGTGCTATTGACAGGTTTGGCGAGATGGTCTTGGAAGCCAGCGGCCAGAGCTCGTTCAATATCATGATTAGCTGCGAACGCAGTTAAGGCAATAGCCGGGATAGTACCGCCCTGATGGGGATTGAGCTTTCGAATTCGTTGAATCAATGCGTAACCATCCTCGATGGGCATGGCAATGTCACTCACAAGAACATCAGGGACTTGGCTTTGAAGGGCGGTCCAGGCTTCCTTTGCCGATGAGCATGGAATGGGTTGGCCTCCGAATGCCTTCACAATTTCTACGAATGCCTCAAGTGAGCTGGGCTCGTCATCGATGATTAAAATCTTCAGCCCAGTTAGGTCGGGTGATGCCTGTTCAGTTGCTTCTGAGGCGGGTTTGATCGGGTATAGAAGCTCCTGTGAATTGCACATCATCGGGAGAAAGACCGTAAATTTGGCTCCTGTCCCGGGGCCGGCACTCTCTGCCGTGACGTAACCTCCGTGAGCCTTGGCGAGGTCTTGAACCAGTGCAAGACCAATTCCAAGTCCTCCATGGAGTCGAGTCGTTGTGCTGTCTTGTTGAGTGAATCGAGTAAAAAGGTGAGGAAGAAATTTCGGATCAATTCCGCGTCCATGATCAGTCACTTGTAATGTGATATAGGGACGCCCGCTGTCTTCGGCTTTTGAGTCTTTGGTTTTTGAAATGATAACTTCGATTTTTCCTGATTCAAAAGAGAATTTAATGGCATTATTTAATAGATTCCAAAGAATTTGTTGAATTCTACCATGATCCCCTTGGATTTTTTCTGATGAGAGTTGATCGATGAGTTCGATGTTAATCTTTCTAGACAAAGCGACCTGTCGGACTGATTCAATGGCAGCACGTGCCATTTGATGTGGGTCGATTGAATTAATGGTTAATGAGAGCTTACCCGACTGAATTCGAGAAACATCTAGAAGGTCGTTGATGAGCTGACCCTGGACCTGAGCGCAGGTTTCGATTGTGTCGAGACCTCTTCGGAGCTTTTCTGCTTCGTTTTGCCCCCTTTTTAACAGTTGGGCCCAAACAAGAATCGATGTGAGGGGAGTGCGAAGCTCATGAGACAGGATGGCAAGAAAAACATCCTTGGCTTCGTTGGCACGAACCGCCTCCGCCCTGGCTATTTCAGCATCTGCATGGGCTCGTTTTTCTTGTTCAAACAGCCTCATTTTCTCTTCAGTCATGCGCCGGGTTTCCGTGACGTCGCGGATGATAGCGGCCACGTGGACTTCGTTTCTGAAATGGATCGGACTCAGAGAGATTTCTACTGGAAACTCGCTCCCGTCTTTTCTCATGACCCAGAGGTTTTTTCGATCACTCATGGTTCGTGGGACTGGATGTTGAAAATAGAGGGTCCTATGGTGGAGATAGTTCGTTCGGAATCGATTAGGAATTAAAGTCTCGAAATCTTTGTTCGTTAACTCATCGGGCTCATATCCAAACCAGTGCTGAGCTTGCTTGTTCGCAAATTCGATTTTTCCATCTTCGTTAATAATTAAAATTGCATCGTGAGCTGACTCAATCAGAATGCGAAATCGCTCTTGAGAACTTTGGAGGTCTCTTTCTAGATTGCGTCGCACCGTAATGTTTTCCATGGAGACCAAAATGGCCTTGGGGAGATGGTCTTGCCAGAGGATCTGCTGAGCGCTGAAAATAACAGTTCTCTCTCCTTTGTTTCGGAAATTGTGGGTCACTTCGTAGTTTAAAAGAGGTTTCCCGGCGCTGAGTACTTCCTTAAGTCGATCACTGAGTTGATCAAGGCTGGATTCCTGTCCGTCGATCGCGCACATAAAGTCAGACCCCAGTTCCGACTGAGGATCAAAATCGAAGGTTTTTCGGAACTCCTGATTTGTAAATAGGATCCGAAACGATTCATCCAAAACGACAAGAGGGAGCGGGAAAGTGTCTGTCACTGATGCTGCATACCGCAGGGCGGTTTGGCTTTCGATGAGACTTTGTTTGAGCAGGGTGATGTCGATCAGTGAAATGACGGCACCTTCGATTCGATGATCGGTCGTCTTATAGGGTCGAATTTGGAGTCTGAACCAGCGCCCTTCTTTGCCTGTGACCTCATGTTCTTGTATGGTCATGCTTTCGGTGACGTCCGAAACCAGTTTCTGAAGGTCAGGACCATCAAAGTTCGGTTTCACGTCGCCAATGGATCGTCCGATATCGCCTGAGATCAGGTTAAAATAGTGGCTAGCCTTGGGTGTGAAACGGCGAATTCTGCCGTCGGCCCCCAACATCACGATCGGGAGATCAACGCTGCCGAGAAGATTAACTAGGTCATTGTTGAGTTGAATGAGATCACTGTTTCGGTTGCGGAGTTCTTCGTTCACCGTAACGAGCTCTTCGTTGGAGGATTGAAGCTCTTCCTTAGCGGTTTCCAATTCTTCGATGGTGCTTTGGAGTTCTTCGTTTGCGCTCTGGAGCTCTTCGTTGGTTGACGTGATTTCTTCCTGTGTGGCCTCAAAATCTTCGATGAGAGATTGCTGGTAAAGTTTTGCTTCAGCTAGTTCCTCTTCGAGTCCTTGAATTTTCCTGTTTTTTAGGAGAGCGAGAATTCCGGATGCTTTTCCTCCCTCACGCTTACGGACGTCAAGGCTCTCAGGTTCGAGGGTATGCTCAAATAGGATGAGGAGATCTTGCTTGTTTGTCTTTGCTTTTGGGGGGAGCGGAAAAACAGAGATGGTAATATATTTTTTGATAGACCCGTCATGAAGTAGGATTGCCTTTTTCTTGACGGGGGTATTCTTACGTCGTGCCGTTTGGACTGCGATTCGGAGTTCAGGGATTAATTCGGGCCTGGCCATTTTAAAAAGATTGAGGCTCACCGCTCCTCGTGGGAGCTGCAAGTACAACGACGTGTCACCCCGGGCGAGGATGATCTCTGATCGGCTGTTGATTGCTACTCCGGGGGGGGCATACTCTGCTAAAAGAAGTTCCTCAGTATCGCTTTGGAGCTCGGGCTTATTTTGAGCTAAGTTTAATCTTTGCTGGGGCTTGAGTTCAGGTTTGTCGGACCAAAAGGTACGGGTCGGAAAGTCAAGTCTTGGGATGACCTGGTCTTTGTCTCTGAAGTAAAAGCGGTGCGTTTTATCCGCAGTCTGAAAAAATGATGAGAGGCGACCTACTGACTCAGAACGTCCAAGCCAGAGAAATCCTCCTGGATTGAGGGAGTAGAGTAGAATCGGGAGCACCCGCTTTTGAAGTGTCGAGTCAAAGTAGATCAGAAGGTTTCGACAGCAAACTAAGTCCAGTCTTACGAATGGAGGGTCAACCGTAATGTCGTGGCGAGAGAAAAGGCAAAACTCCCGGATTTCATTTTTGACCTTATAACCGTTTTCGGTTCGGGTAAAAAAACGATTTAAACGCTCCTCCGAAATGTTTTTTTGGATACTGTCTGGATAGACCCCAGCTCGAGCTTTGTGAATCGCGGTTTCACTAATATCAGTAGCAAAGAGTTGAGCTGGGATTTTTTTCCCCGATTCTTCAAGTACCTCAATTAGGCTCATTGCAACTGAATAGGCTTCTTCACCTGTGGCGCACGCGGCCACCCAAATTCGAATCGGTGAACCTGGCAATTTAGAATTTACGATTTTCGACAGCACCTTTTTTTGAAGGGCTCGAAATGACTTTGGGTCCCGAAAAAATTCAGTGACCTTAATTAGGAGGTCATCGAAAAGAGCACTCGCCTCTTGGGGATTTTCCTCAAGATACTGAAAATATTCGACCAAACTGTATTTTTTCTGGAGGGCCATCCGACGTTCAATTCGACGTTTCAGAGTAGTAGGCTTGTAGTGTGAGAAATCGACCTGAAATTGCCTCCTGAGTAGGCTGAACAGAAATTCAGGCACCAATTCAGAACTTTGAGGAGGCTGTTTGGGTAACTTTTTGCCCTTCTTGCTCTGGATGAGGTGAGGATTTTTGACGAGTTCGAGCATTTTTTTCTGAATTTGCTTCGGTCCTAGGACGAAATCGGCCTCGTTGGCTGTGATCACACTTTGAGGCATGCTGGGGTGCTTAGCCGTAGAAGGGTCTTGAACCAAGACGACGCCCCCATTTTTTCGGAGGTCTCGGGCGCCAATGACTCCATCAGAGCCATTACCGGAAAGGATGATCCCGGCGCCCAGATAGTTTCGATGGTTGCCTAAAGATTGAAGGAACCGATCTATGGGGTGAGGCAATCCTTGCTCACGAGTTCTTGGCGTCAGGCGAAGTTGGCTTTGTTCGACCACTACGTCAAATTGAGGTGGTAATACGTAAATGGCGCCAGCCTGAATGGGAGTGGAGTTCTCAATTTCCAGAACTGGCAGTTTGCAACTCCGAGCGAGAATTTCAGATAAGAGGCTCTTATGAGAGGGATCTAAATGCTGGATGATCACCGAGGCTGCATTCAGGCGGGGTGGGAGTTGGCTTAAAATCTGGATGAGTGGTTCGAGTCCACCCGCAGATGATCCGATTCCGAACACAATCAGGGAGCTTTTGGGAGTCGAGTGAGCAGCTAGTTTGGTTTTTTTAGGGAGTTTTTTAGAGATCGGCTTCTTCTGTGTTGTTCTAGGTGTCTTCGCCATGGCGTCCTTCAATCGATTTTCAATGTGAGAAACGATTGAGTATCATAGGAAGCCTGCCGCAGGGAATCCTCAATTTTTAAGCGGTTAAGTGCCTGTTTTGAGTTCTGAGATGCTGCTGATTTGCGAGGTACAAAACGAGCATCGGCGCGCCTCGAGTGGGACCTGACTCAGGCACTCAGGGCACTGCCGTAAATTAGACGAGGCAGGCGGCTCGGTTTTTGATCGGGCAATTAGGGTGTTCATGGGCAACACAATTAAAAAGTAAATGACTCCTGAAATGATTAAAAAAGACAAGATAGAATTAATAAAGTCCCCGTAGGCAAAGCGACTCCCGTTGATGGTAAAGGCAAGGGCCGAAAAATCGGGCTGTCCGCCAATTGCCGCTAGGAGAGGGGTCAATAAATCTTTAACTAAAGCCGAAACTACCGTGCCAAAAGCTCCACCAATGACCACAGCGACTGCTAGGTCGATCACATTGCCGCGTAAGAGAAACTGCTTAAATCCTGTGTTCATGGCTCAATTCGGAGCAATTCCCGAGCCGGCTGAAACGGGCAGGTTTGGATCGCTTCGTCTAAAAATCGATTTTGCGAACGTAATGGCAAGTGTATCCGTCTGGATGTTTCACGAGATAACTTTGATGGTAGTCCTCTGCTCGGAAAAACTCAGAAGAGGGACTGATCTCCGTTATGATTTGTTTTCCCCAGCGGCCTGATTTCTCAACTCGGCTTTTGATCTCTTCGGCCGCTCGCTTTTGCTCTGAATTGTGAAAAAAAATGACTGAACGATATTGAGTCCCAATGTCATTTCCCTGTCGATTCTGAGTGGTCGGATCGTGAATTTTGAAAAATCTGACAAGAAGATCCTCATACTTGATTTTTGTAGGGTCAAAAATGATTTGGAGCGACTCCGCATGGCCAGTTGTTCCCGTTTTCACCTGCTCATAACTGGCTTTTGGGGTTTTACCCCCTGAGTAACCTACTTGCGTCTCAACGACACCCGGTAGGTCTCGAAACAGGTGCTCGAGTCCCCAGAAACAGCCGCCCGCAAAGGTCGCCACTTTCCAATTCATTTTGTCGGCAAAAAGGAACAAGAATCGGCCATAGCCTTGAGGCTTCAGCTCCTTGATCGGGATAAACTTAAGCGCAGCCGAGTTAACGCAATACCGCAGCCCAGTAGGCTTGGGTCCGTCATTGAAGACATGGCCGAGGTGAGAGTTTGCCTGGGCGGAGCGGATCTCTGTTCGGGCTACTTTTAATTGGAGGTCCGCTGCCTCTTTGATGGAACCTGAGATGAGTGGTTTAAAAAAACTTGGCCAACCTGTCCCAGAGTCATACTTGTCCAGCGAGCTAAAAAGCGCTTCTCCACTGACAACATCGACGTAAATTCCGTCCTCATGATAATTCCAATAAGCATTAGAGAAGGGTCTTTCGGTTCCTTCCTCTTGGGTACATCGATACTGCTCCGGTGTGAGTCGAGCTCGTAGTTCCTGCTCCGATGGCTTTTTATAAGAGGGGGTGTCCGCCATAGTGGCTCCTGAGTTGAGAAAAAAGTTCCAAAAACAAAATGTTAACCATGAGAATCGAAGTAAAAGTGAAATCATAACTAAATCTCAATCTAGTGTTAATAAAAAAAAGGTCAAGAACTGATCTCGGGTGATAGAAGGGGATTGACGGAATGGCTTAGATCTATCATTCTCGTTATCCGGAGAAGCGCGGATGAAAAATCTATATGGAATTTTGGTATTTGGAGTCCTAGCAGTTCTTTTTTGGGTTGAGGGTCAGTCACTCGGTGTGGCAGATGACGCAAAAAAAGACCAGTCTCAAAAAAATGGGATAAAAAGTCCCAAAAATGAGGCAAAATGGCGGGAAAAAATGCAGGAGCTTTATCACTCTCTGGTGGAAATTACGACTGACACCAGCAGTGAGCAAAGGTTCAATGCTCCAGAGAATCGAAGTCGAATCGAAAAAAATGCCAAAAAGCTGATGGATCGTGCCCACGAGTTAGGTCAAAAAGGGGTATCTCCAGATGCAGATCCAACCATTCAAATGGTTGCAGGTCTCTTTCAAGATGAAACTAAGAGGGCCTATTTGGCACTCAAACACGGGAATCGTGCTTATGCGCGCGGCGTTCTCAATCAGGTCGGGAGCTACTGCATTGCCTGCCATACTCGCAATCCGAGTGGACCAAACTTTACCTCACTGCCTCTTGAGCCTACATCTAAAACACTAAGCGGTCTTGAACAGGGCCGATTTTACGCAGCGACTCGTCAGTATGACCGTGCGTTTGATGCCTTTCTTAAAGTGGTCGATGACTCTGCCGCGCCTGTCCAACGGCCCCTGGAGTGGGAACAAGCGATCCGCTCGGGACTTTCTATTGCAGTTCGCGTGAAAAAAGATCCTGATCAGGCTCAATCCTTGGTGGAGCGGGTGATTGGCGCTAAAAAGGCACCTTTCTTCTTGAGGCAGGACGCAATGAAGTGGAAAGAGTCGATTGCTGCCTGGAGGGAGGAGATCCCTCGTCGCGCTTTGACGGAGGAAGGTCTGTATGTCGAGGCAATGCAACTCATTGCCCAGGCTCGAGAGCTTCAAAAATACCCGATGGATCATGCTGCTGATGTCCTTTATTTGAGGGCAACTGCTGTCCTTCATGAGTTGATGCAAAAGGCTCCTCAAGGTCGTCACGTCCAGGATGCTCTATTTATGGCCGGGGTTTGCTATGATGTTCTCCGCCCATTGAATCTCGACGATCTCCACGAAATTTACTACGAGGCGTGTATCAAAAAGGTTCCTCATTCCCCGACTGCTGAAGTCTGCTATAGAAGGTATGAGCAGAGCACCTACGAGGGCTACACTGGAAGTTCTGGAACCCATATTCCTGATGAAGTGAGAGAAAAACTAGATCATCTAGAAAAGCTTGCGCAAAAATCGGAGCTGAAAGCCGCACCCTAGGGGTTTTAGTGCTCCTAGTTTTTAGCCTAGGATGGTTTTTTTAGCCTAAGTTCTCAACGGGGCGAGATTGCGGCTGCGTTGGAGAGGGGTTCGCGTACTGATGTTTTGGCATAATTACGGTAAATTTTGATCCTTTTCCGAGGTGGCTATCGACCGTGATTGAACCTTGGTGGGCCTCAATGAGGCGTTTGGCGACCCAAAGACCGATCCCAAAACCAGGAATGATCTGTTGCGCAGGTAGTGATCTGTGAAAAGGTTCAAATATTTTTGGAATCTCGTCCTCGGCAATGCCAATTCCCTGGTCTTGGACACTCAGTTCAATGTGGTTTTCCTTCTCTTTTACGGAGACCTCAATCTCTCCACCCTGTGGAGAATACTTAATCGCGTTACTCAAAAGATTGGTCACGATCTGCTCCAGTCGCATAGGATCACAGTCAATTACGACAGGGGTATTGGGTAATTTGGCTATGATAAAATGTTTTGTAGATGTGTTTTTCCAAAGATCGATTAAATCGTAAATGGTTTGATTGAGGTTGGTTCTCGTTCGATCTAGGATGAATTCACCGGTCTCAATTCGGATTGCGTCCATAAAGCTTGCAACCATATTTTCGAGCCGAACGACTTGCCTTTCTATGAGGTCGAGCTGAGTCTGCTTTTGAGGATCAGAGAACTGTTCGAACCGCAGTCTTAATAACTGAACAGACATTTTGATCGCAGTGAGAGGATTCTTCAGGTCGTGAGCTGTTCCCGCAAGAAACTGGGAGCGTCTCTGATCAAATTCAATCGTCTGGTAGGCTAGCGAATTAAACTCTTTAGCGATTTGCGCGAGCTCCTTGACGCGCTGGCGGTTGGGTGCTCGAGCCGCTCGATTGCCTCGTGAGAATGAGTCTATAGCATGATGAATTTCGATTAAAGGTCGATGAAGATAGAGATGAGAGACCAGATTAACGAGGAGCATCCCAAAAACGGCGATTAATAGAAAAATCAGCGCAACTCGTTCAGACAGTCGATCCATCTCGGCGGAAGCTCCAAGCGTTTGGTCTGCACTGATTCGATAGTTTGTTACAAACTGATCCAGAATTCCGAGCGCATTCTCCAGAAGCGGAGTCATCTGTTCGAGGGCATTATCTAGGGGCTGATTGTTTAGTGTTTCTTTTCGAGTGGTAATGTAATTCTGGATCACTTCATGGAGTGTTTCAACTTTTTTTCGATCTCCCGGAGATAGGTTTTGATTCAGCGTTTGCTGGAGCCATGCTTCGATCTCTACCTCTTCCTGGAGAGCAGCAATCTCGAATTCTTTTTTTTGAGTGAGTCTATAGGCAATGAGTTGTCTCGATGATTTGAGGAGTTTGATTTCAGCTTCTTGAGCGGCACGAACCTTGGACATCTCTTCTCGAATTATTCTTGTGTTTTGATTCATTCGTTTTGCGTAAAAAATGAGGGCCGAACTTTGACCGAGAATGAGGAGAAAGCTCACTGCTGTGGGCCATCGAAAGAGTGATCTTAGTTTAAAGGTCCGAATTGCACTCGTCTTTTTCTCAGATTTGAAAGGATTTTTCACCCGATCTAGACAAGCAAAAATGAAACCGAGGATAAAATGAGACGACGCACCGGTAAAAAATGGTCAGCCCGAGTCACTCGGAATAGTCGTGCCTTGGATCTAGAGCCGGGTGTATTTACGTGGGATAATTCTAGGAGGATTGCTAGGTATTTGATGCGAAGCACTTTGAAAAGTAGCTTTTAATTTTAATCATGTATAATCAAAATAATGAATAAAATTATATTTTTATTTCCTATTTTTTGTGCTCTGCAGGGTGTCAAAGCTTGGGCTGAACCAGTACGTAAATTCTCCGTTGAAATGCGTGATACTAATAAAGTTCTAATCTTAAATGCTCCAGACTGCGTCAGTCTGAAGCAACAGTTAAAGGAAATAGTCAGTTGGAAGGTAGCGAGAGGCGAGGAGGTGATGCTCGTTGAGATTGACTGTCAGAAAACGCCGAATCTCAGACAGTATCAGATCCAGAACTTAGTGCCTGCAAAGGTCCTAGAGCTTCATAATCGACGAGCTTCATGTGAGGGTCCAAATTGTTGGAATGCAGCACTTTATGAGGTCGATGTCTTATCAAAGTTGAGGTTTTCCGGAAGCAATGAGTTTACGCACCTGTTAAGCACTCACTGCAAATTGAGAAGTGCCAAAGCTGGAGAGTTAACCCAGTCCGGAGACGTTGCTGCAATTAGACAGAGAGATCATGATGGGAAATGGACAGAAGTTCATGGTTTTATTAGTGTCGGTCAGCTTGCATTTTCAAAAAATGACATGGGGGAGGGTAGTCCTTGGTTACTTCGTTCGGTAACAGACGAGTTTTCGATCTGGGGATTCGGTGGCGAGCCTGAATGTCTGAGTCCCGACTTAGGTCAGATCCCTCTGTCGTGCAAAAGAATTGTCAGTTTTTATCATTGTGATCGTCGTTTTGACACGGATTCGTCCCCGGTAGCAGAGTTAGAGCAGGTCGTCTCAGATTGCGCCACGGGGCGAAATCTGAGTTCATCTCCGATTGATCTATCAAAACTGGAGGAGGTGACAGAGGTTTTATCGAAAATTGGCAGGGCAAGTCCGGAGTTGTTACCTACTGTTCAATCGTTACAAAATCAATATGCTTTAAGCGGTGCAGCCTTGCATATGCGACGGGTACGAGCTCGATCGAGCGCCTCACCTGATTTGACGATTGGCCCACCTGAGTTAATCGATGGAGATCCTTTTCGGTCTATGGTTGAGGCTGGGGATATTGAGAGGCTCCAGGAGTTTAAAGAACGTGGAGGCAATCTCAATCGTAAAATTTTAAACGCTAGCAAAAATAGTCTCACGGCCCTCCATATCGCAGTAAAAAGAGGAGATCTCAGGTTAGTTAAATGGTTGCGTAAAAATGGGGCTGACCTCTCCGTAAAGGATTCCTTAGGGAGCACTCCGATCGACTACTTGGGTCAAGTGAGCGATGTTGAAGTGAGGCGAGGATTGGCGCTGCTGCTGAGGTAGTTCTTGAGCTATTTCTACAGGGTTCAAGAGACTGTTTTTAGGGTTTGGGATCTTAGCCTTAATGCATTTCCAATCACCGATACGGAGCTCAGGCTCATCGCTACGCTTGCAATCATGGGACTCAGCAAAATACCAAAAAAGGGATAGAGTACGCCCGCGGCAATGGGAACTCCGAGAAGGTTATAGGCGAGGGCGAAGAAAAGATTTTGCCTAATATTTCTCATGGTGGCTCGACTGAGTCCTACCGCCTGGGCAATGGAACGCAAGTCTCCCTTGACGAGGGCGACTCCGGCGCTCTGGATGGCGACATCAGTACCGGTGCCCATGGCAATTCCAACTTGAGCCTGAGCAAGGGCTGGCGCGTCATTGACTCCATCACCGGCCATTGCAACGGAGTGGCCTTGGGCTTGAAGTTCTTTAATTTTTTCAAGTTTACCTTGGGGCTGAACCTCCGCTTTGAACTCATGAATTCCCAGTTTTTGAGCTACGGCTGCAGCAGTAGCAGGATGATCTCCCGTTACCATGATGATTTGAATGCCCTCATTTTGGAGCGCATCGAGAGCTTCTGGCGTTGTTGCTTTGATGGGATCGGCTACGCCCAGAACTCCGGCTTCCTGGCCATCGATCGCTAAATACATCACGGTTTGACCATCATCCAGAAGAGCGGCTGCATCGCGTTCAAACTGCTTAACTGAAATTTGGAGGGACTTCATGAGAGCAAGGTTGCCCAATGCTAAGGATTGACCCTGAATTTCACCCAGAATTCCTTGGCCCGGGATGGACCGAAAACCTGAGACCACTGCGTCGCTGGATAAACCTCGGTCTTGGACTCCCTGGAGAAGTGCTGACGCAAGCGGGTGTTCACTTCCCTTCTCGAGTGCTGCTGCGAATTGGAGGACTTGGTTTGAAGAAAAGCCAGCGAAAGGGATCACTGAGATGAGTTTAGGTTTACCCTCAGTGAGAGTGCCCGTCTTATCAATCACCAGCGTGTCAATTTTCTCTAGAGCTTCTAAGGACTCGGCGTTTCGGAAAAGAATGCCGTGTCGAGCCCCTTCGCCTGTGCCAACTAGGATTGACATCGGGGTTGCTAGCCCGAGAGCGCAGGGACATGCTATAATTAGGACTGCAACGGCATTCACCAAAGCATAAACCATGTGGGGCTCAGGGCCAAAGAAACTCCAGACCGCAAATGTGATGAGAGAGACGATGATGACTGCCGGGACAAAATATCTGGAGACTTGATCTGCAACGCGCTGAATTGGGGCCCGTGTTCGTTGAGCTTCTGTCACGCTGCGGACGATCTGGGCAAGAAGAGTCTCAGACCCGACTCGAGCAGCTCTGAAAGAAAAGGTGCCTGACCCATTTAGGGTACCTGCGCTGACGTGCGAACCTAGAGTCTTTTCGGTTGGAAGGGATTCGCCCGTAATCATGGATTCATCTACCGCGCTTTGACCTGAATCAATGACTCCATCAACTGGAATTTTCTCGCCGGGGCGCACTCGAATCCGATCTCCGACTTGAATCGTTTCGATCGAGACATCAACCTCGCTCCCATGGTCTCGAATCAGTCGAGCGGTTTTTGGAGCTAGGCGCATCAAGGAGCGAATGGCAGCGTTAGTTTGGCCGCGAGCTTTTAGCTCCAGAACCTGTCCTAAAAGCACTAGAGTGATAATGACTGCTGCGGGTTCAAAGTAAACGCCGATCTGACCTGAGTGCATCTTAAATGCTTCAGGAATTGTGGCTGGAGAAAAGGTTGAAACAAATGTAGCGAGGACGCTAAAGCCATAGGAAATCGAGGTCCCGAGTGCAATCAGTGAGAACATATTGAGGCTACGATTTTTGAAGGATTGCCACCCGCGCTCAAAAACTGGGTATCCCGCCCAGAGGACTACAGGACTGGCTAAAGCGAGTTGGATCCAGTTGAAGTAAGGAGAGTTCATCCAGCCTTCTGTGAAGTGGCCAGGCCAAAGATCAGACATGGAGAGAATGAGGAGTGGAATTGAAAAAAGTGTTCCGATCCATCCTCTGCGGGTCATGTCGACCAGTTCTGGGTTGATCTGTTCCTCTGTTTCTAGGCCAACCTCAAGGGGTTCTAAAGCCATGCCGCACTTTGGGCAACTTCCAGGCCCGAACTGCCGGACTTCTGGATCCATCGGGCAGATGTAGATCGCGTCTAGCCGGGCAGTTTTTTTCTGGGGTCCTGCAAGGTATTTCTCAGGGTGCTGGATAAATGCTTCTCTACAGTGCTCACAACAGAAGTAAAAATCTTGATTCTGGTAGGTATAGGGCCCTACTGCTGTCTTAGGATCAACGTTCATCTCGCAAACCGGGTCCTTGCAATTCACCTGCGCTTCCTGCATGGGTTCAAGCTCCTGTTTTAGTCTCCAGCGATCAAGGTGATATCAAGCTAATCATAACTCGGCATGGGTTCACACCGGAATTCAGAGGCCTGTTCCCTCATTGCAGAAAGATCGAGACCTTTTAAGCTAGCTGTTTGTGGCTTATACTTGTGGGAAAATACCCCGATGGGCTTACCGTCAGGAGTCTGCCAACGGTTCCAGAAAGAAAAACTTTGCCCGAGATTTTTTAAGACGATTTCGAGATTACCTAATTCTAGCTCGGATAGTGCTTTTTTGTCAGAGTAGAGAGCGTTATTTTCACCTATATCGATTCTGAAGCTAGGTAAGTCTTCGCCTCGTGTTGGAGCGAAAACGTCGTGCACTTGGACCAGAGATGGATTAGATTCGTTTTGTCGAGGGCTTGGGAATACGTCAATGGGATCTGATCCACTCATGACGCGGCCAGCAAGTCGTCGAGAACCTATGAGAGAAGGGTTGAAGCCTCGTGAGATCCGGATCCGGTATCCCGGCACGCGAGGACACGGTGAGCTGTACCCGAGCCGAATCTCTGGAATATCTAAAACTCTCTTTGACTCCTGAATGGCTTTCTTCAAGCCGACTCTAGCATCTACCTTGTGATTAAACGTGAATAACCGCAGATAGGGATGGTCTGAGTGTCTAGGATCGTGAGAAAGATGAGGGATTTGATTCAAGATACTCTGCGAAAAACAGCCGATGACAGCAAGAAATCTTAGGTTCGGGTGAATTTTTTCAAAAATAGGTGTGACGTCAAAACCTTTGGAATCGAGAATTCTATGATTACTGAGGAGTTGCGAAGATGATGTCGATCCTCCTGAAAAGCTTGCGTGGGAGAGCCAGAAAACAGCAATGTTCTTGGGATCATGGAGGGCGCTCCAGAGATGGAATTGGTCCGCTTGGTGAACGATTTCAATCACATACTGAGTACCGGTGAACTTTCTCGCAAAAAGCTCCTCTAGATTTTGAACGTAGGTCTGAAAATAGGTCTTGCGGAAAAGCGACCGGATACTTTGGGTATCCAATGAAGTGAGGAGAACAACTTTTTGGTGATCGGCCTGGGCATTCTGAGTCCAAAAAAAACCTAGAACTGCAATCGTCCTAATTAAAGTTTTTATCCATTTGAACATGGCGATCTCGCAAGATTAGACCATAGAGGACTCTGGGTGAGCCCTCCATGGAAATTTGAGCCTAGCTATTATCTTCGCGCAACAATATTTTGAGCGATTTTGTTAAAGCCGCGGTGCGCATCTTCTGGGAGCTGGCTCAGCAAATTTTTCATGACCTGCTTAGCCTGTTGGTGAGATGAGTTCTGACTGAGTTCCTGCGAAGCCTGTTGGATGATTAATTCGAGTTCGCCGTTTTCAACCGAGTCATTATAAGCTTGGAGTTCTTGCTGAGTTAAGCCGTAGCGCTGACCTTGCTCAGGGGAGACTTTTTGAAAATCGCCCATTTCGTTCTGGTCATCTAGAAAGACAATCCCAAGAAGAATTTGGGCCATAGAGCTACCCCAGAGGTCTCGGGCGCGATAATGGAAGCCCTGAGCGTCTTCGACAAGAGCAGCAACTGCGGTTGCAGTTCCGGTCACTTCTAAGGCTGCACCAACAATCATAAGAGGAAACAGAGGCCAAGCTATGGAGCCGATGGCAGCTTGGGCTTGGCTGGGTCCTGTGATACTTGAAAATGTAAAAGTAGAGAGAGCAAAAAGCGAAACCACACTCATCCGACGAATCCAACTCTTCATGGCGTCTCCTTGTGACTGTTTATATTATATTTTTTAAAAATCCCCAATTAAAACACTAATGCAATCAAGGGAATAGCACAGTGTGTTTATCATCACAAGATTCTGTTTTGTAATTGATTAAAAGAATATCATTAATAAAATATTGATTTATTAATATTAATGTAATAGGCCTATATTTTATTTAATATATTAAACATATATATATTTAAATTAATGAGTGATTTTGCGTTAAGTGTTAGTGCGAGTTTGCCGCTTGATAGTGGTCTGCCTGGGATCTACGCGCGGAAATTGCTTGAGTGTTAGGTCATGCCTTCAATGCTGCCGACCGGGCGTTCCAGTCGCATCCTTCATGTCGTCACGAAACTCAGTCTTGGGGTTTTGTTGGCCGCTCTTGGTGCTGGCTTACAGGGATTTCTATGGTATTGGGTTGAGCCAGAGCATTTTATTCTATTTTTCCCGGCGGTGATCTTAGCATCAGTTTTGGGTGATTTCTGGGCTGGCGTATCTTCAGCTTTTGCTTCAGCCCTATTTGCCGCTTACTTTTTTTTCCCACCTTCTTTCTCGCTCAATTTGGACAAAGGGAGAGATTGGCTCACTATCTCGATTTTTCTCCTCATAGGCCTTTGGATTTCCTGGATATCGCAAGCGCACGTGCGGCGAACTCAGCAACTTGCGCAATCTTTGGCAAAAGAAGAAAGTAGTAAGCAGCTGAGGTTTGCTGCAAAAGCTGCGAATGTTGGCATTTGGGAGTGGAATATTCAAGCAAATCAAATTCACTGGGATGATCAGATGCTAAAGTTCTATGGATTGAACCGTGAAGACTTCGCAGAAAATTACGATGCCTGGAGGTCAGGAGTTCACCCAGATGATCGTTCTCGAGCCAATGATGCCATACAGGCAGCACTACGCGGCGAGAAGGATTATAATCTTGAGTTTAAGGTTTTGCAGCCAAATGGAGCGGTGAGGATCATTCATGCGAGTGGGCTGGTGGTTCGTGATCAGTGCGGCAAGCCAATTGAGATGTTCGGTTTGAATCGGGATGTCACTGAAGAAAAACGTGCGATCGAGGAATTGCGGACTGCTCGTGACTTGGCTGAAAGTGCCGCACTGGCTAAGGCTCGATTTTTGGACATTGCCGCTCATGAGCTTCGAACGCCGGTGACGGCGTTTTCACTTTTATTGCAGCTCACTCAGCGACAGCTGCGTGAGGGGAGGCAAGTGAGTGAGGAAGTTCTAGCTCGCCTTAAGTCCCAAGTTGATCGGCTCTCTCGCTTGGTTGTTGATCTTTTGGAGGTATCTCGATTGGAGCGCGGCGCTATAGTCATCAAGAAGGAGGTGGCGGATCTAGTTCACCTTATTTCTGAGTGCAAGGCCGATTTTGGATTGCAGTATCCCGAACGATCCATAGTCCTATCGGCCACGCATCCGTCAATTCGGGTGAGAGTCGATCCGATTAGGATTTATGAGGTGGTCTCAAATTTGATCGACAATGCTGTAAAATATACTCCAAAGAACACCTCAATTGAGGTCACTGTGGAAGATAATGAAAATTTGGTTCGAGTTTCAGTACGAGACCATGGCGGCGGAATCCCAGAAGAACGTCAAAAGCGGTTATTCGGGGCCTTTGAGAGAGGGGGAACCGGGGAAGAAGATCGCTACGCTGGACTCGGTCTTGGACTTTTTATCTGTAAAGGAATCATAGATCTTCACGGTGGGAAGATTGGTATGAACAGTCAGGTTGGAGATGGAAGTGCATTTTTTTTCGAGCTTCCGGATTTGGTGAAAGACTAGTGAGTGGCGACATGATGGTGGGTAATAAAAATCAGAGAATCTTAATTATTGAAGATGATAAGGACATCATTTTCACTCTCCGAGAATTTCTTGAGTCTGAAGGATATGAAGTTCAAACTGCCGCAAATGGTCAAGAGGCTCTAGAAATTTTACAGGCATGGGGAGCGCCAAACTTAATTCTATTGGATATGAGAATGCCCGTTATGAATGGTTGGGAATTTGCAGGCGAGTTTTTGAATCGCTATGACCATTTGGCTCCAATTCTGGTGATGACTGCAGCTGCAGATGCCAAACAGCGAGCTCAAGAAATTCATGCAACTTCGTGGGTGGGGAAACCCTTTGAACTGGACGACCTCTTAACAAAAATTAAACTCTATGCGAAGTAAGTTGAAGAACTGCTCGGTAGAGGCAGAGTATTCAGGGTCATCATCACTTCCATCGCTTCGGCATAGTCGATGCAAAACCAAGGCTAATTACTAAATAGGAGAGAAACTATGCCGCCCAGAAGCTCGATCATGGCTCGTAAATCGTCTCAAAAAAAAGGTGTTGCGTCGCTTGAGGCTCGACGACGGCCGAGGACAACCTCTGGCCCCCAGCTCGGTCGATATGGAAGGAAAAGTCCAAAATTAAAACTAACTCCTGGTCATAAAGCTATTCTTCGAAGGAGGGTTCTACCTTCATCTCGCCCACCTCAGCCCAGAGAGCTTTTAAAGTTTAGTCGAGCCGGTCGGGAGTTTTTAAATTATTGTATTAAGCATATATTGACTTCTAGTAATCTCGTTTTAAAAGAGGGCTCGAACTGGAAGGTCAATCAAAGTGTGGCAGGTGTAAATCCAGGAGAGTTCTTTACGAGTCTTGATGCTTGCGCTGAGAGCATGATTTCCTATCTTGAGGCTCAGTACAAAGAACAAGTTCCATCGGCGGCATGAGAGATTGTTTTTTACAAGTCTCAATCTTCGACCGTCCGATCGTACTCTCCGAGGCCTGGATTGGCTCAACTTTTTTTTAGCTGATGTTCAAACGAGTGTTGGGCCATTTCTTGTCGTCTATCTTGTCAGTCGTGGTTGGAATGAGGAGCGGATTGGGCTTGCTCTGGCTACGGGGGTAATGGCTGGGATAGTCGCTCACACGCCAGCAGGTATTTTGGTCGATCGGATTCGATCCAAGCGTAAGTTAATTGTAGTCTCAATTTTTACGCTAGCCGTTGGGGCGATCTTGATCGCTTTTTTGCCTTTTTTTTGGAGTATTATTATTGCTCAGATCCTGATTGGTGCGACCTCTAGCATCTTTTTTCCAGCAGTTTGTGCGATTTCTCTAGGGGTGGTTGGTCATGATCAATTTGACAGTCGCCAAGGGAGAAATCAAACCTACAATTCATTGGGTAATGTTTTTGCTGCTGCTTTGATGGGATTGATCGGCTACTTTATTTCAGAGCGGGCAATTTTTCTCTGCGTTTTCATTTTTTCGGTACCAACCTTTTATAGTCTCCATTTCATTCATCCTGAAGAGATTTGCCACGAGAGGGCTCGGGGTGCTGTTGGACCTGAAGGAGTGAGGCATCGAAAGCGTCCGTGGGCCCACCTTATGGAAAGATCGATGGGGGTTTTTCTTGCTTCAGCGGTACTTTTTCATTTCGCGAATGCAGCGATGCTACCTCTTCTTGGAGAAGTTCTGGTGAAGGGTCAGGGCCGGCTTTCTATGCTTTATATGTCCGCCTGCGTGATGACTCCTCAACTGGTGATTGCGCTTCTCGCTTCTCGTATTGGAAAGCTAGCAGGAAACTGGGGACGCAAACCACTTTTGAGCATCGCATTTGGCGTACTGCCGTTGAGAGGGGTGCTCTATACTCTCACCCAGAGGACCGAGCTCTTGATTGCGATTCAACTTTTAGATGGAGTCTGCGCAGCGATATTTGGAGTCGTTTCTATTCTTGTGATTGCGGATTTAACCCGCGGCACAGGTCGATTCAACTTTACACTCGGTGTGATCGCAACAGCGGTAGGGATCGGAGCGGCTCTCAGTCAGGTGATAGCCGGAATGATTGTTCACCACTTTGGCTATCGTTCTGGGTTTCTTTTTCTTGCGGCGATTGCGCTGGTGGCTTTTGTTCTATTCTACTTTTTTATGCCCGAGACTGCCCCCAGATCCGATCAATGAGGTGATCTTAAGAGAAGAATCGAATCTCTAATCGACCTTGTGATTTTCATTTAGGCTGATTTGCTGCTGGGTGCTATATTTTTCGCTGAGTTCTTTTAAAAGCCCTAGCGCATTTTTAGCGGAAATTTTGTGGGGTTCAAAGTGAGGACTGTTACAGTACTTTAAAACGAGATGATCCATTTGCTCAGTGAGCATAATCAGATGCATCGACCAATTTTCAAAACTTCGGCTCTTTACTTCTCTAGTTTCTAAGAGCAGGAGGTCTCGATGTCGTGGGTCGTTTTTAATGTTTGCGTACAGTTGATTGATGTCCTTTTCAGGGCCTTCAATGCATTGCAAAAAGTAGCGTCTCCCGTAAACGAGGAGTCCGCTGATGTCAAATTGATGATTTTTCCGCTGAGCAAGGGTCTGAATCCGGTTGATCTCAGAAAAGCTGACGTCTCCAGAAAGTGTGCTGGCGTAAATCAATTGGATCATTTTCATAAGAAAGTTCCTTTTAGTTCAATAGGCAGGTATTGAACTAATTTTTAGCTAATAAATTTGATTCTGTTAAGTATTATTAACCGAATTTTATCTGCATTTTACCAGATTGAGCAGCGATTCAGAGGGGCGAGTGGTGCGCCTGGCGTGCAGCTAAATGCTCGTTCAAACTCGGTCAAGTTCGTGACTACCCCGTTGACTCGGTACCTTGGCGACGAGTGCGGGTCGGTCGCTGCATAGCGCTTCTCGATCTCAGGGGTGCGTTTGGTGCACCAAGATTGAGCAAAAGAGAGGAAGAATTGCTGGTCCGCGGTAATGGCTTGAGCCGCTTTTTTGCGGGTGTCCTTTTCCAGTTCTAACGCTAGGCGATAAGCAGCGTAAGCGATTTTGAGACCACCCAAATCAGCAATGTTTTCCCCTAGGGTGAGTTTGCCGTTGAGGTGAATGTCGTCGACGACCACATACGAGGAATACTGCTTCACTAAGCATTCGGCCTTCTGATCAAAAATTTGGCTAACTTCCTGAGTCCACCAGTCCTTGAGGTTTCCTAGTTCATCGAATTGGCGGCCTTGGTCATCAAATCCGTGGGTGAGTTCATGGCCAATGACCATCCCGATGGCTCCGTAGTTTGAAGCTAAGCTGGCATTGGCCTGATAGAAGGGGGGTTGTAAGATCCCGGCTGGGAAGGCGATTTCGTTTTTCTGAGGATCGTAATAGGCATTTACGGTGGGTGGTGACATGCCCCACTCTGAGCGATCGACGGGTTTTCCGATTTTATTCAGATCCTTTTGAAACCAGAACTGAGTGAGCTTGCTTCGATTTTGGATGTGAGAGTCGGGCTGAATTTCAATTGCAGAGAAGTCAGTCCACTTTTCTGGAAAACCGATTTTATTTTGAATTGCTTGCAGCTTCTTGATGGCCTGTTCGCGGGTAGGGGTGTCCATCCAGGAGACTGAGGCAAGGTTTTTCCCAAAAGCATTTTGGATTGACTTGACCAGTGCAAGAGTTTGCGTTTTTCCCTCATCGCCAAAAGTCTTCCGGACAAATGCTTCGCCTAATGCATCTTCGAAGGATTGGTCTGTGGCTTCAACACACGTTTTCCAGCGTGGTTTGATCTGTTTTTGACCAGAGAGTGTTTTGCCAAAAAAATTGAAGTTCTCCTCTACGAACAAGGGTCCAAGGTCAGGAGCGATGGAGTGAATGACTCGCCATTTGAGATAGGCTTGAATTTGTTCTTTGGGAGCCGTGTTCAAAAGAGCGTTGAGTCCCGAGAAAAAATCAGGGACGGCGACATTGATGTTTTCAAATGAGGGTGCACCGATTTGTTCGAAAAAAGAATCCCATTGAATGACGGGAGCAAGTTCCTTGAGTCGGCCCTTGGAGAGGAGGTGATAGAGCTTTTGAGGATCCCGTCGGTCGACGGGTGAAAGCGCATATTTCGTGAGGGCGGTTTCAAATGCGAGGACACTCTGTGCAGATTTTTCAGTCTGATTTTTTGGGATTCCAGCCAGTTCAAACATTCGGGCTACATGTTCGACAAATTTCTCCCGTATTGAAGCTTTGTCAGTGTCGAAATAGTAGTCTTTGCTTGGGAGGCTATAGCCACCTTGATCGATTTCGGCAATTTGAAGGGTTGAGTCTTTGAGGTCAGACGAAGAACCTACGCTGAAGAAAATAGGGCGTCCCTTGAGTCGTAGTGTTGCGATGAGGGAGGTGAGTTCTTCTTTTTTGAAACTCTCCACGGGTTCCAGCTCAGAACTGAGAATGGTCTTCTGTGCAGCCTCAATCGGGGTCGTATTCATGCAAGCTGCATAAAATGCACCTAGCTTTTTAGAGTAGTGACTGGGAAGGCTAAAGTCACCTTTTGCGTAATTGTCCAGGATGGTCCTGAGTTCATTTAAATTTTGTTCATTAATCGTGGAAAAACTGCGAGTCCAAGAAGGTCGGTCGCCAGGGAGTTCAGTTCGGCTCAACCATCCTCCGCAGGCGTACGAGTAAAAATCACTGCAGGGGTCGATGGTAGAATCGATTGCTGTGGGATCTAGGATGGGCTCAAAAGCAGCATGCGCATTCAAATTCATTCCTAAAAAAAATGTGCCTGAGAGTGCGAGCGCACCCATAAAATTGAACGCCTTCATGATCAAACCTCCCACAGTTTTCCGAACAGTCTTATTGGGTATTAGTGTTGCGTGAGTTCGCTGTCAATCATTTTCGATGAACCGCTAGCAGCGCCAGTGGTTCATTTTTTCGAGAATCTCAGGTAGGGTAGCCGGATGTTACCAGGTTTAACCCCACTTGTGGTTTGGACAGATCGGGGCCTCTATTGCCCATCAGGAGATTTTTATATCGATCCACTCCGAGCTGTTCACCGAGCGGTCATTACTCATGCTCATAGTGATCACGCAAGGCGGGGGTGCAAAAGCTACATTTGTGCGGAGAGTGGGGTAGGTCTGCTCAAAGTACGCCTGGGGAAGCGGATTTCGGTCCGTGGAATACCCTATCGTGAAAGCTTCTCTCTGGGTGATGTTCAAGTGAGTTTGCATCCGGCGGGCCATATCCTAGGTTCGTCGCAGGTCAGGATTCAACGGGGGGACGAGGTTTGGGGTATTTCTGGCGATTTTAAGCGGGACTCTGACCCAAGTTGCGAGCCATTTGAAGTAGTGAAATGCGATACCTGGGTGACCGAGGCGACATTTGGGACGCCCAAGTACGTTTGGCCAATGGATCAGGACTATGGCGAGCAGATTGCTTCTTGGTGGTTCGGTAACCAGAGAAAAGGAAAAAATAGTCTGCTCTTTGGTTATTCTTTGGGAAAACTACAACGCATCTTGTCCGAACTCGCTCCCCATGCGAAACGTCCGATTTTGATTCACCGGGCGGCGAGCGAGCTGACGCAGTGTTATCGGGATGAGGGCCGAGTTTTGGCTCCCACACGGGATTTAGAGGCCTTAGATTCAGGAGAACTGCTCCAAGGAGAGCTCATTCTCGCTCCACCCTCGATTTTGTCCTCGGAGTGGACCGAGAAATTAGGGAATTTTGAAACGGCATTTGCCTCAGGTTGGATGCTGGGCTCTGAACGCGGCTGGAATGCGAGTGGTGAGCGAAAGTTTGACCAAGGTTTTGTCATTTCAGATCACGCCGATTGGCCTACACTGAATCGAACTGTCGATGAAACGGGAGCGAGGAGCGTATTTGTCCTTCATCGCGGTTTGGGTGCTTTTGTTAGACATCTCCGTAAGCGGGGCCTTGATGCTCATCCTATTTTAGCCTTGGCTTGTGAAAACGTCGAAGTTCCCGAGGAGCCTGAGCAAGGTGTACTTCCACTTTTTGATCAACTGAGTCAGCGGGGAGACGGATAATGGAGGATTTACCAAAACTCATCCCGATTTCGATTCGGGACTTTGCAGTTCCCGTTCCGAGAACCGGAAGTATCGAGACGCTCTCGGGATACAGTCGAGCTGCCCAGGAGGGTCAGGAGATTCATCTCTCGGTTCAGACCAAACGGATTCAGGCTGATTCTAACTATCGCGCGGAAGTTCCAATCTCTTCTGAGCTGGAGCGAGGCGGTTTTCGATTTCTGATTCGTGGACGCATGGACGGTTTATTCGAGGGAAAAAAACCCAAGATCGAGGAAATTAAAACAGCTTCTCAAGCGCGTGATCTTTTGGTGCGGTTAAAAAATTTTCCGAGTCATCCGTATTGCCTCCAGTTGAAAACCTACGGATATTTCTATTGGTTGCAAAATCAAGTGATTCCCGAACTCTCGTTCCATTTGGTTTCCACTAGAAACCGTGACTCTGAGGACCTGGAGCTTGATCTCGACGTAAAAGAGTATGAAGTTTGGCTTGACCTCCGTCTAGATGAGCTAGCCAAAGATGCGATGCTAGCCGAGAAACGACGAGATAGACGCGTTTCCCTCTCTAAAAAATTTTCTTTCCCTTTCGAAAAGCCCCGACGAGGACAAACGGAGTTGATTGAGGCAATCGAAGCTGGAATGGAAAAACAGGAGCGGATGATGATCCAGGCTCCTACGGGTTTGGGTAAAACCGTCGGGGTTCTGTATCCTAGTTTGAAGGAGTCACTTGCACGGGGACAGAGTGTGGTCTATGTCACGCCCAAGAACAGTCAACATGCCGTAGCAGAGGATGCGGTGAGCCGATTTCAAAACCAGGGATCGAAAGTGAAGTCTCTGACGATTACGGCTAAAAGTAAGCTTTGCTTTAAAAATGAGCCGCTCTGTAATCCTGATTACTGCGAATATGCAAAAGATCACTACACGAAAGTTCATGAGAATCAGCTTCTAGAGGTTCTTTCAAAAAAGAAAAAGCTCAAGTCTAAAACTTTTTTAGACTTAGGAGAGAAGCACCAGGTCTGCCCTTTTGAGCTCCAGTTTCAGGCCCTGCAAGAACCCGATGTTGTGATTTGCGACTATAATTATGTCTTTTCTCCTCGAAGTACGCTGGCCGATCACTTGGCGAGTTTTTACGCCGTAGAAGGTAAGCCAAATCTGGTGATTGATGAGGCTCATAACCTGCCTGCACGAGCCATGGACTATTATTCGCCCTCGCTCTCGAGTATGGCCTTGGAGAAGATGCGAGAGGATCTGGGTGAGTTGCCTAAGCGATTTAGAAATGAAGTTGATGAGGCGATTGATCGCTGTATCGAAATTATCTCTGAGTCGGGACCGTCTGCAGCAAAAACAAGCTCTAAGATTGATCTCGATGTTGAGCCCTTTTTTGATCAGGATCTGCAGCTGAAGAGCCTGCTCTCGCGGTATTTGGATTCAGGAGTTGAGATTCCTCCAAAGGATGTCATTTTACGGCTGTCCTTTTATTGGTCCGAGTTTACTGCTTCGCTGGAGTCGCTCGCAGATCCGAAGCAAAAACAGTTTTTTACGACCTACCAGCCACAAAAAAATAGGAGTGCTCCAATGCTTCTGGAGTCTCTTGCTCCTGCTGGTGGAACGGTAAAAATCACATGTTGCGATCCGTCTGATCGCCTGAAGTCTTGTTATGACAGTTTTCAAAATGTGGTGGCATTTTCCGCCACGATTAAGCCGTTCCAGTACTATCTCAGGTTGTCGGGTCTGAGTCCTGAAAAGACTCAGACGTTGGAATTTCAATCTCCTTTTGATGTGGCTCATCGTAAGGTTTTGATCATTCCGCAAATCTCTACAAAATTCTCCAGTCGAGAGGCTAATTATCCAAAGATTGCAGAAGTCATCCAAAGAGTTGCAGCGGTCAGGCCTGGTAATTATTTTGCCTTTTTCCCGAGTTTCGATTTTTTGACTCGAGTTCTGGATCGTTTTGACATTCCTGAAGGTTTTGATGTTTACCGGCAGGAGCGAGAAATGAAATCTTCAGATGTCGAAGGGCTACTTGAGGTTCTTCGTTCTGCTGCAAAACCGACCCTAATCTTTGCTGTGCAAGGCGGTGTATTTTCCGAGGGAATTGACTACCCTGGCGACATGCTCATTGGTGCTTTTGTCGTGGGTCCACCTCTTCCTATTTTTGACCTAGAACGAGAAGAGATGAAAAAGTACTACGAAGAAAATTATAAGGCTGGTTTCGACTATGCCTATACCTTTCCTGCAATGTCTAAGGCGATTCAAGCCGCCGGTCGTGTCATTCGTTCGGAGACGGATCGTGGAATTATAGTCTTGATGGATAATCGATTCCTTCAGCGCAGTTATGCTCAGGCCATGCCCGAGGACTGGTATCAGAACGACGTATCGGAGCTCGTTTCTGGTAGTATCTTGAAAGATATTTCAGATTTCTGGGGTAGTGACGCCAGTAAAATTTAATTTGGTATTCTATTAAATAAAATCATTAGTCGAATTCTAGTCCGATTTGAGATTCTGTCGGATCGCTTCGTAGAGAACGATGGAGATGGTGTTCGCTAAATTGAGGCTTCGGATGTGCTCTGAGAACATGGGAAGTTTCAAAAGGCGGTCCTGATATTTATCCTGAATTTCCGCAGAAATGCCGGTGGTCTCTTTGCCGAAAATAAAAGCCGCACGACGGGGGAGTGAAACGTCATAAACGAGACGTTCCGATCGAGGTCCATCTTCAATTAAGTAAAAGGGACACTCAGGGTCATTCTTGTCGAGCCAGATGAGAAAGGCGTCAAAATCGGAATGGACCTGAAGGTCTACGAATTTCCAATAGTCTAAACCCGCCCTTCGCACCGCCTTGTCATCGATGGAAAACCCCAGGGGTTCAATCAAGTGCAGAGTACTTTGGGTTGCTACGCTGAGTCTTCCCGCATTTCCCGTATTGGGCGGGATGAGTGGTTCGAGCAGAACTAAGTGGTAATGGAAGGGCGGGGGTGATTGCATCGGGTTTTGCTTTAGTTTTCTATTTTTCTTCGACAATCAGCTCACCACCGACATGGGCGGGATGAAGATGACAATCATATTTAAAAGTACCAGTATGATCCGCAACGAATTCAACTTCTTTGCCTTGATGATCGACTAGTTCTTCGATGTGAAATTCCTTGAGGCGGAATCCATGAATCGAATTGGGACCTGCTATATGATTTTCGAGTTTGAGGCGAATTCGATCTCCTTTTTTTGCTTTTAGCTGAGCGGGAAGCCAATATTTGGTACCATCTTTGACTACTGCTTCAAGTTGGAGTTTGAGTACGGGCGCTGCAACTGCATCCGCTTTGACTGGGGCAGAATGGGTGGCCTTACCACTCTTGGCTTGGGCATCTGCCTGGGCGCTCGGCAGAGATAAGCTGGCCAGTAGAGCGACGGAAAGGGTCAGTGTTAGGGAGTTTGAGAATTTCATAGGGGAATTCCTTTCTTGGGTCCTCACCCTATCAATGGCCTGCCTGGGGGGCAAGTCAGAAGTCACCTCGGAGTGCTCGAGCTAGCTCCGGGTGGGTCTGTTGGATGTAGGGCAAGAGAGCAGATTCGTGCCACAACTCGTAGCTCCAGAGTCGACCTCTTGAAATTGCTTCAGAGTAGTACCACTCGAACCTGCTTTGGAACCAATCTCGAATCTCATCCTGGCGATCCTCTGAAACCTCGCTTAGGTAGGCTTCAATCCAGAGTAGGATGAGGTCAGTAAGTGCTCGACTTGCAAGCGCGTCATCGGAATTAAAATCAAACAAAGAATCAGGCAGTGCAGCAATAGGGGATTGGCCGAGGTCATGGTGACTCCTAGATGACGCCCGAATGGCCTCTTGAACTCCCTGGATAAACTGCTCATGGGTGGGGCTTGATTCACCCGGCCCAGTGAACAGGCTGGGGGCCTCAGATGGTTCTTGTGGCGCGGCATAAGTCTGAGGAGTGGTTAGCTTTTCAATCTCGCTTTGGACTGGGTTTAGGTGTGCGATCAGTCCGGTAATCAAGTCAGATTCAAGATTGTTCAAACCCCTGTTTAAGTCCTCAAAAATGTAGGGCTTCTTGGCGGACAGTTTTCCGTTGTCAACGAATGCAATTCGATCGGTGGCCGAGTCATACAAGACGTTACCATTATGTAAATCTTGATGGGTCCAGCCTGCTGAATGGTGCATTTTTCCAAGTGCTTTGCCCCATGCTGAGAATGCCTTCTGGAGGGAAAGGAATGCTTGTCTTTTGTTTCTCAAGTCCGGTGTGTTCAAAAACTGGTGAACCAGGTTTTCAATTGATTCACCCCGGGCCCGTTCGAACAAACCAAAACAGCGTTGCGAAGAAAATCCGATTTCTAGAACCTGTGGAATGTGTGGGTATCCTTCGTTGATAGACCATTTCGACGGATCTGACTGGTTGAGCGAAATGGATTCAATAAATTCAGCACATCCTGCTGAATTGATCTGGTTTACTTTTACGAAGAACTTCCTTTGGGAGTATCGAGGGGAGAGTTGTGGACCATCTATTTTGACTTGGATTGAGAAAGTCCCTGAATTTCGCTGTCCCGAGTTTTCAAATCTTGTTACTCGGATCGAGTTGCAGGGTAGGGTTGAGAAAAGTTTTGAGTCCGATAACCACTTTTGAATGGCTACTTCTGAGTCCTTCTCGAATGCTTGGTCAAAGTCTACCGCTTCCTCGGGTTTTGGTGCGGGGAGTGGCTGTAAAAGGGAGAGAGACTCGAGGTTCTCGCAAGACACCGTTTTCCTTCGAGCTCCGGGAGTTAGGCGGATGGTTGACGATGTTGGGCTTGATTCTTCAGTGAGCGGGAGGGGGCTGAGGAGCATCGATTCAGAAACTGATCTTTCGAGGACTCCTTGTCTTGGTGACCCAAGAAAATCAGCATCTGGGTCAAAGACAGTTGAACTCGTAATGGCAAGTATAGAAAGAACTTTGAGTTGGACCAAAATAACCTCAGTTTAATAGAATTCGTGCTTAACTACTCTGGTGGTTAATTAACAGATGCAAAGCGTTCTTTATCACTTTGTGTAATAAAAGTAAACGCTGATTAATATTATTAATTTTATAGCTATTTAGGGATGTTTTGCTCAAAAATAAAAAGTTGCAAGGTCTGATGATCGAGCTCGGATAGATCTTGAAAGGTAAAGCCTGCATGAACCCATTCGTCGCCTGTGGTGATGATCGTTTTTTTCCATTTAGGAGCGAGTTTGCAAATGATCAGGTGATGATCAAGTTTTAATATGGCTTCTAGATTAGGTGCTGCCTTGAAAGTTTCATAATCGAATTTCCTAAATTTTAGTCCGATTCCCTTTTCACTGATATTTGTCAATACAGTGGGTGAGCCGGGTATGCTAATTTTGATCGGCATTTTTGGATGGTACTTAAGTCGATTGTCTTTTCGCCTTTGAACATGGAAGAAGACTCGTTCCGGGTAAATAATGAGTGATCTTTGATCGTGGTCGGTAAAAAACCTCATGCTTGAAAAAAATACACAGCCCAGATCAATATTAAAAGTTCCGTAAAATGGATTTTGATTACTCCAATTATCGTGTTTTTTTATAAAATCAAAACTTTCTTGAGAGAGTTGAATCGTTATTTTATTACTATGAGTTTGAAATGAGGCTAAAGTGCCCGTTAGTCGCACTTTGCTGTGCTTTTGCCAGACTAAGAGACTTGCCTGCTCTCGAAATGCAAAAGCAAGAAATTCTCGTATTAAAATAAGATCATCGATCGTTCGAAATATTGGATTTTTATTAAGGTGAATCTTGGAAGTGTTCCCTGTTTTTTCGGTTGATTTTTCTAAATGGAGATCTGAGGTTCCTTGTGATTGAGAAGTCTGATTTAATTGATGAATCAAGTGGGGTGAGTTTGCTGCTACAGCGATTTGAGTGTTCCCATAGGTTTGAAACTTCATTAAGGCTCTATCGCTTGAGGTGATGAAATAAAGTTCGATTGCGCTCCCCGAGAATTTCCACTGGTCGTTATAAAATTGTGGCTTTTCGCCTTTGAAATGCCAACCTACGGTTGATTTTTTATTTTTACTAAATGGGTCAAATCGAGGTTTCCATTTCCAAAGAGCCGGTTCCAGTAGGATCCATTCGCCTGAAGATGGATTAGGTCCTAGCATCAGAACAGTCCATTCACCATTGTGGTGGTGAACAAAGCGTTCTAAAGGCACAAACCAGAGGTCATCCTCAATTAAAAGTGCGTGATTCCACTGGATTAAAAAGGGGTGACTCGGATGGATCTGGTAAGCCGTTTCTAAAATCGATGTCTTTGACACTTGTGATTGCCGAATTTGG
Source organism: Bdellovibrionales bacterium (assembly GCA_947380295.1). Taxonomy (GTDB): domain Bacteria; phylum Bdellovibrionota; class UBA1018; order UBA1018; family UBA1018; genus CAINWE01. The sequence goes on along the minus strand of CANCQK010000020.1, from coordinate 12,616 downwards.
AGTAGGGTAATCTGCTGTTCTATTCGGTTCTTAAATGCGATAGCAGTGGTGAATTTACGTGAGATCACCGCGCAGTTGCGCTTGACGAAAAAGCTGGAAAGTTTAGGGTGATCAACTCCAGAAATAATTAAGAGCTGCGATTTCCAATGCCAGTCACGTTGATGAATCTCAGAGATTAGGTTTGTGATCGTAAGAATGTCAGTTCTGTTTTCAAGAGATAAAAGAAACAGAGCAGGTTGGATTTTTTTTCGATTTTGAAAGAATTGGGGATTCTCTGAAAATTCTTCGATTTTTAAATGAGATCGGCCTAGTTTAGTTAGGGCTTCTTGATAGACGCCGCTTGGTGCACTGCCAGGAAAAGTAAAAATGCAGGGGGGTGAATCTGCCTCTAAGATTGGGCTCGATCCAGCAGTTTTACGTTCTTTTAAAGGTGCGGCGCTCAAGTGGAATGCTCCATTGGGTTACGCTTCGGTTATTTTTAGCTGAGACTTGACTTAGTTTTTATAAGTATTTGATTTTATAAAAAAATAAAATTTAATGTTTCTTAAATTAATTATTTTATTTTTTCTTCCCGGTAAATAAGCAGAGCTGTCGAACATTTTCACGCAGCGCATCGATCTGACCGGCTTGTCTTAAGTCACCTAGTCCCAACTCGTAGAGAGCGGTTCCAGAAATAGGAGCTCTATATTTTCGAAGAAAGTAGTTGCTGGCGAGTGCTGCTGTTCTTCGATTGGCATCCTTGAATATATGCGCAAGAACTAATCCTACATAAATATCGATGGCGGCATCTATGGCTGTACCCGTCTCTCCTGTTTCAGCCGCTCTGTGGAGGAGGTCTCGGGCCGTAATCACTGGGTCAATCATGAGCTCCAAGCTTTTGGTTTGCCCAGACGGAAGCTGAATTGTGACTGACTCATGACGCCATGGGTCATGTGTTTTTCCAGTGAGTATTCCGTTCAGTCTAGCGAGTTCAGTGGTTGTCAGAAGTGCTCGATGATCGGCGAGGCTTTCTGAAACGCCTAAGGCCCGCTCAAAACGAGCTAGTTCAAGTTGGTGTTTTAAAGTTTCTGGGTTCATGAGCATGACCTATCTGACTTTTGATCAAGAACAGCAAGTCTTTTTTTTTAGGGTTGAGTTCGAGGCGAGAGAGTCATGGTATTCTTGATGAAATCTATGACTAATCCGAGAGAAGAGATGGACGAGGAGCAGGGCGGCGCTATTGCAGTTCAGGAGGGTAGGCCTATCCCTAAAGAGCCGACGCGGTACGCCGTTTTGCTTGCTAATGATGACTACACTACCATGGAGTTTGTGGTAGAGGTACTCAGGCGATTTTTTCAAAAAACGGAGGAGGAAGCGGTACAAATTATGCTCCAAATACATCAGAAAGGGCGAGGTACTGCCGGAATCTACCATTTTGAAATTGCTGAAACTAAGGCGATGCAAGTGGTCGAATATGCACGAACCCGGGGTTATCCTCTCAGTTCCTTTATTGAACCGGTCTTATGACGATTCGCGCTGTACAGAGAGAGTGGAAAGAGGGTATATATGCTGCGAGAGAAAACTGAATGATTGGTCGAAAAGCTGAAGCTATCCTCAACCGAGCCGTTCGTTATGCAGTCGAGCAAGAGCATGAATACTTTACGCTCGAGCATGTCTTTTGGAGTTTACTCAAGGATTCCGGCGTTCATGAGGCTGTAGTAGCCTGTGGGGGCAATCCTGAGGAGATTCAAAGGCAATTAGAGTCTTACCTGGGAACTGAAGTTCCTAAGGCAGCTCGTTCTCCCAATCCATCAAGCGGAATTGCAGCGCCTTCGGACAGTCCCTCTGATTCTGATTCATCCAATGAGGAGAATTCGATAGAGCATCCGGTCGCTACACTGAGTATTCAGCGACTCATTCAGCGTGCACTTTTCCATGTTCAATCAGCAGGGAAGGATGAAATCCAACCAGAGGATTTGTTGGTGGCTTTATTTCAAGCCAAAGATTCCAAGGCTCTCTTCCTATTGCTTCAGCAAGGGATCGAGCGCCTCGATGTTTTGAACTACGTCAGCCATGGGATTCGGAAAGGTCAAGACTCAAGAATGCCTCCGCGTCTCAACCCATCTGAGGATGACTTTGGGGAAAATTCGTCTCCTGAAGAAGGGGACGAAAAAGTTCAAACCAAAACCGCATCGCCGCGCACCGCAGATGACCCTCTGTCGATTTATGCAGTGAACCTCAACCATCGAGCGCGAACGGGTGATATTGACCCCCTTATTGGACGGACTCAGGAGCTGGATCGAGTCCTTCAAGTACTTTGTCGAAGAAGGAAAAATAATCCGCTTCTGGTGGGTGAAGCTGGGGTAGGGAAGACGGCCTTGGCCGAGGGGCTTGCCCTCCGAATTGTAGAGAAGAACGTTCCGGACCTGCTTCATAATTCAGTCGTTTACTCACTTGATTTGGGCTCGCTCCTTGCGGGCGCTAAGTTCAGGGGTGATTTTGAACAGCGATTTAAACGGGTGATCACGGCTTTAGAGAGCCAACGCGAAAAGGGTCAGGATCCGATTCTCTTTATTGACGAAATTCATACCATTGTAGGTGCTGGGGCAGTCAGCGGTGGAGCATTGGATGCTGCTAACTTGCTCAAGCCACTTCTTTCTCGGGGTGTGATCCGATGCATGGGTTCAACGACTTATTCCGAGTTCCGAAATATTTTTGAAAAAGACCATGCCTTAGCTCGAAGATTTCAAAAAATTGATGTTTTGGAGCCTTCGATCGAGGAGGCTGTGCAGGTACTTCATGGTCTCAAGTCGAGGTTTGAGGATCATCACGGTGTGCAGTATACTTCTGATGCACTTCGGGCTGCTGTAGAGCTGTCGTCTAAACATCTTGCTGAGAGATTCTTGCCAGATAAGGCAATCGACGTGATGGATGAGGTCGGTTCTCGAGCGAGACTCAACAGGCCTAAAGCCAAGGGTCCGATTGGACACGAAATTCCCGGTGCGACCCCTCAGGTGTTGGATGTGGCTGAAGTCGAGGAAGTCATTGCGCAGATGGCCAGGATTCCTGCGCGCTCGATGAATTCGAATCAGAAGGTTCGTCTCAGAAATCTCAAGGACGACCTGAAGTTGAGCATCTTCGGTCAAGATCATGCGGTTGACGCTCTTGTGACTGCGATTCGACTGGCTCGCTCGGGTCTCAGATCGGGCGAACGCCCTGTCGGTGCATTCCTATTTTGCGGACCTACTGGGGTGGGTAAAACAGAGCTGAGTAAGCAGCTGGCTCATTGCCTCGGAGTACCTTTCCAAAGGTTTGATATGAGCGAGTATAGTGAGAAGCACACTCTTTCCCGCTTGATCGGCGCGCCTCCGGGTTATGTTGGATTTGAGCAGGCAGGCTTGCTTACTGACGCTGTCCTTAAAAATCCACATTCAGTAGTCTTGCTCGATGAGATTGAAAAAGCTCACGCTGATATTTGGAATATCCTCCTTCAAGTGATGGATCACGGCGTACTGACAGATAACAACGGTCGTAAGGCAGATTTCAAAAATTCAATTCTCATTATGACTTCCAACGTGGGCTCTCGCGAGATGGAACGTAGGCCGTTGGGGATGAATCTCAATCTTTCGACTCAAGGGAGCTCTGCGGCAACTAAAGCAGTGGAGCAGACGTTTAGTCCTGAGTTTAGAAATCGTCTGGATTCGATCGTGTATTTTAATCCTCTTGATCCTGCAACTGTGAAACAGGTCGTTTCAAAGCAGCTGATCGAACTAGAATCCCAGCTTCTGAGTAAAAAAGTTGATGTCGAGTTTTCGTCTGAGCTGAGGGACTGGTTGTCTGAGAAAGGCTATGATCGACAAATGGGGGCTCGTCCTCTGGCTCGACTCCTTCAGGATCGAATCAAAAAGCCACTTTCTGAAGAGATCCTTTTTGGGAAGTTGGAGAATGGAGGCAAAGTCAAAATTGGACTTTCCTCGGTCAATGGCGAGATCACTTTTGAAATTCAAGCCTCTGGTAGTGAAACTCCAAAAGAGTCTGCTTCGATCTATCAAGAAGACCGACTCTAATATCCTTCTTTGAAAGCACCTTGATCATGCAAAAGCCCAAACTTAAATCGGTTCGAGGGATCGTTACGCTGACACCCAACCCAGCTTTGGATTTAGGGGGGGCTGTGGATCACCTCATCCCTAACGAAAAGTCCTACGTTCATGATGAGACCCGTTTTCCCGGTGGAAACGCCATTAATGCCGCACGCATGATTCATAAAATGGGACTTCCAGTTCTTGCCGGAGGATTTCTGGGCGGTGGAATTGGACAAGAGGTCGAGGATCTGCTTCGCAGGGAGGGGGTGCCTAGCGAGTTTGTGAAAATCTCCGCTAGCACTCGGATCTCAGTGACGGTATCCAATCGTAAAGACCATCTCCAAACACGATTGAGTTTTCCTGGACCGCAAATCCTCCTTCATGAAGTTCAGGAGTTGATTCGCTGGCTTCATCGAATTCAGTCCGGCACTGTGTTAGTCATCGGTGGGAGTCTCCCCCGAGGCTTGACGACAGTCAGACTGAAACCGGTGATTCAGTCCCTTCAGAAAAGAGGCGTTGCGGTGATTATGGATATGCCAGCTCTTCACCTACGCCCACTCTTGGCTTGTCGGCCGTTGTTGATCAAGCCTAATCAAGTCGAGTTTCAAGAGCTCACAGGAGAAAAGCGTAAATCCATTCCTGCCGTGATCAGTGCGGCGAGGAAACTAACGTCTCGAGTTTCCTGGGTCTGTGTTTCTTCGGTCGAGGACGGAGCGCTTTTATTGAATCGACATCGAGCATGGTACGGTCAAATCCCACCCATTCAAGTCAAAACCACTGTCGGCGCAGGAGACTCCATGGTGGGCGCGATGACATCCATCTTTTCTCAGGTGGATCCTACTCTTTGGTCCTCGGACGAATTGGGCGAGCCCCTTCTGCGCTGGGGGCTTGCTGCGGCCGCCGCTACTCTGATTACACCAGGCACTCAATTAGGTGAATTTAAAAAAATGCTCACCTTCTACCGGCGAATTCGGGTTCAAGAACTCAAGTGACTCAAAGCAGCTGGACGTAAAATCCACACAGGGCAAGGTGCATTTCGCACAACCTGGCGGGTGATGCTGCCAATCGCCCAAGCACGGACGGGGCCACTTTCTGCCGCCATTGCAATAAAGTCAGCTTCAACAGCCGCTGCTTGTTGGAGAATCAGCTCAGCCATATTGGCTTGTTTGGCTTCTAAGGCGTAATCGACTTTGAGTCCCTGCTCAATACCCCGATTGACCCATTGGGTGAGGAGTTCGACTGTTGCGGGATCCTCTTGCGAAATCATTTGAGGGGCTCCAACCCAGCCTCCTCCGAGTAGATAGGTACCCGATTGTAAAACTGGCTCAACTCGATGAGGAGTGATGTGATAAACGGTAACTTGGGCTTGCAGTTTTTTGGCGAAGTCGAGGACCCCTGGATAAATTTTTTCTGAGTCTTGGGTGAGGTCAGAGGAAAAGAGAATCTTCTGTTTCTTCTTGGATTCATCGCCGTGAACCACGCATTTAGGCCCCACACTAATCACAGGGATCTCGCTATGAAGGAGGAGTGTTTCTGTGAAGCTCCCCAAAAGCAGTCGAGGAATCCCGGTTCTTGCATGGGTCCCTACAATCATTGCATCTGCGCCCGAGTGCTTTGCATATTCAGAGAGCCTTCGCACCAGCATTGAAAACGACGAGTCAGCCTGAAATAAGACTTTGGGAGGTAAAAACTTTACTCCATGAATCGGTTCGATATTTTTCTTAACGGCCTTTACTGCTGCCTGATGGTATTGCTTATTGTGGGCCAGATGGACGGACTCAAGTTCATGCTCCTTCGCTAGATTCAAAATATAGGTCGGCTCCACCGGGAGCGAAAGCCGCTGGGAGAGCGACTTGAGAGTCTGTGTGAGCTGGACTCGAAACATCACATCCTCTTCGAATGGGTCGATTGCCCAAATGAGTTTCCTTTGTAGTGCAGCCATAGTAGCCCTCGTCTTTTTTATTTTAATATGAATATCATTTTAAGCATTGCAACAGCGGGGCCAGCTTTTTAAGCCTCTCGAAGGCAGAGTGGTGGAAAGAGGTGGGGGTGAGTGGCTGGGAGTGAAGCCCATCTCGTGGACCAGATCTTTCCCAAAGTTGGTGGATCGATCCTCCTTCTGATGCTGAGATTCAGTCTTTGGTGGTCACCCTTGCGACACGGGTAATTCGCTTTCTTAAAAAACGCGGATACCTCGCTGAGGAGCTTTGTGCCGTCACTTAAGGCTTCTCTCTTTATGTCGCCGTCTATTGCGCACCCTGGGCGCGTGAGAAGCTTGAGAAACTCATTCGATACGTCACTCGCGCAGCCGTCGTGGTCAGATTGGGTGGAAAGGTAGGTTTTTAGTTGTAGCTGGAAAAACCGGTTCGGCTACTTGAGGAAATAGATGCTTTAATTTTCCTATACTTGTTTTAGGGGAAACCGGTTTAAAAATAGCCAAAATTGTCCAAATTTGAACCGCTTTGGGGTTCAAATTGTAAGAGTAAAGTAAGACCTCGTGCGGGTCAAATGCCTTTGCCATAAAGGCTTCCGAGAAATTTCATAGAGCGCAATTCATGCTTGGTACGAAACTGGCAACGCAGTGAGTCAGGTTAATTACTGATTCCCTAAGCGAACAGAGGTATCATCGCATGAAGAAGTCCAATTTGCTCATCACTGTTGGTTTTGCGAGTCTCTTAATTTTTGGGCTTGCTCACTTTAAAAAAGGATCTGTGCCGCGGCAGGTTGCACAGGCCTCAAGTAAAAAAGAAGTGGGTCTGAATCAAGAATTCAGGAATAAGCTCATTCAAGAAGAAACTAAGATCTTAACAAGTGATCAATCTGAAAAAATTGAGAAAGAAAATCCACGTCTTTCTCGGGTGGAAAAGCAGCTCCTCTCAAATGTGATCAAATATGATCTTCTCAAACGGTCGCTCAACCGAAAAGCTCTCCGTGAGCAGCTCATTCGTGAATTGAAAGGTCGCCCAGAAGTTTTCCAAATAGCGGTTCAAGCGCTTCATGATTTAGACTCTACACTTCAGAGGTTCCCGGAGTCTCAAGCTCAGGTGCGAATTTTCGCGGTTGACTTAGTACGTGATCGCGCAAAGGCCGGAGACACGGGACCTCTGACTGCAAGCTTAGAGCGCGTTTCGAAAGAGCTAGAGGAAAAGTCGAATTGGAAAAGGGGAAGAGACCAAGACCTGATCGATCTCATTGGGGCATGGATTGAAGTCAAGGGGACTCAATATGTTTTGCAGCACCCTAAAGAAATGGTCAGTACGATTCACTATCATCCAGAGCTGAAGAAGGCAGTGATCCAAGCGTTCAATCTTTATCTCAAGGATGGAGTCAATGACGAGGAAGTCGATCGAATCTTTCACTCTCATTTGAATCAAATTTAAGGAGTCAAAAATGTTGGGCGTTTCTAGTTCAAGATTGGTTCAGTTTTTCATGATGTTGGGTACCCTAGGGTGTCAAAGCAAGGAGTCTCACGGCGTGGGTCCCGATTGGGATCCGATACTTAATCACAGTCGATCGGCTCCCCAAGTGAGCTTTAGCTTTCGTCCAGTGCTGAAACCACCATTAGTTCCAGATACATGGACAAGAGAAACGATCAGAAACCTGTCCACTTGGGTCGAGTCCCGCATTGCCTCTTGTGGAGGAGGCGAGTGTCCAAGTGAAGCCTATCAATTCACCCCTGCATTGCCTGTAGAATCGAGTCGAGGACAGAGGATTCTAGTTGTTGAGGGGGCGAATGATGTGCCAGGGGTTGCCTACCTTCGACACAAGAAGAAGGTCATGGGGGTCTATGATTTTGAATCGATTGAGGCAAATCAATACCAAGCCTATCGACCCTGGAGCGAAATCAATACCTTGTTATTTGACACTGGAGATTACATTTCAAATCTTCCGCAACACATTCCTGCACGGGTTCTTTCAGGGGTTCACAATCAACTCCGGAATTCTGGGAATTTAAGTCAGAAATCTGTGACGAATCTTCCATCAAGGCAAATCAGGAATCATCGAAATATTGTCTTTGAAGTCCTTGCTGAGTTGAATCCAGATGCACAATTCGTTTTAATGAACTCACCCAGCGAAATTCTCTACGCTCAAGAAAACCTCTGTCAATTTAGAGATCCACAAGTCTTGAGAAGGTTAGAAGTTCGACTGAATCGACTGGCTCTCAGTATGGTTGGAATAATTCAGGACTTTGATATCAACTATATCAACATCTCGGCTGCCAATAGTACTCATGTTTTTGCTCGAGCTTATGCACAAACTTGCAGAGATACGATGAGATATGGCAGAATCGATCAATCATTACGGAGCGACATTTCGCGCTATCTTCAATTGTACTCTGAGTTCTGGAATCGAATTTCCTACAGTCTCCCCGGTGTGGCGATCTTTAAGGCTCTTCCTAATAACGAAGAAAGAGAAGAAAGTTTTGAGTACTCTCAGCATTTAGAGCACGATATTTTTGGCTATGTTCCTGGCATGATTCGGGTCGGATACTTCAGTACCCAAAATTTTAATGCCCCCATCGTGGATCAAAAGAATTATGACTTACTGCCTGAAGCCCAAAGAAGACTCGTTTCGGCAGCCGATCTTTTCATTAACGGGGGATTTGAGGAGGTTGAAGATGACGTGATTTCATGTCCACCGCTTCCAGAGCATGCATTAGGAAGAATGCAGATTGGTATGTCTGCCATTCATCACAGGATGATGTCCTGCTCCTGGGGCACTCCAGTTGCGCTTACATTTGCAAACCGCCTCCGTCAGCAAGGGAGATGGCAGACTCCAGCTCAATTGAGGAAATTGCTTAAGCCAGATCGAGAGGCTCGATTATTCGATCCTTTGAAATACGAGTATTAAGAGTTTTTCAGCGGTGTTCGCTGAGAAAATGAGACGTAGTTCTCGGTAATAAGAAAGGGAAGTAACTATGAATAAATTCAACTTGATCATGTTTAGCTTCATGATAGGTACAAATGCCTTTGCCTATTCAGGCCCCAACCGGATCACAGCGCCTGCCGATCCTGCAGCTCGATGCGCTAATAAAGCAATGCCACTAGAACCCTGCGAAGCTCGTAGATTAACTGCTCTCAATCGAGGCTGTATTAGCCAGCAAGAATATGACAACTTAAGGCGACACGGCTCTTTTCCACTGTGTAACTATGAAGAGACAAACCAGGACCTTATGTTTGATAGCTGGTGTTCTTGCGGATGTTTTCATCCAGATACCTTGATTTCAGCATTTGATTTGAATTCGGATCAATATACTGAAGCTAAAGCAGTCGATATTGTAAACAAACATAAGGATTTTGAGGTGTTTCATTTGACGGAAGAAGCAACGGTCAAGAGTTTTGCTTTCAACAAGACTGGTCTCAGATCGCCAACCCGAGGGCCTGAAGAGCATCCTCTGGTAGTCATTGAAACAGTCAATGGTAAAGTCCTCAAATTGACCGACAAGCATCCTGTTTTGCTCTCTGAAGGTAGGATGGTTCAAGCCAAAGAACTCTCTGAACGGGATCGTCTCCTCACCTCCGAGGGTGAAGTGGTTGCCATTCAAAAAATTAGAGAAGAGGCATTCTCAGGTGAAGTAGTGAACTTTATGATTGACAGTGACCTCGATCATAAGAATGAACACATCATCATTGCAGAAGGCCTTGCAGTGGGTGACTTGGCTTGGCAGTCCTCTCTTGAGGACGAGCTGAATAAGATCGTTCTGCGGCAATAATTTTTGCCTCTGCGTTTCAGAAGGGGGTCGGGCTGAGGTCGAGCACTAGGTTCGACTCCCCTTACAAAAAAGTTCCAAAAATACTGAGTTAAATTGGAGTAATAATTATGAAAAGGCCCATTCAATTATTTGGGAGTCCTTCAGGAAAGAATGAAATTAGGCAAGGATTTGGACGTTTTGTTGCTGCTTTGATGCTCACCTCGTTCAACCTGTCTTCGGCCATGGCAAATGGCTACGATCAATGTAAGGATATTCTTCGAGATGGTGTAAGAGATCAGATTAGCTCTCAGACAAGTCTCGATCATCGAGTGGCTGCGAAACGGCAGTTTTGCAATATAGCGAACGAGCACAAACTCAATTCGAGTAACTACAATAATTTCGCTCGCAACTACGCTCGGTCCTCTTCGACCTCTCGATCTGAAGGCGGTGGGGGCTTCCAACTTGCAATCGGACCGATCGAATTAGGAGCGGGTGGCGGTGGTGGTGGATCCAATGAAGAGGATTCCGAGCAAAGTCGAATCAATCTTTTAATGGAGAAGAGGACTAATGTATTAGACTACTACAGAAGGAACTGTAGTGCTCAATCTCATAATGAGTCGCTTCAGTCTGAAGCTCTTCTGACATCCAAGATTGCCAGCGATGCGGTGACTGAGGCTTGGAGAGACTGTATGCTCCGCTCCGATCATACCGGGTTTTTCGCGGTACTCACGCATTCAGCGTCGGGAGACACTCAAGTCGATTACCATGTTGATGTCTATTGGACTTCACGCTCAAATGTTCTGGTCGATAGCCTAAAATATACTTACCGAGCTTCTAAGCTTGAGGCTAGTCATCCGATTGGAAATACAATCGGAGATTGGGTCACCTCCGTTGATCTCTGTAATAGTAGTCCTTGTATGACCTCAGGAGCACGAATTCCCATCGCGTTGACCCACATCAACTTGAAAGAGGATGCGTCGGTAGTGATCGCGGCTCGGACAAATACGGGTTCACAAGAGGCTCATACGATCTCGTTTCCAAAAAGACCAGAGGAACCCGTAGTTCCACCGCCTCCTCCTCCGTCCACATCGGAGAATCTCTGCAGAGATTTAAGGGCGCGGGCCTATAATTCTGGCCTAGTTGAGGATTATGTTCTGATCGAAATGGCGGCTCGTCGAAACATGGCCCCGCTGATTCTAAGAGACGGAGCAGGTCAAGAGTATATTGAAGGCTGGCATAAATGTGACGAAACGCTGAGATTGTTGGCTGAATCGCGCCGTTAGTCTGCCTTTCTGAAGGCTTAGTTATTCGCGTCAATAGCTCGTGAATCACTGACAACCCTCCTGTCTCTTGTTAGACAGGAGGGTTTTGTCTTTTAAAGCCTTGGGGACGGAGTCAGATTTCTATGGGCTAGAGGCGCTGATTCAGCCGATCTCTGAGTCAAAAGCTTTGAAGATGAGCTTTTAAAAGAACTTAAGGGTCTTGCCCAAGAGCAGGGGATTATAAGCAGTATCTATAAAACATAGCTAAACCTATCTAAAAATGCTCAAAATGAGTAAGCTTTGAGCAGAACTCTGGTTGGGACCTAAGATTATACGAATATTATGTTCACCCAGCGCCCTATAAAACGGTCCAAAAGAGAGCAATTGTGATGGAGCGACCGAAAGTCAGACACTGCGCAAAAAAGTCGCAAATTAAGTGGTACGCGTCCTGAGAGGCGCTTGCTTTTAGTTTTTTGCGGAGTTAGTTTTTCGCAGGTTGAGACTTTAACTGACCAAGCAAAACTCTTTATGCAAATCGCCCACAAAATCGAATTGAAAGCCAATAACACCCAGATGACCTACTTCAAAAAGGCCTGTGGTGTGGCGCGTTTTGCCTGGAATTGGGGATTGGCCGAGTGGGATCAGCAGTTCAAGTCTGGCCAGAAGCCCTCGGGCATGGCTCTCAAAAAGCAATTCAACGCGATCAAGGAAGCGGAGTTTCCCTGGACCTACGAGGTCACTAAGTATGCATCTCAGCAGCCCTTCTTGGACTTACAAGATGCGTGGAAGCGGTTTTTTAAAAAGCTGGGCGGCAGACCGAGATTCAAAAAGAAGGGTAAATCTCATGACTCATTCTATGTGGGCGGAGATCAGATCAAGTTAGACGAAAGCAAAAGGAGGATTAAAATCCCCAACCTAGGTTGGGTGAGGCTGAGAGAAAGTCTTAGGTTCGAAGGCAAGATCAATTCTGTAGTCATTTCGCGAACAGCCGATCGATGGTTTGCGTCGGTTCAAGTCGAGGCTCCGATTTCATTTCCAAAACACGAAAACCAAGTGTCAGTGGGAGTCGATCTTGGGGTCTTGCAACTAGCGACGCTGTCAGACGGGGTGGTGTTTCAATCCCCCATGCCTTTACAAAAGCTCTTGCGGCGGCTCAGACGAGTCTCTAGGCAGTTGTCCAAAAAAGTCAAAGGTTCCCAGCAATCCAAGAAAGCAGCGTCAAATCTGGCTCGCCTTCATATGCGGATTGCCAACATGAGGCGAGATACCCTGCATAAGGTCACAACGGCAATTGTATCCAACTCCTCTGAGATCGGAATTGAAGACCTGCACGTCAAAGGCATGGTGAGAAATCCAAAACTGGCACGAGCCATCTCGGATGTGGGCCTGGGGGAATTTCGTAGACAGCTCAATTACAAGGCTGAGTGGCGGGGCGCTCAGGTTGTGATTCACCCACGCTTTTTCCCATCGTCAAAAAAATGCAGCAGCTGCGGAAAAGTGAAAGAAGCTCTGAGCTTATCCGAACGGACCTACAGGTGTGAGTGTGGCTTCACGATGGACCGAGACCTGAATGCTGCAATGAATTTAAATCCAGTACCGAA
>CANCQK010000019.1 GCA_947380295.1 Bdellovibrionales bacterium | reverse complement strand
GCCTGCAACTACGCTGGAGCCAGCTTGAGCCCCAAACTGGATGCCGGCACTCTTCAGTGCATCGCCCAGATCCTCCCCTGAGAGCAGGTCTACTCCTAGTCCTAACCCTGCTTGAACGCCCGCGTTTTGGACCTTACACAAGAGTTCAGGTGTGTTTGCTGCTTCCTGTAACTGACCAACCTTGGCCAAGGCCCCTGCAGTGATGGCAGAAATTGCTGCGTTTTTGAATGTCTCAGGTCGGGTGATTTGTCTGAAGATTTCGTCCAGGCTTTGCTGCGATAGTATTCCTAGGGCGACCTGAGTGGTGACCTGGGCTGTGATCGAGGATATAGCTGCACTGATCATTGTGCCTGTGATGGTTCCCTTGAGCCCACCCCCGATTCCGGCAACTGCCGCTCCGCCTACTCCTCCTGTAGCAACGGATGAGATGACCGCAACTGCCGCAATCAAGGCAGGGCCAGGTGCAGAAATCGACTTGGTTTCTCGGTGGTGGATTTCATTTAAGATCTCGTAGATGACTTTCGTCTGAGCGGGGTCAAACTCGAGTTGATCTAAATACTTGAGTGCCTCATCTCGGACCTGCTCGAGTTCGAGTTCATTGACAAGGAGTTTCGTTTTTCCCTTAAACTCCGCTTGAGTGAAGGTCTCATGCTTCTGCTCTTCAGAGTCCGCGCTGATCCACCAAGCGTTTTCACTCTTTGCACTCGTCGCCGATGCTGATTTGTTCTTACCTTGCTTGATTTTTAGTCTCTCAGCATGAATTTCGGTTTCTGAAGCCTCGATTTTTGGCGCTTCGAGAACGCCTTCGTTTGTCTTAATTCCGACAGTACCTTTGGCCTTCAGGCTAGCCGCTTTAAACTGGATTTTAGACTCCGAATGGGTTTCAACTTTCTCACCCTGCCAGAACAATGCGCCAGTTTTTTCTTCCGTTCGTTTGCTGAAACTAGAACTCTCTTGGACTCCTAGGACCGCTAGCTTGTCCTTTGCTTCTAGCTGTATGGCTTCAGCGTCTGCGTGGGTTCCTTGGAGGGCGATATTCTGAGCCTTGATTCCTAGTTTTCCCTGAACTTCGAACTGAGAAACTTGCGCTTGAGTTCTGTCCTTTTTTTCCTGAACGCCAGGAGATTCCCTCTCGGAATGAGACTCGAGCATCAAAGCGGAATCGTAGACTTTCCCCTGAGCATCCAGTTGAAGCGATCCCACATCAATTTTGACTGCTTGGGTTTTAATGTCCTTGCCAGCACGTAATTCTAGGTGACCTTTGTAGGAGAGGGTCCTTTGATCTGAAATCTGATCATCGAAGTTGGAGCCGTTTTGTAACCGTTTTTTCGTAGATGCCAGGGCGATGGAACCTTTTTTCGAAATAAATGCGGCGGTTTTCCCCCTTTGATTGATAGCAAGATGCAGATCACCCTCTGTGATGATGGCAGAGTGCTCTGCTTGGATGGGAAAGTTTAAACTGAGTGAGTCTTCGATCGAAGAATTTGTAAGGAGTGCCCGCTCCGCTGCCCGAGTCACTGCCTTTTTAGTCTTCGGATTGTTTTTGAAAAACTCCACCAGTGCTTTTTGGGTATCGCTTTTCTCGGGAAGGAGTTCTACCATCTCCTCAGCCGTAGTCCCTTCGGGGAACCGAGCTAGGAGGTTCGCAAACGCATTGCCGGTCTGCTCGGCTCGTGCCTTCTCTAAGAGGGCTGGGGGTAGGTATAAGAAAGGTTTGAACTCTTCTACTCCTTGGTCGTTGAGGGTTTCTTGATAAAAAATGACTGGTTTTTGAGGGAGCGGAATCCGAGCCGTAGAATTTCGAAGGGCGACTAAAAGATTCTGATCTTCTTCCTGGGGCGAACTACTCTGTGCGTTCGAAGACATCCCAATGGTCTTGAGATATTCAGTCGCATTTTTGTGAAGTTCTGCAACAAACTCCAGCGAAATGGGACGGTCTTCATAGATGTATCCTCGCATGAGATTTTCTTGGCAAAGATCCTTCACTCGTTCGAGCAAAAGCCCGGGGCTTAAAGAAAATACGGCCTGCCCTGTTGGTAGGGGCACGAGACCGTGACCAGGTTGCAGAATGACGATATGGTCTTTGATCTGATCATAGAAGCGTTCTCCTTCGGTGGGATTAAAGAAAAAGCGTTCTCTGAGTGAATAGTGAAAACGATACCCAGCAGCTTCTTGCATCGCCCTTCTGAGATCTGGAGTGATGTAGGTGGCATTGGACTCAAATCCCTTCCTCATCAAGTCTTGAAGTGGGCTCTTGGGTTTGATGAAGTATGGATTTTTGGTTGCAAGGTAGTACTCTCCCTTTTGTTCAATCAGAAAAAGCTGCGGCGCAGAAATCACGCCCTGGTTATTTTTCCCTGCTAATTTGACGATCCCACCTTTTCGGATACTCACTCCGGGGCGAAACTGCCGTGTGGGGTCCTCGTCTGGGAATTGGATTTCATTTTTTCCGGTGGCGTCTTTGGTCTTTACGGACAGGTCCCCTTTGACTTCGTCCGCCCAAAGATCGGTTGAATAAAGGTTCATGAGCATGGGTTTTTCACTGATCATCGCTTGATCGACCTGAATCTTTCCAGATACCGAATAGTCGGAGCTGGGCAATGAGGAGGTCGTCATGTGGAGGGAATCGCCAAGGTGCCTAATCGCATTGAATTGCCCTGATCCCTCAAATACTAAATCTCCATGGATCTGGATATCGGGTGAGAAAGACCACTGATCCTTTTCAGACCGAACGACCAGATCGCCACCAATTTGCATGGTTCCCTCGCAGTGAAGAGGTCCGTGCAGGGTGGTCTGGTTTTGAGTGGTCCAAACTGCCCCATTTCGGCAAAGAAGTGGAAAGCGTTGATCAGCGACCCGTACCTGTGCTGTGGCGTCTTCTTGGAGGGCACCAATTCTCAGGCCGCCGGGTGAATAGATCGTAGCGTCGCGTGTGGCAACATGACCACTCATTAGAAATACAAAATTGGCGTAGGATCTCAGTGATTGAGCTTCCAACGCTGCTCCTCCTTCATGATCTCCAAAATAAAGATTAGCCAGTGGCGCAACAAATTCCACGTCTTTGGAGGACTTGAGATCCGCGCGCAGGGAGACTTTAAACGTGGAGAACTGGCCGGCTCCCCGTTCAAAGTGTGCGGACATCTGACCTACTTCATCTTTCAGCTCGCTGAAACGCTGTTTTAAATAACTTGTGGGGTTCAGTGTCGACGCTTCTTGATGCTTGGCTGCCGAAGCAGCAGAAGTGTCGTTAGCATCTTCGGTCGCTGCTGGCTTGGACAAACCTTGCTTGAGACAAGACTGCAAGAAAACCACATTGCCTTGAGTGCAATAAGGTGAAGTCAGAGTAAAAGCGCGAGTCGGATCGCAGTGGACGACAGTATTATCGCAGTCTTTCTGTTCATCGAGTGCAAAATCTGGTATGGCAAGGTGCAACTGAGGGGTATGGATCTGAACTCCCGGCAAAAGGATCTTTGCTTCAGAAAAGAGTGTGATGCTCTGATCTGCAATCAGCTCACCCGATTGTAAAGTGATGGGATCGCGATGATCTGAACGAATGATCAGGTCGGTGCCTTGGATTTTTCCAAGTTTTTCAGTGAGAACTGCTCCCAGAAGGGTCAGATCCGTAGGACTCACTGATCCGATTTCGCCCTCTCCGTTGGTAAGCGTCTCTCGAACTAGGATTTCAGTTCTAGTTTGACCACTGATACTACCCTGGGTGTTATTTACTTGAGCAAAGTCAGCAGAGAGAATTCCTCCTGAATGAAGACTCCCTAGCTCGTTATTCAGCCTAAAGCCGGACAAAGAGACTTCCTCGCTAATCAGGATCTCACCAGAGTTGATCAAGTGTTGAATTGATCCGACCCATTTTTTCGCGTTGATCAGCGTTTTTTTATTACTTTGATTTTTAAAAGAATAAAAGCGCTCGTAAAAACTTCCTACCTGTATCGTAGGAGCGGTTATTTCGCCAAGATTATCAAACTTTGGCTTTTGTCCAATTTGGCCGCCCTTGAAACGCAAAAGACCATTGCTTTCAATCTTTCCAAGGTTTTCAAAAGTTCCATCCGTAATCGTCAGATTGAGATGCTCAGGAGAGAGGATTTTACCTTGGTTGACAAATTTTCCAGCTGTATGGGTGAGAGCCTGAACCTCGAGCCTTCCGCCTGTGGAAATCAGGTAGGAGTGACGCCCGGGATCGAAGGAATCGCTCGGAATCAGGGTTAAGCTAGGGCTGGCCCATCGGTCGTTGATCTGAACTCCTTCGCTTACCAGGGTCAGGGAGTGTTGTGTCGTGCCCTCAAGCTCCACGGGGAAGTGGGTCAACAATTTCAAAGCGACGCTCGTTTGGCGTAGCTTTGGACTCCACGGTTCCATTGCTGTGAGTTTAAGAATGTCTCGTTTGAGATCGAAAGAGACTGAGATCCCAAAAGGGGCAAGAGAGTCCTGAGCTCGGGACAACTCTGAGGTGCGTCTTTCGATAATAATGATTTCTTCTTTCGGTGAATATTGAAAGTCTTTATTCAGCCCGAATTGTTCAGACGAAACTGTATTTGCACCGTTTGAAACCCTTCCAGCTTGAGCGTAACTGCAACATATCAAAATTCCGAGCGTAACTGAACTCAACTGACTCATGACTGAATACAACATAAAATCGCCTTACTCTAAACAGCGTTCAAAAAATATTGATTTAGATCACTCGACTCTCTAAAAAGATCTGTCTAAATTGGTTTTAAAAATTTGATCAACTGCTGCCTTAAACTCAGGACTATTGATGATTTCAGTTTTGAGTTCGTGGTTAACTGTTTTGCTCGCAGGTACTGGAGCGCTTTCTCTGATTTTAATGAAAGCATTCACGATGATGCATCGAGGACGAGTTTCTTTGTTTCCCTCATTTTTAATGATATTGCCAGAGTCTGTGGTGCTCACGGCTCGTCGGTCGTGAGGCCAATCAGCGACTGTATTTCTTACATTCCCAACGGGATTCCTTGAAGCAGTTAATTCAAATGACACGGAATGGTTATGATTTCCACCGCCGTGATTATGTTCTTTAAAGTCATCGGCTTGATAAGTTCCCACTGCGAGGTCTCCGTCTGGGTTTCCCATTCCGTCACTTCGCTCTGCTTGGGAGCAACGTAGGAAAACGCCGCGAGAGTCAGGAATCTTGGGCTGCCCCCAAAGAGGAAGAAGCTCGGAATCGCCAGGGATGGCTTGACCTTTCATGAGCTCCCACTCGGTGCCGTACTTCCCTTGAAACTGCTTTAAAGTTAAGAGCGAATAGCGAATCTCGCCCACGTGACTTTCTTCGGCCTGCGCCAGGCTAACGAAGCCTAATAATAGAACGGCAACACAATACAACTTTAACTTCATAAAACTCTCTTCAACTTTCAGGGAAGTCACTTGCTCAAAAAACCTGCATCGTCTTTTAAGTTAGTTTTTCTACCCTATTCATTTTTCAAATCAGCAGCGCATTCCGTGGCTTGGACACCCGTCTGTGCATACTTCATGCCATGACCTCTTGAGCCTGAGTGGGGGTTGTAAGGACGCTTTTTGCTATGGATTGTATGGAAAAACCGACAGATTTTAACCCGTTCCTGCTGTCATCGTCGGTTTTTACCGACTCTACGAGTTTCTCTTGGTACTAGACTGGAGATTAGCTCTTTCGCCGACCGGGCTTTTTATCGTCTGTATGAAAACTCAGGACGCCGTTGCTTCGTTCCTTGTTTTCGCGAGGAGCGGGACCAGGAGTCAATCGCATCCTCAAAGGTTCGGATTTCGGAGCGGAGGTCCTCTTCAGCGTCTCGGAGTTCCCTGGCTACACGCCTTTTCAGTTCCTTAAGTCCGCTGAGGGCTTCCTTGGACTGAATGTATTCCCATGCGGGTGTCTTTTTTCGCTCCCTGAGTTCTTTTTGGGTGGAGCGAATCTTTTTCCTAAAGTCTAAAAAGATTGCTCGAAGGCGTGAGACGCTGAGGACGCTGCAAAAGCTGAACTCTGCACCCCCGGATTCACACAATGCTAAAAGGGTTTCTAGTTTTTGGACATCCTTGGAGTGATAAGCAAGCTGAACTTCATGCCACAGGTTCAGCTCACGCGGGGAGAGGTTTGAGTTCACATCCGGATGCAGGCGGCGGGCAAGGGTCCGGTAAATCTGTTTTCTTCGGCTCTCCTCAGGATCAGCAGAGAGAGGTGCGGAGCGCTCTGGCGCTGCCTGCCTAGCCGACTCGTTCGATGGCTTCTCGTGGCGCTCTCTCGTTTGTCCTAGGACTTCCTCACGAAAGGCCTCCTGAAACTCCTTGAATAAAGCATCGTACTCACGTTGGTCACGGTGGTTTCTGGGCCTCTCACCGGCCACTTCTTCGAATTCTTGCCGTAGCAAGGCTTCAAGTTCTGGGGGGATGTCGTCTCCCTTTTCACGACCTGAGTCCCTTTTTGAGTCCCTGTTTTTGGTAGTGCTGGGGTCTTCGTCCTCTGCGGTATGGCCTCCAGCAGAGTGCTGCCTGATTTTTTCATCCATGTCCCGGCGCGCTTGTTCAATCCGTTGGTAGGCGGTGTGGAGCGAGCAACCGGCGTGCATGGCTTCTGCTTCAACCTGAGACACTAACCGGCGGAGCTCCAGCCATCGAGCGTGGAGTTCCCGAAGCTCAGTTGACCTTTTTCCGAATTGGGAGTGAAACCAGGCAGAGTATTCTGGCTCAAGGACTTCACGAAAGTGATTTAACTCCGCCTGAGAATCCTCTAGCTCCTTCGCTGCATTTTCACAGAGGGTCCGTTCAGCATGAAGCAGCGGCTCCATATCCAACCAGGCCACAGCACGGCATTCACTGAATTGAATCTGGGCAGCTCGATTGTTTTTTTTGCGTCGGTGTCTCACAGGAGCGAATCTTAGGGGGGGCTCGCTGAGATTGAAAGTGAAAAGGTGCAAAACGGACTAATAGTTAGTGGGGGTGGGGGACGGGTAGTGGGGGACGGAGTGACTTTTTTGCTTTTTTTATTGAGAGGAGGACGTCACGGAACAACTCGGACACTCTCAAGCAGGGGCAACCTTTCAGCTTCATATGGAGCATCCTGATCTATATGAGCATTCTCGATGTTGGCCTCGGTGAAGTGGTGTCCTTCTCGGGTGAGTAGTTTTACAATGCCGTGAACATGGGCTAATCCCACGATGACCAGGATCGACCTGACCTCTGGATTTTGGTCTAAAATAGTTTCTAAGTTGCGAGCCATGGTTTTGTTGCGTGCAAAGAGAAGCCCATTTATCCCAATCCAGCGGGAATATTCTTCTGGAATCAGATTGGGAAAGAATGTGGTCACGCATTGTCCCAGTACTAAATAGCTGCTGAGTAGTATCATCATGGTGCCGACAATTGAAGAAGCTTGACCGGTAGCCGAATTCTGACTGAGTAGGTAGGCACTATCTAACACTACGGATCCGACAGCGCTGAGTGTTCCTAGCGCTAGGATTAAGATCGTAAATCTCTCGGCGTTATCCGGGAGGTGGTCCTGTTCTAACCAAAAAACGGTGTGCTCACCTTGTTTAGAATTTACCTCATATGCTTGGTCAATCGCCGAGTTTGGTCCCCCGCTTAAAAGAGTTGCAATGAGATTTTGAAAAATATTACAAGTTGAACCCACTGCACCCTCAATTGCGCCATAACAGCTCGACTGAGATGGCATGGCGCCTTCGACTGCTCTGTACTGAAACTGACTGAGTACTTCTTTCTCAAGCGAGAGTCTCCCACAGCACTTTATGGCGTGGTTTTCTCCCATTAAAACTACGAGCTGCCGCTTCTCGTGCCATCTGTCCTTGGTGAGGAGTACAAGTTTACCCTGCGAAGATCTGGAAAGAGTCTGCAGAGTATCGGCTGCCTCCTGGGTAATTAATTGCTGGTCAACGAAGGAGTCGACATTCATAGCTAAAGCGAAAGAGCTCCGAAAAAGCAGAGCTCCATATAATACCAATGTGGAAAAGGCTCGGCGCTGATGCTTATTCCATTTCGTCATAAGAGTGGAAGCTCATCTTTCTCTTATGATTTTATGCCCAATCTTTAGGACGAGCGCAATTTCCTTCTTAGGAAATTTCTCCGCGTCCATGCGGTGATGTAAAGTCAAGTATCGGTCCGACTGGAACCACGTGGGTCGGGTTAATGAACTCTTGGGAAATGTAGTAATGCCTCTTAATATGGTCAGGAAAGCAAGTTTCAGCGACTCCAGGGGTCTGATAAATGTCGCGTACAAACGCCCACAGGTTTGGATATTCATAAATATGCCTTTGATTGCACTTGAAATGAGCGTAGTAAACGAGGTCAAAGCGAAAAAGAGTGGTAAACAGGCAAACATCCGCCAGCGTTAATTGATTGCCGCACATGTATCGTCTTGTTCCCAGTTCCTGTTCCCAATGGTCAAGTGCCGCGAACAGATCTCGGTAGGCACGTTCGTAGGCGTGCTGTGCTGTTGCAAAACCAGCACGATAAACCCCATTGTTGATCGTCTGGTAAATTTCAGAAATGACCCGGTCTATCTCTAGACGACTGTCCTGGGGATAAAGATCAATTGGATGTTTTGCCAGTGTATCGAACTCGGTGGCAAACATTTTGATGATGTCGAGCGACTCATTGTTCACAATGGTTTGATGCTTTTTATCCCAAAGAACTGGGGTGGTCTCGTCTCCGGCAAACTGAGGATCTGCAAGGCGATAGAGATCGATCAGGTCTCTCTTTTGATTGATGAAGTCAGGGATACAACCCGGGGCATCTGTAAAAGTCCATCCGTTCTCATTCCATACTGGATCTACAACCGATAGTGTAATCGCATCCTCGAGCCCCAGAAGTGACCTTACAATTGCAGTACGGTGCGCCCAGGGACAGGCCCAAGAGATGTAGAGGTGATAGCGACTCGCCTCGGCAGCGAAACGACTGCCGGCCTCTCGTATCACGCGGTCTTGAAAACCAGACTTGTGCCTAATAAACTCGCCCTTGTCATTATTATTCATAAAAGCACTCCATTATTCTAATTTCTTACAGATTACTTGTGTTACAACGCTCATTCCAGAGTGGCCTTTACCCTCCTGGATCTCTCTTTCGATTTCATGAGCCACCAAAAATTCTAGTCCTGCGAGTTCTTCGTGCAAGTCTTGAAGGGTCATCATAAAGCTCGGGTCCGAAGGACCTCCCGTTTTAAATTCCAACTGTCTGGGGTGATAGGATTCCAATATTAAAACACCACCTGGACGAAGTCCTGCAACGATAGTGCGGTGAACTTTTTTTCTCATCTCCTTTGGGAGGTGGCACCAAATGGAGATGATACCGTCCCATTTTTCAGGCTCAATTTGGTAATCATTAAGATCGCTTATGATCGAAGCAACAGATAAGTGCTTCATTTTCGCTAGCTTTTCCATCTTATTTAAGCCTACTGATGATCCATCGACTGCGGTCACTTTAAGGCCAAGGCCTGCAAGAAATACTGCGTTTCGGCCTTCACCCTCAGCTAAGCACAACACTTCTCCAGCAGGAGGGATAAGTCCTGCATTTGTCTTTAAAAAGTCGTTAGGTTCAGTTCCATAATAAAATTCATCTGAACTATATCTGGTGTCCCAAGTGTTTACTGTTGGCATTTAATTTTTGCTTTCTTTAAGTGGTGAGTGTTCTGTTTCATATTTACTCCAATTCTTTCTCTATTTTTAATATTAGTTAAAATCGGCTTAAGATTGTAAAAAATAATTCATTCTCAGAGTTTTAAATAGTAAGCTTCTAGAGTCCAGGCTCCTTGCAAAACTTTCACCGAATATACTTTTCACGTAACCCTTCCGATTTCGGGTTTGTTCCGGTTCTGTGCCGCGTCTGATCGAGTTAATAAAGGGAGCTTCCTGTGAGTCAATTAAGTCCAAAAATAAGCTAAATCGATAATTTGGAGTGCTTCAGGGATCTTCTGTGATGGATATTTTGGCCCTCTGACTGACCCTGGCTCAGGCGGAGAGTCTTTTTTTTGAGCAAATTAAAGCCATGGATACTGTTGGTCTCTTGCAAGAAGTAAGATCAGAAATTAGCCTAACTAAACAAAATCAATATAAATAAACTGCTTCTGTTTGGTTTGTAATTATTAAAGGGTTAGTTGGTGTTAAAGTTGTAAAAAAAACGAGGTAATTATAGAGTTAGAGGGGGGCGTCCTCGCTCTCGAGTTAGACAAGTTCTATGTGATTTCACTGAAATTCATCCCAAGGAGATTTTAAAAATGCGAAACGATCACCAGACTCGGAGAAATAGCGTGTGGGGTGCGTTCTTCCTGTCGTGGGTGATGCTAGCACAGACGACTTCAGCTCACGCTGGTAGTTGGAATCACGATTACACCGGAAGTGGGACTGCTCCAGGCCAGACTCGAACCTGGAAGGGCTTTGTAAAAAATATATTTGTCCCTGGAAGTGTTCCTAAGCAGGTCCAGTCCAACTCGAAGAGGCTGGCAGATCAAAGAAGAATGGATCAAATTCGAGGTCCGATTCTTCAAGCTCAAAGAGCTATGCGTCTCAGCACGGCGCAGCCTCAGGCTCCTCAAGTGATCCAGGTGAACCCTGCCTTTTCTCTGAAATCCAGGCATTTGGAGCGCGCAGAACGGGTATCTCGGGCAGGGAGTTTTCGAACGGCTTCGCCTGTCGCCCAGAAGAATTCAAATCAGCAAAGAGTGAGATTTAACGACCAAGTTGAAGAAAAGGCGATGCTTTCAGGTGAGGCGCCGAACAAAGTCAGAGTGACTCGATCGGTCTTAGTGCCTTTGGATGGAGAGAAAAAATAGGTAGGCATGAAGTTAGACAGCGTTCATCACATAGCGATTATTTGTTCGAATTATGCCCGATCCAAAGAGTTCTACACGCGTGTGCTTGGACTTAAAGTGGTTCGGGAAACTTACCGTTGCGAGAGAGAGTCGTACAAGCTTGATCTTGTTATGGGCGATGGTACTCAGATCGAGTTATTCTCCTTTCCTAATCCTCCGCCCAGGGTGTCGCAGCCGGAGGCGATGGGTCTGCGGCACCTGGCATTTGAGGTGAGAGACTTAGACGAAGCGATCGCTGAGTTAAAGGCATTTGGTGTGATCTCAGAGGCCCCACGTGTCGATGAATTTACGGGGCGGCGTTTTACATTTTTCAGTGATCCTGACGGTCTCCCCTTGGAACTGGTTGAGGCGGAATAAAACTGTCATATTCTCTCTTAATGCTTTAGATCTTCTCCGTCCCCAGATTTTCAGAGGCATGCAAAGCGTCTGACATGAGACCACTGCGCTTATAACGCCAAAGGATTTTGCCAGCAGCTCATGAGAAAAACTGGATAGGAATTCTTCTGCAGTTTTGTGAAAACCTCCCTTCAGGTAGAACTGATCCTGAATGGAGGTGTTTTAGATAAAAATAATGAGTAGTCAGGGCTACTTATTGTGGGCCTCTTGCCAGATTGCTGGCATTCCAAAAGGCGTTATCAAAACTGCAAGAAACCAAATGACCGGACCACCGATCGTACCTGCGTTCATTTCAATTACTCCGGGAGTCACCATCGCAAATAAAAATGCCAAGTCAGCAATACCAATAATGAATACCCCGATGAAGTACGCTGCCCAGGAAGCCCGAGTCCATATGAGGTATGCTACGGTCATCCCTAGGACACCGTATCCACCCACATCAATGCAGAAATTAAGAATTAATTGTCTCTGTGCGAATGCAGTTAAGGCATCTGGTGTATGCTGAAATGCAGCTCGCGGTGCATTGCTGCCGCCGATGAGCATGTCCCATAAATTTTTTACATCCCCGGTGATGTATTGGTGGACCCCCTCGGCTCCGACCCAAATATGCAATATACCCCACAATACAAATAATGCCGCGCCTACTTTTGCGGATGTACCAACTTTACCTAGATCCTGCCCGACCGTCATAGTGTTCTCCTTGATGCCTCATATTATGCCTGATTTGGAGTCCTTTTAAAGATACAATAATCGAATTTAATGTTCTATTATTGCAACATATGAACTCTCTCTCTCTCTCTCTCTTGTGTTTTTAGGGGGAAAGTCGCTTTCATTTATAGTCCAATACCCTCGACAAACGTTGCCTCAGAAAGTAGGCGTGGACTGGTGCTCTTTTAAGAATCAGTTTTTTGATGCTTTTTACCGACACCGATGGAGAGCTCGATGATTCTATTAATAGCATTATCCCGCCGCATTGGTACCTGGAGCTAGAATCTACCCTACAAGATTGAGGGTTAAAGGGACGGAGCCAATTTAGGTCTCAGTTTCAGCACTTAGCCAACTAGGCGTTCTAAATTTGGTTTGTATAAGCCTCTTAGGCAAATGAGTCGGACAAAGAATCGAGAATTCGATTGGTGGGATCTGTTTGATTCTAGATAAATCCGCAATCCTTGGATTTTTTATGAAAATGGTCACAATCTTGATTTTGTTTTATGAAATTTGGGCGCACTAAGACCCTCTCTAGTCTGGAGCCGAGGAAAAGTAAGCTGGATTGAGTTTCGAGGCGGTCTACTTAGGTTGGTGAAGCTCGGGCAATGGCTAAATTTTTGGCGTAAAGCTGTTCCTTCAGGTGGGTTTCCATTTTTCTGACCCACAAAGCATCACCAATGAAGTGGCTTAAAAACTGGGTCCAGGTGACAGTAAACTGCTCAAGGTATTTGCGAAAGAGGACACGATAAGCTCGCTGCCTCTCTTCGGAGGTATTTCCTAGATCCACGTACCACTGAGGAGGCGTGAGGTGTTTGGTCCACTCATCGACTATCCCATGGGCGTAGAAGCGGTAGGAGTTCCAGAAAAAATATCTGAGTTTCTCGAGTTTCACCATTCCAGCTCGGATTGGGTTTGCCTCGATGTAAAAATGGACCCGCATTTCCGCTTCGATGCCTCCTATCAGAGGAGTCTTTGGGCGTTCATTGGCTACTTTGCCCGAGCGGTTAAAGACTCGATTGAATCGCATTCCAAAAGTGCCGTGAGCAACTCGCATGAAGTGAGAAAGCTTGCTCGCTCCGTTTTGGTAACTCATTTGTTGGTGAACGTGATTACTCATGAGGCAGAATGAGTGGATTTGGACCGAGTTGTCTGATCCCCGGTGTTTCAGGCCGTAAATCAGACTCTGAAAGAACAATTCTTTTGCTCCGCTGCGCTCGAGTAGGTAGGCACTGTCGTGACACTTCCAAAATAGGTGAACCATTCCGGTAGGTTGAGATAAAACTTGATAGCGGGATACACGCATAGTGCGTAGAACAGGTGAAAGAAGTGCGCCAACTCAAGCTCCGTCCTCCATGGCACTAATCCGAGGCCACAAATAAATTCAATCATTCATAGCCAAAATGAGAAAATTTAACTTGAAAAGTGACCAGCACGTAGCTTAAACGTGCATTGCCCTTCTTAGAATCCTAACGAAATTTCGGACAACCTCCCGTCCCCTAGTTTTCCCCTGGATTTCCAACTTAATTTATATACCTTTACAAGGTACACTTAGTAGAGGTATATTATGAAAATATGGCGATTCAGTCTTTTGCCGAGTCTAATACTGAGAGATTCTTCGTGACTGGTTTGATTGGTAAGGGGGTTAGGTGGTCAAAGGTTGAGTCCGTGGTAAAGCGTAAACTAGATATGGTTGATTATGCTAGCGTACTGAGCGACTTGAGATCTCCTCCTGGTAATAAGCTTGAGACCCTGGTTGGAGATTTGGTCGGATATCATAGCATTCGAATCAATGACCAATGGCGCATCGTTTTTAAGTGGACAGCTGCAGGACCCAAAGAAGTGAGAGTAACGGATTACCATTAATATGGGAGTATTTATGATTTCTAGAAAAAGAAAGCCAACTAGCCCTGGAGAGATTCTACTCGAGGAATTTCTCAAGCCCATAAACTTAAAGCAAACTGAACTTGCAAGACACTTGGGCTGTGATTGGAAGGTCATCAATAGAATTGTTAATGAACGATCAGCAGTGTCAGCAGAGATGGCTGTAAAATTGGGGGCTGCATTTAATACAACCCCTGATTTCTGGTTGAATGCGCAGACCGCTGTAGATCTCTTTGAAGCGAATAAAAAAGTAAAAAAATTACCGAAATCGCTTCTGAAGTCTGCCTGATTAAGTGCCATCTTCTTGCGAAAACCGGGGTAGAATCATCAGGCCTCCTTGCATCCAAAACTAGGGGTTAAAGGGACGGAGCACCATGGCTCTGTTGAATTTAATTGAGCGGCTGGATGGTGGCGAATATCAATCTAGTGACCGCAAGCACGAATGGGAATTCTTCATGTTGAATAGAATTCCTTATCAAGGAAAACACTATCGACTTGTGTGGTGCATGCGGGATTATGAGATTTTTATCGGTGTTATTAACTGCTTTAGAAGGTATGTGATTTATGAGAAAAAGTAAGACTCTGAAAGCTCATCTCTGATGAATCTGTTCTAGTTTCTATTAGAGAGCGGTTGTCTGATCCCAAATTTGAGGGTGAAAATTTTGCGTTACCGGCAGATGCATCGGAAACTGAACGAGCCAAATATCAAATATGCCAACTTATTGCTCGTTTCAAACGGTAAAACTCTCTCCTTCAACGAGACCTTGCAAAGGAGCTTGGGATTAACGAATCCAGAATCAGCGATATCTTGATAGGTAAGATAGAAAGCTTCACACTAGATCGCCTTCTAAGCTACGCAGAGAAGCTCCATCCAAAGCTGAAGGTCATCATTCTGACCGCGTAAACCCTCAAAAAAGTAGCTAATGTAAAGAAGCGGCATTTCAAGCACTCCCCAATGAACCAGCAAGAAGGTGATGAGTAGCCGACCCAACCGACCTTTCCCATCCAGAAACGGGTGGATCGTTTCAAAATGTGCGTGAATGAGGGCAACTTTGATCAGGGGTGGGATCTTGTCGCTTGCGTGGATGAACTTCTCTAGTTCTGACATAAAAGACCATGGGGAAAAGACCATGGGGGACGGAGCCAATTTTTACTGCGTGAAGGCTGCGGGTGGATCGTTTGACGGGTTGTTTTTGCGGGTGAATTAGGGAGAGGAAATGAGAGGATGGTGCTCCGTCCCTAATTTCCTTCTTCGGGAGAGGAAATGAGAGGATGGTGCTCCGTGCCTGAACTAATTAACGGCACGACAGCATCAACACACCGGACTGACCTGCTGTTGGAACCGAAGCCGTTGTTTAAGACTGAGCCAGTGTGGCCATTGAGGTAGAAGGCGCGTTCACCGTTGCGAGGAAGAACTGACGCCGACCAAAAAATTCGGCGTTCCATATCGGGGATGAGATCCAAGTTGTATCCCTCCACATCATACCCAGGAGCGCCGACTTCAGGCTGCCTCGAACCCATCGCTCTGGACAGTGCGATGTTATCGTCTTTCGTGGGCAATCTCGCGCCGATACTAACGCAGTAATCGATTGCTGACTCCACTGATCCAGCGGGATTCGTCGCTACACCGCCCCAAAAAAGGTATCCTTCAGCCCCATTTCCAGTTGCAAAAGCAGGGACAAATGGCAGCCCCGCTGGCGCCGCAACTCTGCCAGTATTAGTGCCTGAACTAATTAACGGCACGACAGCATCAACACACATAAAAGCCTTGAGTTGCGAGACATCGGCTAGCTCGTTGATATCACTACGAGCTGTGCTATAAACATTTAAAAAAGAAAAAGACCCAGTTCCTTCGGTTGATCCAGGCCGATACCCGTGATAGTAGGCCCGATTATTATCGGTAGCCCTCGTCCCAGTCCAAAAATCTAGGTCTTGAGATAGGCCAAGAACAACCTTGTAATTCCTTGCTCTTTCTAAATCAATATACTCATCGTGCGTCGGCAATCTTCCGCCGATGCTAGCACAGCCATTGACCGCATCGCTTTGGCTCATCATTTGAAGATTAGCTGCACTCCAAATAAGCGTAACTCCGTTAAACTGTTTTTCAAATTTATGAGCAAAACCATTCGAAAGATTCAGCGGAACAATTGTAGACGAGATCCCACCGTCAGGATTAATCAGCGCTACATAATTTGAAACAACCACAGTAGCAGCTGCAGCTAGAGGAGCGCCTGCTTTAGCTGCAGAGCAATTTATCCCCTCGACCTTAAGACCTTGGTCACACGCCCCAGTCTTGTATGCGTCGAGGTACGCTTGCTCATTAGGATCCCAGTCTTGCTTTTTATTGCCTTTGAAATAATCACTAAAAATTTGGAGCGACTGATCGCAAAGCACTAATTTCCCGTTGGGATCTTCTACTCCCAAACTATCGTCCAGCACAAAAGGATCGACAATATCCGGGCTATCATGGTCAATTTGGTTACTAGTGACTTGAGTGCTACCTTGAGGGCAACCTTTCACTTTAGCGGCAGCGAATTGAAACTTCTTAGGCAAGCAAAGAGCCCCAGCCAAACCATCGCAAGCCATCGCGTCATGCGCAATTAGCCCAGTTAGCAAAACAATCCCAAAGCACCCACATAAACTTTTCTTCATAAAGACCTCGATAAAAAAATTCTATGCTTTATTTAATAATTAAAAAAGATGTGTCTTTTTTGATTATTTTCCAAATCGCTGCCGCGCGCGAGTGTCGTGGAATCAATGCCTTAGTCTCGGGTGTGTCGTGTGGGACATTGCTAAGAGCTTTACGAGTGACTAAAAACTAGGTGGCGATAAACTGAGGGAATTGAGCGCCTGAGCATTGGATAACCGCCCACGACAACCCTCAAGACCATGCTAGTCTCACATCACCCACCGCCGATCCGGTCCGACGTCAAGCTATGGGTCGCCCTTGTGGTAAAACTTGGGTTAGAAGTAATTAGCTGGGCGAGTGAATTCGGCCTCCTATAATGTAGCCGCCCGAGTTTAGGGGTTCTCGGCAGGCCTAGAAAAATTACCTACCCCATCAGGCCCTTGGCCATTTGTAGTAGTAGTCTGATCTGTTCTTCGGTTGCACGGTCGATGAGTGTGTGCAGCTCGCTTCTTGGGGTGGTTTTCTCCCTAAATTCCCGGACCCTTTGTTGAAAGCTTTTCTCTTTTATTCCTCCGTAGACCGTTAGGAGGCGTGAAAGTTTTTCCCCTTTTGGTGCGTTCATTCGACCTGTCTCGATATGGGCAATGGTGGAAGTTGAAACCCCTGCAAGCTGGGCGGCACTTCTCATTGATAGATTATAGAATAAATAGAGGGACGGAGCAGATCACATTACCGTCATTTTGCACCGAAGGGGGAGCCCCCTCGCGCTCGTGGCTTCCAGCCACTCACTCCTGGGCGGCGCCTTCGGGCCTAAAGCTCGCGTCACGCTCACTTTGCCTTGAAAACGCTCCACTGGAGCGTTTTCTTCGGCCAGCCCTACGGACCGTCTCCACGAAAATAAAAAAGCCCATGAGTTTTCACTCACAGGCTTTTTTATTTGGTGGAGACGGTGGGAGTCGAACCCACGTCCGAAAGCAATCTGCCGCCAGAATCTACATGTTTATTCTATGTTTTAGATTGAATCAGTCACGTCCATAGACAAACTCGACTGATCCCCCGCAGACTTAAGTTTCGCTCTTCAGGCGCCTACGAGACCAGAAGACCTATCCCACTGAATGTCGTTTCTTCTTCAACCATGGGAGAGTTGGAGGGAAACGTGGAGCTTAAATAGAATTAACTATTAAGCAGCCATTGCGTAATTGTTTTCAATTACTATTTTGCCACTGTTTAACGAGGCCTATGGCACCTCGACATGCATCCAGGGCTTCAATACTCCCGTCGAAGCCAGATCGTCCCCAGAATGACTTTTAACGTAGCACAGAAGGGGTAGGGGTGCAACCTGGGTTCAGAGGGGACTGTTTTGGGGTGTTGCCTGGGCAGTTTTACGATTCTAAGTGGACAGCCGTTCTGAATGATCTCGCTTTGTCAGCGATTGATTCTAGATCTCGTTCGTCAGGGTGCTCTGCCGTGTACTCGATAATGACGACAGCGCCATGATGGAAGTACCAGTAGATTCGCATTTTGTCTGAAATTCTGGATTGAAAAAAGCTTACCGAGTTTTTCTCGATTTTTTTAGTGTCCAGACTGTTGTGAGTTGGGTTTTCCAAGATTTGATGGACGGTCTTGGTGAGCTGCCGCTTTTGCTTGGAGGTTAATGGATTTTCTTCCCATTTCTTAAGAGCACTTGCTACCATTTGCACCATTGGCTTTTTGAGATCGTTCGATGGGGCTCTGGAGTCGTGCGCAGGCGCTGAAGGTGCGAGGTGGACTTGGAGGCTTTTGGCGTCTTCAAGGCTTTGGAGTAAATAAGAGTGGAGTTTGCCTGGGAGTCCTTCCATCAAGCTGGCGTCGCGTATTTTGCTCTTGGTGGAAATCTGGTGAAGGGCCCAGAGGTATTGGGCGACCCCTTTTGCTGAGTATTTTTCGCACAATTCAAGGGTGGCTGCGAGTTCCTCAGGTTCGAACGTGTCGAGTGATTCTGCTTCAAGAGGGAGTCGATTGAGGGCTTCAACCAAAACTCCTGAGGTCCCTTTATCAAAGTTCGGTAGAAAGTCTGTGATCGGTTCTGTGCCGACAACAAAATGAGGGGTTGCAGAAATGGCAGCCTTGAGATTGGACCAGTTGAATTGGAGGGGTTCTTCTCGTTCGATGGGAGGTAATTCGCTCACCAGTGGGGCGATCAAGGGGTTGGATTCAAGAGGAGTGGGTGCCGTCAGTCTGATGCTTTTTACGGGGAGGGAGGCTGACGTGGGAGGGCTGGATTTTGTTTTTTCCTGGGCGTGTAGCGCTACTATAGCTTGGAGTGCTTCTTTTTGAATGGGTCTTACTTCGTTCAGCATCATTTCTACTAGCCAAGCGGCCTTTTTTAGGGCGTTCTTTTCTATTTCTGATCTTTTGAGTAAGGACTCTCTTCGGACATGTTCCGCTGGCGCGTTGATTTCGCGAGCGAGTTTTACGATGAGGTCCCGATAAGTGGCGAGCGACTTGGGTGCCAAGCGTTCAGATTGAATTTGCTCGTCCAAGCTTTTGATCGTGCGATAGTTTTTCACTACGCTCATTGTAGACTTGAGTCTGCTCGCTGTATCTATCGGCGAAAGGTTTTCATCAATAAATAAATGGTGCTCCCTGATGATAGAGTCGCTCACTGAGTCGTAGGATTTCTTAGCTTCCAATAAGTAGTGATATTGAAAATGGGGGTCGTCCAGAATGACAAAGCCTAGATAAGTGCTCAAAGCCTCAAAGTGACCTGCTAACATGGCGCGCCGGAGGTAGAATTCAGTTTTCCAGTCCACGAGATTAGAATCGATTCTAGACTGAGCGAGGATGAACCATGCCTCACTCTTAGGCATGCCCTCGCTAGCCACGGTTTTCATGATGAGGTTCTCACCATCTTCAGCGCTCATCGTCGTGCGTCCGCTGTCTTGCTGGGTGGGTTCTTGAGCGGTATCCATGGCAAAAGCGACTGAACTGGACAAGAGTAAGAACAAGAACAGGTAATTGAACAGCAAGACAGCCTCCTGAGGGTAAGATTTCAAGCCAGGGCAAATTTTTTAAATTAATTTAATCTAAAATTGAAATCAAAGTAGGACGATGAATTAACAGATCTTGACCTTCTAAGTCAAATGTTATGAGTTTGGCAGTTAGCGCGGTTTAATGGCAAGGCCCATCACGGTCACTCGGTAGCAGCTGGGGGAGGTGAGGGGGGTGAGTTGGATCTTAAAGTGAATGATGCCGGTAGCTCCACGGCGGCGGGCTTTGAACTTGAGTTCTCTTTGAAGGGAGGTCAGGAGGTCCTGGTATTCGGTGGTGCTATTGGTTTCCAACGCAAAGGTTTGCAAGGTGCCTGAGGCGATGAGGGTGTCGATTGCCGTGTACTGTTCGAGGCCGGGGAGGAATCGCTCGGTGGTGACCGGCAGGCTGTCGGCGGGGTGCTGGGTCTCGATCGGGTGCGGAGTTTGCGATGCTTTTGGGTCTTGGCTCGTGAAATTAGGTTGGGTGTCGTCAGTGGTGCCTTGGGCAGCAAAGACTTCGTCGGTGGGGCCGAAGGTGATTTTTGCCCGAGTTTCCCGGAGTTGCTGGATGAGGTAGATCCCTGCAAATTCGCTGATGCGGGGGATGAGTACTCTGTCGCCTTCAAGTTGCGGTTCTAAGTCGATCTCTCGGATGCCCATCTTCTCTCGATTGATGATGTCCACGAGTTTTTCTTTTTCTCGTGAGGTCAGTGGGCCTTCGATTAGTAGGGTGAATGGAAATGCGGCAGGGATAGCAGCGTTGATGGCTGTAGGAACTTTCTGAGGGCGCTCGGTTTCAAGGGTCGGAGATTGGGGCGTTGTAAAAGCGGGTAGGGTTACCTGCGGCGCCGTCATTCCGATTTCATCAGGGTTGTCCTGAGTCGCAGGAGGAGCGAATTCGGACTCAGTGTTCTGAGCGTCGGCAGGTTCCTGCGGATTTAAAAAGTCCAAGCCCAAGGGGCTCTCGGGCTCAGCAGTCTGACCCATCGATTCCAGGCTGTCAAATGAGTCCACTTGATCAATCGGTGTTTCCTCAAAGATGAGTCCTTCGGGTACAGGAGGTTCCTGTCCCGATTCCTTGAGTTCTGCCGCGAGGTCAAATAGGCCAGTGAGGTCTTTTTTGGTTTCGGTCATCCTGATGATCAGTGTACAGGACTAACCGAGTACAGAACTAGAAAAACCCAGTCACGCGCCGTGGCATTTTTTGAATTTTTTACCGCTGCCGCAAGGACAGGGGTCATTCCGATTTGCCTTGGCCAATTCATCGATAGAAGGTCCCTGGTTCAGCGTCATTCGCTGAGGGGCTCGATGAAGGTGGTCTAAGTTGAGCTCGAGCTGAGGTTGGCTGGCCTTAGCTGGACGAGTTGCTTGGGCCACTTGGACGTCGCCTGCATCATCTTGTGCTCCCTGAGGGACGAGACGTCCGTCGGGCAAGAGTTGATATTGAATTTCAGGTTGTTCCCCGCCAGTGATCTCGGCTTCTTCTTCAATCTCCAGCTCTTCGTTCATTTCGAAAGCTTCTTGAGGGGACATCTGCACCGCAAAAATCTTCCGGACGACATCGCCAGTGATCTGGTTCATCATCATTTCGAAGAACTTAAAGCCCTGCTTCTTGTACTCAATGAGAGGGTCTTTTTGACCGTAACCTTGGAGGCCAATCCCATCTCGGAGATGATCCATTGCCAGGAGGTGATCTTTCCAGAGGTGATCGATCGTGGTCAGCAAGACCATTCGCTCGATCTGACCCATGGCTTCCTCGCCCAGGGTTGCCACTTTTTCCTGGTAGGCTTGGTCTGCGAGTTCTCGGATCTTAGCTTTCAGTCCGATCTGGTTGAAAGGGTGAATGTCGTTTTCTTCGATCGCGCAAGGGATTTGTAAAGTGACTTGAACAGCATCGTGCAGTTCCTTCAAGTCCAAGCGCGCCTCTCCGTCGATTCTCTTGAGTTTTCCGTTGGGGAAAAAGTCTTCGGCAATCGCTCCAGAGAGTTCGTCCACCATAGAAAACACCATCTCTTTGAGGTGGTTTCGTGCGAGGACTTCACGGCGCCAAGCATAGACGACTTTGCGCTGTTGGTTCATAACGTCATCGTATTCAAGTAAGTGTTTACGAATGTCGTAATTATGACCTTCTACCTTGCGTTGTGCGTTTTCAATCTGTCGGGTGATCATCCGACTTTCGATTGGGGTGTCTTCTTCCATGAATCGAGCGATATTGGCTGCGCCAAAAATACGCATCAAATCATCGTCGAGGGAGAGGTAAAAGCGGCTTCCCCCAGGGTCGCCCTGTCGACCGGCTCGCCCGCGAAGCTGATTGTCGATTCGGCGGGATTCGTGCCGTTCAGTTCCTAAGATAAATAGTCCGCCGGCTTGCTTGACTTCATCGCGTTCTTTTTGGCAGCGATCCTGCCATTGTGCGATTGCCGCTTCGAGTTTCTTTTCGTGTGCTTCTCGCTCCTCAGGCGTGGCTTGAGGGGAGAGGGGGCCAATCTCTGCCTTGGCGAGGAAGTCTGGATTGCCGCCGAGGAGAATATCGGTACCGCGTCCGGCCATGTTGGTCGAAATCGTGACGGATCCTTTTCGTCCTGCCTGGGCTACAATCTCTGCTTCGCGTTCATGCTGCTTGGCATTGAGGACATGATGCTTGACTCCTTCATTTTTGAGGAGCTGAGAAAGGCGTTCGGACTTCTCGACTGAAACCGTTCCTACTAGAACGGGTTGACCTTTTTCTTTGAGTTGCTTGATCTCAGTGGCAATCGTCTTGAATTTTCCGGTCTCGGACTTGAAAATCACATCGGGGTGGTCTAGGCGAACCATGCCGCGGTTGGTGGGGATGACT
The DNA here is from genome assembly GCA_947380295.1 of Bdellovibrionales bacterium. Taxonomy (GTDB): domain Bacteria; phylum Bdellovibrionota; class UBA1018; order UBA1018; family UBA1018; genus CAINWE01. The sequence continues at coordinate 31,270 of CANCQK010000019.1, read as the reverse complement.
GTGACGTCAAGTTTGTAAATCTGCTTAAACTCAGTCGCCTCGGTGTCTGCGGTACCGGTCATTCCGCTCAGCTTATTGTACATGCGGAAGAAGTTTTGGTACGTGATTGTAGCGAGAGTCTGATTCTCGTTCTCAATTTGAACCCCTTCCTTCGCTTCAATCGCTTGGTGGAGTCCGTCGGACCAGCGGCGTCCTGGCATGAGGCGGCCAGTGAATTCGTCAACGATCAGGACTTCCCCGTCCTTTACGACATAATCCACGTCACGCTTGTACAAGACGTGAGCGCGCAATCCTTGATTGACATGGTGGAGTAGCTCGATGTGTTTAGGATCATAAAGGTTCGAGATCTTGAGACGTTTCTCCATTTTGTCCACGCCAGATTCAGTCAGCGAGGCAGTTTTGGATTTTTCGTCGATCGTAAAATCAGTTTCTTTCGTTAATCCGCCATCCGCAAGGATTTGTCGATCAATCAGGTAGTATAAGTCTGTGGAGTCTTCGGTGGGACCGCTGATGATCAGCGGAGTTCTCGCTTCGTCGATCAAGATCGAGTCGACTTCATCCACAATCGAATAATGAAGATCCCGCTGAACGTAGTCGTTCAGTCTGAATTTCATATTATCGCGAAGGTAATCAAATCCGAATTCGCTGTTGGTGCCGTAAGTGATGTCGCATGCGTAATTCTGCTTACGTTGTGCGTCGCTCAGTCCGTGGGCGATGATGCCGGTTTGCATCCCGAGAAAGCCGAAGATTTTCCCCATCCAAGCGGAGTCGCGTTTTGCAAGGTAGTCGTTCACAGTGACTACGTGGACGCCCTTTCCTTCGAGTGCATTGAGGTAGCAGGGGAGAGTGGCTACCAGCGTTTTTCCTTCGCCGGTGCGCATTTCGGCGATTCGTCCTCGGTGAAGGGTGATTCCACCGATCATCTGCACGTCGTAGTGTCTTTGGCCGATCACTCGCCAAGACCCTTCTCGGACTACAGCGAAGGCTTCCGGTAGGATTTGGTCGAGCGTTTCGCCGCGCGCTAGGCGTTCTTTGAATTGGCCTGTTTTAGCTTGGAGTTGACTGTCGGATAGCGCTTTGATTTGTTTCTCAAATTCGTTAATCCGGTCGACGATCGGGTAGATCGATTTCAACTCTCGGTCGTTTTGGGTGCCAAATACTTTTTTTGCAAGGTTCTGAAGCTTCATCATTTCAACGACGACTCTAATGTTCTAGGTTCAAACTGTCACGCGAAAATCACGCAATGGGCCAAAAAATGGCTCTCTCAACCTCGGGGCAGAAAAGAGTACAAGCAGGTGCGGACGAGCTGGGGCCTTAGGGACTGGAGTCCTCGAAAATATAAGATCGTGGATCAACCGGATACCCGTGCACTCGAACTTCGTAGTGAACGTGCGGGCCCGTGGACCGACCGCTGTTCCCGAGCATTGCAATTTTGGTTCCTCGTCGAACTTTTTCGCCCTTAGCAACCGAAAATCGTCTTAAGTGCCCGTACCAAGTCTCAATACCGTACCCATGGTTGAGAACGAGCGTGAGGCCGTAGCCCGCCTTAGAGTTAGCAAAAACCACTTCGCCGTCGGCTGGTGCTCGAATGGGGGTGTCCAGGCGATTGGCAATATCGAGACCTTCGTGCATTTTGATGCGGTCCCCATAAGGAGAGGTTCGTACTCCAAATCCCGAAGTAAAATAACCGGGTGCAGGTTGTCGGGTCGGGAGGGCAGCTAGGAAGGATTTTTTGTCATAGAGAATTTCATACTCGTCCTGTAGCAGCTCTTCGGTATGTAATGCGTCTTGGGTGAGTTGGGAGATTTTTGAGTCGAGCTCAGAGTATGCCTTTTTTAACTCAACTTTTTCAGAACTACTGGTTTCGTTCTCTGCTTCTGGCTGAGCTGGTGCGGACACTGGAGTGAGATTACCAATGTTGGAGTTAGCGTCCGGGAGCTTGGTTTGGAGGCTGGGGGGTTGATCCTCTACGTGCATAATGACTCGGAGTCGAGTTGCGAAGGACTTCACCCGCTCTAAAGTGTTTTCAGCGGTTGAGATTTTGTTTTGGAAAAGTTGGACCTGCTGCCTGAGGCGACGGTTCTCCATCTTGAGTTGCTTATTTTCGCCGATCTGGCTCATGACGTAAGCATAGTCAAAGAACATCACTCCAGCAAAGAGGATACAGAGTGCTAATCCAAAAGCGATTCCTCGAATGAGCCACGCGGGGAGTACGATGTGCCTCACTTGAGCGGTTTTTTCTGGGACGATCATGATCGTGTAGAATCGATTTTTTGCCATAGTCTAGAGAACCTCGATTACTACAGAGGTGACGTTGTCGTCACCTCCTTTTGTGTTTGCTTCTTGCACTAATTTTTTTGCGATGTCTTGGGTGGATGTTTTTGTTCGGACTGCTGCCTCGATGATTTGGAAAATCTCGACGTCCTCCATTTGCCCAGACAGACCGTCGCTGCAAATGAGGTAAAGATCTCCAGGTTGCGTTGAGATTTTAAAGGTTTCAATCGCGATTTTGGGTTCATATCCGACAGACCGGGTAATGACGTTTTTTTGGGGGTCGTATCTCATTTCGTCGCGCTCAATGAGACCGGCTCGAAATTTTTCTTCCACCAATGAGTGATCTCGTGAAAGTTGCCAAAAGTTATGATTTCTGAGGAGGTAACACCGACTGTCGCCCACCTGTGCGATTTTGAGGTGATCCTGGAAAAATAGAAGAGCAGTGACTGTGGTGCCCATTCCTTGGAGTTGCGGATTTTGAGTGGAAAGTTGGTGAACGGACTGATTCGCAAATTCGAGTGCCTCGACGAGAATTTTTTCAGGAGAAATGGAGGTGTTATTTTTCATTGCTGTTTTGACTTGTTCAGTCACTGCGGAACAGGTCATCTGGCTAGCAGTCTCACCCCCGAGATGGCCACCCATGCCGTCAGCGACGACAAAGAGTCCAATCTCTGGGAGAATAACGAAGTTGTCCTGATTCTTTAGCCGGACTCGACCTGTGTCAGTCACGGCTCCGACATTAAACATCATTCTAAAATGGTAAGGAACAATGCTCCAAAGATCAAGAAATTGCTAGATCGAGTTCGAAGTGATTTAGTCCGAAATAAATAATCACCTCCCTTTGACTTTACAGTGCTAGAACAATGACGGTAAGATCTTAAGATGAGGTGGGATTGATCGATAGCCCACTGAATCAGGTCTCCGGTATTTCGACGATCCGCATTAGGACTGGATATTGAAGAAAAATGGTTTCTACTTGATGTGGTCATTCGGACATGCCATGAGGTATCTTAAACGTTTTGGAATAGAAGAAGGGTGGAAAGTACATGCCGAATAAGGAAAGTGCGACTTCAAATCAAGACTGGAATAAGATGCTTGTTGACCTGAACTCAGTGAAAGATTTTCGCAATTATCACTGGGAAGGCTCATTTTCCGATTACCTCGATATCGTGAAGCAAAATCCGAGCGTAAGTCGGAACGCATTTCAACGCATGTACGACATGGTGCTTTCATGGGGCACTTCCTCCTACGTTGAGTATAAAAAAAATATTGTCCGGTATAAATTTTTCGATGACCCAATTGATCATGGAAAAGACGCTGTTTTTGGTCTTGATGTTCAGTTGATGAAATTGGTGCATTTTTTCAAGTCGGCTGCTTTCGGTTATGGCACCGAAAAGCGCGTCTTGCTTCTTCATGGTCCCGTAGGCTCTGCAAAATCGACCATTGCACGACTTCTTAAAAAAGGGGTTGAGCGCTATTCACGCGAAGACTCAGGCGCTCTCTATACCTTTCGTTGGGTGGATGCCCAGGGCGGCGATCACATTTTGGGCAATCAAACTGAAATGCCCTGTCCGATGCATGAAGACCCCCTAAAACTTTTACCGGAAGAAATGAGATCCAAAGTTTTAGAGGAGTTGAACAAAGGTAATAAGGGCTACAAAGTCAGCATTACGGGAGATCTTTGTCCCGCATGTCGCTACGTACAACGTGAATTCATGAAGCGCTATCAAGGCGATTTCACCCGCGTCTTACAGCATATTAAGGTAGAGCGTCTGATTCTCTCCGAAAAGGACCGAATTGGGATCGGGACCTTTCAGCCCAAGGATGAAAAAAACCAGGATTCGACCGAACTCACGGGCGATATTAATTACCGTAAGATCGCGGAGTATGGTTCTGATTCAGATCCTCGAGCCTTCAACTTTGACGGCGAATTCAATATTGCCAACCGCGGTGTAGTTGAGTTTATTGAGGTTTTGAAACTCGACGTTGCTTTTCTCTACGATTTACTCGGTGCTTCGCAGGAACATAAAATTAAGCCCAAGAAATTCCCTCAAACCGATATTGATGAAGTGATTTTGGGGCATACCAACGAGCCTGAATTCAAGAAACTCCAGAATAATGAGTTCATGGAGGCTCTCCGCGATCGTACCGTGAAGATCGATGTCCCCTACATTACGAAGCTCAAAGAAGAGATCAAGATTTACGAAAAGGACTTCAACTCAATCAAGATCAAGGGTAAGCACATTGCTCCTCATACCGTTGAAATGGCTGGTATGTGGGCGATCCTCACCCGATTGGAGCAGCCGAAAAAGGCTAATCTCTCCTTGCTTCAGAAATTGAAGCTTTACGATGGAAAGACCCTCACGGGGTATACCGAAGACAATGTGAAGGAGCTTCGTAAAGAAGCCATTCGCGAAGGGTTAGAAGGGATCAGTCCTCGTTACGTCCAGGACAAGATCTCTAATGCCCTGGTGAATGACAAGAATGGCGATATTGGATGCGTCAATCCCTTCATGGTGATGAACGAACTCGAAAGTGGTTTGAAGCATCACGCCTTGATCGGCAGCGATGAAAAGCGACGCGAGTACAAAGAAATGCTCGCAATGGTCAAGCAAGAGTACGAGGATATTGTGAAAAACGAAGTCCAAAGAGCGATCTCAGCGGACGAAGATGCAATCTCGAAACTTTGCTCAAACTACATCGATAACGTCAAAGCCTATACTCAGCGGGAAAAAGTCAAAAATAAGTACACCGGTCAGGATGAGGAGCCAGATGAGAGACTGATGCGGGCAATCGAAGATAAGGTCGATATCCCAGAGAGCCGGAAAGATGACTTCCGCCGTGAGATTATGAACTACATTGGTGCACTTGCGATTGAAGGTCGAACCTTTGATTACAAGACCAACGAGCGATTGCATAAGGCCTTAGAGTTAAAACTCTTCGAAGATCAGAAAGATACGATTAAGCTGACGTCCCTGGTCTCCAATGTTGTGGATCGCACGACCCAAGAGAAAATTGATGTGGTCAAAACCCGCCTCATCAAGAACCACGGCTATTGCGAAATCTGTTCAACGGACGTTCTGAACTTTGTTGCGAGCATCTTTGCTCGGGGAGATGTGAAGAAGCGATCATGATTGACAATATTAAACGCGATCATTCTCGTTTTCGTTCGATTGTCAAAGGTAAGATCAAGCAAGATCTCAAGAAGTATGTGACTCACGGAGAGATGATTGGACGCAAGGGAAAAGACCTCGTGTCAATTCCCTTGCCTCAAATCGAGATTCCGCGATTTCGCTTCGGTGAGCGCGAACAAGGCGGAGTGGGTCAAGGCGACGGTAAGCCCGGCGATCCCTTAGCGCAGGGTGATCCTCAGCCCGGCGAAGGCGAAGCGGGAAATCAGGCCGGCAATCATACGCTTGAGGTCGATCTTACGCTGCAAGAGTTGGCCGAGATCTTGGGCGAGCAACTTGAGCTGCCTAAGATTGAGCCGCGCGGTCACAATACACTCAAGTCAAAGACCGACAAGTACACCGGAATTGCGAGTCAGGGGCCCAGTTCACTTCGACATTTTAAGCGGACTTTTCGTGAGACTTTGCGTCGGCAGATCTCATCAGGGATTTATAATCCGGACAAGCCGGTCATTATCCCCATTCGTCGCGATATGCGCTACCGCTCTTGGAAAACGGACGTACGTCACGAGAATAATGCAGTCATTATTTACATGATGGACGTCTCAGGCTCCATGGGTGATGAGCAAAAAGAGATCGTACGAACTGAGGCATTCTGGATCGATACTTGGTTGCGTTCCCAGTACAAAGGGATCGAAACTCGGTACATCATTCACGATGCAACCGCGCGCGAAGTGGATGAGGATACTTTCTTTAAGACCCGGGAGTCGGGTGGGACCTTGATCAGTTCTGCTTATAAGCTCTGCGAGAAAATGATCGAGACGGATTACCCACCGTCTGATTGGAATATTTATCCATTCCACTTCTCAGACGGCGATAACTGGTCGGGCGAGGACACTCGTCTTTGTCTCGATATCTTGGAAAAAAATCTCCTCCGTGTTTGCAACGTCTTTTGTTACGGTCAAGTCGAGTCCCGGTACGGCTCCGGTCAGTTTTATAAGGACCTCCGAGAACACTTCGGAAATCAGCATCAATCCGTGATTCTTTCTAAGATCGAAAACAAGGAAGGCATCCTTCAGTCCATTAAAGACTTCTTGGGCAAGGGAAAGTGAGTTAGGCATGTCCTCATCTGAATTTATGAATAGTCAGTTGACCCCCGAACTGGCCAAGGTCAGAGACCAAATCAAAAAGTATGCTGAGGGTTATGGTCTAGACTGTTTTGAGACCATCTTTGAAATGGTGGATCACGAACAGATCAACTCCCTCGCTGCCCTGGGGGGGTTCCCTGTTCGGTATCCTCATTGGCGATTTGGGATGGACTATGACCAACTCTCCAAGGGCTATGCTTGGGGTCTGCAGAAAATCTATGAAATGGTGATTAACACCAATCCCTCTTACGCCTACTTGATGAAATCCAACAACCTAGTGGACCAAAAAACCGTCATTTCTCATGTCTACGGCCACGTGGATTTTTTCAAAAATAACTACTGGTTCTCCAAAACGAATCGAAAAATGCTCGATACCATGGCCAACCATGCGGTTAAGATTCGCGATCATATGGAGCGCTATGGTCAGGATCGGGTGGAGAACTTTATTGATCAATGTTTGGCGATTGAGACTCTGATCGATCCGCACTTGCCCTTTTTGAATCCAAAACGACGAGAATCAGAAGATCACCCCGAAGCCAGCGCTGAGCCCGGTCGCATCAAGACCGATCGACAGTATATGGATCAGTACATGAATCCTCCTGAGTTTATGGCGGAACAGCGGAAAAAGCTCGAGAGTCAGGCTCAGAAAAGCCGAAAAAATCCACCTGAACCTCAGAAAGATGTTTTAAAGTTTCTGCTGGATTACGCCCCATTAGAGCAATGGGAACACGATGTTCTTTCCATTGTTCGCGACGAAGCTTATTATTTTGCCCCTCAAGCTCAGACCAAAATTATGAATGAGGGGTGGGCGTCCTACTGGCACTCTAAAATCATGACCGAGAAGGCGTTGAAAGACTCTGAGGTCATTGACTTTGCTGATCATCACGCTGGGACGATGGCCATGCAACCGGGCCAGATCAATCCCTATAAAGTTGGGGTTGAGCTATTTAGGGATATTGAGGATCGATGGAATCGCGGAAAGTTCGGTAAGGACTACGAGCAGTGCGATGACATGGTCGCTAAGGCTAAGTGGAACACACAAGCCAGTTTGGGACGCCAAAAGATTTTTGAAGTCCGTCGGGTCTGTAACGATGTGACTTTTATCGATGAATATCTGACTGAGGAATTTGTCGAGCGTTTTAAACTCTACACTTATAGCTTCAACCGAAGAACGAATCAGTATGAGATTGCCGATCGTGATTTTAAAAAGGTGAAAGAAAAGCTCCTTTTTCAGCTCACCAATCGGGGGCAGCCTTTCGTCTATGTGACCGACGGTAACTTTCAGAATAAAGGCGAGCTCCTCCTCTGGCATAAGCATCAGGGACTTGACCTGGACACCCGATGGTCGCGTGAAACCATGCGTGCGTTGTGTGATGTGTGGAAGCGGCCAATTAACGTTGAGACTGAAGTCGACGGACAGAAAAAGTTGTTTAACTATCAGAACGGCGAATTTACCGAGAAATTCGTTTAGACGGATCACTCCATGCCCCTTCAGTTCGAACGGCACTTTACTTCAAAGCGGTCGCGTCCATTAGATGAAGTAGTCTATCGTAGGACAGCTGCTCAGATTCGGGACTCCAAAGGGAACCTCGTCTTTGAAATGAAGGATGTCGAGGTCCCTGAGGCCTGGAGTCAGCTCGCAGTGGATATCCTCGTTTCAAAGTACTTCAGAAAAACTGACGTTCCAAAAACCGGGCACGAGACCTCAATCAAGCAGGTGATCAGTCGGATCACTCGGACTCTGCGCGCTGAAGCAAAGCGCCTCAAGTATTTGGACTCAGCTGGAGCTCAAGCGTTTGAGGCTGAGCTGAATTACCTTCTGATTCACCAAATAGGAGCGTTTAACTCTCCGGTCTGGTTCAATCTGGGGCTTTACCCAGAATATGGAATTTTAGGATCTAACGGCAATTTTGCATGGAACCCGAAGAACAAAAAAATTGAATCGATTGAGAATGCTTATTCTCGTCCTCAATGTTCGGCCTGTTTCATTCAGGGAGTTGAGGACGATCTCATGGCCATTTTTGAGTTGGCCAAGAATGAAGCCCGCCTATTTAAATATGGATCTGGGACGGGGACTAACTTTTCAAAAATCCGGGGTAAGCAGGAGAAGCTTGCCGGTGGGGGTAATTCTTCTGGATTGATGAGCTTTCTCGATGTCCTCGACCGAGGTGCTGGAGCTACAAAGTCTGGTGGCACCACTCGGCGAGCTGCAAAAATGGTGTGTCTGGATATGGACCACCCTGAGATCCATGAATTCATCACCTGGAAGAGTCGAGAAGAGAAAAAAGTCGCCGCGCTCGTTCGTGCAGGCTACAGCTCAGATTTCGAGGGAGAGGCCTACCGCACCGTTTCGGGTCAAAATTCAAATAACTCGGTCCGGGTGTCCGATGAGTTTATGGATGCCGTCGAGAAAGACCAAACCTGGCCCACTCGCGCTCGGACCACGGGTGAAGTGATTCAGACTTACCGAGCTCGTGATCTTTGGCATCGCATTGCTCAGGCGGCCTGGGCTTGCGCTGACCCTGGGGTGCAGTTTGATTCGGTCATTCAGCGCTGGCATACCTGCAAAGAGAGTGGGCCGATTCGGGCGTCGAATCCCTGTTCTGAATTCATGTTTCTCGACGATTCTGCGTGCAATCTTGCCTCACTCAACTTGGTAAAATTCTTAAAGCCAAATGGGGGATTTGATCTCGACGCTTATTTGAGTGCCACGCGAACTTTTCTGATTGCTCAAGAAATTCTGGTAAGTCTCTCGAGCTATCCGACCGAAAAAATTGCTCGAAACTCCATCGCTTTTCGCCCCCTCGGACTCGGCTACGCGAATCTGGGAGCCTTTCTGATGCGTCAAGGTCTCCCGTACGATAGTGATGAGGGGCGGTCCTGGGCCTCAGTTTTGACCTCACTTTTGTGTGGGCATGCTTACTCGGTGAGTGCTGAAATGGCCGCTGTTCTAAAACCCTTTGCCGGGTTCAAAAAAAATCGCTCGTCCATGCTCAAAGTCATCCAGATGCATCGAAAAGCGGCGAATGAAATTCAAGCCCCGAATCTACCCGCGCATCTCCTGCAGGCTGCTCAAGAGGTCTGGGATCGGGCACTCAGGCTGGGTAAAAAGTGTGGATTTCGAAATGCTCAAGTGACTGTGCTGGCGCCCACGGGCACCATCGGGCTCCTGATGGATTGTGATACCACCGGTGTGGAGCCCGAGTTTTCGTTAGTGAAGTATAAGAAACTGGTAGGCGGTGGTTCAGTACAAATCATGAATCAGTCAGTCCCCACGGCACTTCGCGCGCTGGGGTACCCCGATCAGAAAATTGCAGAAATTGAACAGTACGTCTTACAGCATCAGACTTTAGAGGGTGCTCCAGGGCTGAGCCAAGAGCACCTGCCCGTATTTGACTGCGCGCACCCGACCGGAGCTACCGGTCAGCGCAGAATCGCTCCGCTGGGTCATTTGAAAATGCTGGCTGCGATTCAACCGTGGATTTCTGGGTCGATCTCAAAAACAGTGAACCTGCCCAACTCAGCGACTGTAGAGGAGATTCAGTCCCTCTACGAGCAGGCTTGGAGGCTCAGGCTGAAATCTGTTGCGATCTATCGAGATGGTTCAAAGCTCTCGCAGCCCCTCTCGAGCGTCCCTCCAGAGGAAGTGGCTGATGGACAATTCTGCGAGTCCTGTAACTGAGAGGAATCTTCTTTAGCGTTCCAGAAAATGTGGGTCCCGAGAGGAAGGCCAGTCCTCAGGGAGTGGTGCTTCAACCTCAAGCCAGTGTCCGGCAGCTGCGTGAAATCCGAGTTTCCAAGCGTGAAGCCAAAGGCGTTCAGCAGGGGCTTTGATTTGGTTAGGTTTTGTCTTGCCGTAAATTGGGTCACCCCAGATCGGCGCTCCCCAGGCATCTAAATGGCATCGGATCTGGTGCATGACTCCAGTCTCAATTTGAACAGTGAGGTCAAAAAGCTCCGAACTCCCGAACTTGAACCCGTTCAAGATTCGAGTCAATGCAGGGATTGGCTTGCCTCGGTAATGCCGCCACTTCGGGTTCAGAAGTGCGATCATTTTCTTTTTCGACTTAGCATCATGGGCGAGGGGATAATCAATTTGCGCGGGGAGTGGAGGCAAGGGGGAGTCTCTCATCGTCATGGCACGGTAGATTTTCTCAACTCGGCGATCCTTCCAGATTTGTTTTAATCGCTGAAATTCAGCATGGGTCTTAGCAAATACCAGCACGCCACTGGTCCCTGTGTCCAGGCGATGGACTAATCCGGGTTCCAAGTTCTTTTCTCCAACTCCAATCAGGCTTGGACAAAGATGGAGAGCTGCCTCCACTGCGGTTCCCGTTTCGTCAGGGGAGTGGGGCGCTGAGGGAACTCCTGAGCGTTTGTTCAGAATCAAAAGCTCTGAGTCTTCATAGAGTACTCTTAGGTCAAACTGTGAGTCATCGGTGGGATCGGTCATGACTTTTTGTCTAGCTTAAAGAGCAGGGCTGCCGCAAGAAGTTCCAGGCTCGAGGTGGGCTCCCGCTGGTCCTGAGCTTTGGGTAGGCGTCGGAAGAGTGAGAGAGCCTGCGGCACAACATCCTCCATTTGGAACTGAGGAGTTCCGATTTCTTGAGTCATAGGTGATCTTACAAAGGTAGGGGGCACTGGTGCTTGAGTCAGTTAAGGCTCGCTCGGTATCGTCTGCAGGGGCAAGAAGCGGAAACCTTGGAAAATCGGGAGGAGCAGGAACATTCGGGTTGCTCATCGAGGCTGAGGCAGGGACTGTTCGGTCGCATGTCTGAGATGTATCAGCTCCGTCCCATCCAAAACCAGCTCCTGATTGGTGATTGGCTAGCCCGCCTGCTGGGTATCCGGTTGGAAGTGTGGCAGTGAGCAGAGTAGCGTTGCAGGCCAGACCAATCGGGGCGTTCTTGGCGACATGTGAGGTAAACGGTGCAATGCCAATTGGAGAGGCTGAGGCTCTGGGGTGAGGGGGGTCAATACTTGAGACGTTGGCGTTTTGAGTGGGATAGACTTCTGCACACCATCCGATGTTCTTTTTGGCTGGGTCGAGGGTGGCAAAGTGGAGGGGCGGGTCCAAAACAGGATTGGATGCGGGGGGGGCGCAAGCTTGAAAGGTCGTGTCCTCGATGTAGTTCGGTGCAAAAGGTTGAATCGGCCTGATATAAGCATGGTCTCGGGACCCAGTGGCGGTATTTTTCACATTGACGGTTTGGAGGGTGAGTCCAGTGCCGTCGTTGAGTACTTTTGGAAGCGCAGCTGAGCAGGATTTATTATTCCATTTATCATTACCGTCAATATTTGGATATTCAGTTCCGTCAACATTCTTTCCATTCCAATTTGGGTTATTGGTTCCGACATAGGCCTTTTTATACTGGGCTAATCCAGTCACATTCATTCGGTCAAAGTAAGCAAATGGACAGGGTTTTGGGCCTGCCATAGTGACGACGGAGCCGTCAGTGGTGGCCACAGGTCTGTCGAGGACGTAAATCGTGTCTAGGCTCTGGGGAAAGTTTGCGCTGACCTTGCCATCTGGACCATAGGATCTTGGGTACAGGCTAATGTATCTACGGAGTCGATACATTCTTGTTCTGGGTGTAGTATTCAAAGATGAACAGCTTCCATCACTTTTGACTGGAGCTGCAAATCCCAAACAAGACTGATTAATTGAATTGCCTCCTGCAGGATTGGCACCTCCACCTCCGCCTCCACCTGCGGCTGAATAGCAGGTACTGGAAACATCTCCATTGCCCGAGAGCTTGTTTTGCCCAGTGACTCCGATTGTAAATTCGGTCGAGGGCCCGACCGCTAATGCAAAGCTGGTGTCTAGGGGCCAGTAACTGTAGTCAATAATAGACTCTCCACTCAGCGGCTTTGTGACTTGAGGGCAAAAATAGCCTCCATTTGAGGGATTAATATGCCCAGCATCCCAAGCGGGGATGTAAAGATTGAAGTAATTAGACTGTGCTGAGATTCCAGATTGATCGGTTGGGCAGGTTGCTTGAGATCCTCCGCCTGCTTGACCATTGACGCAAAATTGAGTCGCTGACAAATAATTCACTCCACTGGTCGCGCCGTCGCGTGTTCGTGCCAATTGGGCAGAAGCGATGTTGAGACTTTTCTGCTCTTTTTTGAAGCAGGTGTATCGCAAAATATTGGCAAAGCGATTCCCTAATGTATCCTGAAAATTTGAAGTTCTCCCTGTCGCATTTTTAGTGAGGGAGGTTGAGTTCACGCTGACTACTCCTTGGTCTGGATTCGTAGCATTGAAGTTGATCGAAACTGTGACTCGTGTTCCAGATAAGATCTCATCAGTATAGACTCGTGGTAGGGGACACATCATTTGTGTATCTAAAATCGAAGAGGGAGTGGTCAATACAGTTCGATTGGTCGGTAAAGTGGCGCTACTCGGGTTAGTTTCCACCCAGGAAAATTGGCAAGAACAGGGTTTGGCGCCGGTGCTAGCGGATGAAGTCGTGTTGCAGTGATCCCAAAATTTTCCTACTGAAGTACCCGAATTAAGGTAGAGAGTGAGGGTCCCGTCAGAGTTCAGGGTGGGCGTAGATAAATTCCAGATTCCAGTTGCTCCTGTACTGCCGCTTGGAGAGGGTGATGCTAACACGGCTGCCTGATTTCTCAGGTTTGAGGTAACGGGCGCGACCATGTTCGTGCAACTGCCGAGTAACTGAATGCCAACGAGACCTAGCCATGCTTGCGGTTTAAGTCTGATTTTATTTCTGCCGAACTTTGTCTCCGTCACTGGGTTCACCTCCGTTCTGGTCTCATTCGTTTAAGGATTCGATCCTGATTTTGGTCTCACGACACAAATTGGATAAAGGTTCATTTTAGGATTATTCTGTTGGTTGATATCGGCAGCCGATAAGTTCGCTAAGTTGATGTCATTGGTTATTAGATCATAAGATCCAATATAATTACCGATACCACTCTGACATGAAACTCCACTTCTGCAAATGTCTGGGGTGGTTCCTCGGACGGGAGTGAATTGAGTTTTACTACCCCCCTTGATATCCGCAGTGCTGATGGAGGTAGGTGAGACTACAAATATAAAATCGGTTCTTGGACGGGTGTTGTCCATATCTTCAGTCGTGAGTTCACTCACAGGGATGGAGGGACTTGTTGCGTGAGTTCCTCCGCGGCTAAAATCAGTTAAACTTCCGCAGATGTGCAGTGGATCATCGCCAGGTCGTGAAACCCCTCCAGTATTCACTGTTGAAATAGAGCACCCTAAATTTGCTGAGCTGGTATATTGGGTGGGATCGGGTACTACGGCCAGCCATTCATCACCACCCGATGTGTTCCCGCAGCCGACTCCTGGTTTAGCGGGATTTCCGAGGGTGCATGCATTGGGAGAGTCAGCGTTAGCAGTCTGGACTGGGTTACCTGATGGGCGTGCGTTGAGCTGGATGCATTGGGTGTCTGAGTCGTTTGAGTTAGACGAATTTTTACTGAAAACGACCCGATCTGCTAAATAGTTATTGGAGATCTTCCCGGCGTCGCTCCAGCTGAGGGTCCTCGAGTTATTGTCGTTGGGATAGGTTTTCATGCATGCATTGAAGACCGGAACTGTAACGGTCTGGTTAGCACTGTTCGTAATGGTCTGGTCTCCGGGGTGACAGACTAAAGAAGCAAAATAATTAGTACTTTTGAAATAGTTGCGAGGAGGGACAGCACCTCTAAAAAGCCAGAGTTTGACCCACTCGTAATCGGTCGGAATGACTGAATCACTTGGGCAATTCTCACCTCCCGATGCATTTGAAGTATGTGCGGCTCCATATCCCAAGGGGGGGGCAACCCCTGCAGCACCGTTGTCATCCGAGATGACAGAAGGGGCAACTACTGCGTTGACTGGAATTGCAAACACTCCAGTGGCTTTGGCTGCCACATAAAATGTAGATCGATCATAGGTGCCGGTCTGGGGTGGATCAATGATTTGACTTCCACCATAAGAGGAACTGCTTACAATGTTCACGTAGTGATCTGAGTCAGTTGAGCTATAGGGAACGGGGGGGCACTCATTCGCAGCGTCTCCGCTGTTGACGAAGTACGCGAGGGATGAGGCCAGGTTGGTCGTGTAGTAATCGAGCGGGTAAGTGTAATAAGGGGTCTCTGATTGGTCTGGGTCGATGATCGATGAATCAAATAGATTGGGGACGCTTACTAAGCCTCGGCAGAGGTGCCGTTTGACTTGGGCGTAAGTACTAGGCAGTTTGGGGTCTAATGCTGGAGTTCCGCTGAAACTAAATGTGGCAATATTACTGTTTTGCGTAATGCTTCCATTTTTAACGACGACAATAGAAACTTTAAAAGTAGCAACCCCAAATGGGATGGAGGTGTAGTACTCACATCTGGCTAAGTTATTTTCATGGTAGCTGACAGGGGTTTTTCGATTTGAATTGTCTAAAGTAGGCGTAGAAAAATCAAAACTACACCAGCACGGGCTATTTCCAGTCGTAGCATTGGGGTCGCGGTTATCTGTCACTGCGCAGAGGCTTCCCAGGGTTCCGGAACCGTCCCCTAGGACATCCAAATTTTGTGAAGGTGAGATGAGGGTTTGATTGACGCGAGTGATTTGAAAGGAAGCAGGGAGCGAACTAGAAAGAGTGGCTGGAATGTCCCCTGTGTTGATCCCGGTCTTGCTATTGAAACTATTGAAAAGATTCGAACAACCTGAAAGTGCCAAGCAAATCAAAATAGAAGGGACTCGGGCAGAGTGCCCAAGAGTTAGTTTCTCTGAACTACTCGGGTTATTTAAATAAACCATATTAATATTGATAGGTGATGCAATTTTCATACTTCAATACGACTTTTGGCTAAATCACTGGCAGTGGCTTATATTCGATTTCAGAGCTAAAAAGCGGTTTTCGTAATCGTCTTGCTGTTTAGCAATTAGACACTGCCTAAAAGTTCGTCACCTCCATCAAGGGTTAGGGTTTAACCTCACTAAATGAGCGTCTAGAATGATTCCACTCCCTGCAACCCGCTCGATTCGAATTCGGTCCGCAGTTGGATCGAGGGAGAGGGGGATTAAGATTTGTTCTTGTCGGACCTGACCTGTGGGCGGCGCTAAAATAGCTAAGTCGTAGGCTAAAACCGGATAGCTCGATGGATCTGAGTAGAGCACCGCCCTGGGCTGAGGAGCCCTCTGGAGGTGATCGAAAGTGTCACTGGTGCGGACTAGATTGACCCTGAATTGAGCGCTCTCAGAGGCCTCAATCGAATCTCCAACGGGGTCTACGTTGCTGGGTCCGAGAGGGAGGAGTGTGACGTTGAGGAGTAAATTCTCATTGGGGTTGAGTTGTGTGCGATCTAAATCAATATAGACTCCGCCGACAGACTGAACACCTTGACTGTCTCCACAGGCCGGCCCATTCAAGGTATAATAGCCCGTATTATAGCCGACAGTCGGAATGACATGCATCACTCCGAGAGCAAATCCTGAGTTGGGTGGCGCAGAAGTTGCGGGTGTTTGAGCTGAAACTGGGGCTGAAGTGGGGGCATTTCCGTAAGTCATGATGCGGGTCCAGGAGTAACAAGGGAAAACCGTTCCGAAGCCCCCCGACACGGGGTCAGGATCGGTATCGATGCGGGTTGCAGTCCAAATTTCAGGGAGCGAGTAAGGTGTTCCGCCGCCGTTCGGACTGATGGATTCGGTGATCAGTGAGCCGTTTTGGCGAAAACCACCGCTGAGCACGAGTTGGTTTTTGATCGGGTCGTAGGATAGGCCGTGACCATAACGTCCTTCAGGTTTGAGGCTGCTACTGCATGCTGGGATGAAAGCCCAGCTTCCGTTGTTCGCTTCGACGAAACTAGGATTTACCTTTGAAGGAGGTGTGTATTCGAAAATGCCTCCATCTGAACCACTCACGTTCATGGGGGAGGCGGTGACTGAGCGCCGACTGAAATCACTGAAGGAAGGTGCTCCTGCGGTGCTCGGAACGGGAGACGGCGTCAACCCACCGTAAAGTACAATCCGATCATGATTTGAATCATAAGTGGCGGCTCCTAGATAGCTAGCGACTTGGTCAGTGCTCATCTCGATGGGCGGGGTAGAGACTGGGACTTCGATCATGCTTGTATTTGGATTTTTGAAAATCCACCGACCGACATACCCAGATTGTGGATTGGGTGATCCTGGATTGGTGACCGGGTCGTAGGCATCGCAGCTTGCGTCGTCAGGCAGAGGAACTGATGTGCCAGTCAATGTGTTGGGATAAGGTTTTTCACCGGTACTCCCTGCGCAAAATTTGTAAACCCGACTGAGTGGCTGGAATTTTCCTTCCTTATTTCTCCCGCCGAATAAAAAAATCTCAGGGAGTGCCAGTGGAGTTGAGGCCTGAGTTGATCCTACTCCCGCTCTCGTATGGGTGCGAGTCACCATGACTGCTCCTGCAAGGGGTGGGGGAGATAAGATTTGGCTCGTAGGATCACTGATGAGCGAAGCTGCTCGGCTGGTGGCTTGGTCGGTTCCTGCTCCGAGTGTATACAAGTTGCTATAGCGAGATCCTAAGAGTTGGACTCGATTCCAAGATGGGGATTGCCCCGGTCCTCCAAAGTTAAACATCCAAGTGTCGCCTAAAGTAGGCGGAACGAAGAAGTTTGAAGCTAGAAATTGGGATGAGTCCTGAAGCCCTGTTTCGCCTCCGAAAAGAAGTGCCAAATGGTTAGTGGATCCCGATCGAGTCTTGTACTCAATTTGAGTCATCGCTGCTAATGATCGAGGAGGAAGTTCTCCCATCCATTGCCAATGCCCTTGACCGGCATTTGCTGTGGGATCAAACATCCAGCGATCGCTCAGGATCGTGGAGGTCCCGGTCGTTGTTTGCCCTCCCTCCATGAAAATTCCAAATGAACAAGGGGTTGAAGAGGAGTCACATTTGGGTTCATAGGGAGCATTGAAATAGTGGTAATTCACCTCGACAGCTTGGTGCCCCCATCGAGCTGCAGGACGGCCTGTGGATCCGCAATAAGCGGATGTGGCTGGGTAGCAGGAGGGTGTGAGTTTTGTCCAAGTAAACGAACAGCTTGCGCTGGTCGATCTTCCGCAGCCTGGGGCGCCGTTGAAGCTGAGTTTCCAGGTATCAGCGGTAGCTCCAATCACTCCAAAAGCTCCATTGCTTGAAGAATTGTATCCGCCAAAAAGATAAAAAGCTCCGGTGACATGGCTAAATACAAGGGAAGCCTGAGTCAATGACGGCGGTTTTGTCCCGGTTCCATGTGAATTGTCTTTGCCCCACGTCGGTGTTCCTGCGTTATTGAAGAGGTAGTAAATATCTCCTGTAGAATCTGGGGTTCCGCTTGAGGTCATCCCTCCCCAGGCAACGATGATTGGGTTTCCGCTTGGATCTGTGCCACGGGCGGCTGCCATGCCCGCGCTGGTCGGTGGATTAGTCCAGGGGATCGAGCTAGGAGTGGGGATTGTTGCAGGAGGAGCAGGAGGATTGAGGGGATCTAGATTCTTTGCAGAGAATGAAGCTGCCGGATTTGGCCCGAATCTCCAGTATCGTCCTGGATTAGCGATCGTGGCAGAATTCCATGTGCAGCCACTCGAAGGATTATTTGTGAGAAAGTTACTGCAGCTTGAGCCACCGAAATACACCACTTCATTGTCTTCTTGGGATTTTGAGTGTTCCAAATCAATTCCTTTTAAGAGGACTCCTGCTCCAAACCAAGGTGTGATTTGTGAGGGGGTGGGAATAGTTCCCACCTTCCCATCTAGAAAATTGACCCAGCGGCCCGGGGTCACTTGGGTTGCACTTGAATTGTTTAGATTAGAAAGTGAAATGAAATTGGATGCAGATATTTCTGAAGCAGTCCCGTCAGTGGCAGAATTAGTGTGCCATTTGAGGAAGAGCGCAAGCCCACCGCATTCGTTCTGAGCGCTCAGTCCGGTGGGAGGAGTTGCGTTGCACCCCAAGCTTAGAGCAGTGGCGTTGGGATTGGGCGAATTTCTTACGACGGGCGCATCGGGCAGTCCATGAAATCCGCCAGCCGACAGCAGGTATCCTGCGCCGGGGGTGTTTGGGCCTGTAGTTGGGACAGGGTTTGAATTTGCAAAATCCCCGTGGACTGGCCACCCGCTTGGAGGAGTTGCGGGTGACGCGTTCATTAAGCCAACCAGTCCAAAAGCAAACGTTCCAAAACCAAATTGGGTGTTGTCTAGGAGCGGAGAGGGGGATGGACTGGGCTGCGAAAAGTAGGGGCTCAGCTGGGATGGGAATTTTCCGCTCTCTGAGAAAAGATTGGAAATGACTTGAGTGTGATAGCTGTCAATCCACTGGTCAGCAGCAGATGGAGAGTTCGAGTAGATTTTTTGGTAATTTGGATTTCCAAAGTAGGCATCGATAGATTCAGGACCGTAGGTAGGATTGAACCTTAGAGTGCTGGTGCAAATTTTTCGAGTCGATTCGTTGCAAATTCCGCCTGTGATTAGGATCCTCTCAGTGGTGTCGACAGGACTATTAGGTGGAGAATAGTTAGCAAGGCCACTCGGTCCCAGTATCACAGGGTGACTGATGCCGACCTCACCCGATGAATTTCCCAGAGAGGAGATAGCCATGCCCGCAGCGGCTGTCATGCCAAACAAAGTCCGTCCCTGGTCAATCTTGGTACCATTCATCGGGACTTGGGTTGCAGGATTTTGATCGAGTGAACGAGTCAGGTCAGATGAAACATTCGGAAGAGCACTGTTTGTAGTCCATCTCCCGGTGGTTGTATCCAGAGTCCAGGTGTCCGAGGTAGTGGAGTAGGTCGTGTTAGTCCCTGTGTTACTCGAGAAGGAGGCTCCTCCGAAAATAGAAATCTGTTTAGTCCCTCGACTGTAGGCCGATGCAGCCCCGGCTAAGCCTTGAGGGAGCGATCCGTTAGTACTCGAAATGGGAGGGTAACGAGTTGAACTGGAGGACGCCGGATTGAGGTAGCCTGCTAAATTATTCCAGATTGAAATTGGAACGCTCGGAACCGGAGTGGGCAATAAACCTGGAGCCTGAGAGCTCCCTGCAGCAGTGGCAGGCAGCGAGTTTAAGTTCACAGAAAGTAAAAATGGGTTGCAAGGCAGGTTGAGGTCAGCCGCCGCTTTAATACAGGTAGGTCCAAAACTCTTGGGACTAGAGCTATTGGGGTTTTGGACGCCCCCGAGGAGAAATAGATTTCCGCCGAGGGCCGAATCTGTCCCCGTTGCCGAACTTGCATCCAATGTAGCGCAGCTGGAGGCTGGAGCAATGCTATAGCTTGCTGTATAGGAGCAGTCTCTGGATTGATTCAGGGGTGAGTAGGAGCTGGCATCCGTGAGATCGACCGAAACATTCTTGAGAAATGAAGGTCGCAAAGTTTGATTCGGGTTGTTAGTGGAGGCCGCAAGGAGTTGAGGGGTCCAGTTTGATGTCGATGATCCCGAGTTAGCATTTAAAAAATGATAATAGTTGAATGTGTCACCGGGACAGCTGGTGTCCGGATTGGGAGCTGTTACGGTGTAAAAATCGCGGGCATTGAGTTGAATTCTGACGGCATTCAGGCTGGAGATAGTCCCTGAGGGTGGCGGGGGTAGGTACGAGCTGCTGCTTCCGTTTTCTCCGAGGGGATCGCCGGCGCAGGCGTTGAATAAAAAGGCAAGAGTAGACCCGTAGCTCAGCTTTTTCCCGAGGCTCCCGATGCTGAGGTTGATCATTCTTCTCTGAGTCTCAAAACGGTTCAATTCTCTTCTCCATTAAATTCGATAAAACGTGATTGAATAAAAAACGACTCCATCACAAAGAGGTGTATTAGCTCCACCGGCAGGTACTGCTCCAGATGGCGTGCAATAGGTACCCAGATCGGTGGAGTTGATTGGGTAAGACTGAACACGAGTGAGTTGGACTACTGATAGATTTGTATCTGAGGCGAGTGGTAAAATGACCTGTCGAGCAGTTGGATTGACCCCTGCGGTTGAGGTGTTGTTTTGAGCTGCACCCAAAACCGAATTGATCATGGGAGGAATGAGCATGAAAAAGGGTTGTAGGGTAATGCTACTTGTATTTTCATTCAGTTGATGTTTTAAAAATACCTTCCAAGTAAAGTCAGCACAGTTTTCTGGCTTGAACTGCTGATCTGCTCCAAAACACAAAGTCGGATTTCTAGGCGCTGGATTCAGAGAGCTTGCTAAGTATTCGACCACCATGAGGACATTCTCATTAGGGCCGAGTCCCCCTGTGCCTCGATTAAACTGTGCGCGAATATAAACTCCATCACCCATTCCTCCTGTTCCCAAAGCGGTGGCTGATCCTGTCGTGAGCATGCAGTCTGCCTCGCTCACTCGAAATTGACCCTGAGGGGCACCACAATTGGTTGGAGAAGAAGCGGCAGCCCCGAGTTTGCAATTAGTTGTTGTAGCCTCGGACGGGGTTGCAAAGCGCGCACAAGCAGGTGCGGGGGCATTGGTGTTGTTCGCACCACTGATTCCAATGTCGAAAGAGGTGAGCCATGTGGGCCAGCCTTGTGAACTGGTCACTGCCCCATTTGAATCATATTGTCTCGAACCGATGCTGCTTCCGCCGGTGGCTAGACCCCCCGATGGGCTAAAAACCCGCATCGCTTGCCAACCTAAGCGAGGTTGACCGCTGACTAGGGCGCCGGCTGAAGTGCCTCCTGTTGGCGGCGAATCAAAGCTACCGTAGGTGCCGTCGGTGTTAAGAAAAAATTTGACTGCCATAGGCCCTACTAGCGCAGACGAACTGCTCGAAGACTTTGATGCAGTGCTGGGAGTTGTACTCGTCGCTACGTTCCCAGGTTGAATGCATGCGCTGGCGAGGAAGCTAGCCATGAGTAGTGAAGTTAGGTCTGCCGTGACAGATGAATTCCGGCGATTTAAAAATTTCTTAAAAGTGACATGATTCACGATGCTTCACTCTCCCTCTCTGACTGATCGGAAAAGTGACAAGATTCTAAAGCCGATTGTCGTTTGGCACTCCTAGAGCCGGCGATTGAGTCCTAGGTGGGCTTGATGCTGTGAGCCAAAAAGCTTGAATTTGAGAGGTTCTGGGGTCTAACGGTGCGATATCGCGAGCGTAGAGGTACGCCGATTCGAGATTGTGTTGAGCCATTTTTGCTTCGGGCATCCAAGTAGAGGTCCCGGCAAGATGAAAATAGGAGTCCAGATTACTGGGATCAACGGAGATTTTGGAGATCAGGAGCAGCTGGGCATCGTTCAGACGTTCACTACGACGGGCTGTGTCAGCCTCGTTTTTGATAGCCACTAACCGAACTTCTTCGAGGTGTCGGCTGACCAGTTCGCGTCCAGCAGTCAGGTCAGGATAGACCCGGATTGACGCAATGACACGGGAGGTGAGCTCATAAGCTAATTCTCCTGAGGGTGAGCGTGGCCTTTTCAGTCGGATGACTTGTTGCGTCCCGCTCGGTTGGATCACGATAAATTGGTCGAGTATTTCTTGCTCGAGATCGGCTCGAAGGTGAACCCCCTGGGTTTGCTCCTCGGTGGGCAGGGTCGGGTCGTCGATCTGAAACCAGCTTGCATGCCAGAGGTGGGCTGAAGGTGAGGGCTCTGAGACCCATCGTTCAAAAAGGGATTGGCGTAGCGCCAGACAGTTCCAGCTTTGAGATTCAGTCAGGCACGGACGGATTTCGCCTCGAGCGACGGTGGGAGAAGGGGTCTTAGGGCCTTCAAAAGTGAGGCCGATATCGGGGGCTAATTGGGTTTCGATTTGAGAGATGAAGTGATTCGGTGGCCCCTTTTTGTAAGAGATCTGGAATTGGACAGGCTGATGATTAAAGTTTTTTGGCAAGTTCAGGATGAAGTAAAAAAGTGCAGTGGAAGACTCGTGATCAGTCGCGATAATGCGGGCTTCCATTTTTTCGAGCTGTGAATCTATAATGAACGGATTTTTCAGAGATAAATAAAAATTTGATCCGAGCCCTGCGCTAGCTAAAAGCGTTAGTCCAATTAGAATAGTTAAAAGTTTATTTCCTTTAAAATTGGAGTGACTCTTTCGGTTCTTCATGATTATTAATCCTCGGTCTTTTACTGATCTTTTCTAACGCACTGAGTTATTTAAAAATATGAATTATTCAATAATTATATTGAAAACCCAGAAAAATGCTTCATGATAGATTTAAAACTAGTAGTTGACTAAATTAGTAAGGAAATAGGCTATGTCACATTTCACCCATCAGAAAGAGTTCGAAGGTCGGTATTTTGGGTGCTTGAAGGGCGCCCTGACTTGCCTTGCCATTTTTTCTGCAACGGAGTCCAGTTCGGAGGCTGCAGCGAAAAAGCCGCCACCCGTGAGTTGTGAGGTTCAAAGATCAGTGGCTAACCCAATTCGTCCTGTGGTGGTCTTACCGGTAGGAACGCAGGTGTTTCAACTCCCTAATGGTCGACCTGCCAATTTTCAGGCAGATCTTCAATCCATGTTGACTACTGCAGTGACAAATCTCACTAATTTCGCACCGACCGAATACGATCCTCTCATACCCCCGCGTCCTTGTGATTCCCATTTAGAACTCAAGGCGACCGTGAGTTCATTTCAACTCGATGCGGTGCAGTTGGGATTTTCGATTGGGTTTAATCCGCAAGGGACGATCCCCTTGGTGACCGGTGTGACTGGAAAAACTCAGCTCAATGTCGGTAATATTAGTATGGACTTTGCGGTTTTGAGTTGTTCTCAGGGGGTTTGTACGTCGATCGCCGCTGCGAGTGCGAATCACGTTGCAGTAGGAGGGAGTATCTCTCTTGAGGTCGATTTCGGGATGATTTCTTTGGGACCTCAACTTCTGTTGAATACCCCTCTTGGGGATATTATGCGAAAAATCATCAGTCTTGGTGTGACAAGCTTGGGTGTGTCCAATCATCTGAACGAGATCCCTTGGCAAGCGACAGTGCGTGAATACATTCCTGCAACGCAGCTCCTGATTTTCGATGCGGGCAATCAATCTCAAATTGGAGTGAATCAAGTGTTTGAGATCTACGCACCCTCGCAAGGATTTCATGTGGATGCCTGCCAGGTTTTTCAAGTTCTTGCCTATGCTCACACGACTGCGGTCAACGCAGTTTCCAGTGTCGCCCAAGTAGACAAGATCGTCGGGAGTCGAAGTGGATTTTCGTCTTCCTCAGGGGACCCAATCCAGCCGGGTGACCTTGTGATGATCCATGTGGGAGCCATTCCTTGAGGGCGCGTTCACTCGTTCGTTTCACTCTTTTCGGGCTCATCTTGATGGTGCCCCCGGCCTGGGGCGCAGCCAAGAAACGCTCGAGTGGAGATGAGCCGGTCAATGGTAAAAAAGTGATTGAGTTGAGAGAGGTGCAGAAGGTCAGTATTGAGATGCCTGATGGGACGTTTCACCCTTTTGGCGAAGACTTTGAAAGTCAACTGGCTACGAGGCTTGCAAAATCGGAACGATTCCT
Source organism: Bdellovibrionales bacterium (assembly GCA_947380295.1). Lineage (GTDB taxonomy): Bacteria > Bdellovibrionota > UBA1018 > UBA1018 > UBA1018 > CAINWE01. The sequence goes on along the minus strand of CANCQK010000019.1, from coordinate 7,310 downwards.
GGTGACGATGCCAGATCCTTTTCCTCTTTTGAAGAGTCAGGGCCAAGCGAGAGAGCAAGTGAAGACAGGTAATCCAAATTACTTTTGGGACGGTTCCGTGACTCCTGCTGCGTCAGTTAGAGTTGAGGTTCGGGCATTGACGTTTCTGGCAGGATCGCGCGGCGATCGAATGTTTTATGGGTTTGACGAGCATTTCACCACGCCTTTTAACGCTGCTGATACCTCCAATACAAAAAATGAGTTTCCTCTGAGGCCCAACTCCCTTGAGGCGAGTTGGTTTGGCTCGTCATTTGGTAATCAAGGTAACGCGCCGTTTGACCGCAGATCAGGTCTAGATTTGGGAGATGGTTTTAGTCTTAATTTTCTTTTTGCTTGGTTGACTGTGAAATATGCTGAGTATCACTCAGAGCTGAGATTGCGAATTCATCTTTCGTTTCCGGTGGAGCTTTCAGGTGGCTCGAACTCCTCAGAGTTTCACGATATTGCGGTTCAGGGGAAAGGATTTTTCTTTGACGCTTCGGGTGCTTATCAGGGCTATAGTGTCGGCATCATGGCCGCGCGTAAAGATGCCATGGTGCAGGTCGTGAATCGATCGATCGATTCAAGTTTAAATACGGTTGAGAGAATCTTGGGCAAGACCCCACTCGTTGCTCGGGTGGATGGTCTGACTTCAGATGGCACGGTGCTCCTGGGGACTGGACCAGATTCTAAAATACCAGTTGGAATTTTATATGCCGTCTCTGATCATCCAGAGGTCGTGGTGCAAGTGGTCGCAAGCGGTGCGAGTGGGTCCGAAGGTCGCGTTGTGGCCGGTGACCTACGTTCGGTGGTTCTGGGTTCATTTGTAAGGCAGGTGGATTCGATTCCGACCCCGAAGCCTCCTCAGGCTCGCACGTTTGCATTGAGTCGAGATGCTTCAGAACCAGCGTCGGTGAGTGCCGTTCGACTTCCTTCTCAAAACTTATCTAAAGCCAACTTGCCGTCGATCGATCAGGCTGGACAGTGGCAACCAATTTTAACAGAGGCTCAAGCATTTACTAAAAGCCTCACTGATTTTGTTTTTCTTGCTTACCGGGTTTATCGGTATTTTGCCTATGACCAAAAGTATCATCGGACTCCAGATCTTGGACCTACGACGCTCGCGGGAAATTCGGATCGTTGGCGCAGACAGATGGGTCTGGATCAGGTTCCGCCCATGAAGCCTGGAACGCCGGTGGTGGCGGTGATTGACACAGGAGTGGATTATAACCACCCACTCCTTCACTCGGCGTTATGGCTCAATCCAAGTCCTTGGAGTTTTGATCAGACTGATCGAGACCGCTATGGTTGGGATTTTATTTCTAATGATTCACACCCCTATGATGATCATGCTCACGGCACTCAGCTTGCGAGTCTAGTCGTGAATGTCTCGCCCTCAGTAAAGATCATGCCCTTGAAGGCATTTAATCCCTGGGGGGTTACAACTTCTGCTAGTCTCTATGCTGCATTTAAATATGCCGTTGATCATGGGGCTCATGTCATTTTATGTGGATGGAGTACCTCGGTCAATTCGCAGGCGTTGATCCAAGGACTTGAATACGCTCGACGGAATGGGGTAGCGGTAGTCGCCTCGGCAGGGGACGGAGGGTGGGATTTGACTCATGTTTTTTCACTTCCCTCGGCTCAGTCAGGGCAGATGGAGCAATTGCTGGTGGTCGCTGGCGTGGATTCCAAGGATCGAATCGTTCAAAGTGGATCGAAGTCTTCAAATTATGGGAAATTTGACGTCCAGCTCGCAGCGCCCGGACAAAATCTTCCGGTAGCTGAGCCTCGCGGGGGGGTGTCGACTGAAACTTCAGCAGATCTTGCGGCTGCCCTGGTTGCGGGTGCGTTGTCACGAGTGGCTGTTGATCAGGAGTTTCAGGGCGGGGGCGCAAGCTGGGTCCAGACCCTTTTGCAGGACGCAGAGGTAGTGCCTCAGCTGATGAATCAAGTTCGGGGTGGTTTGAGAGTTCGGGTGCGGCGGTAGTCTGCCGTTGATACAGAGTGATCTTTAAAAACCCGAAGGCTCAGTGGAGCTTAGCGGGGTCGAACCGCTGACCTCTTCCATGCCATGGAAGCGCTCTACCAACTGAGCTAAAGCCCCACTCAGCCTTCGGATGAATCACCGAGAGCCACTTTAATAATCCCAAAGCCTTCGTTTTGCAACTGAGTTTTTGTTCCCTTCATGGTTTTGTCGATCTAGGCGAGTATTTCTCCGGCCCAGAGTTTTTCTATAAATAAAAGATAGGGGAAGATTTCAATCTCTCCGACCCGTCTGTAGTGAGAGTCTTGCGAGATCAAAATTTTGCGCTTAAATTGATGCTCTTTTTCGATCGCCTTTAGGCCTGAAAGGTGACTTTCGTTGATTAGATTGGTCGATTAAGAGGTGATGGAGTTTTTGGATCTCATCAATGACAATTGCTTTAAAAGTCGCAACTCTTATACGAGATTTCAAAGAAAATCCGCACAATAGCTGCGGTTTTTGCTGAGAGCTCGATGCCGAGTTATTTTAACAGTTTTTCAGGTGCCCATAAGTGAGAAGTTCCCCGATGCAGTAAAGGCTAAGTTTGTATTGATTGACGCGGAGCGGAACCTTCCCAGGCTTCTCGTGGACAATCACGAGCCTTTTGGTTTCCACATGCACACAGCTCTGCCAGATGACAAAGATGTTCGAGTCGGTCTGTCGGTAGTTGACTATAATGCGGCTCTTGCAATCTTCTATGAAGAGGTAGAAAGGATTTTGGAGAATGAAAAGAAATAGATCACTCTACATACAGTTTGAAAAGTGGGCCGCTTTCAAGGCTCGCACCCAAACGGCTTTAAAAACTCGTCAGGTTAGTATCGGAGAGAAGAGCGTGGTTTTATTCAACTCGGTCGTAGATTATCAAAAGTTCATGACCGAACAAAAGATTGCAATTCTGGCCGCAATTATTAGCCAAAGGCCCTCTTCCATTTATCAACTAGCCCAAGTACTGGAGCGTGATTTTGGTAACGTCCAACGAGACTGCACTGCCCTAGAAGCCATGGGTTTTATTGTTTTAGAGAAGACAGGCGGTAAAAATGGGTCAAAAGCTCCTAAGCTTGCATTTGATTATCGACGAATTGTTATCAAAATGCCGAAGGTGACTTATTGTCACGATCTAGATCTCGCTGCCTAAAAAAATGACGGAGAAGCTCACCGTGGGAGAATCAGGGGATGAGGAGGCCGCATTGGAGGGGTTCCCTTTTGCGAAATGTTTCCCGTGGGTACGTTTCTCAGCCCATGCACGGCGCGATTGAGGGGGCTACTCCATTCTACTTGATCGACGAGTTGAGAGGCCTGACCCATTCGAGATGAGATGATTTGGAAAATCGAAACCTTAGGATCGCCGGAGTGCCAAATGTCGAGGCCGCCAGGTGTGTAACCTGAACCCTTGCCATTTTTGGCACCTGCAAAGTCAAGAAGTCCTACGGTGGGTTGACCGCCCGCGGGATTACGGTTCTGCCCAAAATTTAAAAAGTCCATGCCGAGAGGGTTCCCTTCGCCGGAGGCGCTTCCGCCTGCGCCACCCCCTGATCCAGCAGTAAAGCCCCATTTAGGTGACTCTTTTACGACCAAGTCCTGCAATCCTTTAAAGTCATTGGCCACATTCTCGGGTAGCCCTCCAGGAGTGGCTGCAGCCATCGCCGCACCTGCGCCCCCTTGATTTGCGGCTTCCATCACAGCGTCCAGGTTGGGGAGGCTGGAGAGAAGTCCATTTTTAGCTTCTGGATTTTTTGCAAGATCCTGTAGGGCAGTGTCGAGTTGCGTGTTTCCCGTGTTACACGGAGAACTAGGATCCCCTAAGCATGCTGTGGCTGCAGATAGATGGGTTTGCGCCTCAGAACCCGAGCCTGCATGGGTTTCAGGTCCGCTGCTCGGTGCTGCCCCGGGGTCCGTTATTGCTTTGCTGCCACCAGTGCCCGCATTCGGGCCTAGGCTTGAGCCTCCGCTATTCACAGTCCCACCGCCGCCAGATGCATTTGCTGGTTGGTTATTTGCGCTTCCCCCTGGATTGCTGGAGAGTGCGATGATGTTTCTGCGAGCTTTGTTTGCACCGTCATCGATGTGCTTGAGTGCATTGATTCGCATACCGAGCTGAGCCGTTGCGAGAGCTGCACCTGAACATGCTAAAACTCGTTGCGCTTTTTGTCCTGCAACTGCCAACTTTCTACTGACTTCCTTGCTTGCTGCTTCTGCTGCTTTTTTTGTTGCCTCAGCTGTTTTTTCTGCAAGGTTTTTAGCGGCTTCTTCGGCAGCTTTTTTGGCGGCATCGAGTCTTGCAGCGTTCCGAGTCAAGTTCGCCTGTCCGAGCGCCCTAGTAGCTAGCGGATTCTGAGTGGTCTCTCTAAGACCTCTGATGCCGTTAGCAGACCTCTCAGCAGCTTCCTGAGCGGCGTTAGCTGCGCTAGTGGCCCTGTCTGCAAAGCCTTTAGCAGCGATTTCTCCCAGTGTGGAGCTAGTGGCACTTCTTGCAGCGCCTGCGGCGCTTCTTGCTGCGCCAGCAGCTCCCTTAATGCCGCCTATTCCGACTTCTGTGCCGAGTGCAGCTGCATTGGCTAATGAACCTACCCCGCCAGTGATTGCGAGTGAATTCCCGCTATTATTATCGGCCCAGGTTGCCACATCTGCGTCCGTTTGTCCCAAGGTAGAGCCTTCGAGGTATTCTTTAATGCCTGGATCACTCTTCATTTTTTCTGTCATGGCGAGTTCTGCGGCCATCCCTCCTAGACCCGCTGTCGTACAGGCTGCATCAGCAACTTTGTATGCATTTGCTGTTAGTGGTAGCCCAAAACTCAAGCCGCAGGCGGTGGTGCATAAGCCGACGACAAGCGACTCAGTCGCAATTAGGTCAGTTTCATGTTTACGGGTATCTCCAGTGCTGGCTTTATAGGCAGCGCATTGGTAGGCGAGCTGATGCCCAGCGAAGTGGTTTTGGCAGCGTCCAAAGATATACATGGATTTCCGACAGGAGTCAGATAATGACTTATCCCCGTTGGGGATAGGAATTGATCCGGCCAAACTGGTGACTGTGGGCGGGAGGGTGATCGAACAATTTGGATCGGCTCCACTGACTTGCAGAGCATCGCAAAGCCTCGTGTCATCGTTAGTCCAGCTTTCACCCGATTTAACGATGCTGGCTTGTGGGTCGGCCTTACCTCCTTTTAATACGTAATCACAGGCTTGGTCCGGGTCGATGGTCGCGCCTGCAAATGCGGCGGTCGGAACTAAGTGGGTGATCAGGCTCAGAAGTGTCGCTAAACTCGTGGACTTTAAAAAAGGTTTAAATTCGCTCATAGCATTTCCCCCTCAATAATCACAACTATCCCCCAATGCGTCCCGTTTGATGCTCAAATCGAATGCGGTCTGAGACCCGCTTCATGAGATCAGCTTCTTTGCCGTAAGGTGTGTACGGGATGGCGCTCATGTTTTGATCGCCGCCCCCAAAAAATCGGATATCGGTTTTTGGATCGTTTGGTTCGTCCTTTTTCATTCCAGCCAGAAGCGCGCCTAGTGCGCTGTTCATGTTGATGTCACCATTGTCTTGAGCTCCGCCTCGGCCGCCTCCGCTGCCACCCCCTTGAGCTAGAGCACCCGATGAAACGTAGTTCGCTCCTGCGACGTCTTGGGGAGCGGCGGTGGGTTGAGTGGCGCCAGATTGAGACATGTCAGCGGGAGCTGTTGACTCTCCGCCCATTCCTGCGCCTCCGCCTCCTTGTGCTCCTTGGTCTTGATTATTACCCACGTTAAACTGCCCTGGCGCCGGTCCTCCCGTTGGGCCCGACGGTAGCGGATTAGGGTTGATCGGATCTCCCAGCCCTGGAGGAGGGGTGGAGCTCAGAGTTGCTGCCGATTCATCTGGGGTTGAGGGATTGGATCCGTCTCCCGTGATCGCAGTGGGGCCGCCTGCGACGACTGACCCTCCAGCCGGGTTGGTGGAGTAGGGGACGTTAAAGCCACCTGTGGTCGGAATCGGGACTGGGCGATTGGCTTGATCGATCATCATCTGCCCTTGCATTCTCTGCATATTCCCTGAAGTAATTTGCTGTAGTCCCTGCATGAGCATCATGACTCCAGGCATCATGGCAGCGCTGGCAGCTGCTCGATTTTCTTGGGCCGCTTGGCTGGCCGTGGATCGAATGTGATTTGCCGCGCTATTGGCAATGGCCTGGTTTTTACTATTCAGTTCTGCATCAATATCGCGTTCTTTTGTTTTAATTTTGTCGAGTGCACCCCGTGGGTCAGCATAACCCGTGATATATCCTCCCAAGGACCTTTGTTCTGGGCCGCTTTTCATCTCATTCGCCTGCATGCTACTCACCGCATCTAGGCTTTTTGCATCATTTGAGAGATTCCGTGCCCTAAGAAGCGTCAAGGCGGCTCCTGCTGCGGTGATCGTGCCTAACGATAGACTCGCAATTCCTGTGTTCTTAGCGAGTTCTCCAGATTGCCTCATGATGTCTTGTTGGCCTTGAGTAGTTGCGCTCATGGCATTATTCATGACATTGGCTCCGCCAACTTGGGTTGCGACCTGGCCTCCCAATGTGCCGACCATTGCCATCGTTTGCATATATTGGGCGCCCGACTGAACAGAACTACAGTTGTAGCCCAGTTGGTCTGCAGTACCGCAAGGTCCGCCTCGATTCGTGATTGTACGGCTTGCTGGTTCCCCATCGGAGCCCGTGCTGCTGGTAGCTCCGGCATTTCCAGCAGCAGCTTTTTGAGCAGCAAGAACAACATCGGCAAAGGTTTGACGTTTTCCACCAGCAGCAGAAGGAGCAGCAGGGGGAGCAGCAGCTTGTACGGGGTTAACTGTAACAGCGACACCGCTACGAACAGGAGGCGGAGCAGCAGTGGGAGGCTTCGGAGCAGTAGCAGCGGGAGGAGGAGCAGCGCTAGTAGTGGCAGAGTTAATACCGCCACCACCTAAGGCAACCCCGTTTGATCGAGGAAGAGCTCCAAATGGATCAGTAGCAGCACCCTGAGCGCTGGTCGCAGTTTGTTGAAGGGTAGCAGTATTAGCAGTAGCAGGGTTAGCAGTAGTAGCAGCACCACCGCCACCAGCAGCAGCAACAATGGGAGGATGAGGGCTGGTCGAACTCAGGAGGTTTCGGCTGCCTGGTAGTTGTGCGCCGCTCAAGCTCTTAGCAGCAGCAGCAGCAGGAGCAGGCTGATCACCAGTAGTAGCTCCCGGAGCGCTGACCGCAGATTGTTGAAGGGCAGGAGCAGCGGGCGGAGGTCCAGGAGGTCCAGGAGGCTTAAGAGCAGT
>CANCQK010000018.1 GCA_947380295.1 Bdellovibrionales bacterium | reverse complement strand
ACCCGCGCGAAACTAACTCCACAAAAAACTAAAAGCAAGCGCCTCTCAGGACGCTTCCCACTTAATTTGCGACTTTTTTGCGAAGTGTCCGACTTTCGGTCGCTCCATCACAATTGCTCTCTTTTGGACCGCTTTATATGGCGCTGGGTAAACATAATATTCGTCGATCTTAGGCCCCAACCAGAGCTCTGCTCAAAACTTACTCATTTTGATCAATTTTAGATAGGTTTTATAGGAACTGTTTCTAACCCCCGGGCTATCAATGCACTTCCTCATGGGGGCATTGAAAACTCAAATGAGAATGGACACCTATCAATCGCGGAGTAAAGCAGCGCGGCTCATAGACTCATCTGCTTGTGGAGATCCTGCCAGGAGATGGCCAAATGAGGTCCGAATTTCTGCGCTCGATCGATTTGGCAAACTAAGAAAGAAGAGTGACAAGAGTACTGAGCATGAAATGCATCGAGACCACGAAAGTCATCTTGAAGCGGCTTTCGAGTGGCTTTGATTTCAAGGGCGATGACACGCTTTTTACCTTCGATAGCATTCGGCAGTTCGATTACAACGTCAACCTCTTCTCCTTTTTTATTTCTCCAGTAGTAAATTTTAGGCTTTTCTCCGGGCAATGCGCCGAGCTTTGCAATGATCTCAAGAATAATAAAATGCTCGAATAAAACCCCTCGTTGTAGATTAAGGATGCCTCGGCTTTGACCAATTTTGGCAGCAGAATTTCTAACTCCCCGATCGAAAAAGTAATATCGAGGACTTCTGAGGACTTGAGTTCGCGAAGAACCGTAGGCATCGACACGGTGGACGATGAGAGTATCTTCGAGAATCTGGTAATAGTTGGCAATGGTGGTATGGGAAACTTCGACTTGTGTTCCGATCTTGGAGAAGTTTGGAGCTGTGCCTGACTCTAGAGCAGCGAGTTGGAGAAATTTTGAGAATTTAGGGAGATTTCGAATCTGAGCTTCCATACGTATTTCCTCATCCAAATAAAGATGGGTATACTGAGCAAGGGATTGACTTCGCTCCTCCTCGCTTTCAATTGCCCAGATGCCCGGTAAAGATCCAAAGAGAAGAGATTTTTCAAGGTACTCAGAAGAGCGGGTCACTTCGGATTCTTCCCAAGTGAGAGGATAGAGCCATTCGAGATCAACTCGGCCCGGTAGCCAGTTTGCCCCTAACGTTCGCATCCGTCGAGTAGAGGACCCACAGGCCGCTAAAATAATTTTCTTCTTATCGATTAGAAACTGTAAAACATCCAAAACTTCGGGCGCTTTTTGAATTTCGTCGATGAAGACGAAAATCGGCTGTTTTACTGCGGGAGTCGAATTTTGGAGTGCCTCCACTTGTCGCAAAATAAGCTCAGGATCACTTTGTATCTCAAGTCGTTGAGAAGGCAGCTGAAAGTAGAATCGAATTTGGTGATTGCTTGGAAGTTGGTCGAAAATCCTCTCGAGGAGGGTTGATTTTCCTGTTTGCCGAGGACCAAATAGCAAGAAAGAGCGGCCATTCGAGATTTTATCGTAAAGATATCGACTACTTAACCGTTTGAAAGTAGTACTTTCATTTTTATCCATATTTTGAAAGTATCACTTTCAGATGGTTGTGTCCATCAGAAGGGTTAGAAGCAGTACCTATAAAACATAGCTAAACCTATCTAAAAATGCTCAAAATGAGTAAGTTTTGAGCAGAGCTCTGGTTGGGATCTAAGATTAGACGAATATTATGTTCACCTAACGCCCTACAGAACGGTCTTAAAGGGAGCAATTGCGATGGAGCGACCGAAAGTCGGACACTTCGCAAAAAAGTCGCAAATTAAGTGGGACGTGTCCTGAGAGGCGCTTGCTTTTAGTTTTTTGCGGAGTTAGTTTTTCGCAGGTTGAGACTTTAACTGACCAAGCAAAACTCTTTATGCAAATCGCCCACAAAATCGAATTGAAAGCCAACAACACCCAGATGACCTACTTTAAAAAGGCCTGTGGTGTGGCTCGTTTTGCTTGGAACTGGGGATTGGCCGAGTGGGATCAGCAGTTCAAGTCTGGCCAGAAGCCCTCGGGCATGGCTCTCAAAAAGCAATTCAACGCGATCAAGGAATCAGAATTTCCCTGGACCTACGAGGTCACCAAGTATGCATCGCAGCAGCCCTTTTTGGACTTACAAGATGCGTGGAAACGACTCTTTAAAAAGCTGGGCGGCAAACCGAGATTCAAAAAGAAGGGTAAATCTCACGACTCATTCTATGTGGGGGGAGATCAGATCAAGTTAGACGAAAGCAAAAGGAGGATTAAAATTCCCAACCTGGGTTGGGTGAAGCTAAGAGAAAGCCTTAGGTTCGAAGGCAAGATCAATTCTGTAGTCATTTCGCGAACAGCGGACCGCTGGTTTGCGTCGATTCAAGTGGAGGCTTCTAATTCATTCCCGAGGCACGAAAACCAAGTGTCAGTGGGAGTCGATCTTGGGGTCTTGCAACTAGCGACGCTGTCAGACGGGGTGGTGTTTCAATCCCCCAGACCTTTACAAAAGCTCTTGCGGCGTCTCAGACGAGTCTCCAGGCAGTTGTCCAAAAAAATCAAAGGGTCCCAGCAATCCAAGAAAGCAGCGTCAAATCTGGCTCGCCTTCATATGCGGATTGCTAATATCAGGCGAGATACCCTGCATAAGATCACAACGGCAATTGCATCCAACTCCTCTGAGATCGGAATTGAAGACCTGCACGTCAAAGGCATGGTGAGAAACCCAAAACTGGCACGAGCCATCTCGGATGTGGGCCTGGGGGAATTTCGTAGACAGCTCAATTACAAGGCTGAGTGGCGAGGGGCTAAGGTTGTGATTCACTCGCGCTTTTTCCCATCATCTAAAAAATGCAGCAGCTGCGGAAAAGTGAAGGAAGCTCTGAGCTTATCCGAACGGACCTACAAGTGTGAGTGTGGCCTCACGATTGACCGAGACCTGAATGCTGCAATGAATTTAAATCCAGTACCGAAAGCTCTTAGGGAAATTACGCCTGCGGAGATGACGGCTCTGCGAAGATCGGTTCATCCGGTTTTTGTAACCAGCATCGTGGAAACAGGAAGTCAACACCAATTGCTATGTGGATAGGTTTGGATAAGTTTGACGGAGCGGAAACTTAAAAATTCTCCTCGTCTGCACAGAACTTCTACCCGCACTCAAAGGCGGTGCTGCAAACGATTTAACTCTGACCTTAAAAAATGAACTCGGAATCGAAGCACGATTCATCGACACGAGCCAAATTTTTGCTGAAAAAATCGCGAGCAACATCATGAACCTAACTGAAGAATAGAGCGCTCCAGAAAATTTTTTGCCTGTCTAAATTCTAGGCAGATGAATATCAAATAAACAGGACACTCTCAGCCTGGAATGGTTCAAACTCGAAGCAATTCAGGCTCAATCCAATCAAGTTCATCAACTTTTCCAATCACTTAACTTCAACTTTCTTAATCTTATTTTTAAATATTTTTTATGGCATAAATCATGCTTACTTGGGTATCGAACCAAGCGCCTCAAGTGGGTGAAGAGCTATGAACTAATAAAAAAGAAAAGTGGAGTAGAAATTATGAAATTGAATAAATTATTTTCGGTAAGTTTAGTATTGGTATCTATCTTTGCTTCGGCTTGCGGAAAGGCAACTTCGAATATTGACGGAACTTGGAACCTTAGCAGCGTCAAAAACGGAACGACCACGACATCTATAAATGAACTAAGAAATCAAATCGCATCTGAGCTCACTAGAGCTGCCACTGTGGGAATTAACCAAGCGCAAGCTACGAGCATTGCCCAGAGTTATAATGTGCAGCTTCAAATTCAAAACACGACTGGCAATTATACAGTCTCATTAACGAATTGCTCGGCTTCGTTTCCAATCACCCTATCGTACAATAACGACCAGGTCACCATCGCCTCAACAGGTGGACAACCCAAACTCGCAGGATCTGCCTGCGAAACCCTTGGTTCAACGTTAAAAGATCTAGCGCCGAACACTCAAAAAAGCTCTTATAAATTCTCCCTAAATGGCAACACATTAACACTTTCTGACGACAAGGGCTCAGCTACTTTTACCAAGTAAGATGAAGTAAGTCTTCCGTTTGATTTCACAGCCCAGATCGCAATCGCGATTCTGGGCTTTATTATTTTCAAGATCCAAAAATCACTGATTCAGCTCTACCTAATTACTTGAGAATAAAATATCAAAACCAAGACTTTATTAAACGATCACTGATCAATTCGAGATATCTTAATCTTTTGTTATTGACTTATAGGCGATTCAGAATTATTATTCTCTCCGCTTAAATCATTCTCTTCAAGGATAAATCAACGGGAACAGTTCACCTAGTTTTCAGCCACTTAAAAAGTGCTAATTGGGCGCGTTCCTCACTCGTCAAAAAACGAAAGGTTAGTTTTATGAAATTAGAAACCGAAAATGCAGTCGCACGTCGTATTTGCAACCTCATGTATGCTGAAAGAAAAGCAAAGAAAATCAGCCAACAACGTCTTTGCGATGATCTCAAGATCACCCAAGGTCTTCTCTCCAAGATCGAGAACGAAAAGTTGAAGCCTTCTGTTTACGTTTGGCTCACTTTCTGCCGCATTTTCGCCCTCAGCCCTGAAATCGCGATGAGCGAAGGCGCATTCAAGAAGCGCATGACTTCTTTGAAAAAAGTTCTTCACTAAGTCCTAGAGTTCCCTCTCCACTTACACACACAAAAGCAAACGCCCACTTCAGCTCGCAAGAACTGGTGGGCGTTTTGTTTTTCTAAATACTCAACTATTTTCTAATCAGAAAGTAAGGCAACTCAACCGATTAAGCTGAATTGCCTCATCCTAAACCAAACTAGAACGCGTCACCTTCGTCTTCGAAGTCTCGCTTAATGGTGTCGATCAATGAATCCACAGACTCAGATGCCTCGACATCAAAATCATCCACTGCCTCATCGAGATCGAGATCGTAGATGACTTTTGCAAAGTCTTTATCGCTAGCCAAGTCCTGGCGAATGGCTTCGATGTACTTTTCTGGGTACTTAGCCACCAATTCTTCGATGTATTGATTGAGCTTTTTCTCGCGAAGAATGACTTCCTTGCGCTTAATTTTTTTCCAGTTCTTAATGTAGTGAAGGCGGCAATATCCGCCCGAAGTAGCCAACCCCTCGCAGGCGACCTCACGACAAACGGTTTCGCCCAGGACTTCTGCCAAGCTTCTCTTGGTCAATAAATCGGACTTTTTTGGTGCCGAGGCAGCCTTCGATTTAGCTTTTGCTGGCGCCTTAGCTTCGTGAGTTGAGTGCGATGAGGTATGGCTAGAATCGCTCGTCGAACCCGAATGAGAGCGGGAACCTGAGTTCGAACGGGATACAGCAGCCCCTGTTTTTTTACCGGAAGCAGAGGGAGCGTTAGATTTTGATTTCCCTGTTAATTTTGAAAACGAAGGGAAGAGAGACTTAACCATACTATTTTGCCTTTTTTCAAGTTCGTCTTAATGATAACACCAAGAAGTGGCACGTGGGACTCGGACAGTCAAGATGAAACTCAACAAAAACCCTGGCAAAGGCCCGAGGGAGCTCGAAACCGTCGGTGCGGTGGACCTCCATTTTCATGGCGCTTTTGGAATCGACCTTATGTCTGCCTCGCCCAAACAACTCAACGAGCTCTCTGGCGAGCTCTGGAAATCAGGTTTAGCCGGATTCTGCGCTACGACAGTGACTGCCGCTCCAAAGGACCTCAAAGAGACCGTGGTGCGTTTGGGGCAATGGATCCGCTCCGATCAATTCCCAGGGGCGAAGCCCTTCGGCATCCATCTCGAGGGGCCGTGGATCGCTCCTCAAATGAGTGGGGCCCACCCCACTCCGCTCGTCAGGCAGTTCAATCCCGACGAGCTAGAAATACTCTGGAAGGCCAGCCAAGGTACCCTTAAAATTATCACCCTAGCCCCTGAAGCGATGTCGACCCTCAAACTGCGCCAGTTGATCAAATGGTGCAATCCGCGAGGCATTCTTCTTTCAGCAGGCCACTCGAAGGCCACCTTTGAACAAGCAAAGAAGGCCTTTGAGCTCGGCATCCGAGGGGTCACCCATGCCTGGAACGCGCTCGCTTACCATCATCGGGAGCCTGGAGTATTAGGTGCTGCTCTCGGCAACCGAGAGATCTATCTCGAGTTGATCATGGATCAAATTCATGTTTCCCGACCCTGGATCCGTCTCACACGAGCCCTTCACCCGAGCCACTCGGTCTGCCTCATTTCGGATTGCGCAGCGGCTGCGGGACAGCCCAAGAACCCACAATGGAGTACGCTCGGTCGCTTAAAAGTCCACTTTCAAGCGGGAGCGAGCCGCACATCAACAGGAATGCTTGCAGGAGGCGGCCTGCTCCTGCCTGAAAGTTACTGCCGCTGGGCGGAGGCCGAAGCTCGGGATGTCAACCGCCCTATCCAAGAGATTCTGCTGAGATCAGTTCACCAACTCACCCGAGTCCCCGCTCGAATTTTAGGACTCAAACCCCGCCAACTCGCAGACAGGAAGGTCGTCTGGGAAATTCGGGGCGAGCGAAAATTGCGAGTAATTCCAATTGACTCTCGTTCAAGTGCAAGATAGTATCCGACCACTTTGGTATCAAACGAATTAGGTGCATCCATGAAGATCTATTTGCAAGAAATTACAGATCAAGAGACAGAACTCGAATTCACTCAGGATGAGCCTTGGGTATTGGAAGCCGTTTGTCGTGTAGACGAAGACTCCGAAACACTCCCTCTGAGAAAAAAAATGCGGCCGATCGCCACCTCTTTCTCTCTGAGAAAAGTAGATGAAGTTGTCGTGGTTTCGGGTAACATCGCGACCCATATTCATCTCCTCTGCAGCCGTTGCGCGAACTCATTTGAACGCCCCTGCAAGATTCATTTTTCAGGTCTCTTCTGTAAAGACCCAGTCATGGCTGGCGTTGCGCATCTTCAGCGAAAACCTGACTCTCGTGAACGGGGTCGCCCGATGGGTCAAAACCAAGGATTTGCGCGGCACGCTCATAACTACGCTGAAGATGAAGCAATCTCCAGCGGCCAAGACTTAGATATCACCTACCTTTCTGAAGACTATATTAACTTAGCCGATGTGACCACGGAACAACTTCAGCTCCAGGTCCCTTTCCAGCCGCTGTGTAGCGACACCTGTAAGGGGATGTGCACCCACTGCGGCACCGACCTCAATTTAGGTCGCTGCGCGTGCTCGAAGATCAAATCCAGTCACCCATTCTCAGCTCTCAAGGACCTCAAACTCTAATAAAAACCACTGAATCATCATATAGGGAGATCCGCATTGAACACCGTGACTCAAAACAGCCACTCTCCATACTCGTCTAGAATCACAGGAACCGGGGCAGCGTTTCCTCAAGATCGACTCACTAATCATGACCTTGCAAAACGCGTCGACACCTCAGACGAGTGGATCTCTGAAAGAACCGGAATTCGTGAACGCCGAATTTCGCGCCCAGGCGACCCGAGCGAACAGAACTCTTCGCTCGGTTACGCGGCAGCCCTCAAGGCTCTCGAAATGGCTGGGAAAACTCCGGATCAAATTGACCAAATTATCTACGCAACCGTCACGCCAGATACACTCATCCCCTCTGCAGCGTGTTGGCTTCAGCATAAACTCGGCGCCCGTCGCGCTTGGGCAATGGATTTAAACGCTGCGTGCTCTGGCTTTGTTTACGCTCTCGCCACAGCAGATCAATTCATCCGAAGTGGTCAGGTTAAAACTTCTCTCATTGTTGGTGCGGACGTTCTCAGTAGCGTTACAAACTGGTCTGACCGAAGCTCGTGTATCTTATTCGGCGACGGAGCGGGTGCTTTTATCGTAGAGCAAACCAGTGCTCGATCGCCTCACCGGATTTTATCCAGTCACCTAGGATCAGACGGTGACCTGTGGGAAGTGTTTCACATCCCTGCGGGTGGATCTAATATGGAAGTCACCCCAGAAGCTTACAGCAAAAATCTCCATAAAATGAATATGAAGGGCAAGGAGATCTTTAAGTCTGCGGTCAGAACTCTCTCTGATTACGCAGTCATGGCGATTGAAGCAAATGGACTCAAGCCTGAAGAAATTGACTGGATCATCCCACACCAAGCCAACTTGAGAATTATCGAAGCCGTAGCGAAACGTCTCAATTTCCCGATGAGTAAAGTACTCGTCAACATCGATCGGTTCGGCAATACCTCCTCCGCAACTGTTCCTACGGCCATGGACGAAGCAGTTCGAGATGGAAGAATTCAAAAAGGACAAACGCTCCTGCTCGACGTATTTGGCGCAGGACTCACTTACGGATCGATTCTGGTTCGCTGGTAGGCGCGACTAGACCCCTGCGAAGGCAGGAAAAATGCGTTGACACTCTGAAATCAAAAATCTAACTTCCACTCTACCGAAGGAGCCACCACTGAAATGAGCACTGCAACTCAGCTTCCTACTTCTCCCCAACTCTTTGCCGTTTTTCCGGGGCAGGGATCCCAGCATGTCGGAATGGGCAAAGATCTGTACGAACAATTTGCCGTCGCACGGGAAGTTTTTGAAGAAGCTTCTGACGCCATCCGAATCGACCTGAAAAAGCTTTGTTTCGAAGGTCCCGAGTCGGACCTGATTCTCACTGAGAACACTCAGCCCTGCTTACTCACCGCATCCGTTGCGGCATTTCGAGTAGCGCAAAAAGAACTCGAATTTAGACCTGCAGCCGTCGCCGGTCACTCCTTAGGGGAATACTCCGCCCTGGTTGCCGTCGGATGCCTTGATTTAGGAACTGCCGCGCAATGGGTTCGCGAGCGAGGCATTGCGATGCAAAAAGCGGTGCCTGCAGGACAAGGTGGAATGGCCGCCATCTTAGGACTCGATGATTCGTTGATTGATTCTCTTTGCGCTCGAGCAACCGAAAATGCGATCCAAGCCCGAGCAGCAGGGAGCGAAACTGAAACCACAGTGAGCGCCACCGTATCACCCGCCAACTTTAATGCCCCTGGACAAATTGTGATCGCAGGTTCAGCCGATGCAATCCAACAGGCAGTTGCACTCATTAAAGCTGGAGGCGATTTTGCCGGAGGTAAGGCAATTCCACTTCAAGTCAGCGCTCCATTCCATTGCCAACTCATGAAGCCCGCACGAGAAAGAATGGCAGAGCTGTTTACCCAGGCTTCCTCGACCCAAAGACCCAAGCCCTTGAGCATCCCCTACGTCGCCAATCGAACAGGCAGAATCAATCAAGAGCCCGAACTCGTCTTGGACTTTCTGATTGAACAAGTAGACCACCCTGTCCTCTGGAAGCAATCCATTCAATATCTTTTGGCCGCCGACTTCAATGCTGCGATTGAGTTTGGTCCGGGTAAAGTTTTGTCCGGACTGATCAAGAGAATTGCATCAGTCGCTGAAAGAACGTGTGCCCTGACCTCAGTAGGTGACTCCAAAGCCGTCGCTGCACTCGAGGGGTTCTTGGCTCAGCATCGCAAAACATCCGAAGGAGAACTACGCCTGTGAACCAGAAGAAAAAAACCGCACTCATCACCGGAGCATCCCGAGGAATTGGAGCTGCCACAGCTCTTCGACTCGCTCAGGATGGATTTTTTGTACTGATCAACTACACTTCAAACGAAAGCAAGGCACAAGAAGTCTTAGATCAAATCCGTGCCGCCGGAGGCAGCGGAGAGCTTTGCGGGTTTGACGTATCCAATCCAGACTTGGTGGATGAAAAATTGGACGGAGTCGCTAAAACTCACGGACCTCTCGATGTCTTAGTCAATAATGCTGGGGTCACGATCGATTCGCTTTTAATCCGGATGAAAAATGAAGACCTGGATCGCACTTTAGATGTCGACCTCAAGGGCGCCATTTACTGCACACGCGCTGCAGCTAAACAAATGATGCGAGCTCGTTCGGGCAGCATTATCCAAATTTCGTCCGTCGTCGGCGAATCAGGAAATGCAGGACAAAGCGCTTATAGCGCTGCCAAGGCTGGACTGATCGGCTTTAGTAAAAGCGTTGCCAAGGAACTGGCCAGCCGCCATGTCCGAGTTAACGTCATCACCCCTGGATTCATCGGCACTGACATGACTGCGGCCTTGACTGAAGCGCAAAAAGAGGCGATTCTCCGGTCCGTACCGATGAGTGTATTTGGAAGTGCAGAAGATGTGGCTGCTTTGGCCGCATTTTTAGCATCTCCAGGAAGTCGATACATCACTGGCCAAGTGATTGGGGTGAATGGCGGGATGTACATGTAGTTTTGGTGAACCACGAAGGTCGCGGTTCTACTGAAGAAGTCCTGAGTGAGCAGCAAGAGACTGCCTCACTTAGAAAATTGATCGAGAGAAAAAAGGAGATATCAAATGTCCACTTCCGTTGAAGAAAGAGTCAAAACCATTATCTGTGACCAACTTTCCGTCGAACAAGAAAAAGTCACCCAAACCGCGTCATTCATTGACGACCTGGGCGCTGACAGCCTTGACATTGTCGAGCTAGTCATGACCATGGAAGAAGAGTTTGATCTCGACATCCCAGATGAAGATGCAGAGAAAATGAAGACCGTAGGCGACGTCGTAAAATACATCGCCTCCAAAGCCACTCATTAATTCGGCTGAGGAGAAGTTTAAGAGCACCGGGGAGATACAGTGATGGAGTCCAATTTAAGGCAAAATCGGCGGAGAGTAGTCGTAACAGGAATCGGATGCGTGAGTCCCTTAGGGATGAATCCTACTGAAACTTGGCGGAATGCTCTCGAAGGCCGCTCGGGTGTCGGAAAGACGACCCATTTTGACACTCAAGATTGTCCTGTGACAATCAGCGCAGAGGTCAGAGGTTTCGACGTCACCCAGCCGATTGGCCCCTTCCATCCCTCCCCGGATCTTACTGTGACTCAAGCAGCCAACTCAAAAGAAGCACGACGAGTTGGACGCTACGTTCACCTCGGATTGGTAGCTGGCTTGCAGGCTTACGGCGACTCAGGGTTAGACGCCGTCCGCACCCAAATTTCGCCTGAACGAATGGGCGTCAACATTGGTGCAGGGATGGGTGGTCTGCCTGAGATTGAGGCTGTCCATAATGATTTTCTAGCCAAAGGCTACAAGAGAGTTACCCCATTCTTTATTCCCCAAGTGATCCCAAATATGGTCTCGGGTCAACTCAGCATCCTGTTAAATTTACAGGGCCCCAATCTCTGCAACGTCACAGCCTGCACTTCGGGCGCTCATAGTTTGGGCGAATCCTTGAAAATGATTCAACGCGGAGATGCCGACGTCATGATTGCAGGGGGAGCAGAGGCAGTGATCTGCAAACTCGGGATCGCTGGGTTTGCAGCGATGCGGGCTCTCTCGACTCGAAATGACGCTCCCACCGAAGCGTCTCGACCTTTCGACACCGAACGGGACGGATTTGTGATGGGCGAAGGCTCAGCCGTCCTCGTGCTCGAAGAATATGAATTTGCTAAAAACCGCGGAGCCCGAATTTACGGCGAAATCCTCGGCTACGGCCTCTCAGGCGATGCCTACCATATGACCACTCCCGCTCCCGAGGGAGAAGGTGGACGTCGTGCCATGGTGATGGCTCTCAAAGATTCAGGACTCAACCCCGAGCAAATCGGCTACATCAACGCCCATGGTACGTCGACTCCTGCAGGAGATGCAGAGGAAGCTCGCGCAATTGCCCGTGTTTTCACAGATGGCCCTCAGCACCTGCATATCAGCTCGACCAAATCGATGACGGGGCACTTATTGGGAGCAGCAGGAGCGATCGAGGCGATGTTTTCGCTCTTCGCAATTCGCGACGGCAGAATCCCCCCCACCATCAACCTTAAAAATCTAGACCCATCCTGCAAAGAGTTGGGACTGGACTTTACCGCCAACCATACTGTTGAAAAACGATTAGATTATGTCCTTTCAAACAGCTTCGGCTTTGGTGGAACCAACGCCAGCCTCATTCTCGGACGAATCTAAAGAGATAGGAGACACCTCAGTGAACCAGAAGTCGAGAAAAGTTTTGATCGCCTCGGATCACGCAGGAGTTTCATTTAAAGCTGCACTCATCCAATCCCTACCCAACTGGGAATGGGAAGACCTGGGCCCATCCGATTCGAACTCGGTGGACTACCCCGATTTTGCCGTTCTCGCTGGTCAAAAAATCTCATCGGGTGAGGCCCACCGCGCAGTTCTCATCTGTGGAAGCGGGATTGGAATGAGTATTGCCGCAAACAAAATCAACGGCGTCCGCGCTGCGCTCGTGGAGAACCCAGTTTCAGCTCGACTCTCACGAGAACATAACGACGCAAATGTGCTTTGTTTGGGAGCCAGGATTGTGGCGCCACAATACGGAGTTGAAATCACTCAAGTCTGGCTCAACACGCCGTTCAATGACGAAGCAAAGCACGCCCAGCGAATTCAAAAAATCCACGCCTTGGAGACAAAATGACTGCATCCACTTCTTTAAAAAAAAACTTAGCTAGCCAAGATCCAGAAGTTTTTGCATCCATTCAACGCGAGTGGACCCGCGAGGAAGACGGTCTCGAATTAATCGCCTCCGAAAACTATGCCAGCGCTGCCGTCATGGAGACCCAAGGCTCAATCCTCACCAATAAGTACGCCGAAGGTTATCCAGGCAAACGTTATTATGGTGGATGCGAATTCGTCGACGAGGTCGAGGCTCTTGCAATCCGACGCGTTTGCCAGATTTTCAAAGCCGAAGCAGCCAACGTACAGCCTCACTCGGGCTCACAGGCCAATATGGCCGTCTACATGGCACTCATGGCACCCGGTGACACCCTTGTCGGGATGAACTTGAGCCACGGCGGCCACCTCACTCACGGTAGCTCAGCCAACTTTAGCGGAAAACTATTTAAAGGAATTTCCTACGGTCTCCACCCTGAGACCCACCGACTCGACTATGACCAAATCCGTGATTTAGTCCGAAAAGAACGCCCCAAAGTTTTAGTAGCAGGTGCAAGTGCTTATCCTCGGATCATTGATTTTGAAATCATGGGGCAAATCGCCCGCGAGTCTGAGGCTCACCTCGTTGTCGATATGGCTCATATTGCAGGTCTGGTCGCGGCGGGGCTTCACCCAACGCCGATCCCTCACGCGACCTACACCACATCGACCACCCACAAAACCCTCCGTGGACCTCGTGGTGGGATTATTTTGTGTAGTCAGGAGCGAATTAAAGCCGCAAATTCACTCATTTTTCCAGGAATTCAGGGCGGTCCATTGATGCACATCATTGCTGCAAAAGCTGTAGCTTTCCAAGAAGCACTCACACCCCAGTTTGTCGACTACCAAAAGCAGGTGATTTCTAACGCTAAATCACTCGCTCAAGAACTCATGGATCTCGGATTTAAGCTGGTGACCGACGGAACTGAAAATCACCTCATGCTGGTCGACCTTACCGCTACAGGCGACGGTAGTATTTCTGGGAAAGACGCAGAAGCTTGGCTCGATCAATCTGGGATCACTGTAAACAAGAATACTATCCCCAACGAAAAGCGAAGTCCGTTTGTCACGAGCGGGATTCGAATCGGCGTACCGGCCATCACCACTCGAGGCATGGGCAACGCGGAAATGAAGAACGTGGCGCGCTGGATTCATCAATCGATCGAGACCCGCGGAGATGCTGAAAAGCTAAAGAAAATCCGTGGAGAAGTCCGCGAGATGTGCCACAGATTCCCGCTGTATTCGACGTAATTTCTCACCCAAGCTGCATTTAATTTGAAGCTCTGACTGTGCCATCCAGGACACGGTCTATAGGCCCTTGTTTTTGCAGGTCTTTGAAAGTGATCACGCACTCGAACTCTTAAACTCAACTTTTTCTTGAGCTATTCCGATGGTCTAGATAGAATTGAACTATAATATATGACTAATTTAGTCAAATTAAGCACGTCAAAGATCGGGCTCATCCTGCTCCTCGCAGCGCCTCTCCTCAATGGGTGTGGCAACGTGGTTAATTTGGCCGTATTTTCCAGGTACCCGCGTCCAAAGATGAACCCGACCTCCGGCAAATTTCCCACCTACTTTGTAGGTTTGGATGGAAAAATGGGGAGCAGACCCACTGGACTCTTCGTAACCGTAGACGCTGCCACGCAAAGTATTTCTTTTCCAGAAGCTCCGTTTGGCTCCACTCTAGGCGCGACCCTCTCAATGAACAACTCCGGAGACGCTCCAGCAGAGCATCCTACGATGACCGCAGCAACGAATCAGTTCGAGATCCCCAGCGAGGGCAACTTATGTCAAAACTTAAATCAGCTCGATGCTGCGGGTGGAAATAACTCCTGCACCTTTGAAATCCGCTTTAATGCCCCGACACCAAACCGATTGGGAGACCTCACGCCAAACGGAAAGAGTTACTCCGGAGACTTTTCCCTGACCTACGGACTCGGTCTCGACCCCAGCACTCAGGAAGAGCGCATCCTCACCACAAGTTATCAGGCATCAGGAAAATCTGTAGCGAAGCCCTTCTTCATGCTCAGTCCATGGTCAACAGCAGACTTCACTACGTTTGTCACGAACACCGAGACACTACCGAGGAATCCAGATTACGAGCATAAGACCGTCTCTGTTGACTTCCAATTCAACGGAGATAGCCTCAGCGACAGTGACCCTGGCAAATCGGACTTTAAAAGCAAGGGTGCAGCTGAACTTTCAAATGGGAATTTTAAATCCTCGTTGCTGGGATATAAGTTTTCAGACACGGAAAGCAGCGACGTCTTTGCTAACTCTATCCTGAATTCTTGTAGTAATAGCGGCACTTGTCCAGTTCCTCCTGAACTGACATTCAAAGATTTAGATCCTAATAGCCAGGGCAAGATGAGATTAAGCTTTAATCCGGTAGCCACTTTTGACAATGTCCTCAAACCTTATTTAGGGCTAGGGCTATTTGAAATGCGGGTCGAGATCGTCAACACGAACTCAGGGCCGATCTCTGGACCGATTTCTCTCTACATCGTGGGGCAAAAGCCTAAAACGAATCCACCCGCCTTTCCCGCTGGATCCTCGGCAACTCTGGCAACCGTGAGCCCACCCGCTGGCGTGAGTCCAATCTTCGTCGGCGGCCTCCAGCTTAATCCTGATCTCAGTTGGCCCGACCTGTCGGCGGGATCACTCCCAAACTACGAGTTTGCAAATTCCTACCGAATCACGTTGGCTCGAACTCCTAAAAGTGCAGCCTCCATTGAGACGACGAATCTCTGTAGCCCATCCAACCTTTCATCATATAACCTATCATCATCTAATAGACAGACATACGATCTAAACTATCCAAATCCTGGTTCTAGCACTGCAGGTACTCAAAACTTAATTTTCCCAGGTGATGGTCGCATCCACCTGGGCTCCACTGCTCTGGGGAATATCCCGTGGCAGCCCAACTCCCAATACTACGCATGCATCCAGGCGATCGATTTTTTTGGAAATGTGTCGAGCGGGAAAACAGCCAGCCTCGTTCAGGACGACGTTCCACCTTTAAACCTATTGCAAGCAGGCGACGCTACGGTAGCCCAAGCTAGCACAGCAAGCGACCCCTATGGTGAAGGATTTGTCTTAAGACTCCCGGACAACATTCCATTTAGCGCACTTGAATATGGGGCAGTGGACCAATACCGTGCCTACTACTGGAAAGCCGACTCAGCTGCCAGCTGCAACACGCAAACCAGTAGACCCGCCAATCCTAATTATTTAACGATCCGCTCAAGCGCGACCGGACTATCGGTCCAATCTAATCTGGATGCGCCTTCTGCAACACCCTCAAGCGTTTCGAGAACTACAGATGCAACCGGTCAGAACTCCTACTTAATTCCTCGTTCATTCGCAGCAAGCGAGCTCGCCGCTCTCTATCCGGCGCAGCTTTGTGTCGCAGTCGATGCCTGTAATTCCTCAAGCGTCTGCACAAGTACACCTCCGAGCGCTCGGGCGACGACACTCATTTCGCAACCCCCCACACAGATTTCGTGGTCCCTCAATTCCGCTCCGACTTATACGTTTGACTCAACAGGCATAATCACTGCAGCTTGGAGCCTGAACGGCACAATTCGAGACTGTAAATCAGCAACAGCCTCAGTGCCCACCTCAATCAGCCTCACCCGATCGGCCCCTGCGAGAGCCTCGCTCCTGAGTGGAGCTGCAACTCAGACTAACTGGACTGGGACCGGAACGAAACACTCGGGGTGTACCCAATATTCATTCACCGCAAGTGATTCTTACGCTGCAAACTCTGGCGCGGGGAGTTCAATTGACCTCTCCTACCAACTCTCTGGCCCCAGCGACTTCGTCAGCCGAGCTGACGCCGCCTCTCGGATTTATTCTGGCACTCCTCTGAACTTTGGCGCAGTTCCTTTTGGGTTTGGAGCAAACCCATCTCCAGGAATGACGATTACTACCCAAGTTGCGCCGATGAATATCAATCCTATGCCATCCATTCTCAGTAATCTCAACACTTACCAGATTGAAGGATGGCTCAAACAAGGCACGGATTGCTCGAGCAGACCTGCAACGATCGGAGCTGTTCATTCAGTCTCGTTTCCAAAGAATGCGGTGCTCCCTATTTCGATCAATTTTGCTGATCCTGCAGGACTCAATTTTGGTTCATGTGATCAGCTCTCGGGGGATTATTGCATCGGGCTCCGGGCCTGTAACACAGGTGAAACGACCTGCTACTCTCCCGCTGCCCGACTGATCCTTCGGCGTCCAACGGGAGCCGTAACAATCGCTGCCGAGGCAGCAACAGGTTCCTACACCTCCGCAACTGATCCGTCTCCAGCCAGCTCATCTGGATCATTCACCGTCACTGCTGCGACCCCATCAGGAACCCCGCTCAGCCGTAATTACACCTGGAATCCACGTTTCACCGCAACAGCCACTGCAGCGATCACGAGTTATCAGGTCAAGCGAGTCGTCGATACTGCCGCAGCAGCCAATGGATTTAGCGCGCCTAATTTCTCAGTAAGCCCGACAACTCTCATGAATTTAGATCAAACCACGCTCCAAACATTACCGTATCGTGATGCCAACTGTAGTGGAGGAAGCTACACCTATCACCTTCCCTTAGCCTCTGCAGCGGAAACTTATGCTCCCATCGCAAGTGCGAACAGTTGGACAGTTGCAACAGATTATCAGTATCACAGAGTGTGTTATCAGCTCAGTGCAGCCGCAGCAGGTAGCCCTCAAAGTCAGATTTACTGCAACACCTTCCATCACAACCCTCCCAGCGTGACTGAATTTACTCCAATCAACACTCCAGTCGGGGATTTCAATCCGTATGGACAAGTGCAGTGGAGTTGGGCTGTAGGTGCAAAAATTAAATCGGAGTCATCGGCTCTTTCGGCAAACTCAATTGATATCCAAAGAATTTTGGGGACCAGCTGGGATGCACTCAATGACGCCAGTCCTTCAAGCACGGGTCGTTCTGGTTATCATTCCATCGCAACCCCTTCAGCCAATTTCAATTTCACCCCAATCGGATGTGAAGGAGGTGCAGTTTCAGCCAATGGGCCATGGTGTTATCAAATCACACCAACGGATGCCTCTAAGGCCACGACCGCAGAAACCACTGACATCACAGACGCGAGCCTCCGACCCGATACTGGCGGTAGCGGTCAGTTCCAGAGCGATAATACCTACCAGCAGTTTACGGGCTCACGTAAAATTCGATACCGCTGGGTGATTACTCCTGTCGCAGGCAGCTCGACGACGATCGCAGCTGTTAATCCGAACGTCTTTGCTGCTTCTGATCCCGCTGGATATCCAGGAGCCCTATCTCTCACCAACGGTGCACCTTTTGCTCTCGCATCGGCGACTCCAGTTCGGGAGTCTGCGGCAGAAAATGACCGCATTGAGTTTGTCGGCACGCCGATCCATGCGACCGCAAGTCAGTTCGCCTCTCCTGATTATCAAGTTGAAGCCTGGAAAAAAACGACTGCGTCCTGTGATCACGCATCAGCAACAGGTGTTCAAACTCAATCTCCAGCCTTCAGCGTCAATGCCTCTGGACAACTCACGGCTTCAGTGACCTTTAATTCTCTTGGATTCACGTCGACTGCTGATCGGATCGCAGATTATTGCACGAATCTGGTTGCACGACATGCCTCCATCGGAACTGGCAGCTCATTTTTTGCTCTCAGCAACACCCTCGAGGTCCATCGCATCGGAAGCGGATCGAACGCAATTGCAGGAGTCGCTGCGGCCACGGGAATCACTCCCATCATCGGAGCCAGCTTCTCCCCGGTCCCTTTTGCCTCGGGCAATCCAACGGTTCGACATTGGGCCTGGGACCCGCTGTTTAGAGTCAGTTCTCCTCGCGTTTTGAGTCAGATCAACGTCTATCGAGTGGTTCAAACTGACCCCTCATCACCTCCCTCAACTCAACCTGCTGATACAGATTACAACTTAGGCAGTCGTATCACCTCTTATAGTACCCCGGCCGTCAGTACTTCTGCGACGGATGCCAATCAAACCCTGGTTCGACTCAAAAACAATACTCATACCGACACTCTTCCGTCGGCTTCGGGCGATCAATCCAACACAGCCTCAGGCCTCAATTGGGATGATGCAAACGATTTCTCCTACCACCAAGTCTGTTACCGAATTGAGGCAATCCCCAGTGACGGAACTTCGAAATTCTATCAAGATTACTGCCAACACTTTCACACCGATCCTCCGATCTTAGGAGCCGGTTCCAACGCCATCTCAAATTTAGTGTCATCGTTTAATCAAATAGGTCAAATCCAATGGAGCTGGGATTATGGCGCCACGGTCCGATCGGATGGATTCACGCTGACATCCTCGAATGTTTCTCAGGCCCGGTCGGTCACGGTGACCGGTGGAGGTGGGACTTACACTCGGACACCCAATCTAACCTCCGTGGACTGTACCAATCCGACTGCTATTGTGGCTGGATTCACGCCCCCAGCGACGGGCCCCTGGTGCTACAGAGTCAGTTTGACTGAGACGTCTGCAGACACGGGAATGGGAGACGATCTCCGCGGTGGGATTGGATTTGATACCAACTCGAGCTACCTGAGCTTCTCTGGCTCTCGCAGTTTCAATTACACTATAACCCTGTTGAGACCAGGGGGAGCAAACTACGGAACTCCCGTCTCCACATCAAACACGATTCTCGATAACTCGAATCTCCTGGTTAACCAGATCAACACCTTCAAACTGAGCTCAGCCACTTACACGCCAGGGGACGCTAGTACAGAAACGATTACAGTCAGCGGCGTTCCCATGAAAGCTTCTGTCATCCCGCGCACCTATTCAATTGAAGCTTGGAAATTGAACTCGGGAGTAGCCGATTGCATAAGCACTCGGAGTACGGCCACGATCAGAAGCCAAACGATCACTTCGACAAACCTGGATACCCTGGATACAATGACGAGCTCTTGCTCCAGCGGAGACTCATTCTGCAGCGTAAGCGTACCTTTCAGTGGGTTTAATTTCAATAGCAACGGAGATCGGATTGCGAACTACTGCATCGGTTTAAGCGTTTGCAGACTCAGCTCCTCGGGAACTCAAATTTGCACCCAAGCCCAGAACCCAACTCTCGTTCGGAGACAAACAAATACGAACCTAACACTCCAAGCCCAGAGCGCAGCAACGGATGGAACTCCAGGAACCTTTATCATTCAATCCAGCACTCGCTCTGACAATTCTAATTCACATACTCTCCGAACTTTTACTTGGGATCCAACCTTCACAATTAGCGCTGGACTAAGACTACAAAGCATTGAAATCACAAGAGGTCACTGGCATGGCAACGGAACTGTTCAAAACCCAACAAATTATCAAACAATTTCGAACGGAATTTTTAATCCTAATGACATTTACGAAAGTACTACGAGTGGGGTCGACCGCACTCTAGCCAGTTCGACTGGCAGTACCGACCAGATCACCCTGCATCTCAATAAAACAGGATCAGGAGAGTCCTCCAGCGTGATCTACGATGCTGACTCAGGATGGAATGATCTCAATAACTTTGAGAATCACCGGGTTTGTTACCAAATCACAGCTACTCCGGAGGATTCAGCTACCAGCGCAATTTCGAAAACCTATTGCCAAACCCAGGATCTAAGAAATGACGCTCCTACCGTGACTTTTGATTCGATCAGTCCACGAGCTTATTTCAATGTAGCTGGTAAAATCCAATGGCGGTGGCCTGTCGGAGTGACTCTCCAATCCAAAACTTCGACTTTACTCAACACTGATCTGACACTCTCCCGAGTTGTGGGTGGCAACTCTGGAAATGTCACTTCAGCTCGATCACCTGTCGACTGCAGTGCTCCCCAGACGACTCTCCCAAATGACCCGACACAAGGGCCTTGGTGCTATCACATCACTGCAGCGACCACAGAAACCTCTGCACTCAGCCAAATAGGAGATTCTGCAACTTCAGGCGTGGCCTTTGAAACGGATTCAAACTATGTGTCATTTACGGGTAGCAGGACAGTTCAATATCAAACCAGTTCTACCTATCTTTCACCTTTGAGCGGCTCCAGCACTTCAGTTACCCTAGATAACACCCAGGCCCGTTTCAATTCAATCAGTACCACTTATTCCACGAGCGATGATCAGGTCACTTTAGCCTGGCAAGCACCTCCTTCTCCTACAGTCGACCACTATTACAAGGCTGAGGTTTGGAAGGCAGCAGCCGGAGATAACTGCGCCCGAACATCGGCGTCTCCATCACCGATTCCCTCATTTACTTGGTCACCCAATC
Source organism: Bdellovibrionales bacterium (assembly GCA_947380295.1). GTDB lineage: Bacteria > Bdellovibrionota > UBA1018 > UBA1018 > UBA1018 > CAINWE01. Next base: position 34,152 of record CANCQK010000018.1, on the reverse strand, counting down.
CAAATGAGACCGGACAGCCCACGAAACAACTCAGTTTCGCTGATTTTAAAAAATCAGATGGTTCTGAATTTTATAACAACTGTAGTCCAGATCGCCCTGCAAGCTATTGTGTCAATCTTTTGATGTGTCGTGATGTAAATAGCCAGTCAATCTGCACCCCCGATCCTGGCGCCAACACTGCGATGGGCAATCTCATTCAAAGAAATATCAATGGAAGTCTGGCAATTACCATCTCAAGCAGCACCCTCGGCTCAGATGGCGCGCCCGGAAACTTTATCCCAACTCCCACGACATCCAGTCTCTCAACGGCGACGGGGAGCCACCTCAAACGATTTTGGAAATGGGACCCTACTTTTAATATTGTGAAAACAGCTCCCAATCTCACGGGAATCACAATTCAAAGAGCTCAATTTTTTAACGATACCTCTTTAACAGTCCTGAATAGTATTACTCCCAGCTATTCACCCGTCCCCATCGCTTCTTATACTGCATCAGACTTCGCCGGACGCGCACTGGCGAGTGAAAGTTGCGGAAATACTTATCAGATTCACTTAATCAAGGGCAGTTTACCTGCCGCGGACAGAGGTGAAACCTCTGCTTCTTACTGGAGTTTTGACACAGATCATCCGTTCCAAAAGGTGTGCTACAAAATTAACGCGACCCAGACAAATGATAATACAGTTCATACCCGCGAATACTGCCACACCTTCGACTTCAGTAGTGCATACCCAGCCACTCCTCTCATTACCTTTGCCTCACCGAGCCCTTCACCCGTTTCTTACTTCAACGGCGCTGGCCAAATCCAATGGCAATGGGGGGCCCGAGCCAGTATCACCTCTTACAGTTCAACTCTCACTGCAGGCGATCTGAATATTTATCGATCGTGGATCAAAACCCCAGTTCTGGGAGGGTCAGCCACGAATCAAGTCGTACCGGCTGTTGCGCTATCCCCCTCGGTCACCTGGAGCCCTGGTGCAACTAATTGCTCGGCGGCAGGTGACAGCTGCACCGGACCTTGGACCTACACCGCATCCTTTAACGATGACTCAGCCGCAATCAGCACCGCCGAGGCAAGTGCTGGAAACACGCCTTCTGCTAATTTCGCAGATCTCCAGAACTCAGTTCCCGCTCCATTCGAAAACGACTCAAGTTACCTCCCCTTTGCAGGTAATCGATCGGTACAATACAGCTTGGCAGTCAAGCCTCTCAATGGCGGAACTGAAATCGGTAAAGTTGATGCATCCCAGGCCGATTGGGTCTCATTAAATAACCCAAGTAGCTTCTCGTTCGGGCTTTCTAGCGGCACCTACGCTACCTCAGATCAACTGACGTTCGGCGCAACACGACTCCAAGCCACTTGCTCTCACAGCTACCGCTTTGAAGCCTGGGAGATCAGTCCTGGCACAGACGACTGCAGCAGTCGCCCCGTCGACAGCTCAAGCATCAAGACCAAGACCTTTACGAGCATTAATCCGAGTGACACGACTTCCTTTACTCCGGATTTTTCGGATTTTACGAGTGGTACTCCAGCAACCTCATTTGCTCACCGGATTGGCGATTTCTGCTTTGGCCTCAAGGCATGCCGAACAAATGGCGCGGCTGAAATCTGTACGTCAGCCACAGGAACTCGAGCAGTCCATCGCTACAAGAGTACCAATGCACCCACTGTCACTGTGTTAGTCAGCCCTTCGCCATCACCCTCTCCGACCACTCTTGCAGGGCGTAACAGATACACCTGGGTTTGGAACCCAAGATTTAAAATTAGTGCAGATGACTTGGTGCAATCGATTACGATTCAAAGAGCCCATTTGCTCAGCAACGCATCACCTATCGACAGCGATTACACAACGCCCACGGCATCCTATAGTCCTATCAGCGAGATTTACGCCCTCCCCACAATCGGCCCCGGCAACTGGATCACTCGAGGGAGCGCATCAACAGTTCCAAATTCCGCCGATGCAATCACGCTTCATGCAAAAACTGACGGAACAGGAGAGTCCTCGACAGATATTGGCAGCTGGTCAGCCGCTGACTACTTTAATTTTCATAAAATTTGTTATCGGGTCACAGCGACCTCACGAGGAGTGAGCACCACACAAGACTACTGCGGCACAGCGGATCTCTCTAACGATCAACCAACCCTGACCCTCATCAGTCCAAGCGCTTCGCCTGTCACTGATTTCAACTCGTCCGGAAAAACCCAATCGACTTGGGCTCTTGCTGCTCGAGTGTTTTCACCCAGTAGCTCACTGATTCCAGGCGATGTGGTATTCAAACGCAAAGTAGCTTCGACTCCCACTGTCGATTGGAGCTCGATCGCACAAAACACAGTGGCTACGCCCAGTCCGTCTCCGGTTCCTGTGGGCAGTTGTAATGCAGGCGCCACCTACGGCTGGTGTTACCAAATGCAGATCCCCGACAGTACAACTCAAAAGGGTACTGAAACCAATGTCGACTCAGGTACCTGGCCCGATACGAATTACAGCCCATTTCCGGCAGGTGACCGCTATTTCAACTATCAGGCTTCTCTTCTCGGTGGGGCAGACCTAGTCAACCTTGCGACCGTCCAAGTCCGCAATGGCACGCCGTTTGGCCCCCTTGCTTCTCCTACGGTGACGCCAGACGCAGCAACGCCAGGCAACGACCGGTTCGGAGTTTTGGCCTCGCCGATGCCTGCGTCTTCAAGTCGGTTTGGAAATCCCGCCTACGAAATCGAAGTGTGGAGAAAAGGGAGCGGGAATTGCGATCGATCCTCCGTTGCAGACGCTGATATTTTTAGGCCCTCGGCTACACTGAGTTATTCCGACATTCAAAATGGAACCTCAATTCCAATCACTTTCTCCGATCTTAAAAACGGTGCAGGTGCCGGACTCACCGCAACAGCAGATCGAATCGCTGACTATTGTGTGAATGTCAGGGCGCATCACGCTGGTAGTGTCAGTGATGATTTTTGGGTTGCCTCATCTCCCCAAGCTGTTTACCGCAGAGGAACCGGAACCCCTGATGTCACGATTACAACAGGTAGCATCACGGGTGCCCCTCGTCAGTTTTCCTACTGGAATTATGTCTCGCAAACGGGAGGCAGAAACGTCAGTCATTTCACCTGGAATCCTTCGTTTACAGTCAAGTCGCCTTACACTCTCAGCACAGTCGAAGTGAAACGCTTCTTTGATTCAACGAGCACCACTCCAGCTCCTTCTAGTTCTCCCGATTCGAACTGTTCCGGCTGCACGCTGCTGAGTGTATATGCCTCTCCGACTCCCTCGTCCCCCGCTAACGCTCTCAATGAAATGACCCTCAACCTTAGAAGCAGCGACACCCTCACTAACGCCCAAAGAAGTTCCACGACACCTTTCTACACAGGAGACTGGACTGACGGCTCCGTTGCGAATCCAGTTGCCGGACAACCGAATGGATTAGGTTGGAACGACGCTTCTAACTTTGACTACAACCGAGTGTGCTACCAAATCAAGGCTACTCCAACCGATCCAACAGCCAGTGCCACTCTTGGAACGATTTGTCAGGACTTCCACAACGATGCGCCGGCGCCCTCGTATTCATTTTCGCCGGTGACTTCTGACTTTAATCAGTTCGGTAAATTTCAGTTCGGCTGGACACTCAATGCTACAATCAGGTCATTGACCAGCAGTCTCACTACCGGCGACGTCACCCTACAGCGGAATGTAAACGCAGTAATCGAAGGGACAAGTATGACCTCAAGCGATGTCAACATCGCATCGAGTCCAACCCCCAGCCTAATCCCTGTGAGTTGCAGTGATCTCACTACAGCATCATCATCCAGCAATCCTTGGTGCTACAAGCTCACCGCAGCTGATACCTCGCTCGCCAACACGGGTGAATCGAGCTACCTCGACACAGGGTCTGATTTTCTTGGAAACTCCGACACTTACACTACTTATTCGTACGACCCCAACAGTACCCGCCAGATCCAATACCGTTTAATCGCTGCACTCCAAACATCAAGCGGCGCAACGCCTCAATCTCTCACAGCATCCGACCGTTCCTTAGCAAGGATCACACCGATTCCCTCATTCACTGTGACCGGCGTCAGCTACACATCGGCTACCGACCAGATCGCTTTTACAGGTCAAGCGATGCGCGCGAGCGGGATCAGATCTTACAAAGTTTCCGTCTGGAAACGACCCTCAACAGGGTGTCAGAATTCGGTTCCCTCATCAAGCGCAGCCAATCCAGTCGTCACGTCTTCTTTGTCCGCGAGTTCAGCAAGTCTCCTGCCCTCTGGAATTCCAATCAGTAACTTTTTTAATACGTGCACTGCAACTCAAGATGACTTTGAACAAAACTACTGTACGGCACTCCAAGCTTGCAAAAACGCCGACGGAACTGGTACCTGCACCTTTGCCAAGAATGCGTCTGGAGGCCCAGCCATTTCATCTTTTCTGCGTACCCGCAGTTCTGCGCTGAGCATAACAACCACTCCCGGGGGCGCAGTCGGCAGGTTTAATACTCCTGCGGTCAGTTTTACGCCCAACTCGAATGGTACCCGAACATGGAACTGGAGTATCCCGATCACCGTGAGTGCTCCAAGCAGACTGAGTGGCAACTTAACTGTTCAACGCATATTCTACAGCCCTGCGCCCGCTATTGCCGACTCCGCAAACGACACAAACGCTCCTAGCGATTGGGCCAGCGCAACCCCGTCGACTCTGCCATCCCTCAGCACTTCAGGTACCACACCCAGTGGGTGCCAGCAGAACTATACCTATTCTGCCACCCTAACAGGTCAATCTACGGGGCTGTGGTCAGATAATGCTGCAACAGTTCGATCCCTAAGGATGTGCTATAAGATCAGCGCAACTTTGGCCAATTCTCTCACTTTGCCAAACTCGATAGACAACTATACTTGCCGCACCTTTACCATTGAGCCTCAATTTAACCCAATGGCAACCTGGCCATTTAGTAATTTGGTCACTGTGACTCTGTCAACAGGCGCGGCTAAACCCATGGTTGTCAACTCCCCGTCACCGGTTGCAAGTTATCGAACGCAACTCTGGAATAAATCGAGTGTCAGCGGGGGAACCTGCACGCCTTCAGGCTCTTTTACCCCCTCCCCAATTTTGACGAGTTGGATAGCCGCCACATCTGCATCGAGCAATCTCACTGTTAACTCAGGTGCAGGAAGTTGCTTCGATAGAAACCGACCTCTTTGTGTCCAAGTCGACGCGTGCACGGGCGCCGCCGACAGCACATGCACCAATCGAACTGGCTCGATTCTCGAATTACCCGTACTTGCTTACTCGAATAACATCCAACCTACGTTTAGCCCCCTATCTGCGATCACTCCCACTCTCAATGCTGCCGGCGACGACTCAAGCGCGGCGAATGCAAAATGGAGCTGGAGACTTAAGCTCAACCAAATCACCTCAACTATGCCGATTACCGGGATTCAGGTCTGGAGGAAAGTAGGAGCGGTAGCACCGACTCAGATCGCCTCAATCACATCAAGTCAATTGCCCACATCTAGTTTCACAGCTCCGACCTGCGGCAACAGTTATTTAAATCCAATTTACACCTATAGCTTCGATCAACCGGGAGCTGGGACTGCCTGCAGCACTGACGGATCTAGAGGTCTCTTCTGCCAGGATTCCTCTGGATTATCAACCAGCGACAAAATGACTGACACCCTGATTCAATATCAACTTAAAGTAGCCACTGCAAATAGCCCAGAAACATATACTGATATCGGGATACTAGTCAATCCGAGTGCAAGCACAACTCCAACATTGCCCTACCTCTGGCTTTACAACTCGCCGCCGGCCGCACCCTCTGCCAGACCCAGTTTTGGTATAGCCCCCACCAATACAGGGACTGGAATCAGCGCCAGCAGTCCATTCCAAATGAAGACCCTCTCATTCAAACTAACGGGCACTTGCGACGCCTTTACAAGTAGTCAGGCAGGCGGAAGAGCAAACACCAGCGTGACCGTCACCGAAGGGGCGGTAATAGCCCAATTCTCCTCAGCTCATGTGAAAAACCTAAGCGCCGTCTGCAGCAAAGGTAGTTCTTTCAATGAGACCAGCAATGAATTCGACATCAGTCGACCCAACTTTTCCTTTAATGACACGGCAGGATTTCTAACGGTCACCGCAAGCCTCAAAGACGACTCGAATGTACCATTCACGATTAACATCACGTCAACTGATCGATGGAATAATCCATCAATTACATCTTATTCTTTCAATAATAACTTTGACTGTCCATCTGGTTTCGTGGGAGTTCCAGCACGGAATGTACCCGGATCAAGTATACCTGACTTTTGTGTTTCTCAGTACCAGATGACCCATAAACTCAGCGGTTCGTACCATGAATATGGTACGAGAAGCTCACAAAATACATGTGGCGATAATAACATCCCCTACTCTAGCCAAGATTTTTTTAATGGTTCATGGGGTAATCTTTTTAACACTTGGCCTAGGAATTTCGGAACCACGAGCACCGAACCCCCACTCAGAATCAAAGTTGGAACAGGAGAATTTACCTCTGGAATTTTTTTAGCTAGTTCGTTTAGTAACTACAGATGTGGTGAAACTTACAATGATTTCCCAGCAACAGCAACAGCAACAGCAACAGCAACAGCAACAGATTCACGGTGTACAAGCTACCCTTCGTCCGCAAGCCGAACTATATCGTTTTTAGACAGAAACGTTAACTTTGGATTTTGCACCCAACCGACTGAAGCAATCGCTGCGGACTTTGTCTGCAAAGGTTACGGTGATGATCTGAACTTCGGCACCACCACAAATTTTGCTCTCCTGAGAAATGTCGAATGGGATAATATCTCCAATCTCGCAGGTAACGCAGCCAGCCAGACGGGCAGGGACCTACCAAACGGCCAAACGATTTATGGATTTAACGGAGCCTTGGCTCCTAATCCTACTCCTAGTACCCAATGGACAGGTGCAGCACAGCGGGAAATCACCTATGGAGCCAGTGGTGCCAATGCCCTTAAGGGTTCTACCCCCTCCCCCACCTTCTACGGAATTCGCTGCACTTACAGGCCATAATCAGTCATTTCGGCGAGTGCGGATTGGGGACGGAGCCCGTTTTTCATCTAAATTCGGCACTTAGGCTAATTAGGCCAGTTGCGGGGGGTGAATTTGAACCCCTCGGACTTGATTGATGCAGAATGAGGCGAGATACCAGCCGTGTTCGCCGAGTTTGGAGCCAGTAAACGGTCGATTGTGACTCTAGCGTAAAAATAATCTAGAAATCAGTCGATTCTCTGGATTTGTAGATACACTTCGACCCTACCCAGGGCGAAACTGAGAAAATCACACGTAATTTGTGCAGTGAAGTTAACTTGCTTAGGCAGGAGAAGCACGAGTCCTGGCTAATGCTCTGGCGCACAATTGCTCTTTCAGAGCAGTTTCCATTTTCCTTACCCACAGTGCATCTCCAATGAAGTGACTTAAAAACTGAGTCCAGCTCACGGTAGTTTGCTCAAGGTACTTCCGAAATAGAGCTCGATACGCTCTTTGGCGCCCTTCAGGCGTTTGATCGAGGTCGATGTACCATTGGGGAGGGGTGATGTGCTTGGTCCATTCATCGACCTCCCCATGAGCGTAGAACCGATAAGAGTTCCAGAAGTAGAATCTCAACTTCTCTGGTTTGACCATGCCTGCGCGGATCGGATTTGCCTCAATGTAAAAATGGACCCGCATTTCTGCCTCTGTGCCGCCCACTAACGGAGTTTTTGGGCGCTCGTTCGCCACCTTTCCGGACCGGCTGAATGCCCGATTGAAGCGCATTCCAAAAGTTCCGTGGGCAACTCTCATCACGTGCGATAGTTTGATTGCACCGTCTGAGTAACTCATCTGCTGGTGAACATGATTACTCATCAGGCAGAAGGTGTGGAGTTTGACTGAATCGTCCGATCCTCGGTGGTTTAGACCGAAAATCAAACTCTGAAAGAACAACTTTTTTGCTCCGGCACGGTCGAAGAGGTATTCGCTGTTGTGACATTTCCAGAACAAATGAACAATTCCAGTGGGCCGGGACAAAACTTGATAACGGGATACGCGCATAGTGAATTCAACAGATGAAAGAACTGGGCCAAATTGAGCTCCGTCCCCCATGAAATCCCTGGGTAGGGGTGTCAACTTTGCCATCCAACTCAAGCTTTTAACTCACAATGCCGTTAAGTGGAGTAGAGGGGCGCGCACGCGTCAATGCACCTATGACTAAAATGATTGATTTTATTCTCAGTAACTTAGGACACACTGGACCGATTATCGTCGCAGCGGCACTAGCACTGATCATTGCATTGGAGCGGTTCTTTGCACTCAGCTTCTATTACCCGATCAAAAACTTGGCCGGATTCATGAACCAAATTAAAACGTTGGTGATGGCGAATCGTTTTCGGGACGCCCTTGAACTCTGTGACAAAAATGCATCTAAACCCGTGACTCGAGTGATTCGCGAAGCTCTGGTCAGAGCGAATCAACCCGAGGACTTGATTCAAGATAGTATCGAAATCTTGGTCAGCGAGGCGACTGCTAGAATCCAGGTACGCACGGCTTACCTTGGCACGATTGCAAACGTCTCGACGCTGATGGGACTTTTTGGAACCATCGTGGGCTTGATTCAATCGTTTGAGGCTTTAGGATCTGCAAGCGCTCAGCAGAGATCTGCTCTTTTAGCTGCAGGGATTTCGACCGCTATGAATACAACAATGCTCGGACTCTTCGTGGCCATTCCCTGCATGGTGGCTTACAGCTACCTGATGAGTAAAACAAATCGTCTCGTCGGGGAAATCGAGCGTTCAGCGGCTCGAATGATGACCTTACTCAAGCAGCGCTACTATGAACTCGACACAGAATCGACGCCCTCCAATTCAGAACGGAGCATTGCTTGAACGCAACCGAGCAGGGAGACGCATCAGGCTCTCACGAGGTCGAGCTCAATCTCTCCTCATTTATTGACTGTTTTACAGTCTTGATCACCTATCTTTTGATCTCTACGTCATTTCTCAATCTAGGTGGATTAGACATTGTATTGGCCACCCCGACTGCAGGAGAAATCCCAAATCCTCCCCTGGTCTCATTAGAACTCAACATCGGTGACCATGGCCAAGCTCATATTAAGATTTCTGGAATGAGTTCTCAAGAAATCGATATACCTGATGAGGGTGGGAAAGTCGCATTATCCAAGCTTGACTCTGAACTTAAACAGATCAAGCAAAAGTACCCCACGCTGGATTCAATCCTCGTCGCTGGCAGCGACAAGGGTTCTTATGATCAGTTGGTCAAAGCTATCCAGAAGGCTGAATCAAATTTCGGATCAGTTGCCTTCAACACGGAGGCAGGCGGACCATGAGCTCGCAAAAAAGACGAAAATCGCTCCTTAAGAGGAAACGACCGCCTGAGGATTTCTCACTTCAAATCACGTCCATGGCAGACGTTTTCGTCATTCTTCTCGTCTTTCTACTCAAGAGTTTTAGCTCAGAGGCTGCCCCTTTTACGCCTGACCCAGGAATTCAGCTCCCTGAAGTGAGTAGCCTCAAGCCAGTGATGAATACATTGGGAATTGAGATCCTCAAGGGATCGATTAAATTCGACCATCATGAAGTCATTGCACTCAATCAGTTCAAATACAAACCAGAAGATCTAGCCCAGGATGGCAGCTTGCACACGCTCCGTAAGTCACTGTTAGGCATTCAAGAAAAAGATCCTGAACTGCGGAAAAAGACTCCGCTGATGATTTTAGCAGATCGAGAGGCTCCGGTAGATCTAGTCAAAAAAGTACTGGCAACCGCGTCACTGAGCGGCTTTGAAACCTACAAGTTGATTGTAGCAGAGGATAACTAGGTGTGGGCCAGATTAAATTAGTCGCTCTAACGGGTTTTCTGGTTCTTACGATTCTGACTCGATTCGCCTATGCTCAAAATGATTTATCGTCTGAGGACTCTCTTAGGCAGCTTGACCTTCAAGTGACATCAGCACAGATCAGCAAAATTCAATTGCTTCGAGATCATCTCAGCTCACATCCAGATTCATCGTCCGATGCTGAGTTTAGGTTCAAAATCATCGAGGCAATGAGCCAGTTGAGCACCTCTCAGTTTCGGCTAATCCACAGTTCGAACACAACTAAGGATGTCAATAGACGCACTCAAGACTTCCAATCGACTCTCAATCTCATTTTATTGGAATCATCTTCATTTCAAAAAAGTTATAAAAATTATTCTGAATTAGATCAAATTTTAGCCTATCGCGCCAAAGCATTTTCTGAACTCAAAAAAAATAGCGAGGCTATTGAAACGCTTGCAAATCTCATCAAGACCTATCCAAGGTCCGATCTTTATCTCAGCTCGAGTATCAAGCTCTACGAATTGCTCGTTTTAGAAAAAAGGTACAATGAAGCATTAAATATCGTGCTCCCTCTCGAGGCCTTGACTCGATCAACCGACTCCGAAGGAGTCATATTGCATCATATTGGTTTTGGATATTACTATCTGGACCAGATTCTTCAGGCAATTAAGTATCTTGAAAAAGAACTTAGCTTATTTCGAAATCAAGGAACAAGGAAAAATCTTTTAATCACAGCTGAAATCGATCAAATGGAGCAACAGCTTCTAAATAATATCGTTCTTTTCTATTTTCATGGCATTTCTAAAAAGATACCTGGTTTCACGATCGAAACGGCCATCCCCTATTTCATCGATCTAAAACCTAGATCGCATATTCAATCCATGGTCAAGCAACTCATGAATCTAATCAGATCAGATGGAAATGAGGGGACAATTTACCAATTTTCAAAAAATATCACCCTCAATCCAATGATTAAATTAGAAATTCAGCAAGAAATCATCAATAAGCTAATCATCCGATCACTCGAAAAGCGGAACTTCGAATCCTTGTCTTTCAATATTTCTTTAATTCGTTCTCGTATCAATCGCCAAAAAAACGAAAGTGAAAAAAACTTAATAGCAGATGAGGTCGCATCTACGATTGTCGGAATTTTCAGCAAACTCGGACAGGGAACTTTTAACAGCTTTACTGGCTACACTGCTGAAAAATCTGCAATGCTCCAAAGCCAATGCATTGAATTGATTAAAATAGACCCCTCACGCCGCAAGGTCCTCGCAACGATCTATATGAAACAAGGCGAGGAGGCTTTTCAGAAAAAAAAGTTTGAGGATGCTGCTCAGCTTTATATAAAAGCTGAAGATTATTTAGACTTAAGCCCCCAATCCCAGGCTCTAAAATCCCAACTCCGCGCCCAAATTCTCCAGGCGAAATACCTATTAATCCCAGGTAAAGACAGTGAACAAGCAGGACCAAAGTCAAAAAAACAAACGAATGTCAGTGATTCATTAAAAATTCAAGTAAATCTCTGGATTAGGTATTTTGAAGGAAGCAAATCCAATCTTACTCAGGCCGACCACGAACACTTTGGTCTCGTGATCTGTGACTTATTATTAAGAATTGGTGATCGAGAAAACTATCAGAAACGACTCAAAGATTTGATTCAATCCTATCCACAAACTCAAACGTCTGCTCTAGCAGAGGCCCGACTCATTGAATTTCTGTCCAATGAAGGAAAGTGGGAAGAGGTCATTGTAGAGTCGCATCAGGCTCTGCCTCATTTCTCCACTCAAAACATACCCATCATCACTCAAATCAAACAACTCTTAGACGACGCCTATTTTGAGAAATTTCGTTCGCAGATCAAATCGTCTGACCAGAATGTATTACTCAGCTCGGCAATCAGCTACTTAAATGATAGTATGCCCAGTCACAGCCACGCGGCAGAACTTGTCGGCCTCGGACTAAAAGAAGCTCTGGCTCATAAAGATTTAGAATCTAGTCAAAAATGGCGAAAGATCTTAGGTCAATATTCACTTGGGAGTCCAATTCAAGTCGCGTTGATTGACTCGAAGCTTGCAGAAGATCGTTTTGATTTTGAAACTGCACTAGAAAAAATGAGTGCAATTGTTGAGATTCAATTTAAGAATCGAGACCTCCCGAATGAAACCTATCGAGGAGTAAAAGAACGTTTATTAAAATTCAGTTGGATCTTTGGACGCAATAAACTCAGCCAACAGGTCCTGAATGAGTCTCACTTTTGCGATGACTCTTTCCATCAGACTTGCGAGCACTATAGGGCGTGGCTGGACTTCGACAGACCGCAGCTCCTAAATGCACAAGAACTAGGTAAAGTAGTGCAATTGGTTAAAACGGCTTCACAGAATACTCGTCCCATCTTGGCTACTGTGGTTTTAGCTAATTCCGCTTCAGCTGGACTAAAAGCCAATGATCAGGCACTGAGGACTCTTATTGCCAGCTGGGAATCCTTAGATCATCTTTCTCAGTTTTCAATTCTTAAACGTCTTTTTACTGTTTTTCCAAGTGCTCTCCAGTCGATTCGATCTCAAATTCGAAAGTCGGCTCAACTCCAACTCAATCCCGCAGAAATTAAGGCTCGCGTGCAGCTCATCAAGACCTATGAGGCACTCAGCACTTCACTTGAGATTTTCGGATGGACCTATCTTAAAGCTGCAGGTCTCCAGTTTAGGGGTCAGATTTTTAGGGATTTTTCGGACGACATTTTAGCAATTCCCTATTCTAAAAAGTTAGGTCAAATGTCCCATGAAGACTATGTCAAATCACTTCATAGCATCGCAGATCCATTTTTAAAAAATGCACTTGAGACCGAGAAACAAGCTCAAGTCCTCTCCTCTCAAGCCAAGGTAAACACTGTTTCAGCTAAGACTCCAATGATCCTCAACGACCCGAAATGGCTCCTGCTCCTGAAAAGCGCTCAGGGAGTAGAACAAAAATTAGCACAAGCCCTCCAAAAATCACAATGGAACCATGCATTCTATCTCCTACAAATGATCACCGATCGGAAGATCTGGACCGAGGACGAGATCCAATTTGCAAGAGCTTTGATTTTAAGTCGCGTAGGTGCACACCCAGAGTCGATTCAGGTCCTATCCCAACTTAAAAAGAACTCTCCTGAAAAACTGAGATCCGTCACTAAGGCTGCACTCATTCAGTATTACTTCCTAACCCGTCAACGCGACCAGCTTTCCGAAGCACTGAAAATGGATGCCCCTCCTGCGACCCTAGAGGACGGACAACTCCAACAACTTAATGCGGCAGCTCAGAGGTAAAGTCAGGCCTGATTCTTCTACTCATGACAGATCCGACTTAAGATTCCAGAAATAATACCGATCAGTAAAGAGGATGCTTGATACAAAGTTGACCAGATTACGAAGAATGGCTAGCCTGGTTATCACTTTACTCGTCGGACTTGGTGTACCCTATCAAACATTTGGCGACCAACAGAAAGTCGTCCCGCCCAGTAGGGCCATCATGTCCCAGCCCGCTCGTTTGCAATCGCCCCCTCGCAAGGTAATCCCGGTAAAGCCCATCCAATCTCCAGCCCAGGGCAAAAGAAATAGCTCTCTATCGTTTGGTGAAGAACTTGTAGAAGGAGCAGACAAGAACCCTTACAACAGCATGCTTTCGACAGCCTCTCGAAGGGGCTCCAAGAGAAAGATTTTTTACAAGATCCGCGACAATCTGAGGCAGGAGATGATCGAAGAAGCGAGAAAGATGAGTTTAGAGCAATGAGGGAATCTCACTTTAAAGTCATCACTCAGCAAGGTCAGATCGTGAGGGTCCAAATCTGGAATCCCGATCAGCCGCTCTTACTTGGCGATACGTCTCGCTGGGCACTCGAAAGCACTCCTACAGGACCGCTCATCCGCTTGCTCGACCCCAATCCCCCTCAGAATCAACAGCGTTTGTTTTATCACCTTGAAAATCCACCAAAAAGTAAGGCTATTCATGTCGAACTAGAGCCAAATTTAAAAATATCTCTCAAACGACTTTCTCCAGTGAATCATCTTTTTCAACTGGGAGCGTCTCTCCTCTTTCTACAAACAACTCCCAAACGCCCCTTAGAAGAAACTATTTTTGGCAGACTTTCGGTAGGAACGCTCGCAATTCTCGCTCTTTTTGCTTTATTCTCTCCCGAGGCTCATAAACAGACTAGTGAAGTAATTGAAAAAGAAGTAGCCCCCACAATTAAGTATTTTGTTAAACGTCCCATCATTCAGACACCCGCACCTGTCGTGGCTGCAGCACCTCCACCCGCTTGGACTCCAACCAGACCAATCAAGAAAAGCCAACCTAAGGCTCGAACGCAAGCTCCGGCCTCGCTCGCGCAGCTCTTTGGTTCAGCACTTGCTCTTACAAAAACCCCCAGTCACCCGATTCAAAATAGGTCCCTGCAGCAAGGCAATCTTTTCAAAACAGAGGCGCAATCCGTTTCCAAGGACGCAGATCTTGATCTCTCTCAGAAAAAGACGGGTAAACCGTCATCCCGAAAAATCTCCTCCTTTGAAAATCTCGAGAATTACAAGGGTATCAAAGGGAAACTGAGTGGTGACTTTCTAGAAAAAGCTGTTCTCCCTTCGATGAGTGAAAAAGGTCTCCTAGCTGACGAGGTAGGCCAAGTCATCCACAAACATATGGATTCAATTCGGTATTGTCATGAAGCAGCAATTATTGCTCAGCCCAATATCAGCGGTCGGATTGTGGTTCGATTTGTCATTGGCGGCAGCGGCAGCGTTAAAAAGGTTTCTATCACTAGCTCAACTCTCCCCAGTGACCAGCTAGCAAACTGTATCATGAGAAAGCTGAGTACATTTCGCTTTCCAAAGCCCAAAGGCGGTATAGATGTATCCGTGGACTACCCGTTTATTTTCAAAATGCTGGGCCAAGGCTAGAAGGTCTGTGGCACCAGAGTCGAGGGCGGGTCTCGTGTGGACTATCGGGATATTTCTACTCTATCTCACCCAAAGAGTGGAGGGAGCTTCTCTCCCTCAGGTCGATGCAGGTTGCACAGATCGAGAAAAATGGACGCAAATTGCGCGTTACCCCGAAAACCTTCAAAGAATGATCGAATCACAAAGCAACGAGTCCGATGATCTTGAAACTTTAACAAGCGCTCATCAAATCAAATCAACATCCAGAGACCCCGAAACTCAAAAACTCGCCTTGTATTTATTTAATCGCTCAGCACTTCGACTAGGCCTGTTCCACCTTGCATTCAACGGATTTTCCAATCTCTGGCGAAACACGCCACCAACGCTCTCACACATAAAACTTGCATCCCTCGACTGTCTTTATGAAATTCATCAGAAATTCCAGTCGATGGAATATCCAGCAGATTCCCTGCAAGTATTAAAAACACTGAACCTCAGGCTACTGAGACCGGACCAAGCTCAAAAGGCCTACTCAGCACTCACCTCCCTCGCATTGAGGAAACTCACTCGAACCAGTTCAATTACCCAGCACCCCGAAGAACTAGGACTCATACCCCACGGAAGTCCTTACGAAAGCCTCATTGTAGGCTCCGAGTATTCTCTCCAAGGTAATGAATCGAATGTGGCGACTTATTTCTCTAAAATAGCAAAAGCCCCTTATCTGCCACCAGAAATTGAAAGGAATCGGTCTCGCATTCAAATGAATCTAGGTCGAGCCTACTACAACCTGGGTCAGTATGATCAATCCATTTCCTGGTTTTCAAAGGTGGATCAGAAATCACCCGTTTTCATCGACAGCTTACTTGGAAAAGGCTGGTCTTTTATCAAAAAAGAAGACTACAAAAACGCGATTGACCAGGCTTATGGCCTTCTTGCCTTCTCCATGAAAAACTCATTTCAACCCGAAGTCCCGTTAATTGTTGCCATGGCAGCAATCTCAAGCTGTAACTATGCGTCTGCGATTGACGCTCTTAAAATATTTCACAAGGAGTATGATGTAGTTTACGGCTGGCTCTATCGCTGGCATCAAATAAAAACAAATCCAGCTCAGGCTTATAATCTTCATCAAATGCTGAAAAAGCAAATGAATGACAAAAATCAGAAGCTCGTTCCAGAAAAAGTAATTTCCCAGTGGCTCAACTCAATCGCATTTATTCAAGCACAAAAAGAACTCAATCTCATCTCTGATGAGGACATCACCATTGATCAAATTCGAGAAAAAATTGGATCGAACTCCCCCGACAAAAACAATGAAGACCCTCTCAAGCGCTCTCTTGCAAGCACGAACCTCAGCCTCTCCAATGGTCTGAGCCAATACCAAACCAATTTAACCAAGACGACTGACTCTCTAATCCAAAATATCAACGGAGAGCTAGCAAAGATCAATGAATCCCTGATTCAAAAATGGCTAAGAGCCTATGAAAACAGCAGGATGATTGAAATTGAAATTTTCACCTCAGCCAAAACTGCTAAATTACTTCAAAAATTCAATCAAAACACGGAAGTCACTGCAGTCAAAGGATCTCTTTCAACCGATTCCCAGCTGCCAGTCTTAGACTGGGGCAGGTACAAACTTTCTGACAACGAGGACAAGGAGATCTGGGAAGATGAGATCGGCGCCATCCACGTGGATTTAACCAATCAGTGTAAAGACTGAGTCATGCCGACTGATCGGATTTTCTCCAAGTCAGTTGATACTCCCAAGACCCTTTGATCTTCTTGAAAGCCTGAATACTGGCGTCAATCGTCTCCGTTTGAGAGGAGTCTAGATTCAAAATGTTTACTCTCACCTTAAGTCCCACCGTCAGCAAAGGAAGGGTCGATTGCGGAGGCTGAACCTGGAGAAAAGCACAGCCTGTAGAGTTCATGTTCTTTAACTCTCCAGATAAGACTTGATCTCGAGAATAACAAAGTGCCAGTGGTTTTTGATGTGTTTTATTAGGTTGAGATTTCTTTAAATCTGCAGTCGGCAGAGGAGGCAAGGAAGACGGAGGAGGAACCGTAGGTTTCCATCCAACTTCTCGATTTCGACAAATCCAAGAATACTTTTCTAGTTCACCTGAGATCTCAAATTGCTGAATTTGTTCCTCAGAAAATGGCCCGTAGATTTTTTTACCTCGGCTAAGATAAATTTGATTCTCACTGCCTGTCATCTCTTTCTCCGCATTTCAAAACAAATAAAAAATTAATCCCAAATCCAGGGCATGATTCATGGTTTGTTGAGAAACAAGGTATTTACCAATCTTGCTGGGCTCATTTTGCTCGATGAGATTTTCAGAATAATAGAGGAATCGATAGTTCAGCCGAATTGCCAATTTTTGGCTCACATAGACCTGCTGTCCAACCCCTACCCATGGGGAATAGATCGTCCCATTTTGAGTCCCCAAGCGCCCCACTCCTCCGGTGAGGAACAAGTCAAAATGCAGAATGGATAACCCTAAAAGACTGAGCTTCCCGTATAAGATATACCAATTCAACTCAAGCCCGAGGTTAGATGAAATCCGATTGACGTTCACTCCGAAGAAATCTGCACCAATGGTTTGAGCTTGATCTCTCAGAGTTTTCATTGCGGAGGAATCCACATCCCAAACCTGCCAATAAAAGAGATTTACGCCAAAGTACTCGTTAAAATTATACCCCAGGAGTCCGCCAGCATATTTCCCAGAGAGAAAGGGGTCGTGTCCCGTGACGCCGCCCAGTATCTCAAAACTCAGCTTACCTTCCTTTTTGAAGGTACGGTTTTGAACGACACTACCTTTGCTCCCAGTATCGGCGCCATAGACTTTACTCAAGGCGTCTAGGTCAATTTTTTCAGATTGAGGAGAGCGCCTAACGGCAGAAGCAGCACAGGCAATTTCTTCAGAAATTGTGGGTGCTACAAAAAAACACCCAAAAAGGATCAGACAAAAGTGATGAGAGGATTTCTTTTTTAATTTCACTCTCTATCAGTCTAAGTTGAATCTGATAAAAAGTTAAATATTTTTAATAGAATTACAAAAGAGAAGCTGTCAATCTTTTGTCAGGTACCGGTTTTCTCAGTCTCAGGAATCAACACGCGGTCCAAAATTCCATTCACAAAACCAGAGCTATCATCTGATCCAAAAGATTTAGCCAGCTCGATTGCTTCGTCAATGATCACGGCTCTCGGCATCAAAGGAGAATGAAGCATTTCATAAACTGCCATCCTCAAGATGCAGCGGTCTACGGAACTCAGACGGGAAACTTTCCAGTTGGCAGTATGCTTTTCAAGGTGCGCATCCAAGTCGGATAGAGACGTCAAGGTGCCCGCAACGAGTTCGCCAACGAAGGGACGGATTTCCGCAGGAACTTGAAAATGATTATAGTGGTCGATCAGTTCATTGACCCACCGAGGCTGTCCATGTCCAGACGGAATACGTTGCGCCAGATCATAGCGATAAAGAATTTGAAGAGCAATTTCTCGGGCTCGATGGCGGGATGTCATGGGTCACCTGATCTCACTGAGTAATATGGGTTAAGCGTGCTTGTCTAAGATTTTACGAAAGGCCCAATTTCTAGCATAAGATGGACAAATTTGGTAGCCCAATCTTCAACTGAGGCCCTTTGTAAAGATCTTGCGCATAGGAACCAAATTTAGTTAAACTAAAAGCAGTGATTATGACGCCATCCTCATCTGAATTAGAGATCCCGTCCGCTGAGCAAGCCCTTTTTTCAGGACAGGTACAGTGCCTGATCGCTACTTTTTTCCAAAATGAACGCCCCCCCAGAGGTCTAATTGGCCGCTTAGACTGGTATTTTCAGGGAGCAATCTCGACCCAGCTTCAAAATGGGGCCATCTCGGGACTGCCAGGCGAGTGTGTCTACCTGCCAGTGAAAAAAAACCAAGCCACTTATCACCTTCTTCTGCTCGGCTGTGGAGAAATCAAAACTCCAGGACAAAGATTAACGGTTCAGCCAGCACAGGTGCAAACCCTGAAGAAAAATTTACTTTCTCTCAAATGGAAATCAGTGGGGATTTCGATGGAAGATTTCGGCGCTAAGACCCAGAACACCCTCACCTCTCAGCTTGAAGGAGTCCCGTTGTGGATCAGTCGCTAAACCAACCACCAGAACTCATGACACCTCCGACCCGAAACCTATTAGCTACCTCAGCTACATTTGAGACTGATCTACCGAACTCGGTTCAGAACCCCTACTATTCACTCGGGATCCTTTCTCAACTTGGAGAGTTGACGCGCAGAGCACTTCAAGACCACTTAATCCAAAAGCCCGCTCCCGTCACCCCTCCCTCACAGAAACCCACGGGGACCGGTCCTTTAGCAACTCGCAGATCACGCCAACCCGACACTGGCATGGTCAAGGTCATTGAAGCACTGCAGGCACTCCGGAACACAGGGAGATCGTTTCGCAGGACACCTTCCCAATGCACTACAATCCTCAAGGCATCACCGAAATAATCATTCTATGACTGTTGCTGAACTTTTAACGCAGCTCCTCATCACTCATGCTCACGTTCTGCAACGGCTCGCCGCCTATTTTGGAGAAGAGGAACTGTTCGAACTTCTAGAAAAAGCGAGTGAAATTCGGGAAGAACAACAGGAAAAAAACCCAAAAAGCCCTTTTAAATTTCAAAAAGACTGGTTCATCCCAGCACCTCTCAAGATCGCCAGGACCTCGCCGTACGCCGAACTTGACGGAACAGTGAGAGAAATCAACTTACCCGCGGTGCTTGAATTCCATCTCTGGGCCTACCCTTTTTACCGCGAATGGATTGAAAGCTCAGTCGATCTCAAGGCAACAATCAATCCCACGTCACAAGGTGGTTCACTCACAGTCCAAGAAACGCTGGCGCAGGCAAAATCGTGGTTAAGCAGTCTCCCTGTCCATCCCATACACGCCGAGCGAGTCATTACCCTGGGAATGACTCCTTGGATTCGGTTCCAAAGCGAGATCATGAAAAAACTGGGCGCTAGACCGCTCAACTCATTATGAGTCGGAAACTCCAATTGCTACCGAAATGCGACTAAATGATGGTTTTTCTTTCCTTTTCGAAGGACGACATAGCGCCGATCAATCAATTGAGTCAGGTCGACTAGAGCTGCACCGTCCGTCACACGAACATTATTGACGTAGACGCCGCCGCCTTGGATATCTTTGCGGGCCTCGCCCTTAGAATTCGACAGTCGAGTTCGAACCAGAAGATCCACAACGGGAAAGCCTTTTTCAACCTCAGCCATCTCACAATCCGTTGACGGAGCATCAGCAAAGACTTCGAGTAATGTCTTGGAGTCCAGGACACTAAGGTCCTGACCAAACAAAGCTTCAGTGGCAGCTTTTGCTTTGAGGTATTCTGCTTCGCCATGAACCAGAGTGGTCAGCTCACGGGCCAGTGCATTTTGGGCTTCTCGTTTTTCAGGGTGAGCTTTTAAAGACGCCTCTAGCCGCCCGATCTCTGTCAGATCAAGGAAGGTTAGGTACTTAATCAACGACATCACATCCGCATCCGGAGTCCGAACTAAGAACTGATAGAATTGATAAGGGCTCGTCTTATCCGGAGTCAACCAAACGGCTCCGCTCTCTGATTTTCCAAACTTAGTCCCATCGGATTTGGTCAGCAGCGGCCAAGTGAGTCCCCAGACGTGCTCAGCGGCTTTACCTTCCCAAGCACCATGGCGGCGAATCATTTCAGTGCCTGCCGTAATGTTTCCCCACTGGTCCGCTCCGCCAATCTGCAGACGACACTGATGTTCACGGTTTAAATGATAAAAGTCATACCCTTGCAAGAGCATGTAAGAAAATTCAGTGTAAGAAAGTCCGTGCTCGCGATCTTCGAGGCGGGACTTCACTGAATCTTTGGCAATCATATAGTTAATCGTGAAGTGCTTGCCCACATCCCGAAGGAAGTCCAGGATGCTCATCGACTCGAACCAGTTAATATTGTTCGTCAAAATAGCAGAATTAGAACCCTCAAAATCCAAAAATCGAGAGACCACCTTAGATATACCGCGAACGTTGTGCTCGATTCTTTCCCGGTCCAGCAAATTACGCTCTTGGGATTTGCCGCTCGGATCACCGATCAGCCCAGTTGCCCCACCAACGACTGCGATCACTCGATGCCCTGCCAATTGAAAACGGCGCATCGTAATCAAGCCCATCATATGCCCAATGTGGAGACTATCGGCTGTAGGATCAATTCCGCAGTACAAGGTGATGGATTCTTTCTCCATTTCGTCCCGCAGCTCGGGGCCGGTCACTTGATAAACAATACCTCGGGCTTCGAGCTCTTCGTAAAATCCACGGAGTGGGGTTTGATGTTGACTCATAGTATTAATTCCATTTCTTTCAGGGCCACCGGCTCCCGATTTCAGAGCAGCCTAGAGCTGCATCCAATTTTCACCCGACGACGCATTCACTCTCAGAGGAACTGAAAGTGTCATCGCATTCTCCATTACTTCGGTGAGTAGCTTTTTCACCGCTTCCACTTCGTCTTTTGGACAGTCGAGCACAACTTCGTCATGCACTTGGATGGTCAAACGAGAACGATAGCCTTCGGTCTCGAGTCGTCGATCCAACTCAATCATGGCCAACTTCATTAAGTCTGCCGCCGTAGATTGAATCGGAGTATTCATCGCCATCCGTTCAGCGTTCCCTCGAATCGCTGGATTTTTGGAGTGAATATCCGGCAGCTTTCGCTTGCGCCCCAAACAAGAGGTGACGTAACCCTTTTCTTTGGCTGATGCGATTTGGGCGTCTAAAAATGCTTTCACGCCGCTGTATCGCTCAAAATACCGCTCGATCATTTCCTTAGCGTCTTTTCGAGAGATCTTCAACTCTTGGGATAAACCAAATACGGTCTTTCCGTACATCAAGCCAAAGTTAATCGCTTTAGCAATGCTTCTTTGATGGTCATCGACCTGGTCTGACGGAATTCCGAAAATCTCGCCAGCAGTGCGACGATGAACGTCCTCCCCGCTTTGGAACGATCGGACCAACTCGCGGTCACCGCTCATATGAGCCAAAAGCCTCAGCTCAATTTGGCTATAATCAGCTGCAACTAAGAGATTCCCAGGAGAGGGTAGAAAAGCCCTTCTAATCCTCATTCCCCGCTCGCTTCGGATGGGGATATTCTGCAAGTTTGGGTCAGATGAAGACAAACGGCCAGTCGCCGTTACGGTTTGATGAAAACTCGCATGAATCTTCTGAGTTTTAGGGTCACGTAATGCTGGGAGTGGATCTACATAAGTCCCTTTAAGTTTCGAAATTTCTCGATATTCCAGTAGGAGTCGAGGAACTTCATGAAGTGGCGAGAGGGCATCCAGGACTGATGCGTCAGTCGAAAATCCGGTCTTAGTTTTGGATTGCGTTGGGAGCTTAAGATCTTCAAAGAGCAAGGTTGCAATTTGTTTTGGCGAGTTCAAATTAATGGGCTTATTCGCATAGGCTTGAACGCGCTCTTCGATCCGACGAAGATCCTTACCGAACTCATCTGAGAGCTCTTGCAAGTAGGGTACGTCGATCTGAACACCCTGAAGCTCCATCTTTGAAAGGACCTGAACCAAGGGCAGATCCACATCGTAAAAGATTTTGGTCAGCCCCTCAGCTTCCAACAAGTCTTTCAATTGGTGCCATAGTCTTAAAGCTACCCAAGCATCCTCTGCTGAGTAACGAGTCGCCTCGGCGATGCCGATTTGGTCGAAAGTCAGTTGGCCTTTCCCTTTACCGCAAACTTGCTCATAGGTTTGAACTTGATAACCTAAATACTGCTCGGCAAGGCTCTGGAGATTATGACGCCCCTCAGGATCCAGGAGGTAAGCAGCAACCATGGTGTCAGCGCCAATTCCACGCGGATTCAACCCCTGTTCGCGCAGGATGCTCCAATCAAATTTTAGATTTTGACCGATTTTCCTAACTTTTTCGTTTTCCAAAAGCGGAGCGAGAGCTTCAAAGACCCGCGCTTTTGAAAGCTGAGGCACTGATGTGTCTTGGTGCCCAATCGGAATATAGCATCCAAAATTAGGGTCAGTACACACAGCCACTCCCACAACCTGCGCTTCTCTGGGATTGAGTGAGGTCGTCTCTAAATCAAAACCAAATTCAGAGGAGTTTTGTAATTGCTCGACTAGCGCTTGAAACTCCTTTTCAGTATGAATCGTGCGAAAACGCCCCTCCACTTCTTCTCCGACCGACTCAGTTTGAGACGGCGCACTCCGCTCGACTTTCCACTTAGCAATGAGGGTATGAAAACCCAATTCTTTGAAAAGCTCTTCACAAGCGGCGGTCAGATGAAAATGATACTCCAAAGCCTTTTCATCTAACTCAACTGGGAGATCACCCTTCAGAGTAGCAAGCTCTGCTGAAAGGAGCGCGTCTTGACGTCCATTTCTCAAGGACTCCCCTTTTTTACCCGTAATGGTCCCGTTTTCGGCAGCCTCTAAAATCCCACTTAGAGATCCATACTGCTTCAAAAGCTCAACGGCACCCTTGGCACCAATTCCGGTAACGCCCGGGATGTTATCGGACGAGTCACCCAGGAGGGCAAGGTAGTCCCGAATTTGACTCGGGGGCAGGGAAAATTTTTCCTCAACCTCGAGTACGCCATAAACCTGATTATTCATGGTGTCCCAAACAAAGACTCGATCATTCACCAACTGCATCAGGTCTTTATCACCCGTCACGACCACCACTTGATTCAGGGGAGATGCTTCGACCCACTCGCGAGCCAAGGTCGCGATCAAATCATCGGCCTCAACCCCTGGCCTGCGATAAGTCTGAATTTCAAAACATTGGATCAGTTGCTCAATGCGACTAAACTGAGGCTTGAGATCGTCGGGAGCTTCACTCCGATGAGCTTTGTATTCTGGGTAGATGTCCTCGCGAAAAGAAGGCTCAGGAGAATCGTAAACCACTGACAAATATTTAGGTTTGGCCTCATCCGAAAGACGAGCCAACATGGTCGCGACACCATAGACTGCGTTAGTTGGCTCACCAGTCGGACTTTTCAAGGATCTAATCGCGAAAAAAGCCCGAAATATAAATGAACTCACATCAACCAGGTAGAGTGTGTGTTCAGACTCTGGGAGTCTTGCTTTCGAAGAACTTGGAGAAGACGCGGCGAGAGTCTCAGCTTTACGGCTCGGGGATGCTTTTAACATCCTTGAAGCTATACACCGGAGTGCTGGCGAACCTCAACGACTTCTGTATCGGCCATCACATCTCCAAGTCGATGCCCTGCCTCGACCGTCATGATCAGGTACACTTCAATCACCATGAGTGGTAATCCAATGAGGACCGCGATGAGCCAACCCCAGAGCGGGATAATGGCAAAAAAAGTGGCTACCCCGACCGGCGCATTTCTCAAAACTGAGTCTTTCCACTGGGCGGGTCTTTTTTCCAGGATCTGGACCACTTTCAGCCTTAAAAGACTTTTGCCCAAGCTAGCGCCAGGGCGGCCTCTAAAAGAAATTCCATCGGCAAATACACTATATAAAAAGCCACAAATAGGACCAATTGGGTAAAGTATCTGAGCAAGAGAAAAAACAACGAGCAAATCAATCAACTTTGCCGCAATTCGAGTCAAGACAAGGCCACGGTGAGCCCGGGTTCGTTCCACAGCAATCACTTGAAACATAACTTAGCTCAACCTCCCCTGAATTCTCGATTAGATCAACTCTCCGTCTCATGGCGGGGACTCGACCTCTGTTCTAAAACATGCTAGGACTCGTGTTTTCAAGACTAACGTGTTTTCGAACAAAACAAAAAGAGAATCGAGGAGTACGATGGCCGACTCAAAAAATATCCTAAATGCAACTGACTCAACCTTCGACACCGACGTCATGGGCGCCCCCCAGTTGAGCGTGGTCGATTTCTGGGCGGAATGGTGTGGCCCCTGCCGACAATTAGGCCCGGTCATTGAACAACTCGCCGAAGAGTATGCGGGCCGAGCAAAAGTATTCAAACTCAATGTGGATGATAACCCAAACACCCCTGCTCGATTTGGGATCCGTGGAATTCCGACCGTATTATTTTTTAAAGGCGGAAAATTGGTTGACCAGATTGTAGGCAATCACCCAAAAGCGACGATCAGTTCAGTCATGGATAAGCATATTTAAACAGTCTTATTCAATGTGAGTGATCTTTAAGTTGACCGCCCCCTGAAATCCGGTATCCTAGAGTTAGACCCAGAGACTGAAACTCTCCTTCAAGGAACTCAGTCTCACTTTTACATGGAATGTAAAAAAGGAGCGCACTCATGGAATCAGGGGGCTTTGTTCAAGGCTTTTTAGCCGCACTTCAAAGTGGGGATCCATCAATGATCCTCATCGCCGTTAACTTAGCACTCTCGATGGCATTTGTTTTTGAAAGGGTGACTCGGCTTTTCTTTCAATACAACGTGGACGGTCCGTCGTTCATGTTTGAAATCCAAAAATACATCCTAGCCAACGACCTCGACGGTGCGATCCGACTCTGCAACGGCGCAGGCCAAGCAGCACTTCCAAAAGTGATTAAAGCAGGTCTCCAACGCGCCTCTCGGGATGAAGCTCAAATCCAAAACGCGATCGACGCAACCAGCCTTGAAGTGATTCCTCGATTGGAACGCCGCCTCCCTTACCTCGCGTTGATTGCGAACATCGCTACTCTTTTCGGATTACTCGGAACCATCACGGGTCTGATCAAATCCTTCGGAGCCATCGCTCTAGCAGATCCTGCCCAAAGACAAGCGATTCTCGGCAGAGGGATCAGCGAGGCGATGAACGCCACAGCATTCGGTCTGATCACTGCCATTTTCACAATGATTATGCATAGCGTCCTGACCAACAAAGCGACCAAGATCGTTGAAGAAATTGACGAATTTGGCGTCAAGCTCCTCGACCTTCTTTCTGCTCGCAAATTCAAACACACTTCTCAGAGAGAGGAATAACTCGCGCCGTGCTCAACCGACCGAGTTCCCGCAGAAAGTCTCATTCCGAGGGGATTGAACTCAACCTGGTTCCCATCCTCGACACGATGGTCACGTTGATTGGGTTCTTGCTCTTTACGACTTCGTTCTTGGCGATCGTAAGCATTGAATCCCCAATTCCGGGGAGAGCTCCAGACGACCCAAACAAAAAGCCGGATGAAAAGCCCCTCCAACTCACTGTAGAGCTCAATGCGAAATCGATTGAGGTCTACAGTTACTCTGAGAAATTCCCTCGCAAATCGCTTCCAAATACCGCTGAGGGAAAAGTCGATCTCAAATCACTTCATGAAACAATCATCGAAGTTAAAAAGCGATTTCCTGCTGAGGAAAACATTGTCCTCACTCCATCGGAAGGAATCGCTTACGAGAGCATGATCTCGGTGATGGACGCCGTGCGAGAGTTAGAGACCACGGATCCGAGCATCTATCGTAAAAATGCCACCACCGGAGTGGACGAAGTGGTAAAAAATCTTTTCCCAAAAGTTCTATTCGGAAACCTTCAAGCAGGGGGCACCTAAATGGCTGCAGGCAGAGGCATTCGCTCACGACGTGGCCGAAGAAAGATGAATAAGGCTTTCGAACTCCAGCTCACGAGCATGATGGACGTGCTCGTCATCATCGTCGTATTTTTGCTTAAGAGCTATAATATCAGTACCCATAACTTCTCAAATGCCTCGGGGCTCCAACTCCCGATCTCCGGCTCTCAGGACAACCCCACTGACAGCGTCCAAGTCATTGTCACTCCTGAATCTCTCACCCTAGATAACGAGCGCATTTTAGACTTTCAACAACTCGCCCTGAATGCAGGAAGTAAAGAAGCCACCTACGCATTTAAATCCACCGACCTCAGCGACGGAGGACGCCTCATCGTTCCACTTCATGACGCGCTCATCAAAGCAAAGGAAAGAACGGAACTTCTTCTCGCTAAATCCAAAGCCCGCGTTGATGGAAAACCCATCCCCTTCGAAGGCATTCTCGCCGTCCAGGCTGACAAGCGAATCAAGTACGACACCATTCGAAAAATCATGTTCTCCGCCGGCGCCGCTGGATACAAGATGGTTCGTTTCCTTGCCATGAAGAAAGAAACCTGATCACGTCTCCAGTGATCAACCACCGCTCTTGACACCGCCACCTCTGTTCAACCCATCAACCTCAAAGATTTGACTGGTGGTCTTATGAAACAAAAAGCACTCTATTTCTCTGCTCTTTGTACCTTATTAGTTGAATTATCTTTCATATCAGCCCGCGCCGAAGATAAACCCCCTACAAACGTCGCGGCCGCCCTTCCAAACAATGCCAAAACGATTAGTATCCGAATCACTCTCATTGGAATTATCCTCGGTGAAAATCATCAACTCAGCATAGACTTCGCAGCAGGAGACCAATGGACTTTAGGTGGCTTTGCCTCCTACCGGACCGCTAAACTACCCCAAGAACTGCTAGACCTCGGGAGCAACGCCTGGTCGAGTGAAATCGGGATGAGTCTGGATTACTACCTCACTGGATCCCGACTCACCTCCGGCTGGATCGTCTCACCCCAAGTCGGGTTCAACTTCGCCAAGATTGATCACCAAGATGACACGAACAGCATTGCAGGATTCAGAGCTCAGCTGACCGCCGGACGTATCACGGTAATGCCTTTCGGCCTTACCATCCGATCAGCACTTGGAGTCACCTATGGAACACTCCCCTCCTCACTCGCTGTAAACGGCGCTGAGGCAACCTTAAAAGGCCCCGGGATCGCAGGATGGGGATTTGTCGCTCAGTCTGACGTGGGCTGGGCATTTTAAATCAAGCAGCTTGAGGTGTCTACTCGCTGGCCGGGCGCATAAAACTTCGTCAGGGTTTTTATCGGCTCGCAAGGGAGCCCAAAGTTCGCGGGAAAATTTTCTCCAATGATCTTAAGCGAGTACAAAAGTCCCCCATGACTTTTTAAGTGGCACTGGACTTGCTTTAGGGTGCCCCGGCAGGTGAATATGAGTCCAGTGATTGATTTAAATGCAGTACGTGAAGCGAAAAAAATGAGACAAAGCGATCCTCAGTATCAAGCCAAACTTGAACGAATGGATAAGCTTGAACTCCTTGAAGAGATGATGCGGTTCCAGCAGCAGAGGACCGCCGCAGGCAAGCTCACCTTGAAACTCATGGTGCGTGGCCAGATCCTTTTTCAGATCTTGGAAACGCAAGCTGAAACCCATGAGCTCCGAGAGTTAGCCATGACCTACGGCAGGCACCTCAAACTTGAAATGGACGCTTTTATAAAAACACGAAAATCAGCAAGTCAACGTCAGTCTTCTTAGACCGAAACGACTTCAATGACTTCTGGAATTTCCTTTTTAAGGCGAGACTCGATCCCGCCCTTCAAGGTCGCCGTGGAGCTTGGGCATCCACTGCAGGACCCTTGCAAGAACAGATAGACAATCCCGTTTTCGAACTTTTCAAAGGTAATATCGCCACCGTCCATGGCCACAGCTGGACGAATTTCGCGGTCGAGGATATCTCGAATTTTCTGTTCGACTTCGGTGTTTCCACCTTTGTGAGCATCTTGGATAGTGGATTCAATCACGACCACGCCATTTTCACGGAGGTGACTTTCAATGACGGCAGATGAACTTTTGTGAACCACATCCCAATCGCCATCTTCGGCCTTGGTCACAGTCACAAAATCTTTACCGATCATTACGCCACAAATTCCAGAAACGGCAAAAAGCTTAGCAGCCAACGGAGAGCGCTCTTCAGCTTCCTTCTGAGTGGTGATATTGACGGCGCCTTTTTCAAGCAGCGTTCGATTGACCGAATACTTCAAAGTATTAGGATTTGGGGTAAATTCCAAATTGACATAAACATCATTAGAAATAGCCATTACAAAAACCTCAGATTCAGCCAGCCTAAAATAACTTTTTTGGCTTTATTAATTTTTTTTGTTTATTAAATGCCTCAACCTATTACAAAATAGTTTTCAGGGGGCCCTGTTTTAACCTATGACACTCCATCGAATCAAGAGAATTTGGATAACACATTGTTTTTGCTTACTTATCGCGGGCTTCTGGAGCGCCTTCACCCACTCAGCCAATGCCGGCCACCCCTCGATTGCAATCGACCACTTAGAAGGACCTAAAATCTACTTCAAAAACTCACCGGAGTCTCAAGCCGTCCCCCCAGTAGACACTCAGCTTTTTGACCTCAACCCTCTGGGCAAGCTGCAAGCCCCAGAGGGAAAATCTTCGCCTTACTTTCTATTTTCAGGCAAACCCTGTGCTGATTGCCAGCTCGAAAAAGGAATTTTTGTCGTTCGACCTTTTGGAGGTCAGCCTACCGCATACGCCTACCCTGGGCGCACTCTGGATCCTCGAACCAAGCGCGTCCTCATGGAATCTCGGGCGTTTTTCGGACAATGCGTTCCAGGCCGCGGTGACGTGTTAGTTTACTTTCAACTCGAACGAGTTGACCGGAGAAGCCAGCTTCAGTCGAGCGTGCTGATCGCCGAAGCCCAAGAAGACCACCTCGAGGATTTCCTCATCGAGAGGCGCCCACCCAGCTTGAAGCGAACGCTTCAACTCGTAAAAAAACGAGTGTGCTCGGAGATTCCCGGCGAAACCCGACTTTCCACCAGCAAAATGATTGACTTGCATCCGGCCACAAAATCCTAGCCACATGGCTCCCTCCTTGCAGTACAGCTCAACAGGAAGGCGGAGTTTCAATGAATCTCATGACTGACGCCATTGGCTCGAACGGTTATTTCGACGCGCGTTACACCTGCGATATCGATAATTCTTCACCCGAGATCCACTGGGAAAATCCTCCGTCTGGAACCGCAGGGTACGCCCTGATCGCTGAGGATCCCGACGCGCCGGGCGGGCTATTTACTCACTGGGTCATCTACAATATCCCAGCAGGAGTGAACCATCTCCCAGCCGGAATCCCCCCGCAAGAGTCCCTCCCAAACGGCATTCGACAAGGGAGCAATAGCTTTGGCAAGCTGGGTTACGCGGGGCCATGCCCCCCAATTGGCGATCGGCCGCATCGGTATTTCTTTAAGCTCTATGCCTTAAAGGCCCTCCCCACCCTCCCTCAGAGAGTCCAAAGGGACGTATTTTTCAAGGCGATTCACCCCTTCATTCTCGCAGAGGCTTTCGTCGTGGGACTCTATAAGAGAACGTTCCAAAAGACAGGGTGACACACTCGTAAAGCACAGATCCATTACAGATGACGTGTAACCTGAGGGTAATCTCCTTTGAGCCCACTCAATAGTTTTCCTGCTAGGTAGAGAGGTAACGTGAGGTAGCCTGCTTCGTGGCGGCTTATATTCTGACCTGAAAGCTTATAAGCAAACTTTGGGTGATACCGCTGAATATACGCATCTAGACTTTTTGCTCGTCGAGATTTCATGGCAGATTTCACTTCAATGGGTGCAATCTCATTTCCCTGAGTGATCAAAAACTCAATTTCGGCGTTGCCTTCGGTCCAAGAAACTAGATCATGATCGAGCTCTGCGAAAAGCTCTTGCGCGACAAAATTCTCAACAATAAATCCCTTGTAGCTATCCAGCTGATTTTCAATCAACGCCTCCATGGGAGTCATTAGAGCGGCGTTCAATAGGCCAACGTCAAAAAAGAAAAGTTTGAAAAGATTTTCATCGGTGTATCCCCGTAGAGGGTGACCGGAGCGCTTGGCGATGTAGTTTCGGATGCAGAGTCTACTTTTAACAAGCCAGGTGAGAGGCCCTGAAATTCGCTCAAACCCCTTCTGGTTTGGAATGACATGAGTAAACTTAAATTTCGAGGTGGACTCGTCGAGGCTTTTTGCTAGTTGTTTTGGAATTGCGTGGAATACAGAATGAATGTGATTAGCATTAACGGTGCCCGAATATTTCGAAAAGTCGGCTTCATACCCCGTGAGGAGGGCCTTTTGGATCGTGCGCACCTGATCTAAGGCCTCGAAAAGATTATCCTGATAGTTTTGACTAAAGTGAAGCACTGCTTCCGGTAGACCGCCCACCGCGAGGTAGTAGAAAAAGAGAGTTAAAAGGCTTTCGTGGACCGGTGCGGGTAGAGGCCTTAGGTCTGCTTGACTTAAGTCAAAACGATCCAAGTAGGCATGGAGTGACTCATCCAACGTCCAAACAAATTCATCAAACGTCATCGGAAAAAGAGAAAGAAAGTCGACCTTGCCTACGGGAAATGACTCTTCGTTTTTAACAAGGCCAAGATGGGATCCTGCTGCGATGAGTGCCAGAGCCCGCATATCTTGTTCAAAATATTTGAAGGAAGTAATTGCATTAGGGCAGTCTTGGATTTCATCAAAAAAAATTAGATCTGTAGAGGGATTAATTCGGACTCGGCGCTTAATGCCAAGGTACTCAAGAATTCTGAGAGGCTCTTGAGTTTCACTGAAGATGGAGTGCAGGGTTTTCTCACGCCTTAAATCAAAATAGTGGTAGTTTCCACCTCGCTTAGATACGACATATTCTTTTCCAAGGGCATCAATGGCAAAAGTCTTACCGACCTGCCGAGCACCCTTGAGGACGAGGGGCTTTCGATTGGGGTTTTCAAACCAGGCTTCTAATTTCGATTGAACTCTTCTTTTCATGTGTGGGGCACCAATACCTACTAATGTACCCTATTTATCCCAAAAGTGGGAGATATATGAGGGGTAAATCTCCCAAAAGTGGGAATTTTTGGGAGACCTCGGGGGCAGAACGGGGCAGAACGCGGGGACGGAGCACCTTACATTCCCCAATTGGCGATAGGCCGCACGGTGCAGAACGTGGCAGGAAAAAAGTGACTCCGTCCCCGCCGTACCCGCCGGAAATTGTTAAAATTTGGCAACGTTCGACCTCTTATGCTACTAGGGAGCTATGTCAAAAATTAAAGCAATTCACGGCAGAGAAGTTTTAGATTCCAGAGGTTTTCCAACGGTTGAAGTCGAGGTTTCAGTTGCAGATCCTCGCTCCAGTTCTGAAGTTTGCACAGGGCGAGCCATTGTACCTTCAGGTGCATCTACAGGCGAAGGCGAGGCGCTCGAGCTCCGCGATGGCGACCCCAAGCGCTACCTGGGTAAAGGGGTTTTGACCGCAGTTCGGAACGTGAACGAACGCATTGCGCCGTCCATGATCGGTCGGGAATTCCAACTTCAATCGCTCCTAGACGATGCGCTCAGGGACTTGGATGGCACACCTAACAAATCCACCCTCGGAGCCAATGCAATTTTGGGCGTGAGTATGGCTTTTCTACGAGCTCAAGCACTCGCTCAACGCACTCCGTCTGATCAGTTTATTGCTCAACACTATGGCAGCCCAGGCGTCACTCTCCCTGTCCCCTTGATGAACATCATCAACGGTGGGAAGCACGCTGATAACGGCCTTGCAGTTCAAGAATTCATGATCGTACCAGCCGGCTTTGATCGTTTCTCTGAAGCTCTCCGCGCTGGAGCTGAGATTTTTCACCGTTTGAAAAAAATCCTTCACAAACAAGGTCTTTCCACAGGGGTCGGCGATGAAGGCGGTTTTGCCCCTCAATTTTCAGGTGCAAAATCACACGAACAAGCCTTGGTAGCCATCACTCAGGCGGTTTCGGATGCCGGTTACAAATTGGGCGAACAAATCTTTTTAGCTCTCGACTCAGCAGCAAGTGAATTCTCGGATGGTAAATCAGGCTACTTGTTCGAAGGCCAAACTCTGACCTCAGAAGAAATGATTGGCGTTTACAGCCAATGGGCTAAAGATTTCCCGATTATTTCGATCGAAGACGGCCTCTCCGAACACGACTGGAAAGGTTGGGACCTCCTCACTCGGACTCTCGGCGACAAATGCCAGCTCGTCGGCGACGACCTGTTCTGCACCAACCCGATCCAACTCAAGCGTGGGATCGACAGCAAAATTGCCAATGCGATCTTGATTAAACTCAATCAAATCGGAACGGTCACGGAAACCTTGGAAACCATGAAACTTGCTGCTAGCGCAGGGTATCATGCCATCATGTCTCATCGAAGTGGCGAAACCGAGGATACCTTCATCGCAGACTTGGCAGTCGGTACGGACTGTGGTCAAATTAAGACAGGATCAGCATCGCGTACGGATCGAATCGCCAAGTACAATCAACTCCTCCGTTTGGAAGAGCGATTGGGTGATCGCGCCCGTTTTGCTGGCCTCAAGTTTTATGAGAAATTTAAGAAGTAAGAGCCTGCTTTGAAAGAGGCTCTCAGGCAAAAAACGAGGACAAACCCTCCTCGAGAAAGCCAAGCATGGGAATCTCTCTCCAAACTGGTTCGATTCACAAGAAGTGGATCTCCTTTTTTTCTCTTTGGATCGTATTTCTTTCAGGACTCCCGGCCTACCTGGTTGGTTCGCCGGGGGTTCTTCAATCCATTCGCCTAGAACACCTTCTCACCGCAAAGCAGCTCCAACTTCACCTTGCTGAGCTAGACGCTCAAAAGCTCCGGGCTGATGCTCACCTTCTCGAAAACAATCGTTACGCCCAACTGCGCGAAATCCGCAGAACGCTCGGCTATGTTGCAGCGGATGAGGTTGTTTTTGATGTGGGCACTCTGAAGTAGTGCCAGGGCCAGATCCAAAAATCGGGCTTAGAGTTGAAAGGATAGAACTAGAACCAGTTCCAAATAGAAAGCAGGTCTCAAATCATGTGGATTGCAAAACCACTCAATGCTCTCAGCCCAGAAGAGATTGATTTGTGCTTTCAGCGCCAAGCCCTGCCACTAAGTCAGACTGTTTGCTGGCAACAAGCAACGCAAGCGACGGGGGCTCAGAGCTATCTTGTACTTCACACTGAGAAGTTAATTGGCGGCTTTGTTCATTCTTTCGATCGCCAACATTTTGACTGTGTGAATGGCCCAATCCTCAACTGGGATCAGCCGAATCAAATTGCAGGTGAACTTGCCACTTTTGCGCATGCGGTGAGCCGCCTGTCCCGATCATTTCAATCAGTGACTTTAGCCCCTCGTTGGGCGTCTGAATGGGTGCCTCGGCGTTTGTCCTATTTGCCAATCTCACCGACTCAGATCGACCAAGCTTCAACTTTAATCGTGCCCGTAGAGTCTACGACTCCGTTACAACTCGAACGAACGCACCCCCGAATGCAGCGCACTCTTTCAAAAGCCCAAAAAAGCGGAGTCCACGTTGAATCGATCGATATCACCCCCACTCGGATTGAAATCTTCGCCGGGGAGCTGGCCGCCTTTGGGAGGCGAAAGGGTTTTTATGTACCTCCGACTCACTGGTTCAGAACACTCGTCAGGTACAACGGCCCTAAGCCGCGCGTCCAGCGCGGCGGGGACGTTTAAGAGCGGAGCCTGATCTGTAGGCAAGAATTCTTGCTACATTCTCCGAACCCTTCCGAGCTATGACACGCCCTGCATTAATGTCTGCATGTGTCCTGTTTCC
>CANCQK010000017.1 GCA_947380295.1 Bdellovibrionales bacterium | reverse complement strand
ACTTTGGTTGAGTTTGGCGGCGAGGAGGATCATATCCATATGCTCATTTCCTGCCATCCGAGCATGCAGCTCAGTATCTTCATCAACAACCTAAAAACTGTGACCAGTAGACTCACCCGCAAAAAATTCGCTAAGCACCTCAGGCTGTTTTACTGGAAGCCTGTACTTTGGACTCGGGCTTATTGCCTACTTACGACTGGAGGCGCGACAATCGAGACGATCAAGAAATACATAGAAAACCAGGGGAGGCATTCATCCCCCTCCTGATTCTAACGAATCTAGGCGGGGGAATTCTGCCGAAGATTGTTAAATCATGAAAATCCCTTTGATCACTTCCTAAGTGTTTGTTTTTTACTCGAGCCTCGCCAATAGCCCAGCTTTTTTGGTTGGAAGCGAGGGCTTCCTTCCACATTCCCAAGGGACCGTAGATATGCGCTGCCATATGAACGGCGTGGCCAACAGACGCGGCTACATTTTCAAGTTTTCTGGCTGCAACGAGTCCGAGAGGTGCATGGACGGGATCGTCAACGGAGTGGATGAAGTAGTGGAGTGCGCCGGGGTGCTCAGGATTGATATCGAGAATTTCAAGCGCAAGACCGGCGCCTTTCATATAGGTGGTTTCTTCCCTGTTTCCCTCTGATTTTCCCAAGGTGGCTAGGACGAAGAATGCCTTGGCTTCAAGATCAGTTTCGTACTTTCTGTAAAGCTTATCCATTGCTTCTGAGTGAAGGCGGAGTCGTGTTTTTTGGTCACCTTCTCCAAGAATCAGTTCAAAAGCAGTCAGGTAGTCTTTTTCTCGTTGAGTAGGGGCTTTGGCAAGTCTTTCTTGAGGTGTGGGGGCCAGACGATTGAGTGCCTTTTTTGCGCTGGGAATATCATATTCTCCCCAGACTGGGTGACAGTAGGTCATCGCCTCACCCCAGTATGCGAGAGCAAACGATGGATCTAAAGTTTGAGCTTTCTTAAAGGCTTCGGCCGCATCGTCGTAGGAAAAGCTATGTAAGAGCAAGACTCCCTCAATGAAGTCCTTCTGCGCTCGGGGTGCTCCAGAATTTGGAAACTCAATTTTCCCTAACTTAGGGGACTCATCTGCACGGGCCTGAAAATGGAAATGAAAACTCGAGAACATGAGTGCGACTGCGAATAGATTTTTAAGAATACCGCGATTCTTGAATGTATAAATAGCCATTTTTCCCCCAGATCAACTCTAGGAAAAATGGAATGATTTGCAACCAAAAAAGTTGAAACTGGAGCTATGCGTTAAATGCGCGCAGCTCCGACTTTAAACTGGCGGTGAACTTCGCAAAAGCAGTACCTTCGATTTTGCGCAACTCATCCAGGAGAGTTGGGGAGAGCGGTGTGTTGCCGGTGATCTCAGCGGCAATATCTTGAAGGTGGCTGTTCTCCTCGCGAACGATGAGTTTGAGGTAACCAGGATAGCCCGCAGCTGCGAGGATTTCTTCGTAGAATGGGTAAATTTGATTGGCTCGCTCCTCGATCAAAAGAGTCGTGAGGAGGTAGTTAGCCCATGAGTCAGGTGCCCCGAGGCGTTGAGCCGCAGTTTGATCTAGGGTTTGGAAATAAGTTGCTGCCTCAACGCCGCAGAAAAGATGCTCTGCGGAATAGCTGCTGACTTTTCCATCGCTCATTTTGAGAGCGATCTTTTTGAAGGTCTGGGCGTGACGGATCTCTTCAGCCGTGTGAGAGAGAAGTTCAAATGTGATCGACTCGGCTCGTTGGCTCTTGAGGATCTTTCTTGAGCCCATGTATTCCATGAAGCTGAGAGTATTTAAGAACTTGGCATGAATCTGAGGGTGCTTTGCGATGTCTCGGAGAAAATCATGAAAGTCAGCAACTGAGTTTGCCGGCTGAGCTTGGGCTGTTTCAATTAAAGTTTCTGTGTTTGGGTCATTAAAGGAAGTTGATTGCATGGTGTTCATTTCTTCTCTCCTTTGCTGGTTATTTTTCATCCCTGAGCGCGTTCCAAAATATAAAGATACGCAATCCCGGACTGGAAACGAATGCATTCCATTTTCTCAAACCACCCAGTCTTACCGGCAATCGATAAAAAATCATCCCCACAAGGGTACGCAGCAGACGAGGTTTGAAGGTATTGGTAGGCCTGAGGTTGACCGCTGATCCAGCCGCCAACTCTTGGGAGTACTTTTTTCGAATAAAATTCAAAACTTTTTTGGATCAGACCCGGTCGAGGCTGGCCGAACTCCAAAACTAAAACGCGTCCTCCGGGCTTGATGACTCGACCCAGCTCAGAGAGGGCCTTTTGAGTATCTTGAACATTTCTAATTCCGAATGAAATACTTGCGACGTCAAATTCCTGGTCCTTGAAAGGAAGATTCATGACATCTGCAGTTTGAAACTGAATTCTTGACTTACGTTTTAACGCCTTTTCTCGAGCCACATCCAGCATGGGTTCACAAAAGTCAGTGCCCACGACTTGGCCTGATCCGCGGAGTCGCTTTTCAAAAAGGAAAGCGAGGTCGCCGGTACCGGTGGCGCAATCGAGAACTTGGGCGCCGTCCTTGAGTCCTGCTTTACGGACTAAGGTGTTTTTCCAAAAATGATGGATACCGAAAGACAGCACTGAATTAGCGAGGTCATACTTTTTAGAAATGACCCCGAACATCGCTTGAATGGATTTTGGATTCTGTGCGGCTAGTTGGTCCATGCTGGGATTTTCCTTGAGTGAGGTGCTGGAGTACTTGAGTGATCACCGAGGCCAGGGCGATCCATGGCTTCTAAAATACGGTTCAGTCGAGGAACAAGAATCTCGAAATCCTCGAGGGTGAGGGCTTGCTCGCCATCTGAGAGAGCTTCCTTGGGTCGTGGGTGAACTTCAACGATGACTCCATCTGCGCCGGCAGCAGCGGCTGCCCAAGCCATCGGAGTGACTAGGGATCTGACGCCCGTGCCATGGCTAGGGTCAACAATGACAGGGAGTTTGCTTTTTTGCTTAAGGTAAGGAACGGCTGAAAGGTCGAGGGTGTTTCGGGTCGAGCGCTCAAAAGTTCGGATGCCCCGCTCACACAGAATCACACGGCTATTACCCGCTTTGGTGACATACTCGGCAGCTGCTAAAAATTCGTCCAGGTAGGCTGCCAGTCCGCGTTTGATGAGAACGGGCTTATGGATTTTGCCCAATTCTTTGAGAAGCTCGTAGTTGTGCATGTTGCGTGCACCGACCTGGAAAACGTCTACGACTTCATCCAAGACGGCAATTTGGCGAGGGTCGGTGATCTCGCAAACAAAGGGAAGCCCCACTTCAGCCTTCACCTGCTTCACGATCGGGACTGCTTCTCCACCTAGACCTTGAAAGGCGTCTGAACGCGTGCGCATTTTAAAAATGCCACCGCGAAGGGCTGTGGCGCCCTGTTTTTTTACGGCACGGGCCACTTCTAAAAAAAGTTCGTAGGACTCAATGGAGCAGGGTCCTGCAATCATCGAGAAAGGAAACGTTTCAGGGTTCCCTTCGACCTTGGTTAAGGACGCGGAGTTCTGCTGGCTGGACTGGTAGGAGTCTAAAAATAACATCCGATAGCAACTTTCGTTCAGGGTTTCTCAATTGAGAAGAGTGTGGGTTTTTATATCGGTTTTTAGCCGCCCTAGCAATTGCAAACTGGGGCGATTCGAAATCCGGATTTCGTGGTAGAAAAACAAGAACGGTCCAAGAAACTCGGTTTTTCTCGCTAGATTGCAAATTTGGTTCTTTTGAATTAAAAAGAAGGTCTTGAAATCACTCCTAGAATCCAAAATTTTAGACTTTTTACAGTCGGGTGGTCTCATTGCTCTGCCATCTGCGGCAGGGACTTGTCCTGAGTTTTCGGTGGGTTGGGGTGAGCTGAAGAGATGCTCCGAGGGGCCTCAAACGTTAGGCGGTCTTTCCGAAAACGGAGCTTGGTTTTATGCTCCTGATTTTTTCCTTAAAGATTCGCGACCTTGGTGGGGTTTTTCAAACTCGGTTCGGATTTCTCGTGATGATTTGCTCTCGATTTTGGAGCGGGCTAGTGCTCTAAGTCCGCTTTCAGAGTCGAGGTGGGATGAATCACTTCAGGCGCCGGAGCTGGATCGTGCCAGATTTTCTCAGATTTTTTCTGAATTACAGATGCGCATATCCTCAGCAGAGCTGACCAAGGGGGTACCTTACGTTTTTCAAAAGGTACCCACCAGATACTCACAACCAAAAGAGCGACTTAAACTTTTAGTGAATTTGCTTCGCAATACGTCAGGGGCGCCGCTTCAGATTTATGGAGTTTGGTCCTCAAGCGAGGGGATTTTAGGCGCTTCGCCCGAAATCTTATTTTCTCAAAAAGGCGAGCGAGTTGAGACTGTGGCGCTTGCTGGGACCCGGGTTAGGGACCAGCAGGGCGATCAGCAGGGGTCTTTGTTGGATGATCCAAAGGAGCGTTGGGAGCATCAGGTTGTTGTGGACGGAGTGGTGCAGTCGCTTCGTGCCAATTTTGAGGGTGAACTCGGCGAGATTGAAAAGTCGGAAATTCACGAACTTCAGCTCCCTACGTTGACTCATCTCTGTACGCCGATTACTTTCCGATTGAATGCGGATGCCTCGGGAAACACCTTTGATCGATTGGTCCGTGCGCTTCACCCTACGCCTGCCTTGGGTGCTTTTCCAAAACACGAGGGACTGAGTTGGCTCGCTGAGGTGGAAGCGAAAATTCCTCGTGGGCGTTTTGGCGCTCCCTTTGGGGTCGTGGTACCGGCTTTGAGTTTGGATTCAAACCGAAGTCAGTTTCACTGCCTGGTTGCGATCCGAAATCTTCAATGGGATACCCAGAGTGCTCGCATTGGAGCGGGCTGTGGAGTGGTCGCCGCGAGCCAGTTGGATCGGGAGTGGAACGAGGTTCAAGGTAAACTCAAAGCGGTGAGAAAGTTACTGGGTATGGAGTCAGGTTCTGAAGTTCAATTAGCGGTGCCCCCTCAGGCTCTAGGTCCTAACTTGACTCTCGCGATTGCCTCGCTGAAAGAGGCCTATCGTTTAGGGGTGAGAGAGCTTTGTATCTGTCCAGGCGCGCGCAATGCTCCCTGGATTGCAGTGCTTTCGGAAAATCCTGATCTTTTTAAGACTTATTATCATTTTGAGGAACGATCCGCCGCGTTCTTTGCTTTGGGAAGAATTCGGCAAACAGGAAGCCCTATGGCTGTCCTGACCACCTCTGGAACCGCGGTGGGTGAGCTTTTGCCGGCTGCGATGGAGGCCTACTACTCGGGCTTGCCTTTGGTTCTGCTCACGGCAGATCGTCCGAGCTATTATCGCAATTCAGGAGCGCCTCAAACTGCAGAGCAGGTGGGGCTTTTTGGCGTCTATGCTCCTCATGGTTTTGATTTAGAGGCCTCGGTGGTTCAGTCTCTCGAGAAGTTGAGGCAGTTCCGTCCAAACGCGCTGGTGCAGCCGATTCATATCAATGTTTGTTTTGATGAGCCTCTCATCGATGGCGAGGTTCCATCGCTTGAGTTTGCTCAGCCAGACCAGGGCTTGAGTCAGGTCGAAGGTCAGGCCGAATTGCAAAATCAGATTCCTGATGAAGTAAAAACCTTTCTGGTCGAGGTCCGCTCTCCCGTAGTTCTGGTTGGGATGCTCCGCGAGGAAGAACATGAGGCCGTCGCACAGTGCCTGCTTCGTCTGGGTGCTCCCGTTTACTTAGAAGCGACTTCAGGCTTGCGAGAAGACTCTCGGCTTCAAAAAATTCGTGTGCAATCGGCCGATGGAATGTTGGAGCGAATTCAAAAAGCTGGATTAAAGCTCGACGGTGTCATTCGGTTCGGTGGCATCCCGACGCCTCGCCTCTGGCGAGATTTAGAGGGAAACCTCAAGAGTGTCCCTGTTTTATCGATCAGTTCCTTGCCCTTTTCTGGTCTGGGTCGTGAGTCCCTTCTGTGGACTGGATTCTTGCAAGAGAACTGCACTCTATTTTTGGCTGAGTTGCATTCGGGGAGAGTGCCAGTCGAGCAAAATTCCGCGGAGCGGTTTTTAGAACTCGATCGAACGGCGGCAGAGCAATTTCAGAGTGTTTTGCTCGCAGAGCCTACTTCTCAACTTGGCATGATGGGGTGCCTTTCACGATTGATTCCACAAAAATCACGCGTCTACGTGGGCAACAGTCTTCCTATTCGTGATTGGGACTTGGCTGCAACGTCGGAGGATCGAGGGCTGCAAGTCTGGGCTTCTCGGGGACTCAACGGAATCGACGGACAGGTGTCGAGTTTTATTGGATATGCCGCCGCAGTGCAAGAGACCTGTTCATCGAGTCAGAGCGAAAATTGGGCTGTTCTCGGAGATTTAACCTCCCTTTATGATCTCGCTGGTCCATGGATTTTGCCTCAACTCCGAAATACCCCAGTGAACATTGTTGTAGTGAATAATGGGGGCGGGAAGATTTTCGCTGGAATGTTTAAACAAAAGGAATTCCAAAATCAGCATGCAGTGCAGTTCAAAGCTTGGGCTGAGCTTTGGGGTCTTGATTATGAACTTTGGAAAGAAATCCCAGTCAGTTACAAAGCCCATCCGATCAGAAGCCGGATCATCGAGCTCCAGCCCTGCGCTGATGCGACTCAGCGGGTCGCTGCTCTTAGAGCTCTCCGCTTCAAGGCCCATTAGAATTGTGTAAAGGGCAAATGAGTGCAATGCGTTCCTGACTCATCTTTCTTAGATTCACAGGCATCGATTTTTAAACAATTTCTAACATCATAACTAGAGCTAGCAAAACCGAGAATTTCTTGATTCCAGAAAGAATACTGCGTATCAGTTGCGGATCGATTGGCATTGTGATGAGGACGTGTAGCCAAATTAGAGCAACTTCCGTATCCTGCGGCTATGTCAATGGTGTAGGAATACGGCCGAGAGACATTCATTAAAAAGTTACACGAAGCTCCGTAGGTAATGGATCCGAAAATGGTAGGGACAATGGTAGGTGTGCATGTGGGTTGATACTTTGGTCCTACCTGAAATGTATGGCACAAATAGGTCTGATCCGGTGGATTAGAGTTAGAATCAGCGGTGATTTGGTAACACACTCGCTTGTAAGTAGGCTGGTCATCTGAATCCGTCCATAAGCCTTGAGAAGAATCCGCAATACTGGTCTGATAGAGATTCCACTGGCATGGTGTTCCGCAATTTGAGGGATGTTCTTGAGCTGGTGACGATAGGGTATTGTTCCCAGCTGCAGACCACATGGAGTCATTCGTGTCAGGTGGAATGCTCGCAGAATTCCAATCGTGCTCCAGGCTGGTTCGGGTTTGGACCATTCTTTTCCATCTGAGTTGATTTAAGGTATTTGTTGACTCATACCTAAATGGAACACTCCATTCCCAGTGACGTATGGCCGAGTTGGTGTCTGGAGAGGTAGGAGTGGTGAGACCATCGCCAAAATAGCTCGTCCAGTTGAAAACCCAGTCTTGCAAATTCGTGGGTCGGTTAGATGGGGCAATTGCAACAGATCCGCTACGAATAAAAGGGGAGGAGGAGGTCATTGGGGCAGTGTAAACCACGTCCGAATCGTCTGCAGCCGCGACATTTGCACAGAGCACGGTTCCAGGGTTATTAATAGGTGCCTCTGAATAGTTGAAAAACGTCCAAATGGGTACGTCGGTGGGTAAAGACATTGAGGAGTTGGTTCCTATAGCTAAGGGTGAGGCAATCGTATCCGAAGGACCCGGGCTACTCGTACACGTTGGGCTAGCAGTACTAGGCTTCCAAATCTTAACGATGTATTTACTGAGACTGTCAGCAGACATTTTATTTCCAATAAACTGAATTGAATCTCGATTAGCATCGTAACTGATACTCGTTACAGAAAATGGCGACGGTGACGGTGCAATCAAAGTCGAGGGGAAATTGACAATTGGATTTCCTCCGATGGTAGCGGAAATTGAAATTTGCGCCCCAGGGGTCGAGGAGATTGTATACCAGGGTGCATAAATTTCTAAATCATTTCCTCCATAGGGATAAGCATACGACCAACTTTCTCCCGATAAAATTCCCGACCTTGACAAAGTTCCAGGAAGACCTTGAAGGAATGTTAGAGAGCATGAGCCACCAACAATTTGGCCATGAATTGGCCAAGTCCATGTGATGAGTCCTTGTGAATTAAACGTTGATGTTGGAGTAGGGCTGGCTGAGCCATTCCATTTAGGCGGTTCAAAATGAAAAGGCACACAATACCAATCCGAGCTAGAACCTGCTGAGTTTGTGGCTGTGTATTTATAACATATTTTATGGTAGGCGAAGTCCGCTCCTGCAGTCCAGCCATAGGTGGAGCTGAGATCATACGTGTTTTCTACGGGAGAATTCACAGTGTAAGATAGGATCGGAGTTGTCCTCCCTGTGCAGTCGATCGTGCCGGTCAACTCATCAGCAGAATTAAAGGAGATCACGGGACTTAACGTCTGCTGCTTAACGTCATTATCGTTTGGATAGACTGACGAACCACTTAAGTGCGCCCGTTGAATAGTTATTCCTGTTAAGTTACCTGATGAAACTAGTGTAGCTCTTGAGCTCCAACTCCATGTAAGGACGCGGTAATCGCTCGATAATAACCGACTTCCCAGTGTTGGTGGTTGGCTTTGAGTGACTGTAATTGTAGGAGCAGCTGTAGCGTTTTGAGTTCGATTTACAGTTAATCCCGACGAACTCGCACAGACTGAGTCATCCGCGTTGCACGCCTTGAGTCGGGTGCAAAATAGCCCGATCCGTTCGATGCAACTCGCAAAATTCGGACTCATATTCGAAAAATGAACGGAATTAGGAAGTGACGCTGTTGAACTCGTCCAAGAATGGAGGCCTTGAGCTTGCGAATCGGAGCAAATCCCTGAGGGAGGTTTGAGCCAGGACTCAAGCTTATAATGATCGAGTG
The DNA here is from genome assembly GCA_947380295.1 of Bdellovibrionales bacterium. Taxonomy (GTDB): domain Bacteria; phylum Bdellovibrionota; class UBA1018; order UBA1018; family UBA1018; genus CAINWE01. The sequence continues at coordinate 54,800 of CANCQK010000017.1, read as the reverse complement.
AGTCTGCACCCATCGGGGTGGCCGTGAGGTTGATTCCGTCAGTGTTTCCATCATAGGTGAGGCTATTTAATTGAAATCTCGCGCCCACTGGTGGAATCGTCACACTCCATGAGGGTAAGAGCGAAGGAGTAGGGTTCCCAGGAAAATCGAGGCGATAGTTCAACATTCGAGAACTCGTGATGCTTTGGTAATTGGAATCGTTCAAAAACTCAGTTGAGCTCGAACTCGGGATGTCAAGTTTCTGACTAGCCTCAGCTCGAGACTGTTCATCCGAAGTCGAGGCCGAAGTTTCATTCAAACTCAACTCATAGCACCACGGACCGGAGATCGAGCTAACAAAGTCGCTACAGCTTGGAAGCGCAGAGGGCCCCGGTAATGGGCTCAACCAAGCACTCGGGGTGCTACCAACCGTGGTAGCTTGAATCGTTCGCTTGAGTCTCAGATCGTTTAGAGTGAGTGTGTGTGCGTTTGATATGATTCGTCCCTGAATTCTCCACAAACGCTGAATTGCACCAAGCCGATTAAACCGAGAAGAGGGGGTGGGCGACGGAGACCACGTCACCGTCGGAGAATTCTGAGCACCACTAAACGTGTAACAGTAATCACTTGAAGTGAGGGTGCGCGGGGTGGTGTCACCTTGCAGTGTGTAGGTCCCCACAATTTGGTAACACACTGTGTGGTCGTTAAAGTCATCTGGCTGGATCCCTACCTCCACTGAGGTCTGAGCCCCGTCATTGGCTTGCAGTCCGATGCGGTAAATCTTGCGGCCGCACGAGGTATCGGCTGTAGGCAGCGAATCGGCCACATAGGTCGCAGTGCTTTTGCCGGACGGGATCCGAGCGTAACTCTGAGTATCTAACTTTCTTCTGACATCGATTGAGCTCACCGTTGCGCTCAGTGGCACATCGAGCTCAAATTTTGGATTCCATGTAAATACCCGGAATATTCGTGTGCTCCCATCTGCCAGGGTGCTTACCATCGGCGATGGGCTGGGGCTAATCGCCGAGCTCGGTGACACCGATGGCGACGGTCGAATCACGGGATTCCCTGTTGCGTCGTAAAAAAACGACTGCGCCCCACGAGTGGCGCAGAGCTTTCCTGCCCCCGCGGCCGAGTCGCAGGCTTTAATTTGAGCGCAGTAAATACCATAAGTAGAACAGGCGCTTAGGCTTGTGCTTGTAAATGAGGGCACTACCGATGGAAAGGGAGACGGCCCATTCGCAGAAGAACTTGGACCGTTCCAGGTAAATAAAGTCCCCTGGGGTGGTGCGCAGGAATTACCCACCTTCTTCCAAGAGTCGACTTCGTAATGATCCAAGTTTTCCGCCACCATGGCCGAACCATTCAGAGTCAGTTTACTTTCCGCGTTGATGCTCGCCGCAGTCAACTCGAAGGGAGAATGTGCAGTTATCGTAAACGTCGTTAAGGGTGAGCTTTGATATTGGACCGTGTACGGGCCTGGTGCTGCCGGATAATAACTATCCGAAAATGATCCTGAGAATTGTTTGCAGTTGGGGTAACTCGTGGTGCAGTTAGTCCCGCTGCTGGTATTCACCGAGTGTAAGCTCAAAGACGTTAAAGCTGTTAAAGCTAATGATGAGCTCATCCCTGCAGTGCCGCCGAAGAGCCAGGGTACAATACTAGAGCTCGGGGACGGTGATGGGTAGGCCGTAACCCGGTATTGGACCGACCAGAACCATCCCACCTCACCACTTGAGTCAAACCTAGCCCGAGGCGAGGGCGGGGATGAAATCATAATCGAGGGATCTGGCGGAATCAGAGAAACTGACTGTCTTGCGTTGCTGACTTCGTCCTCTTCATGCAGACTGGGAATACAATTCCCTTCTAGATTGCACGCCTGAATCAGAACACAGACGGTCCCGGGGAAAGATTCTGCAGTAAGGTCTGCCGTGCCAGTACAGTCACCTGCTCCATTCACTGAGCAGGTGATTGTGGTTGCATTCACACTCGTGAAATCGGTCCGATCCGTGCATGATGGGGTTCCACTTTGGGGCAATACTCGGTATTGATAGTGATGGAGTTTACCAAAAGTTTCTGTAGAAACTGCATCTTCCGAATCATTAACCCATTTCAATGTGAGCTGATTAGACCGGTTAACCTGAGACAAATTCAGGGCGGGTAAAAAGTGGAGCGGAGGAATATCTTGAGATTGTTTGGTGGCATTGAGGGCATGAGTCGAGCGATTGCCAAAAGCATCGACTGCTCGGATGCACGCGCGATAAGAGTGATTGGGAAGCCATGTCAGAACTGATGATAGTTGGCTGGCGCTGATTTCGTATTTTCCTGAGCTAGGAATAGAAAGTGATGATGTAGAAAAATTTGAACTTGCATCAAAACCTGATTCACAGTTGGAACCGCTACCTTCGATCTGACTCGGCCCCGACCATTCAATCTGGTATTCCTCTGCCCGATTCAGTTGAGCTCGTAGCCGAGCTAATCCTGACAAATTGGGGTCAAGTGATGACAATCTGGAGGTCCAGGACAACGAGGGGTTGACGCGATACCCTGGTGGAGCACTCGGAGTTAAACTCGAGGTGATCGCTAGCTCTGCAATGTCGATGTTGCTATCTACTGTCTCCCAATTCGGAAGACTGACTTTCGGCGCCTGGGCCATGACCTCGACGACTGTTAACTCAGAGGGGTTATTCACTAGAGAAATGACTGAACGAAGTTTTTTCACGGTCAGGTATTCCTCATCACCTTGTTCTTTAAAAATTTCCATGGGATTTAGGTGTGCTGAAATAGAGGTCATGTCACTCGGGGTGGGATTGCAACTCAACCAGTCCGTCCCGGCCCGTGTTTTAAAGTGGATAATTCCTGCTGTTCTCATGCTCTCTGAGCAGGTAATCCACTGGTCCGCCTGATTAGGAACTCCATGAAGACCGGGGTTGCCCGGTAGCAAGGGTATGATCAGGTCATTTTTGACACAATCTTGGTTTTGAACCGAAAATCCCTGAAACGCAAAATCTGACAGTGATTCTTTAAATTTCTGGCATTCTGACCGAGGCAAGAGACTGCCATTAAATCTCACAGGGATTTGGATCGATGTCCCATCGTAATCAGGATTGGAAACGCTTACTCCGGTGTTACTAGCCAACGAGTTGCTATCAAAAAGCACCCGATCCCGGGTTACAAAACTGGAGGGATTTGACCCAATCGGTAGGTCACTCACGTAGCTTTCAATCAAGCTGAAACTCGGCTCGGCTGTGACGCGCGCTGCTAGGTTAAGGTCCAGTTGGATCCTGCGTGATTGTTTTTCATCTGCTTCAGTGTATCCCGAGTCATAGTCTAGGGTGAGTTGACCCTGAAAAAGCTTACCCTCTGGTGGCAGCTCATCCAGAGTCTGTGGGACCGGGGCTTTAAATACTACACTCAGAGAGCAGGTGTTTTGATCTCTGATCTGGGATAAGCTCATGCCGTCCCTGCAGCTGGAATCGGGTCCTATTGAAAAAAGGGGTCCATCCACCGAAGATTCGCTTTGCACTCGAAAATGAAGGGTCGGTGCTGGAATATTGCCAGCATTCCGTACAGTGAAAGTGATTTTTCGGTGGGTTGCAAATGGAACTCTACCTACATCACCGGCTCTTACTGGTTCTGGTGTCCTCTGCTCAATTAACAGTTTTGCTTTGGGAATGATGGAGAACGTAGCCAAATTGACGGGGCCGCTGCACCCGGCGAATCCAGCTCCTCCCATTATTATGACGAGCACCCATCCGACCAGGTTTTCTGCCCAGCGCGTCTTTGGCCATTGGTCGCTCTCGCAGAAAGGAATTAAATCCCTTAAGAAAGTCATATCCCCTTTCGCCTTCAAACAGTTTCGATCTTTCCTCTAAGTTATAATAGTTGTTTAATTTAGTCAAATATTCAATAAAAGGCGAGCAAGTTGGTTTTTTATCAATTAATTTAATTTATAATGCATTTAAAGTTGCTTCCCGATTTGAGTGATTGAGGTAGTACACCGCTCGGGTTTCCCGTTCACCCGAAAAGTGGTTCGCTAAAAAGCAGCGGTGTAAAAATTCTGCTTTTTGAGCTAAGCTCCGGAAAATGTTAGACAAGAAAAAACTCGTTGAAGGCATCATCGAACAACTTCAGAAAGAGCTAGACGTCCATACCAAGGCCGCTCACGCTGCTTTAGAAGCCGCGACCCATTCAGAAAATGTAGCGGAAGACCATCATGACACCCGAGGTTTAGAAGCGTCTTACTTGGCGGGCGCTCAAGCGAACCGTGCTGCAGAGCTTCAGCGTTTGATTCAAGTCTACAAATTCATGCTGCTCCCGTCTTACGAAAGTGACCACCTGATTGGTCCGGGTGCTCTCATTGAGCTGGATCTGAACAACAGACGCTCGTTTTACTTCCTCGTGCCTCAAGGGGGAGGAATCGCCGTTGTAGTGGATGAGAAACCCATCCGAGTGATCACTCCTCTGGCTCCTTTGGGTGACGCCCTCTTGGGTCGCAGTGTAGGAGAGACTTTTGAGGTAGAAAGCAACGGTGTGAGTCGTACATACCGCATTGTTGGGGTATCCTAACTCCTGTTTTGATTTGTTTCATGATTTGTTTCAAGTTGAACTTAAATTACTGAAATCATTGATTAAAATTGAATATTGATTTGTTTCATGATTTGTTTCATGATGAAACATATGGGTCCTTCTGTTGACCGGGTTATTTCCTTATTGCGTCAGAGGGGCGTTGTACCTTCGCAGCGCTTAGTTTCTGAGTTAAATATTAGCCGTGCAACCTTGTCTCGTTTAGTCTCAAAGGGTTCGCAGTCGATTGTGCGACTCGGGCAAACCAGGAACGTTCAGTACGGGTTGCTGAAGGAATTGCCAGGCATAGGCAGTAAGTTACCACTTTTTCGAGTGACAGAAAGTGGCGGTCTAAAACCACTGGGGCATCTTGGGCTTTTCCATCGTAATTTTTATTTTGATCCTAAGTCTGAGAGAATTTTTGAAGGTCTACCACCCCAGATTGCTGACCTCACTCCTCAGGGGTTCATGGGGCGCATTTTTGGGCGGACTCATTCGGAATCTCTGGGGATTTCATCCAATCCCTCGGACTGGTCAAATGATCAAATTTTGGTCGCCGTGGCCAGACGGGGTGAAGATCTCTCGGGTCAGCTCATTGTAGGGCAGGAAAGCGCCGAGCGTTGGTCAAATCACAGCGAGGATCAGGTGCAGGTGAGCAATTATTCTCGGTTGGCTCGAGCAGCATTACAAGGACAGCCGGCAGGATCATCAGCCGGCGGCGAGCAACCGAAATTTACGGCTCTCGTTGAAGGGTCTCAGAGAATTGTTAAATTCGTCGTGCTAGATGGGTCTTCTTTCTCCGTTCGCTGGCGGGATCTCTTGCTTTGCGAGTCGATTGCTCTGGATGTGCTCAGTAAAAATCAAATTGATACCAATCGAGTGAGAGTCCACGAATTTGATTCGATGTTGTTTCTTGATGTTGAGCGTTTTGACCGAATTGGGGTTCGTGGAAGGCGTGCGGTCATTACTCTTGCGGCTTTGGATGATTTTTATTTTGGGATACGTGATCACTGGACGGGTGCCGCTCAGCGATTGCTTATGGATCAGCGATTATCCCGGGTTGAAGCCAGAAAGCTGAGGCTTCTTGACGCTTTCGGTGCTTTGATTGCCGATTCGGATCGGCATTTTTATAATATCGCTTTTTTTGCCGAATTTGATGTTAGTCAGCCATTGGAGCCCACGCAGCTGAGGCTAGCACCTGCTTTTGATAAGCTACCTATGTTTTTTGCGCCGGCCGCTGGGCAAGTCGTCTCTCGAGAGTGGAAGACTCCAGTTCCTAGTCCTGATTGGATCGATGTGTGGGACGAGGCTGTCAGAATGGCTTCTGAATTTTGGGAACGAATAGAAAAAAATGCGACGATTTCTGCGGGATTTCGCAAAATTGCGCAGGACTGCGCATCGAAGGTTGTCAGGCTTTAGCCGTCCTGATCTTCGTCTGCTTCATCTAACCATCGGTTGACGTCAGTGTTGAGCGTGCTTCTTGGACTCGGAAAACGGACCTGAACATAAAAGGCTATGGCCTGGGTATTTTGAAGAATTTCAGGCCCGAATCGCTTTAATAGAATTGAAAGCTCGAGTCGGCGTGGACCACCGATCCCTGACTCAAGGAATTTTGCTAGCTTTTGTGAGGCCTCAAAATTGCCTTCTTCGGCGGCTTGAAAAAAGTAAGTCCGAATGGTTTGAGCAGCTCTTTTGATTGAAACAGGAAGAGGCGGAGTCTCTGGGTCAATCGCTTGAAGTCGGATGAATTCACTCACTTCATCGATACAACTATTGCAGAGCATTTGAGCAAAACTGTGTTTGAGGGTGCCGTCATGGTCGAACGCAGGAGAGTCTGCAAATGATTTAAAGAGCAGCTCAATTTCGCTCAAAATGGAAAGATCGATCGGTTTTTTGGAGTTTTGCCTTTCGCGGCGGAGATCAGCTTCGACCTGAGTTGTGAATGCTTCGCGATCAGGAAAGTAATTGGGAGAGAGTGGATCGGTCGCATTCATTGCCCAGGTCTGCTGAGAGGCCAGAAGAATGCAAAAGATGAACAGAAAAGATTTCACGAGCGAGACTCCTATTTAAACTCAAGGGGGCGAAGGATATCATATTTGAAGTTAAAAGTGGATAAATTTAATCTGTTAAGCTTTCTGCCCTGGATTGATCGCGTGTGAAGATCCTTCTCGCCTCATTTCTGCAATCAGTTTTGCCCAGTCCCCAACCTGTGTTATGATTTTCGCCAAACCCCCAGAAGCTAAGGAGTTCCGCATGGAAACGTGGATAAAAATGCATGATTTTCAAGACATTAAGCTCGAACGTACCGAGGATGGGATCGCAAAAGTGACGATCAATCGTCCCCACGTGCGGAACGCGTTTCGTCCTGAAACTGTGAACGAACTTCTGGAAGCTTTCGATATTTGTCGCGATGAAAGCTCAATCGGCGTTGTGATCCTGACCGGCGAAGGAAAAGACGCATTTTGCGCGGGTGGGGATCAAAAAGTCCGCGGAAACGGTGGCTACGTAGGCAGTGACGGCGTTCCACGTCTGAATGTTTTAGATTTACAGAAGAAAATCCGTGGTCTGCCTAAGCCAGTCGTTGCCATGGTGGCGGGTTACGCCATCGGCGGTGGACATGTCCTTCACGTCGTTTGTGATCTGACGATTGCTGCAGATAACGCGAGATTTGGTCAGACTGGGCCTAAGGTGGGCTCTTTTGATGGTGGATTGGGAAGTAGCTACTTGGCCCGAATTGTGGGCCAAAAGAAGGCTCGCGAAATTTGGTACCTTTGCCGCCAGTATGATGCCAAGCAAGCCCTTGAAATGGGCTTGGTAAACCATGTTGTGCCTTATGAACAGCTTGAGACCGAAACCGTGCAATGGTGTCGTGAGATGCTTGAGCATTCTCCGTTAGCATTGCGCTGCCTCAAGTCGTCTTTGAATGCGGACTGCGATGGCCAAATGGGCTTGTTGGATCTAGCGGGTAATGCAACTCTGCTTTACTATATGTCTGAAGAGGCGAAAGAAGGTCGCAACGCATTTGTTGAGAAGCGTAAGCCGAACTTTCGAAAATTTCCAAAGTTCCCGTAAGTCGATATGAAAAACTGGATTCTGGCCTTTCGTCCTAAAACCTTAACAGCAGCGTTAGTTCCTGTCGTCGTGGGCACGGCGCTTTGCTATTCTCTTGGTATTGGATTTAGGCTCGATCTGGCAATTCTGGCACTGATGAGTGCTTTTTTTATCCAAATCGGCACCAACCTGATCAACGATGCCTCCGACTTTAAAAAAGGCGCGGATACCTCAGAGCGAATTGGTCCTGTGCGGGTGACCCAAAGTGGGTTGATCTCGGCGAGGGCAGTTTGGGCTGGTGGGTTTTTATCTTTTTTAATCGCCATCGTCCTTGGAATTCCCCTGGTGATTTCAGGGGGGTGGCCTTTGGTCGTGATTGGCTTGACCTCGGTGATCGCCGGCTATGCCTACACGGCGGGACCGTTTCCTCTTGCCTACTTAGGATTGGGAGATCTTTTCGTACTGATCTTTTTTGGCTGGGTCGCAGTGGGCGGTATGTTCTACCTCCATTCGGGGTCGTTTGATTGGGCGGCTGTCGTTGCAGGGACTCAAATTGGACTGCTCTCTACGGTTCTTATTGCCGTGAATAACCTTCGGGACCGTGAGACTGATATCAAGGCAAACAAGAAAACTCTGCCGGTGAGGTTCGGAGTTCGGTTTGCTCGCGCTGAGATTGCCTTTCTTTGTCTTGCTCCCTTTTTGGGGCTTTTCTATTGGGGTTTGAGAGATTTACCGTGGGCTGGGGTGTTTCCGTGCGCCCTGCTTCCGGTGGCGTGGCGACTCGTTCAGCAGGTCTATCGAACCCCTCCAAGTGCTGTTTATAATCAGTTCCTGGGACAAGCTGCCTTGTTGCATCTGCGGTTTGGTCTGATGCTTAGCGTCGGCTTGGCTGTGGGCAAAAGGTTAAGCTAAACGGTGAAACTCAAGGATGGCTTGGAAGGTTTGGCCTGTGGTGGATCGCTCGATTGGGAGTCGCCTGAGAATACTTACTTTCTCAATCCACGGATGCCTGCTGAACAAATTCGTGCTCAAACTGAACTCCTTGAGAAAGTCGCAGGATCTTTTTCCTCTACCTTATTTTTGCTGACTTCCGGAACTACAGGGGGCTCTGTTGGGAGTTTCAAATGGGTAGCTCTCCCTAAGCAAGCTTTTCTTAAGTCAGCCGAGGAGGTGAATCGAGCTTTGGATTCATCGCCTCAGAGTAAAGATCGATGGTTACATTTGCTTCCTGATTTTCATGTAGGAGGCTTAGCGGTTCGGGCGCGGAGTTTCTTAAGTGGGGCGAGCGCGCTGAGATTGGCCCGTTGGGGAGTGAAAGAGGTGATTGACTCCATTTCTCAAAATCGAGGGACCTTACTGACTTTGGTACCTGCGCAGATCTTTGATCTCTGTCAGGCGAATCAGGTTTGTCCCCCCACAGTTCGCACAGCGCTAGTGGGCGGGGGGGCATTGTCGCCTGCACTCTATCAAAGAGCTGTGGAGTTGGGCTGGCCCGTTCGTCTGACTTATGCAATGACCGAGGCGTGTTCGACCATCGCGTTGACTCCTTTGCCTTCAGTTCCCTTTGACGGGGCAGTTCCCGCTTTTGAACTCCTGCCCCATTTTGAAGTCCGCACAGAGGAAAGGCTTTGGTTAAAAGGGGAGAGCTTGCTCGCCGCTTCTATCGAAAGCAGTAGTGGCGCCGGTGTGCGAATGGTTGATCCCAAAATAGAAGGCTGGTTTGAGACCAGTGATCGAGGTCGTGTCGTCGGGCGACGCCTTGAGCTCCTCGGGAGGGCTCATGATCTCATTAAAATCGGCGGCGAAAAAGTCGAGATGAGTCGGTTGCAACAGATCTTAGAGGGGGTTCGCGCTCAGTGTTTGATCCCTGCCGATTGTGCTCTGGTGCCAATGGCTGATGAGCGACTTGAAAATGTGATTCATCTGGTGACTGATTTGACCCTCTCTTTGGAGCAGTTTGAAAGATTGCGCACTACTTTTGATGCGCAGGTTTTACCCTTTGAGAAGATCAGGCAGTGGCACCGGGTGGATCAAATTCCTCGGACTGACTTAGGTAAGTTGAAGGTTCAGTCGTGCATTGAGCTTCTTAACTCGGTCGCTCGAGCTCTCTAATCATGACGCTCAGGCGACTGATGCAAATCAGGTTCTGTTCTGGATCAGAAGAGTCCCAGATTTTGATCTCCCACACGTGGAGCGATTTACCGAGTCGAATGGGTGTCGCTCTGCCAGTGACTTGGCCCGTTCGAATCCCTCTAAGGTGGCTTAAGTTGAGCTCGATACCCACGCAGGTTTTGGTCTGATGCCCAACAACTAGGATTGAGGCGATACTTCCTAGGGACTCAGCGAGTACTGCTGAGGCTCCGCCATGGAGGAGCCCTGCGGGCTGATGGGTTCTTTCGTCTACCGGCATGGTACCTTCGAGGTAGTCCGGTCCGATCTCAGTGACCACGATGCCTAGAGAATCGTGGATCGTTTTGACCGTGTTTTGATTGAGATCTTGAATTTTTACGGGGTGTTTCCAAAGGGTTGCCATGGCGAGATTGTATTTTGTCGTTCACAAAAAGCCAATTCAAAGTTAATAACTGGAAAAAATGACAAACTCAGGAAATAAAAATCACACCAGCAAGACTGAATCACTGCTCACTTCGGCTCCGCTCGGAAAAAAATCGACTTATATTAGCACCTACACCCCCTCTCTACTGTTTCCGCTCCCTCGCAAGTCCAAGCGAGATGAGATTGGCATTACGGGGGCTTTGCCCTTTTATGGTTCTGATTTTTGGAGAGGGTTTGAGATTTCGTGGCTCAACCCAAAGGGTAAGCCGGAGGTCGCGATTGGGGAATTTAAGTTTCCGTGCGAGTCACCATTTTTGATTGAGTCTAAGTCATTTAAGCTTTATCTCAACTCATTTAATCAATCCAAGTTTGAGTCTGTTGGACACGTGCTGTCCTTGATGCGTGAGGATTTGTCTCAAGGTGCAGGAGTGCCAGTTGGAGTCGCGCTGTTTAGTCTTTCTCTAGCGTCGACTGAGATTCCCGCGCTGCCGGGGATCAATTTGGATCAATTAGATGTGGAGTGTGATCAATATCAACCCGATCCATCGTTGCTGAAAGTGAATGGAGTTCGAACCACCGAAACCTTGCATACTCATCTCCTGAAGTCCAACTGTTTAGTGACGGGGCAGCCAGATTGGGGAAGTTTACAGATCACCTACACAGGAAAGCAAATTGATCACGAAGGACTTTTAAAGTACGTGGTGTCACTTCGAGATCATAATGAATTTCATGAGCAGTGTGTGGAGCGAATTTTCATGGATATTCAAAGACAGTGTGAACCAGAAGCATTAACGGTTTTTGCTCGGTACACCCGCAGAGGAGGGCTTGATATCAGTCCTTATCGGACGAGTGTGCAAGATCGAGCGGACTCGGACGAAGCTTCGCGTGGGCGTCTCGTTAGGCAGTAATCAGGCTATTGTTCTATGAGGGAGTGAGACGATGAGAAAACGATCGATTTTCTTATTTTTTGCGTTGATTGCACAATTCTGTATTGAGTCGAGCTGGGCGCATGTAAATTTTTTACCACGTACTCCTGCGCAACTCGTTCAAGTGGGTTCAGAGGAGATCATGCTCCATGTTCGGGGCGCTCAGGTCGCATGGATGAATCGAGCGGCTTTAGATCGAGATTTTCCTGAGTTAAAAGTGCTGGCAGATGCTGATTTGGAAAAATGGATTTTGCAAAACTGTTCTCTTGTGAGTTTTGATCAAATCCGTCTCAATGGAATTCGAAACTCATCAATCCCCCTCGACCTTTCTCGAGAAAAAATAGGCTATCGAGCGATCGGTGGTGGCCGCGCTTCCACGGTGCAAGTCAGTATGGGACAGTTGGCTTTAGGACTGATTGATTTAAAGGGGATCGGAGTTAATACTCAGATTTCTGATGATTCCATTGAGAATCAAATCGAACGCTATCATGAGGCCGGGGGAGCAGAAGATGCTTTATCGGAGCTTCGAGTTTTGAGTCACTCAGACGGGTTGATGAGTCTGGGGGAAGCCATTGCTGAGGTAGTGCGATCTGAAGCACTTCAAAAGTCCTTTGAGTTGGAATCATCGACTTGTTGTGGCCCCTCTTTTGAGACTGTGGAAAGTTATTTTATTATTTCCTTCCCCTTCGATGTGTTGAAAGAGGGGAATAAAGCGGATCGGGCAGCTTTGGTAGGACGCCAAGCTCATTTAGGGAGAAGCGGGGCTTCTCAGCAAATTCCGAATTCTTATTACGTAGATTTCTTTGGTGGTAAGCAGGGGGATCTTTTTGGGGCAGCCATTGATATGGGGGGCGTTTTTCCAACTCACCCTGTTTTTGAAGATCGGTTTTTGAGCGAAGAACAAAGGATGAGCCTTGAAAAACCGATACTCAGTAGAGCCGATTTGGCGAGACTGTTTAATCCGCAGAAATCCAAAGAATGGGTTTATTCTCATGAAACGGCTGTCTCATTTGTAAATGGCTATCCTAGAGCTGTTTATGATCACATGGGCCAAATGCTAGGGTCGCGGACTGCTCGATCTAAAAGACATCAAGTCGTTCAGGGCGATCCAGTCCGAATGGGTGATTTTCAGCGTGGCATGGAAAGAGCCTATGTCATGAACGACCTTCCGTATTTGGCTGAAGTCATTGAGGCTTCGGGTTCTGATTTTCGTTTTTTAGGATTGCCTCGGGTTTTGAGGCTTGTGGATCGACCTCAAGTCGATGCACTGAGAGTCTCTTGGTGTGCTGAGATTGACTTGCGAGCGAACAAAGCACTGGTCAAGATCTTAGGTGCGTTAGGAAGTTCTGTTTCTGCCGTTCGGAACCGCGCCCTCGAGGCGATCGAGCGACTCAATCCAGAGTGTCCGGAAGTTCGAAAGCAGTTTCAGCAGCAGCTCTTGAGAATGGTATTGAGCAATCAAGACGTGCTCGCTGTTCGAACTCTGGTGAAGATGAACTCAGAAGACGCAGATTTAATCAGTGATCTCCTGAGAAGCCCGCATGGCTGTATCCGCATGCAAGCGATTGATGCTCTACACGAGTTAAAAGTTTTAGCTCCTCAGGTTCAGAAACAGGTATTGACCGGATTGAGTGATCCAGCTTTTGGCGTCAAGCTCGCTACTTTGAATCTGATTGAAAAGATAGATTGGGTCGACGGAGCGGTTCGCCAGGAGGCTTACCGGCTTTTAGTTGAAAAATTAGAGGACGACGATGAAGTTTTGTCTAAACTGTCCAGGGAGCTTTTAGAAAGGAAGAGGTTTTTGCAAACCCCTTCCCAGTCTTCAATTAGTCCTACTGCAGGTTGAGGTAGCCACCTCTTTGATTTAGGTTGATCAGCTCTTGATAGAGCCGGTTTCTTTTTTGAGTTGAGGGCACCGTGGAGGGGAAAATAAGGTTACTCTTGATGCTGAGTGCCTGTGCTTTAGACGATAATTGTGTAGCCTGTTTCGCCCTTGTGACCGAAGTCAAGGTTGCGCTTTGAGGGATGATGCCTGCTAAGTCAGCAAAAAAGCCAATCCCTGTGGTGTTGGGAGCCTGACCAGTAAAAATGCCAGGGAGAAGGGTGAAGTTTCCCTTTGGGGTGGTGATCGTAGCTGGAATAAATAAGTTTGCCCCCGGTATGGTTTGTCCCACAGAATTCATCTGAGTGAATGGCACTGCTGTTCCAAGCATTGCCACTCCCTTTCCAAAAGCAAAGTAAACGACTGCTCCTGTATTTGCGACCGGTAGAGCAATGACCGAGGAATTTTGGAGACCTCCAACAGGCAGAGCAGCTCCGTTCGGAAGGAGTGGAGCAATTCCCTTTGCGCTAGTAATCGAGGTTAAATTGAGATTGACGCCAATCTGCGCGCCATTCCCATAAGGGCAGTTGGCGGGGGTTGAGCAGAACACAGGTTGTAAGTTCAAACTACCGTATTGAATTGAGGGATTTTGAGGATTCAAAATAGGGAGTGTTACCGCCGCAACTACAAAGTTTTGAGTGGAAAGAGTGATTGAAAAGTCGATCCATTCATCTTGATTGGGCGCAATGGACGTTGTAACGGACGAATTGAGTACGTGAACTGGATTGACGGGTTGAGTTTTGTTATTGCAACCAACGGAATTGAGGGCTGCAAAAAATAGAATGCTTCCGAATGCGGGAGCGGTTGACGACTTAGAATTCTTTATTTTAAACATGACAGTTTCTCCTGGTTCAGACAGTAAAAGGCTATTAAATAGTTTGGGTGGGAGGACTACTTACTGATTGGATCGGTTTGTCTAGCGGGCAGCTTGAGTTTTTAATGCACAATTGTTTCGCAAAATTCTAAATCGTTCAGTGTTCAAGCCCATTCCCTCCTCGGCGAGGGTGATTAGCAATTAATCAGTCAGTTGTCTAAACTTTAGACACCCGCCCAAGAGAATTTCTTCGATGAATAGCCCCATTTGCCCTTAAAGCCGAGATCTTCTTCGGTAGGTCGCTGGCATCTTCTTTGCTTAGTAAAAAATGTGAATTGAGGTGTTTGCGTGGACTACGATGCTAAGTTGAATCTGAGTGCAAGAGAACAAGTGATGAGTGTGAAGGTCTCGAGTGATGTGGAGAAGAAGGCTGTTCAGCTCCATAAAATTAGAAAGTATTCTTTCGCAAATCATGCCTGGGGCAAGGATCAAAAGCTCCTAAAGTATAACCTGCTTTTGGCTCCCAATTCAAAAAACTACACAGTATTGCTTGCTTTGGGTAGAAAAGATAATCGCCTTCCTCGCGCGGTATAATTTTGAGGTTGAGAAAATCTGTTTTGGGTCATTGCCCGCCTATGCTATGGGTGGGGCATGTCTAAGAGCTCGACTCCAACTCGATTTCTCCCCTGTGGCCGCCCCAAGGGATGTGAAGCCAAAAGGCCTTCAGAGGAGCTTTTAGAGGTCTGGCAAAACCAACTCAAAAGTTATTTGATCTCTCAGGGGCTGAAGTATACCCATCAGCGTTGGAAAATTGCTGAGTTGATCCTGATGTCCGGCGGTCATTTGGATGCACAAGGCTTGGTCGAGCAAGTGAAGAAAAAACACAGTGGGATTGGCGCTGCTACCGTTTATCGGAGTATTAAGGTCCTGTGTGATGCCTCGATTCTTAAAGAGTCTCTGACTGATGCGAATGGACGAGTGATCTACGAGTTATTCGATGAAGGCCATCACGATCATATTGTGTGTTTGGATTGTGATGAGATCTTTGAATTTCATGACGAAAAAATCGAACTTCAGCAAAGTGCCTTAGTGAAACAGCTCGATTTTCGAGAGGTCAGGCATCGGCATGTCGTGTATGCCCATTGCTCTTACCGTGCGGAGAATTCAACCCTTTGACTGTTTTAGAGTCGTCTCTTCGGTCTTCGCGAAAGGGATCTTCGCAAATACGGGTCATTCAGCCTGATCCAAGGTATCGCGTTCCTGATCTTTCGCCTGAGGATCGACCAGAGCTCAAAAAAATGAAGCCTCGTTACCTTTTTGTGGCTGAGTCTCCTCATATTCAGGAGGTGGAGCCAGAAAAGGAAACTTTGAGGCGACCTCTTTGCGGAGCTGCAGGCAAGCAGTGGTGGTCAAAGATGGTCAAGTTGCTCGGTGGGAGCTTGAATCGCTCAGGTCACTCAGAACTGGACTTGTCAGCTCAATCGCTGACGGCTTTCTGTTTGGAGCACAAAATTGTTGTAATCAACGCCGTCCAGTACCCTCTGGATCCAAAAGTGGCTCAGCGATTTCCTGCAGCTGATCCTGCTAAGAACTTGGGTTTTAATAAGGTGAGTGGTCCTTACTCATTCAAAAAGCGAAAGGATTCTCCAGAGGTCCTGGCTGCCCTTGAGTCACTCAAGAACCGACTCAATCATCCTTCGGTCAGTCAGTTGCCAATTTACTCTTTGGGTAATGATTCTGAGTGGCTAGTGCTTCGAGCCCTGGGTTTATCTGAAGCAGAGGCTCGGTACGCTGGGAAAATTCCACATCCAGCCGCTTGGTGGAGGCGCGGTGGGTGGTTCGGTCAAGTGGCCGAGGAGAAGCTTAAGGCCTTGTTCAGCGCATGAGGGTTGGACCGAGTTTGCGTCTAAACTCCTGAAATGTTGTCGAATTGATGTCGCTCCAGAGTTGCTGCCATGCTGATTTTGATGGTTGCGTTCTTTTCTGTTTTCTAGGGGCCTCAATCAGAGGTTCAGGTAGGCGAATCGGTGAGAGCGATAGACTCCTGTCGAACTCTGGTTCGGGCTCAGAAAGGGGCGATGGGAGAGGGTCCTCCGATTCCGCCGTAAAAGAGGGACTATTGTAGGCCCAGTCAAAGTCTGTTTCACCGTCGTGCTCGATGAGGCTTCCAACCTCGTCTAAGTTTTCTTCGAGCCAGTTAAAAAATTGCCTGTTTCTCGCTTGAGTGGAGTCTTGATGGGTGTTCCATTGGATTTCACCCTTGAACCATTTGTAAAAGTCGATTTCTCTTTTGTGGAGTGCTCGGTCCCACACAGGGTTGATTCGTTCTGGTTCTTTCTTGGATTGTCGGAACTCTTCCGATCGTCGTTCCAGAAAAGTTGAATTGAAGCTCTCAAAAAGAGTCTTTTGGATCTCAGTCATGAGTGGGGATTCGCTGTTACTGATCGATTTTAGCGATTGAATAATCTCTTGGGGCGGAACTGGTTTTCCTTCGTGATGTTCCCTCATGAGCCCTCCAAGTTTTCCAATCTCATCAACATAAGTTTCTAGCAGCTTGAGTAGGTGTTCCTCGTTTGAGTTGTTCTTGTGAGGGAGATTCTGAAGTTCGTTTCGTAAGGTCTTTGCACTCTCGAACTCTACGGCAAAAAACTTGACCATTGATTTAAATCGAGACGCCTCCAATGGTTGGGCAATAGCAAAAAAAACGATAAAAAGCAGACCGATGAAATACAATGATTTCATACCGTCCCCCCGATCCCTTCCCTGGGTATAGGCAAATTTTGTCCATACGTCCATCTATTTTTATGCCAATGATGATAGTATTAAATTCATAAACCATCTTGTTGGTGTTTTCTTTTTAGGATAAACCCTACACTGAAATATCAACCCAACTTAGGAGCGATACCCATGAGTTCTCTCGAAACAGTTCAGAAATCGAAAGTAAAAAATCCAGCTTTAGCTGCACAGGGCAAGCTTAAAATTGAGTGGGCAGAGAGTCGGATGCCTGTTTTGATGAAGCTCAGGGAAGAGGCTAAAAGAACGCTCCCTCTGAAAGGGATGCGAGTTGCAGGCTGTCTTCATGTCACCAAGGAAACAGCTGTTTTGGTGAGAACCCTCAAAGCCGCGGGTGCAGAAGTAGCTTGGTCAGGCTGCAATCCATTATCGACTCAAGATGATATTGCTGCTGCCTTAGCAGAAGAAGTCGCTATGTATGCATGGCATGGCATGAACAAAGAAGAGTTTTACTGGGCGATTGAGCGGACTCTTGATTTCAAGCCGACTTTAACCTTGGACGACGGCGCTGATTTGATTTTTACAGTTCATTCTAAATTTCCAGAATTGGCCAAGTATGTTTTGGGAGGCACAGAGGAGACCACCACCGGTGTTCATCGACTGCGCTCCATGGCAAAAGACGGTGCTCTGAAATACCCAGTCATTGCAATTAACGATGCTGAGACGAAATGGGATTTTGACAACGTTTATGGCACCGGTCAGAGCTCGATCGATGGAATCATTCGTTCAACGAACGTCCTGCTCGGTGGTAAGGTTTTCGTGGTGGCCGGGTTTGGTCACTGCGGTCGAGGTTGTGCTATGCGTGCCCGCGGGATGGGTGCGCGCGTGGTTGTGACCGAGATCAAGCCTACAGCTGCTTTGAAGGCGGTCCTCGAAGGGTATGAAGTCATGACGATGGATGAGGCTGCCAAGATCGGGGATATTTTTATCACAGCAACAGGGATGAAAGATATCATTGTTGATCGCCACTTCCGCTCCATGAAAGAGGGGGCGATTATCTGCAATACCGGTCACTATGACTGTGAGATCAACTTAGGTCAGCTCAAGGAGTTGGCTAAAGATTGGCGCGAAATCCGCCCGAGCAATGAAGAATACACTCTTGAGAACGGCAAAAAGATTTTTGTTCTGGCCCAGGGGCGCCTAATTAACCTCGCTGCTGCCGAGGGGCACCCATCCGAGGTGATGGACATGTCTTTTGCAAACCAGTTCCTAGGAATGGTTCGCTTGGCGAAAGAAGGAAGTACAATGAAGCCGATGGTTTATGATATTGATCCTGCCCAAGATCAAGAAATTGCGTTGGTTAAGCTAAGCGCAATGGGGATGAAGCTCGATCGGCTCACCCCAGAGCAAGCTAAATACGCCGACGATTACTCTGCGGGGACCTGAAAATGCCGACTTATTCTCAACCTATCCAGCTCGGATCGACTGCTCCTGAGTTTTCTTTACCAGGAGTAGACGGTCAAACTTATCGACTCTCGGATTTTCAAGGAGCTAAAGCTCTGGTGATCGCGTTTGTTTGTAATCACTGTCCATATGTGATTGCCACTCAAGGGCGGATCAATCGACTGGCGTCCGAGTTTGCCGAACGAGGAGTTAAGTGGTTGGGAATTAATGCGAACGATGCTCAAAAATACCCAGACGACAGCTTTGAGCAGATGAAAGCTCGCGCTCGGGAGCAGGGCTTTGTTTTTCCTTACTTAAGAGATGAAACTCAGGAAGTGGCGCGGGCCTATGGGGCCGTGTGCACTCCTGAGTTTTATGTCTATACTCCTCGGGAAGGTCGTTGGGTGCTCGAGTACCAGGGTCGTCTCGATGACAACTGGAAAGACGAATCTGCCGTGACTCGGCAGGAGTTGCGCGAGGCTTTGGAGTGCATCGTCTCGGGGGAGTTACCCTCTCCAGATCAGAAGCCCGCGATCGGGTGTAGTATTAAGTGGAAGTCATCGGTGTGAGCTCCGCGTAACGAGAGGATTTGGCGCTGAGGTAATCTTCGGGGGCGACGTAAATCCGCGACAGGGTTCGTTTTTCCCCGTATTTCTCAAACAGATCAGTGCATTCGTTGAGTGGGATGTGGCGGGTAGGCTGATAATGATTGTCGTAGCGGACGAAGATAGGGTCCGCGGGTCGCAAAAAGTATTTTGAGAGCTCGCTGGTGGATGTGGCGCGGATCGAGTGAATTTTGCGAGTCTGGAGGTCTTCTGCGATCTGTTGAAGAAGCTTTTTGTCTCTGGAGGCGCTTCGGGCCGACGCTGGGATTCCACTGTGGAGTTCAATGAGTACGCGGTAAGGGTGTTTATTGACGATCCGCTGGGCCCAGGGATTGCTGCTTTGAGCGAGGTGGTTGGAGAGGTGTGGATCAGTTCGGGTGATGTAGTCTTCAATGTCTGCCGGGAGCCGATAGTCGCAGTCGGGGCTGCCTAAGTACTGTGCGAGCATTTCGTCGAAAACGACGCTCTTGTGATGAAAATAAACCATTAAAAACATGTGAAAGCGGGAGAGTAAAAAGTCTTCAAATGCATAGAGCGCGCGATGCTCGAGGCAGAGGTAACTTTTACCTTGATCGGTGTGGTAGGTGAGGTGAGCCAGGAGCCAGTTGAAGTCAAACTGACCATAGCTGACGCCTGCGTAGAGGCTGTCTCGCCTCAGGTAGTCCATTCGATCCGCGTCAAGTTCGCTGGAAATGATCTGGCGGAGAATGGGTCTGAAATCGATGGTCTCGGGCTGGTTCTTCTCCGAGTTCCAGACGGCCTCAATGAAAAAATCATCGTCGATTGAGAGGGATGGCTCAATGAGTGAGGCGACATGGATTGGTTTGAAGCCGACGGAGAGCCCTGTTTTTTCCATGATGGGGCTGAGCGGGGAGTCTAGGATGATCTTTAACGTGTAATCTTCGTGCGTAGCTTGCCGTTCAGGATTTGGTATAGGGATCGAATCCGGTAAGTTCAGGTGGCGAACCTCGGGCATGGCAAACTCAGTGGTGTGAGAAAGAGGGCCATGACCTACGTCGTGGAGTAATGCAGCGAGGCGAAGGACAGAGCGCCAGCGATCTACGGTGGTAGCCGGAATGGATGGAATTTGAGTTTTGGATTGGGGTCTAAAAATTCGGTCAAAAACTTGAGTTGCCGTGTGCATTGCGCCGAGGCTGTGGGCGAAACGGCTATGAAGAGCCCCAGGAAACGAGTTTTCAGCAAATCCAAGCTGTTTGATCTGCCGGAGCCTTTGAAAGGCCGGAGACTCAATGATGGGAACCTCTTCGGAGTTGATGACAATGATTCCGTGAATTGAGTCTCTAATTTCCATAACCGAGTCACTCCAAATAAAAACGGCAAGAGGCCATCATCACTGATTGTGCCACTTGCCGTCTAAAAAAGGAACCAGTCAAACTTGAATGACGAACGAACCTGATTATTCCTCAGATTCATCATGCATAGAGTGACTTCGGTGACCGAAGCCTGACGTAAATGCAGATCCCATTGCACCGCCAGCCAAACCACCCGCAAAACCCGTGAGTGTAGAACCCACTGCTGAGCTAGTTGAGGCAGTTGCTGGAGTAGAAGCTACTGGAGCTTGAGTCCTTCTGACAGTTTTAGCGACTGCGGTTGCTGCTTTTCGAGCTGCTGGGCGTCGTGGTGCTGCCTTGCGTGCAGCGGCCTTGCGAGGAGCGGCAGCTTTTCGAACTGCTTTTTTTGCAGGCTTTGCTTTTTTCGCAGCGGCTTTACGAGCTGCAGGTTTTTTCGCAACAGCCTTCTTTTTAGCTTGAGCTGCAGGCTTACGAGCTACTTTTTTAGCGGCAGCTTTACGGGGTGCGGTTTTCTTGCGTCCGGCAGCTGCGGTTTTTTTTACTTTTTTCTTTGCCATAGTGATTTTCTCCAATCGATCTCTATAAATAATTTTACTACTTTGAAAATACCCACAGGTGAGTGAGCATTGCAACAAGTAATTGAAATGTGCGTCATCTAGCAAGAGTCGCGCGGGTCGCGTTTAGTGCCGGGTGGGACTCAGGTCATTATCTGTTGAGGCGTCACTGTTGAGTCGATTTTGAGGCTGGCCTCCACCGAGATCTGTATTCGTTTTTTGATGGATGAGAGAATCGAATGATACGAATTTAACGCTGTAGCCGACTCTTCCTTGTGCTTTGAGGTCGGATCGATTTGCCTGACCCCAAGAGGTTTTGTAGTTCAGAGGGTTTCTGGTGTCGATGCTGATTTCAGCTACGGGGCTGAGCTTTTCGGATCTTCCGGAGATCACGGGGGTCTTGAAGGGGTTGGAAAGGACGGCGACCATTTGGGTTTCTCCGTTCTCGCCCCGTCCTGGTTGACTGAGGGTGTTTGAGATATAGGTCTCGAGAGAGTCCGAGATGGAGTCTTGAAGTGCGCTAAAAACTCCGGCACCGCCCAGATTGGAGGGGTCCACAAAGAGGTTCCTGACCTCATCTTTAATTTCTTGCGATGCCCGCGCTTGCTCATCGGGCCGAAAAATAGGCGCCCAGATTGCGGCCTGCTCGTTGGGGTCGAAATTCTTGATGAACGAGTCGTTATTTTCAAAATCGTTGAAGATATTGTATTGATTTGCTTCCCAGGGATTCGGTGCCATCGCAAATGAGTAGGCTCGATTGAGCATATCCTGGGTAATTACATTTGAAATCGCTCCTCCAGCGACTCCTACTCCTAGTGCTTGATACATGGCGCCGAGTACTTCTTTTCTGTCCCAGCCCGCTCCTTCCCCAGCTGTTTCACTCTTTTTTACTGCGAGGTTAGGCATTTGGCCCGAATAGGTCGATGTAGCCGAAGCTTGTGGCAGCGTTGCCGCATAGGAAAAAGACGCATCACTCGGGCCGATTCGGCTTCCGAAAGGGCGAGCTGCTGAGTAGGCCGTTAAGTCAACGTCACCAAAGGGTGAAAAGAGGATTTTAGCTTTAGCTCTTAGTCGGACGGCGTAGTAAGTGAGCGCTTTGGGGTCTTTCCAAACACCTAAAGTCAGCTGTTGGGGAATTGAAACCGGAACTTGGCGGGCCTGACAGTCGGCTCCATCTGCGTTGTTGGCAACCTCCATGTCAATTGCCCAGGTATCAAATTTTGAGTTGAGTTCGTTTAAAACCAGTTGTGTGGGACTTTGGAGCTCATCCATGAAGACCTGATTGCTTGGAAAAGTGTGGTTGCCTAAAGTATAATAGGCGGACAGAAAAGCTTGGATGGATCGCTCTTGACTGGGTGGGTCTGTGCTGTTGAGGAGGCCCTGAACCCTATCGTAATTCAATCCCTGAATGGGGGCTTGGTTCACATATTTCTGCAGAGTATTAATTCGAAATTTGAGGATGAGTTCTCTGGGGACAATGCCAATTCCTTGGACCAGGCCTACCAATATCTTGCTGACGTTAGGGATGATTTGCGGAACGCTGGCAATGGCTCGAGTTGCCCTTTCCATGGTGGGGTCCGCATTGTAAAGCCAGTAATAATTCAGAATCTTATTGGTGAACGCGATCCCCTTACAGTTGCTCTGTCGGATGGCTTCGATTTGCTGGAGCTGATCTCTTAATGTTTCGTTAATTCCATCGAGCGGGGCCGGGGGAGGGATGGAGATCTTCGGAAGTGAAATCAGTCGGCAGTAATTATCACTGCTGCTGCCAATCGCCACGCAAGTCACGGGGACTCGGTAATTGGTTGTGACACCTGAGGCTGGATCGACTTGGATGTACGACATTGGCCCAATTGGCCCAGTTTCGCCATTTTTTGGAAAGCTGTCTTTAGACATATTGCCCAGGACATAGATGCGGAACAGAAACTTTTTCCACTGCCTGCGCATCTCATAGTTGAGGTAAGAAATATGGGTGAGCTGCCGCGCCTGGACCCCTGCACCGGCATAGGCTGCTAAGTCAGCTGCGTTTTGAAGGTTGATCTTGGCATTGACCAGCATTCCCGTATTGACGACGAAAACAAACAGCAGAATGAAGGTACTCATCATCACGGAGATCATCACTGAAATCTGCCCACCCCGGTTCGAGCTGGTCTTTCGATGAACTGAGAAAAGTACTCTTAGGCGTTTTTCGAAGGGTGAGTGCGAAACCATAGCTTAACCCTGATTGTGACAAACGGATCTGCATCTGTCTATCTTTGCGAGCCGCCTAAGAGGGAGGCGTTAAAGGAGTCCTCATAAATCCGATCTATAGCTGATCAAAATAGATGGGTTTTAGTTCTAGGTTTTCACTTCGAGTGCTCCTCGATCGGGCGAACTATCTATCTGCTAAAGAGATTTATTGATAGAAATTCAAGCTTCCTAAGCGAATGAGACTAATTGCGGGTTGTGAATTTGAATCTCTCGGACGTGATTGATGCGTAAAAAGAAAGAAGTGCTCCGTCCCCAGTTTTCCTATTAGTGGTTTGTTTAGAGTCGATGCCTCGCGTGACTGATGATGGAATTGAGATTTTACCTTACGCCCAGTTTCTAAAACTTTTGTGGGAGAGTAACTTAGCTTTATCTTGAAAATTAGTCTTCGAGTGAGGGGGAGCCTTAGCTGCCTGGATTGCTCGATTCAGTCCGGCGGCTGATTGAAAACTAAAAGCTCAAATTCATTCTCACGGGGCCCTAAGCCGCACGTCCAGCGCGGCGGGGACGTTGTACTTGTGGCTTAAGTCTTTAGGTTTCAACGAGTTGAGTAGGTGATTGTATGCGGTAAAATTTACTGCTATTATTACCGCATGGTAACCAGAAAGCTGCAGGAACTTGTAAGCAAGCAGAAAAAGAGTGTCCTAATATTGGGTCCTCGGCAGGTAGGGAAATCCACATTGCTGAGGCAGCTTAAGCCAGACCTCGTGATTAATCTGGCCCGTGAAAAGGAGTTTCTTGAGCACTCAGTCCGGCCCGAGCTACTTGAAGAGCTCATTGAGGGATCAAACGCCCAGCTGGTGATGTTAGATGAAGTACAAAGAATACCTACAATTTTGAATACCATCCAAGCAGTGATCGACGAGAAGAAAATTCGATTTCTGATCTCTGGATCAAGCGCAAGGAAATTGAAACGAGGCCAGGCTAACCTTTTGCCGGGTCGAATGATTGCTTACTCGATGGGGGGGCTCAGTTCTCTTGAACTAGGCGGTGAGCTCGATCTGAAAAGGTCGATGATTTATGGGTTTTTGCCGGAGGTCTTTTTGGAGAAGGATCCTTCTCAAGCCAGCGATATTCTTTCCACCTATGCCGGCGTGTATCTGAAAGAAGAGATCCAGGCTGAATTGCTAGTTAGAAATATTCAGGGATTTTCAAGATTCTTGGCAGAGTTTGCGGTTCATTCTGGAAAAATCTTAGATCTTTCCAAAGTCTCGTCAAAAGCAAACGTTTCTCGAACAGGAGCTTCTCGATTTTTGGAGATTCTCGAAGAGACATTGCTCATCATCCGTTGTTCATCTTTCCGAGGGGCTGAAGACGCCGATACGGTTGCTCACCCGCGCTATTTTATGTTTGATCCAGGGGTTCTCAATGGTCTTCTAGGTGGATTCAGTTTGAGCAGAGATCGGGTTGGGATCTTATTTGAACACGCAGTGATTGCTCAAATTCAAAACAGCGCTTCGGCTACGCATACGGCTGTAGAGTTTTTTTATTTTCGAACCAGAAATGGGCTAGAAGTTGATTTCTTAGTACGGGTCAAAAATCAGCTCTGGGCGATCGAAGCAAAACTTGGACAGGTCAGCCCCGAAGACACCAAATCATTAGAGGCCTTTCGGGATTACTATCCCGCCGTTTCGGAATTAGTGGTCGTGGTACCAGATGGCTTACCGAGAAAGATGAAGAGCGGAGTTCGCGTTCTGCCTCTGGCTCGACTCATGGAAGAGATGTTCACCTGAGAAGATTCAGTTCAAGCGAGCGCAAAAGGCTGTTCGGGGACGGAGCCCGTTTTCTTATCGCGACAAGCCCGTCGTGCAAAGTACGACGGGCGGGGGCGTCTGGCGTTGCTGAACGCAAGTCTTGAGTCGGGGTTCTCCCTCATCGGCGCAGGATCGAGTCGTGCCACTCCTGGCATTGAATCTGCATTAACCGTCGCATGTCCGCAGGAAGCGGCTCATACTACTCCTCTCTCTCAGAGCCCCTCAGTTCGCTGAGGGGCTTTTTTTCTTTGATTCTCTTGCTCTGAGTCACTATAACAGTGACCACCACCATGGCTATTTTTCGAGAATTGCCCGTAATTGAAACTCCCGTAAGAAACGCGGATCGAACTGATTCTGCGCGTCCTCTTTCACCTTCGAAGGCCGCCAAGATTTTGGCGTCGCGCAAACCCGATTGGTTGAGAATTCGCCCTCCCGGAGGCGAGGCTTATACTCAAATCAAGGGCTTACTGCGTGAGAAAAAGCTTCATACCGTCTGTGAGGAGGCGCACTGCCCGAATGTTTCCGAGTGCTGGGCCTCGGGAACGGCAACCTTTATGTTGGGTGGAGACACCTGCACCCGAGCCTGCCGGTTTTGTGCGGTCAAAACAGCCCGAATCCCCCCTCCGCTGGATCCCGAGGAGCCTTTTCATGTGGCCGAGAGCATCGCGACTCTTGGGCTTCATTATGTGGTTCTGACCTCCGTCGATCGGGATGATCTAAAAGATGGCGGCGCGAGCCACTTTGCGGCCACGATTCGTGAGATTAAGCGTTTAGACCCCAAAATTATTGTGGAAGCCCTCGTTCCTGACTTTAGAGGCGATCTTGAGGCGATTCAGACTCTTGTGGACTCTCGACTGGATGTTTACGCTCACAATATTGAGACGGTCGAACGGCTCCAATACCGAGTTCGAGATCCTCGTGCAGGCTATCGGCAGTCATTGGCCACTTTGAGAGCGGCCAAAACCTATGCCCAGTCCATTGGGCACCCTCTCTTTACTAAAAGCGCGATCATGCTCGGTTTAGGTGAAGGCGAGGACGAATTAGAGACCGCTTTTGACGACTTAAGAGGGGATGACATTGATGTCCTGACTCTGGGTCAATACCTGAGGCCGTCGTTGCAGCATCTCCCTGTTGAAAAATATTGGAGTCCTGAGGAATTCGAGGCTTTGGGGAAAAAAGCTGAGTCCAAGGGGTTCCTCTATGTCGCTTCTGGGCCTATGGTTCGTTCCAGTTATCGGGCGGGAGAGTTTTTCATTCAGGGTGTGATTGAAAAACGCAAGTCAAATCAAGAAATCACTAACCAAGTCAAATCATAAAAATCAACTAGAGAAACGGAGAAATACAAATGCAATTTAAACTTCCTGAGCTGGGTGAAGGCGTCCACGAAGGCGAAATGGTCAAATGGCGAGTTAAGCCTGGCGACGCAGTCAAGTACGACCAGCCTCTTTGCGAAATCATGACAGACAAGGCCACCGTGGAAATCCCTTCCGCATTTCAAGGCAAAGTGGCTGAACTTCACGCTAAAGAAGGCGAATTGGTGCATGTAGGTCAGCTTCTGCTCTCTTTTGAAGGCACTGCTGCAGCTACAGCTACGGTTGCATCGAGCGCCACTCACGCCGCTCCTGCAGCGGCTCATGCTGCTCCGGCTCCGGCATCCGCACCAGCTGCTGCACCCCTTGCTGCGAAAGCCAGCGCGGAAGTTTTGAGCCCTGAGTCTCGAGTGCTTTCGGCTCCTTCGACTCGTCGGTTAGCCCGCGAAATGGGAGTGGATCTAAAACAGGTTTCGGGCAGTGGCCCACACGGCCGAGTGATGAAAGAAGATGTTCAAGCCTGGACTGGTAGTGCAGCTCCAGCTTCTGCCCGCAGTGTTCCAAGTGGAGCTACCTTCAGAGGGAGCGAAGAGCGAGTGGCGTTCCGAGGACTTCGAAAAAAGATCTCCGAAAAAATGCGTCAATCTAAGGATCACGCAGCTCACTTCACCTACGTTGAAGAAGCAGATGCCACTGAACTCGTTCGTTTGAGAGGTCAGGCTAAAGAAATTGCTGCAAAACAAGGTGTTAAGCTCACCTATTTGCCGTTTGTGATGAAGGCCATGGTAGCCGCTTTACGGCAGTACCCGATTTTAAACTCGTCCTTGGATGAGCAAAAAAACGAGCTAGTCTATAAGCACTACTACAATATTGCTCTTTCTGTGCAGACTGAGGACGGATTAACCGCTCCAGTGGTAAAAGACGTGGGCAATAAGTCAGTGATTGAAATCGCCAAAGATATTCAGGCAGTCGTCGAGCGCGCCCGCGCAAAGCGCCTCACCATGGACGATCTTCAGGGCAGCACCATTACTCTCACCAACGCAGGGTCAATCGGCGGGCTTTTTGCAACGCCTGTGATCAATTATCCTGAAGTGGCGATCTTGGGATTCAATAAGATCTTCAGAAAGCCTGTGGTTAAGTCTGTGAATGGCAAGGAAGAAATCGTCATTCGTGACTGGACCTATTTCTCGATCTCCCTCGATCACCGTGTGGTGGATGGGGCCATTGGCGCTGAATTCATGAAGCTCTTGATTCAGTATATTGAAAACCCAAGCCTTCTTTTGTTGGAAAGCTTCTAAGACTGAGCGGAGATTAAAATGACTCAACACACTGCAGATGTCGTAGTTTTGGGCGCTGGCCCTGCCGGATATGTTTGCGCCATTCGCTTGGCTCAACTTGGAAAAAAAGTGACCGTAATTGATCGCGCCGAAGTAGGGGGCGTTTGCCTCAACCGAGGTTGCATCCCCTCAAAGGCCCTCATTCATGCGGGCGGATTGTATGAAAAGCTCAGTCACTCGGCTGAGATCGGTATTGAAGTCCAAGGCGCAAAGGTCAACCTCCCTCAGTTGATGAAGTGGAAAGACTCCGTCGTTCAAAAACTGACGGGTGGCGTTGCAACCTTACTTAAGGCCAATGGTTGCACTTTTCTGGCTGGAGATGCTCAGTTCATCAACTCCAAAACGCTTGAGGTGAAAACGGCTTCTGGTGCGACCCAGGTTGCTTTCAATCAATGTGTGATTGCAACTGGATCTCGTCCAACATCATTGCCAGGTGTTGAGGTGGATCAAAAACAAATCCTCGACAGCACCGGAGCTTTGAATCTTCAAAAGCTACCCAAGTCCATGCTCTGCATTGGCGGCGGTTATATCGGCCTCGAATTGGGATCGTTTTACTCCAAGGTGGGCACTCAAGTAACCGTGGTTGAAGCGGGAGCCCAGCTCTTGGGTGGCGTTGACCCCGAGTTAACCAAGGTTGTCGCGCGCAAACTTGAAAAGCGTGGCGTCTCGGTTCTCATGAAAACCCAAGTCAAGTCGATCAAAAAGACGGCTACATCCGTTGAAGTGGTCCTTTTTGATGGCACTGCCGAGAAGAAGCACGAGTTCGAAGTGGTGCTCGTCACCATTGGTAGAACTCCTAATTCCGATCATCTCGGTTTGGAAAAGGCCGGCCTCAAAACCGATTCCAAGGGCTTCTTGACCGTCAATGCGCAAAGACAGACTTCTGTGCCGCATCTGTACGCGATCGGCGATATTGCAGGGCAACCTCTTTTGGCTCACAAAGGCTCAAAAGAAGGGATCGTTGCTGCTGAGGCCATTGCAGGCAAAAAAACAGCTTACGATGTTGTAGCAATGCCTGCAGTGATCTTTACCGATCCTGAGATCGCTACGGTTGGACTCACCGAGGCTGAGGCAAAAGCCAAGGGCGTTGAAGTTCAAGTGGGTAATTTCCCCTATGCCGCAAATGGTCGTGCTTTGTCCGTCGCCGAGACGGATGGCTTTGTGAAAATGATTGGCGATGCCAAAACTGGGCGTTTGCTCGGTGTTCACATCGTCGGCGCCGAAGCGTCAAACCTCATCTCCGAGGCTGCTCTGGCGATTGAGATGGGGGCACATGTTGAGGACCTTGCTTTGACGGTTCATCCTCATCCGACCTTGCCCGAGACTCTTATGGAAGCTGCTGAGGCGACTCTCGGTCACGCAATCCATATTTTTCAAAAGAAACCGAGCGCTGCTCCGCAAGCACAGGCGAGGGTCTGAATTTGATTTTTCGCTCTCTCCCGGGTTTGACTTCTTACGAGGAGGCTCGAACCTTACAGCATGAGCTCGTTGAAAAACGGGCGAACGGAGAGATTTCAGATACGGTCCTCTTTCTTGAGCATCACTCAGTGATCACTCAAGGAAGGGGACTTCAGTTTACGGGGACGCCAAGGTCTCGGCACATGCCGTTGCCGGCACAAATGCCAGCAGGAATCTCGTTTGCTGAAAGTGAGCGGGGGGGCGATCTGACCTATCACGGGCCAGGTCAACTCGTCATTTATCCCATCGTTAAACTCGATGGCCAAGGGTTTGGGCCCCGTCATGATATTGCAGGATTTCTCCGGAAAATTGAGAAAGTTTTCGTAGATGAATTAAATGACTTAGGCCATCAGTTGAATCCTGAGTTGACGGCTGCTGTGCGCGAAGGGGCGACTGGCGTATGGATCGGTGAAAAAAAAATAGCCTCCATCGGGGTTGCCATCCGAAAATGGGTCACCTACCACGGCGTAGCAATCAATTGTGTGAATGACTTAAGCCCATTTCACCTGATTTCGCCTTGCGGGTTTAACCCCGAGGTGATGACCCGACTGAATGATTGGGTCCCTCAAGGGGACTCCTGGCGTGAAAATTTAGAAGCATCTTTGACTCGACGATTCTTGAAGGAATCCACTTAAAGGAGTGAACTATGGACAAGGCAGAAAAAAAGCGCGCTGAAATCATGAAAAATATGGCATCCACCCTGGAGCTTTTGGGTGAAGATCCTTCCCGCGAGGGCCTCTTGGATACTCCTAAGCGCTACGCCAAGGCGATGGAGTTTTTGACCTCCGGGTATGAAAAAAGTGTAGATCAGATCGTAGGTAATGCGCTCTTTCAGGCAGAGTCGAGCGAGCTAGTCATCGTTCGAGATATTGAGCTTTTCTCACTGTGCGAGCATCATCTTCTGCCGTTTTATGGCAAGGCCCACGTTGCTTATATTCCGAAGACGAAAATCATTGGGCTCTCAAAAATTCCAAGAATCATTGATGTTTTTTCTAGACGCCTCCAAGTTCAAGAGCGCCTCACCCGTCAGATTTCAAACGAGCTCATGCGAGTCCTTGATCCCCATGGAGTAGCGGTCATCATCGAGGCAAATCACCTCTGCATGATGATGCGCGGAGTAGAAAAGCAAAACAGCTACACGATTACCAGCTCGATGCTCGGCGTATTTAGGGATGATGATAAAACTCGTAAAGAAGTCCTGCACCTCCTGGGTGGTCTCGGCGGCGGTCGTCGTTGAGGAGTGAATAGGCGATTGTTGCAGCTGGCATTGTAAAAGCCTTTTAGACTTAGTTTAGATTTGTTATCCAACAAATATGATTTTGAGATTACTACGACCGCTGGTGTGGGCTTTGGTTTTGTTTGGCAATTTCGCGTGGGCTGATTCAAGTGTTCAAATCGTGCAGAGTTTTCCACTTGAGACAGACCTGGCAATCCCAGGGATTGAGAGTACTCACCAAGCTTGGTTGTCTCTGATCAAAGGTGCAAGAACCTCGATTGATATCGAGCAATTCTATATTTCGTCTCGCACTGGAGAGCTGATGAGTGTGGTTTTAGACGAGCTGCTCAGTGCTTCAGCTCGTGGGGTACGAGTCAGGGTGATTGTTGACTCAAATTTTTACTCAAAATTCTCGAGTGACCCTCAAATGCTCTCGAAGTTTGATCAGGTCGAAGTTCGTATCCTCGATTATTCTAAAATTGGAGGTGGTGTTCAGCATTCAAAGTTTTTCGTGGTCGACCGTGCTCACGCCTACATGGGCTCCGCAAACTTTGATTGGCTAGCCCTCTCTCATATTCATGAAGTTGGGATCATTTTGAGAAACTCCAGTGAAGCAGAAAACCTTCAGAAGGTGTTTGAGCATGATTGGAATCATGCTCAGGTCAAGTTGAATGAGCTTTCACCCAGACGAAGAAGTTTTTTTGAAGTTTTGAGTGAAAGGAGCCAAACGTTGATCACTCTTTTAGCCTCACCGTCTCAAGATCTTCCGCTCGGCTTGCAGTCGACATTGTACCAGCTACTTTCGATGATTCAAAAGGCTGAGTCATCGATCCAGGTCCAGATGTACCAGTATTCTACACAATACTGGAAGGGGGGCCCATCGCGGTGGCTGGTACTTCACGACGCGATTCAAACCGCAGCTCGTCGAGGAGTTCGGGTACAGCTTTTATTGGATCGAGCCTCATTCAAAAAGGATAGTGACGAGATTTCCAAGTTGAGCTCGACCCCAGGGATTGAGGTTAAAAAGATCGAGTTCCCACAATGGTCAGGTGGGCCGCTGGACTATGCACGTCTCGCTCACTCAAAATATATGATCGTGGATCAAAAAGTCAGTTGGATTGGCTCTGAGAACTGGAGTGAAAACTACTTTTTGAGTTCGAGAAATGTAGGCGCAGTCATTCATGCCTCAACAGCGATTGCTGATTTGGATCGAGTGTTCAGGCGGCTTTGGACGAGTCCCTACGCCATGCCTTATAGATAAATAAGCTACTTCGCACCTTGCTGGGTTCTGAGCCAATCCTCTAGATCAAGATACGATTGAGCGGGTGCACCAGAAACCGGCAAAATTCCGTCAGTTAAAAAAAACTGCATTGCATGTTCAAACGTTACCCCAGGAAAACGCCCTCGTTCAATCTCTTCACGTAGGAGGCTAATCACGTCCTCATTCAGATATTTGGATAGCTCTCGATGGCTAGTCACTTGATCCTCGAACGAAAAAAATCGATTAACGGTTTTAAACGCCCATGATTTGCCTCTTCAAGGGCCTTCAAGTGAGGCACCTTGTCGGCCAAATAGAACTCCCAGCCGAGTTGAAATTTCCAATGAAGCCAGTATCGAACTAAAATTCTACCGATTCTGCCGTTCCCATCTTCGAAGGGATGGATCGTTTCGAACTCATAATAAAGGCGAGCAGCACCTTCGGCAGGATCCGCAACAGCCGAGCCGTTAAATTCCTTCACCCACTTCTGCACTGCGATGGGTACCAATGCCGGAGCCAGATAATCAAATCTCTTTCCATCAGATAGAAAGGTATAGTTTTTGTGCGCTTTCCAAGTGCCATGCGACCCAGCAAAGCCCTGAAAAAGCCTGAGATGAAATGATTGAACCAAATCGACTGAGAGGTAAGGCGCCTGAGCGAATTCGTTCATGAGCCATTCGACAGCCGCTTGGTAGTTCAGAAGCTCGCGGATCTCTTGGACCGGATGGCCCTGCAGAGTCTTGCCCACCAGCACGTCTCTTGCTTGATTTTCCGTTAAAGTGGATCCTTCAACTAGAGTCGAGCCGATTAAGAGCGTTTCAGTTAGGCTTTGAAGGTTCCAGCTAGACATTTCATGGATAGACTAACCGTCAGAATCAGGAAGGTCAACTTTTGAGAAGATTTTGCACCATACTTTGTGAAAATGGAGTGGTGAGGTATGCTCCGTCCCCCCTGATTCTCCCAACCTTGCTGATAAGGTCCTTTATTCAAGTTTAGCCTATTAACCTTGAGTAAGGAAGATTTTATTCAAGGTTGGGGAGTGCCATGGGGGACGGAGTTCATTGATCCTTGCATTTTGGGAGGCGAGAAAAGCTGCACAGAGCAGACTATTGAAGTACCTGGCCAAGCCTGAAGCGTGTCGCGGCAAAAGGGAGCATTGAGAAACAGAGTGGGGAGGTGTGCTCCGTCCCTCTTGGGATCGGCTTTGGTCTAGCCCCTATGCCTTGCCCTATAGATAGTGAATCGCAAGGCGTGATCCTTTTAATAGAAGGGGTAGTGCTGCCCATCCCACGGGTAATAAGCCGTCATGTCGAGGAAGTAGTTGAGCTCTGGCTCGTCTAAAATTAATTCATTTCTCCCGACGGGAAATTGGGTCGCCACGAGTTCGTCTACCATGGAGGTAATGAGTTTTTTGGTCGATTCGGGAGTTTTTTTGAAAAAATAACCCAGAGTGATGTGATGAAAAGGCGGAAGCTTTGACGTCAGGTCAAACTCTTTGGAGATTTCTTTGATCTTTGCATCCTGAGCTGGGTCGAGCTTGAGCATGAGAGTCAGAGCTCCTCCTGCTCGTGACTGGACGATCTGAACAACGGGCTTGAAACGGTTTGAATCAATTTTGTTTTTCAATTGGCTGATCAAGGGAAAATTTCGTTCGATAAATCCTTGAAAAGAGAGGGTACCTGCATCGGCTTCAACAAAAAGATTTTGGGTAGTCATGTGGTAGCTGTTCACAGGTACTAATGACACGTTTTGGTGAATGAGGGCGTGGCTTTTGAGGGCTTCAAATAGTTTTTCAAACTGATCCCGATTTCTGTCTCCTGTGGGGGCGACTACAGTGACGCCTGGGAAGGGAAGGTATTTCCCGTCGGAGTCTATTTTTGAATTTCCCGCAAAAACTTGGGTGATACTGAGCATACTCAATTGAACCACGACGAATTGTAAAATCCACTTTCTCATGAGCACTTTACCTCTCTCTATTCCTGTAGGGCAATTGTAAGCCAGGCCCCGACGCTAAACAGAGCCGAACGTTCTCATTCTGTACTAAAAAAGTCAAGATTTAATGAGCTGATTCGTCCGATTGAGCAACACGGCTCGTATTGGAGCTCCTTAAGGCATTTTTTTATCTTAATTATGTAAACTATGTCAGTATATTTATTATGGATTTTAGGGGGAGAGGGCGGGGTATGAGAATGAGCAGGGTCGCGCGAGGAACATCTAAGTTTTTCCCTAGAGGCATTTTTATAGCTATTTTGTCGATTTGCTGGACTCAGACGGTTGTTAATGCCGGCCCAGTTCCACCTGACTCTGATCCTGGGTCCGATAGGAGTTGCAGGGATCGAGGTGGAGAACAATTTCTCGATCTACCATTATTTTTTAAGCATAAACTCGTTCCTGTTTTAGGTCGGATACCGGTCGAAAAATCAGGTTCGCCTTCTCCTGATCCCACCGCTCATTCTTTAATGCGTCGGAGTCTGAGCTTTTCTGTAAATGAAGACCTTAAACGACAGAGTACAAAAAGGACGGGATACGCAGACCGACTTTTAGATAGCTGGAGGTCTGGTAGTCCGGAGAGTTTAGAGAGGCTATTTCAGTCGTTGGAAAATCACAGAAACTCTGCCGATTTACCGCAGAGTGAGTGTTCTGAAAAAGACATTCTCTGTTTAGGACTAGAAAAGAGGAGTGCGTCTTATTGTTCTGACGAGGATGTCTATCGCCTTTTCGAATCATTTTTAGCGGTTGAGTTACTGAATCAGTCTAAGTTGAACGAAACAATTTCAGGGATTTTTAAAAAAGTTTTTGAGGGGATGAAAAAAATTCGGACGGACAAAGGAAATGGAACATGGTTCGATGAGGCGATTCAGGGCTGGAGTAAGAACCCTGATCCTACTTCGGTTTTACCGGTGGCTCAAAAGGACAAGATATTTGATTTAACTTACGCATTAGCCGAACTTCCGCGGCCCGTTTTGCAGATTGATTTTCTGCTTTATAATGCCAAGGGATTAGACGGCGTAGGCATTCCAAAAAAAGTGAAGCGAGCACGCCAAGATTTCTATAATGGAACCTTAAAACCCGTCCGCGGAGATCGCAAAGATGATTTTAATGGGGTTCTCAGGACTCAGTACGGGATTATGAACTTTGATGTGTCAGAACTGGAAGCTCCCGAGAGTACCTCGCCATGGCAGCATTGGGGGCGTGATACCTGCAAGATCACTCCTGATAGCTCGCTCTATAATCGAAATGCCACCCGACTTCGACTTCCGATTGCTTGCGGCGTCTCAGGTTCTTCGACGCTTGTGTACTGGTCAATTTGGGCCTCAAAAGCAGACCTAGACCCAAATGAAATGCGACTGATTACTGTGGCGATTTTTAGCGCCCTCTGTGCCGATGGAGGGCATACTTTACAAGAAGTCTTGAGTGCAGCCAAGTACAACCACAGGCATGTCGAGGCGGCTCTAAAAGCAGAAGAAAGTTGGACTCAGCAGATTTCAGCTGCCTCAGTGCATAGTTTAGGTGCAGTGACTGAGGGACTTTCTGCAGATGGAGAACCCAAAAAGTCCGAGGTTTTTGGCGCCTACTACAACGGGTTTTTTAGTCAGCTCAAAGAGCCTGCATTTTGGGAGGCGAGAAAAGCTGCACAGAGCAGACTAATGAAGTACCTGGCCAAGCCTGAAGCGTGTCGCGGCAAAAGGGAGCATTGAGGAAGAAGATCAAGGGGACGGGGGCGTACCAGATCGCAACGGATTGTGAGAAACGCGGGTTGGTAGCTGGTGCTCTAGGAGGAGTTGCTTTTGCTTCGTGTGGTGCCCGTAAGCAGTTCTGGCTGCTTTGATCGAGCCTACTACTGCTGTGCCTGTGATTAAGGCTGTAGCGCCCCCAGTGACAAACAGGGGAGGAACCGCCGCAACGCCTGCACCTAAAAAGAGAGCCGCTTTTTTGAGCTCCTTTTGTTTAGCCTTCCCGTGTGCCTCTGCTAGTTTTAACCCTTTTTCTCGGGCCTGATCGAGCCTCAGCTGCTCTTCTTGCTGGCTCCCGGGTTGAACTCGATTTTCACTGACTTGAGGCTCCCGATTCGCTTGAGCAGCACTCGGATGGCCGTGCATGGGATTCTCTGCCGTAAACGCACTGACGTTTTCGGCCCTGGTTGGATTGCCTTGGCCTGGCTGCGCGCTGACCCCTTCGGGCCAGAGCACGGTGAGGATCGCCGCGATCCAATAGAGTGAGCACGATCGAGTTGCGTAACTACCCAGTAAACATTTGAGACGAAAATCTTTCATCCCTCTATTCTACGCGAAATCAAAACACCTGATCTAGATGTGCCCGTTTTGACAGGGGGGTCCAACTTACCTCACCCGTATCACGTATTGACTCATGGCTAGACGCCGGTGAATGAACTAAGCAGCTTGAACCATTGATTTTTGACTTAAGAGAGTAAAAAACTCTTTTAATTTGCTCTCCAGGCCCAACTGTAAGCTTGTAGGCGTGGGTTTTAGGACCAAGCGGGATGCTCTCACGTCGCCAGCGCGCGCTATGCGCGCTGCGAAGATCGGGCTAATAACCGGAGCCCTGTCCATTTAATATTGGCTCGACGAGAGTCGAGCCGCGGCAATCGCGCTGTCGATGGTGCGGGTAAACTCTAAGTCGGTGAGCCCGTGCCGATGCGCGTACCCCGTATCAATAGATTGTCTACCGCTATCAAGATCAGCATTGGGATGCCCTTGAGAAGGAGCTACGGGTGAAGGACTAAGATGCCTTTCCGAGGACTTCCAGGACGACGGCTTTGATGCGTTCTTTTTCAGCATCGCCAAATACGTGATCACGCAACACTTGGTTAATATAGATTTGATAGGGCAGTCCTTTTGCTTTTGCTAGCTTCCTGACCTCGTTTAGGATGTCCTGAGGGACAAGCATAGAGACTCGAAATTTGCAGTTTTCAGGCGCAAATTCATCTTCATCAAGATTAACTTTGCCGTAAGTGATTTTCTTTTTAGTCTTTTTTACCGAAGTACTCATTCCATGCCTCCAAAAAGTCTGCTCGATTTTGAGTCACAAATTCGACGATTTCTCTTAATGCACTCCTTGAGAATCCTTCTGAAAACATGACTTCCGAAGTATTAATCTCAATTACTGCTTCTGCACCTCCTCTAACTACGTGCACATGTGGAGGATTGTGCTCATTCTTGCTGTTTATCCTGAACTGCATCTTCTTAGATTCGAATAGCGTCGGACTCATACATATACTATACACATCATATGAGCTTCAGTCAATGGGGCGTTTTTTAGTCACATTCGGCGTTAATCGCACTATCTTCCACTCAGAATGATGCTTATGGTCGCATTCATGAGCGATTTCTCTACATACTCTAATGAACAAATCCAAGCCCTGAAAGAGGCTCTCATTAAAGGCGTCCGAACGGTCAGCTATGGCGATCGGTCCGTTACCTACAGCTCGATGGATGAGATGATTCGCCTCCTCAATTACATGATCAGAACTCGTGAAAAACGCACAACCAGAGTGCCTGCCACGTTCTCAAAGGGGTTATGACGGAAACTTTCAGCGATAAAATCATTGGCTATTTCAGCCCCCGCACCCTGGTAGAGCGCAAAAAAGCCCGCCTTTTGAGTGAGACTTTAGAGGGCTTTTCTAAGCGCAGTTATGATGGCGCGTCGTATTCACACCGTCTCAAAAATTGGTACACCCCTCGCACCTCTGCCAACGTTGAAACGAA
Source organism: Bdellovibrionales bacterium (assembly GCA_947380295.1). Classification (GTDB taxonomy): domain Bacteria; phylum Bdellovibrionota; class UBA1018; order UBA1018; family UBA1018; genus CAINWE01. The sequence goes on along the minus strand of CANCQK010000017.1, from coordinate 18,075 downwards.
GATCTCAAAATTCCCCCTTAGGGACCGCGCCCGCGATCTCGTCCGCAACAATCCCCACGCCTCACGCGCCATCAATGTGATCGTGAATAACACCGTGGGGGCGGGGATTGTGCCTCAAATTAGGTGCAAGAACGATCAAAAACGCCTCAAAATAGAGGCTTTATGGAGCGAATGGGCGAATACTGCGGCGATTGATCAAGAGGGACGACATGAGAGGCGGAGGGGGAGGTGTGCTCCGTCCCTCTTGGGATCCCTTAGTTGATGAGACTTAAAAGCGAGGGGAATCGCCCCAATCCGGTCTAATATTGGCAAGAATATCGTTAAAGCCATCAGAACTCATATTGTTAAACTTTGGAACAATATGTTACCTTCCAAAAGGGGGGACTCACTCGTATGATTTCCTACTTGGCGAAGTTTTTTGACAAGGTTTTATGCAAAAAAAATATCGAAACTTTAGAGGGCTGGGTAGTTCAACTCGCAATCACAGGGATGATCGTCCACCTAGCACTCCATTTTATAAACCAGATTTTTTTCAAAAGTGAGTTCTTTTCAGAAGTCTTAGGACACAACCTCCTTTCTTCTATCTATACTCCTTTTAGCTTTGTCCTGTTTTTTGAGGTTTTCTTGATGGTTGTTGCCATACCAGAATCCTTCAGTAAGTCTATCGGTATACAATTTCAGATCATGGCCTTGATCGTCGTGCGCTCGGCCCTGAAAGAAATTGGATCGATTCGAGATATCTCGCAATTTTCTGAAAACTCCACCATTTATATCAACATGGCTCTGGATCTCACGGTTGGCTTATTTTTATACTTCTTAATTGGGTGTTTTGAACATCTCATGGTATCCAAATCTACGAGTCTAAATCTCAACCCAAAACCAGCCCCACATGCTGGTATCTACTCAGTCAAAATTAACCGCTTTATCAAGGTAAAAAAAGCAGTTTCGATAGCTTTGATCATTTTTCTTGTGGTGTTGGCTTTTGTAAGTCTAGGGCGCTGGGTCTTAGAAATTCTTCATGTAAGTTCATTGTCGGGTATGAGTCAGCTTTCTAATGTCAACTCTGTCTTTTATCTGGATTACTTTTCGCTATTGATTTTCGTTGACGTATTTTTGGTGCTCTACTCTTTAAAGGAGAACACCTCGTTTCAATTTGTTTTCAGAAATGTGGGATTTGTTGTCAGTACGATTATCATGCGTCTTTATTTTGTCAGCCCACGTCCCTATAATTTGGCACTTGTGGTCCTAGGCGTTTTATTTGGTACGATTACGTTAGCTATTTCGCGATTCTATCAACGATTGGACACTCTCAACGTGTAGTAGCGGAGCGGGAAGGGTGTTCCGTCCCCCTGATTTCGTCTTACAACGGTTTTTTTGAGCAGACCAGCTCTGTAAAGACGAGGTGAGGGACGTGTCGGTTGAGTCTGGTTCTCTGGTGTTTCCCCATGAGTCCTTCGAGGTATTGAGCATTTTGGAGTGATTGATTTGGGTCGACTGGGTCTGGGGGGGAGAGTTTAGCTCGAGGGTAGAGAGTGACAGGCTCAAACGATGACATCCAGGCAAACTCATACGCAGTCCCAAGTCTAAATGCATCCGTGTTTCGAAAACTCAGTGTAAAGGATTCCAGCTTTTCGAAGCTATGATAGTAGCAAAAAAGGGTTGCCCGGACTTCTGCAAGGGCAAATAGGGCGTCATTTACAGTTTTTTTTGTAAGGTCTTTACTGATTGCTTCGTTCAATTCGTGACTTTCGATTGCCACGTAAACCATATTTTCTGGAATAATATTTCTTTTATCGTCAGCAGAGCAAAGATTGAATTGAGTTAGTGCTGCTGACTGAATAAGTAAGCAAGAGTAAAAAAAGTAAAGAAGGCCCCTTGGAATTCGATTTTTTCCCATAAGATTTCCCCCTGCAATCCGTCCCTGAAGCGGACGTCCCATGGAGATTTATAATAGAAATGAGTTCAAAGTCCTAGTGAATAGTGCCGAGCTCCTGACCTTTAAGGACTGGAGGCTCAGCGTCAAAGACTTCACCTTTAATATTCTATAATGGATCGAAGCTTTGGGGGTCTTCTTCCTGGAGATTGCTTTCGATGGTCTCGCTTGCCGGCGCTGAAGGTTGGAATTCGGGCTGCGTTGTTGGAACCTGGGCAGTGCACTCGGAGGTGGTTGCTGTCTGCGCTTGGTGAGCCTCTTTTTTCTTGGCGCTGAGGAGCTGTTGAATTTTTTTCAATTCTTTTTCAGATAGGGTGACCTCGTGCTGAAGATCATCCAGTGATATGCAGCTCCTAGTCGGTGCAATCGCTTGTTTCCCTTGGTGGTCCCATTCAACTTCAGCGATGAGCTGATCTTGAATTTCGTAATTAAATAGATGAAGGATTTGTCCTGAAAATACTACTCCGCTTGAGGTTAGGGTAAGAGCCTTTTCGCCCACTCGAAAGCCGTTCAGGGTTCTGGTTGAGCGGGCGAGACGGCTGACGTTTGCATAAAGGGCTAGATTGCCTCGCTCGGCTCCATTGATTCGCAAGTCGGAGATCTCGGCTGTTTGGTCGGTAAAAAGGCGTTTAATTTTACCAACTATCGACACCGGGCTTTTTTCGTCACCTTTTGTCCCTTTGGCGAATACAAATTGTCCGGGCTCAAAAGATCCTAGACTCGGTGTCTCAAGAAAACATTCAGAAAGGGGGTAGTAGCCTCGGCCAGGAGAACTGTACTGTCCATTTTTTGCTTGCCACTCGATTTCAGCGAGACCGTGGGAGAAAACTTTCAAAACTTTACCGATCCAATGATCGCCCCGCTTTGACATATGGCAGATGGGAGTGATTTGCAAAGTGCTTGGGCTTTGAGATGGGATTTCTTGTGAGGCCTCTTCGACAGTTACGGGCTTAAAGCAGTTTGCAAAGGGTCCAGTCAAAGTTCGATCTCGACTTTTGGGTCTGCCGAGTGCGTGGGCGTCAGTGAGCATGAAATGCGAAATCAGGAGAAGAGAAATGGAATACAGTGAGTGTTTAGACTTCATAGACTGCCTTTTAAAATTGGGGTTCTTCCTGGGAGTGATCGACTGAGGTGGAATAGGAGGACGTGTTTAGTTGACTTTTTAGCTTTTGTCAAGCTTTGGGGCGTAAAAACCGATCGACGTTTGAGAAAAGTTCTCAAGCCCGAGTGAATTTTCATTTCAATAGGGCGCGGGTTGATCTCGCCCTTGCTCCTCGCGTCAGGCTCTGATAGGGAAAATGAACTATGGCAAATTTCTCTCGATTAAGTTCCGATAGCGTCTTAGCTGCTTTACGAAATGTTCAGGATCCCGATCTGAAAAAAGATCTGGTGACCTTGAATATGATTCGCGACTTGAAGGTTGTTGAGGATCAGGGCTTAGTCTCGTTTCGGGTGGTTTTGACGACCCCAGCGTGTCCGCTCAAGGCCAAAATTGAGAGCGAATGCCGGACTGCTGTGATGGCTGTTCCAGGAGTTCAAAAGGTCGAAATTAAGATGGATTCTGAGGTTACGGTTCGGGGTGGCGGTGCGCATGCAGCTTCTAACCGGATCGAAGGCGTAAGTCATATTATCGCTGTCTCAAGCGGTAAGGGCGGAGTTGGTAAAAGCACGGTCGCCGTGAATCTTGCAACTGCATTGGCTTTAGAGGGTGCAAAAGTCGGTCTCATGGATGCCGATGTTTATGGCCCTAACGTACCCACCATGATGGGCGTTACTGAGATGCCGAAAATCGAACAAGATCCAGTTCGAGGCGAGGTCTTTATTCCGCCGACGGCTCAAGGCGTTAAGGTCATGTCCATGGGTTTCTTGATCCAGGGTGATCAGCCTGTGGTGTGGCGAGGCCCGATGCTGCATAGCATCGTGAATCAGTTTTGCCATAAGGTGAATTGGGGCCAGCTCGATTACTTGATTGTAGACATGCCCCCAGGCACTGGGGATGTTCAATTGTCCTTGGCTCAATTGGTTCCGGTCACGGGCGCTGTTTTGGTAACGACGCCTCAAGAAGTATCCTTGCAGGATGTGAGGAAGGCCTACCATATGTTCGAAAAGGTCCGCGTCCCAGTGATGGGGATTGTGGAAAATATGAGTTATTTTCAGTGTGGTCACTGCGATACCAAGCATTCACTCTTTGGTGAAAATGGCGGTAAGGCGCTTGCGCAGAAGTTCCGCACCCCCCTTTTGGCTCAGATCCCAATCGTTCCTCAGGTTCGTGAGGGTGGAGACGAAGGGCGTCCAGTCGTAGTTCGAGACCCGCAGTCTCCTGTCGCTCAGTCTTTGCGAGAGCTAGCTAGGTCAGTAGCTCAGCAGGCTTCAATCCTGGCTTCCGAGGGTGTTGATCCATCTCAAATTATCCAGATTGGGCGATTCAATTAACTGCTTAAATTGAGTGCGGCCTGTGGATTGCAAACGAAATCTCTCGGAAAAGGAGATTTCAAAATGGCAACTCAGAAACGGTCATCAGGCTCAACGGCAAAAAAAACACAATCCAAGGCGGGGGCGACAGGTTCTCGGCGGCCTAGTTTAAAGGCTGCGGCTCAACGGCGTAAGAAGGCTCCCTCTCGCGCCGGAACGGCTGCAGAGAAGGGGACCACGACCGGGCGCAAAGCTACGTCGGCTAAAGCGGCTCCCGCCAGCAGAACTGGTAGGAAAGCAGGAATGCTCAAGAGAGCCTTGAAAAAAGGCTTCTCTGAACTAGCAAAAGTGGGGAGCTAGACCTTCTTCAAATTAAATGGGCGCGGGGGGACCCGCAGTTTTCAGGGCGCCCCCTCGTCTTGTTCGTTTTACTCTTCTGTGCCAATTGCTTCGACGGGGCAAGCCTCTAGGGCCGCCCGACAGCGAGCTTCTTCTTCTTCATTCGTCGGTTGTTTGTAAACATACGAATAGCCATGCTCGTCATTGCGAGTGAAGTTGTCAGGTGCTTCGGTTCGACATGCATCGCAGTCAATGCATTGATCATCGACGAAGTACTTACCAGGAACATTATCCGACCATTTTTTTTCTTTTTCAGCCATAAACCAACCCGCTTCTTATTTTTTTTCGGAATTAACCCGTAAAGTCAAATCGTATTTCGGAGCTTTCGGGTTATACTGAATTTATGTCGATTCAGTCAAGTTCAAGTCAAGGGGGGGGGGGGCGCTGCGGAGCTGACCGATGAGGTGATCATCGTGATTAGTGACTGCCATTTGTCGGCGGGGCGATTTTTCGAGGGGCGACTTAACATTCACGAAGATTTTCATTTCGATGATGAAATGTGTGAGTTTTTTGATCATTTCTCGACTGGGGTTTATGGTGAAGGACCGGGCGGGCCCGTTTCCGTTGAGCTTTTCATTAATGGCGACTTTCTGGACTTCCTCAATGTTCCAACCGAGGGCGAATTTGAGGACTCGATCACCGAATCACTGGCGCTCTCCAAGCTTGAGGCGGTGATCGTTGGACATCCTAAGGTGATGGCAGCCTTACGGCGATTTGCCTCTCGCCCTGGTAAAAAAATCACCTATTTAATTGGTAACCACGACGCTGATCTTTTTTTTCCAAAAATCAGAGAGAGGATTACTCGAGAATGGGATCCCGCAGGAAACTACCCAAGTCAGGTCGTAACTTTGATTGCAGATCGCGATCGTGTTCAGCGACCTGGGGCTGTAGAGATTCATCATGGTAACCAGTTTGAGGCCATTCACGTCCTTGATTTTGAGCAACCGTTAGTTCATGACTCGGCCCGAGAGCCTGTTCTTAATATCCCCTGGGGCAGTTTGTACGTCTTGAAGATTTTGAACCGACTCAAATGGGAGAGAGAGTTTATCGATAAAGTTAGACCGATTAAAGTTTTTATGATTTTAGGATTTATCCTCGATCCACTTTTTATTCTCCGGTTTGCGGCACTCTCAACGTTTTATTTCCTCAAGACGTTTTTACTCTATGATCCACGGCGCCTTTCAAGTTTGAAGCGGTTGCCAAAGATTTTGTTCCAGGAGTTTGACTTCCTTCAAGATCTGGAGCGACAGGGGAGAAGGTACCTAGAGCAGCAATCCGAAGTGAAGACCTTGATTCTGGGGCATACACACAAGCCGATGCACAAAGTTTACCCGGACGGCAAACAGTACCTCAATACGGGAACATGGACTAAGATGATTAACCTCGACTGGCGCAATATCGGCAGGCAGTACTGCCTTACTTTTGCCCATGTGCGGATCCGGGGAGGCGAGGCTCTTTGTGAGCTTCGCGAGTGGGCAGGAGAGCAGGCCCCACATCGCAGGTTTCAAGGTTAACGAGGCGCAGCCTCCATTTCTGAAAAGGACCGTTTGGTCGGTGCGAGGCGCGCTGAAGAGCCGCCTCCCTCATCGATGATTTCTTCCAGCGTGGGGGTCAGCTCAGGACGGGTGTGGAAAGGGAGTATGATTAATTGATCGATGATGTGTAGAGTGTAAGTTAACCTTTCTGTAGATTTTCCTGCGCTGAGCGGCTCAATCTCGATGATAGGGGTTTCTGATTGTTCAAGAGGCAGAGGAAGTTCAAAACTGATCGAGTGATCCATTAGTCCACCTGGATTGATGCGATCAATGGACAAGAGGATTAGGTTTTTTTCGTCTGTGCTTTCGATCTTAAGTATAAACTCAGATTGAGCTGAGTTGAAAAGGTTAGTTTTAGAGGTTTCGGGTATGGATCGTCTGGAGATTTTTACTTTTTGAGTAAAATGAATCTTTTTTTGATCATAGTCTTCCAATTTAATTGGACCGATGCGCAGCCGTTTTACTTCTTCAATAGGTTGATCACTCAATTGAATCGAGAGTAGAATAAAGAAAAGTCTCTCAAAGTATTTGGGGGTACGAGCATGCTCTGCGTTTCTTTTCTTAGCAGTAATCACATCATCAAAAACAACTTTTAGAGGGGCTTCAATATCGGCTTCGAGTCTTGTGGCTTGAGCTTTGATCTCTTCGATTTTGCCTTGTAACTCAATTTCTTCTTCATTGAGTTTTTTTGCTTTGGTTAAAGATGAATGAGTGATGTGCGGCTCATCACCGCTGGATGCGTCTGTGGGCGTCTCTCTCGTTGCTGCTCGAATTTTCCTGCTAAGTTCGTTCTTTTCAGATTTTAGCTCTTTGAGTCTTTTTGAGGGCGGGATGATTTGGGTTTTGAGTTCTTTTAAGTTTTCTCTTTCTGCTTTTTTTGACTCTTGCCAAGCAGTCAGCTTCGATAACGCCTCGGGGATCTTAGATTCCAACTTTGAGATTTCTTCTTTGATTGTCATGGGGAGTTGAACTTTTCGGTGGGAAAGTGAAAATGTTTCGTCCGCTAGAGCGCCATCATGAGGATTGAGGGCTAATCGTTCACTCAGAGATAAGTGCCGTTTTTTGAGTCGAACTACAAGATTACTTAAGAGGTTGGTGCCATCTAGCTGTTTAGGTAGGTGATAATCCACCATCCAAAACTGATCAGGCAATGTGATCTCGCCTCTTTGGAATCGAGGGCGCAGGGGATAGTCCATGATCGCGAAATCCGGTCCGTAATAAAAAGAAAGAGACACCATTTGCGCTTGAATGGTGGTTACGGTTTCATGATTAAGGAGATCCCTTGAATGATGGAGGATTTGATAGTTGCCTCCCGGGTTTTCCGTCGAGCTTCGCACGATGTCTGATGGTTTACTGTAAAAGCTCGGAATCAACTGAATGATCTTCGCTCGCCCATATTTTCCAAGGCGATCAATTGAGATTAAGCGTGATCCTGGGTATTTGCTTTGAAGCTCCATCTCAGCGGCGGCAGTGATGTTTTGGTCAGACAGTGGGGATGTGGGTTGTCGTGGTGAGGGCTCTACCCAGAATTCAGTGTCGATTGGGATGAGTGTCTGGGAATGAAGGGACGTTTTGAGTTCCTCTTGTGAGTTCCCAGATACTTCCATCATTTGAAGTCCAGTAGGAGTTTCGACTGTGAGCCGATAGTAGCGCGTGAGGGGTTGGGTGTTGATGACGATAAAATAAGTCGCGTTTGGGACTAAGTCCGACGGCGAAATGACTGCGTGTGCTCTTGCTGCCAAAAGGAGCGCGCTTAAGAAATATAAACTAAATAATTTAAAAAATCGTAACATGGGGCGACAAACTACGTAATTCATAAAAAAGACGCAAGGGTAAACTTTGTCCCAGATCTACCGAAAAGTCAGTGAGGAGGAGTCTCCATGGAAAAACTCTATCGCTGGATTCTAGGGACGTTGTTTTTGACTTTAGCTTTTTTGTTGGCACTGCCTGTGTCGTTTGCAGGGCTGACAGGAGCCGGGGTATTCGATGGCGCTGAGGCCTTTCCTTCTTCTCGATTCGGGGAACCCCCAGCACCCCCTGTTTACGGGGATCGTCAGGCGGGATCTCCCATGCAGGTGGAACTCCGTGAGTCTGAGTCTACGGCTCAAGGTCGGGGTCTGGCGTCGCTCGAAAAACCAGCAAAGCCCCCGCTCAAGATCAACGCTAGCTCGGGTGTACAAGAAGTGGCGTTGATTGCCTCAGATCTTGGGTTTTTCCCCAAGACTATTTTTGTGACTCGAGACATCCCAGTCCGAATCTATCTCACAGGAGCATCGAAAAAGCCCCTTTGCATGATGATGGATTCTTTCAATTTGCGTAAGCAGGTTCGTTCTCAAAAAGTTGAAGAGTTGAGTTTCGTCCCGACTCAGCCGGGTCAATATCGATTTTACTGTCCCATTAATGGGGCTGAGGGTTCGCTTTTCGTGAAGGAGCTGAGCTCGGCGGCGCCCATGAGTCGTGAAAGGTAATTGACGTGGGTGTTTTTGAAGATTCAGTTGGAACTTTTCTCAGCCCTGTTCAGGCCTACCTGGCCGATGAGTCCGTTTCCGAGGTCTTAATTAACGGCCCGGACGAGGTTTTTGTTGAGCGGCGCGGCATTCTTGAAAAAACGCCTGCAAAATTTAAGGACGAGCAGGCGCTTCAAGCCGCTGTGCGTAATATTGCTCAATTTGTGGGTCGGAGAATCGACGATGAAAATCCGATTCTAGACGCTCGCTTGCCCGACGGGAGTCGCGTTGCCGCGGTCATGCCACCCTGTTCGAGGAAGGGTACTACTCTTTCAATTCGAAAGTTTTCTAAAGGCACACCCTCGTTTGTTGATTTGATTAACCGAGGATCAATCTCTAAAGAGGGTGCGCGTTTCTTGGATGTTTGTATTTTTCTCGGAAAAAATATTATAATCTCGGGCGGCACGGGTTCTGGAAAGACGACACTCCTGAACGTTTTAGGTTCTCGCATTCCAGGAAATCAAAGACTCCTGATTATTGAAGACTCATCGGAACTAAAAATTTCGACTGACCACGTCGTTTTCTTTGAAACCAAACATGCTGATGCGATGGGGAAAGGGCAAATTACGATCCGAGATTTAATTCGCTCTGCACTTCGTTTACGCCCTGACCGAATTGTAGTCGGAGAAGTTCGAGGTCCCGAGGCCCTGGATCTGATTACTGCCATGAATACAGGGCACGGCGGATCGATGGGGACTACCCACGCCAATACTCCCTACGACGGACTCGTTCGTTTGGAAACGTTGGCCATGATGGGTGATACTCAAGTTCCGATTGCCGCCATTCGCAGGCAAATTGCCGCCGCGATTCATCTTGTGGTTCAAATTAAGCGACTACAAGACGGTTCAAGGAAAGTGACCCACATTACCGAAGTCGTTCCTGAAGTCGATGATTCGGGACGTTATCAGGTTCGAGATATCTTTAAGTTTATCCAACGTGGCCGAACTCAGGAGGGCAAAATCGTCGGGGAATTTGTCCCGACTGGGATCCTACCGAGTTTTATGGATGAGATTGAACTGAATCGGCTCCCGTTCGGCAAAGAAAAATTCACACCCCCTGCTTGGTACACTCAAATGGCGCATCCTGAATCCCAGGAGAGTTAAAAGAGCGAGGAGCGGTTGAAATTTCGGACATCAAGGATTAAAATCTAGTCTAAACTATTTTAATTAGGTATAAAGGCGCAAATGATCACCATCGGTCTTCCAAAAGAATCCAGGCAGGACGAAACTCGGGTGGCGCTCACCCCCGACGCTATCAAAAAGCTTTGTAAAAAGGGCTTTCAGGTCAAGGTTGAGAAATCGGCCGGTGAAAGGGCAGGGTTTCCTGACTCAGCTTATGAGATGGAGGGTGTTGAGCTGGTCGATGCAGCTCAAGCTTGGGGTACCGATGTGCTCCTCAAGGTTCACCGCCCGTCGGATTCTGAGATGCCGCGACTGAAAAAGGGCGCGCTTCTGATTTCGATGTTGGAACCTTATCTAAAGGATGGATTTTTTGAAAAAATGGCAGGCCAAGGAGTGGACACGATCAGCATGGAGCTGATCCCGAGAACTTCCCGCGCTCAATCGATGGACGTCTTGTCGTCTCAGGCGAATATTGCAGGTTATCGCGCCGTGCTCGAGGCTGCTGCTCATTATGGCCGTTTCCTTCCTTTGATGATGACCTCTGCAGGCTCATCTAAACCGGCTAAGGTCATGATTTTAGGAGTTGGCGTTGCTGGTCTGCAGGCCATCGCGACGGCAAAGCGTATGGGTGCAACGGTCGAAGCTTACGACATCCGCCCTGACGTGAAAGAGCAGATTCAATCCCTGGGGGCTAAGGTCGTTGAGCTTGATGTGGGCGAAGAAGGCACCGGTACAGGCGGTTACGCTAAGGAGCTTTCTGAAGAAGGAAAGAAAAAGCAACAGGCCCTGCTCACCGAGCGTCTGAAAAAATGCGATGTGATTATCTCGACCGCGAACGTCCCCGGACGACGCGCTCCCGTTTTGATTTCTGAAGAAGCCGTAAAGGGCATGCGACCGGGGTCAGTGATTGTTGACATGGCGGCTGCTACCGGTGGGAACTGTCCACTGAGCGAGCCGGGTCATGTGGTGACTAAGTACGGCGTCAAAATTGTGGGTTTGGTGAATTATCCGTCTTTAGTGCCGACTGATTCGAGTCAATTCTATGCGAATAACCTCGTTTCTTTGTTGAGCCTCATGGTTGATGATCAAGCCGGCAAGCCTGCGATTCGGTATGATCTCGAAGACGATATCATTAGCGCGGCTCTGTCGACCTATCAGGGTCAGGTTCGACTCAAAAATTAGAGAATTCGAGAAAAGGAATCTTTATGTCTCCAACGATGATCGCAATCTACGTTTTTGTGCTCTCCTGCTTTGTGGGGTATCACGTGGTTTGGGGTGTGACACCCGCTCTCCATACTCCTCTGATGGCGGTTACGAACGCAATTAGTGCAATCGTGGTGGTCGGAGCGATCTTGGTGGCCGGAGCCGGCGTGCAAACTGACGCTTCCGGATTCTCCTGGATTCATGCCATCGGATTCTTGGCTGTCTTTTTAGCCTCGATTAATATCTTTGGCGGCTTTGTGGTGACCAACCGAATGTTGGCCATGTTTAAAAAGAAAAAATAGGGGTCAAAATGTTAGAGCTCAGTCCTGATTTTTTTGCGTTCGCATATCTTGTTGCCACAATCCTTTTTATTTATGGCTTAAAAGGCCTGAGTTCTCCCAAAACAGCCCTAAAAGGGAATTGGTCTGCCATGTTGGGGATGGCTCTGGCAGTCGGCGTGACCCTGGCTAACCCTGAGGTGAAAACGTTCACCTGGATTTTTGCCGGCCTCGGCGGTGGAGCGGTAGTCGGAGTTGTTCTCGCGCTGAAAATCAGCATGACCTCGATGCCTCAGCTCGTTGCCGCGCTTCATAGTTTCGTGGGATTGTCGGCTGTACTCGTTGCTGCTGGAACCTTCTTGGCTCATCGTGAAGCAGGCCTTCTAGATACAGTTGCTATGATCGAGCTGGGAGTGGGGAGCGCGATCGGTGCGATCACTTTTACCGGCTCTTTGGTAGCATTTGGAAAGCTTCAAGAAATTTTGAAATCGAATCCCCTGGTCTTCAAAGGTCAGCACTTGCTCAATCTTGTATTGGGCTTTTTTATGGTGGGATTCTGTGTTCGCTTTACAGTCACGGGGGACCCTTTCTCATTTTTAGGAATGACGGTCATTGCCATGGCGCTTGGATTCCTCCTGGTTCTCCCGATTGGCGGCGCAGATATGCCAGTGGTGGTTTCCATGCTGAACTCCTACTCGGGTTGGGCGGCGTCGGCGACTGGATTTATCCTAGGTAATCAACTTTTGATCACCACCGGAGCTCTGGTCGGCAGTAGTGGTGCAATTCTTTCTTACATCATGTGTAAGGCGATGAACCGTTCGATCGTGAGTGTGATTTTTGGCGGGATGGGGAGCGCAGATTCGGCTGCAGTCTCAGCCGGCGCGGCTGCTGCAACTAAAGGCGTTAAGTCAGCTTCCGTTGAAGATGTTGGCTTTATGTTGGAGAACTCCCGCAAAGTCATCATTGTTCCTGGTTACGGAATGGCTGTGGCTCAAGCTCAGCATGCTGTGAAGGAACTAGTGGACACCCTTTTGGAAAAAGAGGTCGAAGTTAAATTTGCGATTCACCCTGTAGCTGGACGTATGCCTGGACATATGAACGTTCTTCTGGCAGAATCCGACATTCCGTATGACTGTGTTTTTGAGATGGAAGAAGTAAATGGAGACTTCTCCTCTGCCGATGTTTGTTTGGTCATTGGAGCCAACGACGTCGTAAATCCTGCTGCCAAGAGCGACAAAACTAGCCCGCTGTATGGAATGCCGATCTTGGACGCATATAAAGCTAAACAAATTTTCGTCAGCAAACGCTCGATGAAGGCCGGTTATGCCGGCGTGGACAACGCTCTGTTTTATTACCCGAACTGCTCCTTGGTTTTTGGTGATGCGAAGAGCACTTGCGAGTCCCTGGTGGCCGCAATCAAGGGAGCCTAATCCGCTCGGGAATTGAGAAAGTCATGGTTTTAAGTCAGGACAAATTAAGAAACATTTGTATCATTGCGCACGTCGACCACGGCAAAACGACCTTGGTTGACTTTTTGTTGCGCCAGGCTGGAACATTCCAGCAGCATCAAGTGGTCTCAGACCGGGTTATGGACTCGGGAGATTTGGAACGAGAACGTGGGATCACGATTCTGGCCAAGAACACTTCGGTTCGAGTGGGTGATACCAAAATCAATATTGTCGACACTCCCGGCCACGCCGACTTCGGCGGCGAAGTTGAGCGAATCATGGGGATGGTTGAAGGTGCACTTCTTCTCGTAGACGCAGCCGAAGGCCCATTGCCTCAGACGCGTTTCGTTTTGCAGAAGGCTCTTAAGCAGGGACTCAAAGTCATCCTCGTGATCAACAAAGTGGACCGTCCTGATGCCCGTACTGAGGAAGTGGTCAATCACGCGTTTGATCTTTTCGTAGACCTCGGCGCAACTGAAGAACAAGCTGATTTCTCGATTATTTACGCCTGTGCTCGTCAGGGCTGGTGTACCCTGAACCCAGATGAGCTTCCTGAGTTGCTCGCTGGAACCAAAAAGGGAAGCTTGCAGCCCCTTTTTGATGAAGTTTTAAAGCAAATCCCCGCCCCAAAAATTGGCGACGAAGAAGGCTTGCAACTGTTGATCTCTAACCTCTCTTACTCCGAGTACGTCGGACGTTTGGGGATTGGTAAGATTCGATCAGGTCGAGTAAAAAAGAATCAGCGATTGATCCGAAGAGGCATCACTGAATCAGGTCAGCCTAAAAATGAAAGCTTCACAGTCACTCAGCTTTATACCTACGATGGGTTGAAGCAAGTTGAAGTGAATGAGCTTTTGGCCGGTGATATTGGCGTGATCGCAGGTAGCGAAAACGCAGAAATCGGCGATACTCTGGTCAGCTCCGATGCGCAGGAAGCACTTCCTCGTATTGATGTTGAAAAGCCGACCCTGGGAATGATTTTCTCGGTGAATACTTCTCCTCTCTCCGGAAAAGAAGGCGAGGCAATTCAGTCTCGAAAGCTGAGAGACCGCCTCCTTAAGGAAGTAAGACAGAACGTCGCATTGAGAATGGAAGAAACGGCAACAAATGACCAGTTTCGACTTCTCGGACGTGGTGAGCTCCAGTTTGCAATCTTGATTGAGCAAATTCGCCGTGAAGGTTTCGAATTCATGGTCGGTAAACCGACTGTTTTGTACAAGACCGATGAGTCGGGTCAGCGAATGGAGCCGATGGAGCGCGCCGTTCTAGACCTTCCCCAGTTTGCTGTGGGTGACGTGACCAATATGTTCCAGAGTCGTAAAGGTCTCTTGACTAAGTACGAAGGCGACGCAGGCAACGGAAGTGGTCGAATTCGCTTGGAATTCGAAATTCCGACTCGTGGACTTCTCGGTATGAGATCTCGTTACTTGACCGCTACTCGTGGAGAAGGTTTATTCTCGACCATTCTCTTGGGCTACGGTCCCCACAAAGGCGACTTGTCGCATCGCACCAGCGGTTCGCTCATTTCGGATCGAACCGGTGACACGATCGAGTACGGCTTAATGAGCTTGGAAGATCGTGGGATTCTCTTCTTCGGACCCGGTGTTCCTGTTTATGAAGGAATGATCATTGGTGAGCACAGCAAGGAAAATGACTTGAACGTCAATCCTTGCAAAGAAAAGAAGCTGACCAATATTCGATCTGCTCATGCTGAAGTTCTAGTGACTCTCTCGGGTGTCCGAAAGATGTCTTTGGAACAATGCATTGAATGGATCGATGAAGACGAGTGGATTGAGATCACTCCCAAGTCTATCCGCCTTAGAAAGAAAGTTCTGAACCAAAATCTGCGGAGCGTCAAACGCTCTGAGCGAATCGATTAAAGCTGCCTGATTGACAGAGTTTGCCTCCCATGGGAAAAAGTAGAGAACTATTTTCCTGGGGGGGAAACTATGATTAAATTCAGGACTGCTCAAAAACTCGTATTCGTTTTAGGACTCTTTTTTGCCAATTCAGCATCGGCCTCGGGGCTTCAATTTGATTTCTGGACTCCGCTCGGTCTGGATGTCTTTTCTTATTTGAAGAGTCCGACGGAGAAGCGAGTGGCTCATATTACATCCGATGCAATGGAGGGGTGGACTGACCTTCTTGTTGATCTGGGACCCCATTCAGAGGTTCACACCTTCCGATTAGTCACTAGTCAGGGCGGAGCGATTGAGTTTAATGTGAATCAACTCCGTGAGGGTGCAGTACTTAAAACGGATCACGGCATCAACGGAGAGTTGCTGCATACCCTGACACTGCAGTCAGACCATTTTGACTCGATCACTGGGGGTGATTTGAAGTTGATCTATCTGATCAATGGAGCGCCATTTTTTCATAAATTTGGTGAATTTGAAACGCGGCTGAGACTTAAGGAAACAGGAAAGTGGACTTTTGAGTCTGGTAATGACGGAAGGCCATTTAATTCAATGTTCCTGGCGAGTAACCGAATCTTTGGCAAAGTGGTCGGCGTTGCTTCAGTGGACGTGAGCTGGAGCGAGCACGTTAATTACGTTCCCTAGGAAGGGAAGCTGTCTTGAGAGCGGCCTCTTGCTGAAATTGCCAAATTTTGACATGGCGGACCGCTCTTGAGATACCCTCGAGGATGGAGATGGTTAATCCGTGGATTCCATCCTGGTAAGCGCTGTAATAAAAATAGTTTTTCCAGAACATTGCGAAGAACGCAAAAAACATCCTGAAAACGTTTGTTCTCATTCCCTGCGCAACGCGATCTCGCGCTTCGATCGTCGTGTATTTGTTCATTTTGTAGAGAAACTTCTCAGGTCCAAAGTCAGGTGCGTGATGCAGTGGCTCATGAATCAGAGAGGGGAGTGCTGCAAAGCGCGGGTACTCGTGGATCTCATTCACGTATTGAACGCCCTTGCGGTGGAAAAACCGGTCTTGGTAGCTGGGGTTCCAAATTCCTGCTGTGATCTGCTTGCCTAAGAAATATTCGATCCTTCTGACTTTGTAGGCCCGGTTTGCGGGCTCTTGAGTGGAGTTCAGGATTTCTCGGATTTTCGCCGCAAGTTCTGGGCTGCAAGCCTCATCGGCATCAACGACCAATATCCAATCGTGTTGAGCTTCGCGGAGGCAAAAATTACGTTGTTCGCGAAAGCCTGTCCACTCTCGAGTGACAACTCGAATCTTGTCGGCCCAGGGAGCTGTCTTAGATTCGCAGATGCTGCGCGTTGCATCTTTGCTCCCTCCGTCAACGACTAGGATCTCGTCGGCCCAGATTAATGATCCGAGGCATCGTGCAATAGAAAGCTCTTCGTTGAGTGTGATAATAGTAGCTGTTACAGGGTGACTCATGATTTTTAAAAATTTGTCACATTGCGTGGCTTGTGTAAAGGCACTGCCCGCTAAAATTGTAGTTCGAGAGCTTTTTACGCGATCTTAAACTCTATGATCTTAGAAGTAATCTGGTTTGGTTACATTTTGTGCTTCTTGTCCTTGGCGACCTTCGTAAATATCAAACTCCACCTCCTCACCCGGAGCTAGAGTCTTGAACCCGGTTTCTTTGATTCCGGTCCAGTGCACAAAAATTTCGCCTCCTTCTCGTTTCTCGATAAATCCAAATCCCTTCGACTCATTGAACCATTTCACCTTACCTACGGCCATGTAGTCTCTCCCTCCATGTGTAGTCGTATCCTATTGAAATTTTGAACCGAATTAGGCGAGCTGTCAAAAAAACGTCACTATTTTTTTACTGGCTGCCAGCTGATGCCGCGAGACTCCTAGATTCAAATACTCTGAGTAATATGAAATTTTGGACTGACCCAGCGAACTTCCTGACCCCCAAACTGACTTTTGAACTGAGAGACCCCTGCGTAGGGATGATTGAGATCGCGAGAGTCAGTGAATCCGTTCAGGTCATAGGCGGGTACTTGTAGATCTCGGCACTTTTCGAGTACTTGAAAATGTGCTGATGCAGATGTGCTGGGTGAGTGATCATCGGCTCGAAAATCATAGCCAGATAAATAAATGCAGGACTCGGTAGTGAGAGCAATCAGGACTTGAGTGTAATTCTTGCCGAATGTTGATCTAAAGAGGCGAAATGAGACATCTAGGTGCGGAGAATTCAATCAGCCCAAGCAAAACGCATGTCGTTTTGACGGTGCCAGCAGGCAGGGCGTAAGCCGCTTGTAAAGACTTTTGCGGCGGCCGCAGGGTGACGGTTGCGCAGCAGAGGAACCCGTGTTTGAGCAGGTTAGGATGACCTGCGTAGTAACGGCACTAGGGTCTTCAATTTTACTTAGAAATACGCTAGGTTAGAGTCGAGATGCTGGTGACAAGAATTGCAAAACTAGCTTTGGTTTCGAACTCCGGAAAGCTGGAGGGTGCAGCGTATACCTACGGTCGGCATCTGAAGTTCACGCAGCATTGGGTTACCCAGCTCTATTTTAATCGGGCGGTGAAGAGTTTTTCGACCGCAGGAATGGGTCAGCTCTCAAACCAAGCCCAGCATAAAGCTCAGGGGATTCTGAAAGCGCATTTTGAATCGGTGAAAGAGACTGGCTCTAAGAGTAACGTCCCTCAAGTGAAGCAAATCGGGTGCCCTGCAAAGATTGAAAAGTCAGAGAAGTCGAGTTTTGATTACTGGCTTTCGGTGGAAAACACTTTTGAGAAGTCTAAGAAAATTTGGGTGCCTGTGAAGGGGCATAAGAGACTCACCCACTGGCTCAAGCAAGGTTACGAGTTAAATCCCACAGCAGAACTTCACAAAGACAAAAACGGAAAATTTTACGCGATCGTTTTCGTGCAGAAGGAAGTCGAGAAGGCCACGCCTAAGGAGAATACGTTAGGCGTTGACGTGGGAGTTACCCACTCGGTATCACGCTCGGATGGCTATCTAGGCTTAGGTTGCAAGAAGCTTCTGACAAGAAATAGAGATCGAAACGCGGAAAGAAGAAGGCAGGGCCATCTTAAAAAATCAGTAAAAACTTTTATGAGGCAGAGGCTGGATATTGAAGCCAAACGAGCGGTGCGCGTCGCACAAGCTCGTGGGTTGAATCTGGCTTTTGAAGACCCGAAACTCTTAGCGAATCTAAAGCCGCGTGGGCGGATAGCGATGTGGGCTAAGAGTTACTTTGCGAATCGTGCGAGTGTACTGGCGCAGGAGTTAGGTGTTTTCGTGGTGAAAGTCTTTCCCCCGAAAACCTCTCAGACCTGCGCTCAGTGTCAGCATTGCGATTCT
>CANCQK010000016.1 GCA_947380295.1 Bdellovibrionales bacterium | reverse complement strand
AAAGTATTTTCCACCGAAAGCCAGTAATCAAAACTCGACTTCTCTGACTTTTCAATCTTTGCTGGGCAACCGATTTGCCTCACTTGAGGGACGTTACTCTTAGATCCAGTCTCTTTCACCGATTCAAAATGCGCTTTCAGAATCCCCTGGGTTTTGTGCTGAGCTTGGTTTGCAAGTTGTCCCATTCCTGCGGTCGAAAAACTCTTCACCGCTCGATTAAAATAGAGCTGGGTAACCCAATGCTGCGTGAACTTCAGATGCCGACCGTAGGTATACGCTGCACCCTCCAGCTTTCCGGAGTTCGAATACAAAGCTAGTTTTGCAATTCTTGTCACCAGCATCTTGCCGCTAACCTAGCGTATTTCTGAGCAAAACTGAAGACCTGAGTGCCGTTACTCCGCAGGTCATCCTAACCTGCTCAAACACGGGTTCCTCTGCTGCGCAACCGTCACCCTGCGGCCGCCGCAAAAGTTATTACAAGCGGCTTACGCCCTGCCTGCTGGCACCGTCAAAACGACGTGCGTTTTGTCTGGGCTGCTTGAGAGCGACTCGCAAGGGCTAAGCATTTTACGATTCACTTTTCCTCAATCTTCAGTGAAATCTTAGTTCTTTTTAATGACGACATCTTGGAAAAAAGGCTTGCCGCCGCCACTGTAACTAAATTCGACGCGGATTTTGTTTTCGCCTGGGGCGAGAGGGATGTAGTCAGTTGAAAAGCGATTTGAATCGTTCTGAGCGAAAACCGTCGCGATAAATTGGTTTGAGGTATTCGTGATTGTAGCGGATGCCAATCTCATTCCTTCGTCTGTTATTTTTAAACCGCATAGCTGCCCTTGAAGTCGGGCCTTACTTGCCTCAGTGGCAGATTCAACGCCTTTTTCGCAGTTCAGTTCTAGGTTGAGTAGCGGCGAAGCCTTCGCGGAGGCTATCTTTCGCCCCTCAGAGGTCGGTTTTGCCTTCATGGAGATGAGGGCCGTCGAAGCTGGACCTGCTGGGTCTTGGTAGAGCAGCTGGTACAGTGAGTGGACGAGCACTCCCCCCAAGGTCGATGCGATGAGCACCTCAATCGGGTTGATGTAGAAACGGTTTTTTTTTGTGCTTTCCGCTTTAGACATACAAAGGTCTCTTCGGCGGAATACCTGATAGCTTTAGTGTTTTGTTGGTGATGCCCTTAGCAAGAACGCGGAACTCGATTCTGTTGAGAATGCCGTCTAATTGGAGAAGTTTCTCCGAGTGGAACCAAGGTTTTTAGGACACATTTTTAGCATAAGTTCAGACCGTGCTTTGCTCAAGTTCCTGTTTTTATTAAGAGTTCAGCCCATGCGGTAGTGTGTCTAATATTACACAGCTATTATTTTAATTTTTGGGAGGGGTAAGATGGAAATAAGTTTTGCGAAGCGGCCGACTGAGTCGGGGCGTTAACCAAACCAAAGGGGAATTTATGATTCATGGGAGAAAGACGAAGTCTTGGAGTGAAAGTGGATAGTGGATTGATGGGCACAGTCCTCAGTCTGGGGGCTCTCGCTGCCCTCAGTGCCTGTTCACCAAAGGGAGCTACTGAAACGAAGGTTGGTAAGTTATCAGACCATCTGCCTCGGTTGGCTGGCCTGGTAAAAGCGGAACCAGCGGCGGTAGCAAGAGGAGCTTCTGTGGCTGCGGGTGCAGCTTCACTTAATCCCTTCACTCTGAAAACCTATTTAGATTCCGCAGACGGGGCAGGCAAGTCTTCGCTTTGCAAGGTTGGATCGAGTTTGGCGACGAGTCTAGATTCTGTGAAACGGGCTGATCTAAATTTTCTGAAGTTTTCAAAGCTGGCTGACGCTAAAAAGCTTGCGTTGGGTGATCAGTTAACTTTTGGATATACAGAACTTTCCATTCAAGAGACCCTTGAAAAATCATACCTGACCAGGCTGAAATTCAAGGTTGTGAGGACCGAGTCCGGCTCAGTCTCGAGTCTTCATGCTTTTTCGTGCAGCCTTGACTCGAACACGAAACAATGGAGACAAGACACTATGTTAAGTTATGAAGGGAGTGCTTTGGTTGGTGGTGTTCCGACTCACGCGGTTATGCAGCAGGTAACGAGGGATGGGCATAAGGTAAAGGTTGAGGGGACCTTGGAAAAGTATCATTGGTTAGGTTCAAAGACACTCAAACTCTTCGAAACTGAATCTCAGAGTGGGGCTGCCAGCCCTACTACACTCTATAATAAAAGTAGACTTGATCAAACTAGTGTCTCCTTGACTTTTCAGCGATCCCAATATTCGAAGAATGCCCAAGGAGCTTTTGTTGGATCTGGAGCACCAAACCAAACTTTAGGAGGCAATCTAATTTCTTCATACAATCCGTTGGGATTTGACTTGGTTAGTGTTTGGGCACGTGTCGTTAGCGAAGCAGCTAATGAAGTTTTTGGTTCGCCTTCGGATAGTGTGCCCGCGGTTGAAGAAGAGTCGATGCCGACTGACAACGATTTCACGTTCGGTCCAGAGCAAGGCTGGGATTGCAAGTCCCCAACCGGTGCTTTCGATAAAAGGTCGGTCAGCTTCGGGGACCCTAACCTGATGCTGGCAATGGCGGAGAATACGGCAAAGAGTAAAATTGGCCCTGAGCTGCCAGAATCTTGTAATGCTGCTCCCGCATCTGAATAAGAGAGTTAGAGTGCCTAGGACACACAATCACGGGTTGCTGCGCTAAGTTTGGCATTTTCGAACTGGAGGAGGGCTGGGATCTCGATCCTGGCCCTTTTTCCGTTAGGGGTTGCTTCTTGATTGCGAAGCGCGCTGCTGAGTTCATATCTTTCGGCGAATTAAAACTTCGATTTCATCCTTTTGGATATTCAAGATCTGATATTCAGGTGAGGGTTCGCTAAAGCCATGTGACATTCCAATGTCTGTTCGCCAAACCCTGCCTGAGCACGCCGAGGTGATTTCTCGTTCAGGTTGGATGGTGTGAGCGACAACCATTCTTTTGACAGCGAGACGCTCCAATACAATTTGTAAGTCACTGCAGGCATCGAGGTAGTCGGCTGTCATTTCGGCGAAATCGATGGGATCAGCGGGGAGTTGGCCATATCGACGAGACCAAAGTGGGCTGTCAGCGTCATTAAGAAAGGAAAACTGGGGACGGAGCACCGCCTCAATGAAATCGGGGGGCATCTTTCATATTAAGACTGATCATCGCGGTTATTTCGATTGGATGGTTAAGGCAGTCAATCAGATTTAGTGAGGTCCTAATTTTTTTTAATTAGGACATCTTGGAAAAAAGGCTTGCCGCCGCCACTGTAACTAAATTCAACTCGGATTTTATTTTCACCTGGGGCAAGAGGGATGTAGTCAGTTGAGAATCGATTTGAATCGTTTTGAGCAAAAACCGTCGCGATAAATTCGTTAGAAGTGTTAGTAATTGTAGCGGACGCTAATCTCATCCCTTCATCTGTCATTTTTAACCCGCAAAGCTGCCCTTGAAGTCGGGCCTTACTTGCCTCAGTGGCAGATTCAACACCTTTTTCGCAGTTCAGCTCGAGGTTGAGCAGCGGCGAAGCCTTTGCGGAGGCTAACTTTCGCCCCTCAGAGGTCGGTTTTGCCTTCATGGAGACCAGGGCCGTTGAAGCTGGCCCTGCTGGATCTTGGTAGAGCAACTGGTAGAGTGAGTGGATGAGAACTCCCCCTAAGGTTGATGCGATGAGCACCTCAATCGGGTTGATGTAGAAACGGCTTTTTTTTGTGCTTTCCGCTTTAGACATACAAAGGTCTCTTCGGCGGAATACCTGATAGATTTAGTGGTTTTATAGGATCTGTTTTTACCCAGCGATTCTGTTGAGAATGCCGTCTAATTGGAGAAGTTTCTCCGAGTGGATGCAAGGTTTTCAGGACACATTTTTAGCATGAGTTCAGACCCTGCTTTGCTCAAGTGCTTGTCTTGATTAAGAATTAAAATGATGCAGGGGGTGTCTAATATTACACAACTATTATTGTAATTGGGGGGAGGGGGGTAGACTAAAGGCAATCAAACTAAAGCGCCCAGCTTAATTGGGTGCGGAACCAAAGGGGAATCTATGAGTCGTGTGAGAAAAGCGAAGTTTTGGAGTGACAGTGGGTCGATGTGCATGGTCCTTAGTCTGGGGGCTCTTACTGCTCTCAGTGCCTGTACGACCAAAGCCACCCAGTCGGGGGGTGGGGGATTTGCTAAGTTATCAGACCTCCCCAAGCTGACAGACCCGGTGGGCAACTCGTCTCAACAAATGCAACTGGCGAGAGGTCAAATCCAGTATCATGCGAGAACTGGGGCCGCTTCAAATGGGTCTTCAAGTGGAACGGATCTTTTCCAGCTTGATCAGTATTTCTCTGGAGAGGATTCGACTGCGACCGCGACGAACCTCTGCGCTGCGGGACCTGATTTGGCCCGGACTCTGCAGTCACTGAGGCGAAATCAGGCCAATTTTTCGATGGTTTTTGCTTTAGGTGATGCTGGAAAGCTTGCGATGGGAGATAATTCAAACTTCGGTTATTCGCACACTGTAATCAATCAGGGCTCCGGAAGTCAGGAAGGGAGAGGAAAATTTCAGGTTTCGAGGACCGCTTCCGGCTCAATCTCGGGTGTGCGTTTTTTCGCTTGTAATCTTGTTAACGGTGAGTGGCAGCAAGAGTCATTCGGAGGTGCTGACTTGACCTATGTCGATGGGGCTCCGACTTACGGAAGATTGGAGACCGCGGGCAGTTCTGGATGGAGGTCAGTTGCTCAGGGGGGTCTGCAAGATTACCGTTGGTCAGGTACCAAGCAAATTGCAATTTATGCGACGGATAGAATTGGGGGTCAGGATGCTTATTATGCCGGAGGTATAGATCAAACTTCTACTTTTCTGAGGTTTGGTCAACGCAGTGTGACTGGATCATTGACATCGCCTCCTACCTTAACGCAAGCGTTAAAGGCTGATTTGATCGCTTCGAATAGCCCTTTCGGGTTTAATTTGGGCAGCGGATGTGCGAAAATCGATGATACCAGTGAATGTTTTAATTCGAATCAAATGCGAATCCCCAACTTTTCTACCTACGCTGCTGATGCTGCGGCTCTTTACTCACAAATTAACACCCCCGGCGCGCAGTTTTTCAGCTTAAATGCATCCGAAGGACAGGTCTGGGATTGCCAGCTCCCAGCAGGGAGTGCTTGGACGGAAACTTCGGTGAGCTCCACCGACAGTGCGCTGAATCAGACGCTCATCAATATCAATGATATCGGCAGCCCTTCGTACCCAGTTGCTTGTCCTGCCTATCCTTCAGGGTGATTGCTGCACCACATTCTTTATCCTCGAACTGGAGGAGGGCTGGGATCTCGATCCTGGCCCTCCTCCGTTAGCGGTGTTTTTTAATGCACGAGGTGGAGGTCTAGTTTGTCACCTTTCGACGGGTCAAAACTTCGATTTCATCCTTTTGGATATTCAAAATCTGATATTCAGGTGAGGGTTCGCTAAAGCCATGTGACATTCCAATGTCTGTTCGCCAAACCCTGCCTGAGCACGCTGAGGTGATTTCTCGTTCGGGTTGGATGGTGTGAGCAACGACCATTCTTTTGACAGCGAGACGCTCCAGTACAATTTGTAAGTCACTGCAGGCATCGAGGTAGTCGGCTGTCATTTCAGCGAAAGGGATGGGGTCAGCGGGGAGTTGGCCATATCGACGAGACCAAAGTGGGCTGTCAGCGTCATTGAGAAAGAGGGGGGCTTGTTTGGTGCGGCGCGTAAGAAACCAGGTTCTCAGCGGAATACCTGGGTTGAGCCAGCTATTAATTTCTGTTTGGAGTCTTAGGAGCCCATAGTCCAGGGCTTTTGGGAGGATGCCGCCATGAACAAAAACGGTATCTCCTACAATTGCAAAATAGCTCCGTCTGGCAAGTTGCTCAAAGTAAGCTGATTGAGGGGAGAAAGCCATGGCGCGAGCTGCAAGACCCGGATGATTGGATTTTTCATAGTGTTGAAAAATGGTCTCCCCTTGGGAGTGCAGAGGGGCGCCTTCCTCAAAGTCGAATTCCCAGTCGACGAGTGAGTTTGCCTGAAAGCCCCAAGGTGGGCCGCCTGCTCCGACGGCAGCTAAGACAGGCACTGGGGCGCGGAACTCTGGGAGCTGCAGAAGATGGTTCAACGTCCAAGAAAACTCAGGAACGAACTGAGCGGTGGATTTCTGGCTCGCATGTTCGAATCGATGCTGAAGGTTGAGGTACTCGTGGTTTCCGTTGAGTAAGATGAGTAGGCTATGAAATTCCTTGGCCTCCGATTCAAGTCGGCTCAAAAAGTTAAGGAGATTAAGATCAAAATCGCCTCGGTCAATGATATCCCCCATTTGAACGACAATGAGGTTTCGTCCCACCCAATTTCCCCGGGGATCGATTGCACCTGCTAACTCTAAGGTTTTTTGGGCGGCTCGAAGGTCTCCGTGGAGATCCCCGATTGCAATCACCCGAGGCGCGGGGGCAGCATCATCGAAGCGGATTCGAAATGGGTCAAGTTCGTCAGCGTGCACTACTCCGAGAGTAGTAAGAAATAATGACAGGATTAAAATGAGTCTCCCCAATCTCTATGCCCTCCACCTTTTTATCTCTTACAAGATGAAGATCAACGAGATCAACTCCTAAAATCGATTAAACTCTGATAAACTAGTGGTCCATGGACATTTTAGGGCAATCGGCACTCTTTGTTTCACTGATTAGTTTTGCGCTTGGTTTTTCGGTGCTTTCTAGGAATGTGAAAAACACGCTATTTATATCCTTTGCGATTTTGACTACTTTGGTCTCCGCCTGGTCATTGTCATTTTTTCTCGAGAAAATTTGGGCAGGAGTTGGATTTTATCGGCTTCACCTTTTTTTTAATGTGCTTCTTGCACCCGCTAGTCTTTGGTTCACTCAAATTTTTATTAGGATTAGTGATGGGTTTAGTCGCAGACTTTTGGAGTTGAGCACTGTCTTGGCAGTTTTTTTGTCTACCTCGTTAGGTCTGAGATTTGAAACCAATCCGTGGATTCTGCAGCTGGTTTTTTTCTCCCCTGCTCTGGTGATTGTTCAGGTGCTCAGGCTCATGTGGGTGGATTGGATTTTGGCTTCGCCTCAAGGTAAAAAAGTGAGGGACCTTTCTAAAGTTCCGACCGTAGGTTTGGAACGAAGGCATTTTATTTATGTGGGTGCCTTGGTGGTACTTTTGACTTCGGTTATGGACCATGTGGGTGGGATTGGTAAGATTCTTCCGTCAGCAGGAAATTTACTCTTAGCAGTTTATATGTTTTTCTTGAGTCAAGCCATCACGCAGCAACGATTGCTCAACGTGAGTGCGCTCTTTTCTCGTTTTCTCGTCCTTTTGGTGGTGGCACTGACTTTAACTTTACTTTACTCACTTCTAGTGGCTTGGATTGAGAATAGTCCAAGCCTATTTTTTCTGAATTCATTTATTGCCTCATTTTTGCTTCTTATGCTGCTCGATCCGCTCCGCAGTACGGTGGGCTATTTTACTCAGCGCTTGCTGACTCAGAAGCACCGACATCTGCAGCAAACGCTTCGTGAAGCGCAACGTAAATTGACCGGAATTGTAGATTTTGGCAATCTTACCCTTGAAATTCTCAACTCAACTGAACAAATTATTCGCCCCGAATGGGCAGCACTCTTTATTTTACGGAGCGATGGCACTCAGTTTCGCCGGGTGCGGATCGTGGGACAGGAACCAAAAAGTAAAGTCTCAGCAGGGGCTGAGCGCACTGTTTTTAAAGAAGTCTTATCTAATCATGCACTCATTCATTACTGCGAAGAACTGATGGTAAAAGGAAAGTTTCCGGTTATTTTCGATCAGCTTCTTGAGAATGAAATGGATCGCTCTACAAGTCGTGTGCAGCGAGCCCACTATTTGGCGCTGATTGAAGGATTGAAGGCCTTCGGGGCTAATCTTTTTATTCCCCTCATTCACTCCAGAAAAATATTAGGCTTTGTGACTCTTCAGGTCCTGGCTCCTCCAGAACCCTGGGGGAGTAATTGGGGTCTCTTGCCCATCGTTTATCCCTATTACGAGCAGGCGGCTGAAGTGATCAGTAATCTTGAAGTCTATGCTAGACAGCGCGAAAAGGAGCGTCTTGCAGCTCTTGGCGAAATGGCTGCTGGCTTAGCCCATGAGATTCGTAACCCCTTAGGTGCAATCAAGGGGGCGGCTCAGTTTCTTGACCCGTCTTTGGATCGTCCAGAAAGTAAGTTTCTCAAAGTAATCTTAGAAGAAGTCGATCGTCTCAATCGGGTCGTTACCCAGTTTTTGGATTACTCCAAGCCATCCGTGATCCAGTTTAAAAAAGTGGATTTTGTTCAATTGGTCGAAAAAACGATTGAACTCATGCGGCCGGGTTTGAGGGAGGGGGTTCAAATTGAGTTTTTAACATCAAAGTCGTCAATTTTTGTGTTGGGTGCTGCCGAGCAAATCCAACAAGTCCTCATTAATCTCATTCAAAATTCCCAAAACGCTTTGGAGGGGGTGATGGGTGGCATGATCCGGGTGAGCCTAGTGACCCACCGTGATTTGTCCCATCCGGAAGTGAGTCTAGTGGTGGAGGACAATGGGAAGGGGATCAAGCGAGAAAATCTTGAAAAGCTATTTATTCCATTTTTTACAACGTCTCCGAGTGGAACGGGTCTTGGACTGTCCATTTCTCACAAAATTGTTGAGAGTCACCGAGGTCGATTCGAAGTTGTGAGCGAAGAGGGGCGATTTACGCGCATATCCGTGATATTACCTTGGCTAAGTTCAGGGCGTGCACCAGGATGAAAATGCACCCCATGCCTGATTTGAACTAGACACCCCATTTGAGCCGTTCTGAAAAAAGGAGTTTGCTTGCAAGGTCGAGTACTCGTAGTTGATGACGAAAAAAATATAACTTTTGTGATTCAGGCAATGTTGGAGCGTGAGCGTTTTGAGACCTTGGTTTTTAATCGCAGCTCCGAGGCCTTGGATGCGATTGCTTCTGAGGAGGTCGATCTCGTGATCACCGATCTTTATATGCCGGGGCCTGGTGGCCTTGAAATTCTGGAGTATTGCCAACAGAACTTTCCTCAACTTCCAGTCGTTGTGATTACCGCGTTCGGCACCGTGGAGGCTGCTGTTTCGGCCCTCAAAAAAGGGGCCTTTGATTTCATTACTAAGCCCTTTGATCAGGTCGAACTTTTGGGAGTCGTGAAAAAGGCGGTTGCTACCTATCAGCAAAGAATGAAGGAGCCGATTATCTTTTTCCCTCGCCAGCCGGGGGTTACCCCCCAAGGCGGTACTGCTGTTCAGGGGATTTCATCCATTGTGGGCGCCAGCTCTCAAATGCAGGATATTTTCAAGATCATAGCGAAGATTGCGCAATCACCATCGACCGTTCTGGTTTGGGGAGAGAGTGGAACAGGTAAGGAGTTGGTGGCTTACGAGATTCACCGGCAATCCGATCGAGCCTCTAAGTCATTTGTTAAAATTAATTGTGCGGCTATTCCCGCAACTTTGATTGAGAGTGAACTTTTCGGATACGAAAAGGGAGCCTTTACCGGGGCAGTTGCAAGTAAGCCAGGACGATTTGAATTGGCCAATGAAGGTACTCTTTTCCTGGATGAGGTGGCTGAGATGCCATTGGAAATGCAGGCAAAACTCCTGCGCGTTCTACAAGAGCAAGAGTTCGAGCGCGTGGGTGGCATCTCGACGATTCAGGTAGACGTCCGCATCATAACAGCGACGAATAAGGATCTTGAGGCAGAGGTTAAGTCGGGACGTTTCCGAGAAGACTTGTTTTACAGGCTGAACGTCGTGCCTATGCGCTTACCAGCGTTGCGAGATCGAAAAGACGACATTGATTTGCTCGTAAAATATTTCTTAGGAGAATTTAACAAAAAGCTCAACCGAGGGATGCAGGGGATTACTCCTGAGACCCTCCATGTTTTGCGCAACTATAATTGGCCTGGAAATATCCGCCAACTTGAGAATGTTCTGGAGCGAATGATCCTGATGTGCGAGGGCTCCGTTTTGAGCGCCGAAGACCTCCCTGATGAGCTGAGTGCGGGTCTCCCTCAAAAAGCAGAGGAGGCCGGCACCGAAGAATCGACTAATCTTAAGCAAATCGTTCGCAGACAAACCCAAGCTTTAGAAAAAGATCTGATCGAAAAGGCCCTCGAGGAAACTAGCGGTAATGTTACTCGTGCCGCTGAAAAATTAGGCCTTTCCCGTAAGGGTCTTCAGCTTAAAATGAAGGAGCTGGGGATTCGACGAGAGGTCGACTAAAAAAAACGGGGGCTTTTTTGCCCCCGTTTAACAGTCTGAGTTTGTAGCTTTTATCTTTAAATCAAGGGAACAAGCCGCGGAGAAGCATGGCGCGATTGAGACGGTCGACACCCGAAATGAGGGCGGCGGTCTTCATGCCACATCTGTAAGTGGCTTGAATTTCGACCACTTTTTTGAACGCATTGGCCATGACTTCGGCCAATTTCTCGTTCACTTCAGCCTCACTCCAAAAGAAGTTTTGTAGCCCTTGAACCCACTCAAAGTAGGAGACGATGACGCCTCCTGCATTGCAGAGCACGTCAGGGATGATGAAAACGCCTCGACTTTCGAGTTCTTTCATCGCCTCATTCGTGATCGGCCCGTTGGCGCCTTCAGCAATGATCTTGGCATTAATTGAACCCACATTTTTCGCAGTAATTACACCGTCGATAGCGGCAGGAATTAAAATGTCCACGTGAGTGCTGAGGAGCTGTTCGTTTGTGATTGCATCAGCTTCTGGGTAGCCCACTAAAGTTCTATTTTTAGCCATGTACTTGAGAACATCTGGAATATTTAATCCGTTCTTGTTGTACAGACCTCCTCCGACGTCACTCACTGCGACCACTTTGGTGTTGAGCTGGTAAATTTCCTGGGCAGCAATCGCCCCGACCTTACCAAAGCCATGGATGGCCACCGTGGTCGAAGAATCCATTTTAGGTCCGGGTTTGCCCAGAGAGTGGAGGTGCTTAGCAGCGTGCTGAATGGTGTAAACCACGCCACGACCGGTGCTCTCCGCTCGTCCCAGGGATCCGCCAATTTCAATGGGTTTACCAGTCACCACGCCAGGAATTGCGAAGCCGCGTTCCTGTGAAAATGTGTCCATCATCCAAGCCATGTGCTGAGCATCAGTTCCCACGTCTGGAGCTGGAATGTCCTTGTCTGGGCCGATAATCATGTTGATTTCGCTGGTATAGCGACGCGTTAAAGCCTGAGCTTCTTGGCGTGAAAGTTGACCTGGGTCAACTCGGATGCCGCCTTTTGCTCCACCGAGGGGCAAGCCCACCAGAGAGCACTTAAAGGTCATCAACATGGCTAGGCCGGCTACTTCGGATAAATTCACCTCAGGGTGGAAACGAATTCCGCCCTTACCGGGCCCGAGGGTCATGTTGTGTTGGACTCGGTAGCCTTCGAAAACTCGAATGCTGCCGTCATCCAGTCGGATGGGGACGGAGACTACGAGGGCCCGCTTGGGCACCATCAGTCGATTGGAAACGTTCGGGTCAAGGCCCATTACATTTGCAGCTTCTTGGAGTTGGAGAACTGCATTTTTGTAGAGGTCACTCGAATCCCAGATACCGGAGCTGAGGCTATATTTTGTTTCTGACATGAGCATTCCTTAGGTTTTGTTGTACAGCTTACTTTTAAAATGCCACTGAATCAACTATCTTCAAAACTCGCAGGAGGAAAGCAACGATGCAAGACAGAAAGTTGAAAGTGGTAGTTCTCTACGGGGGTAGGTCAGGCGAGCATGAAGTTTCGCTGCGTTCAGCG
This sequence comes from Bdellovibrionales bacterium, assembly GCA_947380295.1. Taxonomy (GTDB): domain Bacteria; phylum Bdellovibrionota; class UBA1018; order UBA1018; family UBA1018; genus CAINWE01. Next base: position 53,964 of record CANCQK010000016.1, on the reverse strand, counting down.
GCTTCTGTCTTTCACCGGCTGGATCGGTCACGATTTGACGTGATCCCCGTCTCAATTGACAAGACGGGTCGATGGCTCGCTCAAAGTCTAGAAGTGGCATCTCGCTCTCAAGAGGCTTTGCCAGTCGACTTAACTGCCCCTCAGGTGGTTTTACTTCCTGGAGTGAGCGGGGGTGCGCCCCGGTTTTTCGCGGTTGAAGGCCAACTCCCTGCCTGGTTCGGGGCTCAGGGTGAAGTGGATGTCGTTTTTCCCGTGGTCCATGGGACTTTGTGTGAAGACGGAACCTTGCAAGGGTTTCTTGAATTGGCGGACGCCGCCTACGTAGGGTGTGGAGTTCTTGCTTCGGCAGTAGGCATGGACAAGGAATTCGCGAAGCGTCTTTTACGTGATGCTGGGGTTCCGATTGTGCCTTACCTTTGCGTCAGAAAGGGCCAGTGGGCTCAGTCTGCGGCATCTTGGATTACCGCCTCGACAGAGCAATTTGGCTATCCCGTTTTTGTGAAGCCTGCAAACTCAGGCTCCAGCGTGGGAGTGCATCGCGTTAAATCGGCTTCTGAGTTTGCCGCGGCTATGGAAGACGCATTCTCGATTGATACGAAGGTTCTGATCGAAAAGGCAGTCTCCGCCCGTGAAATCGAGCTGAGTGTCCTAGAAAATCCAGACCCGACTCAACCGCCCCTCGTAAGTATTCCTGGGGAAATTGCCCCGTCTCATACGTTTTATTCCTATGAAGCCAAGTATCAGGATGAATCGGGGGCTCGCCTCGATATTCCGGCTCAAATCAGCGCTCAACAAATCGTCCAGGCTCAAGAAATGGCAGCCAAGACCTTTCAAGCCCTGGATTGTGAAGGCATGGCCCGGGTGGATCTGTTTTTAGATCGACAGACAGGCAATTTTTACGTGAACGAGGTCAACACCTTGCCCGGCTTTACCGCCATCAGTATGTATCCCAAGATGTGGGAGAAATCAGGCATTGAGTACACCGAGCTTTTGACTCGCTTGGTTGAATTGGCTCGTGCACGGCACGCTTCAAAGCGGGCGCTGAAGCGGGGTTAGGGAGAGCATGCAGTTCTACTTTACATTGATCAAGACGCCGATTTTGCCTCAATAAAGATCGCGCCCGGTATCGAAGCAAAGTCTTACGTAAAAGATGGCATTTTATTCTCTGAGAATAAAAGCGGTAAAACTATTGAAATCCAGGTACTCAATCTGAGTGATCTTAAAAAACCCTCGCGTTCCGTAGCTTAATTACTCCGTTCAGAACTTCCAATCGGGGGACGGAGCACAGGATTGTTTTTTGAGTTTACTCATTTGCTCGAATCTTTGAAGAAATAATTAACCCTGGCGTCAACGTCCGGGTGAGAGAAGGTCGGGGCGCGTTTTGGGCCCTCCTTAAAGTTGAAAAATAGTGTTGAGGCACACAATCCTGTACTCCGATCGGCATACATCGCTACCCAAACCACGGAAGCCAAAACTTCAACTTCTCAAGCCGCTGATCCACTTTTTGCTTCGGCGGCTTCCATCGGGACTTTTCCGTAGTTGGGGTCGATGACCTCCATGTAGCCACATTCTTTTTGTGGGCACTTATGCATCAGTCCGGCTTTCTTAGTGATCTTCTCGGTTAGGATGGCAAATTTGCATTGAGGGCAAGGTTGCTGAATCGGTTTGTCCCAGAGTGCAAAGTTGCAGTTCGGCCATTTATTGCAGCTGTAGAAAAAACGTCCGTATTTCGAGCGTTTCTGAGCAATCTCACCGACACTACAGGTTGGACATGGTATTCCAAGAGTAATTGCCTGCGTGTATTTACAGTTCGGGTAATCGCTGCAGGCTAGGAATTTTCCATACTTACCGTTTTTGACAACGAGCGGTTTCTGGCATTTTTCACATTTCTTATCAGTAAACTCTTTTGGAACGATGACGATTATACCCTGATCGTCTTTTTTGAAGTCTTGAGTGTTTTTGCAATCGGGATAATTTGAGCAGGCCAAGAAGGATCCGAGTTTACCCCATTTGATGACAAATTTGTGCTGGCACTTGTCACATTCCAAATCCGTCGGGACTTCTTGCTGCTTGATGTTTTTCATCTGCTTTTTAGCAGTTTCAAGAGTCTTTTCGAAGGGTTTCCAAAACTTACCGAGGGTCTTTTTCCAGTCTGCGGTGCCTCCCTCGATGTCATCGAGTTGGTTTTCCATGGATGCGGTGAACTCGCTATTTAAGATATCGGGAAACGAGGCGACCAGAAGTTCTGTGACCACGGTTCCGAGTTCGCTTGGGTAGTAGCGGCCTTCTCGCTTTTCTACATACTCGCGGTCTTGGATGTTCGATAGGATTGACGCATAGGTCGACGGTCGCCCAATTCCTTTTTCTTCAAGGTCGCGAATTAGAGAGGCGTCCGTGTAGCGAGGTGGGGGTTGAGTGAAGTGTTGCGAGGGGTCAAGTTTCTCATTCTTGACAGAATCACCCTCTTGAATGGGAGGGAGTTTTAGGGCGCGATCTTGGCTGTCTCCTTCGCTTTCCTCGGTTCCTTCTAAATAAACTGCCGTGAACCCCGCAAATCGAAGGACTGATCCAGTGGCGCGGAACTGTTGCTCGTGACCGCCTCGGTCCTTTGCGACAATGTCGACTGCTGTTTGATCATAGATGGCAGGATTCATTTGAGAGGAGATGAACCGGTTCCAAATGAGTTGATAGAGCCGGTACATATCTTTTTCTAAATAGGACTGAATGCGATCAGGCGTGTACTCTAAAGAGGTCGGGCGAATCGCTTCGTGGGCCTCTTGGGCGTTCTTTTTAGATTTGTAAACGTTGGGCTCGGCAGGAAGATGCGATTTGCCGTAATGCGCCTCAATATACTCTCGAGCTGATTGGACCGCGACGGGTTCCGTGCGAACGCAATCGGTTCTCATGTAGGTGATCAAACCATGAGTACCGATCTCACCCAAATCAATCCCTTCATAGAGTCGTTGAGCCAGCGTCATCGTCTTCTTGGCGCTAAATCCGAGTTTGCTGGCCGCTTCTTGTTGGAGCTTACTCGTGATGAACGGCGGTGAGGGTTTGCGTGAGCGCTCTTTTTGTTCGATTGAGCGGATTTTCCAATTCGCATCTTTCAGTGCGTCTAGAAACTCATTCACTCCGGTCTGGTTGATGAGGGTCGGTTCTTTGCCGTCCGTCTTGAAAAGCTTAGCTGAAAATTCAACCCCGCCCTTTGAGAACGTTCCTTCGACGTCCCAGTATTCTTCGGGCTTGAATGCCTTGATCTCGGTTTCTCGATCGACCACGAGTCTGAGAGCGACGGATTGAACTCGTCCTGCTGAAATGCCCCGTTTGACCTTGTCCCAGAGAAGCGGGCTGATTTTATATCCCACAAGGCGGTCCAAAATCCGGCGAGCCTGCTGGGCGTGGTATTTGTCCGTGTTGAGGGTTTGAGGGTGACTCATGGCCTCGAGAACGGAGGGCTTCGTGATCGCATTAAAAAGGACGCGATGAAATTTCTTGCCGCGCGCCTTCAGCTCCTCGTGGATGTGCCAGGCGATGGCTTCACCTTCGCGGTCCGGGTCAGTTGCGAGGTAAGTTTCGGGGACTAGCTTTGAGGCCTTTTTGAGCTCTTCAATGACTTTGACCTTGGTTGGGATGACTTGATAGTCGGGCTCAAACCCTTTTTTGGGGTCCACGCCCAATTTGCTCTTGGGAAGATCTTTAATGTGACCAACGCTAGCCTTGACGATGTAGTCCCGACCTAGGTATTTTTGAATGGTCTTTGCCTTGGAAGGTGACTCAACGATCACCAGAGCTTTCTTTGCCATCCCCCTACAATAGTCGGAGTGTTTCGTGTTTTTCAAGGGTCAACGCTCATGGGCCTCTATTTTTGGGAAGAATCTCCAAGTTAACAAGTACTTATCAAGTTGCCAAAATAATCTTGGATCTGTTTGTTCTTGAGTCCCAGCTCAAGAGCAGTGAAAAATCGGTCCGGTGACCAGCCTCCGTGGATGGCCCAATTGAGAAGTTCCGAAACGGGCGCGCTCCCTTGAGATTGGGTGAGTTTTTGAACTTCGAGGCAGAGCGACTCAGCATCTGCATTGCGGACTAATTGGACGCTTTCCTTTGCTGGTCTCGAAGGTGCGCCCATCCCCTGGGTCGCTAATTCAAGCCATGCGGCACCCAAACTATGAATTCCCCAGAAGGGCAGCGCATGCTCTCGGTCGATGAGGGTTTGGTTTCCAGATAAAGTCGGGTCACCCGGGAAACTGGGCAGAGCGAAACAAAGGCGATCTTGTTGACGGGCCCAGTGAGCCGTATTGAGTGCCCCCGATCGGTGGCTGGCTTCCACTACCCAAGTCGCTTTGGACCACCCGGCGATCAATCGGTTCCGTTCGAGGAAGTGAGATGGAAAGCCTCGGGTGCCTGGATGAAATTCTGAAACCAGGAGTCCGCCTTGTTTAAGAATCTGCTTTCTTAAAGGAAGGCTTGCTTGTGGATAGGGAATGTCAATCCCAGTGCCCAGGATGCCAATCGTCGGGAGTCCTGCTCGAAGGGCTGCTGCATGGGCAATCGCATCGATACCGCGGGCCATTCCTGAGACGATGATCAGCTGAGAGGGGGAAAGCTCACAAACTCTTTTTTCGAGAAATGAGCAGGTCCGTGGCTGCGGGTTTCGGGTTCCTACAATGGCGAGCCCGGCTTCAGGTAATCTCTTGAGGATCTCAAGCGAGTTCGGATCTCCTTGGATGTATAGTTGTTCAGGGGGCGCCGGCACATTCCAAAGCTCGGAGGGTACTGTAGGGTGATTGCGCTCAAACTTGAAGACTGGGAATTCTGAATCCATTGTGGAGTCAGATGCAGCAATGCTCATGCCGAGCCTACGGAACTCTCTGTCTCAAAGTTTGATTGAAAGTCAGACTAATAGACTGCTTTTTGATCGAGTCCGATCAGGAGTTTGGGGGAGGCGGTAACTCGGGAAGGGTTTGATTTTCCACCCCACCACTGTTTTGTAAGGTGTCTTGTGCGGAAGGCACGGGTGCCTGAGGGGTCGCTCCCGGGGGTGGCGGAAGTGTATCGAGGTCTATGGTGGGCGGTGGTGCTTGACTCGTAGGGGTGCCTGGGTCTGCTGGAGTGGTTGCCGTGGGTGTAGCGTCCAGAGGAGGTAATGTCTGCGAATCGTTCGTGTCGAGTGGAGGGGGCGTATTAGCTTCCTGTGAGAGAGACTCCAATTTTTCTGGAGAAAAGTTGTCGTGAGAGTTGGGCGTTGCCGTGGGCGGAGCTGGCTCAAGCGGGGGCGGCGAGGCGAGAGGTGTCGGGCTTTTACTGACTTGTGGGCTTGGAGCAGGGAGGGGCGGGGTGTTCCCTGGGGTTTTCCAGTTTTCAAGTTGCTGCAGTTCCTTGCTCTCTTTGGAGCCCAACGTGTCGCGCTGATCGATCTGATCGAGTTCTTCCAGGCTATCCGATCCTCGGGCGCTAAACCCTTTTTTGGAGTTCAATGTGCTGAGATCGGTCAGGAGAACTGCCTCGGCTCCCGCTAGGATAGGTTTTTTTGAGGTCATGATCGTCGCGGTTGAAAAGGTCTCAGAGACCTGGGAAATGACTAAGTCGGCTTCGATAGCGAGTCCTGACTTGGAGAACTCTTCGCCAGTCTTTAGATCTTTGGTTTGAAAAACTCTAAAAATCATTCCAGGTTGAATCCCATCTTCGGAACCTTTGTTGATAAAAGCGGTTTTGTGCTGGGCCATAATCGAAGTGGATTCGCTCGGGTCGGGAATGACCTTAGCGCGGAGAGGTTGTGGGCCTCGAATGAGAACCGGCGACGAGGTTTTTGGGAGATCTGCGGTGAGAACGGTGTTGCGGCCAAAATCTTGATAGGATGCGACTACAGTGCCAATGAATAGGTTTTCTTGAGTGCCAGAAATTTTTACTTTTCCGAGGAGAGGATAAATATATCCTGCGCATTCTAGAAGCGTCTTTTGGAGTTCGATCGGAGTTTCGTTTGTCACCGCGTAGGTTTCGCCCACTTGGAGTGGGCCGTTTGGGCGAATGTAGACCAAGTCTCCTACCCAAAAAGTATTCGAGTCTGCAGATGAGCCTGAAATTTTCCCCAATGGTTCTAGCTTTTTCTGACTCGGGATGTGTTTAGGGGAAGTCTTAGCCTTTTGTTGAATCAAAGGCAAATCTCTGGGAGTCAGTGACGGTTTCAAGAGGCTGGAATTGATGGGTGTGGGGTTATACTCCCAGGTTTGATGTGAGAGCTGTTTCCATTCTTTAGATCTGGGATGGTGCTTCTTCTTATGGTTTTCGGTGTGCTGATCTGAGGATGTTTCAATGGGAAGAGTTGATGCAAAAGTATCCCTGAGTTCGGAAGATAAACAGAGCGTCAGTAGAATGAGTTTTCTGGTTCGCATCGTATTCATCTCGTTATGGGTCTTTGATCAAGGTTGGTGCAGTGGGCGGGGGGGTCTCAGCTCTCATCTCTGATTTTACACCGAGTTCGTGGGTTAGCACTCCGGCCGGACGAGTCTGTGCGGCAGCGGGAGATTGAGGGAATGTTGAGGTCAAAAGCTGGCGGTACCGAATGGCTTCTTGAGTGTTTTTGAGAGCATCTTCGGAGAACGCCAGTCGATTGAGGGTTTCTGAGACATGAATGCTGGAGGGATAAGCAGCTAAAACCTGTCTGAACTCTTGAATGGCTAGGCGATATTCTTTTTGTTTAAAGTAAGCGTCCCCAACATAGAACTGTGCTGAACCAGCTAAAATATGATCTGGGTTTTTCTCAATAAATTCAGTCAAAGTTAAAATGGCCTCGGAGAGCTGCTCGGTCCTGAAGTACATGAGGCCTTTTCTAAATAAACTCACGCCCCCTTGATTTGGGTCTCTTCCTTCAGTTTCCGCTGAACCCGCAAGCGGGTGAACTTGAGCGGGGATTCGATCTGTTACAGGGGTACTAATCTCAGTGATTTCCAGCTTTTGCTTGTTGATAACTTGTTCGAGTCGAATTTGAAGTTCCTCAATCCGACTGTTGAGATTCGCAGTCTTGTCTTCGAGGGACTGGAGACGGTCAGCTAGCGAGCTGAAGATTTTTTCTGAATCAATGGGAGGCTGGCTCATTTGAGGCTTTGGGGTAGCTTCAGTAGCAAGCGCCAATGGAATGGCGATCATGAACAAAATAGGATAATAGAGTTTTGATTTCACGTCTTCTTTTAGGATAAGAGAAACAGTGAATTTCATCAAGACTGTTAGATGATAAAATATCAATTTTTTATTTAAAAAATACTGGGCTCAATTTGTATGGTTTTGAATTCAATAAGACAAGTAATTCGGGTAAAAAAGGAAGATTCAGCCTTCGTCTATTTTATTTTAGAGTCCTATGAGGGGATTACCAGCTACTCGACACTCGATTTCAAGTCAGGAGATTTGCACCGAGACCTGGAATTGAGGATACCCCCAGACTTTGAGCAGGAAGTTGCGGAAGTTCTCGACTCCTTTGGAGACATGATTTATCGAGCTGAGTCAGCTCTGCCTGGTTCGAAATAAAGTCGAATGATCCGAAAAACAGGACCCTTTCTGAGAGGGGCGTTCCTGCCTGGTGGCATTTAAGTTGAACTCGTTCTCTGGATGATCGTTTTATGGGTGATGAGCGCATTTTTCATGCTCCGAGGCTTGAAGTTCATTTTCGAGAAGAACCTGGTTCTAGACTCTTTTTTTGGTGTTCGCAGAAGCCGTCAAGATTTGGCCCGGGTGGTTGTGGTCTTTCGAGAAATCGAAGATCGACTGGTCTCGGGGGTGGTGCCAGATCGGCAATGTTGGGACCGGCTCAAAGAGCTTCAGAGACCCTGGGGGCGACTGGCGTCGGAGAGTTTGGGCGAACTTAAGGAGAGTGGAGGTGCGCTACTGCCGACTCTGCAGCGACTCAGGGGGCTCGCTGAGGAGCAAGCGGTAGCTTTGGAAGACGCTCAAGCGAAAACAGCCCAAGCCATCGCTCAATCGCTAGTTTGCGCGCTTTTAGTGCCCCTAGTTGGGGGCGCGCTTTATGTCGTACTGCCTGGAATTCAAGAAAAAGCAAAAGTCTGGTTCGGGGCCTGTCTCGTGGCTTTGCTTTTCATGACGCACGGGATGATGTGGATGCTGAGGGTGGCGGAGTTGGCCCGCTGGGGAGGGCTTGCTTTGGGGCATCGACCCTGGATTCTCAGTGCTTATTGTGCAGGGGAGCGATTCTTAGCCTTGGTTCGATTAGGGTTACCCGCTGATTTGGCATGGATCAAAACGACTCGCTTCTTGGAGTCGGAGACCCCCGATTTAGCAAAGGCTTGGGGGGTAACCGTGTGGGTGCAACCAGGTGAACGCTGCGTGAACGGCAGGCCAGAAGCGCTTTTGGTGGCGGCAGGTCATTCGATTCGGAGTGCAGCCCACGCCTCATTAGTGGAAGGACGACCTTGTTTGGATCGGATTGAGGTCGTGCTTCGAACGCTTCGCGCCAATCTTAGGTCTCAAGTCGATCGAGAGCTTTCGTTGGCAGGCACCCGTGCCCTTGCTCCGTTATTTTTGTGTGTGGCTCCGTCCATCTTGGGACTTCTCTTTTTTGCTCTGTGGATGATCGGTTTAGACGCTATGGGAGACTTAAATGTCGGTCAAATTTCGTTTTGAGAGGTTCTTTCTCAGTTGGGCGTTCATGGCTCTTTTGTTTGCGCTCGCTCTGGATGGGGTGCCTTGGAAGTTTCCGGCCTCCGCCAAAACCTGGATTAGATCATTAGGGGCACGTAAGGGTTTTTCTGGCGGGAGACCACCTCAAACGCTGAGTTGCCGTTCGAGTTGAAGCTGGCCTCTAGTTTGCCCTTTCGGTAGACCAAGATCTTGAGGTCCGAAAGTTTTGATTTTGCACTATAGAGAAGTGATCCATTCGTATCTTCGAGGGTGAGTCCAGCAAAGTCCTTCAGCTCGGCTTTCATCAGTCCTCGAAAGGAGAGGTCTGCGATATCAGCTTGGAACTCCCACTCGTTTAGAGATGCTTTCGATTTAATGTAGAGAGCCTGTCGGATGTGATTAAAAAGATAGTCTTTTCCCTGATATCTGAAGTAAAAAGTTGAAAATTTTGGGAGCACCCAGGGACCAAATTGAGACCGAGTGGTGATGCCTTCAAAAATGAAATCTGCCAATTCGTTTTTTTCATTTTTAAAAAGATTGCAGTGACCCCAAACCCAAGAATGCCAGTTTTTCGGCGCCATGCTTCGACCGAGCATTCCCCTGGCGGATTTAAACTCGAAAGACTCTCCATTGATAGTGACGACGCCGGTGAAAACTAAGTCTTCGTAAGGCGTGACGGCGAGGTGTTTGGATAGGCCATATTTTGAGAGAGCCTGGGGGACTAAATTAAACGAACTGGTGCGAACGGGTTTGAACGAAAGGTTCCACTCAATCATCTGCCCTTTGGAGTGGATCTTGCCGTGAGTGCTGTTGCTCCCTAGGGTGCAAGCACCCATCTGGATCTTATCATCCTGCCCTCTCGAAAAAGCACGAATATCGAGGGATTGCTTGAGAGCGATTTTTTTAACTTCCTGATGAGGCTCACGTTGAAAGAAGGCTGCCCAGACGTCTGCGGTCCTTTTGAATCCATTTTTGCTGGTCAATAGGTCCCATTCCAACCACACCGCCCGGGGCTGCGTGGGGTCGTTGAATTTGAGAAACCACTTTTCTTGGAGGGCACCTGTAAGTGGTGAGGTCGTTTCGGCAGCGATCGTATTCAGAGGACGACTAATGATCATAGTTCTCACAGTCTACCACTGGCCGCAAAAGAATTGTATCCCCTTCCATGCCTTCTATCTTGGTTACCTCGGTAATTTTTCGTTCGTTTCCCACTCGCTTGACCTGAGCCACCCACTGAATTCCCAGACTCAGGAGTTCTCGGATCCCCCGAAGGGGAAGTCTGCCCTCGGATGCGAGAAGGCAAAGCAGTTCTACCCGCCTTAGGGCATCTCGGGGGGAGTTCGAGTGGAGCGTGGCAAGCGTGCCTCGGTGCCCCGTGTTGAGCGCTTGGAGTAGCTCGAGGACTTCGGCGCCTCGGCATTCTCCCAGAATGATTCGGTCCGGGCGCATTCTTAAAGTTTGTTTCAAGAGGTCGCGGAGCGTTACTTCACCAAAACCATCTGCATTGGCTGGACGACTCACCAGACTTAAAAAGTGAGGATGAGAGGGGGCCAGTTCTGGAGTGTCTTCGAGTGCGATGATTCGTTCGCCGATCGAAACTTGGGAGAGTAAATCGTTTGCTAGGGTAGTTTTTCCGCTTCCCGTAGCGCCTGAGATGAGAATCGAGTCCCCTCTCTGCGTGGCCTCTTTGAGTAGGGGATAGAAAGGGCTCTGAGTCCAGCGCTGAGGTCCTGTTTTTTGGCGATGGCTTGCGTAGCGTTGCGGCAGGCTTCGGAGCGAGATCGAAAGGCCCTGCTGAGCTAGGGGCGGGAAAACAGCGTGAATTCGATGTCCCGAGGGAATGCTGGCGTCGATAAAGGGAAATTTTGCATCCCAAGTCTTACCGATTTGTGAGAGCTGGTCCAGCAGCCAGCTTTTTAAATCAGCTTCGCTCCAGGTCGATTCTGGGTCACGAGGAAAGATCTCGAGTCCTTGTCCGCGATCCAGGTACACCGAGTGAGTTCCGTTAATGCAGATGTCAGTGACTGAGAGGTCATTGAGGATTTGGTCGAGCCATTGAGTGGATGAATTCATTCGAGAGCACTCCAAGGGTAATTTTTGGATGTCTTTGCTTCCGATTCCTCGCTCCAGGAGTTCATGCGGGCTGACCGAGAAAGGGAGGGAGTAGGGAAATTTCGTCTCAGGCTTTGGATTGAAACGGGTGCGGGTGTGATCCGGGGAAAAAGAATGGCGACCAGTTCGGATCGTTCGTTGAGATAGTCGTCTGATCCGAATAAAGCTCCCAAGACGGGGATGCTTCTGAGTATGGGTAGGCCACGAGCCTCTTCTCGGATTTTGTCTTGGAGTAATCCCGACATGAGAAGGGGGACTCCTAACTGAGCGTCCACCTGGGTAGTCATCCTGTTCGTTTGAATTCCTGGGATACCTCCTCCCGTCAGGTCAGGTCCTAGGTGACTCACTTCAGTGGAAACATCGAGGCGAACTCGTTGACCAGCCGCATGGGTGACCTTCAGTTTAAGGGTGAGTCCGTATGGTTTCCAGTTGATCGATTGTGAAAGGCGGGTCCGAAGAATGACCGGGAGTTCTCCTCCTGCGAAAAGTTCAGCCTCGCCTGGGGCCCGGACCACGAGTTCGGGGTTGGAGAGTACCTTGGCGTGGCCTTGTCCTTCGAGGTGTTGAATGGCGAGATCAATTTTTAAGGCGTCTTGCAGTCCTTGGGTTGAGACTTGGAGGGTTGCCGGCGTCGATGCGCCCCAAAAGAGCCCGAGATTGCTGAACTGGCTTTTTCTTAGCTCAAGCAAAAAAACTTTAAACGACAGCGTTGGGGCTCGATCGGGGGGGCTATCTAGCTCAAACTGAAGCAGGGGAAAAATCGCTCGGAGCTGCTTTTTGATTGAGGTCGCTCGATTGGGGCGGTCTACGGCCCCTCGGATCCAAAGTTGATTTCCCTCTTGTTCAACTGAGAGACGACCCGAGTTTCCGGTGGTTCTCAGCCAAGTTTCAACGTGCCCTTGGGCAGATTTTAAGAGATTTTCGGAGACCTGCGTTTCGTCGCGAATCTCATTTGGGAAGCCTTCGCTGAGGGCGGCAATTCGGGCGCTCTCCGTCAGGCTGAGGATTTCTCCTCGGAGAATCACCTGCGGGCCGGACTGGAGGACTTCGACTTCGGTCAGCCTTTCTAGGCTCTGGTCCAGTTTAGGTGAAGGCCGGGGCCCTTGGGGCTTTTGAATGCGGATACTCCGATGCTCGGATGATCCATCCGCCTTCCAGACCCAAAGGTCACAGACTCCCTCCTCAATTGCTTTCAGCAGGAGGCTTTCATTGGAGATGCTGGTTCTAGCATCGCGGAAAATCGGAAGTTTCAGTACCCTGATTTTAGGGTTCCCGAGTGCGTACTTGCTCAGTCGGGGGACATGAAGAAGTCTTTGTTCTCCTTGAGTTAGAAAAAGATCAGGCTTTTGGGCGACTTCAGGAGGCTGTGATCCATACCCTGGTTGAGTTCCGAAACCTAAAAAAAGTAAAAATAAGGCAACACCGTTCATAAATTAGACGGAGTCGCAAGTTTTGCTCCAACCTGGGGTTGACAACTTGGATCAATCGAGGATAAAACTCATTTTCAACTTTTTTTGGAGGTTAGTATGCCCTCACGTATGATGAAAACTAAGACAGCTCGTAAAGTACGCAAAGCCCGTAAAGGTAAGGTGCGTAAGCGCCGCGAGCAAAACAAAGGGACCACTCCTAAGTTTTCGATCCATTTCGAAAGCTAAAAAACGGGCTCTTGCCCGTTTTGCACTAAAAAATTAAATTCTAAACTCGAGGGAGCAGGACATGTCATCTCAATACTTGTTCACGTCTGAATCTGTTACCGAAGGGCATCCGGATAAAATCGCTGATCAAATTTCGGATGCTGTTTTAGACTCTTTATTGAGTCAAGATCCTCGAGCTAGAGTTGCATGTGAAACCCTGGTAACCACTGGGTTAGTCGTAATTGCAGGGGAAGTGACCACAACTGCCCATGCAAATTATGCTGAGATTGCGCGCCAAACGATTCAACGAATTGGGTACGACTCGTCTGAGAAGGGTTTTGATTACAAAACCTGCGGCGTAGTGGTTACCTTGGATCGCCAATCCCCAGATATTTCCCAAGGAGTGACTACAGGTCAAGGGATGCACAACCAGCAGGAGCAGGGTGCAGGGGATCAAGGGATCATGTTTGGCTATGCGGTTCGAGAGTCTGAACAGCTGATGCCGCTGTCCATCGACCTTTCCCATCAGCTCGCCCGTCGGCTTGCTCAGGTCAGAAAAGACGGTTCTTTGGGGTGGTTAAGACCTGACGGAAAGACCCAGGTCACTGTAGAGTACGATCAAGGTCGGCCGAAACGAGTCGATGCTGTTGTTGTGAGCTCCCAACATGACGAAAACATCTCTCACAAGCAGATTCAGGAAGCAGTTATTGAAGAAGTGATCAAAAGAACGATCCCTCATCAGTTCCTCGACAATAAGACTAAATTTTATGTGAACCCCACCGGGCGTTTTGTTATCGGAGGCCCGATGGGAGATTGTGGCCTCACAGGACGAAAAATCATTGTTGATACCTACGGCGGACATGGAGCTCACGGTGGTGGTGCTTTCTCAGGGAAAGATCCATCTAAAGTGGATCGATCTGCCTGCTACATGGGACGCTATGTGGCAAAAAACATTGTGGCGGCTGGACTCGCGGATCGCTGTCTTGTTCAGTTGGCTTATGCTATTGGCGTGGCCGAGCCAGTCAGCGTCATGGTGAATGCCTTTGGTACTGAAAAAGTCGCGCTCGGCAAGATCGAAGCGGCAGTGCGGGAAATATTTAAACTGAAACCTGCTGGAATCATTGAGTCGCTCAATCTTTTGAGACCGATCTATTCGAAAACGGCTGCCTACGGTCACTTCGGAAGAAACGAGCCCGAGTTTACCTGGGAAAAAACAGACCAAGTCGAAGCACTTCGCGCTTTGAAGTGATTCTCGAACCAGTTACACTGGGGTTATGCGTTTTTTCTTCCTGCTCATTCGCATTTACCCTTATTGGGCATTACCTTGTATTTGGGTCATGGCAGAACTCGCTATTTTTTACCGGAGACGAAAGAGTAAAAATCAGTTCATTTTTGGCGGATTTTCGGCTGCTCTTTTCGTTCTAGTGATCCTCTGGTTTTTGGGCAGGGGTGATCTTTACGCTGAGCGTTGGATTCTATATATTTATAAAAATTTTGTCACTTCAGGGGTCTGACTCTTAGCGCAGAACCTACTTTTACTCTCACTTTAATATTTAATTTGACATCGATGGACTTAATTCATTTTATTATCTAAAAAATATCTAAGAATTATTTTTGACACATCGGCAAAGATTGCTTAGCCTGGATAAAAGGGCAGTTGTTTTGCTGCAGATTCAAACTCAAGGAAGAGTGAAGGGAAGGGAGCATTGATGCTCATGAGTCGGTCTCCGTTGGTGGGGGAAAGTCTAGTCATTCAAAACATTTTCAAAACGATTGAGAAAGTTGCTCAAACAGATAGCACCGTACTTATTACTGGTGAAAGTGGCACAGGCAAGGAGCTTGTTGCTCGATCGATTCACGACCACTCGACACGAGCCTCCGCTCCTTGGGTGGTGGTGAACTGCGGAGCAATTCCATCTGAACTTTTGGAAGCTGAGCTTTTCGGTCATGTGAAAGGAGCTTTTACTGGCGCAACTCAAAACCGTGAAGGACGTTTTGAGTCGGCTCAGGGTGGAACCCTGTTTCTGGATGAAATTGGCGACATGCCCCTTCACTTGCAGGTAAAGTTACTGCGAGTGCTTCAGACGCGACAGTTTGAGCCTGTTGGCACCTCAAAGACCATGGATCTTAACGTGAGGATTGTCGCCGCAACCAATCGGGACCTTGAGGAGGCCGTTCAGAAGCGCGAATTTCGGGAGGATCTGTACTATCGCCTTAACGTCATTCCCGTAAAAATTCCCTCGTTGCGGGAGAGAAAAAGTGACATTCCTCTTTTAGTTCATCACTTTATTCATCAGTTCAACGAGTTGACACAGCATACGGTTGAAGCACCATCTGGTCAAATCATGGAGGCTCTCCTGGCCTATGACTGGCCGGGAAATGTGCGCGAACTTGAGAATCTGATGGAGCGCCTTGTGATCCTCAAGGGGCAGGGGAGCGTGGATCTTAGCGATCTTCCTCATCGGGTTTTTCAAAAGTTTACCGAGGGACGTCCTGCTGGCTCGGGAGCCATTGCTGAGTGGGAATTTCCCCGGATGGTTCTTCCAAACTCAGGTGTGGATCTTAAATCGATCGTCGCAGCATTCGAAAATCACCTGGTTGATCAAGCTCTCGTGCGGACAAGTGGTAACAAAAATCGCGCTAGCGAACTTTTACAGATGAACCGCACGACCCTCGTTGAGAAACTTCGCAAGCGCGGACTCATTGTTCCTATCTCTGCTAGAGAAGGGATTAGAAGGTTCGAAGAAGACGATGAGACTCCGGCTGGTCATGCTTAACTCTGCGGTAGAATGATCAAGTTCATTAGTTCCTGGAAGGCTAGAGTTTACTGCGCTTGGTCCTTAGCCTTGCCCTCCTTGAGGGTTTGACGGACGAGATTGCGCATAATTCGGTTGCGATTGACGCCGCCTAATAGAGATTTAAGGTCATCGTAGAGGCTGACGTCATTAATGAGAGCACCGACTGTTCCGGTGCCATTATTCACTTTCTCTAGGATTTGGTTCAGGTGAGTGATGGCACCTTTGAGTTTGATTTGATCGAGTTCTTGGTTCAATTTTTCAGTGCCAGCAACAATATTCTTCGAGGCCAACGCCAAGTTTTTAAATAAGGTGTCACTGCGACGATCGGCTTCAAAAGACTTTAAGATGCGATCCACGCTTCCTAAAACGCTATTCACATTGACGATGAGTTGGTCACTTTTTGAAAAAAGTTGAGTGATGTCTTTGGACGGGCGTTGAGCGATGTCTGACTTTGGAGGCAGGAGCGAGCCATCTGCCTTGCCTCCGTCTAAGTTCACATACTTGTCACCTAAAACTCCCTGCGTAGCGACCTCAAAAGAAGCGCCTTCGTGTATCCATTCTCCCGCCTCATGATTGATGGCAAAAGTGATCTGGATATCCCTTCGCTTGCGGTCGAACTCGATTTTGTCGACTACGCCAACGGGAACTCCAGCCAGAATGACCTTCGCTCCAGGAATTAGGCCTTCAGCGCTCTGAATATGGGCGGTGTATAAATTTCTTTTGGTAAAAAAGGTATTCGCGCCACCCAGAACCAAAAGTGTAGCCAGCAACAGACCTATGCCGATGGATACGAAAATTCCAACTTTGATCTCGTTATTAATTTGATTCGCCATTTCACTGATCTCCTAATGGGAAGCTCCCTGGATAAACGACTGCACTAGTGGGTCCTTAGATTTTTTAATGTTTTCAGTCGTGTCAATTACTTGGATTTTTCCCTGGTACAGGATTGCAATTCGATCCGCAATTTCAAATGCACTTGGAATGTCATGAGTGACGAAAATTCCTGTAATTCCAGTCTTTTTGAGATTCTTGATGTTATCTAAGAGTCGCTTCGTGTTCACAGGATCAAGACCGGCAGTGGGCTCATCAAATAAGATGACCTTGGGTTCTAAAATCATTGCTCGTGCCAAGCCAGCTCGCTTCTGCATGCCCCCTGATAACTCGTTAGGAAAGAGATGGTTACTTCCCTTCATGTCGATGAGCTCGAGCATCCGATTCACTTTTTTTTGAATTTCGCGGTCTGATAGAGCGGTGTGTTCTCGCAGTGGGTAGGCCAGATTCTCCTCCACAGTGAGGGAGTCGAATAGTGCTCCATTTTGAAACACATAGCCAATTTGAGTTCTAATTCGAATGAGTCGACTTTCGCTCAATCCCACGATGTTCGTATGATCGAAAATAATTTCGCCTTGATCTGGATGTTCCAATCCGATGATCGATCGGAGAATGACGCTCTTACCTGTACCAGATCCACCGAAGAGTCCGAGAATTTCGCCCTCCAAAAGTTGAAAGGAAACTCCCCGGTGTACCGCTTTGTCTCCGAAGGACTTATAAAGATTTTTAACGTCGAGAGCAATTTTGGTAGGCTGTTCAATCTGCATCATAAATTTGGGTGCCTAGCGGGGGTAAATCGTGATGATAAAGAACTTAGTTAGAAAATAGTCGCTAATCATAATGAAAATGCTTGAGGTCACTACCACCCAAGTGGTGGAGTTTCCTACCCCCTGGGTACCCCCCTCGGTTTCTAAACCTTTCCAGCAGGCGGTGACCGAAATAAAAAAGGCAAATACGACCGTCTTTGCCATTCCTGTCAGAATGTCCTTCATTTCGAGCGCTTCGATAGATTTAGCTATAAAGTACTCGGAGTTAATTGCTAAGTCCTTCATGCAGACCAGCATGGCTCCAAAGATACCGATATAGTCAGCTATCAGAGTCAGAATGGGCAGTGCGATGAGGGCAGCAACCAATCGAGGAATCACGATTCGCTTAATTGGACTCGTTCCCAATGCGCGAATGGCATCGATTTGTTGAGTAACCTTCATGGATCCGACTTCAGAAGCAATTCCGGACCCAATCCTACCAGCCACCAGAAGACTGGTGAACACAGGACCCATCTCCCTCAGGATTGCCATCGCGACAATCTTAGGGACATAAAGCTTTCCGCCAAATTTAGATAACCCATATCCAAACTGAAGAGCCATGACTGAGCCTGTCGCTAAGGCTGTTACGCTGACGAGTAGAATCGATTGAACTCCGATGGTCATAATCTGCTGGACGATGAGTCTCGGGTAAAAGGGGCGTTCAAAGATCTCTCGACCGATCTGTAGGCATAGGAGGCTGAAACCTCCTACAAATCTAAGAAAAGAAAGCAGTCGACTCCCAATTTCACGTGCAAACACATGCAAGGGGGTGACCGGATTCAGAGAAAGGCCCTTTTGAGTTAATTTAAACATGGTTTCCCTTCTTTTTTAATCCATTTTTATTTGAAATGAAACGTCGAAACAAAATGAGCAAACACCTCTTGGTCCTGGCGGGAGAAAGGAGGGCGTCCCACTAAGACAAGGTCATAAAAGCAGTTTCTTTTCTGTGTTACAATGATTTCGAACTTGACAGGCTCGCTATTTAACTCGCCAGTGACTTTTGACCAGAGAGCATCAGTATGGTCGATCTCAATCTTGCTGACTGATTCAAAGTTCACTTTTGAGATTCCAAAAAGTAGGCCTCGAGTCTGTTCCGTCAGACTGCTCGGAGAGTGGGCATCCCTTAGATTTCTACATCCAGAAGTCACTGAGATCACAGCAGCTGACTTTTCAGACTCATAAGAGACGTCCGGGTGCGAAAAATCGGAAGTCTCCCCTTCTGTGGGGCTTATGAGCTTTCTCCATCCTGGAGTTGATCTAGACAGCTCCTCGACTGAGTAGTGGCTCGATTTTTCCTCTGAAGGCCTAATGTTACCAAAAAAGAGGGAGCACCCGCTCAGAGAACTTGTATATAAAATGCTTATCAGAATAAAGTATTTTCTCATTTTGACTCTCTTAGCTCACTCTACTGTCAAACTATCATCGAAAACTGTCGTGTTTTCTGACGAAGTGCCAAAAATACATAGGCTTTCAATTTCCCACCAGCGTACCTTGCCTAGTTCAAGATTACCTAGAATGATCAGTAGATTACAGCGATTTCTGAGGAGTTGCTCCTACTTTTTTTGAGCTGGCACTTTTTTTGCTAAGTCACAGTGCTAGGAGTCAATCTTTGTGAAATTAGACAAGAGCAGGAAGCTCTTTTTGACCATAGGACTGGTGTTGTTTTTCTCTGGAGGGCATTTATCCCTTGATGCTTTTGCTGATTCCCTAGACTTGATTCAACTTCAAACTTTCAAAAACTATAGTCGCATTACCCTCCAAATTGACGGAAGTGTTTCGAGTCGATGGAAAAAATCCGGACAAGGATTTGAGATCCTCTTGCCTAGTTTTACTCTTCTTGATCTCGGTGTCCCTTCTGATGAGCGGGAGCCTTTCACTCGTCGTTTGGCCAAAACAGGAGACTATCGGGTTAAGAATTTAAAAGTTATAGAAACCGCCCAAGGCATCAAAATCACGGGGGAATGGCGATTTCCAGCTGGTAAACTGACCCTTGCAAACCCAGTCATGGACTCTTTTGACTTCCGCGAAAAGGAATCTCCGCGACTGGTGGTCGATTTTTGGGTCCGCCCTGGCATCAGTCTGTCAGATCATCGAGCCCAACAGCAAAGGCTACACCTCGAGGCTGCTCTGAAAAAGATGCAGGATGAAGAGGGGGTCAAAACAAATCGAAAGTTGGCCATGGAGGGGCGCCGAGCGGAGCTCAAAGACATAGATCGCTATTGTAGTCAGCCCTTGACTGAAAAAGATGACTTCTTTCTCCGGTTTTACCCAGTTCACAAAAAGCTAGAGCTCAGCAAGTTGCTTCCAGGGGTTACTCCCGATGCAAATTTTGACTACTACAGCCCTGAAGGAAAAGGCCGTGAGTCTCAGCATGTCAGACTGGCTAAAAAGCTCTATGACCGTGGCAATTTCGCCCTCACGATTCGTACACTCGACTTCTTTGATCGCGAATTTCCAAAATCTCAATCCATGATGGAAATGAGGTTTTTGAGAGCCAACGCTCTTATTAAGCTCGGCCATAACGAGGCTGGAGAGCTGATTTTAAACCGAATCGTCCGAGACTACAAGAAATCGGCGGTAGCACTCCACTCCTCCATGTATTTAGCTCTTAAGGCATTCGAAAAGAAGCTAACTGCGGTCGCGCTTGAGAAGTTTCTCTGGTTGATTGACAACCATTCGGAGCATCGGTTGAGCTACTTATTTCACCTTGCTGCCGCCGAGTGCATGTTTGATCTCTCCCAGCTCGAGCGTGCCGCAAAGGAATATAGATGGTTGATGGAGAAGGCCCCGACCCGCGAGATTGGCGCCGAAGGCGCGTTTCGACTTGGAGATATTTACCTCCGGCGTTTTCAGTACGAAAAAGCACTGAGTTTTTATTATCAAGGAATTCAACCCTTTGAAATCTATGGCGGTAAGTTCCCAGAGTACTACCTGAATCGAGGCGAAACCCTCTATCAATTAGGTGAGATGGAAAAAGCCAAGGTAGAATTTCTTCACTTTCTTGAGAGATTCCCTGCCCATCCTGAAGGGTGGCGTGCCTCGTTTAGGACAGCTGAAATTATAGGACGGGATCCACAAGGTAATGGTCCTAGTTCCCCTGAGTTTCGTGAAAAGCTTTTCGAAACGATCAATCGATATCCATTCAGTCCTGGAGCCCTGCTGGCCAGAGTGAGACTCTCGTCGTGCGGTGATCACGGCGGCTTTGATTTTCAGACTCAGGAGAGGTTTTTCTCAAAAGATGCCCTCGAATTTGACGGGTCGGGATCTGTTGTGATGTCCGACTACCCTGACTTTCGAGCAATTACCCATCTTAGGTCTTTGATCACCTCAGAAGACCCTAAAAAGACATTAGAAATAGCTCTTGATGAATTCAAGGTGACTCGCTCTCTACTCGTTAGGCGACTTCTTAAAACAGCAATTTATGACGCATTTCAAAAAATAATTGTTCAGATGCTGGAACAAGGAAGCGGATACGAAGCTCTTAGCTTCTACACTGCAAAGGCCGCCACCTTGCCTGTTGCAGCAGAAGAGGTCGATCGTGATTATCTACTCAAGCTCTCCCGAGTGGCGTCAGATTTAGAGATGGGTAAGTTGGCTAATGACCTCCTGACTGAATATAAAAAGCAATCTAGCTTGAAGAGAGGCTTGGCAAATGCGACACCAGAGTCAAAAGGGAACATCGCAGAACAGAATTTTGCTCTTGCTAAAGCACTTTGGATTAAGTTCAAAAATTCACCTAACTCTAAAAATATTAAAAATGAAGAAAACCTAAACCAAATTAGGAAATTACTTGCTTCGGCTGTGAACGACCCCAGGATTGATCTCGAAAGAGAAATTATTCTTGGCCAGATTGAAGAAACTGAAAATAATTTATCGAGTGCTATTCGACATGTCGCTCAGGCCCGCCTCATTCAGGATGACGTCAAACTAGAGGCTTGGCTAGCCTCCCTTTATTTCAAGGCTAAGAATCTCACAGCATCACTCAGTTTGTTTCAAAGCGTTGAGAAACAGATCATTCAAGATGCTGCTCATCACCAGGATAATGATCCGAACTTGATGGCTATGGGTCTCAGATCGGCTCCCGATTTGGTTCAAACGGTTTTGAGTGAGGCTCAAATTCTCGAGTCGAATGAAAATTGGGAAGAGGCAGCCTCCGCTTACTCACGTTTGATCTCAGGGGGAGTTAAAAGTAATCGGATTCTCTATGGATATGCGCGCTCGTTAGGGAAGTCAGGAAAAGACACCTATCGAAATCAGATCGTGAAGACTCTCGAGGATATTGCGAGGACAGATCCAAAGGCCGATGACGAAAAGTTTTGGAAGAATTTAGCAGCAGAGACGTTAGCAAACGAAAAAGTTCATGAGTCGATTCAAAAAAATGCCAAGGAGGGCAAGCTATGATCGAGATCCTAACCCATGACCGCAGAATGCGGGACCTGATTCAACTCGCAAAAACCGTTGCGCAGAGCAAAGCAACTATCCTCATTCAAGGCGAAAGTGGAACAGGTAAGGAGCTCGTGGCGAATCTGATTCACGAGAATAGTAGTCGAAGCAATCGACCATTTGTTGCAATTAATTGCGCAGCGATTCCAGAGAATCTCCTTGAGTCAGAGCTTTTTGGGTACGAACGCGGAGCCTTTACTGGCGCGATGACAGCTAAATCTGGCAAATTCGAGCTAGCAAATGGTGGAACTTTGTTGCTGGACGAGATCTCAGAAATGGATTGTCGCCTTCAGGCCAAGCTTCTGCGAGTCATTCAGGAGGGCGAAGTAGATCGAATCGGAAGTAGAAAACCTTTACCGATTGATGTCCGAATTATTGCTACAACCAATCGCAGTCTTTCTCAGTGTGTTCAGGACGGATCTTTCCGTGAGGACCTTTTCTATCGACTGAATGTCGTAAATTTGACTCTGCCCCCGCTCAGAGAGCGCATTGGAGATGTCGAACTTCTGGCTCGGCACATGATTGAAAAGTACTCACGAAGGAATGGGAAATTAAATGCCGGCATGACCTCTGAGGCCCTTAACTTTTTGCAGACCCATCCATGGCCGGGAAACATACGTGAGCTTGAAAACGCGATCGAACGCGCGGTGATTACGACTCAGATTGGACAGATTGGTTTGAAGGATCTTGTGATTGAGCGAACCGATCCAAGTTCAAAAGCTGGTGCTCAAGATCAGGCTGAATTGGAAAAAAGCTGGATCCCAGGACAGACACTTGATGACATCGAGCGGACGGTAATTATTGAGGCACTTCAGTACCATCAGGGTAATAGAACTCATACTGCTAAAGCTCTCGGAATATCGATTAGAACTCTGCGAAACAAAATTTCAGACTATAAATTACTAGGGATCTATGTCTAGTTGGGTAAAAAAATATAAATGGGAAGTTTATACCGCTAAATTTTTAACCCATAGATATTTATTTCTTACTAATTTAAATATTCAAATGAATAAGTCTTGAGTAATTTTTGTATAAAAATTAAAATAGAACAGGGTAGGTAACACGGGTGGATATAGGTTTTGATCCAATCATAGGCGCGCTGAACACATCTCTTAACGTAAGGCAAGTTAACCAGAATGTGATCAGCTCAAATATCGCCAATGCAGATACTCCGGGCTATAAGGCAAAAACGGTAGAATTCGAGACGGCATTGAGAGAAGTTTTGGGGGCCGATCATCAGCTCAAACCGAGTGAAACTGCTGAGGGGCACCGAGTTCATCGCCCTACTGATCCCGTAGAACCAGAGATCTATGAGGATCCAAACGGAGTTGAGTCCTTGGACGGCAACACGGTCGATCGTTCTTCGGAGATGGTTAAAATGGCTCAAAATCAATTGCTCTATGATGCATCTGCCGAAATGTTAAAAAGAAAGTTAGGCATGCTGAAATATGCCATCTCAGAAGGGGGAGGTAATCGCTAATGGATTTATTTTCATCTATGCGCGTCAGTGCTTCGGGACTTGACGCTCAAACGAAGCGCATGAACACCATCTCGAGTAACATTGCAAATGCTGAAACGACCCGAGGGGTTGGGCCTGGTGGTGGACCTTATCGAAGAAAAGATCCAATCCTGGCTGCTCAAACCGATCGGGAGTCTTTTGGTGAGATTCTTCAAAACCGCCTCGACGAGGGTGTTCAGGGCGTGCAAGTCGTCGACATTGCTGAAGATGAACGCCCGGCACGAATGGTTTATAATCCAGATCATCCTGATGCCAATGCCGAGGGTTACGTTGCAATGCCTAACGTCAACCCCGTTGAGGAGATGGCCAACATGATTAGCGCTCAAAGGTCATACGAGGCAAATGTTACAGCTATGCAGGCGGCTAAGGCGATGGCGCAAAAAGCTCTGGAAATCGGGAGATAATAGGTGATGGATAAAATCTCAGGCCTATCGACGCCAAGTAGTGCAGGGATCGAACTCGGACAAGGTATTGGTACCGAATCTAAGGGAGCTCCGGGAAAAAACTTCATGGATGTGCTCAAGGACTCAATGGAGCAAGTCAATGTCCAGCAAGGACAAGCCGATGATGCAATTAAGGAATTGGTCGCGGGTCGGAGCAAAAATATACATGAAACTATGCTAACGATCGAGCGAGCAGACACTTCACTCAAGCTCATGATGCAGGTGAGAAATAAAATTCTAGATGCGTACAAAGAAGTAATGAGGATGCCAGTCTAATTTCCCGTTTAACCCTGGAGCTATGAGTGGAAGAGTATCTAAAAAAAATAGGCGCCCAAGTAGCAGACTTTGCAAAGGGAATGTCTGGTGGAAAAAAAGCTGCAATTCTAATTACGCTAGTTGGCATCATGGCGGGGATTGCGCTGCTTTTTGTTTGGGCAGGCAACAAAACCTACGTCCCTATCATGTCCAATATCAATGCCGAAGACTCAACTAGCATTATCCGCCTGCTGAGGGAGAAAAATATCCCATTTCGCGTTGAGGCTAACGGTAAGACCATCTCAGTGCCCCCCGAGAATCTTTACGAGTTTCGGCTAGAGCTGGCGTCAATGGGACTTCCGCAGTCCGGAGTTGTTGGCTATGAGGTATTTGATAAGCAGTCAATAGGGACCTCTAGTTTTGTTCAGAAACTCAATCAAAAGCGAGCCCAAGAGGGCGAACTTATGCGAACGATTAATTCCATTCGAGGGGTTCGCCGCTCTCGTGTTCACCTTGCAATTCCTCAGAAAAGTACCTTTGTCGAAGATCAGAAAAAGTCAACTGCCTCAGTCGTATTAGATCTTGAGCCAGGCTCAGTTTTAAGTGAGAAGCAGGTTTTTGGTATCGGAAATCTGGTCGCCCGAGCCGTTGAAGGAATGGAAATCTCTGATGTAGTGATTATGAATTCTGAAGGGAAGGTTCTCTCTAAGAGCGCCTCTGATTCTCTTGGTCAAGCGACAGCAACTCAATTAGATTTTCAGCAAAAAATCGAGTCCGAATTTGAAAAGCGCATCGAAGGCGTTCTATCTCACGTAGTAGGCGAGGGGCACGTAGTTGCTAAGGTTTCAGCAGAAGTCGACTTTGCTCAGGTAAACGAAACCCAGACTTCATTTGATGCTGATGGAGCAGCAGTACGATCTGTTGAAAAGCACAATGACAGCATGAACGGAAGTCGTCCCGGTCCCCAGGGCGTGAGTGGTGCAATTGCTAATACGCCGGGACAACCTCCTACAGCAAACAACGAGGTCAAAACTGAAACCGTTAAAAATAATGAGGTCACCAACTACGAAATTCCGCAAACCATTAAGAAAACCACCCATGCTGCGGGTAGCATCAAGAGACTCTCTGTAGCAGTAGTTGTCGATCAGAAAATGATTAGGGAAAAAGACAAAGATGGAAAGACAACGACTAAGACTGAAGGTTGGTCTCCCGAGAAACTGAAAGAGTTCGAGCAAATTGCCGCGGGTACGGTTGGCTTAGATCGAAAGCGTGGGGACACTCTCGAAATTAAGAATATCGAGTTCACTCATGAGGACTTCGAAGAGGCTCAGAGGATCGTAAATGAAGCCGAACAGAAGAATTACATTCAAAATCTGATCACCTATTGCGTGATAGGATTAACAATTCTCCTCTTTTTCATGTTCGTGGTTCGGCCCTTCATTAAGTGGATCACTGAAAATACCATCGACAGTGTCGATACCTTCTTACCTCAGACCGTCGAGGAGCTTGAGAAACTTCAACGAGCCTCCGCTCTGCCATCTGTAGAAGATGTGATTCCAGTGATACCAGACAGTGTTGATCCTGAAAAGGTCGAGGGTGAGATGATTAAGGAAAAAATCGTCTCACTTGTGGATGCTAACCCACATAAGGCTGCAATGGTCCTTAAAGAGTGGCTCCATCGTCGCGCAGCAGAGCCTAAAGTTGAAGCTGGAAAAGGAAAGGAAAAGGCCGCTAGTGCCTGAGATCAACTATGGCATACGATAGTTTTGATGAAATGACTGGAATCGAACGTTCTGCCCTGCTTCTGAATGTATTGGGTAATCAAGTCACATCCCAGATCTTCAAAAAAATGAAGGATAACGATGTTAAACGACTTGTAAGTGCCATGGGTTCGATTTCAAAAGTCCCCATTATTGTAGTGAAGGAAACGCTTGAGAGCTTTTATAGAGAGATTGCAGAAGAGGAAACACTGATCTTTGGCCATGCCTCAGGCAGGGACTTCGTACTTTCAACGCTTGGGGAGGAGCGCGCCAAAACTGTTTTGGGGCAGCTTTCTGTAGTCGAGGGAAGTCGAACCCTCGAAGCTCTCGAGCTAGTAGATTCTCGCACACTAGCGAATTTCCTCGTGAATGAGCATCCTCAAACTATTGCATTGATCCTCGCTCATCTTGAATCGGGGAAAAAATGTGAGGTTCTCAAACGACTCCCTGAGTTGATTCAAACCGAGGTCGTCTTACGTATTGCTAACCTCGACTTCATCTCACCTAATCTCATTGCTCAGGTGGATGAGGTACTCAAACAGGAACTTGCTACTCTTGGATCTATCGATACCCAGCAGTTGGGCGGTGTGGCACCCATTGCCGATATGCTCAATGTTATGGATAAATCGAATGAACAGAATATTATGGCTAAGGTCGAAGAAAAAGACCCACAATTGGCCGAGGAAATTCGCAAGTTAATGTTTGTGTTCGAAGATATCTCATTCGTTGATGATCGAGGAATGCAAACGCTTCTTAAAGAAGTTCCAAACGATAAGCTAGTGATTGCACTTAAGACTGCAACGCCGGAAGTTCGAGATAAGATCTTCAGAAATATATCCAAACGCGCAGCTGAGTTGCTGAAAGATGATTTAGACTCGCTTGGTCCAGTTAAGCTTTCAGAAGTTGAGGCCGCTCAACAAGAAATTATTAATGTTGCAAAACGCCTTGAGTCTGAGGGTAAAATTATGATCAGCCGCGGTGGTGGATCTGATGCTCTTGTGTGAGGTTTGAATGTGGAATCGGAAGTTTACTGAGACCCTAATTCAAGATGAGAATCATCTTGGTTCTGAAAAAAGCGAGCACAAAATTTCTAGCTTTGATCGGACGAGTCGACCAGAGGTCAAAGACTATGTATTCGAGCCGATCCGATCAAAAGATGCCGATCACTATTCAGAAGTGAAGAGTAAGTTTGGACCCCTAGCTGCAACCGATGCTGAGCGCTCAGCGCGCACTCAGAAAGATAGTCGCTTTAGTATCAATCCACTGCTGAGGAATTCACTTTCGATTGAGGAGGAAGAGCGCCGAGTGATTGAGGCTCGGGTTCAGCAGATCGTAACTGAAATTGCTGAGCGAGAGAAATTGGCAGCCCGGAGTCAAGGATACCAAGAGGGACTTAAAAAGGGAATTGAAGAAGCTCAGAAGAAAATACAAATCGAATCAGCTGACAAAATTGCTCGATTTGATCAGTTTTTGAATGAAATGGAAAATGCAAGAACTGAAATATTTCGAGTTAACGAAACTATAATTATGGAGATGATCTTCAGAATATCTAAACTTCTTCTTATGAAAGAGCTGACTCTCGATCGAGAATATGTTCTTCGACTTGCAAAAGACTTAGTAAGTAAAGTGGGAGTTCGTGAAAATATAATAGTTAGAATTAATCCTCTTGATGGGGAAATTATTGGGCTCCTTAAAGAAGGTGTGGAAAAGACCTTTGGTAGCATTACTAATTTCAATGTAGAATTGAGTAGTAAAGTTAAGCAGAGTGGGTGCGAGATTGAAACTGAGTGGAATTTGATCAACGCCAGCATTGAAGCTCAGCTTCAAGAGGTCTATCGGGCTTTGGTACCCGATGGGGGAGGCGTAGGATCACCTGCAGCACCCAAGGAGCAAATTTCTTGATCTGGAAAATTGAAAAGCACCGATATGATGAAAAGCTTAGCCAAAGTCTTCTCTACACCGAAGCTGGGAAAATTACTAAGTCCATCGGTTTGGTCTTTGAGGCTCATTTGCCTGGTGCTGGAGTCGGAAGCATTTGTCAAATTCTGCCTTCGGGCGATCGTGAGCAGGGTCTTAATTTAAATAATGTTGAGGCCGAGGTGGTTGGTTTTAGAGACAAGCGGGTTCTATTGATGCCGTTTGAAGAAGTTCATGGTGTAAACAAAGATAGCCTGGTGATCTTGAAAAAAAAGGTATCCACAATTACCGTTGGAGCAGGCTTGCTTGGACGAGTTCTGGATGGCCAAGGGAATCCCATCGATGGAAAAGGCCCTATTGTCTTTGGAAACGCTCATTTCGAAGAGCGAGGGCTTTACCAGCGGCCCTCACACCCTTTAGAGCGTGAAGTTGTTGCTAAGCCCTTGGATTTAGGGGTGAGATGCATTAATGGACTGCTCACTTGTGGCCAGGGCCAGAGAATGGGCATTATGGCAGGCTCAGGAGTTGGAAAATCTGTCTTGCTTGGAATGATGGCTCGTAGGACGCAGGCCGATGTCAATGTGATTGCGCTTATTGGTGAGCGAGGTCGCGAGGTCAGAGAGTTTATTGAACGTGATCTTGGTCCTGAAGGTTTAAAGCGGTCTGTTGTGATTGTTTCGACTTCGGATAAGTCTCCATTATTGAGAATGCGCGGAGCATTTTTGGGAACAGCTATTGCGGAGTATTTTCGAGACCAGGGCAAAAAAGTGCTCCTTTTAATGGATTCTGTTACTCGCTTTTGTATGGCTCAGCGCGAGATTGGTCTTTCAATGGGCGAGCCTCCGGCATCTAAGGGTTACACGCCTAGTGTGTTCGCAACCATTCCAAAACTTCTTGAAAGAGCGGGTACCTCTCCCGGAAAAGGGAGTATTACAGGATTGTACACAGTTTTGGTCGAGGGCGATGATATGGATGATCCAATCGCCGACTCTGTTCGCTCTATTCTGGATGGTCATATTGTCTTGAGTCGTAAGATTGCTCAGCGAAACCACTTTCCTGCCATCGATGTCATGCAAAGCACGAGTCGCGTGATGCGCGCGATTATTGATCCTAATCATCTGAGTTGGGCCTCTCAGATTAAGGAGTGGATGGCAACCTACGCCCAAATTGAAGAGCTTATTAATATTGGAGCCTACGTTCGTGGCAGCAATCCGAAGATAGATCAGGCTGTTGCCGTACATGAGCGTATTTTAGATTTCTTAAAGCAAAATGTAGAAGAGTCGAGTGATATGCAAGATACCCTCAGTCGGATGCATTCGATCATCCGAGCGGGTGAAGCTTTAGCGGGGAATGGGCAACAGATGTCTCAAAACCAAAAGCCTGTCCAATCTACATCGAATCGATTGCAGTTCTGATCTTTGCGCCAAATTCATCAGTCTCGGCAAAAAATTACATTTTATTAAATTAAGTAGGAAAAAGATTCAGTCTATTCTGATGAGTAAAAATCCATCATGATCAGAAGGTAATGAAACGATTTAGATTTGGACTCGAATCTGTTCTCCAATCCCGACTTCTCAATGAAAATGAGGCGTTGAGGGAATTAGCTGAGGCGCAGAAGAAGCTGCAATCTGAATTTGAGAGTAAGCGTCAGCTTCAGCTTTTACTGGATCAAGCTTTTCATGATCGTGATGGTCTTGCTAAAACAGTAGCACCTGCATCCGGATTTCAGTTGATCCAGAGTTTTATTGTAGGGACCAAACAAAGAATTATCAAATCCGACCAGGCAATTTTTCGTGCTAATCGAGGCGTAGAAAAAGCAATGAGATCTTATCTTCAGGCAAAACGCCTCACTCGAATGATTGAAACACTGAGAGAACGAGCCTTTTCTGAGTTTAAGCATCAACTTAAGAAATCTGAGCAAAAAGAACAAGATGAACTCACGATCATGAGAAATCACCTGCTTAAGATCGAGGGTGACGCCGAATGATGTTGAAGAGGCTGACTCACCGACTTCTATTAAGTTCTTTGCTTGGCCTAGGTTCAGTTGGCTTTGCTATTTCATTTGTGATGGCGAAGGATGAGGATCCACGACCCGCCGAAACTAAAAGTGAGACAAAGTCGGATCAGAAATCTGAGTCCAAGGATGCAAACTTAAAAGAGGGTGAAAAATCTGAAAAGAAACCAGAGAAATCAGCCTCATCCAAGGGAAAACAAGGGGCTTGTCTCACTTCTGAGGCTGCAGTTGAAGATCTAAGAAGTGCTCGTGAAGAGATTCAGAAGAGGGAGAAAGCTCTTTCAATCAGAGAAGGCGATATTCAAACACGAGAGAATTCGATTGCTGATCAATTGAAACGGCTAGAGCATGATCGGCAAGCGATCCAAAAAAATCAGCAGGAGCAGTCCAAGGAAGTTGAAGAGAAGAGGGCAAAACTCATTGAAACCTTTCTAGCAATGAGTCCCAAGACTGCTGCAAAAATTCTATCATCATTAGATAACAGTTTAGCGGTCTCTGTGATGTATCAAATGGATACACCGCGATTGGCCAAGATTATGAACCTCGTTGAGGCAAAACGAGCGACTGAACTTTCAGAGCTTTTGGTTGGATTATCCCGGACCAAGAGCGCTCCTGAATCCAAAGTGGAGCGATCTGTGTCGAGTGACGCAGCAGAGGGTAAGGAAAAAGTGAAGAAGGGAGGTGAAAAATAAAATGGAAACTATAAAAAGCAATCAGCAAATACAGTTGCAAGCTAAGAGTTTAAAAAAACTCGACGGAGAAGGAGTAGGACCTCGCAGGTCTCTGAGCGGAGCGGCCACTGAGTCAGAATTTGATCAGGAGCTACTTCAGGCTAGCCTGGTGTCCCTGCAAGGGGGCGCCCCGGTTCCAGTACTTAAGCCCGAGCTGAAGTCGGGAGGTACAGCTGAGTCTCAGTTTGAATCCGCTGGAAAGGCAGAGAAATTTGGCCTACCATCAGGTTCTGATGATCGCTCAGCGCAGGATTCTGAATTAATTTCTGCTCAGACGATCGGTATTGATTCTCAAGACTTGGTTCAGGAGTCAGATCCTAAGGAGATGATTTTTGACCAGTTGATGAGTGGTTCTAGTAGTTCTGAAAAATCGCAAGTCAATCGAGTCCTAGAAAATCAGACTGAGGTAGGGCAGGGACTTCGTTCTTCTCGCCCTCAGGTTGATTTACAAACCTTAGCTTCAAAATTTCCAGCATTCAGTCAGACTACTGAGAAAGCATGGGCTGGACCCGCAGATGGTTCAATTCAATTGAATGATGATGGCCAGAATGTTGAGTTCTCCGGTGGGGAACTCGATTTTTCTAGCGGAATTCATTCCGAAGTGGGGGGTCATGCAATCACAGGTCAGAAGGTTCAAGGCCAGGTTAATACCAATAGGGTACAGCCTCAGCATCAGGATCCTTCTCAGCCTGTTCAAGTTGGAAATTTTAAAAGGCAATGGGTAACCGGAAACGACTTTATGAATACCCGTAACGACTTGATTAACTCTCAGAGAAAATCAGAGTTAAGTGACTCATCTGAGTTAATGGTCGAAGCAGGAGATTCACCAAGTCAGAGCTCTACTGCAGGAATTCAGCTCCCTGGGATGATGTTAAAGGAAAGACCAAAGATGGTCTTTGATAAACGCATTCAACAGAACGAAATTTCTCAGTGGCCATCTCAGGTTCCGGGTCAAAAAAGTGCAGCCATTTTGAGTCCGGGATCTATGGTGCCGCAAATTCAGGCGATGCCTTTGATTTTGGTGAAAGAACGAGCTCGAGATCAGAAGGGTGGGGGTGATGAATCTCTGCCAACAGCTTCTTCGAGTGACTCTAGAGCGTGGATCCAAGTTCCTCAACAAGGAGTTGGAACCTTTGAAATGGCGACTCAATCCATTCCTAAGAGTGAGGTCAATGCTCAGGTGTCCAGTGGTCCTAATTATTCAGGACAACTTGCACCCGAGGGTTTATCCAATCTTGGACTTGGAATTCTCCGTACTTCCTACCAAGGAGGCGGTGAGATCCGAGTACGTCTCAGACCGGATCACCTGGGAGAGTTGAATATTCGTGTTTTGACTGATGGAAATCGGGTAGGGCTCAAGATCCAAGCTTCAGATGAACGAGCGAAAAAGATTCTGGAAGAGAGCATTGGCTCTCTGAAGGAAAATCTCTCCTCGCAAAGTCTGAACTTGGGAACTGTGGATTTTAGCGTCGCAAAGAATGAAACTACGCCAGAACCTCGTTCGTTCCAAAACTCAACCGGTTTTCAGAATGACTCAGGACAAGGAAGAAATCAGAACTCAGCTCAATCCGAGCGATTTTATGACGAACCTCGATCACCGAGGCAGAATTCAGGGATGGCTTCCTTGAGGTCTAGTTTGGTGTCGAGGGCTCCCGTAAGAGAGGCTCGAGGTGAGAGTCGGCTAGACGTAACAGTATAAACTAGGGCAGGGCACTTCCCTTCGCGAGGAGGGGGTGCCCTACTGTAAAGAGAAAGAAGAATTCATGGTAGGCGGAGTTGGAAATCAAGGGAGTCGAGCGCTGCCGGCTGGTCCTGATGCAGCAGTGGGTGGGCAGTTTTCGCAGTCAATCGATCAAAAAGAGAGCTCTACTGCGCCAAAGTTTGGTGATGTCTATCAGCAGATTCAGGCAAAATATGGTCAGAAGGCTGAAAAACCTAGGGAGATTAAGAAAGCACTCGGCAAAGACGATTTTCTTAAAATTATGATTACTCAGATGAAAAATCAAGACCCCACCAACCCATTCAAGGCAGAGCAGATGGCAACTCAGGTTGCTCAGTTTACCTCCGTTGAGCAGTTACAGAATGTAAACAGTAATCTAAATAAAATTGGATCCCAAAATAAGCCACTTGAGCAGATGGTCATGACAAATATGATTGGAAAAAACGTGACGATTGATCGGCAGAGATTTCCACATACTGAGGGCGAAAATGAGTCTCTTGGCTTTTCGCTTCCTAGAAGCGCTGAGAACACAAAGATTTCAATTATCAGTTCAACAGGTGAAGAAATATTCCATAAAGAACTTGGAAAACAAGATGCAGGCGAGGTAAACTTAACTTGGGACGGATTGAAAAATAATTCTATGCCTGCTAAGTCTGGTGATTATACAATAAAAGTAGAAGCAAGTGACGCTCGAGGACAACTAATTAATCTTAGTGCTCAGGCGCAGGCGAGAGTAATAGGTGTGAGCTTCGAGGGGAATGAGCCCGTCCTTTTAGTAGGAGATGCTCAACATCAGGAAAAAGTTACAATGCGTAACATAATTCGAGTCGATATGGACCAGTCTCAGATGGCCCACGCGGGTGGGATTGCTGCAGTTCAACGGCCAAATTTGGGGAGTTCGAATTTTATTCCGCTCCCGGCTCGAAATAACTTAGTGAACTCCGGTGGGGCACCTCAAGTTCAGGCAGCACCTGAAATTGAAAAAGGTTTTCCTAACGGCTTGAGAGGAGGTGAAAGCGAGTGAGTCAAGGAACGTTTCTCTATCCGAGTGTTACTTCTCTGCCTGGGCAGAGTGGGATTAATTCGGCGGATCGTCCGGTCCGAAAGCAAGAAGGAACCAAGGGAGAGTTTGATCAAGTTTTTGAGGAGAAGTTAAAACCTTCAGTCTCAGAGAGTGATTTATCTCAGATCAGGGCACCCTTGAAGTTTTCGGCCCACGCAAGTCAACGGTTGAAGGATCGAAAGATCAATCTTGATCCAGCTGTTCTTGCCAAAGTGAACGATGCAGTAGACAAGGCGGATGCGAAGGGTGTTCAGGATACATTAATTCTGACCTCCGACGCAGCTCTGATTGTTAATGTGAAGAATAGGACTGTGATTACTGCGATTGATCGCAACTCAATCTCAGGAAATGTTTTTACCAATATTGATGGTGCAGTTTTAGTGTAGTTCGAACTAGAAGGTGGGCTGGACCCGTAGAGGGAAGCCTAGCTGATCCCGACTGATTGACGGATCGGATATGATCTCAAAACGAATCAATGGCGCAAGGAGGCGTCTCTATGGGTATTTTAGCATCTCTTTATACTGGCTTGTCTGGTCTTTCTGGTCAAAGTGAAGCAATGTCGTTGTACGGCGACAATATCGCAAATGCAAGTACGGTTGGATTTAAGACCAGCCGTCCAGAGTTCACTGACATGATCTCTAAGTCTCTCAAAGGCTTGCTTGGGGGTAATCAAATTGGATGTGGTGTCCACCTTGCTGCTGTTAATCCAATCCTATCTCAGGGGGCCATTCTTCAGACGGATAGTCCGACTGATCTTGCAATTACTGGCGACGGCTACTTCGTCATGAATGGAGCGGATGGCCAGTGCTACAGCCGTAATGGGAGCTTTCACTTCGATAAGGAAGGTAAGCTGATTAATAATGACAACTATCACGTCATGGGCTTCCAGGCTGACGACAATGGAAAAATCACCTCGAAAATGGGCGAAATCGGGATTAAAAGGACCGTCATTGACGCTAAGAAGACCAACGAGGTCAAACTCAACATGAATCTAGACTTGCGTGCCGATCTGAGTAAGGTCTTTGATCCCGCGAACCCAGATGGAACAGCTCACTTTGGTACTGGCGTCACGGTTTTTGATACAGCAGGAACTGCACACGTGGCCACGGTTTATTTTAATCGTACTGCTGACGGCGTTTGGAGCTGGAAGGCGATGGTTAAAGGTGAAGAAACCGTAAATGGTAAAAAAGATGAGATGGTCGAATGCGCCAAAGGCAAACTCTTATTTGATACCGACGGACGTTTGAAGGAACAAATTACCGAGAAGTCCTCTTTTAACTTTAACAAGGGTGCCCAACCTGATCAGGTCATCAAATTTAACTTTGGTGAGGACAAGATGCACGGAGGTCAGGGTTTGCAGGTGACTCAGTATGGGTCGGCGTCAGAAGCCTACAAGACCTTGCAAGATGGTTACACAGCAGGGACACTGACTGGGATGACCTTTAATGATGACGGTTCCTTGACGGCTGTTTATTCAAATGGTGAAAATGTTAACGTTGCTCAGGTTGCTGTTGCCAAATTTGAGAATCCAGAAGGAATGTTCAAAGTAGGTCAAAATCGTCTTCGTGAGAGCCGATCTTCGGGTCAGGCAACCATTGGATCACCCCAAACTGGGGGGCGTGGTCGAGTTTCATCGAAGACTCTTGAGTCTTCTACAACAGACGTCGCTAGTGAGCTCATTAATCTGATGCAGGCTCAGCGCAACTTCCAGGCTAACAGTAAAGTAGTCACCACTTCGGACGAAATGCTGCAGGAAGTAATTAACCTCAAGCGAAATTAATTGATCTAAATTAATAC
The DNA here is from genome assembly GCA_947380295.1 of Bdellovibrionales bacterium. Classification (GTDB taxonomy): domain Bacteria; phylum Bdellovibrionota; class UBA1018; order UBA1018; family UBA1018; genus CAINWE01. The sequence continues at coordinate 19,496 of CANCQK010000016.1, read as the reverse complement.
ATAAAATGTAATTATCCCGGCAAATCGTACCTAGGTATCGATTTGCCGGGATTTCCTACTTGCTTAAAGCCCCTCTTGCATAGCAAAATAGATATTATTGTAGGGGGTGTTCCTTCATGTCGTCCGAAAAGAAGAAAGAGTCAGAAGAATCTACACAGGTGCCCGCGCCAGGAGGCGAAGGTAAGGGAAGTAAGCTCGTTCTGATTTTATCCCTAGTGAACGTGGTAGTGACTATCGTCGTTGTGGTCCTCCTTTTTGTTAGCTTCAAAAAGGAAAAAGAGCGCTCAGCAGTCGAAGATATTGCAGTTCAGGGAGAGGGCGAGCACGGCGGCGGTGGCGAGCACGGCGGCGGTGGTGAGCACGGCGGCGGTGGTGAGCACGGCGGCGGTGGTGAGCACGGCGGCGGTGGCGAACACGGTGGCGGTGGCGAACACGGTGGCGGTGGCGAACACGGCGGCGGTGGTGAGCACGGCGGCGGACTCCTCAAGAATGCGTTTTCGAAGTCGGGTGAGAGGATGGTTGCTCTTGATCAATTCACCGTCAATCTTTCAACGCCTGGGAGTAATAGTCCAAAGTTTGTTCGAGCCACGATATCATTAGAAGTTCCTAATGAGGAGACCGAAACTGAGGTTAGTCAAAAGGCGCCTCAGGTCAGAAACGCAATTATCGACCTATTTAATAGTAAGAAACCCTCGGATTTAGCGACCGTAGACGGTCGTGAGTACTTGAAAGAAGAAATAAAAAGTTCTCTTAATAATTTTTTGGTGAGTGGAAAGGTAAAGGGAGTTTACTTTACCAGCTTCTCATTATCTGGGTAAGTTTGAATTAGGGTCACCGCAGGATGCGATGACTCAATTGAGCTAGGATGGCTGAAAAATGAATCAGGTTTTATCACAAGACGAAGTCGATGCACTCCTGAATGCCGTTTCGGACGGAGGCGCTTCCTCCGCTCCAGCGCAGGGTGCTGACCCTGCTGCGGCTGATTTCGGTTCGATTGTTGATGGGAACCCAGACTCTCAGATTACAACTTTTGATTTAACTAATCAGGACCGAGTTATTCGCGGCAGGATGCCGACTCTAGATATTATCTATGAGCGATTTATCCGACTTTTCAGAATTTCTCTCTCTAACGCGCTGAGAAAAATTGCTGCTATTAGTATCATTTCTACCGATCTGATCAAGTTTGGTGAATTTGTAAATACCCTTCCGATCCCAAGCTGCATGTGTATCATGAAGTTCGAATCTCTTCGGGGTCCCGCTATTTTTGTTTTCGAGTCTAAACTAGCCTACGCATTGGTAGATAGCTTCTTTGGAGGGACTGATCGTCCCTATACTAAGATGGAAGGTAAAGAATTTACTCGAATTGAGCTTTCTATTATGCGGAAAGTTATGGAAATGGCCATTAAGGACCTCGAAGAGGCCTGGCTGCCAGTCCATAAGGTAGATGTAGCATTTGTAAGAACCGAGGTGAATCCTCAGTTCGTCGGTGTGGTTCCCCCCTCTGATGTGATTGTTTCCACCACCTTTGAGGTCGAGTTAGAGAATGCGAGTGGAACTTTGGCCTTGGTTGTGCCGTATGCAACCTTAGAGCCGATTAAAAATAAATTAAACTCCTCGTTTCAAACGGAAATGGACCACGCGGACCGAGAATGGACACAGAAGCTCGAAGAGCATCTCCGTTCGGTCGAGGCCGAGGTTTTAGTCGATTTAGGCTCAGCAACAATAACCGTCGGCGACCTCGTGAATCTTGAGGTGGGTGACATCATTCCACTTGGTCAAGACGCTGATGGAGAATTGAAGCTTATGGTCGAAGGTGTTCCTAAGTTGAGTTGCGTGCTGGGTGTTTCTAGGGGCAACCGTGCCGTTCAGATTACAAGATTGATGGATAACCAATAAGGGAGGGAGAGAAGATGGCTGATGCAGCTTCGCCACTGGGTGAAATGAATTTAGGAAGTATCGAGGGGGCATTTTCAGCACAGGGAGCTGCCTCTGGCTCAGGGGGCGCGACGCAAGGTAACTCCATGGGTGGGGCGTCGAGGGGAAATGGCCCAGCCATTCAGTCTTTAGATTTTATTCTAGATATTCCTCTCAAAGTAACCGCCGAATTGGGGCGGTGTAGAATGGCTATTCGCGAGATCCTGCAGTTAGGTCAGGGCTCAGTGGTTGAACTTTCAAAGTTTGCCGGCGAGCCTCTGGAAATTCTGATTAACGACAAACTCATTGCTCGCGGAGAAGTGGTTGTTGTTAACGAAAAATTCGGAGTACGTCTGACCGATATTATCTCGCCCGTAGAGCGAATCGAACAACTCAAATGAACTCACGAGTCAATCGTTGGATCGGAACTGGGTTTTTCTTGCTTTTTGTCCTAGGAGCGGGAACTCAAGCCTTTGCAAATCCAGTCGTAAAGCAAGTTGAGGTTCATCAGGGCGACGAAGTGGTTCTTACTTTGGATAGTAAACTTGACGCGAGTCAGGTAACGACCGAGTATTTGAAAGATATTATCCAACTTACGCTAAGTCACGCATCAGTTTATCCTGCCAGGGTAAAGTCCTCTGCGAATGGAGTCATCTCGAAAGTCTTTGTCTATCAATACAATCCTAAACAGGTCAGGTGTCGTATTTCAGTTCGAGGTAATGCAGAGGCATTCAGAAAGACTTTTCAAGTCCATCTTTCAGGGCGATCCCTCCAAGTTAAGCTCACGGCCCCGGGTTCTGAGAGCGGTCAGAAGACGACGGTAGAGAAATTGATGGGTGCCTTGATTTCGCCCCAAGAGGAACAGAAGAAGCTTCAAGAGAAAATCGAACAATCTCCTTTGACTCAGGATTTGAAACCCGAAAAGACCGCGTCCAAACCATCAACAGCCACTCTGTCTGGTGCAAAGCCTCTGCCCTCCTTCGGAGGCGTGTTTCTCAAGCTATCTTTGGTAGTTGGACTTTTTGGTCTTTTTGCAATTCTCGTGAAAAGGTTTGGGGGTCAAAAAAAGGTCCAATCGACCGGAATTCTATCAGCGATTTCAAAAGTTTCAGGTCTCAAAATCGGATCTAAGGAAAGTCTAATTGAGGTCCTGTCGACTCAGCATCTTGGTCCTAAGAAGAGTATCTCCGTTGTGAGAGTGGCGGGCAGAACTCTCGTTCTAGGCTTGTCGCAGGATTCCATCCAGCTCATCACTCAGATTCATGACTCGGATACTCACACAGAGGAGTTTGATCTGGGCGAAGACATTGAAAAACCTTCGCAAGGGAGCGGTGCGTCCTTCGCTGACTTTCTCGGAGAGCAAAAGACTCCGCCGCCATCAGTGATGGAATCTCAAGGTGTGCGATCCAGAATTCGAAGTCGTCTAGAAGGATTAAAGCCTCTATGAAGCACTGGCGATCACTAGTTATCATTACTACAACTGCGCTGGTTCTCTCTTCGAGTGCTTGGGCTGAGAGTCATTCTGCGAGTGGGAGCTTCGTACCGGGGACTTCAGGATTGAGCCTGCCTTCATTGAGTTTGTCATTCGCAAATTCGCAAAAACCAACGGAGCTCGTTTCAATCATTCGAATCATCTTGATGCTCACTGTGCTTTCGTTGGCACCTTCGATTCTCATCATGATGACCGCATTTACCCGGATTGTAGTGGTCTTGAGTTTTCTGAGACAGGCCTTAGGAACTCAGCAAATGCCGCCTAATCAGCTCATTGTCGGGTTATCGCTTTTTTTGTCATTCTTTGTTATGGCTCCCACATTTAAAGCGATATCGACAAACGCAGTTGAACCTTACTTAAATGAAAAGATCGATCAAAAAGTAGCTATGGATCGGGCTGAGGCACCGTTGCGGGAGTTCATGTTCAATCAGACTCGCGAAAAAGATTTGGAGCTATTTCTCTCTCTTGCAAAAGAGGCTAAGCCCAAGTCACGATCTGAGGTGGGTACCTATATCCTGGTCCCTGCCTTTGTGATCAGCGAACTGAAAACGGCATTTCAGATTGGATTCATGCTTTATTTGCCTTTCCTTGTTCTTGATATGGTGGTTGCGAGCGTCCTCATGGCGATGGGGATGATGATGCTTCCGCCTGTGGTAATTGCACTGCCGTTTAAGCTGCTCCTTTTCGTTCTCGTTGATGGCTGGGAGTTGATTGTCGGCAGCTTGGTTAAAAGCTTTGGTTAGGAGGAGATGTGACGAATGAATGAAGAATTATTAATGTCATTAGCGTCCGAAGCGGTAAAAACAATTATCTATATTGCTGGACCCCTTTTGCTGGCAGCGATGGTAGTTGGTATTTTAGTGAGTATTCTCCAAGCAGTCACTCAGATTAATGAATCAACCCTGACATTTATTCCTAAGATGGTGGCCGTTTTGGTGGTGCTGACTGTGATGGCTCCTTGGATGCTTGAGGTTCTCCAACACTATACCGTAGATGTCTTCGGAAGTGTCGGTAACGTGATTCACTAATGTCGATATTTAATTTTAACCTCAATGAGATTATGTCATTCTTCGCGGTTCTTGTGAGATTCAGCGTGCTCATGAGCGTTTTGCCTTTTTTCGGAGACAAAATGATCCCGATGCCAGTGCGCATTTTACTGTCGCTCTCAGTTAGTATTGCTCTATTTCCAGCTCTAGTGAAATCAAATACCATTCATCCAAAAGACGCGCAGATCTGGGCAAATACAGCTGCTGGCATTGCCGGCACGATTACTCTAGAGGTTTTGTTTGCTCTTGTTCTAGGTTTTTCTGCTCGAATTGCCTTTGAGGGAATTGCTTTTGGTGCAAATTTAGTCGGCAATTTTATGGGGTTTGCCTCGGCTAGTGTTTATGACCCCCACCAGGAGTCCCAGACTGAAATCGTTGCACAGCTGCAAACTACATTGGCAATGCTTTTATTTTTGATCTTGGATGGACATCATCTTCTCTTGCGAGCTGCATTAGAGAGCTATCAAGTCGTTGGGATCGGTGCGATGGGATTTTATTCGAGCTTGATGTTGAAATTGATTCAAATGTCAGCAGATGTGATCCGCCTTGGACTTCAGATTGCCGCACCCGTGGCGATCTCTATGTTTGCTGTGAACCTGGTTTTCGGGATTTTGTCCAAGGCCATGCCTCAGTTGAACGTTTTTATGCTCTCGTTTGCAGTCAGTGCCTTAGTCGGGTTTGTGGTCATGTTTTTAAGTATTGAGGATTTTCAGGGTGTAGTGAGGGCAGTCTTTGAGAAAATTGGCGATTCTATGTGGATGGTCATGCAGGCCATCGCGAGTAGGAGATAGATTTGGCTGAGGGTCAAGAAGAAAGATCTAGAGAAGACTTAACCGAGGAGGCGTCGCCCCAGCGACTCGAAGAATTTCGATCTAAGGGGATGGTACCCCAAAGTCGTGAAATCGTCGGTTTGGCTGTTCTCATAGCGACTTGCGTTACGGCTTACTCGATGTCGGGCCAATTCGCCCAGCAACTCGCTGATTTCATGAGAGAGGTTTTCAGAACTGATTTGTCTTCGAGGTTGAATCTAGGTGCTCCTCATTTGATGAGAGGTTACCTCACGAGGGCTCTCGGGCTGATGATTGCCATGGGCTTGCCCGTTTGCGGCGCAGGCTTTGTCTTTGGAATTCTCGTGAGTTTCGCTCAAGTTGGCCCGCTCTTATCGATCGAGCCCTTGATGCCTGATTTTGAAAAAATTAACCCGATTCAAGGTTTTCAACGTCTTTTTTCACTGAAACAAGGGGTTGAAGCCCTTAGGCTCATCTTCAAGATGGCCATTATTCTGACTGTCTCGTACTTGCTCATCAAGAGTGAAGTGCTCATTTCACCGAGCTACCTGACCGGGGATCTGAATTCAGTCATGGCCAACTATGGGCGAATCGCTAAGTCGATCTTTATTGTTTTGATTCTTATTTTGGGTGTTTTTGCTGGCGTCGATTACGCTCTGCAGCGCATGGAGTTCGGTAAGAACGTGCGAATGACTAAGCAAGAGGCAAAACAAGAAGCAAAAGAGCGTGAAGGGGATCCACAAGTTCGCGCTCGAATTCGTGCCGTTCAGCGAGAAATGTCACGCAAGCGAATGATGCAGGCGGTGAAAAAAGCTGATGTGATTGTGACCAATCCGACCCACATTGCTATAGCTATCGTTTATGATAAGGGTTCGATGGCAGCACCAAAAGTAGTGGCTAAGGGTGCTGATCTGATTGCTCAAAGGATTAAACAAATTGCAAAAGATGCAGGAATCCCTCAGGTCGAAAATGTCCCTCTTGCCCGTACTCTTTATAAAACCGTAAAAATCGGACAATACATTCCAAGAAATCTCTACCACGCTGTCGCAGAAGTGCTCGCTTACGTCTATAAAATAAGGAATATAATGCCGTGAACCTATTTGAACGAATTTCAAAAAACTCTGATCTGATCATGGCTATGGGACTCATGGCTATTATTGCAGTCATGATCATTCCTATGCCACGGTTCTTGTTGGACATCTTACTCTCGATAGAGATCGCTCTGTCGATTATCCTCCTGTTAACCTCAGTCTATGCAACGAGGGCTTTGGATTTTAGTATTTTCCCATCCTTGCTTTTGATCACTACATTGTTTCGTCTCTCTCTCAATGTGGCAACTACAAGAGTGATCTTACTGCACGGCGCAGAGGATGGGACCTCTGCAGCTGGCGAAGTTATTCGGTCTTTCGGAGAGTTTGTTGTTGGGGGAAATTACGCAGTAGGCGTGGTTATTTTTATCATTTTGGTGATCATTAACTTTATCGTTATCACCAAGGGTGCTGGTCGCGTCGCCGAAGTCGCCGCGAGATTCACCTTGGATGCGATGCCTGGTAAACAAATGTCCATCGATGCAGACCTGAACGCGGGCCTCATTAACGAAGATGAAGCTCGCAGGCGCCGTGGCGAAATTGCAAAAGAAGCTGACTTTTACGGAGCTATGGACGGTTCGTCGAAATTCGTCCGAGGGGATGCGATCGCGGGTATCATGATCGTTATTGTGAACCTCGTCGGCGGAATCATCATTGGGACCCTCCAAAAGGGGATGGAGCTGGGTACCGCCGCATCAACCTTTGCTCTTTTGACGATTGGGGACGGGTTGGTGACTCAAATACCAGCTCTGATTGTTTCGACCGCTGCTGGTATTATTGTGACCCGCACAGCGACGAGCACTAACTTCAGCCAAGAAGTATCAAAGCAGTTGATCATGAAGCCTAAGGCCCTGATGGCTGCTGGCGGTGTGATGGGATTCATGGCGATCATTCCAGGACTGCCGTTTGTTCCCTTTATGACTCTGGCACTCGGTTTAGGTGGCTTTTCCTACCAGCTGACGAAGAAATCGAATGAGGATGAGGCCGAGAAACTAAAAAAAGTTACCCAAGAAAAGCTCAAGCCAGCCCAGGAAAAACTCGAAAATCTCCTTCCTGTGGATCTGCTCGAGCTCGAAGTGGGCTACGGTTTAATAAATATCGTCGACGTCGAACAAAATGGAGATCTGCTGGAGCGAATTTCTAATATTCGGAAGCAATTCGCATTGGATCTCGGCGTCATCATTCCTCCACTGAGAATTCGAGACAATCTCGAGCTTAAGCCTGGTGACTATCAAGTTCTCCTCAAAGGAGTTCAAATTGGGTCAGGCTCACTGATGGTGGGTAATTTACTTGCGATGGACCCCGGTAATGTAGTTGAGCCTATTGCAGGTATTCCTACCCGGGAGCCTGCTTTTGGGTTGGATGCCATTTGGATTACTTCCCGGCAGAAAGAAGACGCAACTTACGCAGGTTATACCGTTGTTGATCTTTCTACTGTGATTGCAACCCATCTTACTGAATTGATCCGGCAAAGCATTCATGAGCTTCTTGGACGCCAAGAGCTTCAAACTCTTCTGGACTCATTTAAACAAGTGGCTCCAAAGGTGGTTGAAGACCTGATTCCTGGACTGTTGCCGCTGGGTACTGTCTTAAAAGTCTTGAAGAATCTCCTAAAAGAAGGCGTCTCGATTCGCGACCTAAGAACCATCCTTGAAGCTCTTGCTGATTTGGCTCCGATGCAGAAAGATCCGTTCGTTTTGACTGAGGGTGTTCGCAGCATGCTTTCCAGGAGTATCACTAAGAAGCTCGTTGATTCTTCGGGGCAGTTGATTCTGATTACCTTAGATCGAGTTGTTGAGGAAACCATCGCTCAAGGAATTATTCAAACAGATCAAGGTCAGCAGCTTTCAGTTGATCCAGAATTTGTCCGGAGTTTTATTGCCCAACTCAATCAGCAAGCTCTGGAGATGAGTCGAGAAACCAGCCAGGCTGTGGTTTTGTGTTCGCCGTTGATCCGATTTCATCTCAAAGGCCTGATCGATCGCTTTATCCCGAATGTGACCGTTTTATCTCATAATGAAATTTCTCCGAGTGTGAATGTGAAGTCGTTTGGAACAGTGAGGTTGTCGTATGCAAGTTAAGAAATTTGAAGCCCCTACGATGCAGGAAGCTTTGGAAAACATCAAAAGAGAGCTGGGTCCTGAAGCAGTGATCCTTCAAACTAAAAATCAGAAAAAGGGATTTGGTCTGATGGCCAAGGGCACCGTAGAAGTCACTGCGGCCGTTTCTGAACGTTCGTTGGGCAAGAAGGCTAGAGTTGAAAATCATCTCCCTGTACAGAGTCGAGAGGCTCTGAACAAACTGTCTGCAGATAAGCAGGCTGGTCTCTTTGATAAATACACGAGTCGCCAGCTTCAGAGAGCCGAATCGACTCAGGAGAGAGTTCAACTCGGTGCAAAATCTGATCAAAATCCGGCTACAAAGAAAATTACTGCGACTCGTTACATTGATATTGAGGATGATGCTGCAGTCTCTCCTCCGCTAAAGAAGCCACCCGTTCAGCCCCCACTTTTGCAAACTTCAAGAAATCAAAGCACCGCCGAACTCGAGCAAGAGGTGCGTGAATTGAAACAGATGCTTGAGGATGTGAGAAAAAATCAGAATCCAGCACCAGAACGGGTTCCGCGGGCTCAGGAATTTTCCGAAGAGCGCAAGGAGGCTCTACCTCATATTTCCCTAGATATACCGGCACTTCAAGATGTCTTTGAACAGCTTGTGGTGAACGGAGTGGAGCGAAGGTATGCGCTTGCGCTAATTAAGAAAGCCGCCTTTGAGCTCGGAAATGAACGATCCAAGAATGCCGAGCAAGTGGTTGACGTCGTTGCCGGTGAACTCCTGGAGTCTATCCGGGTTTTTTCTCCCCTAGATCAAATCCAAGCTGATCGGAGTTCAGGTCGGCTTCGTGGTCCTGCCGTAATCTCGTTTATTGGTCCGACCGGGGTTGGTAAAACCACGACGCTAGCGAAAATTGCTAGTGAGGCTCAAGGTGGACGTCAGATGAAGGTGGGTCTGATCAATTTAGATTATTACAAAATTACGGCCTTTGATCAGTTGGCAACCTATGGAAAGATCCTTCATGTACCATTTCGCTCGGTCGCATCGGTGGACGATCTAAAGATTGCTCTCATGGACTTTAGGAATCTTGACCTGGTCTTAGTCGATACCACTGGACGTTCTCACCGAGACCCGCAATCATTGAAAGAAATTCATGAGCTTTTGGGTGCTGTCCCAGATCTGATGACATTTTTAGTTCTTTCGGCCACGACGCGAGACTCAGAACTTTTTGATGCAGCGAGTAAGTTTTCTGCCTTCAGTCCAAAGGGGCTGATTCTTTCGAAACTGGACGAGGTGATTGTCTACGGTGGGATCTACAATCTTGCTCAGAAGGTGAAGCTGCCCCTTTTGTACTTTACAACTGGGCAGAAAGTGCCGGATGACATCGAGGGTGCTACACGCGAGCGATTAGTTTCTCTTCTTTTGGGGTTATAAAAAAAAATTGAAACTGGCAGTAGTCATATGGAAATCTCTGATACACTAGTTATAAAGCAAAAAGAGGGTGGGGCTAGCTCATGAGTCTAAATCAGGGGATTCAGAAGTATCGAGAAAACTTAAAAAAATCAGCTAAAGCTAATCCCAAGCCAAAAGGGAGCACCGAGAGGAAACCCTCAGGAGCGACCGTCAGTGACTCCGAGTCTCCCATCGAAGCGGCAATTGAGGAAAAGCAACGAGCAGAGGAAGCAGCCCGCGAAGAAGAAGCCCTACAAAAAGAAATTGCAGAAGAGCTCGCTCGCGAGGCCAGTCAAACTGAAAAACTCGTTAAACCTGATTGTTCTCCGGTAAATAGCTCAAGAGATCAGTTGGTGCTCGAATATGCTCCTCTAATTAAGTACATCGCTCAAAAGATTGCTGCACGATTGCCGGCGAATATCGAGTTGGACGATTTGATGAGCTCGGGTGTGATTGGATTGATGGATGCAATTGAAAAGTACGATGCCAGCCGTGATAATAAATTCAAGACCTACGCTGAGTTTCGAATTCGAGGCGCAATCCTGGATGAACTCCGAGCTCAAGACTGGGTGCCTCGTTCAGTTCGTGAGAAATCAAAAATCCTCGAGCGTTGTTACTCAAAAATTGAACAAAAAAATGGCAGACAGGCTACTGACGAAGAAGTCTGTCAGGAGTTAGGGATCAGTCAGGCAGAATATCACGAACTTTTGGGTCAGGTTCGGAGTGTCTCCCTGCTTTCTTATGATGATGTTTCTCATTTTTCAAAAGCTGACAAGCGCGCTCTTCATGGTGGAGGAGAGGGGAATCAAAAAAGTCACACGCCCTACAGTGAAGTAAATCTGGCTCACCTGAAGAAAGTAGTGGCTGATGCAATTCGTGATCTCCCTGAGAAACAGAGACTAGTTCTTTCTCTTTATTATTATGAAGATCTAAATCTTAAGGAGATTGGTAAGGTCTTGGATGTTACTGAATCTCGAGTGAGTCAATTGCATACTCAAGCGATTCTCCGACTCAAATCTAAATTAAAGAGTAATTGGGACGATTTTCTAACGCTTTTCACCTAAAATGATCGGGATCGAAACTCTATGTGGCAATCTCCTAATCAGGCTGGTGGTCCGCCAACGGGAAAAAAGAGGCGAAAATCTAAACGACTGTTCCATGTGAAGCGAATGGACGTCCTTTGTGAGTTTTTAGGGGTGAATAGTGGTGCGTCTGATGGATCTTTGCAAGAAGCAGAGACGGCAAAGCCTGCTCAGACGATCGTTCGTTTCGTTCTTAATGATCTTTCAATCAAGGGAGCTGGCTTTTTCTCCTCGATACAAATGACCTCTGGACAAGAAATTAGGTTAACTCTCCCTGAACCTAAAAAGTTCGTCATCATGGCGAAAGTAGTTTGGTGCCAGGAGTATAACTTAAATAGTCATATTATTTCGAAGGATCCGTTTTTATTCAACGTTGGAGTCGAGTTCGTGATTCCAACCTCCGCAGAGTCGGAATCACTTCAATCCTTGATTAACGAACTTAAGGCCGAACACCTCGTTCAGAAGTGAGTTCCCAAGCTAACGTTGTAGCGACGATCCTCTTGCTGACCAGCATTGAGTCCTAACTCCTCACCATAGGTCGCGAAATCGAGGTTAAAGTAGTGAAAATCCACTCCAAGCCCGGCGGTCCAATACCCCTGATTGAGCCCCGTTCGGAGTGCTAGGAGTTTCCAGTGAGTTTCGAGGCCGATGTGAAGAAGACGAAAAAAACTCCCTGCACCATTATTCAATGCATCCCGAACTTCGAACGCAAAGAGTGAGTCCGTTAAGTTACCCCATTCTTTTCGAACTACTGAAATTCCAGTACCAATGCTGCGGGGTTGTTCAATGGGTGAATTTTTACTCTTGGCTAGTTTAAGCCCAATTGTATTAAATGATCCGCCTAGCAGGTTTTGACCGGTCAATCCGCCGTGGAATTCCCAGGGTCCCAACTGTAAAAAATGATACATGACTCCTAGGTCAAAATTATACATAGCTCCATCGCCGGAGAGTGAGCTGAGCGTCGTAGAATCACTTCGGACCAGGTCTAAAAAATTGACCCCGCTCGCAATTGAAAATCGGTAGCTACCGCGGAGCGTGATTCCCAGGGACAACGAGTCGTCCTGTAAGGGTTTGTAACCAAACGTGAGTGCTGGAGTCAGATCAACGATTGCAGCACCGCTGCTCGCATAATTATTACTGATCGTGAAGTCATTCTGGGCGCCGGCAATCACTCCAAAAGCAATAGCGAATCTCCGGTCTCCATGGGCTGCAAGGTACCAGGCTGGAAGAACTGCTTGCAGGCGCTGGTGGAGGTTCTTGCCAACTTCGCTGTTGAGGATGCTTGCTAGTGTCCCGGAGGTCTTTGAGAGTGCGCTGAGGGTATTAGTGTTGGTTTCCCCGGTCAACTCAAACAGGGTGAACTTGCTCTGTGGATTGGCTAAGACTCGCGCTGGGTTGCCGAAGAAATTCTCTTCATAAAGTCCCGTCGTGATTAATGTGCTTCCCATTCCGGTGCTTCTGGTGCTCACGAATGGGCGGATGATGGGTTCAACTGCCTGAGCGGGGGCACTTTGAAAGAGAAGGGTTCCAGAGAGTGTTAAGAGTTTGGCTAGTCTTTTCATCAGTGATTTCCCAGTCCTAAATTCAGTAGTAAGTATCGATACCCTCTTTCACTGCTCACCGCGCTGAGATTAAAACCCGTGACGACCGAAGTGAACGAGAGCGCGGAGGTGACAAGTTTGCTACCCCCTCCGAGTAGCTGAGTTGCCGCGTTGAGTTCGGTGAGCGTTGCTTGAACCATGTAAAGCGTGGCATTGGCTGATGAAAAATCGGTACTGATCGCATTCTGGAGCGTGGTTGCGCCTGAAGCGAGGGCTGTGCCCTTGGTTAATTTTTTCCCTGTGATGTCACAGGCAGTCGATGTGAGAGATCCTGCTGCGCCTGCCGCAAGGCATGAGCTTGGGTTGTTGACGAGGTCTTGAGAAGTATAGTTTCCTGCCGTTCCGGCATCCTCGGCGAAGAGCTCAGCTAAAAGAGCGAGAGCAGTGATCATGCGAAGAGCTGCTTGGGCCTGGGTGTTTTGAATGTTGAGTGTGAGTTTGTAGTTTTGAAAAAGCTCAAGCCTGAGAGTACTCGAGGCCTGGTAGCTCAGACTGTCTGCAAAGAGGGTAATTAGCCTGCCCAGGTTGGCACCGCTCTGTAAAATAGCCGAAGCAAACGTGCCCACTTCAATCCCACTTTGAGAAAGTCTGGTCATTGCCCTTTCCGCGTACTGAGTGTCGCTAGCTGAGGACGAGAGCTTTAAAAAGTATTGCGTGGCACACGCGTAATCGCCCTGATCTAAGCACGAGTGGGCTGCTGCTAAATATTGGGCATCGCCGCTGGGTGAGTCCATAAACTGATAGGCATTGCAGCCTGCGAGCAGTCCAGCCCCGGCAATTAAGCTTGCTGCTACACTCAGTGATCTCCTGATTCGCCATCGACTCATTGCAGGTGCCCCCAATGTTTTAAGTTTAAGAGCGAATGAGGCGATTGTAAACGGCTAAACCCAGTCTACTTTTTAGTTCGATCTAGATGGGGCCTTCCATCCTAGTTTTTGAATCAGATGTTGGATCTGATTTTTTAGCGACTCTAGATCAGAGTTGTTTTCGATGACTTCATTCGCCCATTCACGGCGTTGCTCAGGTGTAGCTTGGGATTTTATGATGGACTGTGCCATTTCTTCGCTCATTGGAGTTCTTGCGAGGAGTCGAGTGATTTGATCTTTTGGGTTGGATTCAACAGTGATTAACCCCGTGAAATCCCGAAACCGCCCGGTTTCAACAAGAAGTGTCGCTTCATAAATCACACGTGGGTGCGTTGGCGAAAGACGTAGGATTTCGTCCGTACTTTTGGCTTGGATGAGCGGGTGCAGGATTGCCTCGAGATCTGCTTTGGCTTGCGGATCGGAAAAGACCATCTCTCTCAGGTTAGTTCGATCTGCGGTTCCAAACCGAGCGACAATCGCATCGTGGGCAGCACCTCCTGCTTGAGAGAGCTCTCGGCTGATTTGATCGGCGTCAATCACAGGGATTCCCGCTGCTTTGAAAATTTCAGCAGCGGTCGATTTACCCGAAGCAATTCCGCCTGTGAGTCCCCAGATTTCGATTTTCTCCAGCTTTTTAGCCTCGTCCCAGTACTGATCCATTTCCTCGAGGTGGGATTGCTCGGGAGTTTTTCCCTGCCACTTTAAGCGATTCTCCACATGTCGAAACCGCTTTTCAAATCGAGAGAGAGTTCCCCGGAGCGCATCCTCTGGGTTGACTTTGTTTAAGTGCGCGACATTACTCAATGTAAAAAGGAGATCTCCCAATTCGGCTTCAATTCGTTTTTTGAGTTCAGCTTCGGTAGGGCCTTGGTCCTGAGTTGTGCGCTTGCTCAATTGCTCAAGAGCGAGGACTTCCTCTTTAAGCTCCTGAAGTTCTTCTTCGACTTTAGCCAGGGGGCCTGTCATATCTGGCCATTGAAATCCTACGCGAGTGACCTTTTCAATGACTCGTGTCGATCGTTGTAGTGAAGGCATTCCCTTAGGGATTCCATCTAGAATGCTTGACTTAATATCACCCTTTTTTTCTTTGAGCTTTTCTTTTTCCCAGCGCTTGACCGCATTCTCTGCAGTATCTTCTTTGATCCCACCAAATACGTGGGGATGACGGCGGATGAGTTTCTCATTCAGTCCATCGGCAACATCATAAACATCGAAAATGCCTTCTTCTTGGGTCATCTCTGAGTGGAGAATGACCTGCATTAAAACGTCACCGAGTTCTTCTTTGAAATGTCTAGCCACTGTTGGCTTTTTCAGGTCTTCCACGGTATGGATTTGGTCGATCACATCGATGACCTCATAAGCCTCTTCAGTCAAATAAGGTCGCAAACTCTGATGAGTTTGGGCACGGTCCCAAGGGCATCCGTCCGGAGCTCGCAATCGATGAACGGTTTCGATGAGACGAGAGAATGCTTCGATACGGGGCGACGGCTTTGGCTCTGGACTAGTCATGGCCTGACCACTAACATGAATTGAACAGGCGAGAAATAGAGAAAGGGGACAAAGTGCCCAAGGTAAAACCTCAACTTAAGACCATTCAAGACTTTCAAGAAGAGGCTCAAATACGCCTCATCAAACTCCTAGACCTTTGCCAGAGTTTGCCTGGGCTTGCTCGACTCCGTCGGACCAAGCCTTGGGTTGTGCATTTGAAGATCGTAGGGCGCGCGACCATCCAGCAATTGAATCAGGACTATCGTGGTAAATCTTATCCCACGGATGTTTTGAGCTTTTCGGCGCCAGACCCTTTCCCTTCGCTGGGAGTTTTAGGAGAGCTGGTTATTGGACTGCCGGTGCTCAAGGCACAAGCCAAGAGACTGGGGCATTCGGCGTCCGCTGAGCTGGATGTCCTTCTGGTGCATGGACTTTTGCACCTCCTTGGGTTTGATCACGAACTGGGTCCTTCTGAGGCCAAGGTGATGGGGCGCTGGGAGACCCGTCTTTTGAAACACTGGGGCCGCCTTGAATCCCGCGACTTGGGCTTGATCGATCGCTCTCAGTCAGGTAATAAAAGGGTATGAATTTGAAATCTTCTAGTACCTCCATTTTGGCTCCTCACGAAATTCGCGCCGCCATGGCTGAATTGAACGAGAAACTCTCTTTCCTACGAGGTTCACTTTGACCTAGCGGTCAAACAAAGAAGAATTCACGAGCTGACCGACCTGTCCCAACAAGAAAGCTTTTGGAGCGATAATCGTAGAGCACGAGTCCTGACTCAAGAAAAGTCGCGCCTAGAAACTGAAGTGAACGAGTTTTTTGAGCTCGAGCGGGGTCTCAACGACGTCGCCACTCTGTACGAACTCGCCCAAGCAGAAAATGACGAAGCCACTCTTGTTGAAGTCTCCGAGATGATCCCCGCCTTGGTGAAGCGATTTGAGTCGGTCGAATTCCATAAGATGCTTTCTGAGGAGAACGACTCTAAAAATGCGATCGTGACGATCAACGCCGGAGCAGGTGGCACCGAGTCGCAAGACTGGGCCCAAATGCTCCTGCGGATGTATCAGCGCTGGGCGCAGGACAAGGGCTTTAAAGTCGAACTCCTTGATGCTCTGACTGGCGAAGAAGCCGGGATCAAAAATGCAACCCTCACGATCACTGGTCCCTACGCCTTCGGACAGCTCAAGTCCGAAGCGGGTGTTCATCGGTTGGTGCGGATCTCACCCTTTGACTCCAACGCCAGGCGGCACACTTCATTTACCAGTGTCTACGTCACTCCTGAGATCGATGATGACTTTGAAGTGGTCATTAATCCGGCTGATTTGAGAGTCGACGTCTTTCGCGCAGGAGGCAAAGGAGGGCAGGGCGTGAACACGACTGACTCAGCTGTTCGTCTGACTCACATGCCTTCGGGAATTGTGGTGGCTTGCCAACAAGAGCGATCCCAGATTAAAAATAAAGACTTGGCAATGAAGGTGCTCCGGTCGAGACTCTATGATCGACACCTCGAAGAAGAGCGTAAAAAACAAGCCGTCATTGAAGATGCCAAAAAAGACATTACGTGGGGCAGTCAAATTCGCTCATACGTTCTTCATCCCTATAAAATGGTGAAGGATCATAGGACTGGCTTTGTAGTTCCAACAGCCGAGAAGACGCTCGACGGAGATCTGGAGGGGTTTATTAAGGCCTATCTCTCCTGTCGAATGACTGGCGAGTGGGCTCGCGGTGGCGCTGACGACGCAGTGTAAGTGGTAACCGAATTTCGATATTCTATCGATAATTGACATTTGCTCCTTGCTCAAGCAGAGTGCCGGAGAATGGGGCAAAAGACGGCGATGGCAACAACAGCTCAGACTAGACGACTTTTTCGAGACTTGGGTCGCATTGACGGAGATTTTGCGCGAAAAATCGAGCCGTTCCTCAAAGGCCTTTATGATTACTACTTCCGCTGCAGCATCTCCGGGTGGGAGAATATCCCTGAAGAAAAAGCTCTTTTCGTGGGTAATCACAATGGTCTTCTGACTTTTGAGGTTCTCATGGTGTTCTACGCTTGGTGGAAACGCTTTGGGACCTCTCGCCGCGCCCTGGGACTGGCCCACGGTGTGGCACTGAGTAACCCATTTTTCCGTTGGATCATTCCACGCTTAGGTGCCATTCCTGCGGATCCCGAGCTTGCTTACCAGGCTCTCAATCGCGATTACTCACTTTTGGTGTATCCTGGCGGAGAGAAAGAGTCTTTTCGTCCTTATACCGAACGCAAAAAAGTGGATTTCTTTCAGCGTAAAGGCTTCATTCGTCTAGCGCTAAAGGCTAAAGTCCCGATCGTTCCGATTGTGAGTATCGGCGCTCATGAGAGCTACGTGATCCTTCATCGAGGCGAGGAAATTGCTGAAAAACTGGGACTCAAGGAAAGATTCCGTCTCCACGGTGTACCTATCACCTTTCGGTCCCTCTTTTTTATGTGGTGCGTGGCTACCGGTATGGTGACTTTTTTCCCTCTTTTACTGGCTCCGAGCGCCTTTTTATCAATTTTTGTTCCGATGCCCGCTAAGATGGATTTTAAGATCCTGCCTCCCATCGACCCTCAAGCTCTGTGGAACTCAGAGTGGACCGAGGAGGAGAACCTCCAGCACATCTATGATTATGTCCTAGCCGAGATGCAGTCTGTCCTCACAACCGAGTACGCCAAGCGAAAATACCCATTATTGGGTTAAAATATCACTTTGCTAACAAACTGCGTTGACAATGCTTCCAAAATAGAATAGCTGTAGTTCCCACAGTTGGGAGATATCCCGCTTGTAAAAAGCGGGGGTGTAGTTGAGTTGGTTACAACGTCGCCCTGTCACGGCGAAGGTCGTGGGTTCGAGTCCCATCACTCCCGCCAAATAAAAAAGGCTGAGATCTTAATTTGATCTCGGCCTTTTTTATTTGGTGAATCCTGATCCTATCTTTCAATCATTAACCCACCATCAACCGTGAAGAGCCGTTGTTCCCTTGTTTGTTGGATGAAGCAACTCAAGCATACGGTGTCCTCATTGTGAGTCAACGAGGACCTACCTCAAAATTCCAACAGCCATCTAGAGTGTCATTTTTTATGAGTCAACGCGGCGATTGGGTAGGTCAAAAAATACACACTTTCTGAGGTTATAAAATAGAACTATATTTATATCGTAGATATTAAAAAATATTTCTCATAATTCAAATGAGCTGATCAAAGGTTTTCATTGAATATGAAAAAATTAAGAAAAAGAGAGAGATCTTATGAAGCGCCCTAAAAATAAGCAAAACCTAAAAGGTAAAGCTACCGAAATGGAAGTTTTGAGGCACGGAAGAGGCTCTGCTCGAGCAGGCGCAGTACCTGTGCTGGTCACTGTGCTTGCCCTGAATCTAAGTTTGCCGCAGTATGCAGGAGCAGGTAACGCGGCGCAAGTCGGCGCTCCTGCTAATAAAAGTCTTTATAAGCGATTCAAAGAGGCTACCAAGCCTCGAAATGTGTTGAACGCAGTGACTGCTCCCTTTAGTCGCGCGCGTGCTGGAGGGGATCAACTAGGTAGGGCGGGTGCAAGTGTAGGAGCCACCGCCGGCGTTGCTGCAGGAACTGCTGGAGCACTCATTAAGGTGGGGGGCACTGCAGCAACAGTTGTTGCTGCTCCCGTCGGCGCGGTTGTTGTTGGAGTGGGCGCGGTTGGGAGAGGGGTTGTTAATGGCGGAAAATTCATCGGCAATGGGGTAATGAATATGCGCGATCGGAGCCGCCAAAACTATCATGACGCTAAAGCTGCAAGCTACGAGGCAAAAGCGCAGGCTGCTCGGGAACAGGGAGATACCAAAAGAGCAGACGATTTTTCGACAAAAGCACAAGAGCACAGTCTCAAATCAAGGAACGCTGGATATAAGATTCAAGCGAGAACGGGAGTAACGGCACCAGCCCCAGATGCACCACCGGTAGTAATTTTTAGGAGCGGAGTAACCATTGATGGAACCGTTGGGGTCGGAGCTGGAGGAATACCAGCAGTAGCAGCTCCAGTAGCAGGGACGGCATCAGCAGGGGGCGGAGCACGAGCACCATCTCTAGGAGCAGCACCAGCAGCAACTCTAATTGAACGATCTTTTAGAGACTCTCGAGGAGGTTGGGCAGCACCAGTAGCAGCACCAGTAGCAGCAGTGGCAGGTAACAGGGACGGAACAGCAACTACTGGGGACGGAGCAGCACCGGCACCGGCAGCAGCAGATGGAGCAGATAGAGCAGCACGTCTGATTCAAGGAGCTTATAGAGATTCTCGAGCCCGCAAAGCTAGCGGTGGTAATGCGGCACAAGCAGCAGCAACTACTGGGGACGGAGCAGCACCGGCAGCGGCAGCAGCAGATGGAGTAGATAGAGCAGCACGTCTGATTCAAGGAGCTTATAGAGATTCTCGAGCCCGCAAAGCTAGCGGTGGTAATGCGGCACAGGCAGCAGCAACTACTGGGGACGGAGCAGCACCGGCAGCAGCACAAGTACCAGCAGCAGCACAAGTACCAGCAGCAGCACAAGTACCAGCAGCAGCACAAGTACCAGCAGCAGCACAAGTACCAGCAGCAGCACAAGTACCAGCAGCAGCACAAGTACCAGCAGCAGCAC
>CANCQK010000015.1 GCA_947380295.1 Bdellovibrionales bacterium | reverse complement strand
ACCCGCGCGAAACTAACTCCACAAAAAACTAAAAGCAAGCGCCTCTCAGGACGCTTCCCACTTAATTTGCGACTTTTTTGCGAAGTGTCCGACTTTCGGTCGCTCCATCACAATTGCTCTCTTTTGGACCGCTTTATATGGCGCTGGGTTAACATAAAATTCGTCGATCTTAGGCCCCAACCAGAGCTCTGCTCAAAACTTACTCATTTTGATCAATTTTAGATAGGTTTAGATAGGTTTTATAGGAACTGTTTCTAACCCATATGAATGCTGTCCAATACTGGGCCGCCGGACCTCAAAACAGTAAAACTCCAAAAAAGCGAGGTCTTGCAGAGGTACAGAAGAACGAAGAAGTACAGGTGGACGATCTTGAAATTTCTCGATTTGCATCCGAGCTCTCAGTCACTGCACTGGAGGCAATTTCTCACTCCAACTTCAAAGAAGCGGAAGCAGTGATCTCAAGAATCAAGAAGCGAATCCAGGCCACCAAAAAACAAATGAATCAGGAGACACCCGGAGGAACCGGCTGTCATAGTGCGACCCACCTTTACTCCAATGACAGTCCAAAGTCCGTCATCAACGCTCGCATTATTGCTCTCCAGCTTGAAGCCACAATTCAGCTCAAAAAGAAAAACTTGAATCGAGCCATCGCCTTAGCCAAGGAGTCCATCCAGCTCTTTGAACCGCTCCCGTTTGAGGATGGGGCGGCGATGCCCCCCAAGCCACCCTATGAGTTTCTAGGAGACCTGTACTCCCAATCTGGGCGTTACCAAGAAGCAATGAACCAATACCAAATCTCGCTCAGAAAAACACAACCGCATCGCTCACTCACACTGCTCGGACTGGCTCAAGCAGCAAATCGCGCCGGAGACACCGAAACGTGCCGAAGCGCTTTATCCGAGTTGAAGAAAAACTGGGAAAGTGCAGACACCGAAGTCAAGCATGGCTTGGACAGCTTGCAGTGCGGGCAAAACTGAACGGGCCTACTTCCCCGCTTTGCCCTTTTTATCCATGAGGGCTTTGAACTGATCGCCTAAGGTACCAAAGGAGCTTGATGCAGAGGTTGCAGCTGCAAAAGTCCGCCATTCACGTTCGCCTTCATCCTTAGGGAAACCCAGGGAGATGCGGCGCTCGGAGGGGCGAATTTCATCGACCTGAACGGTAATCGTATCCTTAAGCCGAGCTTTCTCGAAGTGGAACTGCGCATCTTCTCTCGCCTTAGACTTAGGAAGAAGTCCGACGACGCCGTCTGCCAATTGCACAAAAATGCCGTAAGCTTCCTTACGCTGAATGGTGCCAGCCACAACCGTTCCAACTGGGAACTTTTGCGCAATCGCTGCCCAAGGATCAGAGCTATCGAGCTGACCACTGGCTGCGCGAGCTTCTGGAGCATCACCGCTCGCTTGCTTCAGGGAGAGGGAAATCTTGAGTCGTCCATCGCCCTCAGGCAGGCTTTCGATTTTCAGAATTTTAACTTGAACCTCTTGCCCGACATGAACCACGTCTTTAGGATCGGCAATGCGCGACCAGGCAAGCTCCGAGATATGGACTAAGCCTTCTAAACCAGGCTGAATTTCAACGAAAGCACCGAATCTCTCGAGTTTGGTAATTCGGCCGGAAATCACTTCGCCGGCATGATGTTCCTCGGCAAATGCGGCTTGAGAGAGACTCTTTTGCTCGTCCAAAAGCTTGCGACGCGAAACTACGACGTTTCTGCCGCGCTCGGTGAGTTGGGTGATCAAAAACTCAAACCGCTGGCCGACGTATTCTTCAGGAGTTTCAATTCGCTTCGAATCCATCTGGCTGATGGGGCAAAATGCGAGCTTTCCTAGAACAGAAACTCGAAATCCACCCTTACAAAGCTCAACGACTCGGCCTTCAACAGGGAGCATTTTATCAAATGCATCTTCGAGGTCTTCAGAAGCACCGCCGCCCATGGCTTTGGTGGAAAGGTAGATCTCAGATCCACGAACTTGGGTGACGTAAAGGTCAATCCGATCACCGACTTTAACAGTGACTTGGCCATCAGCGCCTGTCAATTCCTGCCTCCGAACGACTCCATCATGCATCGTACCGGTTGAAACAAAAATCTCTTCTTTCCCAATCGAAAGAACTTCAGCCTTAATTCGATCGCCGGGTGAAACTCGCTTTTTGGTCTGTGAAAAAGACCCTTCTAGCATCAATGCAAATTCAGCGGCCTTGCGCTTCTTTTCATTTTCGCGCTCTTCTTCCTCCATCCAATCATCTTGCCCCTGGCTTTCATGGCCTGCGGCTTTGGACAGATCCACTTGAGCAGCCAACGGTTCAGCGTGGGCTGTAGGGGATGAAGTGGCTTCGACTGGAGCGATCTGCTTTTTCTTGGGGGTCATTTGCGGGTCCTTTTTAAAATCAAAATCTAGACCCAAAGGACTAAACCAAAAGTCCCCGAGATTCCACCTTCTTTTGCCACTGACCCATGGTTTCTGCCTATTTGTCGGCCGGCGTCGATCCCGTTTGACTTGAACTGGGCGAAACCTGGGAATCGGGCAAGCCGCGGGTCCAATTTTCGGTGCTCATTACCACATCAGGCGCACTAAAATCTGGATCGCGGTCCGGATCCGAGACTACGGGCCATCGCTCGCCAGTCTGGGGTTTTCTCGCGGGAATAGCCTGATCCGGCCAAGCGGGTTCTTCATAGGTGCAGCCCTCAAGGAGATCACTCGCGCAAGCATGAACAGCCTCATCGACTTTACCAAGAATCGCCTTGAGTTCGCTTAAAATACGAGAAATGCGGCTGCCCTCGAAAGCGACATAATCATCCGGATGCCCCTGTACCTGCTCCCACTGCGAAACCAAGGTGCGAGTTTTCACATTCGCCTGTTCATATTTTTTTAAGACAGCTTCTTGAGAAGACAAATTGATGTAATTCGACTTGGATACTCCGTAAATCACTCCGTAAGACCGCGCTTCGGCAGAAAGTGGCACCGAACCTGAGCCCACAGTGACTTTGCTTGGAAAATTCCGAGCATATTCAACAATCTTATCCACTTCGATCGCGGGACCCTCACCTATCCCACCTCTCTGAATAATTTTAGTAGAAATCCTCGATCCACGAGTTTCCTCAGAAAAATTGTGTGACAATTCGCCCTGACCATTTGCCCAAGCAATCAAGGCACCCAGAACTCCAGAGATTTTTCGCCGCTTGACCTCAGTCTCGGCCTCAAAGCTCACTAAAGCGAGGAACTCCCCTCCCCAGCTGATCGATTGAATGAACTGATTTCCGCAAGCGACCAGAAAATCTGTCTTGCCTCGGGTGAGATCCCCTCCGACCGAGGGCTCTACCAGACTACTAAACCGGTCTTGAAGGTGAAGATCAGTGATTCCGCTCACCTGAGTCACTACCCGAGATCGAACCATTAAAGTGACATTATTGTGGCCCGGGTCATTCTCGGAGAAGTAGCTCACCTTTGGATCTCTCAAATAGGAACCCAAACCAAAGGAAGCGCCTAAATTCAGCTCGAGCCCACCTTTGAGAGCACTCACATCCTCGATCTTTTTTAGCTCAAATTCCGACTTGTGAACCATCTCATGCACTAGATCTTTGGGTGCCGGCCAGACACTCCCTCGAACACAGCGCTCGCCGAACTCACCTGTAACGGAGTTATAGCCCATACCCAGACCCAGCAGAGTTTCTTCAGGCAAAGAAATCCGATTAGAATCGGCTCTAATGGGAGAGGCCAAGAGATTTAAGAATAAAAACCAAAAAAATCCGTTTATTTTTTGAATTGATTTCAATTTTTCACCCCTGGAAAATGGTTACTTCTGCGAGCAGCAAAAATCAATTCAATTAGTCACAACCCTGCCGCACGCTCCTGTAAACCAACCACCTGGCACCGAACTTGTACTTGCATAGTGCTCGAACCCGCTAAAAAATCAGGGTATTAGCCGAACCGAACTGGTTATTAAACACAATAACGAGGTCAAATAAACATGAAGAAAATACTATTTTCACTACTTGCATTCTCCGCTTTCTGCACTCCAGCGTTTGCCCAAAGCCTTGGCCAAATCAACGAAGACAGACAGCCACAAAACTTAAAGCCTGCTGACTCATTTGTCCAGTATGCTAACAGCCGAGAACAGTCACACTCAGTTGCTAGCCCACGCGACACGATGCGTAGCAACAGTCAT
This sequence comes from Bdellovibrionales bacterium, assembly GCA_947380295.1. Taxonomy (GTDB): domain Bacteria; phylum Bdellovibrionota; class UBA1018; order UBA1018; family UBA1018; genus CAINWE01. Next base: position 67,206 of record CANCQK010000015.1, on the reverse strand, counting down.
GACGACTGTGATGACTTCTTGTTTGGGTTGGGTGGTCTTGGATTAGGCGCTTGGGACTTGAGCCTAGGCTGGGGTCTCTGGCCCTACTCTTCGTACTACTTTCCGTATTCCAGCTACTATTACCCCTATTACTACGGTAGCTATTACTATCCTTACTCGTACGGGTACGGGTACGGGAGCTACTACTGGTCACAACCGAACGATAACCAACAGCCTCGCACAGCTGCAAGCACCGAGTCTAGCACTCACCAGACTGTAGCTACCGACCGAGCCCACACCCCAGTCGTCTGTTTTGCTGCTGACGAATCTGGAAATTGGTTTGCTAACGTCGACACAGCCGCTAACGCTGTTCGCAATCAAACCGCTCTGAACCAAGAATGTACTCAAAGTGGTGGTTCATGCCGAGTGAACCTCGGTTGTGCCCTTGCCGTTTCGCAACCTGCTCAAGAGTAGTTGAGCTACCCCCCGCGGTACAAGCGAAGTCGCCTATCTGGTACTCCCAGATAGGCGATTTTTTTGGCAATCAGCCCAAAATGAGATAAGGTCCCGCTCTCAATGGACACACTAGAACGCTATTATTCCTATAACCGCTATCTACAAAATACGTTTGGGGGTAAAACCTACAAGGTTGTTGTGGCGAGCGGCCTAACCTGCCCCACACGGGACGGCACCCTTGCCAAAGGCGGATGTGCCTTCTGTGACGTTCGTGGGTCCAGCTCCTACTTTGGAAAAAAAGGCCGTGGAAACGAAATTCAGGATCAGATCCGCAATCGGCTCCCAGCCATTCGTGAGCGCTTCGGAGCAACCCATTTTTTGGCCTATTTTCAAAGCTATACCAACACTTACTCCGACACGGAGTACCTCAGAACCATTTATGAAGCCGCTCTTTCAGAGCCTGGAATCAGTGGACTTTGTGTAGGAACCCGTCCCGACTGCCTCCCTGACTCGGTGATTGACCTGCTTGAGGAACTAGCTAAAAAATCATATATCTCGCTCGAGTTAGGTGTTCAATCCTTCGAAAATCCGACGCTCGATTGGCTCACCCGAGGTCACGACCGACAAAGCTCCATCGACGCATTGACGCGCCTCCGTGCCAGAGCTCCCCACGTGAATGTCTGCGTTCATTTGATTTTCGGTTCTCCGACCGACTCAATCCACGGCCCTGATGAAGCTGCCGAAATCCTTAATTCATTTCAAGTCGAGGGGGTCAAGCTCCACCAGCTCATGATTCTAGAGCACACTGAGCTTGCGCAGCGGTTTCGAGAAAATCCGTTTCCGATCCTCAGCCTAGAGGCCTATACCGACCAGGTGATTCGATTCCTAGAGAGGCTCTCACCTAAGATGTATATCGAGCGGCTTTATGCTAACGCCACCCACAACGATGAGTGCCTAGCCCCCGATTGGAGTAAAAATCGGTGGGATACCCACAATCAGATGCGCGACTTATTTGAATCAAGAAACTGTATTCAAGGAGCCCGTTGCAACGACCTTCCAATCGCGATGCCGCTCGGTACCCCGAGCCGTTCCGAAGATGCTCCTCAATTGCCCGCAAGCGGCTAGGATGTCTTGTCCGCGAGAGATTCTAACCGTAGCGGTGAGCTTACGATCCATCAGGTATTTCTGAAATTGTCGAACTGTGTCATCAGAGGGGCGCTTGAACTCTGAACCCGGGTGCTCGTTAAATGGAATCAGATTAAGTTTGCTTGGAATTCCCCGGGTGAGCTGCACCAGGCGGGCTGCATCTTCGAGCGAGTCGTTCAGGCCTTTCAGCATGACATATTCAAACGTAATCCGACGATGACTGCCCAACGGATACTTACGACAAGCGTCCAAAAGAGCTTCAATGTTCCATTTTTTATTCACTGGCATGATCGCAGACCGTTGCTCGTCAGTGGTCCCATTGAGCGAGATCGCCAAAGAAACGTCAACCCGCTTACCCAGCTCCTCAATAGCCGGAACGAGACCGCTCGTGCTAATCGTAACCTTGCGTTTGGAAAAGTTCAGTCCGTCTTGATCGAGCAGAATTTCACAGGCTTTCACAACATTTTCGAAGTTATGCAGCGGCTCGCCCATCCCCATAAACACAATATTGGTAATTGGCGCAATCCGACGCAATTCATGAACTTGAGTCACAATCTCGTAAGCTTGCAGGTGTCGATCTAACCCCTGAATTCCGGTCAGGCAAAATTTGCACGCCATCGCACAGCCTACTTGGCTCGAAATACAAGCGGTCAGGCGACTCCACTTTGACGAAGTCACCCCTTCGCCTACCGGACGCCCGGCATAAGCAGGCGCGTCACCATCGAATGCATCGTCTTCTTTTTCCTGGAGTGCCGCCGGAATGATCACGCTTTCAATCGTTTTTGAATCACTCAGATCCCAGAGAAACTTATGAGTCCCGTCTAGAGCCTGACGGTTCAGACGCTCCGACAATCGATAAACCTCAACGTTGTCTTTGAGCCAACTTCTCAGGTCTTTAGACAAATCGGACATCTGATCCCAATCCGTCACGAACCGCTGATAAACCCAGTGGAAAATCTGCTGGGCTCGGTATTGGGCCCGTTTTTTCACTTTAAGTTCCCGTTCCTCCTCGCTTTGGTCAGAGCGGGTCTTCACCTGACTCAGCGGCTTAAGGAGTTCAACGAGGTCATTTTTGGTGAGGGATTGAAAATAGATCATTATGGTCAGTCTTTTACCGGATTCTTCGCCACTTTTCAACGATTTTCAGACTACAGTAGCCTCATCCGATTCGATTGATTTTGGGATCCTGACCTCAAAAACTGAACCCACACCCACTTTACTTTTAACCTGGATAGCACCAGCATGAGTCTCCACTAGCTTTTTCGTCACCCAGAGCCCGATGCCCATGCCAGGGATAAGCGATTGAGTGAGCGGCGAACGATAATAAGGTTCAAAGACTTTTTGAATTTCATCGGCTGAAATTCCGATTCCTTGATCCTCAATACAAAGCTCTATATGAGAGCCTGTATCTCTAAGTGTAACGAAAACATCCCCCCCCTGAGGCGAATACTTCATCGCATTGCTCATTAAATTAGTGACGATTTGTTCCAGTCGAACTGGGTCACCCTGAATCCACACAGTCTCCGCAGGAACATGAAGCAGTAAACGGTGCCACGAAGAGGTACTCTTCCAAAGCGCAGTCGAATCCGAAATGATTTGCCCCAGATTGACTCGAGTCCGTCGCAAAGTGAAATTTCCTGACTCAATACTAACCGCATCCATGAAAGTCGCGACCAGATCCTCGAGCCGGATCACCTGCTTTTCGATCAAGTCGATCTGACTCCTCTTTAACCCATCGCTCATTTGGGCATGTTGGCGAGCAAAGAGTTGAATAGCCATTTTAATTGCCGTCAGCGGATTTTTAAGGTCATGGGCTGTTCCAGCTAAATACTGAGACCTTCTCGAATCAAACTCACGAATCGTTTGAGTCAAAAAATTAAACTCTCTCACTATAGAATTCAGTTCGTTAATGGGTTGAGGCTGAAGCGATTCAACCCTCTGAATCTCCCGCGAAAATTGATGCATAGCCTGATTAATGAGGACCAGCGGCTGGTAGAAATGCCTTCGGATCAAAAAGGTCAAAATCACTAGAACGGCGGCACCCATCACGACCATCAGAATTGCAACTTGAGCACTGTTAAGGATGGCTTGATCCGCCTTTCTCAAGACACGATCAGCCAGGTTCTCATATTGCATCGACAGCGCATGACCGCTAGGTAACTTAGAAAGATTCATCAACTCTTGACGACAGCTCCGAACATCATCGTGCATGACTTTCGCGAACAGGAAAAGCACAATGCTTTGAGTCAAAATGAGTAAAAAAATTGGACCTACAGTCGCCAATAGAGCTGTTTTCAGGCTCAATTGAAAGTCATGTTTTGGAACATTAAAGATTTTAAACCCGCGCCCCAAAGCCACATTCTGGAACACAATATCTAACAAGTTGTTTTTCATTTTGAACTTCGTCATGGATAAAAAGCCTAAAAGTCGCCTAAAACGGGTGAAGCAGGAGACTCTAGGTGATTTTAGACAGGTTGCAAAATTGATTTACAACTTTTTGTTTTCATTGAGCTTTTTTTAAATCTAGACCCGCTTTTTCTCAAAAAGACTAAAATCTCACGACAAAATCCGGGCTCGAAGGGCAATTCTTGGCCTTTTAAATGACAATTTTGGTGACTATTGATGACATTTTTATACTACAATTTGAATCTATGAATCGATTGGAATTTTGGATTGTGGACGACATCCGGTCCGACATGACTGCGTTTAGAATAGCGGCAAAAGATCTTCCCGGATATAAAATTCGGTTCAGGTCTTTCACAAGATCGAGCACGTTTTTGTCGGCACTCAATCAATCGCCTCCCCCCGATGTCGTCATCCTTGATATTCAGCTCAAGTCAAAGCTGGATGGCCTCGATCTCTGTGATGCGACAAAAAAGAAACATCCGTCCATCACCGTCTGTATCTTTTCGCGCTACCTCGACGCAGAACACATCAGGCTCGCGGGGCTCATGGGTGCCTCAGCCTTTATATCAAAACAAAAGCCGATTGAAATCCAATTAAGAGAGTTCCTCAAAAGCTACCTTGCCCAAGCGCCAAAGGGACTAGAAAAGTCTTCGTTTTCTGCACTCGAAAAAGCAGGAATTCCGGTATTGGGTCAAAGCACGAAAAAGGTGCTCCAATCTCTCCTTCAAGTCATACGGGAGGATCTGACGCTGGGAATCTTACTGACCGGTTCACGGGGAACTGGCAAGACCCATACCCTCCAAGCACTGACCTGCCTTCTCGGGTCTTCATTCAAAAAAGTTACGATCCAAGCACCTCTCTTGCAAAAGACACTCGACGAGATTCCTAAGATGGGGGATTACTGGTTATTTATCGAAGATCTCGAGACCTTCTCAGCACAGGAACAAGAAGCCCTCTATCGAAAAATCAGCTCCCTTAAAACCCAAAAAAGACCTCGGATATTAGCAACCACTCGGCTAGCACTTGAGGACCTTCGAGCAGGAGCCAAGACAGGCCATATCAGCAACAAACTGCTCACCTACCTTTCAGCTGAACATATTCAAATTCCAGATCTTGCCGCCAGACGGGAGGAAATTCATCTGTTCTTAAATTTCTTTTTGAAGCACCTCAAAAATGGTCCCTTCCTTTTAGCACCCGAAGTTTCAACACGGATTTCAAGTAGCGCATTCACGTCGGGCAACATCAGAGAGTTAAAAGAAGTAATTGAAAGAATGGGTTCGACCGCGCGTTCTGGAAAAATAACAATCGAATGCCTCCCTCCTTACCTCCTCTCCTCTGGAGCACTCAATAGTCGCGCAGTATCAATCCACTTAGCCGTCGATAGTCTCGATTACCAGACCCTGTCAGGCCATCTCCTTCTTGAGTTGGTTCGCATTGCTGCCAACCAAGACCGTAACGCAGGGAGAAAAACCACCATTCGATCCTTGGAGCGGAACCTCCGGATCTCAAGAAACACCATTACAGAGCGTTTACAGAGCCTTGAGAAGGCTGGCACTGTCACACTAGACGAGCTTAAAACGATTTTTGGAGAAAAATATGGGCGAAATAACAGCTAACGAACAAGAGAGAAAATCGAAACACACTGTTGCCGAAACGCTTTATCAAATCGACAAACTTCTCAAAAAGCTGAAAAAATCGGCGCTGACCCCCATCGAGATTGAGAGCCTCGAACACGAAGTAGAACGCCTCAAGGCAGCACTCCTCTCTCTCCACGTGATCAAACCGGGGTTTTAAAATGGCTCTCAATCTGTACCCAATTATTTTCACCGCACTCCTCATTCTCATCACACTCATCGGCTATTCCTTTCTACTCAGATCGCGTACGCAGAAATTAATGCACCAAAGTAGTGAGCTCGCTCACGACTGTGAGACCCTGCTCACGCTCATCAAACGAGCATCTGCAATATCCCAACATCCTGACAAAACTGATGCTTTTCTCTATGAAATGGAAAAATACATCAAAAAATGGAGAGCAATCTCCAGTGGGCAAATTTTGGTGTCGAACACAGAGCTAGAACTCATCCCAAATTTGGTCGATGAAGCGGTGTCAGAACTTCAATCGAGTGAAAAATTTAGCTCAATTTCATTTCAATCGAATATCAAAACTCTTCCCTTTTCTCGAATCAACGCACAAGAATTCACTGGATCGATTCGTAACCTTCTAAAAAATTCTGCCCAGTCAATTTCTGAGCATCAAACCGGCGTCGTAGAAGTCAAAATTGAAGAGCACGATCATCAGATTCAAATTAGCATTGAAGATAATGGCAAGGGAATCCCAGCAGAATTTCAATCAAAGATCTTCCATCGGGGTGCAACCTTCGCCAAAACAGAGGGTTCTGGCTTAGGTCTGAGCACCACGAAAGCTAGATTCGAGGCCTGGGGAGGGGGGATTTCCCTCGTCCACTCAAGTCCAGCAAATGGAACTTTGTTCAGACTGAATTTACCTAAATATCCAGCGCCCCACTGGTTTCAAGAACACTTAACCCTTGAGGTGGGAACCGACGTAGTCCTAATCGACCAAGACCCGTCCATGCTTCCCTTCATGGAAAACAAAATGAATCATCTGTTTCATGAGGTTGACCTTCACTTCTTTGCCTCTGGCACTGCCTGCGCCAACTACCTCAAGAGTGCACCAACACAGAAACGATTTTTTCTCGTCGAGTACTTTTTATCCTCTCATTCAATCGAAGGCCGAACTGTAAAGAACGGATTAGATCTGATCAAATCCTTGAACATTCTAGATCGATCCATCCTAATGACTGATGGGTGGAATCACCCAAAAATCCAAGCTGAAGCATCTGCGTTGGGCGTCAAGATCCTCCCTAAAAATTATTTAAAAGCGATCAACTTTGAGCTGATCGATCCGACCCAAAAATCTAAGAAAATTGAGGCCGTTTTAATTGATGATCACGAAGTGTTTCGTCAAGATTGGCAAGAAGCCGCCGCATCGAAAGGACTTTTTATCGTCACTTGCGCCAGTGTGGCAGAGTTTTTGGATCGATACCGCTATCTTCCAAAAAACACCGCTATCTATATAGACGAATACCTTGATGGAGGACTCATGGGTCAGAACGAGTCTCTTGCACTCGCAAAAGCTGGCTTTGACAATCTCCACCTTGCAACTTTTGATTCAATGGCGATTGAAGATCTGCCACTCTACCCCCATTTAAGGAGTGTTCAGGGCAAAACTCCGCCCTTTTAAAACAGAGAATCGCGGACACTAGGCTGCAACAGGGGGCTTCTCCGCATCTCTCTCTGCGAGTGCAGCTTGAAGGCGTGCAAGATCACTTGCCTTCAAGCTCTCACTAGAAAGCAGGAATAACTCGACATGTCTCGACTGATCTTGGTTGCGCATATGACCGATCGATTGAACTGAGGCCGGCTTCTGTTCCAGGCCTCCCACAAAATCGCCCGACATAATCATGTTCGCACCCGGAAGAAGCTGAGCCAACTCTTGAATGCGACTCAAGACGTCCCCATCAGATAAAGTCGTATCAAACGCTTTTTGAACGAAGGGACCATCATTCACCTGAATTTGAACCTCATGTGCCAGCATATGAATCGTACTTCGCCGATCCAAATGCAGGCCAATTCCACACTCCATAGAGATCCCGTTCAGCTGACAAAGTCCTTTAAACATGACTTGAAATTCCTGGGCAGCGGCCAGAGCAGCAAGATGCGCATTGACACCACTTTCTCCCATCCCAAAGTACCCGTAAGCAATTCTACCGGTGTGAGCCTCTAGCCATCCTCCCTGTCTCAAAATAGACTGGGAAAACATCCTAAATAGATGCTCATGAAGTGGGCGTTTATTGATCAACATCTTTTTATTTTTGGCTGACTCCTGAAATCCAAACGTAATCACCACGAGATCTCGTATGAGCGGGAAATTCACAGCCTTCTTACGAATCATAGCCACAAGAGCCGGCGGAACCCAACACTCTAACTCATTGAGTGCTTGGGAGCTTTGGATCTGCCCTGCTTCAAGCTTCTCAAGCCTGACAGCCAGGTCTTTATTTTGATGACCTAAGATCGCCTCTCGCTCGATCAAGAGTAAATTCTGAATTCGACGTTCCTCACTCACCTTGAAAGCCTCAACGCCACGTCTGATACTCGCCTCTAAATCATCAGGATCCCAGGGCTTTCGAAGATAATCAAAGACCTGTGCATTACGTACAGATTTTATGACCAAGTTCTCGTCAGAGTAACCCGTCACGATCATCCGAATTGCCTCTGGATGTATTTTCCGGGCAGCCTCTAAGAATTCAACCCCATTCATCTCTGGCATTCTTTGGTCGGTCAAAATCACTGCGGGTGCTAGATTGCTCAGCTCCTGCAGGGCTTGCGTTGGTAGAGTGAAGGTTTTCACCTCCCACTCTGGAGGCATAGAAGCCTCAAATACGGTCAGATTATTGGGTTCATCATCCACAAAAACAATAAGCGGCTTCATGGTCTCTGAGTCTCCTCAGTCCGCTGATCGATTGTGGTTGATCCTCTACACATTTTCATCCAAAGGAAGGATCGGATGAATCTCGCCAAACCTTTAAAAATTATGACACAGTTATGACACTTCGCGTAAACTAAAGTCGTCTCAACTCCTCATCCATTTTCGTTTTGGTTTAGTTTTTGACCTCATTCCCGAGTCAACCGCTGCTTTAACTCTTGTGCTGCCTCAAACAAACTCTGTTTTTTTTCTAACGTCATCTTATCGCAGAGCTTAACCATCATGGAAAGTCGCGGATTTTTTGAGAAAAAGTCCCGATGCCGATCAATGAAGGACCAGTAGAGGCCATCCACTCCAAGTTGCCACTTGCCAGTTCGATAGCCGCCCATTTTCTTATAGTAGTTTGAACCGCAGATGTAGGGTTTGGTCGCGAAAATCCCCCCGTCACTAAATAATGCCATCCCAAAGACATTAGGCCCCATCACCCAGTCCGACGAGTCGATGAATAGCTCCATAAACCATCGGTAAGCCTCCTGGGGGTGAACCTCGAGAAGGAGCATAAGTGATCCCACCACCATGAGTCGTTCAATATGATGGGCATAGCCGTAGCGAAGGGTTTTCCGAATCACATCATCCAGAGGTTCGATCCCCGTATTTCCCTGGTACCAATGGTCAGTGAGCCTGCGCTGATGGTTCCAAAAATTACTCTTAGCTTGAACCTCTCCAAAATTTTGATCAATTCCCCGAATGAATTCACGCCAGCCTAAGACCTGCCGAATAAACCCCTCACATGAGTTCATTGGGATATTTTCGGTCTTCGCGACTTTAAGGCATCTCTGCACAACCTCATCAGGCGTCAGGAGCCCGGTGTTTAAATACGGAGTCAGAACCGAATGAAAAACGAAGGGATATTTTTGAGTCAGTGCGTCTTCGTACGCACCAAATTCTCGAAATCGCTTTTTCAAGAAATCGTCTAGCCAAAGAATTGCTCCCGCTCGATTCGTGGGAAGCCAAAATTCGTCCGTCCTTCCAGGGTGATCAGGAAAGGCCTCGTCAACTTGCTTTGCAACCTGCCTCTGCAACGGGTTCATTTCAAATTTAGGCAGACTTGGACAAATCACATCTTTCGGCAGTGCTTTACGATTTTCCTCATCAAAACTCCATTGACCGCCCTCCGGTTTGAGATGCGAGTCTACGAGGATTTTGAACCTTTTTCGCTGACGCTCATAAAAGGTCTTCATAAAAGGTTTTTTGGTCGCTCCCAAATCTGCTTTGAATTCAGCGCGACTCAAAAAAAACATCGGAGACTGCCAGACCGTAGGTTTGACTTTAAGTCCTCGCAAAAGCGTTTCGATCCGAGTTTCAAAGAATCGATCTTCGATCTCAAAATAAGAAACACCCCGAACCTGATAGGCCTTAATTGCCTCACTCAGTCGACTTTCAAATGTTCCCTGGTGCGCCCCAAGTGCCTCATAATGAACTTCGAAACCCGCAGCCCTCAGCTCCTGAGCATAGTCTCGCATCGCGGCTAGAAAAAATAAGATCTTATGCTTGTGATATCTAAAATGGGTGCAGAGTCCCTCATCCTCACGCATGAAAATGATGACGTCTTTTTCATGGAGAAGCTTTTCTTTGACTCTTTCAACCGGAAAAAGCTGATTGCCTAAAATAAGAACCAGATGGGAGCGCAAAGCAGAATTTGTCATTCCTTCAGCCTAGCACTGGATGCAACCGAACTCCACCTGTGGTGGCTTAAGAGTCTCAGTCAAATCTTATCTGGCAATCGATCCCCACTCACCACGGGGAGACTTTTTGCGAGTAAGGCTTTTCCTGCAGCCTGTTGATCGAACGAGCAACTATGCTCCTCTGGCAGACGATGGGTCGCACAGAACTCACCTTCACACCGACACAGAAAAGGCATCAAACCCAACTTTTTACGGCAAACTTGGCAATGGCCTTTTTTATGTGGTTTTTTCGCCTCGGCTACAGGAGCAGAACCCGTCTCAGTCAGGCTGGTAGATCCTACGATCTGACTTTCTTGCAAAACTGCGGAAGGAGTCAACTCGGCTCCAATCACCTTAGTACCCGGTAGTTTGGCCAGATAATCCGATCGAAACTCACCCAGCTCTAGATCAACGAAAGTGAGTTCCTCGAGCAATTTTCTGGGGTGATACTCATGAACCAGGGCCACGTTAACCACTCGCTCGACCATTTCTCTCTTGGAGTCCAGCGAAAGTTCGAGATCAGGATTCAAAACTAAACCCTCGATTCGCCCAATCAGATCTGCAGTCATCAATGCAATATAGGTGTTAAATTGGTACTCAAGACTCAAAACAAACTGAGCCTGATCACACTGACTTAAAATCCCTTCGAGAAGTACTTCTCGGTCGGATCTCAGATCGGCCAAACTGATTCGACGATTGTCCTGATAGATCTGAACCAATGTATCTTGGATTTGATCGTACTGAACTGGACAATATTTCTTGAGTGCCAAATCGCTGAACTCGTAGAAGACGGATTCCCACTTTTCATTGAGCTGAGTCACAGTCTCAGTCAAAAGCGCTTCCTCATCCGGACCCGCCTGGGCAGAGGTCGGAAGTGAAGCCGAAGTCGCTAACCAAGTTAAAATTGCAAAAACTAGAAACGGATAAAAACGCCTGAAAAAGTTCATTTTTCCCTCCACACGAAAATCACACAAGATGGACTTAATCCAAAATCGTGCAAAAGAAAAGATGCTTTCTTGTTCGTTTAAAAAATTTGATTGAGCTGAATCCCTAAGCCGTCTCGAATTTTCTGATAATCAGCCCAGTTCTGGCTCCAGTGATTTTGATCCACTACCGGCGTTGCCGCCTCAATCCCAGCCGCCCTCGCCCAACGGATGTATTCGACATCGTAACTCCCCTGTCTGAGCATCTTCAACCGGATCGATGAATTGGGACGCGATTCAACTCGATCAGGGTAAATCAAAGTTCCATCCCCATTTCCACCCGCAAAGGATTGATCAGTCCACGCGGTAACCAGTTTCTCTGTCGCATTATAATAAAGTCCAACCGCCGCACCCAGACGATTATTGATCCAGAAAAAGGCCCGCTCACTCGCGATGGGCGCGTCGATGACAAACATGGGAGGCCCAGTTGGACGAGCCCTGACTCCATCTTTGCAACTCCCTTGAGATTGACAGCTCACATAGAGACCAAACGGTTTTCGCCAACCTGGATGAAACTCATTTTGAATGGCAACAAACCAATCGACGAAAGGAGCAAACTCGAGCGAAGGCTTGCGGGTCACGAGAGTTTTGAGATGGGGAGCATGGGCTTTCACCCACTTTAATCGACTCAAACACTGGAGAGAGAGTTTTGGATCACTCTCTCCCTCATCCCACACGTAAGCTATTGTATCGGACGGAAGGTAACCGCGCACGATCGCACGATCAATCGCCTTAAGCTGCTCTATTTGAGGTGGGTTTTCAAAATCAGGGCGAAACACGACCGGTGGGGCGATGGCGCCCTTTAAAACTAATTGTCGGAAAGAGGCTCCCATCGCAGATTCGGCGTCCAAGTCGAGTTCCCGAGTTGAGGCACCCTGGCGGGTCATTTTAAGTTTTGGGAAAAAATAGAAATACTGTCCGTAAGGCTCAATTCGGTGCTCCCGGTAGGTATTTACATAGGATTGAAGGAGCTGGGCCTGTCGTTCCCAAGACCGACCTTGACCGTAGGAGTGTGCCAACAAAACAGCGTAACTATTGAGATGGATATAGAGAGGTAGCGTAGGCCTCTCAGGAATCACCATCTTCCACACCGTGAGACTGATCCCAAACGGCAGTGAGTAATTCCCAGGAGTAGTCTGGCGAGGAGTATTGAGATCCACCCAGACCTGATCCCCGGGACAGATTCGATCAGTAGGAACCAATGGATCAAAATAGTCTCCAGCTCGGGCTCCTCGATAGCTTTGGTGATCGGCCTGGATCCGATATTTTTCCATTTTGTAGAAACGAAACTCAAAAGGCGCGGGAGGCTGAGCAAGAACCTTACAACCTCCATCCTCTCCCACTCTCCTTTTCTGCGTCAGAACCACGGAAACCACTTCATTGCGGGAACTCGAGAGGTGGATCTTGGAGTTAAAGACCAATCGATCCCGGTTGGGTTGAGAAACCTGGTAAGGTCCAGATTGATCCATCCGTCCAACGACTTCAATCACTCCAAGAACGAGAGCTCCCAATACCCAAAAGGTTCGCCCGATTGCATCCATGCCCTAATGAGGATGCAAATGACACGGGTCGAGACCAGGTCTCCTAAAAACAACTCGGCCTGACTCTGTCAACTTGTGACAAAGTCAGGCCGATTGTAATTCAAATAGAATTTCAATTCAAATGAGTCGCATTAGCCGCCCAAAGGCGCACTCAGCGAGAGGAAAATCACATTCGACTTCACAACATCAGAGCCGGAAAGATCTGTAGTCGTTTCTGGATTATTTGTGGTCGTCGATCCAATCGTGATATCGCTACTAGATGTCACCTTCGTGTAAGTTTGCATGTAATACTCAGCATTGAGTCTCAAGACAGAAAAGAGTTTGAACCCAGCTCCGACCTTGATCGTTGTGCCAGAATACTTGTTCGTGAAAGTACCGCTGACGTCTTGACCCAACACAGTCGTTGAAATGCTCCCGGTGCCAGAGTTCGTATCCATGAAATTGTAACCGCCCCAGATCCGAATCCCCAGAGGGAGTTGAAATCCGAGAACTCCACCGACGGTCATCAGACTCCCCTTGGTCAAATTCCCAGAGAGTGCGCCCAAGCTTGCATCGGTTATCGAATAGGTCCCACTCGATCCCATCTGATATGAAAAATCAGGACCCAAGAATAAAAAGTTGAACAACTTCAGATTCAATCGAGCACCTGCACCGATATTAGAAAAACTCGTAGTACCGTCACCGCCCCCAACAGCGGTCGTGGTCATTTTTCCTGAGAGCCCATATCCAGCGTAGGGTTCAAGCTCAATTGCGCCAGCATAAGCCTGTGTGGAGGCGATTAAAGTCAACACCGGGAGTAATGCTAATTTCAGTTTAAATTTCATCTGTTTCACCTTTCGGAAGGAATAAATAACACCAAGTTCGAAAATTATATTTAAATAATATTCTTATATTATTTCTATTTCATTCAAAAAGGTTAGAAATTAAAATAAAAATACTTTGATCAGATATCATAAACCGCTTTAGCTCCAGCGAATCAGATTCAGATCATTGCGCCGGATCAAGTAAAAAGGGCTTTTAATCGAGGCAAAAAAGGCTGCAGCTCTCAGACCAACGACTAATCCGCTCAAGATAAGAGCAAGAGCACCTGCGTCAAATAGATCTCCTCCTAGAATCCTGAAAGAACCTAAGACTAATAGAAGTAACCAATAACCCCAGAATAATCTAAAAACTCTCCTCAGCAATAAAAAGCCGACGACTCGATTGTGTTGAAAAGCCCAGACCAAGAGAGACCGTACCCACTGCAGGTTACCTAAGGCGATTCTTTCGCGACGCCCCGCCGAGGCAGGCTCCTGATCAACTCCCAGATCTTGCACCCGAGCCCTCCGACTGCCGCCTTCCCAATAGAGGATTTTAGATTGAGGAAAAAGACCTCTTAAAACGAGCGGGATCACGACGTCATCGACCGCCCAATCCTGTCCCGCCAACTGCGCAAAAACTTGCTGCACCGCAGCTCGACGGTAAAAGACCGTAGCCCCGTGCACGGAAACGGGCCCCCCTAAAAACTGGGACTCAAATCGCTTGAATCCACTCTCGATGAACCAATGGAGTGATTCAAGCACACCCACGTTGGAGGCCGAATAAGCGGGAGCAACCCCAACTAGATCCGATCTTTCTAGGTGCGCTAATGCGTCACAAAGAAATCCCTCAGGCCATTGAATTCCAGCATCAGCGAAAACCACCCAATCTCCGTCCGATTGAGAGAGAAGGGCAGACAGGGTTTTCCATTTACTTTTGAACTGGCACGAATGAATTTCGCAAGGGTGGTCCTTTGCAATTTGCTCGCTGAGATCAGAACAGGAATCCAGCCCAACTTTGAGAGTAACACCCACCTGAGGGTGAGCCTGACTGAATTCATGGATCGCATGATGAATGGACCGCAGAGTCGATCTGAGAACCCGTTCTTCATTATGAACGGGAATGAGAATCTCAATCTTTGAGACGGGCATTCGCGTCGATGTCCCTGACTTGTCCCTGAGATACTCTCTGTAAATCCAAAAAGGCCAGATCAGGAGCGACGCTAGCCCTAGCATTCCTAAAGCTCCCGCAGACCCTAAAAATCCAACGAAGAGAAAGAACCCATCCATGGCCCACCCCCAACCCGTCAGTGATGCAAATGACACGGAACGGGAGCAGACACCTCAAAAACACATCGGCCCAGCGATGTCACCGTGTGACAGGCCGGGCCGACGAATTTTTAAATGAATCGAATTTTTTTAGAGTTAGAAGCTCAGCACATCCAAAGGAGCGCTGACGGTCATCACGAGGATGTTGCCACTAGTGTCAGTGATTGCCTTATCCGTATACCCCAGAGAAGATGCAGCACCCGTCATCTTCAAATCAGCTTTTGAGTAGCTCTGAAAATAGTATTCAGCATTAATACTCAAATAGGACATCAGCTTATAGCCTGCGCCAATTTTAAATGAAGAACCCTTAAAGGTCTTAGTCAAGTCACCATAGGTAGCCTTAGCTGTAGCATCCGAAGTTGCACTCACAGTCGAAGAAGTCTGATCCATGAAATTGTAGCCTACCCAAAATCGAAGTGACATGGGCAACTGGACCCCGGCAACTAAACCTAGGGTCATCAAAGAACCACTGTTGGTTTTGTCCAACTTCATCCCGGTTGCTGTAGGAGAGGTCAAGCTCAAGCCAGGCTGATAGGAGAAATCAGGACCTGCAAAAAACATATCCAAAAACTTGACATTGGCACGTAGACCCAAGCCCAAAGTGGTGTAGGTATCCTGTTGGCTCGCGGTATATTGATCCTTAGCCCCCACGGAACCCAAAAACCCATACCCCAAGTAAGGCTCAACTTCGAGGCTGGTGCCACCTGCAAATGCAGGGGCCGATGCAAAAAGAACTGCGAAAACAGGCAATAATTTGGTCCAAAATTTCATTTTCTACTCCATCTTTAAAGAGTTCGATAGTTAAACTACTGAGTCAAAATAGAATATTTCATAATTTCTCATATCTGACAACTTGCCAAGAAGTCGAAAAAATTTTGGCCCCCCCTTTGCTAAAACCCCTGGGGGCAAAAATGCATTCTATTTATCGCGTCTTAACTCGGCACTTTTCATGGGTTCACCTCGCTTCTCACCTGATAGGCCTGCAAAGATTTAGAACTTTACTCATCTTAGAGCCCCACGAAAAAGCACTCTTCGAGAGTGAAGCAAAACAGATCGGATTGAATCATTTTCTGGAGTGGGAGAGCAATGCAGAGTGTCAAATTTATGCAAAAAGCAGTGAGATCCTTCCATTCTCCGAGATCGATTTAGTTGTCGTTTCACAGCAGGGCCTCAAGGATTTTGGCTCACACCAAAATCTGATCTGGGCTCACCTCGCAGGGACTGCCGTCGTCGATTTTCGCACCCTCATTCAAGATGCGCAGGACCACATTAAACTAGAGGAAACGGAAATTTGGAATTACCTCTCAGGAGCAACTCGACAGACGCCCCTCCTCCAAGGATACGGATATCTGAAAGAAGCACTTGAGCCTCTCCTCGCCATTTTACTTCTGATCTTATTATCGCCACTCTTGATTCTCACTGCGCTGCTCATCCGAGTCTTCGATCCCGGTCCAATTTTATACAGCCAAGTGAGGGCAGGGTATCTCGGTGAACCGTTCAAGGTCTATAAGTTCAGAACGATGCGCGCTAACGCCGAGTTCCATGGTCCTCAGTGGGCGCGCCCAGAAGACCATCGCATCACCCCACTTGGACGATGGCTCAGATCACTCCACATCGACGAGCTCCCTCAACTTTGGAACGTCATTCGAGGTGAGATGAGATTTGTAGGACCGCGACCTGAGCGTCCCGAGTTTTACGAGCGATTGAAAGAGGAAATCCCCTTATTCCACCTGCGCACCTGGGTCAAACCTGGAATCACGGGGTGGGCCCAAGTCTGCGCAGGCTACGCTTCATCGGTGGCTGAATCGCGTAAAAAATTGGAATTTGACCTGTATTACATCCAGCATCAATCACCCCTCTTAGACTTTTTGATCATCCTAAAAACAGTAGTCGTCTCGCTGCCCGTTGAATTGAGCGGAAAGGAAGTTTAGAGTCCGGCTGGGCAATCCGGTACGGGACCAAGGTCTCGGGCTGGATTGCCCCCATAAATTCGACTTTCAGGAATGTCTTTCACGACGACTGCACCAAATGCCACAACGGAGTGATCACCGATTTTCACTCCTTTGAGGATTGCACTGCCTGCGCCGAGCCAAACGTTTTTGCCTACCGTCACGCTCGCAATTCCCCCAGAATCCGAACTGGCTCTGCGTCCTTTATGCACAGGGTGAAAATCAGTGTCCATGATGCGACAGTCGCCTAAAATTCCATCCTGGCCAATTTCAATCCGAGAGACACATCCGAGTCTTGCTCCGTTGACGTAGCTGCGGTCACCGACTTGAATGACTGCATGTTTTGAATGGGTGTAAAAAGTAGTCAGGGCATCCACCGTAACGTCGTCACCCAGGATCACAGTTCCAGGACCTCTCAAGATGAGGCGACCCTGAAGTGAAAAACCGCGACCGACACGAATGCGAGTTCGCCCTAAGAGCGCCTGTGCCCGCCAAAGGGGTAAACAAATCCAACCTTTTAAAACTCCGAGCCTCCACCTCAGTCTTAACTTCGGTCGAGGACCAAGCCAACTCATAGGGTCTTCACCACTCGCGCGGGATTCCCCGCCAAGACGCTTCGCGGCGGATAATCCCCGCGAGGCACCACGGCCCCCGCAGCAATAATAGATCCAGGCCCAACTCGAACCCCTTTGAGGACTGTGCTCCCCGCACCGATCCAGACATCATCCCCGATCTCAATCGGAGCCGAAGGAAAGTTCCACGCGAGTGAGCGCTGAGGAGAGCCCTGACAAATGGACTCGACTTGAACGGCGCGCTCCTCTGGGTTAATCGGATGGGAGTCAAAATCCTGAATCAAGACATTCCAACTCGTGAGGACCCGATCTCCTAACAGAATCCGTTGTCGTGCATAGATGCGAAGATCACCCAGAATGCAAGAGTTCCCGATTTGAATTTCTCCTCGACCATAGGCTTCAATCTGTGCCTTTTCATAGATGATCGTGCGGTCACCCAGGCGAATTCGAGCATCAGGCCTTTCAGCGCTGAGTGAAAAATTATTTTGAAGGCGAACATTCTTGCCCCACTCCACCCCAGAGGAGGGCCCGAAAAAGAGAGGCCTTAAAAGGCGACTCCACTCAAATAAAAGCTTTTCGCGTCCTCGCCTGAAAACCTGATTGGGACGATGACGCAGCAACCAGAATGCCTTGTGAATGAGGCCTTGTTCCATCCTGCAACCCATCGACTGCAAAAGGCCGGCCTAATCTCCTCACGGGCAGAATCGGAACGGTTTCTGCATCGCGATGGCCGGCGGAGTCGTTATGAGATTAAAGTCCCACTGGCCCCTATCAATCCCTTATGGAATCTGTGCGATCATCAACCTCATGCTCCCGTTGGTCTTAGTCCGACTCCTGTCGGTTGAAAGCATGGGGCACTATAAACTCTATTTTCTTTATTTTACAATTGGCCAGTGGATCTTCTTAGGCCCTGCAATTAGGAGCGGAATCTCTTTTTGGCTTAGGAACCCTGAAAATGGCCCACCGGCGATCCGATCCGCTTGGACAGTCCTAGTCGTTTCCTCAGTAGTACTCCTCATTCTTGGTCTGGGACTCGTGCATGGGTTAGGCCCTCAAATGGATCTCGCCCCAGGCGAAGGTTCTCTTCTTGTGCTTACAATTTTTGTAACCGCTTTGGGCTCGTTCTACGAAGAAACGCTGATTGCAACCGGCAGCACAGTCCAAGGCGGGCTTTATTACCTCACGTTCGAGAGTCTCAAGACCCTTCTGGTGATCGGAGCAGCTCTTTACTTTAAGCAGCTATGGCCTGTGATCACGATCTTTTTCGCAGTTCAGGTGATCAAATTATCAGTGAGTATCGTCAGGGGCTCAACGCTCTCTTACACCCGGTTCAATCTTGACCGATCTTACCTCAATCCAGTGCTCAAGTTTGCACTTCCGATCTATTTTTCTGCAGGCATTGGGGTCTTACTGAACTATGCTGATCAACTCGTCGCCTCTCATGCTCTGAGCGCAAAAGACTTTGCCTACTACTCACTGGGCTGTCTCGCTCTCCCGCCCCTCCTGCTTTTTGAACAATCGGTCAACCGAATCCTCATCCCCCACTTGGCCTCAGAGCTCTCGACCGAGGGTCAAGCAGATCGAGCTCGACTTCTCTGGATAGATGCGGTCGAAGAGCTAGGTCTCTTTTTTATTCCATCGGTTATTGGTCTCATCTTGTTTGCACAACCGATCGTTGATTTACTTTTTACCGAACGCTACGCAAAGGCAGTGCCCTACCTCCGACTTTACTCCTTAGATTACCTTTGCTTGATCATCCCCTTTGATGCAATTCAACGTGCAAAAGGGGATGCAGCTTGGATTTTAAAAAACTCCCTTACTTTGCTTCTGATTTCATTCACCCTTGGGATGATCACGGTTCGAGTCATTGGCCCTTATGGACCGCTCTTGACTCTCTTACTGACCCACGTCATCCTTCGCGCCTCATCGCTCCGTTATCTGAAAAATCAATTGGGTTGGGACTGGCGTCAGGCTGTTCCGTGGAGGTCACTCGGTCGATTTGTTCTCAACTCACTCTACTGCGTTCTTTTGGCACTCTGTTTGAGGCCTTTTTTCTCGAGCTCAAAACTCTGGTTCCTGGTTTCAGCGCCTTTATTTTTTGTTCTCTATCTCGTGCGGGCTCTCCCTGAGCGCTGGCAGTCGAGGAGCAGAAGAGCACAAGAGACTCGAGTTTTAATGATCAGTCAATTTCTCCGCATCGGCGGGCTTGAGAAAATGATTCTGAACCTCAGTTCTGGGCTCAAGAATGAAAAACGGAAGACCGCGTTTATTTTTGCTTATGAGGAAACCCGAGAAACAGCAACTCTCCTCAGTCGATTTGAGGCCCAGGGGATCCGGGTTCAACTTTTTAAAAAGCAGGAGGGATTTTCTCCTCGGGTAATTTTCGAGCTGATCCGTTTTATTTTCCAGAATGACATTCACGTGATTCACACCCATGACCTGAGTGCTCTCATTTATGGAGCTTTTGCAAAGTTCCTCAGCATCGGCAAGGTGAGGCTCATCCACTCGCAGCACACGTTTGTGCACCTCGAAAAATTTGGACCTGCTACGGGAAGAAAATATCTCCTGTACGAAAAGTTTTTTTCAAGATTCCCAGATCTCATTTGTCCCGTGTCCGAATCACTTCAGGCGCGGTATTTAGAATTAGGAATCCCTAAAAGCCGAACTCAGGTGATTTTGAATGGAACGCCATTTCCCCCTCACAGCAGCCTCCCTGAGGGACGTGAAGAGCTGATCCAATCCATTCAAGATCCGGTGACTCGGGTGCGACTCAATCAGCAGATCAACTCGATCTGGATTTTATGCTTAGCTCGGGTTTCAATAGAAAAGGGGCAAAACATCGTTTTAAAGATTTGGGAATCCCTGAGTGCATCCGATCAAAATAGGGCATCGATTCTCTTTGTCGGACCCACCTGTCCCGGCTTCAATTTAGATCCAATTTCAATCAAACACCATGAGCCGAATTCGCGAGTATTTCTCCTAGGTCCCTCAAACACTCCAGAGAAATGGGTTCGAGCCGCTCACCTCTATATTTCAGGATCTGAGTTCGAAGGCCTCCCACTCGGTCCACTTGAGGCCCTTGGAGCGGGCCGGCCGGCATTCCTCTCAGACATCCATGGGCATCGAATTCTTGCACCTTGGTCAGAACTCTTCCCGCTTTACTCTCATGCAAAAGCGAGCGAGCAACTCAGCGCGTTGATCCATCAATTTCAACGCAATCAAAGTCACGGCAACGAACAGTCTTATTACTCAGGCCTTTGGGAAAGTGCATCTAGTCTCAGGGATCAGTTCAGCCTTTCCAAAATGGTTCAAACCTACGGGGAAGTCTATGATCGCACATGTTTTTAACTCGACGCTGGTCAGTGGTCCTGAAACTCTAGTTCTCCCTGCTTTGAGTCAAATCAAGGGTCGGGTTGCAGTGATTTTTCTCTCTGAGACTCGTAAGCTTAACGAAGCGCAAAAGCCCATTCAATACGCACGCTCATTAGGGCTCTCTACGGTTTCAGTCCCAGTAGGAGGTCGTTATGATCGACAAGCTATTTCCAATCTACGTGAAGTGCTCATCCAATTAAAACCTGAGATCACCCACGCCCATGACGTTAAGGCATCGACTTATTTGTTAAGGTCCGCTGAATCGATCCAGGACCGCACCTTTCAAATGGTTTCAACCCATCACGGAGTCCATGCGCGAAGCGGGCTCAAAAATAAACTTTATGAAATGTATTACACTCGATTCATTCTCCCTCACTATGACCAGGTTTTTTGCGTCTGTTCAAGTGACCAGAAAATCCTCATCCAAAGGGGCCTCAACCCAGATCGAGTCCACACTCACCTCAATGGGGTGAACCGTCGATGGGTCGACCGATCCGAGCGACTTGAAGTCAGAAATCAAATCCATACGGATTGGAATCTTAGAAGCTTAGGAATTTCATCCCAGGCCATTTTGTTCGGGGTCGTCGGACGTCTCGCACCGGAAAAGCGCCATGACCGTCTCCTCAATGCTCTAGCTGAACTGAAAAGACTCGATTCTTCGCTCGACTGGCATCTGCTTTGCTATGGAGCTGGCCCACTTGAGGCAGGTTTGAAGCGCCTCACCCAAAAACTCGACCTCGGGGGACAAGTGCACTGGATGGGCTACCGGAAAGAAATCGGAAACGAAATGGCCGGATTTGATCTTTTATTTTCTCTTTCAGACGCCGAAGGTTTACCGATCAATCTACTCGAAGCAGGGTGGGCTGGAACGCCAGTCGTCGCAACCCATGTCGATGGAAATCGAGATCTGTTCGCTCGATCTAAAACCGGCATACTCATCCATCGCCATCAGTCCGCTGAGGCGATTGCTCGCGAGATCCAGAGACTCGTCTCCCATTCGAAAGAACGAACTGAACTCGGATTTCGTTTCCAAAAGCACGTGATGAGTCAATTTTCCGAGGCGGTTTGGCTTGAAAGGCTCAAGGAGTTGTATCGAGTATGAGTTACCTACACATGAGGCACTCCAGACTCGCTCATTTTACCAAATCACTGCTAGTGCTCTGCACGACCCTGGTATTTGCATCTTGCACCACTGCTACACAGGCTACACAGGCTACACAGGCTACACAGGCTACAGAGTCCCAGGTCATCCAAGAGCAATCCAGACTCAGTATAAACCCTTCCACGAGTGGAGCGATCGAATCCTCATCAACAGACGTCGTTTCTCCCGGAGATTGGATCACCGTCTCGCAGGCAGTAGACTCAAAGCTCAACGGCAAGTTCAACGTTGAGTTCGACGGTGCACTCAAACTGCCCTATGATGTGACTCTTGCGGTCCAAGGGTTAACACTCAGCGAGGTCAGAGGCGCCATTCACCGAGCATTTCAACGCTATTATCAGACGCCCCTGAGTCTCGATATTTCAGTCGGCGAGCGCAAGCGATGGATCGAAGTGGGTGGCCTAGTGACCCATCCAGGCCGCATGCTCATCAGGAAGGATGCAAACCTGGATGAGGTGATTGCGGCTGCTGGAGGGATTCAAACAGACCATACAGCCAGGTTTGCTAAGATCGAATCTGAGTCCCAAGTGCAAGTCATTAGCCTCGATGACTTCTATAGTCGTGGTGACGATACCGGCGTCCCCGACTGGCGCGGGGGTGAGCGAGTGACGATTCTCAGAGAAAGCCCGGAACCTCCCGTTCACCTCCTCGGTGAGGTACGCAGCCCGGGAGATATTCAATTTAAGCCAGGAGCCGATTTTCTATACTACCTCAATAGGGTTCAAGGCCCGACCCAGTATGCCAACCTCAATAAGATCGAGCTCATCCGTACCCGAGATCCACAGCGACCTTCAGTGGAGTTCGTCGCCAACGATATTCATCAATTTCCAACCATTGAAAGGGGAGACGTTCTTCTGGTTCACGCAGAAAAACCAGGCTTTTTCGATCGCGCGATTCAAGCCTTAACTGCAGTCGGCGCAATGGCTGCAACGATCGCAGCGTTAGTGATTATCCTTTGAGGTGCCATGCCTAACCTTTCCAATTCGGTCGAATCGATCGACTTACTCGCATTACTGCAAAAGCATCGCTGGGCCTTGATCGTGTGTATTGGGACGGGTCTCATCATTTCATTGCTCCTGATGCAGTTGATCCCAAAGCAGTTCAAGTCCAAAGTCGTCATGAGCATCCAGCCTGGATACTTTCAAAATCCACTGGCGATTGGAATGGATACTCATGAGGTCATGGAACTTAAGAACCAGCGGGAACTCATCTTAAAAAGAGCTCTCAGCAACGAATTCATTGAGGAATTGGGACTGAAATATTCATTCAGTTCCAGCAAGGTCGATCGAAATTCAGGCGAGGGGTACGAAAAAATCCGGCGAAAATTTGAGATTTTCTTTCTCAATTCCATGACTTTTCAAGTTTCGTTTATTGCAAATTCGCCAGAGGTCGCCCACCAAGTACTTCAAGACACGAGTCAAAGGGTGCTCTCTTATCTTCAAGAGTCGCGACGGAATTCCATCTTATCCACTCAAAAAGCGATCCAAGACGATCTAGACGCAATGGGACCTATTCGTGATCGGACGCAAGATCATGATTCTAAAAAATCGCAAGATGAGGCGTCGGCCGAATTAGGAGATCCAGACACCTATCGAAAAGAGCTTCTACAGATCGATTCCAAAATCGAATTTCTCAGATCGGTTTACGCCACAAGTCATCCAGAACTCAAGCAGTTGCAAAATCGACAGCGGGAACTCAAGAGCTGGATTCATGCGTCTGAAGCCGCGCTATCCGATCTACCCAGAAAGAAACTCACCCACACTAATTCCAATATTTATGAGGACCTCCTCAGAAAATGGCACTACTTAAATGTCACTCTCGCCCTTGAAAACCAGAAGGAACACCCACAAATTCTAATGATCGAAGCTCCCGCACTCTACCAGACTCCCATCTGGCCGAAATTTGATTCGATCTCGCTGTGGTGCTTAGGAGGAGGTTTAGGTGCGTTTCTGGTCTGGGTTTTATTCGCTGAGTGGCTAGAATTTAGAAAAAATCCAAAATGAAATGAATCACCATGTCTAAAGAAAACACATCGGAAACAGTTTTATCCTCACGCCTTTTAATTTTTTATATCTCAGGTCTTTTCATGAGGCCTTGGGAACTGATCTCTGAGTGGAATACCCTAGCATGGATCCCTCCCCTCTTGTTCAGTCTGACGATTGTAGCATCTTTTTTTTTAAGTAGTTTACCACGGAGTCACAGTGCCTTTCGGCTCGATTCTAGTTTAATCACCCCGGGTGCTACTGCTCTGGCCCTTGGGATTTGGATGCTCATTTCCACATTTAAAACGGCAAATCCAATGGAGGCCCAAAGCCTCTTTTTTCTTTCAGCTTTTCGTACACTTCTGATTTTCTTATTCATCTTATTTCTAATTCGAACCGATCGTGACTATTACCTAGTTTTACACGGCGTCGTTTTTTCGGTTCTCATTCTAACTGTATTGGCTCTCACTAAGGCACCCTCAGGCGCTCAAGTCACATCTCGACTTCAATCCAAGGGCCTATTCGCAGACCCAAATGACCTAGCCTCCATTTTGCTGATGACCCTCCCCTGGGGGCTCAAAATATGGAGACCTTTGACCCGATATCTCTTTACGACAATTTGGCTCTACGCCATCTTCAAATCATCCTCACGTGGGGCCTTGCTCGGCTTGGCAGCCCTGGCTGGGACGTGGACGCTACTTAAGATCTCAAGCACCCCCAAACGATTGGGAATTTTAATTGCTGTTCTAGTGGCACTGAGTGTTTTTTCTAAAAACCTGCATCGCGATGCCGATGATCTCGATCAATCTGCCTCCAGTCGCACCAATTATTGGAAAGCAGGAATCAATATGGCATTGAAGCAGCCCATCCTTGGCGTCGGCTTTGGAAGCTACCCACTTGAGTTTGAGCGCTACGCTCCTGAGATCCTTTATGAGTGGGGCGAGAGAACAGCGCACTCCACTTGGATTCTGATTCTCGCTGAAACAGGATTTGTGGGTGCCTTCATTTTTCTGAGTCTCTTTAAAACGGTGTGTCAGGCAGCCTGGCAAGGTCGACATGAAAGACCTGAGCTTCTCTATTCTCTGGTTGCCTATAGTACTTGTATGAGTTTTTTATCCCACTCTTACACCATTTTTCCGTGGTTCTTGTTCGGGCTCATTTTGGCTGCATCACGCCCGCCTAAAGACTCAATCCAACCCAGGAGACAAATCAGTGAATCCCTCTAAATCCCTTTGGATCACACCCAAGTGGCCTTTTCCCTGCCGAGACGGCGCTCGAATGGCGACAGTGAATTTAGTAAAAAATTTAACTCGTCTCGGTGCCCAACTTGACCTCATGGCCATTGTGCCCACCGATGAGGATATCGATCCATCGGAGGCAACTCGTCTGCTGGGGATCCGCGAGACTTTTCTGGTTCGTCGAAGTGCGGATGAAAGTCGGGTTAAAAAACTACTCAGATGGGGAGGATCGTTCATTCGAGACTCTCAACTTCCGCTCACTCTCTCGACTTACGCATCAGCGGCAGTTCAGTCTCAGTTTCAAGAAATTCTATCCACCCAAGAATGGGATACAGTGATCTACGACGGACTCCATACTGCGGCCACTTCCTATGACGTCGGGACTTACAAGCGTCCACCCCAGTTTCGTCGAGTGATTTATCGGGCTCACAATTTTGAAACCGAGTTATGGGACCGAGGTGCCCAAATGACCTCCAAAGGTCAGCAGATAAAAAAGATCCTCCTTCAACACCAAGGACGCCAAGTGGGAAGATTCGAAGCAGCCCTAGCGCAAGCAAGTGATTGGGTGGCTACAGTTTCGGAGCGAGATGCAACGCAACTCAAACGCGTGGCCCCAAAGACGAAGGTCTCTTCAATCCCTATTGGAATTGAATTGGAAGGAGACTCAACAGAGATTCAAACAATTTCAGATCGCTCGTTAGTTCTTCTATTTGTAGGGCGTCTCGATTGGCATCCAAACTCGCACGGACTTCAGTGGTTTTTAGAGAAGGTTTGGCCCGTAGTGACAAAGTCTCGGAGTGGCCTACAACTTTGGGTGGTCGGGAGTGGTCAAACACCTCAGCTCGATGCCCTGTTGAAACAACCGGGTGTTAGATTTTTTGGTCGTGTGGACGATTTAAGACCACTCTATGATGCCTGTAGCGCGACCATTGTGCCCCTCTTTTATGGAAGTGGAACCCGAGTGAAAGTCATAGAATCTTGCCGCTATGGCAGAGGATGCATCAGCACTCAAGCCGGCGTAGAGGGCCTTGCCCTCACAGCCAACCAAGATTACCTTCTCTGCGAAACTCCTCAAGATTGGATTCAGACCCTCAATCAGCTGAGCATCGAAAATTGCCAAAAGCTCAGTCAAAGCGCCCGGGACTATGTTGATCAGAACCACTCTGGAGAGAAACTCGCTCAGCTCTTTTTTTCACACTGGCGAGACACTCTCTATCCCGGACTAACGGGCGGCTAAACTAACCAGTAGTAAGGAATCAAAAATAAATTAGCTTGCTTAAAAGTAGGTAAATCATCATCAACAGCAATGATCAGCCGAGCTTTTGGAAACTTTTTCAAGAATGCCAAAGCCGAACCCAGCATCTTGACGGGAGGCACTCGATCGGCACAGGGGATGACCCCAATTAGCCCAAGCTCAGTTTCAAAAACTAAAGGGACATTCACGCCATGTCGTGTCCTATAGAAATGAGTACTGCCACCTGGCATCGATCCGTAGAAAAGCTCCTGTCGTAGATTCGAGTAAATCCCTCTGAGTATATCGTAGGCTTTTTCAGATTCCTGCCGCAAGAGCCAACTCGCCATGCCCTGGTCCTCTAAAAAATAGGCAACTTTTTTTTCACCTCCTCTGAGAGCCGTAACTGGACGAATCAAATACAGGGCTTCAAAAGCAAAAAGAATCTTCTTGAGCGTCACCGTTGATATTTGGGAATAATCGCCAGCATCTTTCAGCTCGACACTTCTACCTTGGTGTATTGCTAGATACTTTAGAAGCGATCTAAGCTGAGAGTAAGCGAGAGTCGTCTTGATCACAAGACGAATATCTCGATTTAATAATGTATCGATTTGAGCCTCAAACTTCTGCTTTCGTATCGCTTCATCTCTGAAGAAAGCGATACCCGGTAGCCCTCCCGTCTCCAGATAAGCAGAAAAAATCTCAGGTCGGTGAATCTTACTTTCATAAAAAGACTTTAAATCGTAGCCATTTTTTACAGAAAAAATTCTTTTCAACACGGAGGGCGCAGACTGTCCATGCGCCTCTCGAATGCTAAAGGGGAGAACTTCTATGCTCACAATTCTCCCAGTCAGAGACTCCCGAATGATCTCGCGACTTGTAAACCTGACTGATCCTGATAGCAAAAATCGCCCAGGCGACTTAGTTAGCCGTACTGATTCCTTAAGGGCTGAAAAAATTCTGGGGCAAAGTTGACTCTCGTCAATTGCGAAGGGACTCTTTCGATTGGCTAAGAAAACCTCGGGGTGAGCTTCCGCCTCAAGGAGGTCAGACTCACGGTCAAAAGTGCTGTAAGATTGAGACAATCCTTCTAACAGGGTGGTCTTACCTACTTGTCTTTGGCCTAAAACACCGACAATCGAGCTAAAAGTTAGACTTTTACTAATGCGTGATTCTGCGTATCTTTTTCTTAGATGAGGCATAGTTCGAGTATATCCCCCTTCGGATAAAATCGAAAGGGTCCTTTTGATTTTATCCGAAGGGGGACGGCCTTCAAACTATCAGATCTCTGAAAGCTAAGAGCCTACAGCCATCGTTACGTTAGTACAACGAGGATCGGTGTTGAGATCCCCCATCATAGCCGAGTATGAGCCACCGCCTCTGGCCAGACACTCTCCGCTTGAGGAAATCCAATTGCCTTGCATTTGATTGCATTCAGACTGAGAGAACAATCGAATCGCCGATGGTCCTGGGCCGTTCCAGTGGGAGTCCATGCCACCACACCGGTCATGCATCTTGACAAATGCCAATCGAATTGCAAAGTCGTTTTGATCCGCTTGAGAAACTTGGTTCGGATCGCAGATGGTATTCAAATAGGCCAAAGAAGCCGAATAAGACCCACCTCCGGGCATCAGACACTCACCATTACCCACCCAATTTCCACCTAAGGAAGAACAGGATGCATTGGAAAAGAGCCGAATATTCCAGCCCAACATTCCAGGGTACCCGATACATCCAAAATTAGGATCATTATAAACGCCGGCCACTTCGCTTGGAATCTGATCAGTCGCTGTGTCACAGCTGCCATCTGAATCGGCCGATGAATCATTGTTATTCAACTGAGAAAACTGATCGGCCGCTTGAGTCTGGCTCAATGGAGTATCAAAAAGCACTGCAGCTGCTGGAGAAATGCCAGAAGGTTTCGCTAAACTCGAAGTTCTGACTACCTCACTACAAACTCCGGTAGCACCGAGTGCGAGATCCAGCTTATTATCAATGGTAGCCGATGCGATGGGTGAACCATCGACATAAAGCTTCATGTTCCCTTTTTTCGAGTCAGTAGAACCATCATAGACTCCCGTAACCACATGGTAGGCAGCTGAATTCAGCAAGGGCACCCCTGTGACCGTCAGCTTTCCAGAATCACCACATGGGATTGAAAAAGTCATAGACCCCGGTTCCCCTTTTGAGTCCGCACCGCTATAAGAAACTGCAATCGGTGCCGGCCCTCCAGAAACCGCAGAAGGCATGACACTTGGAGCACTCCAATGGAAGCCTCCGGTACCGGGAACATTTGAGTTGATATCTGAATCATCTAAAATAAGTTCAACTGAGACACTAGATTTCTGGGTCGCGCCCAGTAAAATATGATTCGCAATCTTGGCGCTCGCGCTGCCAACCCCATCCTGAGCGAACTGAATCGAAGTACAAGAGGGCGATGATCGAGCATCTCTCGCCAAACCCAGTCGCCTTGAAAGACCCGTGGGCCTTTTGACCACTCGAGAATTTCCTAACGGAGAGATCGGAGGCGCAACGACTAGTTTCGCACCCGCTCGCCCGGCAACGGTCCGCAATAAACTGATATCCACTGGGGCTGACTGGAAGGCACCCGATACACCTACGTCAGCCGTTACAAGAGTCCCAACTGCGGCTCCTCCAGTCGGGCTATTGGAGCTGCCCACAGTGCCTGAGATTTGCACGTTACCAAGACACGCAGGAAGGCACAGAGCACTCATCAGAATTCCACGCTTAAAAAATAAAAAGTGACTTGAAACAGACATTACGCCTCCAACGTTCAACATTTTTCCTCAGCTTTTAAATCTTAACCCAAGCTAAAAGCCCGCGGCAATTGTGTCACTTCGGAGTCAAGTGTCTATAAGTACACACAAAAGTAAGTTTAACCTGTGAGGTCGTGGAACAATCACCCGAAAGGTCTTTCCACTCGAGGCTTGCTTTTTCTTAAAACTCAGCTACTGTCCAGGCTCATATTTTTGTCGACTCTAGAAGAGGAGCGCTGACTAAAAATTAAGCCTGACCAGCAAAGGCTTAAAGCGGAGATCAGCGCCGAAGTAGGCGAAGAGCCTATTGGTCGATTGGGTTAAATCCCTTCGATTGTCATGGTTCATTACCATGGAGTGCTTCTGGGTCCGCGTCTGGGCAAGTGCCCCGCCTCGGCTCCCGGTATGTTCTCTTCACAATTCGACAGGATCTTCAGGTCAATGAACCTGAGTGAAGGAGAAACCGCCAGCATGAAAACTCAAAATGAGATTCCCCTGATCAAAACTCTTTTCAGAACTCAATCTGTGGCTCAGCTTCAGGACAATGTAGCGGCTGCACATTCACGAGCAAACTCGACTGCGCTAAAAAGAACCCTCGGAGTTTGGGACCTGACTTCGCTTGGGGTAGCTGCAATAGTCGGTGCAGGGATCTTCTCTACTATCGGAAATGCAGTATCAACAGGCGGACCCGCCGTAGTTTTTCTCTTTCTTTTTACGGCCATTGCCTGTGCGTTCTCGGCGCTTTGCTACGCCGAGTTTGCCTCTGCTATTCCGGTCGCAGGCTCAGCTTATACCTATGCCTATGTTGCATTTGGAGAGATCTTTGCCTGGATCATCGGGTGGGATCTGTTGATGGAGTATGCCATTAGCAACATTGCAGTCGCTATTTCATGGAGCGAGTACTTTGCCAATTTTCTCGCTGGTTATGGACTTCGGATTCCGACCTATTTCTGTACTGATTTTCTAACCGCTCACCGTGCGCATCAACAAGTAGAACAAAGTTTAATGCAGGGAAAATCCTTGGCGACTCTGATCGCCACCGACCCCAATCTGGTGCGATACTACCAGGCTTGGATCGATGCGCCTCAAATCGCTGGACTGCGCACCATCCTGAACTTGCCCGCCTTGGGAGTCACTTTTTTGGTCACTTGGATTGCGTATCTGGGAATTCAGGAGTCCAAACGAACGTCTAACATCCTGGTCGTCATTAAGGTTTTAGTCATCCTCATGGTCATTGGTTTAGGCGCATTCTACGTTCACCCAGAGAACTGGGTGCCTTTTGCTCCTCACGGATTCAACGGGGTCTTTCAGGGCGCGTCTGCCGTCTTTTTCGCCTATATTGGTTTTGATGCGCTCTCGACCACCGCAGAGGAATGCAAAAATCCTCAAAAAGATCTCCCCAAAGGAATGTTCATGGCTTTGGGAATCTGCACTCTGCTTTATGTTTTGGTGACTCTCATCTTAACTGGGATGGTTCCCTTCAATAAACTCGGCGTTGGCGACCCGCTGGCCTATGTTTTCGGCCCGGATGGAGCGAATCTACCATGGATCGCAGGACTGATTTCGGCTAGCGCCGTAATCTCGCTATTTACAGTCTTGCTGGTTTACCAAATCGGCCAGCCGAGAATTTGGATGGCGATGAGTCGCGACGGACTTCTTCCTCCGATTTTTGCGGCAATCCACCCTCGGTATAAGACACCCTGGTTTTCTACCCTTTTAACGGGAGTGCTGGTTGCGGTGCCTTCGCTTTTCATGAATCTTGTAGAGGTCACGAACCTCGCTAGCATAGGGACGCTTTTTGCTTTTACATTAGTCTGTGGAGGCGTCTTAGTGCTCGATACGAGACTGGAGAAAACCGAGCGAAAATTTAGAATTCCTTACATCAATTCTAAATGGATTTTCCCTGGGCTCTTTGCAGCCTGTCTTATTTTAGTC
The DNA here is from genome assembly GCA_947380295.1 of Bdellovibrionales bacterium. Lineage (GTDB taxonomy): Bacteria > Bdellovibrionota > UBA1018 > UBA1018 > UBA1018 > CAINWE01. The sequence goes on along the minus strand of CANCQK010000015.1, from coordinate 36,126 downwards.
GGGGTCTTGAATTTGAATACTCTGACTGGATCTGAAGGTCCGGCGTTTTTCACTCTTGAGACTCATCTCCCCTATGCCATCTTTTTCGTAGGCATGAGCCTGCTCTCCGTTTTGTGTTTCAGAAAGAACCTATCGTTGATCCCTGTTCTGGGGCTCTCGACCTGCTTTTACCTGATTACGGAATTAGGCCTAGCAAATTGGATTCGATTTGGGGTTTGGCTACTCATTGGGTTGAGTCTGTATTTTGTCTACGGTATTAAGCACAGTCGACTGAATTTGAGGACCGCACAAGCACCGATTATTCCCAGCTAGAACACACCTGAAAGATTCCTTCCAGAGTTGAAATGAGTGATCACCCTGGATATAACTTAATTAATGGATATCAGAACTGCTTTAAGGTCTTCTTTCAATTATCCCTATTCCTGTTTCTGGATTCTAATCATCTATAGTTTAGGGTTATGGAGCTACTGCGTCCCTTTCACTGGCGACGAAAAAGTCTATATCTCAACCGCCATGGAGATGAGAGAAAAAGGAAGTTGGCTTTTTCCCTATCTTTTTGGCGAGCACAGCTACTTCAAACCACCGTTCCAATATTGGACGGTACTCCTGAGTTGGAAAATTTTTGGATTCAATAGTTTCTCGACCTATTTCCCGTCAGTTCTTGCTTTAACGGGTACAGCATGGCTCATCGGTAGAATCCATCAGCTGATCAGGCCGATATCTAATCGTTCAGAGGTCCCTGCTCGCGCGATTGACTTAGGAATTGCGCCAATTTGGTTCGCCGGATGTTTCGGTACCATGACTTATGGGACCACGGTGCAAATGGAAATCTGGATTGTGTTCTTTTCGACGGCCGTCTGGTGGGCTTCACTTAGATTTTTAGATTCAAATCAGTGGCGATGGCTTTACTTAGGCGTCGGACTGGCTGGGCTTTTTGCACTAGTGAAAAGTCCACTCTATTCTGTTTTCTCTATTTTTGGACTTTGGATCTATCTTGCTTTAGTCGGACGACTCGACCTTTTCAAAAAATTCCACTTTTACGGAGCACATGCTCTTGGAGTTATTTTGGGGCTTGTTTGGTATATCCTAGTTTTGAGTACCGATCGAGAAAGATTCTGGAATCATTATTTTTCGACGGAAACCTTCAGTAAGGTTGGGGGAAATGGCTCAACGCCGCTAAAAATGTGGCTTGATTTTAGTACCTTTAGTCAGCCGTTTAGTTTGTTGTTTTTGCCACTCATTTTGATTACCGCTCGTGCCGTTGCGAAAAATCTAGGCTCAGGAAATTGGATTGCTCATCTAAAGACAAGCCGAACGGCTTTCATTTTAGCCTCTACGGTTTTTCCATCCATTTTTTTCAGTATTTTTCCCTATCGAACGGAAACCTATCTTTACATCTTACTTCCTACTTTTGTTCTCTGGCTGGAATGGGAACTCGTTAAACAACTCGAAGTAGGCTCTCGTTTGGTGGTTTGGGGAATTCGGCTCAACGGGATTTTGGTTTTCACTCTCTCAATAGCTGCCAGCTTGATTCTTATCGCTGGAAGAATTACAGCCTTCCACTGGAGTCTACTGCTCCCTCTGATTTGCGGTTTATTCTGCTACCAGTCCTGGCAACTCAGATGGAAATCGATGGCATTCTCGTGCCTGATCTTAGTCACTCTGATCCGATTTGCATCGATCTCACTAGGGGAAGAAGATATCAGCATCCTACGAGACGTTGCTCACAAGAACCCTGAACGCGAATTCGCGATCTATGATGAAAATAAAAATATCTGGAATGAAATCGGGCTTCTCTCAGTCGCTCTCGGTAAAATCTCACAGCGCACTTACTCACCCGATGAAGCTGTTAACGCGCTCAATTCTGGCAAAATTCTTGTAGTAAGTGACTTATTTCAAAGTCAGCTCACTCCCATAATTGAAAGAAGTTTTGCTGGTGACCGTAGCCTCGAAATCATCGAATGGAAACGATGGAAACGCACTTTTCATGCGCCCTCCCTGAACGATTTCAAAAGCTTGGGCGATCGAAACCGACCCGACTGGGAAAACAAGAACCGAAGAGAATACAAAATTCTCCTGTTAAAAAAGTAGAACCAAGAGGTTTTCTGAGTTCAGACTTTTTTAAGTGATGCCCGGGCCAGGTTCAGAGCATGCTGCTCGTCAATCACCTCTACGGATGCAAACTCACTTTGTTCTCCGCTCCGAGTGCGCATCGACTGCCTAACAATCTGGATGATTTCTGGAGAACTCAAGTTTTCGTTAATTGCGAGAATTTTATTAATAACGCCCCCTACGGAGGGGGCGCGGAATAACACATTTTCCATTTTTAAGCGGATTTAGCGGAACGAGCCTTTTTAGTGGCCTTCTTCGCTTTTGGTGCTTTTTTAGAAGCAGCTGCCTTCTTGGTTTTTGGAGCTTTGGTTTCCTCTAAAGCAGGCAACATCGAAGCATCCACCATTTCGGCGTTAATTTCTTTTTGAGTTAAACCAACATTTTTCAAAAACTTGAAAAAAGTGTCATCTTTTCCGATGGTCAAATTGACCGTGACAGCGTCACTTTCAGCCACATCAAGCACTGCGCTCATGAGCTTTTGAAGTTTAGCCACTGTTGAGAATTCGAAAATGTCTCCGCCTTCCAGACGGCCTTTCTCATCAGAAAACTCATAACGGAAGTACAGCGGGCTTTTGGTCTTTTGAACTGCTTTTTTCATAAAAATTCCTTAGTAAAAAGAGTTGAGCGAAAGACTATACTACTATTTTTCAGATTTAACGAGAGAATAATTTCGAATCAAAAAAATACCAGTCAACCAATTTAATTTTAAAGCTCATCTCTGCCTGAGTTTTTAACTAGTGTTGCGGAATTAATCTAATAAAGACGGCGACTTTAATCCTGTAATAATATTTTTAATTTAGATTTAAGCGAGCACTTTATCACCTTGGAAAGTCTGTTTTTCAAGGACTTACTTGCCCCATTCTGAGTGGACTAGGCCACATCATCATCGATGACTTGAGGTCACGAAATCCTGGGTAATCCTTCAGATCTAATGAGCCAACCGCGTCGAAGTGTCCCTTTTGGGTGAACAAAGCGTAAGAGGCTCGATTATTATAAGGCTCGAACAAAATAGCAGCCATTAGGCCCTTTGGGCTGAGTTTCTGACTAGCCTGAAGAAGTGCTGTACCTATCCCCTGCTTTGCATAACTCTTCGGGACTGCAATCTGTTCAATATAATATCGGTCCGAGCTAGCCATGAAGCTATCCCAGTCAGATCTCGATATACCCAAGCTCAAATCATAACGTTCTGTATATTGCGTCAGACTCGTCAGGGGAGTGAGGATCAGATACCCCGCCAAAACATCACCTGAGCCAGACCCGTCGCAGATCCCCAAAATTTTTCCGTCGCGCAAAAGATCTTTCAACTCAGAATGAGCCATCTGAGTCACAAGAAATCCGCCATTAATTAATTCTGGCGCTACCTTTTCTGGATCGAGACGATTCACTAACAAAGACTGCTGAATTTTAAGAATTTCTTCAATGATCCCGTCTAACTGTTTATGGGCAGCATCTACACCGTAGAGGGTCCTAGCGCCAGACTCCTCTTTTAAGATCATCCCCTGCTCAGAGTCTTCAAAAAGAGCTCGGCAGCTAGCCTCCACTCTGGGAGTCAAAACAGTAAAGACGAGTGCGACAAGCAAGAGAACGCAATGCTTAAACTTCATAGGATCCGGAAGATGCCAAAAGTTGCGATCATTTTCAACTTCCATCAATGACTCAATAGAGCGTTAGACACACACGACAATCGACCTCCGCCCCCCACCTAATGCTCACAAAAGCCTTATTAAGAATGGTCGTATTTTCGCTGTTTTTAGGTATTGCAAGAGCTGATGGCAGCTACGGGAACCAAAAAAATCTCTACCGGAACTTAAGGCAAGAAGCTATCGTCGGTGTGATCCCACTAATTGAGGAATTGCTCAGATTGCGTGCTGACATCAATAGCCAGGCAATGCACGGAGAAACTGCTTTAGAGTCTATATGGCATAGGTATCATATTGAGCCTAAACCATATCACGACTGAGTTCTGTGGATGGGATGGGGTATTTGCAATCAGAAATTAAACGGCACGTAATCCTCGTGCCCCACTGAATGGGGAAGAGCCCATTCCCGTCCTAGCCTAGGGTACAAAACTCTCCGCATTTTATCTTTTACATATCAGCCAAATAGAAAAGCCCGGTTTACTTTCGTAAGCCGGGCTTTTCTATTTGGCTGGGCAATCTGGACGAGTTTAAAACTTGGTGTAGGAGGTTGGCGATGTCAGACCTTACGCTGCATCATCTAAGCTTACCTTCATCTTAAGACCAGCTTCGTCCACTAACTCCTGCAGGGATAACCGTACAAATTGATGGGGAGATCTACCTAAGATTTTGGCAAAGCGTGCAGCCCGCTCAGGACTCACAACCTTTCGACCTTTCTCAATATCGCAAAGATGCGACGCTGAGATCCCAAGCTTTTTTGCAAAACCTGCTTGAGACTTCTCCTCGCCCAGGCGAATAGACTCAAGCAAACCTCCGAGGGTGAGTGACCTTCCCGCGGTTTCCTCCAGGAACTTCATTGTTTCGCTTTTCTTAGTACTCATGTTTAGACACCTCTTCGACAGATACAAACTCAATATCTCCATCGTCCTTAATTATATAAATAGCCCGATAGGCCCGACTTAAACGAATTGAGCGCTGACCCTGGCGGTTTCCATGCAATGGCTCATCATGATAACCGGGGCACTTCCGAACCTCCTCTAGACTGCGGGTCTCCACATCATCTACCCATGCAGCAAGATTTTCGACAATATGCCTAGGTAATTTCCGGAGTTGCTTTTGTGCGGATTTGGCCAAATTCACTCGGCGAATCGTCATAATTGAATCACTATACACCTCTTAGGTGAAGCAATCAATGACATATTCACCTTTTAGGTGAACTTCCAGATTACAGTCCGAATCCTGGTTGCCCGTCACCTGAAACATATTGATTTTATTGAGGAAAAAATTAACTAGGGGACTAGGACTCCCATCCGGCCCTTGCTCAATCGGGCACACACCCACCATGAATCGAGAAGAACCTCGTCCTAATCTAGGGTACAAAACGCTGCGCGTTTTATCTTTTGCGTGCCAGCCTAATAAAAAAGCCCGGTCTTACTTTCGTAAGCCGGGCTTTTTTATTTTGGCTGGGGGACTAGGACTCGAACCTAGATAGCCAGAGTCAGAGTCTGGAGTCCTACCATTAGACGATCCCCCAATGGAACTGATCTGAGGCCGAAACATACCCAAGGTGAGGTTTGATGTCCAGCCGAAATCACAAATTAGAGGTGCTCCACCTTACTCAGGCGGGCTGAAACGATGTCCCAAGGCAAGATTGCAAGGAGCTCAAACAATCCCGCGCTAACAAGACGTCCAGTGACGACGAGGCGCATCGGTTGAGCGAGGTCTCCGAGCTTGATGCCGTGCTGTTCACTGATTTGGCGAAGCAAAGCATCAACATCCCCGTGATCCATGCCGACTTGACTCAGAGATGGGGCACTCCCCCAGGCCTCGTGATCGACGTCAGAGCGAAGCTCAGTAGTCTGAACTGCCTCTAACGCGTCAACGACTCGCTTTTCAAAAACCTTTAAAGCGTGTTTTACGGCAGCCTGAGTAGCTAACTTGAGAGCTGGATCCTTATTCCACTTCAATCCGCTCGGATCCACTTCGATAGCACCAGGAGTACAGAGCGGCACCATTTGATCTGCCAGTTCTTTCATCAGCTTAACTTTGGGTTGGATCAACGCAGCAATCTGCACACCCAGAGGAGATGAAGCACGGCGGAGAGCGAGTGAGCCAAACAGATCTGAGTAATCGTCGATCACGATTTTCACCAATCGCTCCGGAGACGCTTTTCTCACGTGTTCACCATTGAGCCACAGAAGCTTTTCGGTATTAAAAACGGCAGAGCTTTTCTGGACGTGATCGAACGAAAAAAATTGGATCATTTCATCAATCGTAAACACTTCCTGATCGCCATGACTCCAGCCCAGGCGAGCCAAGAAATTCAGCAAGGCCTCCGGTAAGTAGCCCTCTGCGCGATAAGCATTGGCAGACACCGCACCATGTCGTTTAGACAGTTTCTTTTTATCTGCTCCCAAAATCATAGGCAGGTGAGCAAACTGAGGCACAGGGTATTTGAAAAATTGATAGAGGTGCATTTGCTTCGGGGTGTTATTAATGTGGTCATCCCCTCTCAAAATATGGGTCATTTTCGAGTGCACGTCATCGACAACGACGGACAAATTATAGGTAGGCGCACCATTTGATCGAATCAGGACAAAATCATCAATATCCGTATTTTCAAAACGAATCGGTCCACGGATCAAGTCCATAAACTCAACACTGCCGTCGAGTGGGATCTTTGCGCGGATCACATGAGGCTGCCCTACCGGGTGCTCCTTGCGATCACGACACCGACGATCGTATTGAGGCTTTTTGCCTTCTTTCATTGCGATTTCACGCATTTTATCAACTTCAGCCTCGGTGCAATAACAGCGATAAGCATGACCTGTGGCGACCAACTCCTCGGCTCGCTGACGGTAAACTTCCAATCGCTGACTTTGAAACAAAGGCTCTTCATCCCAATTCAGACCCAGCCACTTCATCGAGGCTTTTATGTCTTGCGTAAATCGATCTTCAGATCGCTCCAAGTCTGTATCTTCAATTCTCAAAATGAACTGGCCTTTATGCTTTCGCGCGTAAAGCCAGTTAAAAAGTGCTGCGCGGACACCGCCAATATGAAGAAAGCCCGTAGGAGACGGAGCAAAACGAACACGAACCGAGGTCTGATCTGTTGAATTCTTAAGTGTCATGAAATTCACCCTTTATTTTAAAACAATCAACGGCGCCCATGGAACGTGCGCTCAATTGGAAAAAACTTACTAAAACCCAAATCAAAGATCTTTAGTCCTTTGATTTGGCTGCTCAACTTGAGTGACATGACCTTGTTGCTCCGACTGAAGCATCTCCGCGTATCTCAGGATCGCACCTCGATCACGCTCGTTCATATGAAAGCCAAAGCCACCGGCAGGGTGACCTTTCTCAACGAAATGCTTTGCTTGCCCCACTTGGCCGATCGTAAAAGGACTCTGTGAACGGCCAGACTCATGGCAGCCAGCGCAGCTCTGTACAAAAAGTTTTTCCCCTCGCATCGCCTTTGGATCTGTTCTTCGCTTTAAGAACAAACCGCCAAACTGATGACGGTAGTTGGTCAGTTCAACCTGATTCAGGCCGGAAACGAAAAAACTCTCCAGAGGCAGCTCCTCATTCTGAATTTTTGGCCTCGACGTCCAAGGAACCACAATACTCAGCGGACCGTGAACCTGGCGAGACGCCTGATCTGAATGGATTGCAACCAGCAAAGGGTATTTGATCATGAGGGCTCGAGGAACAAGCGCCTGCTGTCCATTGGCACCCTTCAATACAATTAAATCAATTTGAGCCCGACTCTCTATGGGAAGCTTTTCTAATGTTTGCTCCACGAATTGAGACAGGAGAAACCCCTCAGACTTAACGATTTTACCTGTGCGAGGATCTTTCTCGCGAGCAATCGACCGCTTAAGACGAGCTAGCTCCGGCATTTCCCAGGCCCTCAGATCCTGATGAATTCCAGGAGCATTCACTGTAGCGGTCAAGCGTATAGAGCCCTCCGCCCCCGAAGCCCCGGGCGGAATCTGGGCCGAGGCGGAGTTTGCGCCAATCGCCCCAAATAGAAAAAGGACCCCTGAGGCCGCTGACATCTGAAATGTAAAACGACTACTAAATTTGAACATGTTGATACCTATCTCTCTCAACGAAACCTGGGGTCTTATCATGAAATCAGTCTAACACAACTTCTTCGGTCCAAACTAGATCGTGACTGAGTTTTAGATGTGAACCATTCCTTCAAGCTGCAGCTTCAACCCCTAGAATCCATTGACAACCTGAGTCTCAATCTGTATAAATGGCCCATGTGACTACATATTAAGTGGGCTCAATGCCCACTTTTTTTTTATGTCAAGGGAGCCGAAGAAGGAAGCCGCCCAGAAAATGACTCATGAGACCTCAAACCCATCATCAACCCGACACCCCCAAGAAGCCCTAATTCAGCTGGTGTCGCAATGGATTCACCCACTCGGGTATCAAGTGGTTCATATCGAAGCGCAAACCCACCGGCAAAAAACACTCCGGATTTTTATCGATTTTCTAGAGTACTCCTCCGATAAAACAATTGGAATTGAGGATTGCGTAAAAGTCTCTCGGGCTCTGGAAGAGTCCCTAGATCAATCCCCTGAAATTGAAAAAGTTTTCCACGGTTCTTATGAATTGGAGGTTTCGTCTCCCGGAGTCGACCGCCCATTAAGAACATTACAAGACTTTGAGCGCTTTAAGGATCGAGAAATTAGAGTCAATATCTATCGATCTCTAACGGCCGAAGAAATTGAAAACGCTACTTACTATTCTAAAAACCCAAAACAGAAAAATTTTCTGGGGAAATTACTGGGTCTTCGAGGAGAAAAGATTGTACTCCAGGTCTCGGATCAAGGCAGCGAAATGGGCCTGAAACGAGCTAAATCGAAGCAGAAAGTCACCCCCAAGACAAACAGCGCGGAAGGTTCTGAAGTTTTTATCCCCCTTCCCCTCATATCCAAAGCTCACCTCGAACCTCACTTTGACTTCGATGGGAGCGACGAAAGCGAGACTATACAATGAAACCATCTGAATTGAGCAGAGTGATTGAAACCGTAGGTAAAGATCGCGGTATCAAAAAAGAAATCATTATCAGCGCCCTTGAGCAGGCTGTTTTAATGGCAGCCCAAAAAAAATACGGCCCAACCGCCATTCTCGAAGCGCACTACAATAATGATTCAGGCGAAATCGATCTCTTCCAATTTAAAAAGGTGGTTGAAAGCGAGCCTGAAATGCTCGATGAAGCTGAAGAAATCGAACTCACTGAAGCTCGTAAGCTTGATCCTGAAGCGGTCGTTGGCGACGAACTCGGGATCAAAGTTGAAGGCGCTGGGTTCGGAAGAATCGACGCTCAGACTGCAAAACAAGTCATTTTTCAAAAAGTTCGCGACGCCGAGCGCGAAATCATCTTCAACGAATACGTTCACCGAAAAGGTGAGGTCATCACAGGAATCGCTCGACGCATCGAACGCGGTAATCTTGTCATTGACTTAGGCAAGACGGACGCTCTTTTGCCTCGAACTGAAATTATCCCCTCGGAACAATTTAAACCTGGCGATCGAGTCCAGGCTTACCTGTCCGACGTGACCCTAACCGCTCGCGGTCCTCAACTCTACCTCACTCGTACTTCTCCGAAGTATCTGATGAAGCTTTTCGAAGTAGAAGTTCCAGAGATTCGTGAAGGAATTGTCGAAATTAAGCTCTGCGCTCGCGAACCCGGAGCGCGCTCCAAGATTGCAGTGACTTCTAAGGATCGCGATGTCGATCCAGTTGGCGCCTGCGTCGGAATGAAGGGGATTCGAGTTCAAAACGTCATCCAGGAACTCAAGGGTGAAAAAATCGACATCATTCCATGGTCAGACAACCCAGTGATGTTCGTTCGATCGGCTCTCGCTCCAGCAGAAATCTCGTCTGTTCGTATGGATGAGCGCAATCGCACCATGGAAATCATGGTCGAAGACGATCAACTTTCTCTGGCCATTGGCAGAAAAGGTCAAAACGTCCGCTTGGCCGCACAATTGACTGGCTGGAGACTCGATATTATCTCGAAGTCCAAACTTCAGAAGCGCACCTCTGAAGCGATCTTCAACCTTCAACATATTGAAGGCGTTACTGAGACAATCGCTCAAGGGATCTATCAAGCCGGCTATATCAATGTGAGACAAGTCGCTGAAGCTACGTTCGAGAGCCTCCAGAAAATTCCTGGCTACGAGTCTCTTGATACCGCAACAACCTTGAAACAACGAGCTGCAGCAGTCATTGAAAAGGCAGGCGACATGCTGACCGTCGGCGCCCCACATGATGATGGAAAAGGCTCTTTCACTGCGCAGCCAGTTCCTGTAAAAGATGCTAAGGCTCTTGCAGAAGAACGTCTACGTGAGATGATGCGACAGGCTGGTACACCATCCCAAAGCGTTGGCGAAAAAAAGGAAAAGACGGAATAGTCGTATGCCACAATTAGGATGGATCGAGGGAGACAAACGAATGTCTGAGCATGAGATGGTAAAAGTTTATGAACTTGCAAAGGAATTGGGTATTGATTCCATTTCCTTGCTAGACAAGCTCAAGAGCTTGAACATCAAAGTCAAAAATCATATGAGCGAGCTGAGGAGCGAGGAAGTTCAAATTGCTCGAACCTCTCTTCGAAAGGGATCGGACTCGGATAAGGCTGCAAAAAAAGCATCCGTCAAGGTTCGAAAGAAAACTGGCGAAAGTCCTGCTAGTTTAACTCCCGCAGCAGAAGCTTCGAGCGCTGAAAAGAAAGCAGCTTCTCCCATTATTCGCCGACGCGTTAAAGCGGACGGAACAATGGAAGCACCTGTACTTCGGCAAACTCAGTCGGCAGAAGCAACGCATGAAACTCACTATGAGCATGCTGCATCTGAGCATCAGGCAGCCGAAGCAGAAGCAGCACTCGCAGCTTCTACCGAGAGCCAGGCTGATGAAGTCGAGACCGCTGCTCAACTTTCAGAAGCAAACGAATCAGCCATGGAAGAGACTCTCACCCCTGAGACTTCTGAAGTGGAGACTCAGGCCAGTCCTGAAGTCGAAGTAGCTGCAGCATTGAGTGCTCCGGTCGCATTAGATACCGAAGCACCTGCACCAGTCGAGGCTGCTCCGATCGTCCAAGCAACTACTCCATCGAGTGCTCCAGAAGCGACGCCCGCAAAGGTGAAGCCTCCACGAGCTCCGATCGTTCTTACTCCTCGTCCGGTTGCGCCGCGACGAAGTATTTTGAAAATTGTCGAGGCAACGGCTCCTCCTCCTCGTCCAATCATCAAGCCAACTCCTGCTGCTGTTTCTCCAATCAAGCCTGCTGTCAAAGGTACGACTACGAATCAAGACAAGGACGGCTTCAGAATTATCAAGATGACGAAGGAAAACCTCGATCAAATGGTCGAGGAAGAAGCAGCCAAGAAACGTACGCCTGGCCGCGAACCTGAAATTCGTCCAGAAGATGTTCGGTTTGCCGACTATCGTAAGAAGGAACTCGTCTTCTTACCTAAGAAGAAGAGACTTCCATTAGGAAAAGAAATTAGACAGACTCAAAAAACCGTGGCCAAGGCTCAAAAGCGCGTTATTGAGATGACTGATACGATCACTGTCCAAGAGTTGGCTAACCAACTCAGCGTCAAGGCTATCGATGTGATTCGAAAGCTGATGGCAATGGGCCAGATGGCAACGATGAACCAATCGCTGGATTACGACACTACGACTCTGATCGCTCAAGAGTATCAGTACGAAGTCCGAAATGTTGCGTTCCAGGAAAATGACCTGTTCCAAACGGCTCAGGACGAAGATAACCAGCTTAAGCCACGACCTCCAATCGTCACCATCATGGGACACGTCGATCACGGTAAAACCACCTTGCTCGACTCGATCCGTGAAGCGAATGTTGCCGGCGGCGAAGCAGGCGGGATCACCCAGCACATCGGAGCGTACACCGTTCAAAAAAATGGTAAGCTCATCACCTTTATCGATACCCCTGGCCACGAAGCGTTCACCGTCATGCGTGCACGCGGAGCAAACGTCACGGATATCGTCATTCTGGTGGTTTCTGCGGACGACGGCGTGATGCCACAAACCCGCGAAGCTGTGAGTCATGCTCAGGCCGCTAAGGTCCCAATCATTGTAGCGATCAACAAGATTGATAAGCCAGGCGCAAACCCTGAAAAGATCAAGCAATCCCTCTCTGATCTGAACCTTCTCTCTGAAGACTGGGGCGGAGACACCATCTTCGTTCCTGTATCGGCCCTGAAGAAGACTAACTTAGACAAACTGCTCGATTCAGTTCTGCTCCAAGCAGAAATGCTAGATCTCAAAGCAAATCCAGACACCCGCGCAAGCGGAACAGTTTTGGAAGCTCGTCTCGAAAAGGGTCGAGGTCCGGTTGTAAGTGTATTGATCAATCGAGGAACTCTCCGCGTTGGTGATGCAATCGTAGCAGGTCCATTCGCAGGAAAAGTGAAGGCCCTGACCGACGATAAGGGAAGAATTGTAAAATCAGCTGGTCCAGCGATCGCAGTAGAGGTCCTTGGCTTTGAAGGTGTTCCAAATGCAGGTGAAGCCTTTAATTCAACTGAGACTGAAGCGGACGCTCGTGTCATTGCATCTAATCGCGCGGACAAGACTCGAAGTAAGGTATCAGGAACCCAAGGTAAAGTTAGCCTTGAGGATCTGTTCTCTAAGATTCAAGCTGGCGAGATGAAGGAACTCAACGTGGTCCTCAAGGCTGATGCCTACGGCTCCGTTGAAGCAATCAGAGATAGCCTGCTGAAGCTCAGCACTGACAAGGTCAAAGTGAAAATCATCTTGGCTGCGCCAGGCGGGATCACAGAAAGTGACGTCCTCCTAGCCAGTGCTTCGAATGCGATCATCATCGGCTTTAACGTTCGCCCTGAAACCAAGGCTCGACAACTAGCCGAAGGCGAGCATGTTGAAGTCAAGAGCTACAGCATCATTTATGAACTGATTGATGACGTGAAAAAAGCCATGACCGGATTGCTCGACAAGAAAAAGGTCGAGAAATTCCTCGGTCGCGCAGAAGTTCGTCAGACCTTCTCCGTACCAAAGGTGGGCACTATCGCTGGTTGTTCTGTCATCGACGGAAAAATCTTGCGAGGCGCCAACGTTCGATTGCTCCGAGACAGCCGAGTTCTGTTCGACGGCAAGATGTCATCCCTCAGACGATTTAAGGATGACGCTAAGGAAGTGGCCACTGGATTTGAGTGCGGGATCGGCATTGAAAATTATAACGATCTAAAACCAGGAGACTTGATCGAGGCTTACCAAATTGAATTGGTGACCCCTGAATTAAACTCCTAATTAGGTCCTGGTCTCGGATTAAAGAAATTGCAGAGGTAGTATCATGCAGGAAACACGGAGAATGCGGCTTCAGGCCGTAATTCAAGAGGAGCTTTCAACAATCGTATCCCGAGAAGTGAAAGACCCTCGAATCCCCCCAGTCACTTTCACAGCTGTGGAAGTGACTGAAGACGGCAGCCAGGCGACTATTTTTGTTGCCATTCTGGGCGGTGCCCATGGCGGGCACGATGGAGCGCCTCCCCTTTCTGAACAAGGGGCTAAGCTCCGTATGAAGGATTGCCTGGATGGACTCACCTCTGCGTCTGGTTTCTTGCGACGTCACTTAGCCAAGATCCTCACAGTTCGTCATATTCCATCTTTAGTATTCAGAGAAGATCATGGTTTTGAAAACGCCATCCGAGTGCAGGAACTCCTCAAGAAGGTCTCTGACTCAGAATGAACGGTGCTCTTCTCATCCGAAAAGAAGCAGGAATCACCTCTTTTGGAGTGATTGACGCGCTCAAAAGGCATCTTCGCGATGCTCACGGGATCAAATCAAGGGATCTTCCGAAGCTTGGCCATGGCGGTACTCTGGACCCCTTTGCGACAGGACTGCTGATCGTTTTGGTGGGTCGCGGGGTGAAGCTCGCCAGATATTTTTTAGGTGCGACCAAGGGCTATGAAGGGCTCATTAAGTTTGGTGAGACCACCGTGCCTGGTGATCCTACTTCTCCGATCACTGAGACTTCAGAGGTTATCCCGAGGAGCCTTGAAGAAATTCAAACTCTGGCGACCAAGTTCACTCTGCAGCCGTACTTGCAAACGCCCCCGATGCATTCGGCCAAAAAAGTGAATGGCAAGCCACTCTATGAGCTCGCCCGTGAGGGGATTGAAATCGAGCGGGAGCCGAAGCTCTGTCACCTTTACGATTTTAAGATCAATGAATATCAGGCCCCAAAGGCACAATTTCAACTCAAATGCAGTTCAGGCACCTACGTCCGCACCCTGTCGCAAGACCTGGGTCGCCTTGCAGGCTCAGTTGCGCTGCTTGAAACTTTGAATCGCACCCAATCCGGCGTTTTTCGTAACACCCATTCGTGGAGCCTAGAAGAGATCATCAAAGCCGATCAATCCGGCCAAAAGTGGGATCAACTCCCTTGCTGGGTTCCTTTTGACGAACTTCTCAAGGGCTACCCTAGCGCAGAGGCTTCTGCAGCTGAGCATCAATCGTTACTCCAAGGTAAGCAAGCAGTGCTTTTCACTATCCTCAAGCGGACCACCAATCCTACCGAGCGGTCTTCTGAGCAAAGCGACGATTGCGTTGCCATCTACAACTCCCATCGCTTGATTGCCATCGCACGTAAGGCAGACGAACAATGGGGTCTAGAGCGAGTCCTGACTTAGAAATCCCGACTTAAAAACCACTCTCTCAATCCAAATTGGGATTCATGATTTTTAAATAGTTTTCTTGGATGCTTTGAGTTTCTACGGCCCGGGTATAGGCAGGCAAAGTTTCAAAAAGATGAGCTTCGCTTTCAAGATACTCCCAAACCACTTGGCCGCTGGGAAGATCCAAAATCACCCGATTTTGAATTTGCTGTTTCTCTTTCCCATTTTCATCGAGCTCAACGCCTGCGGAACTCTTTGTACCTACAGGGATTTTCAAAGCGACAGCCATCTTAGCGATGAGCCCAATGCAGGCGTCTCGCTCAAAATCTGAACTCCGGCTATTTTTCCGCAGTCGTTGATTATCCTGATCCAAAAGGACCATATCATTTTCAAGAATATCTAACTGAGCGTTTACCCTCGTTGAGAAAGTTTCTACAAACTTAAGGAGGCGCTCCACCTCAGCCAATAAGACAACGCGATCCTCCAATAAAACCTCGGGGGAAGCATCTCGACCGTGTTCGATTCTATTCTTGATCTCTTCTAAGTGTGCTTTGGTCAACATAGTGACTAGTCTACACTCACCTCTCTAATAAGATCAACAAGTCCTGCTGAAGGTCTACTTAGAGGCCAACCTGTAAACTGAAGCGAACTGAACTAAAACATTAAATTGGCACAGTTCCTGCTGTATTTTGATTTAAATACCTCAATCAAGGAGTACGAAATGAATTTTTTTAAATTCACGGCCGCAATGATCTTAGGATTAGGACTCAGCTCAGCGAGTGCTTTTGCCCAAAGAACCAATCAAGAAATCCAACCTAATCAGGCAACTCAGCCATCCAAATCAAAAGGAGAGGAAAGGCATCAGCTCACCCCTGAGCAGCGTGAAAAAATGGCAGTTGCTCACGAGAAAATGGCAGCCTGCCTCCGCTCGACCAAGACGCTCAGTGAGTGTCGAGAAGAGATGAAGAAGCAATGTAAAGGGATGATGGGTAAGGGCTCGTACCCGATGATGGAGCACGAAGAAATGGAAGAACTCGAAATTGAATGAGCTCTACTTCCTACTTTCCGGCCGCGAGCCCTAAAGTCGCAACTTTGAGGCCTTTTTTTGTTTTCCATTGCAGCGTCACTCGTGATCCATAGATGCCCGAGAGGCGCTGATTCACTTCCCACTGATCCATTTCCTCGACTGGCTTGAAGTCGACCTGAGTGACGACCATTCCCGGCCTAAGTCCGTCACGACCCAGGGCGTGAGCCGGCGACCGGGGATCCAATGAAGTCACACGAAGGAGTCGATCGTTGTCCTGCAACTCATAGGTCAACCTTAACCCAGAGGTATTTTTAGATTTCTCCTTGAGGGGGAGAGATCCTGGGGCAAACCAGATTCGGCCATGAGGAAGGTCGAGAGTAAATGAAGTTTGGCCCAAAAGTGACATTCCAACTGTCATCCCAGGGGTTTTTTCCCCAAGCAGGCCCAGTTCACTCATACCGGTGGGGGGCTGCGGAAATGAAGGGGTGACATCAGTTGCCATCTGGCGTTTGTCACAAATCAGTTGAGGCGCACCCGTTTTTTTGGTCGGCTTCAATACGGCATCAAAAAAACTGCGCCAAGGGGTGTGAACTTGAAGTCCCTCTTCACTGCCAAGGTTCCAACTTACGCCCTGAATTTGAGTCGCTGAAGGGGGGCTTTTAGCGGTTTCACCTGGGACAAGTTGGCACTCGCTTGAGATTTCTCCCGTCGGCAACTCTGAGAGTTCTAGCCATGGAGCATCCTCTACACCTCGGTATCCCTCTCGGGTCCAGACTCGTACCTCAGCCGGGGCTGCGCTGAGAAACTCCATCGGATAGAGTCTAAGAAAGTCTAATCCTAAAACGCCATCACAGCAGGTACCCACGCTTTCAGGCGGGTTAAAAAACTCGGTTTCAGTGAGGAGAAACTCCCGAAGTGGGAGACTCAATCCACTCACCTCAACATGTTCTGCTCGGACTTTTCTAGCAAGGGATCTTTCACCTTGCCATACCCCGCTTCGCTGAACACCCTCTGCCGCGGCATTTGGGACATAAATCCAAGCAGGATAAATACCTTGCGCATCTAGCCACGTTGGTGAAATCTGACTCGTGGGTGCGCTGGAATCCACCAAAAATCGCCCGTTGAGATGCTTCCCTGCAAACGTCAGCGTCGCCCGAATGGAGAACAGTCCGTTCCAAAGTCGAGCCGGTGCGCGCGCCAGGAGTTTTGATTGCTTAGGCACGGAGCCTTGTACCGGTTCCATGAGCGCAGAGCGTGGGATGCGTGGAGCCGAATCGACTGAAGCAGACCGACAATTGCCAGTCACCTGAGCGGTTTCTCGATAGTAGCGAACCTCCTCGCTACGAGCAAAAGCTTTGGATTTTTCGCGCCAAAGATCTTCTACAACTAAAAGCCAGGCTTTAAAAACTTGCTCACCGCGATCCAACGCTTGAGCCTCAGACGCTGCACTCACCCGAGAGAGAAAAACCTCAAGTTCCGGGAGTTTTTCTTTCAGCAGTTTCGTCCATAGGTCGCCGGACGCAGCGGCAGCGCGCTCTGTACCTTGCAGATCCGCAAACTCTGGACCGATCTTTCCCGAGCACTCATACTCGTTCCACGCCCGATACCAAGGACCGGGACCTCGAATAGAACCCATAGCAGAGGCCTTGACTTGTCGAGCAGAAACGCCGAATTTCTTTTCATCTTTTTTCTCGGCTTGAAGACCAAAAAGTTGAGCCTGTCGCCCGATCGCCCACCGTTGAAGATGGGGATTTTTTTCTCCAGGATCTACCATCCACACTCGCTCAGTCGTGAGAGCTGTGGAATTAAGCTGGTAGGAGGTTTCAATATTCAGCCTGGGTGGGCTTGCTAAGGCGGTAGTCATGCCCAATCCAAGAATTAAAGCAAAACACTGAACAACCTGCCCCCATCCCTTGCCCTGAATCATAGCTTGAATTTCTCCAATTGGAGTTTTCTTGCCCAGCCACCATCGATTTTTATGCGGTAAAAAGTGCCCTTTTCCATATGGCGCTTTACCTCAATCCGACCGTGAGAATAGAGGTGGTTTTCAAGTTTACTTTTAGAATAGGGTACTAGAATCTCCCAAGTTTCCATTTTCTGTTCAAAGTGAGTCATAATCACTTCGCGAAGCCGTTTGACGTCTTCGTCCCGAAAAGCTGAAACCGCGACAGACCCAGGAGCAATCAGACGGAGCTGATTTCTAACTCCAGCGCTCGATACTTGATCCATTTTATTGAGCACGGTGATTCGAGGTTTGTCGTGAACCTCAAGCTCCTCCAGAACTTTTTCAGTCACTTCCCACTGCTCTCGTGCCTGCGAGTGGCTAGCATCCACTACGTGTAGTAGGAGATCCGCGTCCTTCACTTCTTCTAAGGTCGAGCGAAACGAAGCAACGAGCGACGGAGGAAGTCGATTAATAAATCCGACGGTATCAATTGCCACCAAAGGCGGATTGCTATCGGGATTCAGGGCCCGAACACTGGCGTCCAAGGTTGCAAAAAGCTTATCCTCGGCACGAACATGACTCTGCGTCAGGGCATTGAGGAGAGTCGACTTACCTGCGTTGGTATAGCCCACTAGGGCAACTTTCAAAACATCCTTGCGCCCCGCTCGCTGAACATTCCGCTCTTTTTCGATCGAACGAAGGCGTTCGCGCAAAGTTGAGATTCGGTTTTTAACGAGTCGTCGATCGACCTCGACTTGCTTTTCACCCATCCCGCGACTTCCAGTCGATCCGCCCCGCTGCCGCTCAAAGTGAGTCCAGAAATGACTTAAGCGAGGCAGCAGATATTGCAAACGAGCCAAGGCCACCTGGGTTTTTGACTCACGAGTTCGGGCGTGCTGAGAGAAAATCTCAATAATCACTCCTGGCCGATCGAGGATGGCCAGCTTCAGTTCTTTCTCGATATTTCTGAGCTGATTGGGCGACAGCTCGACATCGAAAATCACTGCCTTGGCAGAAAGCTCTTCGATCAGCTTTTGAATTTCTTCAATCTTTCCCTTGCCAATATACGTGGCGGGATTAATCCGCTTCGAAGCAATGAGAATCCTTCCCACCGGCTCCACCCCCAGGGTGGTGAGCAATCGGTCGAGCTCATTCAAGGAATCTTCTTCTAAACCCACGCAAATAACTCGGGATTGCCCATCGTGAGATAGCCCCGGTAATAGCGATTCTGTATTTTCTAACATCTCATCCACTCCAAACTAGCGATCTTGATCCACCTGAGCATATAACAGAATCCTAAAGAGCAGGAGTCTTATGAGACAAAAAAGGCAAAAAGCAGCCCCTCCAAAACGAGTTCAACCCTCACTCTCCCACAGCGTGCGTCCCCCACTGAATCGAATGAGGGATCTCATTCTTGATGCAGCCGAAGCAGCTGGCAAAGTCTTGCGACGCCATTATCGGAGTAAACTTCGGATCTCCGAGAAGCCGGGTGCAGGTCTGGTGACCAACGCCGACTTTGAAGCGCAGGATGCCGTGGTCAAAATTTTAAGAAAAGGGATACCTCAGTTTGGGTTTCTCACTGAGGAGGCAAAACCTGAACAAGCACAGTGCCCAGGACGCTGGATTATTGACCCTCTCGATGGCACCACCAATTTTGTCCATGGGTTTCCTATGTTCTGCGTATCAATTGCGGCTGAATGGGATGGAGAAATCGTAGCCGGTACGATCTATCACCCCATCCTCGACGAATCCTATTTGGCTTTGAAGGGAAAAGGCGCCACACGGAATGGTCAAAAAATTCAAACTTCTTCCACTTCTAAGATTAAAAAT
Source organism: Bdellovibrionales bacterium (assembly GCA_947380295.1). Classification (GTDB taxonomy): domain Bacteria; phylum Bdellovibrionota; class UBA1018; order UBA1018; family UBA1018; genus CAINWE01. The sequence goes on along the minus strand of CANCQK010000015.1, from coordinate 16,895 downwards.
TCTTTACTCACCACAGGGTTTACGTACCAGAAAGAAAAGCTCCTTCACAAAGAGATGAATGCATTTGAAAAACTTTCGGGTGTTGCACGAGCCGTAAGGCGCCCCGGAAGTGCGGCACTTGACCTCGCCTATACTGCAGCGGGGGTTTTTGATGCTTTCTGGGAACGAAATCTTTCACCCTGGGACGTTGCTGCAGGATCGCTCATCGTCCAGGAGGCCGGGGGGAAGGTGACGAATTTCCGAGGAGAGCCTTTTCACTTGGAGGAGCGGACACTTCTGGCATCCAACTCAACTTTACACACCGCATTACTCCGCGAGGTCGGTGAAAAGTAGGTATTTATTTTTAAATAGACTGGCAGCATGATTATTTCTACACTAGTAGAGTATGATATCATGGATCCACGTTCTTGCCCAATTCACTCCTGAAGCCCTGATCATCGAAGCAGGTGGAATTTTTATCCTCATCTGCGCCTATACAGCCTTTTGGATTCTTCGTAAACGAAAGTATGGATCGATCGAGACTGATCTTCCCTCTGGACCGGTGAAAGCTTACCTGAATGAGTTAATTTTTAGCGCGGAACAACTCCGAGCCCAGCTCTTCGGCCTCAACGCATCCAAAGATGCGCCCCATCTTACATCACAAAACCACCCTCCGATGGGAATATCGGCAAGGCATGGCATTTCAGCAGGAACCCCGAGTGCTGGCATTTCAAGCGATGCTCAAAGTCAAATTGAGCTCCTTCAACTCAAAATTAATGATCAAGCACAACAGATCAACACTCTGACCCAGGAAAAAACCGAAGCCGAACAAAAAGCAGGCACAGGAGGAGGAGCTGACGCGGAAGCCTTTAAACAGCTCCAAGCCCGAGCAGCAGAACTGGAAAGTAAACTTCAAGAATACAGTGTCATCGAAGACGACCTAGTGAACCTCAGCAAACTGATGCGCGAAAACAAGGAAATGAAAGCGAAGCTCGAGCAACAGCCGGGATCAAGTTCAGCTGGAGCCACGCCTCCTCAATCGCCCGTAGCCTCTGTTATGCCAGATCCAGTCGCGGACGAGGTCGTCAAGGAGCTCTCAGCACTCAAGGAAACAGTTGATGCTACGACTGCGGCAGCCGACGTCGCTCCTTCAATCACCGAGGCCTCGCCACCAGCGGCAAAAGTCGATACTCAACCCGCTGCACCTATTCCAGCTGCACCTATTCCAGCTGCACCTGCTCCATCCGTGCCTGCCCAGGCGGCTCCAGCTAGCGGCGCCACTACCGAGCAGGCAGCACCTAGTCAGGCGGCTGCTCCGGCATCACCGGAGGCATCTCCTGACACTGACCTAGTCGAAGAATTTGAAAAAATGCTCAACGCCTAATTCTCCTCTCAGAGCAAAAAAAATGGCGACCTAGGATGCCTAGATCGCCATTCAAACCAGAAGGTTTAAGTCAGAGCTTAGCCCTTTTTATCAGCTAGTTCTTCGTCAATCGCTTCAACGAAGCTTTCAAACGGAACTGCTCCTTGAAGGAGTTGTCCGTTAATGAAAAAAGTAGGAGTCGATCTGACACCCAATTTTTCACCATATTCTAAGTCCTTTTGAACATAGCCGGCGAATTTCTTAGACTTCATGCACTCTTCAAATTTCTTAGCATCTACACCAGAATCTTTTGCAAACTTTTGAAGGCTTGCTTGATCACCCAGGGATCCTTGATTCTTGAAAAGCAAATCGTGGTAAGACCAAAACTTGTCGGCATTTTGATCATGAACACACATCGAAGCTTCGGCAGCACCCTTGGCGTTTGGATGCATCGGAAGTGGGAAGTGTTTGAAAGCTAACTTAATCTTATTTCCATACTTCTTCTTCAGCTGAGAAACAGTTTCTGCAGCCTTAGAACAGTAAGGGCATTGAAAATCAGAAAACTCAACCACGGTCACAACTGCATCTTTTTTACCAGCGAAGGGTGCGTCTCCAGCATCGACGTTGGCAGTCATGCGAGGCTTGCTGAAGTAGACTTCAACCGGATTACCCTTGGTGAGTTTTGCCAGATGTTCGTTGATCTGCTCTTGGCGCTCAGCTGATTTAAGGTAAGCAACAATCTTTTCCTTAATCTGAGGGTTCACATTGCTTTCTGGAATATTACGTTGAGCAATAAATTTCTTGATCTTATCTTCGCTAATTTTAACGTCTTTCGCAATTTTCTTATCGATGTATTCTTCCATCGACATATTAGCTTGTTTAGCTTCTGCCCCGACGAGCTTGTCAAGCAAAAGCTTTTCCATGCGATTCATCTTCAGCTCATATTCGCGCTTCTTAAGATCGAAAAAATCGACCTTATCGTCGCCAATCAGAGCTTCTTCTGTAATCTCTTCATTGCCGATTTTTGCAACGATCCCTTGCTTAGGAGCGTCTTTATGAACAAAATTAATTCGGGCTTTTGCACTCTGAGTGCAAGCCGTAATCATGCCAAAGGAAGCGACTAAAACTAAACCGCTCACTACAGCTACTGGTAGTATTTTTTTATTGATTGAAACCTGGCTCACGTGAATTGCCTCCAATCCCAAGGGGGATTTTCTTTAGAATAGTTAAACTTCGACTAGTGTCTACTCCAAGAGAGTAAATCGGTCTGGCTCAGCATGCAAATCAAAACTCTCTGCACAAGGCCAAAATCAGAGACTCCTTACTAAATCATGAAGCCTAATAAGTCCAAGCCAATTTCCATCAGAATCAAGGATAGGAAGTACGGAAATTTGGCTTGCGCGATTCTCCATCACCTCCATCGCTGCCTGGGCCATCATCTCAGGTAAAGCAAACACAGGATTTTGAGTCATTACATCTTTGGCTTTTAATTGGAAAAATTGCTCACGGTGCTGAAGCGATCGCCTTAAATCACCATCTGTAATAATTCCTAAGAGCTTTGTACCGTCAACAACCAAGACTGCTCCCAGCTTTTTCTCTGTGCTCGCAATAATTATTTCGTCCATCGTCGCATCGAGCCCAACCCACGGAACATCACTCCCGCGGTGCATCAAATCAGAAACTCGCAACTGAAGTTTACGTCCTAAAGCACCACCAGGGTGATTTAGAGCAAAATGCGATGCATTAAATCCCCGCAACCTCATCAAAGCCATCGCTAGAGCATCACCGATGGCCAAAGCCAAAGTCGTGCTCGAAGTAGGAGCTAAATTATGCGGACAAGCCTCTGCCTCCACCTCAGCTCGAATCCAAATGTCACATTGTTTTGCTAATATTGAGGAGGGATTACCTCCCAATCCTATCAACTTGATGCCTCTCGCTTTTAGCGACGGCAAAAGTCGAATCACCTCATCGGTATTGCCAGTATGACTTAAAATCCAAACCGCATCCTGGGGCCCAAGCAACCCCAAATCTCCGTGCAGCGCCTCAGTTGGGTGCAAGTAAACAGCAAGACTACCCGTACTACAAAGAGTAGCTGCAATTTTCTGAGCCACCTTACCCGACTTACCTACTCCGGTGACAACGATCTTCCCACCCGCATCTAGCGCCTGGCCCGAAACCAGCACTGCCAGCTTGACCTGCTGAGCTGCTGGAGTCGACGGATCTGACAGGGTTCGCTCCATCCTAAGAATGGACTCGCCTTCCAAGCGGAGCACTCGACTGACTTCAGAAATGACATCCATTTGCTTCATAGAGCGACACTGTCTCACAACTTCAAATGACTTCCCAGTCCCTCCCCACCTGATTTCTCCTTGCGACCCTTCTTTTCCCAAGAGACAATCAGAGGAGATGAAAAAGCTTCATATCCTCACCGCAACTCTCATCGCCTCACTGACTTTCACATCCTGCATGAGCGCCTACATTAAATCGGTCGGGGGAAATACCACTCCAATCCTCGAGCGTACGTATCTCGCAGATTTTAATATTGCCTGGCAGGCCGCTCTCGAAGCCCTAAAAAATAATCGCCTCGATGTCTCCAATCGAGATGGTGGATATATCCAGACACAATGGCTCGACAATACGGCAGAGCGGAATTTCGTCGATCCATTTGGGGACTCAGCGTCCTATCTAAAAGCCCAACTCCGACTCAAAATTTCATTTGAAAAAGGTAAATTCAAGGGAAAGCCCAGCGTCCGCATCAAAGTAGTCAAAGAACAGTTAGTTCAGCAAGACGTTCTTGAAGGGTGGCGACTCATCGAAACCGACACGGTTGAAGAAAAAACATTACTTTATCGCATTGGTCGGATTATCTTAATCATGAATAAAATTACTCAGGCTGAAGATGAGCGGGCAAAAAAAGAAATCGAAAATACCCACTTCTAAAACGAACTCCACATCGGCAAAAATATCCACTACTGGGAAAATTTGACTCACCTTAGGGTTCGATCCAAACAAGCAAAAATTTAAAAGTTCGTCAAAAAATTCAAAAATAAACAAGTATTTCAACCACTAAAGACTTTTTAAAATACCAATTAAATTTAAATTTAATTGGTATATAAATTGCTTAATCCTTTACGGAGGATAAACTATGTCCAGCGTTTCATCCAGCTCAGATTCAATCGCTTTGCAAAAGCATTACAGTAAAGCCTACCGTGACTTAGAGGAGGCCAAAAACGAGGAAATTAGACGCGGACAAAAGCAACATAACCAGGACATTCAACAACTCGAATCCAGTTATAAGACAGCACTGAACAAAAAAGACGAAGAAGCAAATCAAATTGCAGAAAACATCCGCAACAAAGCTGCTGAAGCCAACGATACTGACAGAGAAAAAGCACGAGAATCGATCGAACAACTTCAAAGAGACAGTTATAATAGCCGAGGACAACTTGCCTCAGCAATTCCCATCTCAGAGCATCAAAAGCGCATCCAAGAGTTGGTAGATGGAAGCGAACGAAGACACCTAGAAGACTTAGCTAACTCTCACCGCAAAGAGGACGATTTACACAGCAGAATCAAAGAAGTCCGAAGTCAGGCCAGCGACGACCTAAAAACCGCCCATGATAAGCACACCGCACAACTTGACGAATATGACGCAAACAGCAGGCGCCGAACAGCGATTGAAAGCGAAGAAACCACCAAAAAAATTGGAGAAATGAGCAACTTCGTTAGAAATGAGCAAAAAAATCAAAAAGACGAGACTCGGCGAATTGAAGACACCTACTCTCGATACCTCGACGGCCTCAAGAAAAATCTAGAGTCAAAAGATGGACAATATAGAGACCAACTCAGAACCAGTCTCCGAGAGAAAGATGAATTTCTAGCCGGCACTCTTTCCAAACAAAACCTTGAAAACCGACAATCTCTGAATGATCTCTCTAATATCTACTCCACTCAGATTGACCAACTTAACCAAGAAAAGGAAACACAAGACCAAGCAGCAGCCGTGCGGCTCCAAAGCACAGTACAAGACGATCATGACCGTCTCCAATCCACGATGAAGAAACAGGCTGACACACACGAAATGGACCGGCAACACGTCTCCAGCTTAAACGATTCCCGATTCAAAACACTTGAAGATGACTTCAAAAGAAAGACCCACCTCACTCAAGTTGATGAAGTTCCACCCGAGCTCGAGCACAAAATCAGAGAGGGTGTGATCAATCAATACGAAAAAAATCTAAACAGTGAAATTGACCGAAATCGCACCAACCATGAAAGACTCGCCGAACAGTACGGAAGCAACTACAGAAAGGCCCTTGAGGAGGCAACCGACCGAGAAACTCAAATCCGGCAGCAGAATGCATTAGAAAAGACCCGAGACCGCACCCAATTCTTCGACACTCTCACCACCACCCAGCATGAGGCTGACGCCAAGAGCCGAGACAAAGACGCTAACTACCAACTCCAAGTAGATAAACTTCAAAGGAAATTTGCCTACGCAATGGAACGCCAACGACATGAATATGAATCGATCATCGATGCAATGAGGAGCGACAACGAAGCTAAGCTGCAATCAATTCGAGAAGACGACAACAAGGAGTCCAAACTCACTATCAAGTCTTTAAGTGAAAAACAAAGTGAGATCTTACGAGATTATGATAGAAGACTCTCTGAACAGAGAGAGCAGTACGAGTACGTGATCGACGACCTCAAGACCCAAATGAAGGCCGAAAACCATGAAATCGAGCACCGCTCCAAGCAAGAAATAGAAGTACAGGCTAAGAGCTACGAACAAAAAATCGCTCAACTTGCAGAACAAAACAAGGAGCATGAGCGATATATCTCTCAAGCCTATCAAGAGCAATTAGAGAAACTGAGACGATCCTATGAACTCACCAGCCAACAAAAGAAAAGTTAAAATTGTATGCACCCTTGGACCAGCATCGAACACTCGAGAGCACCTCATTGCTCTGATTGAAGAAGGACTCGATGTTGCCCGCCTGAATTTTAGCCATGGAACTCATGACTATCACAGAGGTCTGATCCAATCCGTCCGTGAAGCATCCCTGTTCACAAAAAAGCCCATCATGCTGATGCAGGACCTCCAAGGCCCCAAAATTCGAGCAGGTGTTCTCCCGAAAGAAGGGGTTCACCTGAAAGAAGGCGATGTCGTTCTCCTTTATCCAGAGGGAGCAACTCCAAAAACATCCACCACTGGTAAGATCCTCATCCCGATCTCTGCTGAAATCGCGCAAGCCATTGCGGTCAGCGTTCAAAAGGGAGCCTGCATCCTCTTCGACGACGGCAAGATTGCAACTCGCGCCACTGCAGTGAACCCACCTGAAATTGTGGTAGAAGTCGAAGTAGGCGGAAAACTCACCAGCAACAAGGGCATGAACTTGCCAGGAACTCCCCTCTCGATCCCATGCCTAACTGATAAAGACCTAGAAGACCTCCACTTTGGCCTCTCCCAAGGCGTCGACGCCGTCGCCCTTTCATTCGTGAGAAACGCGCACGATATTGATATCCTGAGAAATCAAATCCGAAAAGTTTCCAACGAAATGCCGATGATCATCCCCAAGATCGAGCGAGAGGAAGCTGTGGAGTGCCAAAACTCCATTATTGAAGTTTCAGACGGCTTACTCATTGCTCGCGGAGACATGGCAGTTGAAGTGGGCGCTGAGCGCGTCCCAATCATTCAAAAACGGTTGATTTACGGTTGTAACCAACTCGGCGTTCCAGTCATCACCGCCACCCAGATGTTGGAATCCATGATCTCCTGCCCTACCCCAACTCGCGCTGAAGCGAGCGACGTGGCCAATGCTGTTTTCGACGGCACTGACGCCGTCATGCTTTCTGGCGAAACCGCATCGGGTCAATACCCTAAGGTCGCAGTTCAAACTATGGCCAGGATCGTCGTAGAAGCTGAACGCATGAAAGCGAGCTACTCCCGACATCAAGAAGCTCTCTCGATGCCTGGTTCAGTCGTCGATGCGATTGAAAGCAGTGCAGCCCAGATCGCAGAGAAAGTGGGAGCAGCAGCTATTGCCTGCATCACCCACTCCGGCACTGCAGCTCGGACCTTGGCTAAGTTCCGCCCCGAGGTACCGATCGTAGCAATCGTAGATCAGGAATCGGCACTGAGAAAGCTCGCCTTAGTTTGGGGCGTTCATGGCGAAGTCATCCAAGAAATCGTCGGCACTGACGACCTTTTTGCGATGGTCGAAAACGTTCTCAAAACCCAAAACTGGGCCAGAAGCGAAGATCTCGTTGTCGTCACTGCAGGTGTCCCCACGCTCAAACGTGGCACCACCAATATGGTAAAAGTCCACCGCATCGGCCGAGGCTAAGCCGACCTCAGGTACCTGACCGCGAAAGTAATTTAAAGGGGTGGCTAGCCTGTTTCAGGAATGAATTTGGCGCCACCCCGGATTGTTCTATAAATGCCAGGTATTGATCATCCCCATCAAACCTGTTAACAGGTCAAACCTTATGAACACCCATTCATCCGCATCCGCAAAAGACGAAGCAACGCCCTTGATGAAGCAATACTGGGAACTCAAATCCCAGATCGGGGATGCTTTGCTTTTCTTCAGAATGGGCGATTTTTATGAGCTTTTCGGGCAGGATGCTGTCACTGCCTCGGAGCTTCTGGAAATCACGCTAACCAGTCGAGACAGGAACAAGCCCAACCCGCTGCCCATGGCAGGGGTACCCCATCATAGCGTCCACGGCTATATCCAGAAACTCCTGAAGGCAGGTAAAAAAATTGCCATCGGTGAGCAGGTCGAAGACCCTGAAACCGTAAAGGCTGGTAAAATCGTCCGGCGAGAAATTGTTCGAGTTTTAACACCTGGGGTCCAATTTGATGCCGAGGGATCTGAAGCCAATTATCTAGCTACAGCTGTTCGCATCGAGAACACCCAAAGCTGGGCTCTCGTCTGCCTGGACGTTTCTACGGGTGAAGTTTTGGTCAGCCAGCCCTCACCTCTGTCGCACTTGGGCCACGAATTCAACAAGCTCCCCATCCGGCACTTTTTGAGACAAACCGCGGATATTGACCCGAGAACGTTGGGGGCTCCCGAGAATCTACTGATCGAAGAACTCCCAAAAAACTACATCTCCAAAGAGCAAGCTCAGACTCTTTTAAAGTCTCATTATGAAATTGAGAATCTAGTGACCTTTCTAGGGTCAGATTCGGGGATCATCGGCCTCGGTATTTTACTCACTTACACGCTACGAACTCAGCAACAGGAGCGCCTCGCCCACCTTCAGCTTCCTGTGCCGCTCCAGCAACCTAAATCCATGATTCTGGGCCCCAATACTGCTCAACACCTTGACCTGAACGAGCTTTTTCCAATCATCAATTACACCTCCTCCACCCTTGGCTCGCGTCAGCTCAAACGATGGATGATAGCCCCCCTGAAAGATACTGCTGAAATTCAAGCACGACAAAGTGCCGTAATTGAGTTTTCTCAGCAAAAATCTCAATGGACTGAACGGGCCACTCAATCCCTGAAGCAGATTTATGATTTGGAGAGAATTTGCGGACGCGTGAACACCCGCCTTGCCAATCCGAGAGACGCTTTGGCTTTGGGACAGTCTCTCCTCAGCCTCCGAGACTTATCTCAACTTTTATCAGGAACTCAATCGCCTCTTGCAGTGCGGATCCAGAAAAAAATGGATCAGCTCGCATTGCGCCTGGGATCGCTCGCCGAGAAATTGGTCTGCACCCTAAAAGAAGATGCGCCGATTAGCATCAAAGACGGTGGGATTTTTAAAAAAGGGACTACTTCGGACCTCGATCGACTCATCTCCCTGACCGAAGACGGGCAAAAATGGCTGGTCGACCTAGAAAATCGTGAACGAGAAGCAACAAGAATTCCATCGCTCAAGGTTCGATACAACCGCGTTTTTGGCTACTACATCGAAATTACTCAAGCCCATCTTAAAAGTGCTCCTTCGCACTACCAACGCAAACAAACGATGGTGGGTGCTGAACGTTTCTTTACGGAAGAACTGAAAAAATTCGAAGAAGAAATCCTCACGGCCTCAGTTCGTCAAAAATCTCTAGAGCAAGAGCTTTTTGGACAATTAATCGAGGCAATTCAAAGCGAAACGCCATCCATCATGGAGGCTGCGCGAACCTTCGGCGAACTCGACTCACTCCTAGCACTCTCTAGACTGGCCCATGGGTCGGGCTGGAGCTTCCCTAAAATTGACAACTCTCGCGCTCTCCACATTCAAGCAGGACGGCATGCTGTGGTCGATCAGGCAAAAAAAGGGCAGTTCGTTCCCAATGATTTAAATCTATCACCCGAAACCCGCTTAACTCTCTTGATCACTGGCCCCAATATGGGCGGTAAATCTACAGTCATGAGACAAACAGCCCTCATTGTGATCCTAGGACAAATGGGCGCACCTGTTCCCGCACAATCTGCCCAATGGGGAGTTTTCTCCTCGGTTTACACTCGAATCGGAGCTCAAGACGCCATTGCTCGCGGACAAAGTACATTCATGGTGGAAATGAGCGAACTCGCCCACATTCTCCACTACGCTGACGACCGCGCACTCATGATCCTTGATGAAATCGGTCGGGGAACCAGTACCTATGATGGGATCAGCGTTGCCTGGGCAACCCTAGAATGGATCTGCTCGCGCATCGGTGCTCGAACTTTGTTTGCCACGCACTATCACGAACTCATTCAACTCTCAGATACCCTCCCGGGACTTGCCAACGCCCACTTGGCGGTCGAAAACGAAAAGAATCGCTCCGCACAGTCCCTTCGATTCCTATATGAATTAAAAGAAGGCCCCACTAACGACAGTTTTGGGATTCAGGTCGCACAGATGGCAGGACTCCCTAAGTCAGTGATCGAGCGAGCCTGGACGATTTTAGGCGAACTTGAATCAAACGCAACTCGTAATCCCAGTGGGTTTTCATCCAAACAACTTTCGCTCTTCGATGCGCCTCCTGCCGAACGAAAGACGGAACGCCCATCAGCGGCAGCCCCCGAAATTGCAAAGGAACCGCCCAAGCCTCACCCTATTTTAGAAGAGCTACGAGCAATCAACCTCAATGAAATGACGCCGATCCAAGCAATGACCTTTTTAATGCAGGCTCAAGCAGCGCTTCAGTCTAACTCTGCACCAAACTCCTAAGCATCCAGGCAGTTTTTTCGTGAACTTGCATCCGATTGGTCAATAGATCTGCAGTAGGCTCGTCGTGAACGCGGTCCACAATTGGAAAGACCGAGCGTGCGGTTCGCACAACGGCCTCTTGACCTTGAACCAATACTTCAATCATTTTTTCTGCTGGCAGCGCTCCGCGACTCTCCTGAATCGAGGTTAATTCAGAAAACTCTCGATAGGTTCCCGGTGCAGGAAAACCCAGGGCTCGAATTCGCTCGGCAATCAAATCCACCGCGTCGGCCAGCTCCGTATATTGAGTTTCAAACATCAGGTGTAGCGTTTGAAACATGGGGCCGGTTACATTCCAGTGAAAATTATGAGTTTTCAAATACAGCGTGTATGTGTCTGCTAAAAGCTTGGACAAGCCGCTTGCAATTTCTTTCCGATCTTTTTCGTCAATTCCAATGTCAATTTTCATCATGATGCCCTCGAAATAAATTTCATAAAAGCCTCAAATGATGCAAAATCATGGCCATGCCTTTATTCTGACCTAGATTCGTAAAACCTAAACCTCGCTCCTCAGTAGTGATACCAAGTAGTGATACTCAACTGGACATTGAGTGCGGACGACTATCAATTCAGATTCTGACTTACAACACAAGACTGATCCACCCCGAGAACCTCTCACTCCACAACAATAAACGGCCCCAAATCACCAAGTTGTTTCATGATCGGGGTGTCGCCGGCATTACTTTGTAAAACGGATTGAGACAGTCGCAAGACTTGTAATTTTTTAATATTTTGACAAGATCCGGTAGAACTAACTTTCCAATCTTCAAGCGCAAGAAATCGAAGTGGTTCATAGACTCGAACATCATTCGAAACAATCTGATCAAAACGACACCCGGCATCCCCGAGAGCCTTTACCAGCTTCTGTTTCTGAAGAACATCTGAAGAACCATCATGAAAGAAAAGAAAGCTAACTTCATTTTCGGGAATCCATTCTTTTGCAAGAAGTGGTTGAAAATAGTTAAAAAATAAATGTCCACTACCTAAAAAGCTCCACAATAAAAGCAGAGCAAATCTACGTTTAACCGACAAAAGAGCCAAAAATTTTGAAAACACAACTGCAAGAAGAATAAGGGGGATCTCGAAGTAGCGAGGAGTCGGCTTCACAGCAATCAAAGCTGTTGAAACAAGTGTCAGCCCCATAAACTGGACCACACCTTTCTGAAGGCGAGAAAGGACTTGATTTGAACTGAATCCAAAACCGATTGCAAGGAGCAGCACAAGAGTCGACCATCCAATAAAACGAAAGTCGATCTGCCCACCGTTGAAACAACTAGCCTCCCAAGTACCTTCGGCCAAAAATAGTAGCAGAACGAGGGCAATCGCTAATAAAATCGAAAAAAGAGGAAAGGCAACCTGGACACCTCTAAAAGCCCGAACACTTTTCCCATGAAATAACAGGCTCCAAACCAAGACAGAAAGGGACACTAATAAAAGCGCAGCAACCTTCAATTGCTCAGGAATTAAAAAATAAACACGAACGAAAAAACCAATCAACACACAAGAAACTACTGAGGTTAAAAACCTCATTGCGTGAGATGGATAAAATCCTCGCAGCGCAAGACACCCCACCACACCTAAAGCAGGAGCTACAAAGAGAATATGGGAAGTAACACCTAAAACTAACGATATACTAATAAAAAAAAGCGGCAGAATTTTTACTCTAGAAGAAGAAAGATGTAAAGCAATCCCCCAAGTAAGAAGTCCCAAACAAAAAACATGAAATGTAGTGATTTCAATTACAAAGCGGTGGTTCATCACCAACGATGGAAAAAATGCAACCACCCAAGGCAGGATCAATGCGGCCGTCTGCTCTTCCACTCTTCGGAGAGCTTTTGAAAGAAGCCAGACCCCTGAGACTACTAGCGTCGTTCCGCTCAAACGATAAACCCATAAATGGCTACCCAAAAATTTAAAAAAAACTGCTGCGACATAATGACTCCACGCAGAAGCGTAGGGACTCATCGCCTGAAATGGCCAAAATCCTGGTTCTTTAAGGATCCGTTGAGAAAAAAGCGCCGCCCAAGCTTCATCATAATGAAAGCCAGGTGCTTGATCGAGAAAAAGCGTATGAGTTCCAATCAGAAAAACCCAACCAAGCGACCAAAGCATTCTTTCCCAGATATCTGGAAGAATACTAGTGCGATGAAACTTCATAAATGGGTTCATAAATCATGTAATTATCCTCAAGAATCGAAAGGTCGCGTCGCTGCCAGGACTCCAACCAAAGACTTTGTCCATTTGCCCCCTCACCACGCGTTCTCCAGCGTTTCCACAAGGTTTCTTTGAGCTGCATGGTAGGAAAATTCTTTTTCATAAAATCTCGGAACTCCTGAATTCCATTTTCTTTTGAGGTAACTAAAATCGTATCCCCTCGCAGCAATGCCGACTTCAAGCTCTCTGGGTCATGTAATCCTTTGACAGGGTAATCAATCCAAAATCCAAGATACCCCCACTCGCTCCAAATATTTCGATTTAGATTGTAGTAATCGAGCTGTACTTTTCGACCTTCTTTTTGATTACTCCGTAGATAAGCCCTAATATCGACCATTTCCCGCTCGCCAATCACCATACAAACGGCACCTAAGGCAATGAAAAGACCACAACTTGTCATTGCCAACAATCCTGGTCGTTTCCCTTTTTCGATGAGACCAAAATAGAAAAAACCAGCAATACTGATTCCCATTCCAAGCCAAATGACTGGCATCAACCAAATGGGCCACCAAAAAGGAAGTGGGTTGAAGTGGACAGAAGAATAAGTCAAAGCGATTAATAGAACTAAAATTAAAATTCCAGTGAGACCAAACGCCATGGATCGGAGCAAGTTCCAGATTTTATAAGAACTATGAGCGCGCAACTCCGCAGAGCCCCATACTGATGCAATCCAAAGCCAAACTCCTGCAATCACCGGAAGATTATAATTTTCAAACCGATACGGGTGCCAACAGAAGAAAGCTGCACTTGGAATAAATAGAGAGATTCCCAAGAGCATCAAACGCTTGGAATTTTCGTACTTAAGAAGTTCACGCCCTTGAAATAAAGTCTGCAAATAAGTAACAAACGCAAGTCCTGCCCAGGGCAGGAGGTAGAAACCAAAAGTAGAAGCTATTGCAACGTCCCGCCCCTGCCCTGATCCGCTACTCTTTCCTATAACTTCTCTTAAAACATAGTTTTTCCAAAAATTCTCTTGATCCAAAAAATAAGCTGGTAAATATCCAGCGAAGCAAAGAACAATACCAAAAAAGACAGCGAGCCAGGTTTTTGAGTTTTTCAGTCGAGGTAACAACTCTCCACAAAAAGACCAATACAAAATCGCGCTCACACCCATAAATACACTATGAAGAGGAGCCTTAATCCAGCCGATGACTCCTACAATACTCCAAAAGATCCACCCTGCATCGGAGAGCTTTAATCGATCTAGGAGCCAGGCTCCGATAACAAATAATGAGGCGAGTTCGATTTCCATTTGACTGGCAAAGACGTGAGCATAAATTCCGACAGAAACAGAAAAAGCTGTCCCAATCCAAAGATCGCCTCCTTTCCACTCAGGATAACGACGCTTGACCAAATTCGCGATCGCAATCCCTCCCAGAAGCACTAAAATAAGATTCATATACAGAGCAGCCCAAGAAGTGTGTCCAAAGACCTTCATTCCGCCCCGCAACAAAAGATAATGAAGTGGACCCTTATAGTAATTTGGCTCATCCTGCAAGGTCTGGACAAACCAGCTCCCTTGACGCTCCATTTCAATAGCCTGGGAGACGTAAACTTTTTCGTCACCGGCAGTTCGAACGATTCTCGTTCCAAGAAATGGTAAATAAACTGAAAAAATCAAAAGAGCTAAGATCAAATTTGTGGAAACCGAGGAAAAACCTCGACCCGCAGTCTTAAAAAATTTCATAGAACCTCAATTACTTTAAGAAAAGGAACGAAAAGAGCATGAATTCCTTGAGAAAGTCCGCATTCCCAGCGAGCAAGCTTGAGCGGCAATTCGGGACTTACAGATCTCAGCATCAACGAAATTGGGAAGAAAGCAAAAGTCAGAACTGACATGATCCGGCGCAAGCTAAGCTGCCGCAGGGAATATCTCTCAACCAATTTCATAGGGTTACCCTATCACCTCAGATTGGACAGGACCAGACTCAAATTAAAAAGCCATCGTCAACAGGGGGGTGAATAAAATTTAGGAAGTTATCTTTTCTGGGTACTCCTGTACTTGTTTTATAATCATCCCATTTCAAAAGCTCCGCGAACCACAATTCAGGGAGCTCTGGTCATCGTAGCTTTCTCTAGTTTTTCTCCGGTACCTTCAGCAACGTCTAGATCATCGCCTTGGCTCCGTCTTGCACCAGGAATACCCTTGAAATAGCTAAAAAATATTGCTACATATCTCCCGCATAAAAGCGGACAATCAGAAGGTAAAAAGTGCTGAAGTCTAAGCATCGGACGATATCGTTTCAAAAATCGAACAAGAAATTTTATCACTCGTCGGAATTGCCAAAGAGGACGAGCCAGCGCAGACACAGAAACTGATCATTGGTGGCCGGGCGAACTTTTTGATCGATTTTTATCGGAATTTCCGACTGAGGCATTTTTCGAAACAGGAAAAAACATGAAGCTAAAACAGCTACTATTGATCCATCTCTTTTTCATTGTCACCTTAGTTAATCCTTCCACTAGAGCATTTGCGAACTTTGACCCAAATACTGTCCATCAGAACATTGAACAACTCAAGGACATCAAGAGTTCCGTTCAGAAAAACTATGGCAGGTACATCGATATCAACTGGAACTTAAGAATTAAGACCCTCTATCTCCAGCGCATGATCGACTACACCGAGGTTTTGACACATCTCTTAGCTCACTATAAAGAAGCAGCAGCGCAAGCCCAGAACGCAAGAACCAAATGGCATCATGAATTTGAAGAAATTGATCGCCAATACATTCTAAATTCCGGATCGACTTTACATTCCTCAAACCGAGCTATTCATACCGATGCCCTGCTAAAACTCAAGAATATCCGAGATGACCTCGATTCGATTTTAAACTACTGGGCAGATCGATGCAGTGAGGCTCAGATTGAGCGGGTATTTGCACGCAATCGACCGGAAAATGTCTTTTTGATCGAGCGTTTCAACGAGGTGCCCCCAAAGGAAAACTGGGTTACTCACTTTCATACGAGCGCTACAAATAAAACAGCTGTTTGCTCTGCACTGGGCGCCAGCGCCGCTGTAAGCGGCTGTTCTCCCACGCAATCTGTCGCGCTTGGAGTAGCCTCATTTCTGCTCTGGACCGCCAAAGACAGCTACTCACTGAGCAGTAAGTTAAAAACTCAGTGGGACTTAATTGAGGAAATACGAGCCTTTCAAGACTCTGAAGTAAAACGAGTTCGAGTGTACGCACTAAACAGCATCCGAAACGTCTGCTACAAATCTCTGTTGCCTGCCTTTGGAAATAAGGTTGCAACTGCACTCACAGTCATCAACAAACAAATCCAGTTAGCTGAATGGGCCCAACAGAACATGGAACAAGAATGTGAGGAGCTCAGGAACTCATATATCCAACGGCTTTCGAATTTGAGATTTTAATCCTAAAAAAGACATCACTATGAAAAAATGGATAGCTCTTAGCATTATAATTTTCTCTTCAAAACTAGCCTTGGCAGATCGGATCATCAGTCCTCAGCTCATATTCGAGACTGACTCCTCTCGATTCATAATTGGATCTACCGTCCATGGACTTAACGCATGCTGCACTCTCTCGACGCGAAAAGGCGGCCAAGAGCCCATAAGCTACAGCTTGCCAAACGAGCCCCAACTTTTGCGCGAATTTTTTGAACGCGAAATCCAACAAGATCAAGAAACCTCTACAGTCATCGATGCTTACCTCGAAGAACTGAGACAAGAAATTGATCAACTTTCGTTGAACACTGAGGAATAGAAGCGGAACCAAACGATCCAACCTGGGAACAGCTCCATAAATCTGCCCTACCAGAGCTTTTTCAAAAACGTCTCAAAATAAAGGAGTAGAACTCCCGCATCTCTTGCGATGGATTGATAGTTGGACTCCTGCCCATTACTCATGGCCATGGTTTCCAAGAATCGGCCAGCAAGTAGATTTGCCCCTCCGCGCATGAGTTTACGAGCGGAATCCCCCTCAGTACTTGACTGTCACCTAGGTCTCCTCACCGCACACGCAGGAGATGAATCTCCCTCAAAAAAGTGCAGCTAGATCGAATATAAAGCTGTTTGAGACTAACGCATGGTGACACATATTCATCAGATTTCAATCGAGGTGAGTGGCGACTCTGGTAACAGATTTTTGAAGGAGTTTTAATTGGGAGCTAACGCGCG
>CANCQK010000014.1 GCA_947380295.1 Bdellovibrionales bacterium | reverse complement strand
ACTTTGGTTGAGTTTGGCGGCGAGGAGGATCATATCCATATGCTCATTTCCTGCCATCCGAGCATGCAGCTCAGTATCTTCATCAACAACCTAAAAACTGTGACCAGTAGACTCACCCGCAAAAAATTCGCTAAGCACCTCAGGCTGTTCTACTGGAAGCCTGTACTTTGGACTCGGGCTTATTGCCTACTTACGACTGGAGGCGCGACAATCGAGACGATCAAGAAATACATAGAAAACCAGGGGAGGCATTCATCCCCCTCCTGATTCTAACGAATCTAGGCGGTGGAATTCTGCCGAAGATTGTTAAATTGATTTCAAAACAAGAAAACCAAAAATCACCGATTGCCAGAATTAGGGCGGGTGGTAATTTTGAAGATCACTGGTACACTGAGGGTGAGGCGCTCTGTGCTTGAGAGTTTTGGGTAGGGCTGAGCTCGGGTGACGGCTTCGATCGCGAGGTGGTCGAGTTCTGTGTGGCCACTGGATTCCGTAATTTCGGTGTTCAGGAGTTGTCCAGATTGAGAAAGAGTGATTCTGAGGCGGGGTGCGCCTTCAATTCGCCTCGATCTCAGACTCAGTGGGTATTCGATCTTCTCGTGGATTTTCTTCATTACGTTCAATTTAAATAAGTCCAGCTCCTGTGTATTTCCGGTGTTTGTGCTTTCACTCTCTGGTGTTCCCACGGTCAGTTTTTGTGGCGCTGGGTCGCTGGAGGTCTGAACGGGTTTTTGTGGACGGGTTTGGGCTTTTTTAGCTGTTGCTAAGGGTTGGATGACGTTCAATGAGTTGGGATTTTGGGTGACGAGTTGGATTTGGATTGAAGATGGAGCTAACCAGCTTCGAGTGGATTTCGTCGCCGTGTAAAATAGAAAAAAAGCAGACGCGTGAATCAGTGCCGATCCCAAGATTGCTTGAGGGGTCCATGGGTTTGGATTGGGATGGAGTTTGTTTTTAGTTTGACTCAAGGGAGTTGAGCAAGTTCGTTGGCTGTTTTGCACTGAAAAGGCGGGCTTTCTCTGAGTTCGACTTCGAGAGTCGACGCACACTCTGTTTTGTAGTGGTGCCCTGGAAGGATAATGGTTTCAGGGGGGAGTGCTTTTATTTTTTGGATGGATTCAAACATCTCTAAATCGTTTCCACCTTCTAAATCAGTCCGTCCGCAGTCTCGGATAAAAATCGTATCACCGGTGAAAAGATAAGGCGTCTGAGACTGTACGAGATAACAGCACTCTCCGGGACTATGTCCTGGTGTGTGCATGACCTTGATTTCCAGACTTCCCACGATGATGATTTGTTGATCTTGTAGAGGGTGAATGGGGAGAGTGGTTTTTCTTTGTTCCCGAATGCGATGTTCATCTAGCGGGTGCACGTAGACTGGAACCTGAGCTAATGAATGACTCAGTTCTGGTAGGCCTGCAATGTGATCCCAATGCGAGTGAGTGAGTAATATGGAGGTGAGTTCAAATCCTTGTTCATCGAGTGTTTTGAGGACGGGGCCCATTCCTGAGTGTGGGTCGACGAGCGCCGCCTTTTTCTTACTCCAGTCTAGGATGAGATAGACAAAATTGCGGTGGACTCCGACTTCAAACTGAGCAATCAGCTGGTTTTTTTGGATTCCGGTGGCATGAGTTTGAGATAGGTGACTGGGTAATGTCATGGAGGACCTTATTGAAGTTTTTTTAGGGCCTCTTCGTCTGTCAGGAAGGTCCCCTCAGTTTTGAAGTGGTGCCACTGGAGATTGGCAATGTCTCTGTTATAGGCTGAGTTTTTCGCTTCAGCGCCTTTGTACCACAAGGCGACGTGAGTGATTCCTAACTCATTCAGAGTTTCCTCAACGCATCGAACATGCTTTTCTTTGTCGTCTAGAAAGATGACATGCTTAGGTCTGACTCGATGATGGTCGAGAAATTTTAGGAGGGCTTGACCCTTTTTCTTCGTTTCACCGACAAAAATGATTCCTTCGTGGTACCTGAGATTGGTTTTTTCGTCTAGAATAACGCTTTTTCGTGAGATTGGGCTGATCTTGAAGTCGACCCCGATCTTACTCAACTGTTGGATGGTTCGATCAGCTAATGTGCTGTCTCGAGCCGTCAACCCAATGACTCGGTTCCCCCCTGCTTGAAGTTTTCGGATCACCAGGTGGGTTCTGGGTTCGACGGGCTTCATGGTTACGTGGTGTTGAACTTCGGTCCAGTCCTGGAGTGCGAGTTCTAATGCTGCTTCTAAAGTGTGGCCAGCTGCCCTTCGCTGGTCAATGAGATCATAAAACCATTTATCTCCGCCTAAAGTCTGTTGGGGTTCAATGACTGTGTCATCTAAATCTAGAATAACCAAAGAATCTGAGGTGACGTGTTCCCAGATTCTTTCGATGGAGTCAATTTCCTCGTACTGAGCCTGGGCAAGGCTAGACGTAGCGAATCCGAGAATCATTAAGCTTTTAATTAGTTTCGATAAACGCAAGAACTTTAGGCTCATTCAAATGACTCCCGATGGGTGAGTAATTCACAGTGATCCCATTCGTATTTCATAGGAAAGAACAGCTGTCTAGTGATGATTTTCTGGAGTTGTTCATCGGGAGAGATCTCTAAGAAAGCGTAGAACTTTCAGGCAGGTGTCCAATTTTTTTACTTTTTTTCACACAGGATGCTCTCATCGTTGAAAATAATCATTTCATAAGTCTTTGAATTCTCTATCGAGTCGAAGTCTCAGTGCTGCGGCTCTGGGCTTGATTTTGCGTGGCTTGGGGCTTGCATTTGAGCGTCGGTTCGACTCCTGTGTGAGTTGAAAATACTATGATGAAATGGTTAAAGTTGTCCCCAGTGATTCTCATTTTTTTTATTTTCTTTCCTTTACGGGATTCTGTCTGGGCTCTGGGACCAGAGGATGTTCAAGAGGTGATGGCTTCGCTTAAGCGAGTGAGCCAGTTCAATCAGTCTGAAAGAGTGAGTTCCAGAGGTTGTCCGGGTGAGTGGCCAAACTTAAGCGCAGAAAATCGAGTGAACCCGTCGGTAGATTTTCAGAGAGAGCCAGTCAAATCAGCTCCTACTGAAGTGATTAAGTCGAGTCGATGGAGATCGTCGATGGCTTCATTAGTGATTGCTCCCGCTTGGGGATTGGTTGCCCATGCTGCAACTTATCCACTTGAACGAGTCAAGTTCGATCGACAAAGGCTGGGATCTGGCGTGAAGCTCGGACAGACAGGTAAAATTTACCGCGATTTTGTTCCTTATGCTCTGGCTAGTACAGTGAGTAGTACTTTGGGGCTAGGACTTTACGGAGCTACCCGAGATTTTTACTCCAAAGAAACTGCGGCGTGGATCAGTGGTTTTAGTGGACCTCTGAGTTTGCCATTTTGGAATTATCGAACTCAACTTGAAAAAGCTCGAGCTGCGGTACTTCTAAAGAAGGATGGCAAGGATTTCGAATTTTTAGAGAAGTTTTTAAAAGCAGCGGCTAAGGACCCTCTCGTGGCCTGGCGGGGAATGGGGCCCAGTTTGCTTTGCATTCTTCCTTATGGTGCCTACTATCAAATTTATGAAGAACTCCGGAAAATCAATTCAAAGCACAAAGCGGAGCCTGAGGTTGCACGCTCGTTGATGAACGATTGGATTGCAGGCGCACTCGCTAAAGTGGTTGTATCAACAGTTATTTATCCTCTCGACACTGCGCGAGTTAAGCTTCAAGAAGGAATGACTTATTCTGAGCTTTTTGATTTGGTAGGAAAAGAAGGTGCCGCGAGGCTCTATCGTGGGTTTCTTTTTGGAACTACAAAAAGTTCTATTCTTTCAGGACTTTCATTGGCTAGCCTAGAGAAGGTCAAGAACTGGGCAGATCCTCAGTTAGAAGTGAAGAAATAGATTTGATTCATAGGCTTTTGTTATAATCACCACCCAGCAGGGCGTTCCTGGACTTTGGTCTTTTTTTGCGATAAAAGCTGGGACCTTGGGTGTGATCAAATGAACCGGATTCGAGCAATTTCCTTGTTTTTTTTAGTCATGGCTCCTTCTTATGTCAACGCCGAGGCGTTAGACGATAGCCAGTCTGTGAACGTCGAAGTTTTAACCCCCGTTGAAGTCTCACCTCTTCAGCAGCACTGGGTTCAAGACCCTCGGTTCGAAGCTTCAATGCAGATCCTCACCAATTCTGCGGCTTCCGTTGCAGCAACTTTTTACCTGACGAGTGTTAGTCTTGAGACTTTGACCGATTTTCAACCTGGAGCCGCCATCTTGTGCGCGACTAACGGAGTGAATTTACTCGTTGAATGCCTCATCAAGAGTACGAGTATAAATCCAAAAAGCCAGGTAGATACCACTCTCCAAATCTTAGATCAGACTGCTCAGGCAATTGTGGCGGGTGGATTTGGGCTGATTTCTTCCCAGTCCAAAATTATTCCAAATAGTTTACGCGCAGGCTCTTTGTTGGTGACTTCAGCTTTTTGGGCGAGAACTTTCCTGCTGGAGGTCTCTATTGCAAGGCATGGAGCTTCTGAACTTTTTAAGCGCAATAGGATTGTAAAAAATATCAATAAAAGACTCCTCTATGGAATTGTAGCCAATGCAGCCGCTACCGTTCTCACTTATGCCACCGTGGTGGGCGACGATGGGGATTTGTTTTGGACCTCTGCTGGCATTCTAGGCGGCTCTATCCTATTGGGTTGCGTAATTGATTCTCTACTGATTTTGGATGATCTCCGAAGTCAGGGTCTGCTTAGGTGTCAGGTTCGCTCAGCGAATTGAGAAGTTTCAGTTTTCGTTCCCATTGCCTGTCGATTTAAATTTTGCTAAGCCTAAAAGAATAGGGGTGGGTAACTGAAATGAGTTCAAAGAAAAATCAAAGTTCAGGTTTTGGTTGGTCCCAGGGTATTTACACGCTTCAGCCGCATGTTCAAATTCCAGATGGAACGTATGAGGAAGAGCATGCGCGTCAAGGGTTCTTTGGGCGCACAAGTCACCTCTATCACAGACATCCGCCAACCGGTTGGTTGCGGATTGAAGGGCCTCTTAAACCTCGAGCTTACTCAGTAACTCAACTCGAAGGGCAGACTTACGTTCAGCCTAAGGTCTTCTTGAAAAATGCAGATGTTCAGTTGGGGATTGCTAAGTTTAGCTGTGATCTCGACGGTTTTATTCGGAATGCGGATGGTGACGAGGTTCGATTTGTTCATGAGGGCTCTGGTTGCCTCGAAACTGACTATGGTGATCTGGATTATCGAAAAGGGGATTATCTCGTGATCCCCCGCGGTACCACTTACCGATTCGTTACAAAAAATTCAAATGTGCATCTTGTGATTGAGTCTGCCTCGGAAATGACTTTACCTGATCGAGGAATGTTGGGTCGACATGCACAGTTTGATCCGATGGTGATGCGTGTTCCTCAACTGCCTCAACAGGAACGTAAAAGTGGAGCGAACTCTGCTGGAGAGTACGAACTCAGGATTAAACGCGAAGGCGAGTGGACGCGCGTATTCTATCCCTGGAATCCCATGAATGCTGCGGGTTGGAAAGGAGATCTTGCTCCATGGGCGCTTCATGTGGATGATATCCGTCCCATTGTTTCACCTCGGTTCCATTTGCCGCCTAGTGTTCACACGACTTTTCTGGGACGCAATTTTGTGGTCTGTACATTTCTTCCTAGGCCTCTCGAGAGTGAGCCTGGAGCGATGAAGGTTCCATTTTATCACCGGAACATTGATTTTGATGAAGTGATTTTTTACCATGCTGGGAACTTTTTTTCTCGAGAGGGTATTAGTGCTGGTGCAGTGACGTGGCACCCTCAGGGTATTCATCATGGCCCGCATCCAAACGCTGCTAAAAATGCCGCTGACAAAACGACCACTGAGGAAATTGCAGTGATGGTCGACACCTTTAACCCTCTGCGTGCTACGGCAGCAGCGGAGTCAGTGGAATATCCTGAGTATGCAATGAGCTGGCGCCAGGATCAGAAGCGTTAACGTCGTTTAGTCACTGTTTTTTTGCTGAACGCAAAGAACTGAAGCTAAAATATTTTCAGTGTGATGCGCTACTTTTGCATGAAAGGTCCCATCGTTTGCCTCGAAATAGTAATAGATTTGAAGCGGAGGAGGGGGGGGGAGAGGCGAGAATTGGGCCAAAATAGATTTCTTTTCGATCCAATTATTAAAGTAGTTCGTCGTCCATTCATACGTTTGCTGGGCAACCGAGAGTGGGTCAATCGTTGAGTACTGGCTTGGTATAGTCCAAATTCTGTGATTTTCAAGGTGTGGTAGATGGCGGATCTGATACCCTTCGGGTTTCCACGCTGCGTCTGCATGACTGGGAATTCCTCGTCCTCCCAGTGCCCTCTGCAGAAGGACCAATTCGCCTTGAGACGGGAGTCTGCCCCCATTTTTTAGGCAGAAGGTCTCGGCAGCTGCTGCGTTCATGGGTTGCGCTACTGGCCCACTCCAGATGATCGGATTTAAGTGACCCTGGAGAGGTTGAAGCAGTTGAAAATTATGAAGATTCTTAAAGTCTTGACTCAACTGTGAGTAACCCGAGTGAGACTCTGAGAGGGGTTCAACTCCTGGAAGTGACTTCGGTGAATTGAGATGGAGAGTCGTCCACGCCTGATCTGCTGTGCATCGTTCGGCCGGATTCACTCTCAGGAGGCAGTCGACTGCAAGTCTCAGTGGTTCCAGCTCCGGATGTCCTACTAGGAGTTCTCTAAACTGGCTCAGGCTTTGATCGACCTGCTCCTGAGTGACGCCCAAAAAGTCTGTGGCTCGGGTTTGCTGCTCCTGGGTCAGGGTGGTCCAGTTTTTCGCTTTAAGACTGCCTGCCGAGCCAATTTCTAATAAAGAGATGCCGATGGACCAGAGGTCACTGGTTCTGTCGGTGTCAAAGCGCGTCCAGCTTGGATTCCAGCGCAGTTTCAGATCTTTAGGGAGATTGTACTGCTCTTGAACGATCCTCCACTCTTGATCGAGAGATTCAGAGTTTTGAGCGAAATTTTTGAGCAGAATCTGTTCCACTGCTTCGGGTGCGGCGTACCTGTAGGTGGTCACTACGTCAGTTTCAGAGTTGACTCGCTTCATTTCATTGGGGTCATCGCTCCAGTATGCTGCCCCAAAGTCTGACAGCACGGCGCGAATTGGACTCGGTGCTCGTGGGTGATCGACCAGCATATTTTCTGGCTTGATGTCGCGGTGAGCAAATCCATGCGCATGAAGAAATCGAACACCCGAGAGGACTTGCTTCGCAAATTGGAGAAGGTCAGCTGAAGTGAGTGAGCCCCGATTTCGTTTGATCCACGACCTCGCATCTCCTTGGTTGAAGTAGGGGGCTATGATGTAGGTGCCCCGAGAGTGATGTTCCGTTTCTGCTCGCTCAATGGGCATGATACCTGGAATCACCGGAGTTTTGGTGAGTTCATGAATTTTTCTGAGGAGCCAGATCTCGTCATGAGCAGCTTTTCTGTAATAGTGAGCCTTGAACTCTTGCTCCTCTGCAGAATCATAAGGGCTGTATTTTGTTCGGGGTGCGATGATGACATAGTTTCGAGGGTCATCGTCCATCTGGTGAGTGAGTCGTATTCGATAGACTTTTTTGAAGCTACCCATAAAGCCCCGATGATTAGACTCGGTTTGAAAAATTCTTGCGTCTTCTGGATTGGATTGAGTTGGGATTGGGTCTTTCGCAAGGAACACTTCGTTGCCCCAAAAGTGGTAGTTCGATTGTGCAATGATTCGAATATTATGAAATTCAACGTTCCAGTTACGATGAGGTGATTGACCTAAAGTGAGATACCAGTGAGCAAGAAACGAGGCTAATTGAGATGCAGTCATTCTTGGGTTGCCCGTATTCGCCCATTTCCTTAAAGACTTATCGATCGATGAAAAAGATGTATTAGTAGTTCGTGCCAAGAGGTGAACTACTTCGATGTAATCAGAATAGATTGAGTCGAGGAGATGAACGCCGAGGGGATTGGGCGAAGTGATTGATTGGTCTTGTCCAGTGGTGTTAGTGTTGGCAGTGGTTGAGTCGATTTCGGAAGTGCCGTTAGGATTTGCAGAGGCAGAATAAGGATTAAGCAGAGAATAAAAGAGGACAAGCGAGAAAAACTGACTGCCCTCAAGGAGTCGTTTTTGGACTTTCGGCAGTGGTTGATCCGCTTTTCGAGCGCCATTGCTTTGCATAGAGGGCACTATCTATGACACAGTTTATTTAAATAATCAAGCTTTAAAGTAGGGGCAGGAGCTTCACTGGGTACGAATTGAGGCTCACTCTGGGTGGTGAGCCTCAATTGAACCTTGTAGCTGATTCAGATGGCTAAAAATCCTGTTGAAACTTACTCTTTTGTCTTCAGCTGGCTGTCGTTGGCTTGCATAAATGCACGGATGTCGTCAGCCATATCCAAAAGCTTGTTCCATTGCTCTTTGTACAGCGTGACAGGAAAGCGGCCGAGTCCGTAGACGGAGAGGCCACCCTTTTCGCTTACCTTGAGCGAAAGACCGCGGGATGAGGTTTTTTTAAGAGCCTGGTTCTCAGCTCTTAATCGTTCAAGTTCTGCCTTCATATCATCTTGTTGTGTCATATGAATTGGGTCTATCGCCTCGACACAGAAAGATCAATTCTGACTTAGGACGAGGAGCTTAAAATCCAATCTGACCAGATTTTTAGAGCCATTTCTAAAGTGTAGAGGCGAGTGCGGTCGATCCACTTCGGGTGAGGGTAGGGCGATTTGATCTCAGTCTGAAGGGTTTTTGTGCCCCATTTGAGTCCGATCGCGGCGCGGCCATCGACGGAATACCCAGTGAGAACGAGAGTCAGGGATGCTGGGTCAGCGTCGTCCAAAACAGTTTGAACCTGCCCTTCGGGGTTCTCAAAAGCCTTCCATTCCGTGCACAGAGTGAGGTTGCGAGCGAGGGATTGATGCTCAGGAGCCTTTAAAAGAGCTCCTAGGCGTTGGCCGAGAAGGCCAGTACTGGCTTGATCGATCAGGTCGACTGAGTCGTAGCCCTCGAGTCGGTTCAAGAGACGCTGGGCGAGGTCCTCGCCATCGAGGGTCATGAGCCATGGGGTGATCGCTTTTTCAAGTTGATCCAGCCAGGGTTTTTTGGATTTAACTTGATCGGCGTCGCACCAGACTTTGATTTCAACGAAAGGACGATGGGCCCGGTAGCCGGTGACCAGTCCGCTTCCCTCGAGAGCTTTTTCGGTAATTTCACCGAGTTCGGCCTCGCTTTTGCCCATGCACTGCCAGGTGAACAGCTGAGTCGGTTTAAAGTCTGGAATGAGCCTTTTTAGGGCGGGCTCAATCCCATGATTCCAGATTGCAGCGACCTCGTTGGGAGGTCCCGGAAGCACCCAGATCTGGGTTTGATTGGTTGTGAAAGTAAATCCCGCGGCCGTGCCCTCAGGGTTGGCTAAGATCTCGACTCCTTGAGGAAAATAGCACTGCTGTCGGTTGGACTCAGCAACGGGGATGCCAGCAGAGGTGAGGCGAGAGATAATGGCGTTCCAGCTGGGTTCGTCGAACTCCAGGGGTAGTTCAGCCCATTCTGATATGACATTTCGAGTGAAGTCATCCGTCGTGGGGCCAAGTCCACCGGTGACGAAAAGCCATTGGGTAGCACTGGAGGTCCTGTGTAAAGCTTCGGATATCCTTAATCGGTCATCTGCCACGGTCTCATGAAGGACGACATCAATCCCAATTTCTGTGAGTTTTTCCGAAAGCCAAGCCGCGTTGCGATTGACGATCTGTCCGGTGGTGAGTTCTGTTCCAATCGCAAGGATTGCGGCTTTGTTGTCTCGATTCAGGATTGAGGTGATCATACAGACCAGTCCAGCATTCTTTGTAAGGGTTTGAGAGCTTTCTCCCTGAGGTCGTCCGACAGGGTGAGTTCGGGAGCTTCGTCGCGGAGCGCTTGGTAAACTTTTTCGAGCGTATTGAGTTTCATGAAGGGGCATTCATTGCAAGCGCAGTTCTGATTAGGGGGCGCTGGAATGAGAATTTTTCCAGGGGCTTTTTTCCTCATTTGGTGGAGAATGCCTTCTTCAGTAGCGACGATAAATTTTTGAATCGGGCTAGAAATCACGTGAGCAAGCAATGCGGAAGTGCTGCCGATGACTTCAGCTCGCTCAAGGAGCGATGGCTCGCATTCGGGGTGAGCGATGAGCTGAGCGTCTGGATGTTGGACCTTGAGTGCGATGATTTTGCGTTCAGAAAAAGTTTCATGAACGATGCAGGTGCCTTGCCATAAAATTAAATCTCGGCCGGTTTTTTTTGCGACATAGGCGCCCAAATTCCGGTCTGGTGCAAAAATGATTCCCCGGTCACGTGGAATTTTTTCAACAATTTTAATTGCGTTCGAGCTGGTGCAGATTACGTCGCTTTGAGCTTTGATTGCAGCCGAGCAATTGATGTAGGAGACGACCCAGTGATCCGGATATTTTGCTCTGAAGCGAGCAAATGCAGCAGGGGGGCAACTGTCTGAAAGTGAGCACCCCGCGCGGAGGTCGGGCAGAATGACCTTTCGACCGGGATTCAGGATCTTTGCTCCTTCAGCCATGAAATGGACTCCAGCAAAAAGGATGAGATCCGCTTGAGATCGTTGAGCCGCCCGAGCCAATTCCAAGCTGTCCCCTACGAAATCAGCGATGTCCTGAATGTCAGGCTCCTGATAGTAATGGGCTAAAATAACGGCATTTTTTTCTTTTTTGAGCCGTTTGATTTCTTCAAATAAATCTAAGTTCACAGTGCTTGCTAAAGTCGGTCCCATGGGCTCTATTTAACTGTTTTGCTTATTTCTGGCAACTGACTTGCTGGCGCTGTAGAGTATAGTTTATGAATGGTGATAAGGAGTAGGTACGGATGTTCGAAAAAACGGAATGGAGTATCCAAAAATTATTATCCTGGGTTGGATTCATCGAGAAACCCGAGGTAGAAGAGAGTCCTATGAAAGTGATTAAAAAGGGACCGGCGATGCGGGTAATTTTCTTTTACCCAGGCGAAGAAGGCACGTACGTCGATCATGCAGATGTCATTCTCTATGAAAATGGAATTGTTCACATTAATTCAAATCAAGAAGAGACGACCACCCACCTGCAAAACTGCGAAATCCTTTGGAGATTTGAAACGGATGCCGATGAGCGGGTCAATAAAGTCCGTCTGCTCAAGCCCAAGTCCGAGGTCCGGCCTATTGAAGATCATCCAGCTAAGCCTGACGCCAAAACAGAACCCCTTCCAAGCAAAGGGGGGGGGCCAAAAAGTCCTGAGTTGGTAGACTAACCCTCCAATGAAGTCTGTTCGGTGGCATCTCGTCGCGGCAATTGGCCTCGTTTTAGTTTTGGGGCTTGCGGCTCATTGGATGTCTCCAGGGGGGACTTCTTCGCCGAGTTCATCACAGGCAACTGAGTTAACGATTTCAACTTACCGCAGCTTTGTCGGTAAATCCGGCTTAGGCTCGGTCATCATTCCTCTATTTGAAAAGCAATGTCAGTGCAAAATTCGGGTTCTTACCCAGCCTGATGCCGGGGCCCTTTTGACTCGTTTAGAGATCGATGCTCGGCGGGGTCAGATTTCTGCCCAGGTCATTCTTGGGCTTGATCAATACCTTTTTGCTCGGGCTCAGCCCTATCTCGAGGATTGGGGGAGTTGGCTGCCCTCTGGATACCAGCGCGTACAGACCGATTTAAAGTTGGGGTCGGGTTTTGTTCCCTATGATTTTGGTCCGCTAGGCTGGATCGTGGATCAGACCGCACTTCAGAGTGAGGGACTGCTTATTCCTCATTCTCTTTCTGATCTTTTAGACCCTAAATGGTCTCGGCACTTCTTGTTGCAAGACCCGCGTACTTCGACGCCCGGTCTGACTTTCTTGCTTTATACTCGAGCTATCCTAGGTGACTCAGTCACTGACTACTGGAAAAAGTTGCGATCCCAGTGGCTGACGTTGGCGCCCAGTTGGGATTCATCATATAGTCTTTTTGTGAAGGGAGAGGCGGTCGCAGTTTGGAGTTATCTCACTAGCCAGGCCTATCACCAGTCGCGGGGAGAAGGTGGACGCTACCAAGCAGTGGTCTTTGACGAGGGGCAGCCCTTCCAAGTGGAGGGAGCTTCTCTGGTGAAGGGCTCATTTCAATCTCAGCAGCAGAAAGTCTTGGCACAATCCTTTCTGGAATTTCTGATTTCTAGTCAGGTG
Organism: Bdellovibrionales bacterium; assembly: GCA_947380295.1. Taxonomy (GTDB): domain Bacteria; phylum Bdellovibrionota; class UBA1018; order UBA1018; family UBA1018; genus CAINWE01. Next base: position 61,561 of record CANCQK010000014.1, on the reverse strand, counting down.
CAGAGCCGGGTTCCTCACTCGACTTGGATGTTGCCTGTCCTTCAAAACTTGGATCTCCCATCTGATTTTTTAAAATTGCCTCAAGTCAAGCGGAGAGTGTGGCCTGACCATCGCCCAGAAATGGTTCTTAAGGCGCTAGATGACTGGAGAAGGGCAGTTGAAATGTGAGATGGTTCGCCAGCCTTTGGATGCTCGCATTTTGGGTTTTAGGGATTGGATTACCTCTGGGTGCTATTATTCAGGAGGGAGTACAGGATCTCACCTGGCAGAATCTTTTTGACCCCGTCGTCTTGGGTGTCGTGTGGGCAACGCTTAGGCAAGTTTTTTGGAGCACTTTTTTTTCTGGGACGATTGGCTTAGGTTTGGGTCTGCTGATCGGACGGTCCTCTCAAGAGGGGGCCGGTACGCGTGCGCTTGCGCTTTTTTCAGTTCCCATGGTGATTCCATCAGTCGTTGCTGGGTTAGGTTGGCTCATCTGGCTTGGGAAGTTTGGGATTCTTTCGAAATTAGGAATTCATTTGGATCTGGCCTATCGATTCGAGGCGGTGATCCTAGCTCATTCTTTTTATAATATTCCATGGGTCGCTCTGGTCGTTGCTCATGCTCGACAGTTGGTACCCGGAAATCAATTGGAGGCGCTCAAAACCCTGGGCGCCAGTCGATGGAGTTTGTTTGCTCATGGTATTTGGCCTCATCTGCGTTGGACATGGGCCGCAGCATGTGCACAAGTGATGGGGTTTTGTGCGGTGAGTTTTGCTTTAGTGCTTACCCTTGGGGGTGGGCCCCCAGTGCAAACTTTGGAAACAGAGGTTTACTCTCGTCTTAAATTTGGAGGTGTGGATTGGGCCGGAGCTCTGGCCTGTGCCATTTGGGAGCTCTGTTTGACTTTGATTCCCTGGCTTTTAGTTCTTTTTTTTCAAGATCGAGAAAAGTTTAAGGTTACTCAGAGTTTTCGCGCTGCTCCAGGCGAATCATCGGGAATTTTAGTGCGAATGAAATCATTTCTTCCTTTTTCATTGGGGATCTTTTTCCTTTTGCCCTATTTTGGAGTCTATACGGGGTCGTGGAGTTCAATCCCTAAATTTTTTCAAACTTCCGAAGTCATTCGCGCCCTTAAGTTTTCTTTTTCTCTCGCGGTTTGGAGTAGTACACTCACTGTATTGACTACTTTTATTGTGCTTTCAGTTCTTTTTCGTCCAAAGCTCAATCCCAAATTGCGCTCAATTTTAGGACTTATTTTTGCTCTGCCGAGTGGCGTATCAGTGATTGTTCTTGGATTGGGTGTCTGGCTGGCTTACGGTCGTTGGATCGATCCGTTTTCAGGAAGTCCAGGAGCGATGATTTTGCTTCAGGTGACCTTGTTTTTTCCTCTCGCTATGAGAGCTCTTTGGAATGTGGCAGCCTCCACTGATGTGGTGCCGATGAATGTTGCTCAAACCTTGGGAGCTTCCCCTGTTCAAGCTTGGATTGAGGTCGAGTGGCCGCGATGGCGCGGTCCCGTTCTGGTCGCTGCGGGCACAGTTTTCGGCGCAGTTCTGGGTGAAGTCGGTGCAGTGAGTCTGTTTGCCAGTGAAAAGTGGGTTACACTGCCGAGTTTGATTTCTCAGTCGATGCAACGCTACCAATTTGAAGAAGCACAGATGCTTGCTGCACTCCTCTTGACTGTAAGTGTTTTTTCAACGCTCGGGGCTACGATTCTAGGGGAATGCCTCACTCATAAAAAAGTCACCGAATCTGCAGTCTGAAATCCTATTCGCTTAATATCTGCCGTACGATTTTCCTGCCATCTTCATTGAGCGTGTGACCCAGCTTGGGGATTGAGTGAAACTGTGTCATGTATCCTAACTTCGTGAGTTCATGAAATGAGGACCTAGCGATCGAGTAGGGTACGGCCTCATCTTGTTCGCCGTGAATCGCGTCGATTCGAATATCGTTCATTCCTTGCCATGAAGTTGACTGATACGCAGCACCAACGGAGATAATTCTCTTTGCTTTGATTCCTGCGTGAATGAGGTAGGGCGCAAAAAAACCACCTTGAGAAAATCCTAAGATCGTCCATTCGAGTTTTTCTAGCTTGAGTTTTAGGATGAGTTTTAAAAGCGCTTCTGCTGCAAACTCAGGCGAAATCATTTCGATGCCAGTCTTTGGATCTTTGAAATACCAAGAATAGGCTTCCTTAAATCCATCTTCCTTTTCAACCGGGCAAGGAAAAATGCCGTTCGGAACGAGCACCGTATATCCTGGTACAGGCTCCATCCCAAGGAGGCGCTTACGAACAGATCGGCCTAGGTCAGAATAGCCATGAAGGACTAAGAGTCCCCTTGTCGCAGTTTCGCAGGGCTCTAAACTGTAGGAGGTAGGCATTGCTAAATCGAGGTGGGTATTTTGAATCTGTGTCATCATGTTTTTTCCCAATGATGAAGTTGAACTGCCCCAGGCATAATCACCTTAAAAAACGAGTCGTCCATATAATTCGATTCGAGGGCTAATCTTAGATCAATTTTTCTCTCCCCAAGTTTGAGATGGAGAGCGGCGAGCAGCTGGTGCTTGTTCTTTTTGAGAAATTGAAATGTTGATTCATTTCGAAGCATGAGGATCAGATCTATATCGCCTCCTTTGAGATGATCCTGAGTGCGACTCCCAAAAAGGAAAAGGGTTGCCTCTTCTTCTTTGATGAATTGGGTCAATACAGCGACAATCTGGGACAGGTGATCTGATCTCAATCTCATTTGATTTTTTGCTTCACAAGGAGGAGTCGATGAGCGTGCGACTTGATTTGTTTAAAGTACGCAGTTAAATCTTCTTCCGTATAGTCGTGGGCAGAGATGTTTCTGAGTTCACGAATGTCCATCCATGAATCAGCGTCATCTAGTAGTCCGAGTTTTTCACCTTGGTTGACGAAATCACGCAAAGTTCCTTCAAATCCAGGATCATCTTCGAGAACTTTAGCTCGGACGTACTTGGTTAAAAAAAGATCTGCGACTCTTGCGAACCTAGCCGAAAAACTTTCCCAAGTTTCTAGACTTTCTTCGTCGAGTTGGTTTGCATCGTCAGTTAGTGTTTGGATTTTTTTATAGCTGTAGTCAAGGTGTTTTAGTGCTTTGAGGAGTTTCCTTTGATAATCGTCGACCAAGGCTTTGGTTTTTGTCATAAAACACCTCGTAAATTAGTTTGTCCCATTTGGTAGAAAGTTGTCGCTTTCATGGGCTAAAAATTTAAAAATCCGGTCGAATCTTGTTGAACAAATCACTTTAGCTTTTTCATCAGGATCTTTAGCTAGGATTGAGTAATATCCTATCCAATTTTTATAATTTCAGGAAGTGGAAATTCTTCTGGAAGTTGAGATGGTTTGGTCTCGTCTAGATTGAGATCAAGGTCCTATTTTCTTCTGCCCACCAAACGGAGCAACTTCAAAAAGAGATTGATGAAATTGAGGTACATGGACAGAGCACCAAAGATGGCGAACTTTTCGGTCGTTTCTAAATCTGAATTTTTTTCAGCAAAAGCGTAACCCATGTCTTTAATGCGTTGTGAGTCATAGGCCGTAAATCCTGCAAAGATCAAAACACCGATGACGGAGAGAGCTAGGTCGAGTGAATTACTTTGGATAAATAGATTGACCAATCCAACTAGAATTAAAGCAATAAGACCGGTAAAGGCGAAAGAACCCAAACCTGTCAGGTTACGTTGGGTTACGCTGCCGTAGATGGCAAGAGCTCCGAAAATTGCCGAAGCCAAGAGAAATACTTCGCCTACGGAGGCAACTTGAAATCGAGAAATAACAACTCCGAAGGTGATTCCTGTAATTGCCGAGTAGATCAAAAAGGCAAACTTAGCCGTTGCAGCTGAAATCTTGTTCAGTGCGGCAGAAAGTCCGAGTACCATGAGGAATTCAGCACCGATCGAGGCCATCACAATCCAAGGGTTTTGAGAAATAAACTCTAAAGTGGATTCAGATGTGGCTATAGAGAGACTGATCACTCCGGTGGTAATGAGTCCGAGAAACATCCAAATATAGGCACGATTCATGAATTCTACTACTTTAGTTTCAATAGCAACAGCATGATCGTAAGAGGATTGGGAAAACTCATTAAAATGATCGCTCATAGCTCACTCCTTAAGTAAGTGCGCCGCATTTGTCTGCGGCAAAATACATCGGGAGAAAGTAGCTTGTTTTGATTGGAAAGTAAAATTAAAAATAAAATAAGAATATTTAATAAAGTGCAAAAAGTATCAAATATAGCTTTTCTAGTTAATTTTATTTTAATGGGGTGAATAATTCCCTGTCAAAATTTGACTCAGGCTCTTTCATGCCTCAATAAAATGGGCCATTCAGCGAATTAATTGCTCTAAAAAATAGTTCCGAATTGAGTGACTCCAGAAGGCAAACGAATAAATAATCATTCCCGTATGATCTAAGCGTCCTTGAGTCAACTTTGGCTTTTTCCAAGCTTGCCAGAGTTGCCACTGAGTGGAAGTGGGAACGGTGGTATCGGCAGTCGCTATAAACATCCAGAGGTTCTTAGGCGTCGCTTGGTCGGCATACTGAAGCGTATCGAACTGGATAGATTCCGAAAGCTTTTGTTCGTATTGCTCATCCGAGGCGATGGAATACTCCTTCATTCGTTGTGCTTTTAAAGTTTGAGAGTCCTTGATGGTGCTCTTGGTGAGAATTTCGTGAAGGGGCCCTCCGCCGACGATGAGAACACCCGCGGTGAGCCGAGGTTCGATACTGAGTGCAAGCGAGGACGAAATTGCACCTAAGCTGGTTCCTAAAATTCCTACCGGTCCCGGCTTTATGGCTAATATATACTCAAGAACATGTCTAATTGCCGTTACCGCCCTCAAGGCTCCTCGGTCATGAACCTTCCAGTCAATCCCAGGGTCTGAGTAAAACTCCCACTTTTGGATGACTGCAGTTTGGAGTCCAGCATTACAAAATCGGCGTGCGTTCCAGGTGTCAAATACGGTGTTACCATAAATGGGCGGGACAACGATCACTGAGCCTAATTTGTCTTGTTCGTGGATCGGGCTAAAAATCTGAAGGTCAATGATTCTTTCCTGAAGATTGACAGGATCGATTCCTTTGATCTTAATTTGACTGACTTGGCATGATGATGAGCACTGCGAGTGATGATGAGTTTCACTGATTAGCTCGACTCGGGCATCGTAGTTTTCTTCAAGGCTGCTGTAGCTTTGGGATACATTAGGTTCGAGTTGAGCTTCATGAGCGGGCCTAGATTTACCCAGTGCCAGGGCTACATGCGGCACTACGGCGAGATTCATGGCGGTTATAATTGCCCAAAGGAATACGTGTCTCATCGGGCTATCTGATCTAAATTTGCTCCAACGGTCGGGACTCATATGGGCCTCCTTGGCTGTAACAATGGCGTACATGATTTGAGTAACTTAGGGAAGTGTCTAATTTTTAGTCAGATGACCAGAATCTACGTATTTTTGGGCCAATGGGGCCAATGGGGCTTATCTATTTGATTTTAAGAGCTTGGCGTATTTATTGTGCTTGGCACCTGAATTGCTTTAATGAAAGGCAGGAGTAGTTATGAAAAAGAGCATTTTCTATATCTTAGGTTTAACTCAGCTTCTGGCAGGTTCATTGAGTCTTGCAGACACTTCTTCAGCTAGTTTTTATCGTCCATTGCATAAAGGGTATCCGGGTAAGGTTTCTCAGTTCGAGCTCCTGAATCAGATTAAAGCAGGGACCGAGCTACTCCAATCCGGATTTAAGGCTCCCACGTCTTGTACTGCTCCTACAGTTGATCCAGAGTTTAAACGTGCGAGTGCGGGCGAAAAGATGATCCGATCGGCGATCGACTTTTGTAGTGCGATTCGAACCCAGGGAAACCCCGAACTACCGATGCCTGCGGAGTTTAAAGCAGCTCTCAAGGACAGCTTGACCAAAGCAAAGAAGGCCCTCTCTGAACCAAAAACCCTTGCACTACTCAGTGATGAACTAAAAAGCCAGTTGCCGGACTTAATTCAAGGACTCGAAAAAGATGTCGCCGAATGGCAGGGTTCCAAGCCGTTGACGATTTATCAATGGAATTTATTTCACCTCAGACTCGTTCGCATTTTTGACCTGTACCGCAACCCGAGAAGAACTAAAAACTATCCCATCCCGGATGTTGCACTCATTGCGCACCTTAAGTCTCAAGATGCGACGAAAACCTATATTGAAAGTGATCGCTCGCACGAGCCCATTTATTATGATGGAGACTTAAATGGATTCGGTGAGGGCGCCTTGTTCCCCAGGGCCCTTAAGCCTTCAAAGGATTTAGAGTCTTGTCCCTTCACTTATTACGGAAATATTGGGTCGATCCCATTCAATCAGGCGTGGGCGGAGAACGTCTATCCGTTAGGGGTGAGCGATCGGCCCTCCTTTATCGATGGCCAATACGGTCCTCCCTTGGGGTTTCTCATTCATGATGTGAATCACGAGCGGTTTGACAGGGAAGCCCAAGAAAGCCTTTCAGGATCAGAAAAACAGGCATTTCGGTCGTTCAATACTCAGTTTTTACAGTCGATTCGTTCCCTGTCACCTGAGGATCAACTCAAACTGAACTTCGTGTACTTTCATGAAACTCATGAGTATCCTTCACGTAAATTCGAGGCTCTGGATCGAGTTGCAAGTGGTTTCCTCAAGGGTGAAATGCGAGGCTTTGTTATAGACGACGCGCTTGCGTCCCATCGATCTAACTTGCTCCTTCCTAAAGATCTCAGAATTACGAGTGGTCAGGAAATGCAGAACTATGTCGATAGTATCCCGCCTGAACAGTGGAAAAAGATTGCGGTCAGCAGTTCAGCCAGAGGTTTGCCATTCATGACCGATTTTGCTGAGGTACGGGATTTTAAGCCCGCCTCGTGGTATGCCCAGGGCCCACTCCAAGATCAAATCAAACTTTGGGTGAAGGATGCTTGCCAATTATTCGGCCAAAAATGGACGGAGTTTCGTAAGTCTCACCCCCAGGGAAAGAGCTTGTGAAGTTCTGTGAAGGACGTGGCTTCACCTCGTTAGCCAAGAAGCCTTCGTAGGTGAAGTCGGGCTTTACCTACGAAGGCATTTGTGGCGGAAGTCTGCTCGGCTTTCTTAATAGAGCGCCATCTCAACAGGCACGACGGCAGTCCTCGCATCAATCACATCCGCTTCAAATCCATGAAATCCAAGAAAAATCACTTTCGAATGTTCGTACTGCTTTAAAAAGCTTCCAGCAGCCGCCATTTGTGCCCGGCCGAGTTCAGACTGACTTCCTACGGGAAAAATGCCTAGAACTTCCGCGCCACAACGAATCCCCAACGGAACCATTGATTTGGCACGAGTGAGATAGTGAAAATACTGAGGCGTAAACCCGAGTTGATACTCAAACTGGGCTCTTAAGTTGCGATAGACCAATCCAGTCCAAGCTGAGACGCCCTCTTGTTTTTGTTGACCAAAGAAAAATTCTTCAAGCTGATCTTCAAAGAAATAAATTGCACCCCGCGCACCGCCGCCTTCCACCGGAATGGGGCGAAGCAAAAACACTGCTTCGAGAGCGTGAATCAAGTTACGAAGTGTTTTCTCGGCTAAACCGGTTCGCCGATGCAGCTCTGACCAGCGGATTACGGATAACGAGGATTGCGCAATGATCTGGCAAAGTTCAAAAATCTGGCTATAGGGTGTACTGGTTGGGTACACCAGACGTAAGTCACGATCCAAAATAGTCATGATCAAATCACGCACTATCCGATTCCGCGTAGCTGATTCCCGTATAAAACACACCCCTGGCAGCCCTCCTTGCACCAGGTACTTCTGGACAGTCTTACGCCGCTGACTCATGACTGAGCCAGGAACTCTCCGTTGGTTCAAGAAACTCTCCAAGTTTTGACATGAAAGGAGCTTTGGAAAAAAGTCAGATAAAGGTTCTGAATCCAATTCAGTCAGAACCATGGGAAACATTTCAAGATTTGAAATTCTACCAGTCAGTGACTCTCGAATCGCCTTGCGACTTGTAAAGCGAACTGAGCCGCTCAAAACAAACTGCCCGGGTTTGTGATTTTTTTGAACCCTGAGTTTTAGGGCGGGAAAAAGACTCGGGATCAACTGGCATTCGTCAATGCCAGAGCGATTGCCCGTAAGCCTGGCAATAAAGCCCTGCGGGTCTACTTTGACTTCTCGATAAACAGTCTGATCATCTAAGGTGAAATACTCCTTAGTATTGGCTTCTAGAAACGTCGTTTTCCCCACTTGGCGATGGCCTAGAATACCTACAATTCGGGAGTGCGCACAGAGTTTTTCAAAAGCGGAAGTAATATGACGATGTCTTAAATGAGGCATACCTCCCTATATTTACATACTCTGTTAAATTGGGCAACCTCTCCCTGAAAATGCATACTATGTCATTTCAGGGAAGATTTGATGGAATACGTTTTTTCGTGAAACCCGAGTATCTCTGGGAGAGATGTGGTGAGCATTGCAATCTAAAAGAACCCTAACTTAGCCAATTCATCTGGAAGGCGCTAACACTCAGAGCGTGATTATGCTAACGTCTCGAGCGCATGCAGAATTTAATTGTGGAAGATCTCCTAGTCGAGTGGGCGGATTTTGTTCTTCGCGCTCAGTTTTATGTTCAACCGGGCGAGCGGCTTGTGCTCTGGGGCCCAAGCGGGAGCGGTAAGTCAACTTTGCTCAGAGTGATAGCAGGATTGGAGACCTACGGGCAAAAGAAGAGTGGAAGAATTCTTTTGGGTGAAAAAGATCTGACACGACTTCCTCCTCAGTCGAGGAATGTAGGGTTTGTTTTCCAGGATCAGGTTTTGTTTCCTCACCTCAGTGTTTTAGAAAACGCTGTATTTGGGCTGAAGATGCGAGGGGTGTTGAAAGACGAGCGAGAAGCTGAAGCTCGGTCCTGGTTGGATCGGGTGGGGTTGGCTAAACGTGCTCATTCGTCAGTGGATGTGCTTTCGGTGGGTGAGCGCCAGCGAGTTGCTTTTATTCGGGCGCTCATTTGGAAGCCTCAGCTCATTTTGCTGGATGAGCCTTTTTCGGCTTTGGATCCCGCACTGCGTGCTACGATGCGAAATGAGCTTCTTGAGTTGCACCGCCTGAGTCAAGCTCCCCTGATTTTAGTGACTCATGATCAGGCTGATGTCGATACCATTGCTCAAGTTCAGATTGAGCTCAGGGTAGGCGAAAACCCATTGGAGCGGACTATTACGCGTGAGGGGTGAGTCGTTTTACTCAGCCTGCGGCATTTGAACGCGCATGAAAAGCTTCGGAATCTCGTCTCTTAAATCAAAGTGCGTACGATCTTCGATCGCGCCTTCGATCTGATCAAAGTGATTCTCGCCCAAATGGAGCGCGTTTGCGATTTCGCGCGCTGCATGAGGGAGAACTGGCGCAATGATGCCACCCAGTGCTTGGATGGTTCTCAAGCAAACGCCAATCACGACCTGCAGTCTTTCTTTTTGAGTGGGGTCCTTTGCAAGGGCCCATGGCTTCATTTCGTTGACGTACAAGTCGCACGCGGTGACGAGTTCGCACCAAGACTTGAGCGCGTTTTGATATTTAAGCTCTGAGAATCCTTGATCCCAAGATTCGCGAGTTTTTGCTCGGAGTGAGAGGAGTCGGCGATCGGCGTCAGTTAAGTCAGCTTCGGCAAAATCCACAACGCCAAGATTCTTCTTAGCGATCGTATAGACGCGAGAGACCAAGTTACCAATACCGTTAGCAAGGTAAGCGTTGATGCAATTGACGAAGTTTTCAAGGGTAAATGTTGAATCTGATCCGTAGCTCATTTCCCGTAGAAGGTAGAAACGGAGCGTGTCGCGTCCAAATTTTTCTTCCATTTCGAGCGGTCGAACGACATTTCCTAAAGATTTGCTCATTTTTGTGCCGTCCACGAGCCACCAGCCGCTGACTTGCAGCTCTTGAGCCGGTTTGACCTGGAGAGCCATGAGCATGGCGGTCCAGTAGATGGCATGAGCTTTGAGGATGTCTTTTGCAATGAAGTGATTGACGGTTGCCCAGAGACTGGAGTCCCATTGAGCTCCTGGCCAGCCTGTTGCTACCAGGTAGTTGAGCAAGGCATCGAACCAGACATAGGTCACAAAGTTTGAGTCGAAAGGAAGTTCGATTCCCCAGGTTAATCGTTCTTTAGGTCGGGAGATGCAGAGGTCTCCCAGAGGTTGCTTGAGGAACGAGAGCATTTCTTGTCGAAACTGCTCGGGGCGAATGGAATTCCGGTTTTTTTCGAAATGATCGATGAGAGCCTGGTGATAACGGCTCATCAAGAAAAAGTAATTCGATTCTTTTCTGTTTTCAGGCTTTTTCAGGTGGTCCGGGCATAGGCCATCTGCATTGACTTCAGTGTCAGTGAGAAAACGTTCGCAGCCGACGCAGTATTTTCCTTCGTATTCTCGGAATACGATTTCGCCGCGGTCTTTCAACGTTTGTAAGGCGTGCTGGACTGCTCGGATGTGATTGGGGTCAGTGGTGCGGTAAAAGATGTCAAAAGACAGCCCCATTTTTTGCCAGGTGTCCCGAAAGTCGTTGGCCACTTCGTCCACAAACGCCCGGGTGTCACGACCTTGGGATTTAGCCATTTGCTCAATCTTTTCACCGTGTTCGTCCGTGCCGGTCAAAAAGGTGGTTTGAATCCCTCGTTGCTCTCGGTGCCGTTTGATCGTGTCTGCCAGGATTGTGGTGTAGGAGTGGCCGAGGTGTGGTCGGGCGTTCACATAATAAAGAGGTGTAGTAATGTAACTTCGAGATTGAGCAGTAGCCATAAGTCTGCCAGATCTATCGTAACGGGTGCAGGGAAGGCAATAGAAAACTGGAGTCCTAATCCAGGGTTGAGGCCGAAGGAATGGCGAAATTTCTTGCGGAAAACCAGGGCTGAAGGAGTGCTGCGAGAAAAAGGGTAGCGACGAGGCCTCCGATGGATTGCGCCGCGACACCAGCGGGGATTTTTAATCCGATGGATTTTCCGATTCCGTGGAAAAGGTAAAACAAATAGGACAGCGAGCCTAGATAGACTGTAGTTGGGTGACTGAGCCATTTCCAAGCTGAGTGATTTTTTAGCAAAACCATTTGAACGATGAGAACGCAGATCAAGAACGACTGCGCACTGAGTCCCCATGAGAGTCGGATTGAATCGTCTTGCGCCCCCAAGCAAAAAAGGAGGCTGAGAATGAGGATGGGTTCGTAGCCTGTTCGGGCAATCCACGGTTTCAGCTTTTCAAAAAGTGGGCGAGTTGCGGTGAGACCGAGTAGGGAGCCGATCGCGAGTGCGTCAACTCGTGATTCAAATGAGTTATAAATATAGGGGAATATGGAGCTTCCTCGGTGAATCAGGGTGGCTCTGATGCAAAGGGGGATTAAGATCCAGAACGAAGTCATGGCAATGAGATGGGTTCTCGATTTTTCCATGAGGTACGCAAAACAAATCGGCCAAAGAATATAGTATTGCACCAAAAGAGAGAGAGTCCAGTAGAGTGAAAAACCTGCGGCTGGGTGCTTAAAAAAAGCGTTATAATAATTCCCGACAAAGATGAGCATGCTGAGTGCGTGATTCCAAAGAATCGGGGCGCCGATGAGGAGTTTAATGACTAGTGTGACCGCCATCGCCAAAGCAAAAGGTGGGAAAAGTTTTTTTGCACGGTTTCGCCAAAATGCGCTGATTGCAATTTTTCCAGTGAGTGACCATTCCCGGATGAGGAGGCGCGTTACTGCATACCCGCTGAGTACGAGAAAGTAGAGACTTCCGTTTGCCCCCGCGAAGTTCCAGCCCATATGTCCGAAAAAAACAAGCAGAGCTGCAAAAAATCGCAAGCCCTGCAACGAAGGAGTTAGGAGAAGCGGTAGAGGCTTGCAGGGCTGAGTCTCCGAAGAAAAGGATCCCATGAGGCCACCCCTCAAAAGAAAAAGAGAACTTTTAGGTTCGTGCGGTCCATGTGAGTGCTGGTATCATAAGCTTAAGTAAGCAATCCTAGTGCCGAGAAATTGAACTCGAAGTTGGCGCCTTGCGCTCTGGTCCTGGTTTGAGTATTCTTTAGATTCTCATGGTTTGAAAAAAAATCTTGAGACCGGGGCTTGCTGCGAGAGTCCATTTCGGGATAGTCGTAGTGGGCTAAGAAAAACCTCTTAAAAACTATAATAGTGGAGAAGACCATGTCTGGAACACCCAGTTTTAATCACCTGACCGCTCCGAAGCAGGGCGATACAGTTACGATCAAGAACGGTAAATTAAATGTCCCTGATCACCCAATTATTCCATTTATTGAGGGTGATGGAACTGGTCCAGACATCTGGCGTGCATCTCAAATGGTTTTCGACGCTGCGGTTGAGAAAGCCTATCATGGCAAGCGAAAGATTCAGTGGTTTGAAGTTTACGCGGGCGAAAAGGCTTTTAAAAAGTACAACGACTGGTTGCCTGAAGATACCCTGACTGCATTGCGACATTACTTGGTGTCGATCAAAGGCCCGCTGACCACTCCAATCGGTGGTGGGATTCGGTCACTCAACGTGGCGCTTCGTCAGATGCTGGATCTTTATGTTTGTTTGCGTCCTGTGCGTTGGTTCAAAGGTGTTCCTTCTCCAGTGAAGCACCCTGAAAAAGTCGATATGGCGATTTTCAGAGAGAATACCGAGGACATTTACGCAGGCATTGAGTTTGAAGCTCAAACTGAGAACGCGAAAAAAGTGCTCGACTTTTTACGTGCAAACTTTCCAAAGGAATTCTCCAAAATTCGTTTTCCTGAAAGCACTGCGATTGGCATTAAGCCGGTGTCTCGCGAAGGGACCGAGCGCCTCGTTCGCGCTGCGATCGAGTTTGCAATTCGTGAAAAGCGTAAATCTCTGACTCTCGTGCACAAAGGCAATATCATGAAGTTCACCGAGGGTGGCTTCAGAGGATGGGCTTACGCGATGGCAGAGCGTGAATTTGGCAACCAAGTCTATACTTGGGAACAATGGGAGCGCACGAAGAAGGCCCAGGGTGAAGAAGCCGCCAATGCAGAGCAAAAGGTAGCTGTTGCTCAGGGTAAAGTAGTAGTGAAGGACTCGATTGCTGATATTACTCTTCAGCAGGTCTTGACTCGTCCAGAAGAATTCGATGTGATCGCGACATTGAACCTGAACGGCGATTATCTCTCAGACGCACTCGCTGCTCAAGTGGGCGGCATTGGGATCGCACCGGGTGGTAATGTCAACTACCTCACTGGGCATGCTGTGTTCGAAGCAACACACGGAACTGCGCCAAAGTATGCTGATTTAGATAAAGTCAATCCAGGCTCTGTGATTCTTTCTGGAGAAATGATGCTCCGGTACATGGGTTGGACCGAAGCTGCTGACTTGATTATCAAGGGCATGGACGGAGCGATTGCGGCTAAAACCGTGACGTACGATTTTGCTCGATTGATGAAACAAGAAGGAATCGGCGCTCAAGAAGTGAAATGCTCTGAGTTCGCTCAGGCGATCGTCAAGGCGATGGCTTAATCAGTTTAGGTCGGGGGAGGTCAAAAACTTCCGAGATCTTTCCGTAGCTTTTTCCAGCAAGCCTGGAGATTGCGTGGAGAGGTTCTAGGAGGATTTTGCCCTCCCGATAAACTGATGAGCTCACGTGAAAAAGTAAGACCTCTCCTATTACGATGGTAGCCGAGCCCTCGGAGCCATCTCCTACCTCATAGTGATGAAGAGCTCGGCATTCGAAATGAATCAGAGACTCTGCAACTCGAACTGGCTTGATCCGCTCTGAGCTGAGAGCCGTGAGACCTACCTGGCTGAGTTCATCGACTCCATAAGGGTATTGAGCAGAGCATTGATTTACTGCGTCGATCATCCATTCACCCACACTGTTGACTACGAATTCCCCGTTGGCCTCGATATTCTTGAGGGTGTCTTTCTTGGATCCATCTGAGTTGCGAGCTACTGAAATCATCACTGCAGGAGGGTTGCTTGCGACGCCATTGAAAAAGCTAAAAGGAGCTAAATTACCTAAGCCCTCTGGGCTTTGAGTGCTCACTAGGGCGATAGGGCGCGGGACAATGGAGCCAATAAGGATTTGGTAGCTGGCTTTGCCCCCGATCACCCTGGGATCTAAAGAGATCGAATTTGGTTTCATCTAGAGATTCCTAATTGAGTTACCGGGACTTCGATTGGTTTTTGAAGTCACACGAAGGTTCTTTTTGTGTGCAGCTACCGTAGTTCAGTTTTTGATTCGGAGGAGCGGGAATCGATTCGGGTGGTTTTTCTTTTTGAGAATTGAGCTTTTTGGCTAGGCGCTTCATAAAGAAATCGAACGTTGGGTTGGGTACTGCCCAGGCGAGTTGAGGTGTAATGAGAAAAGAGAGCACGATGAGCCTCTTCATAGTGATGATCATGATCGTCCCCCCGAACGCGACTTTTAGAGTGTCATGATGATTTCACTTCAACAAGTAAAAAGCTTGCCGATCCCTGCCGATTTTCGCTGAACTTTGGTAGATTCTGGCCTATACTTGGGAAGTCCCCATTTCAACTTGACGAAAGACACGAGGAGGTAACGTCATGCGTCGTCCTAAGATTTCCGTGATTGGTGCTGGATTTGTAGGTTCAACTTGTGCTCACTGGGCAGCTTCGAAAGAGTTAGGGGATGTCGTCCTCATTGACATCAACGGAGACGCAGCCAAAGGAAAAGCGCTCGATCTTTTCGAGGCATCTCCTGTTGAGGGTTTTGATTCAAAAGTAGTGGGCGGAAGTGATTACGCTCTTACTGCTGATTCAGATGTGGTCATTATTACCGCAGGTCTTCCTCGTAAGCCTGGAATGAGTCGTGATGACTTACTTTCAACGAACGCTAAAATCGTGAAAGACTGTGCTGCTCAAGCGGCTAAGCACTCTCCTCACTCGGTTTTGATTATTGTGAGTAATCCATTAGATGCAATGTGTCATGTTGCCATGAGTGCTTCTGGTTTTCCACGTGAGCGAGTTCTCGGGATGGCTGGCGTTCTGGATGGAGCCCGGTTCAGAAGTTTTATCGCAGAAGCGCTCGATGCAAGCGTTGAGGACGTTCAAGCTTTTGTTTTCGGTGGTCACGGCGACACCATGGTTCCAATGCCTCGCTACGTGAGCGTCGGTGGAATTCCTCTTCAGCAGCTTCTTTCTAAGGAAAAAATTGATGCGATTGTGGATCGGACTCGTAAAGGGGGGGCTGAAATCGTCAACCTCCTTAAAACAGGTTCGGCCTATTACGCCCCTGCTGCGAGCGCTGTTCAAATGGCTGAGGCGATTGTTCGCGATAAGAAGCGATATCTGCCTTGCGCTGTGTACTTAAAGGGCGAATACGGAGTTAACGATCTTTTCTGCGGCGTGATTGCAAAATTAGGCGCCAAAGGCTTAGAGGGTGTGCCTACTCTCGAGCTGAACTCCGAAGAAAAAGTGATGTTTGAAAAGTCTGCAGCAGCCGTAAAAGAACTGGTTGATGCGATGGCAAAGTTGGGGGTCTAAAGATGAATATTCATGAGTATCAAGCAAAACAACTCCTGAAAAAATTTGGAGTTCGAGTGCCCGAAGGGCGCCTCGTAGAAGAAGGCGCTGATCTTGAAAAGCGTGCTTTTCAAGCCGGAGAAGATCTGGCCCGTGAACGCAGTAATGGGGTCTGGGTGGTTAAGGCCCAGATTCACGCAGGCGGACGTGGTAAAGCAGGCGGAGTCAAGGTTTGCAAGGATTTGTCTGCTGTTCAAGCCGCAGCTAAGGAAATCGTGGGCAAAACTTTAGTCACTCCCCAAACCGGCCCTCAGGGTAAAAAAGTGCATAAGGTTTGGATTGAAGAAGGTTCTGCCATTGCTCGAGAACTCTACCTCGGTTTGGTGATCGATCGCGCAGTTTCCCAAGTTGTGATGATGGCCTCCACTGAAGGTGGAATGGAAATCGAAGAAGTCGCGGCCAAGCACCCTGAAAAGATTTTCAAAGTGGCCATTGATCCGACCACTGGGTATCAGCCATTTCACGGGCGAAAGCTTGCAGATTCTCTCGGGTTGACCCCTGAGCAGACGAAGGAAGCCGTTGGTTTCTTCGGTGGGATCTATCGGTGCTTCATCGAGTCTGACTGCTCCCTGGTTGAAATTAATCCGATGATTGTAACCCAGCAGGGTCAATTGGCAGCTCTCGATGCTAAGTTCAACTTTGATGATAATGCCTTGTTTCGTCATCCTGAAATCGTCGCGATGCGCGATTTACTTGAAGAAAACCCTCAAGACGTTGAGGCTTCGAAATACGAACTCGCCTACATTGCCTTGGACGGAAACATTGGCTGCTTAGTCAACGGAGCCGGACTTGCCATGGCGACCATGGATATCATCAAACTTCACGGTGGCGAGCCTGCGAATTTTCTAGACGTGGGCGGTGGAGCTTCTAAAGAAAAAGTAGCTCATGCTTTCAAAATCATCCTGAAAGATCCAAAAGTGAAGGCTATTTTGGTGAATATCTTCGGTGGGATTATGAAGTGCGACATCATTGCTGAAGGCATTATCGCTGCTGCGAAGGAACTTCAGCTTCAGGTGCCGTTGGTGGTCCGCCTCGAAGGAACCAATGTAGAAAAAGGAAAAGAGATTTTGGCTCAATCCGGCTTGAGAATTATTCCGGCCGATGGCCTGACGGATGCCGCTCAAAAAGTGGTAGCTGCTGCAAAAGGAAAATAACTCAAGCAAGTTCACGAGGAGTCCTATGTCTATTTGGGTGAATCAAAATACAAAGCTCTTGGTCCAAGGAATCACCGGTTCTCAAGGAAGTTTCCATGCCAAGGGATGCAAAGAATACGGTACCAACGTCGTCGGCGGTGTAACGCCGGGTCGAGGTGGTCAGGTCTACGAAGGGTTTCCAGTTTACAATACTGTGGGCGAAGCGGTTCGAAAGACAGGCGCCAATGCGACCATGATTTTCGTTCCACCGTCTGGCGCTGCAGACGCGATTTGTGAAGCTGCGGATGCCGAAATTCCGCTGATTGTTTGCATTACTGAGGGCATTCCAGTTCGAGATATGTTGGCAGCCAAGCGGTATTTGGCATCGACCAAATCTCGTCTGATTGGGCCAAATTGCCCAGGGATTATTACTCCTGGTCAGTGCAAAATTGGGATTATGCCAGGCAGAATTCATAAGCCGGGCAATATTGGCGTCGTTTCTCGCTCAGGGACTTTGACCTACGAAGCAGTTTTCCAGCTCTCTCAGTTGGGGATTGGACAAAGTACCTGCGTAGGGATTGGTGGCGATCCAATTAATGGAACCAACTTTATCGATGTTTTAGAAGCTTTCAATCGTGATCCAGAGACCCACGGGGTGATTATGATTGGAGAAATTGGGGGCTCCGCTGAAGAAGAGGCCGCTGATTACATTAAACGTGAGTTTAAGAAACCAGTAGCAGGCTTCATCGGTGGTGCAACGGCTCCGGAGGGGAAGAGAATGGGACATGCAGGAGCGATTATTTCAGGCGGTAAGGGAACCGCTGAAGAAAAGTTCCAAGCTCTGCTCAGTGCTGGCGTGAAAATCGCACGCAGCCCCGCAGACCTGGGGACCACTTTGGCGAGTGCCCTGAAAAAATAATACCTCGGCGATTCAGTCGAGGGTGATGGAGGTAGTAAAAAATGGCAACTGAACGTACTTTTTCGATTATTAAACCCAACGCGGTTCAAAAAAACGTGATGGGAGAAATCATTTCTCGTTTTGAAACAAAGGGCTTGAGAATTGCGGCTGCAAAACTCACTCGGCTTTCTCGTGAGAAGGCTGAAGGCTTCTACATTGAGCACAAGGATCGTCCTTTTTTCCAAAGCTTGGTTCACTTCATGACCAGCGGTCCTGTTTTGCTCATGTGCTTGGAAGGCGAAAACGCAGTGGCTCTCAATCGTGAGATCATGGGCGCAACGGATCCTGCCAAAGCAGCAGCTGGAACCATCCGCAAGGATTTCGCAGATAATATCGAAGCAAACGCAGTACACGGCTCAGATAGTGCAAAATCTGCTGAGCGCGAACTCGCTTACTTCTTTGATAAAACTGAGATCCAAAAGCGCTTCTAAATGTTGAAAATCTCCTTGGCTCAAATTAGCCCGATTGTGGGTGCATTTGAGGCGAATTTTCACCAAATCAAGGATGCATACGAACGGGCCTGCCTAGAGCAGGCCCGCTTAGTATTGACGCCCGAATTGGCAGTAAACGGGTATCCTCTTTGTGATTGGATTGAACGGCCGGAGGTTTTGGAAGAGACCGATCGAATCCTGGCTGAATTAGCAAAGCTGACCCTGAATCAGAGTACAGCTCTTGCGGTGGGGCATATTGGGTCGAGTCCTCCCGGTTCAGAACGGTTTTTCCAAAACTCAGTTTCTGTTTTTGAAAAAGGGCAGCGCGTTTTTCACCAGGCTAAAACTCTCCTGCCCACTTATGATATTTTTGATGAGGCCCGGTATTTCGAACCTGCTGGAACGCGGCAGGTGTGGGATTGTGATGGTATCCAAGTTGCATTTGCAATTTGCGAAGATCTTTGGGGTCGGCACTCGGATCGGAATAGACCCACCTGCCGACAAAACCCAGTAGATGATTACCGAAAGCTAGGTGCTCAGGTGATCGTGTCCCTCTCCTCTAGTCCCTATGAGTGGGAAAAGCGAACTCTACGAGAGCGGATTCACGGCGGCCTAGCGAAGGAGCTCCATGTACCGGTTCTTTACGTGAATCAGGTGGGGGCTACCGATGAAATTTTATTTGACGGAGGCTCGTTTGCCTTTGATTCTCTTGGTCAGAAAATAGCACAACTTCCTTATTTTCAAACGGCTCAAGTTCAGGTGCAGGTCGAGGGAGCCTCTGTGACCTCGCTAGGGGGCTCTGGTGCCCTGAAAAAGACTGATGCTCATGCCCATGCTGATGATCATGACGAGTGGGAAATTCTATCTCAAGGATTGGTGCTGGGTATTCGTGATTATTTTTTACGAACTGGCTTCAAAAAAGCGATCCTTGGTCTGAGTGGTGGGATTGATTCGGCGCTCGTCGCTGTGCTTGCTGCAGAAGCATTGGGTCCGGAAAATGTCTTAGCCGTAGCAATGCCTAGTCAGTATTCATCGAGTCATAGCTTAGTAGATGCTGAGACCCTTGTTAGGAGTCTTAAAATCAGTTTTGAAGTGAAGCCAATCAAGTTTGCCTTTGCGACCTTGTCGCGTGAGCTTTCGGAATCACGAGGCCAGCTGGAGTCCGTTGCGTTAGAGAACCTGCAATCGAGACTTCGTGGAATCACTCTCATGACCCTGGCGAATCATGAGTCTAGTCTGGTTCTCACTACGGGTAATAAATCCGAAATCGCAATGGGTTACTGCACTCTGTATGGAGATATGAACGGAGCGCTCTGCCCTCTGGGTGATCTTTACAAAACTCAGGTTTACCAACTTGCTCGGTATTGGAATCAGTCGAGAGGCGATGTGATCCCAGCTCGGACTTTAACTAAGGCTCCGTCAGCCGAGTTGAGACCCAATCAGACTGATCAAGACAGCCTGCCGCCTTATGAGGCCTTGGATGCCTTCTTGAAGGGGTATTTGGAGGACGCTCAGTCTTTAAAAACATTGGAGAAGTCCCTCTCTGATGTTTTGCCTGCTGCGGGGCGAGGAAGTGTCGTGGATTTAGCGCGTAGGGTGAATTTGAATGAGTATAAACGACGCCAAGGGGCGCCAATTTTGAGGGTAAGTAGGAAGGCTTTTGGTTTGGGGCGGCGGGTCCCAATTGCTAAGAAATATTGAATATTTCTACAGATTTATGCTAACCGTAGCTCAGAAGTTGTTCAATTAACGGCGAGCCATTGAGCAGGAGCACCATCATAATGAAGACCATGAATGCAGAAGTGAAAAAAGTTTTTACCAAAGTAAAAGAAGCCCAAGCCCAGTTACAGAGTCTGATTCAAGGACAGGATTGGGTTGAAGAAGCTCGAAAGTACGCAAAGAGGCAGGGCAAGGAAGTTAAAAAGCTTTTCGGACCTGACGTTGAAAAAATGAAAAAGTTCTTAGAAAGAGAACGAAAAGAGCTGGCGCGTTTCCAAAAGCAAATTCCAAGTGAAGTGAAGAAGCTAAAAAAGTATGTCGATTCACAACGTAAAGAGTTTGAAAAGCTTTTGACCCAAGTGACGAAGATGAGCGCGGCCGGCAAGCCTGCGCGCAAGGCTGCTTCGTCTAAGGCAAAAGTAAAAAAGACGAAAACCAAGGTTGCAACTAAAAGAAAAGGCGCATCAGCCTCTCAGGCATCAGCCCAGAGTAACTCTGAATTGAGCGCATCGCTTTAATTCCAGTTTTGAGCTTGATCGACCAGGGTGAGGCTCCTTTCTGTCTCCGCTAGACTAGTGGGAGATTTAGACTGAAGGGAGCCGCCTCTGGAGGTCGTGTAGGAGTCCCCAAGTCCCTGAATTATCATTGTTGCTTGACACTCTGCTTCGATTTCGATATTCCGGGTACATAAGGAGGTTCATAAGAACCAAATCTGAGAATGGCATTTACACCTTCAAGTCCCTCTAGCCCGTCCGGCCCACCATCATTTCCAAGACCCCGCTTCCCGCGAGGTCCTGTTCCAAACCAAAATAAAGACGAACATCGTCTCAATGAGAGAATTCGAGTTCCTCAGGTTCGTCTGATTGACGAAAAAGGAGAGCAAGTAGGAGTCGTTCCTACATTTGAGGCGCTCCAAATGGCGCGTGATCGCGGCCTCGACCTCATGGAAGTTTCTCCAAACGCTCAGCCTCCGGTCTGCAAGATTTGCGATTACGGCAAGTTTAAGTACGAAAAGAAGAAAAAAGAGCAAGTCGCTAAGAAGAAGCAGACCGTGATCAAAGTTAAAGAAGTTCAGTTGCGTCCTCAGACTGAGGAACACGATTTGGAGTACAAATTCAAAAACGTACGCCAATTTCTTGAAGATGGAGATAAGGCAAAAATCACCATCATGTTCCGTGGTCGAGAAATCACCTATGCTGATCAAGGCTTCAAAATTATGAAGCAGCTTGCTGAATTGGTGAAGGACGTGGGGAATGTCGAAGCCCCACCTAAGCTCGAAGGCAAGAAGCTCATTATGGTTCTCGCTCCTGGTGCCAGCAAAAAACAATCTGCTACTCCAGGTCCGACTATCATCGTGGCAAAAGCTAAATAACGAACTTTATTTGACCCACAGTTTAAGGCTCCGTCGACAGGCTTCATAACCCGTCTTCGGAGCTTTTTTTATTGGGTTTATCGAGTTCATTCCTGAGTTTTTAAGAGGTGCCTGCTGAAGTCTTAAATCCGATGAATTCGCACATCGCGCAAGTGTTAGCCGAAGTTTTGGCGTGCCTCGCTCTGTGATGAGTTCGAGGCACGCCTAAGGAAGTACTATTGCTGCTGGTTTCGTTGCTGTGATTGCTGGCGGGTTTGGTCTGCCGCGCTGGCAGAGTTTGCGCATTCATTGAGTTGAGAAAGGTCCAGCTTTTGAGCATCAAAGAAGACAGCGACCGGGTGATCACTGTTTCGCCTGCAGCAGTCGGTGCAGTTTTCTTTGAGTTTGACTTTGGCTGTCCAAATCTGACTATCCGTTCCGCCTTGAGCCGGAATCACTTCAGTGGAATGATGAACGACTGAGACTGTTTTAGAGTCGTATTGTACAACCGAAAGAAGATGCGGGCCAGAGAGGGCTGGCAATCGAAGGTCGATCTCGGCTTCTGCCTTGCCAGAGCTCCTGAATCGAGCGACTCGAGCTGCATTCGGTTTTTCTACGATCCTGATGCCTTTGAAGAGGCCCATGGCATGGAGGTATCCGTAGGCGTCACAGAGTTGATTCACTAAAGAGAGTGGGAACGTGTATTTCGCTCCGTTTCCTTTGATTGAAAGACAATAGGTGCTTGCCTGGATTTGACCATCTAAATTGCCCGTTTGAGGGTTGAGCGAGGCTGAAAACGTAAACGGATTCAGCGACATTTCGCCACCCATTGCAGCGAGAGTAAATCCCCCTTGGCCCTTGAGATTGTCTTTGTCGAATCGTCCGTTGAGAACGAATGCTTTCGATGGTTCGGGCATCAAGATGAAGCGATCTTCGCCGCCGTCATGTTCAGGAAAGGCAGGCACTGCCATGAGTAGCATCTTCTGTTGTCGGGAGTCGAATCCAAACGCTGTCACCAAGTAACCCTGACCGTCAAGAGCGGCTGGGGTGTAAGTGTCCATTGCCTCAGGTTGTAAAAGATAAAGAGATTTTAGGCCCCAAGTTACGGAGCTATCTGCAGTCAGGCCTGACCAAGGTTCGCTTTGGGAGGGTTTGACTGTGAAGCTCTGTTCAGATTGGAAAGCCGTGCCCACCCAGTTGGATGGGTTGATGCGGTCCCAAATAAAATTATGACTTTGCTTGTAGTAAAGCCCAGAGACCTTAACTTTGTAGGTGGTGTCGGGCGCAAAAAAGTTCTTTGGAGTGATATTGAGGTACTTGCCGTCGGATGATACCTGGGCCTTGAAATCCACAGGAGGGGTGAGTTCTACGTGGAGATTGTCAGGGAGGGCATCAATTGCGGCATTTTCAATGAACTCGTTGTTTTCCATAACTACGAGTCTCAATTGCAGGGGGCTGCTGCTGTCGATGAGGTGGTTGGCTTGGGAGGGGATCCAAAATAAGCTTGCTACGTTGGATTGGTTCTTGGGTATTTCAAATTCAAGGCTGTCTTTGTTTCCTCCGAATTCGCATCTCTCGCGATCTGAGACGTGCGTGAGGCAATATTCATACGGGATATGGTAAATTTTGCCGTTGTACGAGCCCACATGGATCATGCCTGAAGCGTCGATCGCTGGTGATGCGTCCAAATTGCTTTTGATGGGGTCTAGCGTGGCTCGGTAGGACCAGATGCGATCGCCCTTGGATAGGTTAAGAGCGTAGATCTTGCCATTTTTTGCGCCAAAAATGACAACATGGTCCTGAGTGACTAAGGGAGAGCTTAAGATTTTCGAGTAGGCGTTAAATTTCCAGGCAAGAGATCCATCGTCAGCTTTAAGAGCGTAAAAAGTGCCGTCGACAGAGCCGAATAAAACCTTACCATCAGCGTAAGCCGGTGATGAGTAAACTTCTCGTCCGGTCTTGAACGTCCAGTTCAGATGGAAAGCGAGCTTTCGTGCACCTGAATGGGGCGCGACCTTAACGGATACGAGTTCTCCGTTGCTGTTGCCAAAGTAAATATTTCCTTTTCCGTCTGTAGTCGGAGAGGATTTAATGTCTGATTTGCCGTGGTAGGGTTGAGCTAATTCAGATCCTGTGATTGGGTCTAGGAGGTAGAGTTTACCGTCGAGTGAGCCAAATGACATCCAGTTTTGGTCTGGGCTGATGAGAGCCGCTGTCCAGATCATCATTCCTGTCTTTTTCGACCACTTTTCTTTTCCTGTGGGGTCTATGGCATACATGCTCCCGTTATCGGAGCCGGCGTAAATGAGTTGGTGAGCTGGGCTGTATTGGACGTTTCCTTCGAATGAGTTCACAACAACGCCACTTTGATGAGTCGAATCCGAAGCTCCATGGGCCTCGAACTTCCAAATCCGTTCTCCTGTGCCTCGATGAAGGGCATGGAGTGATCCATCTCCTCCTGGCACGACGACGAGGGCTGGTTGTTGACCAATGGATGGAATCAGAGCCGCAGCGGAGTCAATGAGTGAGTCCGCCTTGGACTCGATCCGATACTCCCATCTCTTTTGTCCATCTGAGGTAAATGAGTAAAAGTATTTATTGGCAGCTCCAATATAAACGTTACCGCTTTCGTCGATTACGGGAGTTGCCCAAACGAGGCCGCCGGTATCAAACTCAGTGGCTGTTCGGATCGAGGTCGGGTTGTTGATGGCTCGCACTCTGACCTGGCTCATGCCTGGATTGTGGGCGCCGCCGCGAAACGAGGCCCACTGGTTTGCTAGGGCTGGGTTTTGGGCCTGGGTGGATTGAGTAGTTACATTGCCGTCATCGGTAGCTAAATCTGTTTGAAAATAAGAGGTTGAAGTTGTGTCCTGGCCCGAAGAGGGAGGATTGGTCTGAAGCTTAGTGCATGCAGACAGTAAAGCGAGAGTGACAACTAATGAGGTTGATTTATGACTCGGTGATGAAGTTGTGAATATTCTCATGAAACGGACCATAACCTAGCGGCTTGACTCCAGTAAATAAGTTTTTGTTTCTCGTGATTTCAATGTGACAAGCACCTTGACGACAGGCCGCTCTTTGGGTTACGTTACGGGCCCTATGAAATTAAAGACAAAAAAAGCAGCCGCAAAACGTTTTTCATTCACAGCCACTGGAAAAGTGAAATTTAAGCGTACTAACAAACGCCATAATTTGGGAAACAAGAGTTCCGCCCGTAAGCTCAAGCTTCGTGGCGCGGGCTATGTTTTCGAAGGGGATATTAAGCACGTTGAAAAGTGCATGCCCTACGGAGCATAACCTTAGGGAATTGTCCCTTTTTGGATTTGGCGGCAAACTAGGTCCAAGTTTCAAGTTAACGGTATCAGGAAAATAAGGAGTTACCATGCCTCGTGCAAAACGTGGTTTTAAACGTCGTAGACGCCACAATAAAGTTCTCAAGCGTGCAGAGGGTTTCGTCCTCGGTCGTAAAAATAAATTCAAGCGAACTGCAGAAGCTGTAGATCGCGCGTTTGTCTATGCTTATCGTGATCGTCGCGCTAAGAAGCGTGACTTCAGACAGCTTTGGATTGCTCGCCTTTCAGCAGCAGCCAATGACAACAATATGAGCTATAGCCGCCTCATTGGTGCTTTGAAAAAAGCTCAAGTGAACTTGGATCGAAAAGTTTTGGCAGATATTGCCATCGTCGATCCACGGGCTTTCAGCGCAATGGTCGACCAAGTTCGATCACTCGCTCCAGCTCAATAAGGCTACCCCTAGATCCATGATTGAGAAACTGAGCGCGATCGGGGGGCGAGCGCTTGAGGAGATTGAAAAAACCTCAAGCTTTGAGTCTTTAGACCAGATTCGGGTGTCTCTTCTTGGAAAAAAAGGATCCTTGAATGAAGTCCTTAAGGGACTTTCAGGGATCAATCCAGAAGAGCGCCCTGTAATCGGTGCAGCGGCTAACGAGTGGAAGCGGAAAATCGAGGCGGCTCTCGAAGTTCGTAAGTCTTCGCTTGAAAAAGTGCATCTTGAACAGCAGCTTCAGAAAGAAAAGCTGGATATTTCCGCGCCCGCGCGCTTAGCGCATCGCGGTTCCCTTCATTTAGTCACACAGACCGTGCGACGGATGATGCAGATTTTTGGCAGGCTAGGTTTCGACGTTACCCTCGGGCCAGAAGCTGAGACGGACTATCTGAATTTCGAGGCTGTGAATATACCGGCAGATCACCCTGCGCGGGACATGCAGGATACCTTTTTTCTTGGACCAGGAGTCGTTCTCAGAACTCATACTTCAGGTGTGCAAATGCGCTCGATGCTCGCTCAGAAGTGGCCTGTGCGAGTTCTCTGTCCAGGGGCTGTCTACCGTTGCGACCACGACGCAACACACTCTCCTATGTTTCATCAAGTCGAAGGACTTTGGGTGGATAAAAATGTTCGCATGAGCGATCTCAAAGGGGTCCTGCAGTTCTGGGCCCGAGAGCTTTTTGGTTCGGACACCCAAATTCGCCTTCGTCCCAGCTATTTTCCTTTTGTTGAGCCCGGTGCAGAGGTGGACGTGAGTTGCTTCCGCTGCCGAGTGAAGGCGTCTGATGATTGTAAAATATGCAAAGGCACCGGGTGGCTCGAGGTCTTAGGTGCAGGAATGGTGCATCCTCGGCTTTTTGAGATGGCCGGCTACTCAGGTGACACTGAGGGTCTCTCCGGATTTGCTTTCGGAATCGGAGTGGAGCGTATTGCTATGCTCCTGCACGAGGTGCCCGATCTTCGACTCCTGTTTCAGGGGGATGTGCGCTTCCTAAGTCAGTTTTAATTGAGCAGAGGGACGTTTCGACATTTCAGTCGGGAAGGCGTTTCTGCGGATTGATGGGTGTGGATTTGTCCACGCACTTGCAATCGATATCTCGGGTATTGATTCCCCGGGGCGATCATAACGTTTTGAGGTGACTCATGCGAATTTCATGGAATTGGCTCTCTGAGTGGGTAGATCTAAGTCCAATTAAGGGTCCCAGTGATTTGGCCGAACTCTTAATTCGGCGCGGGCTTGAAGTTGAGCAGGTCGAAAGTCTGGGTCGGGGTTTTGAAAAAGTCATTACCGCACAGATTCTGGAGAGAGCACCTCATCCCCAAGCTGATCGATTGAGCGTCTGTTCGGTGACGCTGGGTTCGGGAGAGCCGCTTCAGATTGTTTGTGGCGCCCAGAACATGAAGGCCGGTGACAAAGTCGCCTTGGCTCAAGTCGGAGCTAGTCTTCCCAATGGAGTCAAAATTGGTGAAAGCAAGATTCGAGGTGTGCTTTCTTTTGGGATGCTTTGTTCCGAGCAGGAGCTCAAACTCAAGGATACATCTGAGGGAATCTTGATTTTGCCGCCCGAGACTCAGCTTGGTCTGCCTCTTGCTGATTTCCTTGGGAAAAATGACATCATTCTTCACCTTAAGGTAACAGCCAATCGTGGGGATTGCTTGAGTCACCTTGGGATTGCGCGGGAGGTTGCCGCTGCTCTTGGTCAGAAGTTAAAGAAATCAGAGCCTCAAGCTCTTCAAGAAGGAAACTGCCCAGTTTCAATTCATCTCGAAGCAGGTGATCTTGCTCCTCAATTCTTCGGATGTTGGATTGAAGGAGTTAAAATAGGAGCGTCCCCAGATTGGCTAGTCCGGAAGCTGGAAGCCATCGGTCTGAGGTCCATTAATAACGTCGTGGATATTTCCAACTGGGTGATGCTTGAGTTGGGGCATCCTGTGCACGCCTACGATGGTGATGAGATTCGTGGACGTTCTGTCTCCGTTCGTCCCGCGAGAAAAGGCGAGGAGCTTCCGTTGTTGGATCAAAAGACAATTCAGCTCACGGGGTCCGAACTCGTGATTTCAGATGCTGAGCGAGCCATCGGGTTAGCCGGTGTGATGGGCGGTGGTAACTCAGAAGTCCAGCTCTCGACCCATAATCTTTTTTTGGAATGCGCAGAGTTTGATCCCAAATTGGTCCGACAGGCGGCGGGCAAATATCAACGTAAAACCGATGCAGCTCATCGATTTGAGCGCGGGATTGATCCTGCAGACCTGGGTCATGTCATGAGTCGATTTGCGAGCGAAGTCGTACGCCTTGCAGGGGGGCGTATAGTCGGCTCTCAGTGGGTTCGAGGTGCTTCTCGTGCAGGAGTTGCGTTCCAGAGGTCTGAAATAGTCTTGGGGCTTCACGAGGTTCATGATTTTCTGGGTTTTGAACGGGATCAGGCCCCTCTGACTCTCAATCAAGTCGAGGCTTATTGGAAGGGCTTAAATTGTCAGGTCGTTCGTGAGCCAGGGCATTGGCGACTCCGTCCCCCGACTTATCGCTGGGATTTGAATATTAAAGAAGACCTAGCGGAAGAAATTGCTCGCACGGTTGGGTACGATCAGATCCCTGCTACTATTCCTCCTTTGAGTTCTGTGCCGACGCTGGCGGTTTCTGCGATTTCTCAAGTGACTTTGATGGACCGTGTGAAGGATGCTCTGGTTAATTTGGGTTTTCAAGAGTCCTTAAATTACGCTTTCACCAGCCGGGATAACTTGGAGAGGGTGGGGTTGAAGTCTTCGGTTAGACTCATCAATCCACTCAGTGAAGAGTTTGAGTGGATGGTGCCATCGCTCTTGTCTGGTTTAATTCGAAATGCCCAAGAGAACTGGAACCATCATTTTGGTTCTGAGTCTTTGCCGATTCGTCTGTTTGAGCTTCGTCCCGTATTTTCGGCTGCAGGCCCCATTGAGTCTTCGGGACGGATGAATACTGGTGTGCAAGAGAGCTGGAAGCTGGCTTGGGCGATGAGCGGACCTCGGATGGCCGGAGGGCTTAGGGCTGATCAGGCTGGCGTGGATTTTTACGACCTTAAGGCTGTTGCAGAGTCTCTCTTTGCAGAGCTGGGGACCCGGGGTGTTCGAATGATTCCATTTTCGGCCTCTCGGACCGGAGGAAATCCGCTTTTTCATCCGGGTAAAAGTGCAGAAGTATTAGCTGGCAATGCTGTGGCGGGACATTTTGGATTGCTGCACCCTGCTATTTCTCGAGAGCTTAAGATCAAGGGTGAGTTGTACTTGGCTGAATTGGACTGGGCTCAGTTGCTGAAGCTCTCTCGAGGAGCATTTCAAGTGCCTGTCTTCAAGTCGTGGTCCCAGTTCCCTGGGATGGAGCGAGATTTTGCGCTGGTCGTCAAGTCAGATGTAACAGTTGATAAAATTTGTCAGGCTGCTCTCAAGGCAGGAAAGCCACTGATCAAGGAAGCAAAAGTTTTTGATATTTATCGAGGTTCGCAGGTTGCTGAAGGGATGACAAGTATCGCCGTACGGGTTATCTTTTATGATGAAACCCGTAGTATTCAGGAGTCTGAGGCTGAAGCTTTTTCATCCAAGATTTTAGATGCTTGGAAAAAGGAGTTCGGCGCTGAATTGCGGGGTTAAACTGTCCCTAAAACAACAGGGGTGATCAGGCACCCAAGGAGAAGCTCACTGTGGCGATGACCAAGGCGGATATCGTAGAAGCTTTGTATGAGAAGATCGGGTTTTCGAAGAAGGAAGCTGCAGATCTCGTGGAACTCGTGTTTGATACCCTAAAAACCACTCTGGCTAATGGTCAGAAAATTAAGATTTCGGGGTTTGGTAATTTCGTGGTGCGTGAAAAGCGCTCTCGTGTGGGCAGAAATCCTCAGACCGGAGAAAGTATTGAGATCAGCGCACGTCGGGTTCTTACTTTTCGTCCTTCTCAAGTTTTGAGGGCCGAAGTGAATGGTGGCGTAGTTGGCGAAGGTGCTCACCTGCACGACACGGATGTGGATCACGACCTGGACTCGGACGATGACGAGTCTTTGGAAAAATTGCGCTAAGTGCTAGACACTTGATTGGAAATCAGCTAGAAGGAAATTTCCAAAACTGTTGGAGTGTAGCTCAGCGGGAGAGCACGCCCTTCACACGGGCGGGGTCGTAGGTTCAATCCCTATCACTCCAACCATTTTTAAGCTCCTTTCAAAATCAATACCTTAAATTTCTTTGGTTGTTTTAATTAATTTAATCAATTACCAAAAAATAATAATTTAGTTAAAATGTAAGATAAGAAGACAGTAAATCCATGGGGGAATTGCTTGAAATACACTCGAGCTTTATTAGATCTCTTGTTTTGCTTTTCAGTTCTTTCTCAGGGGTGTGGTGCAGCATTCGGAGACGCTAACGTGCCAGGTCCTAGTTCTGGCGGCTCTTCCAGCGATGACTGTAATCGAGCTGCTCAGGTTTGTGAAAAGGCCCAGAACCCGTCAGATCAGCTTAAGTCCTATTGTGATGCAAAAAAGCAGGCCGAATTGGCTCATACTTTGGACAAAGTCATGACTGCATTTGATGGCGGGGTAGTGGGTATTTGTGGTTTGGCCTGTGTTGCCGAAAAGACGGGCATCGGCGCGGCAGGTGCGCCCTGGTGTAATAGCCTGGCCATGTTGTCCGGAGTCGGGGATATGACGGCTCAAGTGATTCTTTACTCGGCCCAGCCGTCCCATGGGCCCAGCGACGCGGGTACGCTTTCGATGGGGCTCATTGGGTCTCTTATGTCTTTAGGCGCGGGTGCAAATGGGTTGAATAACTGGAGGTCCGGGAGAGCCTCCGGAGGATTAGGCTGTTTTGGGAGTTTAGCTAAAGCCAATGGTGGTCAAGGCTGCGGCAGCGCCGAGGATGCCTCCAAAGATCTTTCTAAAACAAAAGCGAGTCAGGAGATCGCTGAAAAGGAAAAAAAAGTAAAGGCGGGCTCATGTATGGCCGCTCTGACGGTTTCGATGACCCTAGTTCAACGAGGACTGAGTCTTTCATCTGGCGAACAGACGGTTAGGAGCGCCTGTGCCAACGTGAATGCTTTGACGGGGAGTTCTCCTGACGGATTCAATTTCGGGGCGGGATCTTCGGGAGGAGGTGTCGTCTCTCCGGTGGTAGGAAGTACTGCACCACTCAGAGCCCAAGGTTCTTCGTGTGACCTCTCTTGTGCCCTGAATAGTGTTTCCCAGGATCAGGCGCTTCAAGGCGCATCTCTACTTGAACTGGCTGCCGCCTCTGCTGGAGGGGGATTGGGGCCTGTAATTAGTCACGTTCCGAGTCCCGATGAATTTGTGAACTCCGTAGCTGGGGGGAATGCGGGCCGAGCCGTTGCAGGCTTGTTTCCTCCGGGTTCGAGTGTGGGTGCGGCGCTGGGGCAGGCTGCTCAAGAATCTCAGAGTAACGGAATCGTTCTTCCAGGGGTAATCGGTGAAAGTGGCATCAGGAGAATGAGTGCAGCCTCGGCGGCGCTTCTCTCAGGAGGCGGAGGGGTGAGCAAGTCTGCGGGAGCCGAGGGAACTGATCCGATGATGAGTGCACTGATGGAGATGCTTAATCGAGCAAAAACTCCAGAAGAGCGATCAGCGGCACAGACGGCAATCCTGAATTTTCAGAAAAATTCTGCAACTGATGCGGACATTTTTCATAATAAAACCCCGATGAATTTATTTGAAATTGTATCAAAAAAAATTCTATCTGTTTCGGGTCGAATTAATTAATTCAGTGGCGCGAGATCGAGATAACGACTCTTCTGGGCGCGCCCGTTGCGAGTGTTGGGGCCTGAGAGTTCATAGATCGCGCCGATGAGCGAGGTTGAGCGGTATTCATCAATTTTTTCGACAGATCCGTCTAAAAGCGAGGTCTTTCCCAATCCCTGAGGGATGTCCAGAACATAGCTAGGTAAAGCAGGTCCCGAGACCCTGCCCCGTAATTCTCTCATGAGATCTTGCCCTTGTTGGACCGAAACGCGGAAGTGAAAAGTCCCAGGGGTCCAGTCGGGGTGATGCAGGTAAAAAGGGATGACCCCGTTTTCATAAAGAGATTGAAAAAGAACTTGGAGAGTGGGTAGCGATGCATTCACGCCCCTCATGAGAACGCATTGATTTAAAAGAGTGACCCCTGCTTGGCGGAGGAGTTTTAGCTTTTTCCGGGCCAGTTCGGTGAGTTCCTTGGGGTGATTAAAATGACTGACTAGGGTGATGCTGAATCCCCAGTTCTGCGCGAGCACTCGGAGTAGGCTCTCACTGAATCGGCTGGGGAGCGTTACGGCCATTCGAGAGTGGATTCGGATCACACGAACTGAGGGGATTTGATCGACCTGGCGAAAAACACGCTCAAGCATTGAGTCTGTGAGAGAGAGTGGGTCGCCTCCTGTTAAGATGAGCTCAGAGATTTCAGGATGATCTTGAAGATAATCGAAAGCTGGCTGTAATCCACCTTCGTACAGAGTTCGACTTTCATCATTGAGGTGAGATTTTCTGAAGCAAAACCGACAATACACCGCGCACATCGACGACAGGTGCAAGATGGCCCTTTGTGGGTAGCGATGAGTGAGTCGAGGAGCTGCTTGTAAATTAAGGTCTCCAATTGGATCAGGGTGCCAGGGCTCAGTACGACCGTAGATTTTCTGACTCCACTGGCTTGCCCATTCCGGTAACTCAGGGTCAACCTCTCCGAGGTTAGGAATAGCCTGCTTTCGGATTGGACAATCAGGTGAATTTTCAATGAGTTGAGCGTAGTAAGGTGTGATTCTTAGTTTGAAGTCCCGAGTGATTGCCTCTAGGTGCTGAGCTTCGTCAGCGGTAACGAGTCCCCGCTCCACCAAGTCGCGTGCACTGGTCGAAGACGTGAGGAGTTCCTTTTTCCAATCATCGAGGCATTTTGTATCCTCCGGATGGCTTTCAGGTGTGGGGTAGGCGGTTTTCAGCATTGCTCCCTTTTTAGAAGAAATTCTCAGTTTTGTCACGGGTTCGTGCTACCTTCGACGTTATGTTGCACGATCTGCTGAAGGTTTGGTTTCATTGGGTGGAGGTCTGGGGTTATTGGGGAGTTTTCTTTTTGATGGCCATGGAAAGTTCCATCATCCCGGTACCTTCAGAGGTGGTTATGCCGCCGGCTGCTTTTTGGGCGGCGCAAGGGCGAATGAGTTTCGCTGGCGTAGTGTTAGCTGGGACAGCAGGCAGCTATTTTGGATCAATCATCAGTTATTGGGCTTCGCGCTGGATTGGTGAAGCGGTTCTGACTCGGTATGGAAAACGGTTTGGGATTTCTCAAGAAAAGCTGAATTTTGCACAAACCTGGGTCAAGCAGTTCGGTTCTTTTGGAATTTTCACAGCCCGACTTCTTCCCGTAGTCAGGCATTTGATCTCAATCCCAGCGGGTTTTTTGAAAATGCCCGTGAGCGCATTTAGCATGGCGACCACCTTGGGTGCTGGGCTCTGGTGTTTTGTTTTGGCGTGGCTTGGTCAAGAAGCGATTGGGTCAAACCCTGAAGTGTTGCAATCCCCTGAAGCAATGGTGATTGTGATTAAGGCGAAGATGCACTGGTTCATGGGTGGTGTTATTCTGTTGATTGCGCTTTATGGAGTCATGCTCCTGATGAAGAAGAAGCTTCGTAAGCCGGATTATTCTTTTTAGTTTTTATTTAAAACGTGTTTTTTCTTTCATGATCTCGAATGGCACCTGGGTTGCACATCTGGAGTGCGACAACCAAATCCATTTTAATTCAAGGAGATGATCATGAAACGCATCGTTACGTCTTCTCTCATGCTTGGCGCTCTCGCATTGGCTCTTGCTAACGTCGCACCCGTTCACGCTGATGAATACACCAGTTCAAATGCGGGACAAAAGGCCGGACAAAAGGCCGGACAAAAGGCCGGACAAAAGGCTGGTCAAGCTGGCCAAAAAGCTGGACAGAAAGCCGGTCAAGCTGGCCAAAAAGCTGGACAGAAAGCCGGTCAAGCTGGTCAAAAAGCTGGACAGAAAGCCGGTCAAGCTGGTCAAAAGGCTGGACAGAAAGCTGGCCAGAAAGCTGGCCAAAAGGCTGGACAGAAAGCCGGACAGAAAGCTGGCCAAAAAGCTGGTCAGAAAGCTGGACAGAAGCTTTAATTGGTTCGCCTAGGCTGATTCGTAGTGTGCTTCTCGTTTGAAGTAGGTCAAGAGGGAGTGGCCTTCGAGCTTCTCCCTCTTGATTATTTTTGCTCGATGGTCAGATGACAGGATTTGAATTCGGACTCAAATCTTCCAGTTTTGATGTTCTACCGCAACGCAGCAATTGAATTGCAGTCGTTTTTTTAAAATGCATTGATTCTCGTGAGAGGATGCTGTTAGCTTGTGTCTGGAGGAAGGAGCTTTTCGATGGAAAGTGAATTCACCAAGAAGAAAGCGCTATGGCTCTGGGAAGAGGGACAAAGATATCATGAGTCGGGCGATTTGCCTCGCGCAATTGCACTCTACTCTCAGTCCATTAATTTATATCCGACGGCCGAATCGTATACATTTCGAGGCTGGGCCTACAGTTTTCAAGGAAGAATAGAAGATGCTATCAGCGAATGCAAAAAGGCAATCGCGGTAGATCCGAGCTTTGGAAATGCCTACAACGATATCGGTTCTTATCTGATTGCTCAGGGAAAAATTGAAGAAGCGGAAGAATGGCTCCAAAAGGCCAAAGGCGCGTCTCGATATGAATTGAAACACCTGCCTTATATGAATTTGGGACGAATCTACGCTGTTCGAGGATTACTCGTCCAAGCCATTCGAGAGTTTGAAAAAGCACTTGAATATGCGCCAGGCGAGCAAACCTGTGTGGCTGCGCTGAGTTACTTGCAGCGTTCTCTCCACTGATACAAGGCTGAGAGTTCGAGTTGGCAATGCCGAAGTTCAAAGAAAAATTCTACGCGGGGGTGATGGGGTACCCAGTTTCGCACTCCTGGTCCCCGTGTATCTTTTCCCATCTGTCGCGGATCTTAGATCATCCCTTTGACTATCGACTGATTGAAGTCGAACCTAAAAATCTTGAAAAATCAATCCAGGCCATCCGAGCTTTTCAGTGGGTTCAGGGATGGAACGTGACCATTCCCTACAAAGAAGAGCTGTTTAGTCGAGTCGATCGACTGTCTCCCGAGGCTCAGGGTGTGGGAGCCATTAATGTGGTGCATGTGAGTCGCGATGGATTACTTTGGGGTCATAATACCGATGTTTTTGGGGTGCTCAAAACCTTGGAGGAACAAAAACTTAAAATTTTTGAGAAACCTGCTGTGATCTTCGGTGCAGGGGGTGCAGCTTTGGCGGTGGGTTATGTCTTGGGTAAGCTCAGGGCCTCGCAGGTATGGATGGTGAATCGCACTGCTGCTCGGGCGACACTGCAAACCAAGCGGTTGCAGAAATTATTTCCATTAACTGTTTTTCATTCTGCCACTGAGGTTCCAGCTCAATTCGAGGCTCCGCCGGCCCTCTATGTGAACTCGACTCCGCTCGGGATGCAAGGGTTCCCTCGGAATTCGTTGCTCCCTAAAAAAATTCAAGGAGGCGCACTCGCATTTGACCTGGTGTATCGCCCTGCGAATACCCCATTTCTTCGAGCGGCTCAAAAGCAGGGTCTGCCTCATGTGGGGGGGGTGGACATGCTTTTGTGGCAAGCGCTAGCAAGTTGGGAAATTTGGGTGGGGAAAATTCCTCAAATTCAAAAAGTCAAAGATGAGCTCAAGCAAGAGTTCGTGACTCGTTGACGCAGCCGGTATACACTTAAAGGACGTATGAGTCTTCGTTTTCTCACCGCGGGTGAGTCCCACGGAAAAGCCCTGATGGGTATTATTGAGGGCGTCCCTGCCGGACTCTCACTAGTGCATGCCGATCTCCAAAAACACCTCCGACGGAGAAAGTTGGGATACGGTCGTGGTTCACGCCAAAAGATTGAAACCGATGAAGTTCAAATCCTGACCGGAGTGAGGCACGGAAAAACTCTGGGCAGTCCGATTGGTCTATTGATTGAAAATCGTGACTGGACCTCGTGGCAGGATGTGATGGCGGTCGAGCCTACGGAAGTTCAGGATCCAGATCAGAAGCGAGCGCGTGCTCGAGAGATTTCTGTTCCGCGTCCGGGGCATGCAGACTGGGCTGGTGGCGTGAAGTATCGGCATAGTGACCTTCGTAATGTGCTTGAGCGATCCAGTGCCCGTGAGACTGCTATGCGAGTCGCTTTGGGTAGTATTGCGACCCAGTTTTTAAATGAACTTGGGATTCACATTGGCAGCCGAGTGGTTGAAATCGGGAAAATCAGAGACGATGCGCCGATAGAAGTCCCCATTCATGAACTCAATACTCAGTGTGACGCCTCACCGGTCCGGTGTTTAGGGAGTGAAGCAACTCAAAAAATGGTTCAAGCGATTGAAGAAGCAAAAAAAGCCGGCGACACTTTAGGCGGGGTTTTTGAGGTCTGCGCGAGCGGGGTCCCGGTCGGTTTGGGGAGTTACTCTCAATGGGATCGTCGACTCGAAGCAGAAATTGGTCGAGCATTTTTGAGCCTCAACGCGATCAAGGGTGTTGAGGTTGGGATGGGATTTCAGGCTGCGAGAGCTCCAGGCTCGCAAGTTCATGATGAAATTTTTCCAGGCGCAGGCCCCGGACAAATTGAGTTTAAGACGAACCGTTCGGGTGGGATTGACGGAGGGATGAGCACAGGGCAACCTTTAGTCGTGAGGGCAGCCATGAAGCCGCTCTCCACCTTGATGAAGCCTTTGTCGTCCATTAACCTTCGCACTGGCGAAGTCACTCCTGCTCATATTGAGCGGTCGGACGTTTGTGCTGTGCCATCAGCCGCTGTCATTGGGGAATCTCTTTTAGCCTTGGTTTTAGCTCAGTTTGTGTTGGAAAAAATGGGCGGAGACTCGATGGAGGAGGTCGTTCGGAATGTACAAAATTGGAAAAACTGGCACCTTATCTAAAGATCGTCCCACTCGAATTTATCTGACCGGATTTATGGGGGCAGGTAAATCGACCGTGGGTCCGATTCTGGCCAAAAGTTTAGGTTGGACATTTCAGGACACCGACCAGTGGATTGAGAAATCTACGGGCTCTTCACCGACCCGGTGGATCGCCAACGCAGGGGAGTCTGAGTTTCGCAGAGTTGAGTTTTGGGCCATTCAGGAAATCTCCAGAATCTCTGAGGTCGTGCTTGCGCTCGGAGGTGGAGCGGTGGTGAGTCCTGAAGTTCGAGAGTGGCTCCAGGCCCAAGGCCAGGTCGTTTACCTCAAGGCGGACTTGAACTCCATTGTGGACCGACTCAGCGAAAACTTGGGGGATCGTCCGCTGATTCAATCTTTGGGTGGGCATTTAGATCACTCCATTCTGAGAAATTTGTTTGAAAAGCGACTCAATCACTATGAAAAGGCTGATTTTTCAGTCGATACGGATTCAAAAAGTCCGGATCAAATCGCAGAAGAGATCAATCACTGGGTCTTGCGGGAGTTTGTGCAGTGAAAACGTTTATTCTCGATCTAGGTCACAGTAAATCTCAGATCTGGGTGGGTGAGAACCTACCTATGCGGCTCAACAAGCTGAATCTTGGACCCCCTACTCTTGCTTTTGTGGTGGCGGATACCCGTCTGAAGCGTTCGGCTCAGTTGTGGCTTGAGCAGCTCCGAAAGCAGGGATGGTCTGTTGAAGTCCGCTGGGTACATGCGTCGGAGAATTTAAAGTCTCTCATGCAGCTTGAACCTCTCTATCGTTGGCTGATTCAAAAAGGCGCTGATCGACATTCTGTGCTTTTCGCGATGGGCGGCGGGACAATTGGCGACGCAGTGGGTTTTTTGGCAGGAACTTACCTGCGGGGGATTCGCTGGGTGAGTGTGCCTACGACTCTGCTGGCTCAGGTCGATAGCGGATTGGGTGGAAAAACAGCAGTGAACCACCCGTTGGGTAAAAACCTGATCGGAGTTTTTCATCAACCTTCTGCTGTATTATGTGATTTAGAATTTTTGAAATCTCTCCCGGTTCGAGAGCTGATCTCGGGACTAGGTGAAATCATTAAGTACGGCATCGCACTCGATCGAAAGCTCTATGAATTTTGTGTTAAAAAAAGCTCCCTTGGCTTTCTCGATCTGCTATCGAACCCGAAGACGGTTGAGTCTCTGATTCTAACCTGCCTCAAGCTCAAGGCCGCTGCGGTGAAAAAAGACGAGTACGATCGCAAAGGTCTTCGCGCAATGTTGAATTGGGGACATACTCTAGGGCATCTTTTTGAAGCCGAAACGGGCTACGATTACTTTCGACACGGAGAAGCTGTGATCTGGGGGATGCGAGGAGCAGTTTACCTCTCGGCGCTTCAAGGATTGTTGCCAGAAAAAGATGCCGCTCAAATTGAAAAGTTCCTGAGTCGGCTGCCCGTCCCCAAATTGAAGCGGCCCAACGGATTTGCCAAGAGGTGGCGTCAGCTTGCTCATGATAAAAAGTCCAAAGGGGGCAGTCCAAAATTTGTTTTAATCCGAGGAATCGGCCTTGCCGTTTCAGATCAAAAAGTGAGCCCCAATCAAGTTAAAGAGACTCTAGCTTGGTTGCATCAGCAGAAAAGTGGGGTTGAGTGAAGCTGAAAATCTTAGTCTTGAATGGACCTAACCTAAACCTTTTGGGAGAGCGAGATCCTGAAGTGTACGGCGCTCTATCTTTGAGTGAGATTAATCGTCGTCTTAAAGTTTCAGCTGATGAATTGGACGTGAGTTTGAAGTTTTTTCAGTCCAATTCTGAAGGCGAGTTGATTGACCTACTTCATCAGCATCGAAAAACAGTTCAGGGCGTAGTTTTTAATCCGGGAGCCTACACTCACTATTCTTATGCAATTCGAGATGCGATTTCAGCCATCCAGATTCCTGTCGTTGAAGTGCATCTTTCAGACATTAAAAAGCGGGAGCCTTTTCGTCGTAAGTCTGTCCTAGCTCCAGTGTGCCTGGATCAAATTTCAGGCTTGGGGTGGGTGTCCTATCTTGAGGGATTAAAACGCTTGGCCGCTGAGCTTCGCGGTAAAGCTGGTCGCCGCCAGGGGCGGAAGTCTAAACTGCTGAAAGCGCTGATTGCTGGTGTAATGGGCCTTTTTTTGGGCCGAGAGTCTTATGCATTTAATATGGACGTCATTGCGGGTTACGGAATGCCCGGCGCTGGAGTTACTGGATCAGGGTACATCGGTGGAATTGGAAGTCAAAATTTAGCCTACGGAATTCAGTTTAATGCTGAGGCATCGAGTCGATTGAGTATTCAATTTGGCACCCTCTATAGTCCTCGCGGATTTTCAGTGACGAATAGTGGAGTAACCTCGATTTATTCGACCCAAGCACTGATGTTTCCGATTATGATCAGGCATAAGTGGTTTGATTTAATTTCTATTGGTGTTGGAGGTTATTTTTCACACTCATTCATCCAGGGGAGTTGGGATGTCATTCCGAGTGGTGTCACTACGATGAATCTGGATGACTCTGGGGTCATTTTGAGTGGTGATTTGAGATTTAAAATTTTGCCCTTAGTTAACCTTGTTCTGGACGCACGGTATCTTTATGGATTTCAGAACTTGAATGCCTCCAGCGCTTTTACTGCCTATGTGAGAGACCTTCAGGTTTTGGTGGGGCTTCGTTTTGGGAAATAGACACTAAGGTTGTTTTTCCTCGGTTAATGAGAGATTTTACAGCCGAGAGACTGAGATTCATCGCTCCTGAGATTTCACGATAAGAAAAACGTCTGACGAGTCTCAAGAAAATCGCTTCTTTTTGTTTATGAGAGAGCTGATTCATGAGTGTCTTGAGCTGACTTCGTTCAGTTTTCTCAATCATCAACGTTTCTGCGGTGATCTCTGATGTTGGCTCGAAGCATGATTTTTGAGAAAGCTCATCCAGACTTTGGATTCCCATGGGGTAATTTGATCGTAATTTTCTTAGGTGATCAAAAATTGTATTTTTAGCTATAGTCCAAATCCAAGAGGGAAGAGCATATGTCGGATCATATGACCCTCGATTTTGAAAAATCTTGAGAAAAACATCTTGAGTCAATTCTTCGGCTACCGGAGTCGAGGCGACATGTTTTTTGACGTAATTAAAAATAGGCTTATAAAATTTCGAGTAAATTTTTGAAGAAAATTCGATCGAATCAAATTCTGTAAGACGCCCGCTTTCATCGGTTTTTTCGTCGTTTATTCTTTCTTGCATATCTAGCAACTATAGTTACTTTTATTTTGCAATGAAAAGTTAAATTCACATTTTCTTGAATTTTTGTGCTTAGCCGGTATGATACGGAGAGTCAGAAAAGAAAGGGTGTTCGATGAAAAATTTTTGGATCGCATTGGCAATTGTGCTGGCATTGGTCGGGGGAATCGCTGGTTGGGGAGTGAGCGTTTCCAATCGATTGGTCAACCTCGATGAGCTTGTAAATGAAAAATGGTCTCAGGTCGAAAACGTCTATCAGCGACGGGCTGATTTGATTCCTAACTTGGTCAATACCGTCAAAGGCTACGCTAAGCACGAAGCCCAAGTTTTAGAAGAGGTAACCAAGGCACGATCGCAGGTGGGACAGATTCGTGTTAACGACCCCAAAAGCCTTCAAAACTTTGATCAAGCGCAAGGGCAGCTGACCCAGGCACTGTCACGGCTGATGGTTGTTGCGGAAAAATACCCTGAACTCAAGGCTGATCAGAATTTCCTGAGTCTGCAATCTCAGCTTGAAGGGACTGAAAATCGGATCTCCGTTGAGCGGATGCGATTTAATGAGGCCGCCCGCGACTATAACAGCTATTTGCGGAGCTTTCCGCAGTCCCTCATCGCCTCGATGCGCGGATTTAACGCCCGGACTTATTTTCAGGCGGAGTCGACAGCCAAGACCGCACCTAAGGTTGAATTCTGATGGGAGTTGCTCGAGGGCTTTCACGCTTTTGGATGGTAGGGTTGATTGCTGTCCTTTTGTTGGGGGGGCGGGGGTGGAGTTCAGTTCATGCCTCTGAGTCAGAGATTTCTTTGCCCTCCGCTCCGACCAGTTTTGTACTCGATGAACCGCACGTACTGAAGGCCCAAACCTTTCGGGTCCTCAATCGACTTTTTCAGGCCCATGAGCAGTCGACTGGAGATCAAATCGTTTTTGCCGTGTTTGATTCCCTTCATGGGCAGGATCCAGTGGATTGGACAAATCGAATCTTTAAGGCTTGGAAGGTAGGCCAAAAAGGCAAAGACAATGGGGTCCTTCTTGCTCTTTATTGGAAAGATCATAAATCCCGATTTGAAGTCGGATATGGCTTAGAGCCTGTTTTGACTGATTTTCAGTCTAAGCGGATTCTTTCCCAAGTGATTCGTCCCTGGCTTCGGAGGGGCGACCCTGATGCCGCATTCATTGAGGCGGCTCAAGACGTCTTGGAAGTCCTTCGGAGTCCCTTGGTTCAAGATGGGAGAATGCAGTCCATTTTGCGGGGCGAAGGTCAGCTCATTTCCAAGAGCTCTCAGCGGGGCTTTCAGGGAGGAGGCGGAGTCGGATTTGTCCTGTTGCTTTGGGTAGGGCTGATCTTACTCATTCGGCTTTTGTCTCGGCGAGGACCGCCACGTTCTGGCTGGGGTGGTGGCGGCGGTTGGGGTGGGGGCTCTGGCACGAGTGGTGGCGGTTGGGGCGGAGGCTCTTCGGACGGCGGTGGGTTTTCCGGAGGCGGTGGCGCCTCTGGAGGGGGCGGAGCCAGCGACAACTGGTAATAAGTTTAAGAATTTGGATGGCAAGCCCTACACTCCTAGAGTCAGTGCAGTTGCTAGCATTTTTTCAGAACTTTAGCTAAAGTGCGGTTCATGCAGCTGAAGGCAGATGATGGAACTCCCTTAGAAGTGAAAGAGGCAATCGTTCTTGACCGCGACGGCGAAGTCATCGTCGAAGCGCCCATTCCCGATCCGGATTTTCAAGGGTCGGGTGGTTTTTCAGCGGGGCGGACTTTTCAGTTGAGCGGTTGGTGGGTGCCTGTTTTGGTGGTGGTGATCCTGCTGACCTTGTCGCTTGGGGCGGTTTTTTTTGGCGCCTTCCTCCTGATTGCTTTGCTGATTTCCATTGTGAAGAAAGTTCTTCGCTCGCTAGGCATTTAATTGAGCAATAATGGCTGTGTGATCTGAGAGTTGGCTCCAGGGTTTGCCCGTTAGGCATTCTGCAGAAATTGGGGTCATTCCTCGAAAATAAATTCGGTCCAGGCAAAAAATGGGAAGCCAACTCGGAAACGTACGAGCATGGGCTTGATTCAAGTAAAAAAATGCTTCTTCAATTCCGCTCTGCTTCATGAAAGTCCGCGTCGCTTGCTCTCTCCAATCATTAAAATCTCCAGCCACGACCAAGGGTTCCTTTTGCGGGACAGAGTAAGAGATTCTTTGGCTGAGTTTCTCGATCTGCCGCTTTCGGTCCTTCTCGAGGAGGCCCAGGTGGGTACAGATCACATGAAGTTGTGCTTTGTCTCGTGGAAGCTGGATCAAGGCATGGAGTGCGCCTCGGCTTTCAAAGGGGTTAGTTGACACGTCGATGTTTTCACTATCTAAAATGGGGAACTTGCTTAAAATTGCATTGCCGTGATGTCCTCCTGAATAAACTGCATTTTTCCCGTAAGTAAAGTGGGGCCAAAGGTTTTCCGCTAGAAATTCAAATTGGGTCGATTTTGGCCATTGCGGGTGATTCAGGGCGTGCGCGTCGTTTTGACCTACGACCTCTTGGAGGAGAATCAGGTCTGGATGGAGGAGGTGGAGGGCGGCTCGGATAGAATTGAGCACGAATCGTCTGTTATAAGAGCTAAACCCTTTATGAATATTGTAAGATAAAATTCGAAGCGGGATTTTTTTCATTTTAAAACAAAGAGTTCCAACATTAAATCATTCTGGTAAAATGCTGTCAAGTGCCTGTTTCTCTCTGAAACTGAACAAAATGCTGACGACCTATTGAATAATAATCAGAATAAGATACCAATGAAGAAGAACAAAAGGACGTGAATATGACTGAAAACGACCGACTCAACTTAAACGTCAATCAGCAACTTCAGGACTACATGCTCCAGCTTCAGTCAGATGTCGGTTGCTTCGGTAAAACCTTGCATCAAGTGATTTCTCATTATTTGACTCTCAAGAGTCAGTATCCTGAGTTGGTGCAGTCTCTGGAATCCGTGAATATTCCAGAATCGGAACAGATCACTTCTGCCGCTTTCGAGCAAAATAAGCAAGTGATGCGACAGCTACAATCCTACTCAGAGAGGGCGTTGCAAGGATTCTCCACACTTGCAGAACACCCGTGGAAGGGGTTTGCTCATCATGAACATCAAAATGAGAATTCTGAAGCATTCGTTCGAATGATGCGCTTCGTCGGAATTCAGCTCAATAAATTCTGGGTCGAAGTCCAATCGTTTCCCATTTTTCTCAACGGTCTACCGCAGCTGTCTTTGCGGGAGGTCGAGATTATTTTTCAATGGCTGCAGGCCTGTCCAGCTTGGAAGGAGACTATCCAGCAGCCCAAACTCATTCCTGCGCTGATTCAGGCGGACTCTCGTAAGTCGGTGTTTGATTTTGCTCGTGATGTGAAGAGTGCTCGTGTACTCCAAGAGAAAATAACTTCCCAAATCAGCTCAGAATTTATTAGCCCTCACCTTTTAGGATCAGGGGCTGCTCTTTTAGCGCAGGGAGCAGACTGTGTACGTCAATTTGACCTCGGAACGGCCAGAAGAGGGGAACTAATCCAGAAAATCGACTTTCTCAAGGCGCGTGTTGCCCATGTTAAGAAGGTTCGAGAGGTATTGGATTCTCTCGTTAAGG
Source organism: Bdellovibrionales bacterium (assembly GCA_947380295.1). Taxonomy (GTDB): domain Bacteria; phylum Bdellovibrionota; class UBA1018; order UBA1018; family UBA1018; genus CAINWE01. The sequence goes on along the minus strand of CANCQK010000014.1, from coordinate 18,873 downwards.
ACGAGCGGATTCCAGCTTTGGCCCGGCCATCTGAGGCAAAAATTCTCCTCGATGGAATCGATCAGCTGAGAAAGCTCCCTCAAAATTTGATCAGTTGGCGAAATCACCGAATCTTGGCATCCAATCAGTTGGTTCGTTTGCAGGTTTGGAAAGATCGCGCTCGCCCACTCTTAGAGGCGAGAAAAAAGCTGGATGGGATCTTTTTTCTGGATCGCTTAGCTGATCCAGAAAAGCTTCGCGAAATCGCTTACCGACTTACGTCTGCTGGTCTTTTGAGGGGATTCAGTTCAGCCTATCAAAGTGCCGTTCAGGAGTATCGAAGTCTCTTGGTGCCTGAGTTTGCAGAAAAAACAAAAAAAGGTGAGTCTCGTCTCGAGATGTCTGAGAAGCTCTTAGAATGGGCAAACTACTTGGAGCAGCGTTTGGCCTTCGAGAATCAATCGGACCTCAAAACTGTTTTTGGTTCACTTGCAAAGGGATTCGATACGGATTTTGGCTCGGCTATGGTGGTCAATATTTGGGCTACTCAAACTCGAGATGTTTTAAAACCCGATTTAAATGACTTTGCCCAACGCTGGATGGAATATATTTTCTCTTGTCCTGAGAAATCGGTTGCTCCTGTGCTCGCATTGATTGGGCCACTCGAGTTGGAGCTGCGAAAAATGATTCAGTCTGATCCTGAATTTTTGAAGGATCGCGACTTAACTTCCATACAAACTCAGGATGAGACGGAGCTTGCGGCTTTGACTAGCCTTTTGAACGTGGTTCTCCGGGTCAGCTATCAGGAAGACGGACTTTTGTTAGGTCTGGATAGCTGCAGAGTCATGGTGGATGAACTCGCCTTCTTGATTAAGCGAATGGACGAAAACTCAGATGTAAAAACGACCTTCCGAACCGCATTTCGCGGTCCAGAGACCGACCTTGCATTAATCGATCAGGCACTCGGTTATATCCAAATGATCGAAAACGCTGCCATTCCTGAGCTGTTGAGGGAGTCTTTCCTAACTGCTCAAGGGCCCCAGCGAATCGAGGACTCCAGGGGGCTTGTGAACAGCGCTTTGAGTTCTCTTGCTGCGGTGCGTGAGCATTTGGATCGACTGAATACTGCGACGCAAGGACAAATTCAAGAATGGGTCCAAGGGCCCCTTCCTGAGTTGATGTCTCGGATTCAGAACGCGCTGAAGCAACCCGCATTGTTGCCAGACTGGGTGGAGTATCTAAAATGGCAAAACGAAGTGCGAGCTCGTGGAATGGGGCCAATCTTGAGTTTTGTTGAGGGTCATCCTCTGGCAGCTTCCTTTGAGCTGGCTTACGAAGTTGCTTTTTACGCAAGTCTGCTCAAAAAGCTGATTGGAAGTCCCGGGAATGCCAACGCGCTGCTTGATTTTCGGACTTTTCACTAAAGTCTTGCTGCCCAATTCATTTGAGGGTTTTATCCGGTAGTGTTTTATTTTAAGTTCAATTAGAATTTCGTCATGAGTAAAGCCGAAGATCGCGACTTCTCAGTGTGCATGCCCTACCAGCAAAAATCTGAGTTTCAACAGGCTTGGGTCAGGCTCCTCAAAAGTCCTAGGTTCGTCGAGCAGGTCACTCGACTTTTTCCAAAGCTTGAGGTGGGCGCATTTGTGGATGATCGTCGCGAAATGGCCTCGGCAGAGGAGTTTCAGCAGCGGGTCATTTCTAGAGTAGTTGCAGAGCTTGAGGAACAAACCACGGACGGTCTATCCGTGAGTGGGCTTGAGAATCTTGCTAGGGATCAGAAATACCTGATCCTATCCAATCACCGTGACATCATTTGTGATCCAGCATGGGTGTGCTATCTTTTTTTTCTGAATCAGATACCTACCCCTAAGATCTGCCTGGGGGACAATCTTTTGAGTCATTCAGTCACGATCGATTTAGTTAAGATGAACAAAGGCATTACCGTTAAGCGTGGCCTATCTCCTCGCGAACTCCTTCGCTGGTCTATTTTACTTTCTGAGTCTATCGAAGAGCAGATTCGAGGAGAAATTGACTCGGTTTGGATTGCTCAACAAGAGGGGCGTGCTAAGGATGGCGATGACCGGACCCATCCAGGGGTTCTTAAAATGCTGGCAATGGCAGGTGGGGGGTCTACGTTGGAGAATTTAAAACAGCTTCATCTCCTTCCCTTGGCGATTTCGTATGAGTTTGATCCATGTGATGCAATGAAGGCATATGAGCTTTATGTGACCCATCGGGATGGTCACTACAAAAAAGTTCCAGGTGAAGATTCCCAGAGTATGATGACGGGGATCATGGGTTTTAAGGGTCGAGTGCATCTGGGATTTGGAACCGATCTCTATTCTGCTGCCTTTGTTCAGCGAGACAGACTCACAGACTGTAATGACGGGCAAAAGAGAAAAGAAACTCTTCTCTACTTTTGTTCAAAAATTGATGAACAAATCCATACTCAATACCGACTCTGGCCCTCTAATTTTATCGCACTTGATCTGCTTGAGGGATCGTCGCATTACTCAGATGAATACACTGGTGTTCAGAAGGCATTTTTTGTTGAACGCATGGAGTCCCAGTTTCAAAAGCTTCGGGCCACTTCTCCTCGTCCTGAGCTCAGGTCTGAGGGCGGCCTGAGCGCTCAAGATCTGGCTTTGGTCCGTAATCAGCTCCTTTCTGCTTACGCAATGCCCGTCAGGAACTTCTTAAATACCCAGCAGCGTAATTTTAAACAATCGAGTGGAATCGATGTGAGTTGGTTGAGCGCACTCTAGGCCCTGGATTGTTTGGATTTTGGAGCGGATTTCTGTTGGTTCAGACAGCTGTCAAACGCAGCCTTTGGCTGAATTCCGGTATCTTCATGCTGCGGATTCTGGTAAGTTATCCCTGCCTTAACGGTCAAAGCCAGCCAACCTAAAAAAGAACGAGCCAGCCAAAATCTTGAACAATTGGAGCCGAAATGGGAAAACCGAGCCGTGCTACACAAGAAAAGCGAAATCGAGAACGTGCACAAAAAGAGCGACAGAAGCATAAAGAAGCTGATCGCATTCAACGAAAAGACATACGTGCCGAGCGGACTGCTACCCTCGAGTCGGGCATAGATCCCGATTTAGTTGGGATTTTCCCAGGGCCGCAGCCAATTAGTGAAGAATGATCTCGAATTTCTTTAAAAACGAGCGAGATCCGGTTATTAAGTGGATAACCCAGTATCTTTAGCGAGGTTTTAATCCGAAAAGCGCCATGTCAGAAAAAATTTGTGTTTCTTGTAGTAAGCCAAAAGCAAACCGAACCTGCAGTCTATGTCAGGCGGAGTTGTGTAAGTCCTGTACCCAATTTTTGGATGAAGGATCATTTTCATTTCGAAAGACTGTGTCAGAAGACCTGAGTCATTCGACCTACTGTCATCCTTGCTTTGATGAGACGGTAGCTCCTGCCCTCGTTGCTTATGACGAGGTCATGGAGAGAGCTAAAAAAATCTACGTTTTCTACAAAACTCAACGCAAACCGATTCCGCTCCTCAAGCGTGCTAAAGAGCGGGTTGACGTGAAAAATTGTCCAGATAAAAACGAAACCCTCTTGAGGCTTGCATTCTTTGCCGCCGAAGAGTCTTATAATGCCATTGTTGATGTCGATGTTTTCTCAGAAAAGATGAGAAACAAGGGCTTTGAAAAGTCCAACTACCAAGGTTCCTGTGTCCCAGCTCAAATCGACGCTTCTAAAATGTACTGGGACCGAGATCGCTTTCAGGAAGAGTAACTTGAGTTACTCCCTCACTAGGTTACGATTCCATGAAGGAACTTGAACAATCAAGTCCTCTGTACCGTCAGGTACGCACTGACAGGCGAGGCGAGATTTTGGGGATAGGCCTGGGGCTTTTTCCAGCATATCTTCCTCTTCCTCGCTGCTTGGATTGCAGGATTTAAATCCTTTTTCGACGATGATGTGACAGGTCGAGCAAGCGCAAACGCCGCCGCAAGCGTGGTCGATGTCGACTCCTGCAGCTAGGGCAATGTCCAATAAGCTACCTGGTAGCCCAGTTCCGCTTGAAAGGGGGGCCTCAGGGTCGATTGTAAGTGTTTTACCTTCGGGGAGGTAAGTGACGGTAAACTTTTTTGTTGGCTTCTCAATGGTTTGAGGTGCCTGAATGTACGGATTAATTCCTGCCATAAGGAGTCTGCTTTTAGCGCAGAACGCGCCTTGCGCCAATGAAAAATTAGCTCCTGAGCTTGGTTTGTAGATACTATTGGTTGATTTCTAGCTGGTTCTAGGGATACTCCTACCTTTAAAAATTGCCGACAATCGCAAAAGGACTGTTTCTATGAATGAAATTCTCAGCCGTGCAGAAACCCTTTATCAAAAACCTCTGATGGATTTGCTTTTTGAGGCTCATCAGGTTCATCGAACTCATCATGATCCGCACGAAATTCAGCGATGCACTTTGCTTTCGATCAAAACGGGCGGTTGCCCTGAGAACTGTTCCTATTGTCCACAGTCGGCGCATTATGAGACCGGCTTAGATCGTCATGGACTATTAGATCTAGGCGAAGTGAAAACAGCGGTTCAAAACGCCAAATCTAACGGCGCTCAGCGATTTTGTATGGGAGCAGCCTGGAGAAGTATTAAGGATGGCCCGGAGTTTGACCAAGTAATTGATATGGTCAAAATGGTGAAGGGCGCTGAAATGGAAGCTTGCGTGACTCTTGGCATGCTCACCGATTCTCAAGCTCAGCGTCTTAAGGAAGCCGGTCTGGATGCTTACAATCACAACTTGGACACGAGCCGCGAATACTACTCTAAAATTATCCAAACGCGAACCTACGACGATCGTCTGAATACGCTGAAATCAGTTCGCAAGGCCGGGATCAGCGTTTGCTGCGGCGGCATTATTGGGATGGGTGAGTCTCCCAAAGATCGTTGTGCGCTTTTGGCTGAGTTAGCGTGCCTGGATCCTCAACCTGAGTCGGTCCCGATTAATATGCTGATTCCTGTCGAAGGAACACCGCTTGCTGAATCTCAAGCCATTGATCCTCTGGAATTAGTGAGAACCATTGCAGTTGCTCGGATTCTGATGCCCAAGTCCCGGGTTCGTCTCTCAGCGGGCCGTGTCTCTTTAAGTAAAGAAGCCCAGGTGCTCGCGTTTTTCGCGGGTGCAAACTCCATTTTCTTGGGTGACAAGCTTCTGACCCGCCCTAATCCGGCGCCCGATGCAGACGAGGCACTTCTAGAAAGCCTGAGGTCTGGGCCTCGTTTGGATGCCTCTGCGGCTGCGGTCGGCGCCTTAGCTTAACGGGAGTTCACTTTTTGGATGGGGTCGTTTTCTGAAGTTCTAGATTTGCGACTTAAAAAACTCGACGAGGCGTTTCAGCGGCGGGTCTTGAAGTCGCGTTCAGGAATTGATTTTTCATCCAATGACTACCTCGGGTTTAGCCAAGACCCAGTTCTGCAAGAGCGAGTTCTGAGGCGACTCAGAGGACAACCTGTAGGAGCCTCGGGAGCCCGTCTTCTTCGGGGTCACTTTGAGCTTTTTGAAACTGTGGAGCAGAATCTGGCCCGGTTTTCAGGGCAGGAGGCGGCGCTCATTTTGCCTTCAGGCTACCAAGCAAATCTGGCTCTCCTGTCGGGTGTTTTGACCGCCGAAGATTGGGTATTTTCAGATCAATTCAACCATGCTTCTCTGATTGATGGGATTCGCTTGAGTCGCGCTCGGCGCGTGATTTACCCTCATCGAGATGGAGCTGCACTGCGGAGGGCACTCGAGGAGTCTCACAAGCAGCCTGGTCTCAAGATCATCGTCACCGAAAGTCTGTTTGGGATGGATGGCTCCCAAGCTCCGCTTGCACAATTAGTCGATCTTGCTGAGGAGTATTCCGCATTACTCATGGTGGATGAGGCCCATGCTACCGGACTTTGGGGAGATGGAGTTCTCGGCGGGGGGATTGTACAGTCCTTGGGGCTAAGCGAACGTGTTTTTGCAACGACCCACACGGGGGGTAAGGCCCTCGGCACAGGAGGCGCATGGATCGCAGGGAGCGCCAAGCTCATTCACTACCTGGTCAATTTTTCTAGACCTTTCATTTTTTCTACTGCTCCCGTTCCGTCTTTAGTCATCTCTTTGGATGAGGCCCTTCAATATTGGAGCGAGGTGGGAAATAACCGGGCAAAAGCTCTTTTTTCAAAAGCGGATCAAATGCAGGCTAGGCTCGTCGATCTTGAGATTCCCTGTCGTGACCCGAGTCCCATTGTTCCAATTATTTTGGGAGAAAATGAAATGGCCCTGCAAGTGGCAGAACGTATTCAAAACTGTGGATTCGATGTTCGAGCAATTCGACCACCCACGGTCCCCGAAGGTACAGCACGGTTGAGGATCAGTGTTCACTGGGATCATACGATTGAGGTGATTCAAGCCTTAAGTAATCAAGTTTTAGCCGCCATTCGAGAGGTGCGCTCCACCCGAGAGGAAAAAAAGACATGAAAAATGGAATTTTTATTTCCGGCACTGATACGGGAATAGGTAAAACAGTCGTCAGTACCTTGCTGGTCTCAGCGCTTAAGCAGCAAGGATACTCATACGGTTATTTCAAACCTATTCAAACAGGTACAGAACTCGACACTCCACTTTTGTCTGAGCTGAATACTGTTCCGCTGACCCAGTTTCCTAGTCCTGCCTATTATTTTCCTGAACCGATGGCTCCGAGTCGCGCTGCCGCTCTCCATGGGGTTGAAATCGATTTAGGAAAAATTGTTCAAGCCTGGCAAGATTTGGACTCGCGCAGTTGGGTGGTTGAAGGTGCGGGCGGACTTTTGGTTCCGATCAACTCCCATCAAACCACTCGAGATTTAATCCGAGCACTGGGTTTGAGAATGCTTTTGGTCGCTTCGACCCGGTTAGGTACTATCAATCATACATTGTTGACTCTTGAAGCGGCCGAGAGGGCAGGAGTTAGCGTAGCAGGCGTGGTCCTCGTGGGTGATGATGATCCTGAGCTGGAACTCGCTTTGAGTCAAGTCACCTCAGTCCCAATCCTCACTCGAATTCCCATTTTGTCTGAACTTACGCCAGATTCTATTTCTCAAACTGCGAAGGAAAAGTTCTCACTCCCTGTGTTGAAGGCAATTTTCGGAGAGCAGACCTTTTTTGAAACGTCTGTAGTCCAAGAAACCCAGGGCACGTGCGTCTCCGATTCAAATTTGGCTGAGCGAGATCGCAACGCGGTTTGGCATCCCTATTCTCAACATGGACTAGGTGAGCCTATTTTGCCTGTCGTTTCTGCACAGGGAGCTTACCTCAAGCTCGCCGATGGACGAGAGGTGCTCGATGGGATTTCCTCTTGGTGGGTGAATGTTCATGGACATTCTCATCCGGAAATTGCGTACGCGATCTATGAACAGTCTCGAAGGCTAGAGCATGTCATTTTTGCCGGATTTACCCATGAGCCTGCTGTGAAGCTGGCTGAGGCTTTGGTTCAGCAGCCGACACTCCAAAAGGCAGGCCTCTCCAAGGTTTTTTACTCGGATAACGGCTCTACGGCTGTTGAGGCAGCACTTAAAATGGCTTTTCAGTATTACGTGAACCGTGGCTCTCAACCGAGAGAGCGATTTTTAGCTCTTTCCAATTCCTACCACGGAGACACCCTGGGGGCGATGGCAGTAGGCGAGCCAGAGGGGTTTCATAAGATTTTTAGAACGTTACTGCCGCAGGTGGATTTCGTAGTTCCTGGGGATCTGAAATCTCTGAAAGACTATCTGGTTAAAAATCAGGATCAGTATTCTGCTTTTATTTTCGAGCCTCTCGTTCAAGGTGCGGCCGGCATGAAAATGTATTCCCCATACTTTTTAAAAGAAGCTGTGGAAATTTGTCAGAATGAAGGTATCCTGACGATTGCTGATGAGGTCTTCACCGGGTTTTATCGAACCGGGCGGTGCTTTGCTTTTGAGTATGCCGGAATCAAGCCTGATCTACTCTGTTTGTCCAAGGGGATTACTGGAGGGTTCTTGCCTCTGGCTGTGACTTTGGCTAGCGAGCAGGTTTTTAAAGCATTTCTATCGCAAGAGGTGAGGACGGCATTTCTTCATGGGCATTCGTACACTGCGAATCCTGTTGCCTGCGCAGCTGCCCTTGCGTCTTGGGAGATTCTTCAGTCTGAGGATTGTCAAAAACGAATTCAAGCGATTTGTCGTCAGACTGAAAGTGAAGTTGCTACACTTCGGACTCACCCTCGAGTGAGTTCAGTACGATCCCTCGGAACTATTGGAGTGATTGAGGTCGAGATAGGCGGAAGTTATTTCACTGGGAATCTCAAGAGCTTAACGCGAAAAGCTCTGGATCATGGAGTATTTCTTCGTCCGTTGGGCAATGTACTTTATGTTTTACCCCCTTATTGTATGACGAGCGAAGAGCTGGCTCGGATTTACTCCGTCATCGGTGAGTTACTCTAGACTTGGTTTAGCTTTTGCTTAAAAAGCTTGGGCTCTGAACTCGTCCGAGCTAGAATAGGGGCTCATGGAGTCTAATCGAGAGATCATTTTTTGGAAAAAAGTGTTTTGGGGAACCTGCTTACTTTCAATCGGGATCAAACTCTTGATTGCAATGAAGATTCCTCTGACTGGAGACGAAGCCTACTATATTCAATGGAGTAAATATCCGGCTCTAGGTTATTTCGATCAGCCTCCGATGATTGCTTGGATTTTGAGCGGGATGAGATTTTTTGGGACATCGCCCTGGATTCTTAGGCTGCCTTCAGTTTTCATGCCTTCTTTTTTAGCTCCGCTTTTAGTTGATCTGTTGGACCGTTTTGGTCGAGGCAAGGGATCAGTTGATCTCTCAAGAAATTCATCCTGGACCTCTATTGCTGGCATTTTATTTCTGATCGCGCCAATTCATCTTTTTTTTCCGATCTTAAGTACGGATCTGCCCCTCATCTTATTTTCTTTTCTTTCGTTTTACTTTTTTACTCGCTCGCTTCTGGAGAATCGGAATCTCTTCGCAGGAGTTGGGGGACTCTTTTTTGGGTTAGCATTTCTTTCTAAGTACTTTGTGCTGCTTCTTGGTGTCAGCTTTTTGGTTTATGGCTGTATTTATTTTAAAGAAAGAAAAGTTTGGAAAAAGCTAATGCTTGGAATTTTGGCTTTTTTACCTTTTTTAGCTCTGCATATTTTTTGGAATATAAATCATTGCTGGATTAACTTTTTTTTCAATACTTCAGTCCGCAATATTGACGAAAAATATAACTTAGATCACTTTTTTGAGTTTATTAAGTTTCAACTATTTCTGCTAGGACCGGTGGGGGTTTATTTTTCAGTACGATCCTTGAAGCGAGTGATTCACGTCAAAAAGACTCAAATGGGGTTGCTCGGTGGGCTCAGTTTTTTAATCCCGATTTTTGCCTTCGGAGTGAGTTCCTTTCATTATCGACAGGGACTCCATTGGACGCTGTCCTTTTATCCTTATTTTTACCTTGTTTTTGCTCTCCTCGTAAAACGTGACGATTTAAGGTCTGCGCTTCGACTTTCGGTACTTTGGTCGACGCTGTGTGCATTCTGTATTGCAATTTTGATGTCTCAACCGGTAGAGAGGTGGCGTAGCTATTATTTTTATCGAGGTCTCAAGTTCTATCTCGCGGCTCCTGCTTTGAGTCGAGTTTTGGAGTCTTATCGAGGAGAATTTGAATTGGCTTCGGATGGTTATACCGAGGCAGCTCTTTTGGAATCTTATATGCCGGGTCGAGTGCACGTCTTTGGTGAAGGCGTAGTTTTTGGTCGGGAGGATGATTTCTTAACTGACTGGCGTACTCTCGAGAGAAAAAATATTCTGATTTTTACCCGTCATGGCAGAGAAAAACATGAATTTGAGCCCTATTTTGAGAGTGTTGAGAGGATTCCCGTAGAGCTCGATGGTCATATTTATCATGTTTTGTTAGGACGGCATTTGAATTTCCCGGCCTATCGTGATCGTATACTAGCACGTATTGCTCGAACCTATTACCCCCAGGGCTGTTCTATTATAGGTCGATACTTCTAGAGTTGATGCTTCGCGTTGAAATAATAGGATGAATCCAGTTTTAATCTTTTAAAGATTCTTTTAAGATTAAGAGTATGGCTACTAAGATTAATCCGTCTCCTGCATTAATTACCCGCGCAGATACCGTCCTGTCTGAGTGCATTAAAATCATGAACGACCACCATATCGGTTCCATCTTGGTTGTGAGTGATCAGGGACAGGCTGATTTAGTCGGGATTTTTACTGAGAGAGACCTTCTGGTTAAGTTTTCCAGGATTGTAGAGAAGCAACTCTGGGATAAGCCCATTCGAGAGGTAATGACGACGCCCGTTGCAACTTTAGACGTTTCTCAGCTCGATCAAGCTGCCGAATTTATGCTAGCCCGTAATTTTAGACATGTCCCAGTGACTCTATCGGATGTCTCGCAGTCGAGACAAGTCTTGGCTGGTATTATCTCGATGAGAGACCTCTTTAAAAGCTTTATTAAGGAGAGTCAGGGTAAAACATCTTGGCTGAATCGAGGTTCGGCTGGGGCTGTGAGTACGCGTGATCAGACGGATGAGAGGACTATTAATATATTTTCTAGAGATCAAAATTTTGCGACATTTTTAAAGAAAATGCTCAATGATTTTGACCTTGGTAAGGTCAAATCACTCGACTTCTCCAAGGCAGTGACTCTCAAAGCTGATGTGCTTATTATTGACCTCGATGGGCTCGAAATTTCGATTTGGACTCAGTACCTGAAAAAGCTCAACCAAGACCCCACCGTTAAAGCCGCAGTGATTGTTTTTGATCCTCAGCGTCAGGTGCCTGAGGTGAGCGGAGTCTTGGAACAACTCGGAAATTCTGGGAAGTTCTCTATTTTTAGAAAGCCCATCGACATCTTGAGCTTTTTTGAACGCGTCCATGAGTTGAGTTTGGGCGATTCGTTGAAGTAAGAGTTTCAATTACCTCAGTTCATCAGATTTTTTTTCCAGGTAAGAGATAAAATAAATGTCGCAAATAGCGGCAGTCATGGACCGAATTAGGGCCGGTTTCCAACCATAGTGCATGCCGGTTAAACCCATTTCGCGGGCAGATTCAACCACTTGTCTCGCAGTCCAGTTGTGATCGCTCAGGACCATCTGGGTGCGGAGATTAGCTAGCGGAAGCACCAGTGCAGTCTCAGCGGCACCGAGAGCGAGTCCGAGTCCCGCTTTGTAGATATTGGCATTTTCCTCTCCGAAATACTGCTTAGCCAGAATTTGGCCTTCGTTTTGTCCAATAAGGAACAGCACCCAACCTAGGAGTTGCTCTCCAAAAAAGGGAGCTGAACCTCGATAAGGTTGAGATGCCAACCAGCTTTTCATGAGCTGCTGAGATGCAATTTTCTCTTGTGATTGTTTTGCTGGGACTGCCTCGAGCGGAGGAGCGGTGTTTAGAATGGCTTGGATTTTGGATTTCTCGATGGGGGCAAGAATTGCCGTATCAAAGCAAGCAATCGTCAGGCCAATGAACCCATTTTTTAGTGTTTTTCTGGGATCGACCTCATCGAGGACGTGGGCAGTGTCTGTATTTTGGAGAGCCTGAATGAGTGACCATTGATAGGATGTTTTGGCAAATGTTCTAACGTAGCCAGGGATCCAGCCTCGATAAAACCCCGAAACCCCTTCTTCTTTGAGAATTGTTTTGCAGGCCTTGAATAAGTCAGTTTTTCTCTCTCCTTGCATCCTGACGGTGACGTTCTCAGCGGGGAACTCTAAAAGCGTGGTGAGTGCTGACTTTCCGATGCCAAATCCGCAGACTGCCAATCCAGTAGTGAGAATTGCTTGAGGGGGGGCCGATTCCTCCTCTGGATCATTCGAGAGACTTGCGTCATCCATTGACCAGCTGAGGGTTGAGTTGAAAGCGATTAAGATCGACGCGACTAGAAATGTGAACTGCTTGTTCAAATCTGATAAAACCTCTCTCGGTCTTGAGTGATTGAAAATTATGAAAGAGGTTGTCTACTCTCGTAGTTTTTAATATTCAAGCAGTAAATTGGAAACAGTCGTTTTTAGGAATCTCCCCACATTTTCATCCCACCAATCTGCAAAAAGACTTTAGCACTCCAGGGGTCTCCTCCGTAAGCGGGTCTAAAGTCATCGGGAAGCCAGTTTTTCGTGAGAGAGACGCCAAGTCCTGCGTCCAGCTCTTTCCAGTGGCTCAAGTTGTACGTGTAGCCCAGAGTGACTGCTGCGACCCACTGTCCCATTGTAGAATCAATGAGTGACGGAATCTGAAGCTGTGCGCCCGTACGCTGGAGGATTTCAATTCTTCCCCAAATTCTGGGGTGGACGCCGCGAAATAAGAATTCCTCGATGAATGAATGCGCCGAGGGAGTTCCATCGTGGTTCGTGACCCAGCCCCAGATGAGTGAATTATAAAACATCCATTCATTAGAAAGAGGGAGAAAGGTGTAATTTGAAGCCGAATGTCGGTTTTCCTGAGTGCTGAGTCTTGAAAATGAAACGTAGGTGGTCCACTCGTTTGACCACTCGTAAATGAATCTTGAAGAAAATGAGTCGGGTATGCCTATAGGAAGATTAATTTGATCTGGAGGGAACTCAGTATTGTAGAATGTCGATGACTCAAATCGAAATCGATCGAATTTGAGTGAGAATCCTAGAACCGTGCTTGAGATATGACTGACGTCTTGTCCGACATGGTGTCCAAGCGGTGCGTCTGGGTTGATTACTCCAGTGGCTCGGTGAGGAAATGCAAGCGGACCATCCGTGGTTTCGCCGCGGGGTGCAAAGAAGAGCTTGATGTGGTTCTTCTTCTGGCCTAAAAAAATTGTATCTGAAAAAGTAAGACCCATGATCGGCGAGCTGTGAGGGTGTTGTGCATCCAGATAGGGTACTCCGGCCAGGTTTTGGTCACCGATCTGAAGTAGGAGAGGAGATCCGCCTGATGGAACGGTCCATTTTTCGGCGGTGAGCATGAGATCGACATTGAGGTAGTGAGTGTCTCCGATGGACGTACCAGCATCCATCATGATCATTTGTGATGATGAGAATGCTTGCCTCCCGCGTGGGCCTTGCTGCCAAGGTTGGGTCCCGAAGAGATTGCCGTGGAGCATGAACATTCGCATGGGCATGCCAGCCATCGGTAAAGGCATGCACATCGCTATTTCGGCATCCCAGACGCTCATGTCTCCACAATCTGACGGAACCTGCCAAAGAGTCTCGGGACCCATTGCCTGCAGGGCTTGCGCACTCTGCTCTAGAACCCAGATGGATTCGCCGACGAAAAGTGGGAAAAAGAGAACAAAAGCGTTTCTTCGTAGTGTACTCAAATGAGTGATCCCCCTAGGGATTAAAATGATACACTTTTTAAGGCGATTTTGTAGCAAATCTGAAGTTTTAGATCGAGCAGCGCACTCGCTTCTTGGTTCTAGTTGAGAGACTTGTGGCAATGCTTCTCGGCTGCTTCGAATAAGAGTTCGAAATCTACAGGTTTAGAAAAAACCGCATGGGCGTGCGGGATTTTCTCCCTTGACGTATTCGCCACGGCGGAAATTACAATCACTGGAATTTTTGAAGCAGGCAGAGTTGGATCTTTTTTGATGCGCTCCAAAAATTCAAAACCATTGATTTTTGGCATCAGTAAATCAATCAGGATCAGCTGCGGTAGAGAGTCTCTTTCTAGTTGATTGAGGGCGTCCAGTCCGTCGCAGGCAACGCGGACAGAAAAACCCTCGAGTTCAAATCCCATTTGCATGACACCGCGGATCGTAGGGTTGTCTTCGACGATCAGAATGTCGTAGGGGGATGAGTTCATGGTGTATTCTCTTTCTGAGATTCGAGTGGTAATTCTACGATAAATCGAGAGCCGCAGTCAGGATTGCTCTCGACGCGGATGGTTCCATTGTGTGCTTGGATGATTTGCCTCACGAAATAGAGTCCCAAGCCCAGGCCTGTAATTTTGTCTGCAGAAATTGCACGCTGAAAGCGTTCAAAAATCTTGGATTGCATTTCTTGAGAAATTCCAATTCCTGCATCTTGGACTTCGATTCGAGCGCTTTTTCTCATGTCATCAGTGGATAGAGTCACCTCGATGGGCTTGCCTTCTCCGTATTTAATCGCATTTGACAGAAGATTAGAAAGAACCTGGCTGATTCGGATGGGATCCCATCGGCCAACGATCGATTGATTCGCGATGAATGTGATCGAGCTTCCTTTTTGGTTTGCTGATTCCTGAATGAGTTCGATTTGATCAGTTAGGGACTGACGCAGGTCCATTTTCGTTAAATCGAGGCTCATTTTTCCGACCCGAATATAGGTGACATCCAGGAGCTCATCCAGAAGATTGGCCAGATCTTGGGCGGAGCCTACCGCAGCTTTGCTTAGTTCAATAATTTTTGAGTCAGAAACCGCCCCACTTTTTGATGCCATCCGGAGGAGGAGTTGAAGTTGCATATGGAGCGCTGTGAGAGGCGTTTTGAGTTCATGTGAAGCTACGGACATGAATTCATCGCGGAGGTCGATGGCTGCACGGAGTTCTTCCTCAAGTTTTTTTCTCTGGGTGATGTCTAGGCAGATTCCAGTCATCAGATGAGGGACGCCATTTTTATAGCGTGTGTCGCCTAGCACATAAAGCCAGGAGATTTTTCCATCGGGCTTTACGACACGGTACTCGCACTGGAGGGGGTTTTGAGTTTGAATAGCGTGAAGAGTGGTCGCAATCGCATTTTCGCGATCGCTGGGATGGAGAAGAGTTTTCCAGTCTTCAATTGAGGTGGTCTTTTGTTCGTCCGAGAAGCCAAACATCGGTTTAATCGCGGACGAGAAAGTGAAGCTTCTCGTAATCAAATCGCATTCCCAGGTGCCAGAGGTTGCTCCCTTGAGTGCCTGGTTGAGTCGGTCTTCTTTTTCTCGAAGTGAGATTTCAAGCTGCTTTTGCGCAGTGATGTCGATTACGGTGAGTTGGACTCCTGCGACTAAGTTTTTCTCGGCGAATATCGGAGAATAAAGGACGGAGATCCAGTATTGATCCTGAGTGTCTGTTTGATCTTGCGGAGAATAGCGGTGCTCTTTCAATTCAACCGCTTCACCTTTTTGCATCACCCTTTCAAAATACGGAGCGTAGGTCGGCCAAACTGTTCTCCAGGGAATTTTAGCTGACTGCCCCAAATAGTGAGGCTCAGGTGTTCGAGTGATCCTGAGGTAGGCGTCATTATAAATGAGCAAAAGTTCTTTACCCCAAAGGATAGCCATCGGCAGAGGTGAGACGAGTATGGAGTTGACGGTGACTTGTAAGGTGATCGGCCAGTGATCGCGAGGCCCTAGCGCGGTCTGAGACCAGTCCAGGTTGCGGATTTGGTCGGCCATCGAGCCTGAGCCAATAAGCCAGTCTTGTGGTTTGCTGATTTCCGAGGTGATATTTGGTATTTGTTTTGAGTCTTGGTTGTCATTCATTTGCAAGAAGCTTTTTACTGATCAAAGATTGGTCAGAGAGGGCAGACTTGCCACTCAATAAAAGCAAAAACGCGAATTTAAACTTTTATCTAAATTCGCGTTCTTATTTCTTATAAATTGGTAGCGGGGCAAGGATTTGAACCTTGGACCTTTGGGTTATGAGCCCAACGAGCTACCAGACTGCTCCACCCCGCGACATATTGTGCTCTTAGCTGGGTCACTCTAAGAATCTAGAGTTTCGTCGTTAAGAACTTAGCTACCTTATGCGCTGAGGCATGTTTAAGTCAATGTTAAAAAGCGTCTTATTTCGATTGTGTGCGTTTTTTTACCACGCGGCCTTGCGGACGAGCTCCTAGGGCGCCATAAGTCTTCGGTGCGGGTCGGCGCTCGGTGGTTCGTTCGTCTCCTCGAGCGTCACGGCGGGTTCGTTCCTCAGCTCGGGGTTTGATTAAGACGGGCTTGGACCGAGCGACAGGTGCGATGCGGACCGTTTTGGTTCTGAGTCTTGGCTTTTCCTCGATGACTTTCATGCCGAGTTCGGGTTGTTCGAGTAGGGCTACAGCTTGGCTTTTCTTTAAAAGGCGGTAGCGGCCTGGCTCCAATCCACGGAGAGTGAGGTGACCGAATGAGGTGCGGCTAATTTTTTCGACTAAGAAACCTTTGAGTTCAAAGTAAGCCCGAAGGTCAAATGCGCCGGACCCCATGACTACGGTCTGAACCACAGCTTTATTTGCAAGTTCGTTTTTGACCCAAACTTCGTGTGGTTTGAATAGGCGTTTCACTCCGGTGCCCACGCGGGCGCCTTTTTTCAGGCGAGTGACCATTTCCTCGGTGGGATGGCCTTTTACCTTCACGGAGTAAACGCGCGGGATGTCGTCTCGTCGTTGAATTTTTTCGGCAAAATCTCCGTCGTTGGTCAGAATGACGATGCCTTCGCTGTTAAAATCGAGGCGGCCGATGGGGTAGACTCGATGGGTCACCTTGGTGAGGTAGTCTGCCAATGTAGGACGTTCCTGAGGGTCAGAAAGTGCACAAATCACACCCTTCGGTTTATAAAACACCATGTAGGTTTGTGTTTCCTGCTGAAGCAGAAGTTTGCCGCCTACCTTGATTGCATCTTCACCCCATTCGGCTTGATCACCCAGTTTGGCGACTTTGCCATTAATGGTGACGCTACCTTCGGTGATCATTTCTTCTGCTTTGCGACGAGAGCAAATACCTGCTTTAGCCAAAATTTTCTGAACCCGTTCTTTTGCCATAAGCTTTAGTATTTAACACAGATAGAGCTGGCTTGCCAGTCCTCTGGATTTTTGCTGCTCTAGTCTGGACTGATCTGAGGAGCGCCTAGGGGCGATGCGACAGGCTCAGCCACGAGTGGCAGGGAGTCTATTGTTAAACTCTCTCCAGCTGCGGGGTTGAGAAGGCCCTTCTCAGCCAGTTTTTGCTGTTCGAGAGCGAATACTTCGGCGGCCTTGAGTTCATCCAAGTAAGGGGTCGAAGTCGGGATTTGGTTGATTTGATCCCTAAAGTCTTTCAGGATCTTCTCATCTTCTTTCGGATTGTAGTGCAGGGCAGATGAGTGATCCGCTTTCATTTCGCTGACGAGTCGGCGCATTTCGCGGGTTTTTGGGTCGTCATCATTCGGATTGTTGGACTGGCTTTGAGGGATCATTTGCTCTAATTCGCGCAGGGACGGCATCGAAGAGAGGTCTTTCAATCCAAAAACTTCCAAGAATTCTGGGGTGGTCCCGTAAAGCATCGGGCGCCCAGGTAGCTCAGATCGGCCTGTAATTTTGATGAGCTTGCGGTCAAGCAAGCCGCGGACGAAATAGGAGGAGTCGACGCCCCGAATTTGGTCGATCTCTTCTTTCATGGTGGGTTGCTGGTAAGCGATGATGGCTAAGGTCTCCATGGAGCCGCTGGAAAGACGTTGGGTTTGGACCCGGACCAGTTTTTTCGCCAAATCGGCTCGAGCCGGTTTGGTTCTGAATTGATATCCCCCAGCCACTTCGACAAGCTCAATCCCATGGTGCACCGCAGAGTAGCGCTCCTTGAGGGATTCAAGCGCGGCTTGAAAAGTCTCTGCGCTAAAGTGAGGGCCTAGGTGACCTCTTAACTTGTCTTGCGAGAGGGGTTTGTCAGAGATGAAAAGAAGTGCCTCAATGCAAGATTGAATTTCATCTTGATCAAGCTGAATCTCGGTTTTAGGAGCTTGTGCTTCAGCCTCGAGTTCTCGCTTGTGCTCATCGGCTTCGAGCTGTTGCAAGCGTTGGTCTTCTTCGATCTGGGCTTGTAAGTCGACTTCAGGGGGGAGTTCCTGAATCACTTCAGCTTCTAGGAGCTGTTCTTGTTGGGCGAACACTTCGGCTAGTCGTTTGAGATCATCATCCGATGACTCGGCAATAAAATCGCCCAAGAGGTCATCGAGAGGCTCATCGATGTTCTGTGCGGCTTTTTCAGGGCTTTCCGCCCAGTTTTTCGCGAGTTCATCAAAGCTGGGTTTTTCATTTTGGTTTTCGCTCATGCGAGAGTTCCTTCAGCGGCAACGGCGTTAGCAACATTTTCAAAGCTTTGAGCTAATTTAACATCAAAATCTTTGAGCGACTCTAAAAGTTCTAAAAAAATCTCCTCATAGGCTCCTTCTTGGAAAAGGCGCATTTTTTTCAATCGACCGAGCTCGAGGGCTGCCAAAAAGGTTGCGACGATATCACCTCGTGCGCAATTTGCTTCAAGGAGGGACCGAAGCTCGGTGAGTTGGTGGACGGGGAGTTTATCCGCAAATTCCATGATCTTATCGGTGATCGAAACCGTTTCTTTTCTTAGAATTTGAGTCCGCTTTCGGGCGCGGAGCAAGGTTTCCTGGTAGGCTAGAGCAAGATCGCTCAGATTCATTTCTCTCCAAACCCGCTCGATAGGGGGTTTGCTATTGGCCCTCGCAAAAACGTCTGCCCCCAGATGCGGGAGTTGGGCGAGATTTTCTCCGCCCTCCAGAAATCGCTGATGCTGAAGGAGTTGCCGAATGAGCTCTTCCTGAGTGAGTGGGATTTCTTCGCCCGCGCCCCCATTTTGACCTGCTGCATTTTCTTGCGGGAGAAGGGCCCGGCTTTTCCAGTGAACCAGGGTGGCCGCCATGACCAAAAACTCACTCGCGGTGTCGAAGTTGAGTTCCTGCATGAGTCGAACATAAGCCAGGTACTGATCAGTGATTTTACTGATGGACACCTTCGAGATGTCCAGCTCATGGGTCTGGATTAAATAAAGTAACAGGTCCAGAGGACCTTCGAAGCTATTCAGTCGTACGGTGATTGGTATCCGATTGGCCAATTTCTACCCCCTAGGAATAAAGCCCATTCGATCAAATACAGTTTTCAAAGTCTGCTCGGCTCGTGCTCCGGCTTTCTCAGCCCCTCGTTTTAGGACTGAGTTCAGGAAAGCCTGGTCTTTTAAAAGTTCTTCCGTTCGATC
>CANCQK010000013.1 GCA_947380295.1 Bdellovibrionales bacterium | reverse complement strand
GGAAACAGGACACATGCAGACATTAATGCAGGGCGTGTCATAGCTCGGAAGGGTTCGGAGAATGTAGCAAGAATTCTTGCCTACAGATCAGGCTCCGCTCTTAAACGTCCCCGCCGCGCTGGACGCGCGGCTTAGGGCCGTTGTACCTGTCAGGACTAATGCTTCCTCGCGGACAGGGTGCCAGTCAAGAAACCTAGTCGGCTTGAAGTTGTTATAAAGCCTTGTTTGATCAATCAAGTCTGTCGCCAGCGGAGGGATTCCGTCGGTCACTAAGTTGGCCCCTGGGGTTATTTTCCCTGCCCAAACAACAGACATTTGTAAGAGGACACACATTGCAATCGCAAATGAACGAAAAGATCTATTTGTCATAAAATGGTCGCTACTTGTATTACTTTCGGATTATTAAAGCTTTCTAAATTCGATTAGTCGCTTATGATTTGACTTGCAAGAGGAATTTGACCTGATGGCAAGTGACTTTTTTACGCGGCCAAAATGATGATCTTCAGCTTTGGATGGAGCTGCTCTGCGTAGCTTAGAAGGCGATCTAGTGTGAAGCTTTCTATCTTACCTCTCAAGATATCGCTGACTCTGGATTCGTTAATCCCAAGCTCCTTTGCAAGGTCTCGTTGAAGAAGAGAGTTTTCCCGTTTGAAACGAGCAATAAGTTGGCATATTTGATATTTGGCTCGTTCAGTTTCCGATGCGTCTGCCGGTAACGCAAAATTTTCACCCTCAAATTTGGGATCAGACAACCGCTCTCTAATAGAAACTAGAACAGATTCATCAGGGAAAGCTTTCAGAGTCTTACTTTTTCTCATAAATTACCTACCTTCTAAAGCAGTTTATAACACCGATAAAAATCTCATGATCCCGCATGCACCACACAAGTCGATAGTGTTTTCCTTGATAAGGAATTCTATCCAACATGGAGTTAGGCAGGGAGTGACTCTCATGACACACGCAAAAAATAGTCATCTGTCTAATAGTTCGACACTGATAAAACTCAATCAGTTTATAAAAAAACTAGGCGTCTCGGATCCCTAGAGCAGGACCTGCAAAACCTCATTCATAGTTGACAATCTTTAGCAACTAAACCTCAAGTCGTCTATAGCCCTGGATCTGATTCGCGATAATAACATTTATCGCGAATCAAACTTGTTTATTCATGAATCAAGTAGGGCACCAGATCCTCAAAACGGCTATTAAAGGGGTATTTTTTGAGGGGGTAATGAAGCAAGATAAGGAGTGCAGGGACGGAGCCAATTTAGGTCTCAGTTTCAGCACTTAGCCAACTACGTGTTCTAAATTCGATTTATATAAACTTTTTAGGCAAACGAGTCGGACAAAGAAGCGAGAATTCGGCTGGCGGGATCTGCTTGGATTTAGAGAAGTCTGCGATTCTTGGATTTTTAATGAAAAATGTCGCAATCTTGATTTGATCTTATAAGATTTGGGCGCACTACGGCCTTCTCCGGTCTGGAGCCGAGGAAAATTAAGCTGGATTGAGTTTCGAGGCGCTCCACTTAGGTCGGTGAAGCTCGGGCAATGGCTAAGTTTTTGGCGTAAAGCTGTTCCTTCAGGTTGGTTTCCATTTTTCTGACCCACAAAGCATCACCAATGAAGTGACTT
The DNA here is from genome assembly GCA_947380295.1 of Bdellovibrionales bacterium. GTDB lineage: Bacteria > Bdellovibrionota > UBA1018 > UBA1018 > UBA1018 > CAINWE01. Next base: position 89,013 of record CANCQK010000013.1, on the reverse strand, counting down.
AGGAACTGGGTCCAGCTGACAGTAAACTGCTCAAGGTATTTGCGAAAGAAGACCCGATAAGCTCGCTGCCTCTCTTCGGGAGTATTTCCTAGGTCGACGTACCACTGCGGAAGAGTGAGGTGTTTATTCCATTCATCGACTATCCCATGGGCGTAGAATCGGTAGGAGTTCCAGAAGAAATATCTGAGTTTCTCGAGTTTCACCATTCCAGCTCGTATGGGGTTTGCCTCGATGTAAAAATGAACCCGCATTTCCGCTTCGACGCCTCCAATCAGAGGAGTCTTCGGGCGTTCATTGGCGACTTTGCCTGAGCGGTTAAAGACTCGATTGAAGCGCATTCCAAAAGTGCCGTGCGCTACTCGCATAAAGTGAGAAAGCTTGGCCGCTCCGTTTTGGTAACTCATTTGTTGGTGAACGTGATTACTCATGAGGCAGAATGAGTGGATTTGGACCGAGTTGTCTGATCCCCGGTGTTTAAGGCCGTAAATCAGACTCTGAAAGAACAATTCTTTTGCCCCGCTCTGCTCGAATAGATAGGCACTGTCGTGACACTTCCAAAATAAGTGAACCATTCCGGCAGGTTGAGATAAAACTTGGTAACGAGATACACGCATAGTGCGCAGATCAGGTGAAAGAAGTGCGCCAATTCAGGCTCCGTCCCCATCTAGCGTGATTGTTAGTTTAACTTTATTTATATATTAAGGTGAAGTATACCGACCCTCATGCTCACACCAAAGATAGTTAATTTTTTTAATTTAGCTTTGGCTCTTTTTTTGTCTCTTTGCTCACTTCAATTAGCGGCTTTAGCAGGAAATGAGTTTGAGGCTGCGCTGGAGGAGAGGATGCCAGAAATCCAACTCGCCTACCTTGAAATGATTGAAACAAAAGCTGTTATGGAGACAAAGCTGCAAGAACATTCTGTAGCTCTATCTAAATACCCACTCCAACAGGTATGGGGAACCCCTGCTGGAGTATTCGTCCCATTTTTTGGTCCGATTGCGAACGTAGATTTTTTCAATAGAATGAATCAGTACAATGAGCACGTGAACGCGATTCAATATTTAGAGAACCAGCTCAAAAATTTAGAATCATACTTTATATTGGACCATTTGTTACCCCAATCAAGAGCGTACTCTTGGGCTATTCCTAACGACCAAGCGATTGAAACGATCAGCAAATATGGTCCAATCATCGAAATTGGAGCCGGGTCTGGATTTTGGGCTAAACTCTTAGCTGAACAAGGTGTGGATATCGTTGCCTATGACAATGGCTCTTACGATAGAATAGCTGATCTTAAATATACCAAAAAGTGGTTTGACGTGAAACTTGGGGATGAAACAGCTGTCCTTCAGAATTCTGGACGCACTTTGATGTTGTGTTGGCCTCCGACGAGGAGTGAGTATGCTTCAAAGGCACTCAGCCTCTATGAAGGCGAGTTTGTGATCTACGTAGGTGAACGCCGAAATGGCACAGCAACTGGGACTCCTGCGTTATTCGATGCACTCGACCGAGATTTTGAAATCCTTGAAGCCGTGAGCATCCCCACTTGGCCTGGATATACAGATCAGGTTTTTGTTTATATTCGAAAAAATGGACGATGAGTTAAAAACTCAATCAGCCCGGTTCTTTTCAAAAACTAGAATCTCACCTGAGAGCAAGTCCCACCCAGTAGTTTTTTACGAGCGTCTAAGATGGTCTTGCAATCGTGCATTTCAGGGTTTTTCAAGCAGATCGCTAGCATGGATTCCCTAGTTTGTTCAGATTTGTATGGGGTAATCACTGTTGGGATACACCGAAACTCAACTGAAGTTCCATCGCATGTTACCGCGGCACCCTTCGTTGTGCACTTGACTTGATTATTCTTTGAATTATCAGGGATTAAAAATTTACTTACTGAGGCGTGATCTGGTTTTTTGAATTGGTAAAAGAGATTTGCTGGCTGATAATATTCATTGGCCAAATACTCAATGCTGCTAAATTGAGGATCGTGCTTTAGAGTCTCCTGAGGACTTGAAATATCTGTGCCTAATCCTAGATAGTTTTTCCGTCCTCTCACGTTATTTTCGATGAGCTCTTTGGCAACAGATGTAGAGTGCTGGGTGAACACGTGGATTAGATCGCTTTGCGAAGTCGTATGATGTAGGCCAGTAATCGCGGTCGAGAGCTGACCGCCCGAGTAGGCTGTATCGTCAATGAGTAAGAAGTGTCTTCTGACTCCTTTTGAAACAGGCGCTCCGCTACTGATATCGGTGAGTTTCAGCTTACCTTCCAGCATCTTATTCCGTAAATATTCGTTCTGATAACCTGGGCCACCATTGATGAGCTGGTAAGCAATCCATTCTGCGCTTTTGATTGAGTCGTCGATGAGTGAAGTTGTAAGGCCGATGACAATTTCATCCTCAGATCGAAAGTGGCGCTCATCTGAGCTTGGGAGCTGAAAAAAGTTATCAATCTGTCGATTGAGGTTGTGGAATAGGCTTGCCTCGGTTTCATAGATCATCGTATCTAAAAGTCTCTTTACGACTTTTTCAACGTTTTCCCCACAGGCGAGTCGATGGGCACTCACCCAATTTCGACATTCTTCACTCGTGCGGTCCCATTCAAGAAGGGGAGTTTTGTAGGTGCTGTAGTCAGATATTCTGTAGCCCACTAATTTTCTCACTTGAACTAATGTCAATTGACCTGAATGTGCATCCTGAGGAGTCTTCCCTGCCAAGGCACTGGTACCAAACATGATCAAGGAAACAGCTGCTAACCACCTTAATTTCGACAAATCTGAACGCCCCATGCCCCCCCTTTTTTTGCGAACCTAGTGAATCATGTCTGATATGACTAGAGTAACAGAACATCAGGCTGATTTAGATCACGCTGAGATGATATTTTTCAGCCAATTCCATCATTTGACAACATGAGCCAAAACTGCGAAAGTTCTTAATTGAAAGCAATCCACTATGGACATCTGCTTCATTTCAAAAGGTAAAACAAAATTATGATGACTGAAGTCGATGTCACTTGTCCATTTTGTGCAGAACAGTTCTCGATTGTTGTAGACTGTAGCGTTGATCATCAAATCTACGTCGAGGATTGTTTTGTGTGTTGCAAGCCAATACAGTTTCATTTGCGATGCACAGAAGGTGAATTCCTCAGCGTTGAGACCGACCGTCAAGGTCAGTAGCCCAGCTCAAACCCTGTCCTCATCTCGAATTCCGAATCTGAAAACGCCGATTCAAAGGAAAAGACTTGCTCCAGCTCATCGGCCCACTGAAGCCGTCGCGCTCGAATCCTTAGTCTCGTGGTAGTCCCCTCCAGCTCGTTTGACAGAGGAAGGGGAGAGGAACCCTCCTGGGGAAGAGAAGGTATGACAGGAAGCTCATCTCGAGTACGAGCGGTTCGGACGAGTCTAAACCCGATTTTGAACTCTCGAGCCTCGGGCTCATCTGAGCCGCGGGCCGCTGAGCGAAGAGCTCCCGGTTTTGAGTAAAAGTGTCCTCCCCGGTAGATCCGCGAGCTTCCTGCAGCAGGCCCCTTAGGGTCAATCTGAGACTCGATGGGATAGGTACCATCAAAGTCTTCAACCCATTCGCCTACATTCCCATGCATGTCAAAAAGCCCAAAGGGGTTTGGAAGTTTTTGACCCACTGCGTGAGTTCGGTGTGCTGAATTCTCACGATGCCAGGCGTGTGCGTCTAAAGATTTTAAAATACGATTATCAAATGAATACAGCCAATCACCCGGCATTCCCCCATGAGCCGCGTATTCCCATTCCGCCTCCGTGGGGAGTCGATATAAATACTCATTTTGAAGTTCATTAAGGTGCTGAATAAAATCTTGAGCATCGAACCAGGATACCTGTTCGACCGGATGGTGGCGACAAACCCGGCGTCCCTTGATTCGGTGATCCAAAGTGGGGTCTAGTTCTGGGGTTGGGTCGCAATCGCAAGAGTTTTTAAAATAGGATGGATTTTTTCGCATGATCAGAAAATACTGCAGTTGAGTGACTGGCGTTGCCTGCATCTCAAAATCTCTGCTAATTTTCACAGAATGAAGCATTTCATCATCCATACCTAAAAGTTTTGTCCGGTATTGTTCGCCTCGAGGGCTACCTTGTTGAAACTCTCCCGCAGGGATTCGGACAAATTCAGCAGCCTTTCCTACCTTTTCCCCGTCGAAAACTGCCGATGAGTGCCAGGGTCCAGCGAACGTCAATGAACTACCCATGAATAATTGGATCAAAGCAAAACACAAGATGTCGTGATGGGTTTTCAATTTAAATTTCCTCAAAGATAAGTAGATCTTGTTACTTCTCTGAGTCGCGTTTTGCAAGCGTCGCCAAAGCTTTACGGGCAATGTCGTAAGAAAATCCTCGGCGAAGGAGGGCTTGGATTGCCTTTCTTGCAACGGCGGGGTCTTCATTGGCTGTGGGATAGCGACGGCTTACCACAGCTTGTGCCAGATCGATTTCAGTGGTTTGGGCTGCAGATTCGATTAGGCTTCCGACGGTCTCGCGATTAGTCGTAATTCCTTGAGTACGGAGCTTCATCTGGATCCAATGAGAGCCCTTGCCCCGCAGCGCCTGATCTCTCACTAGAAGCCGAGTGTATTTCTCGTCATCAATCCATTTTTTTTCAACTAGTTCTTGAACAACCTCAGCGGCGAGGTCCTTAGGGAACCCCTTACGGTGAAGGGCTTGCCGCATACCGCCGGCACTACTTTCTCGTCGGTCGAGGCGGCGAAGCGCAGCCTGTCGAACTTGGCTTTTTAGGTCATCCTGATTTCCCATCGCCTTGAGTATACCATGTTTTTCTGATCTCATCAGGCCAACACTCGACCATCGGTTAATGACCTGATGTCGACGAGGTCCGGACGGGGCTCTCTCTCTCGAAATACGTGATTAACTCGAGGTCTGGAGACCATCGGACGCTTCTACGGTCTACACTCGATCCCACAGGTGAAGGTATCGAGAGAATCGGCCGAAAACGCCTCGCTAGGTGTTCATCTAATCCCTCATCTGAGAAGGAACTTGAGTGAGTTAGGGGACTCTGTGCCCTCGGTGTACGAACCAGGCGAAACCCAATTTGTTCGCTTTTGGTCTTAGGCAACGCCGCGCCTCGAGCTGCGGAGCGGAGTTCCTCGGCGTCTGAGAATGCGCTTCCTCCCCGAAAAACTCGGAGACTACCTGAGTCGGGTCCTTTAGGGTCGTCTTGTGGCGTGCTGGGGTAGGCATCGAAATAGTCTTGAACCCATTCGTTCACAAGACCGTGAATGTCGAAAAGACCAAAAGGATTGGGTAACTTTTGAGCAACTGGGTTCGTAATACCATCTTCTTTCACTCGATTTCCATAATGCCATGCATGCGCATCGAGTGCTGCTTGATCCCGATGATCAAAAGAGTATGGCCAATCCTCGGGTTTGTTCCCGTGGGCCGCGTACTCCCATTCTGCTTCTGTGGGGAGCCGGTAATCATACTCCTCCTGAATCGCATTGAGACTGCGAACAAAACGCTGCGCACTATCCCAAGAGACTTGTTCTACAGGATGATTTACGCAAACCCGATGTCCATAGATGGTATCGGTACCTCCTAAGTGGCGGTCACAATTACGAAACAGAGCAGGATTTTTTTTCATGATCAGAACGTATTGAAGTTGAGTCACAGGCGTCCGCTGGATCTCGAAGCTCTGGGTGATCCGAACCTCATGGAGAGTTTCGGGATCGACCTCAGATCCTGTGGGGCGGCCCGCTTCTGAAACGGGGCTTCCTTGCATGAAGGTACCTGCAGGAATGTTCACGAATTCAGCAGCTAGACCTACTTTTTCTGGATTCAATGCGTCCAAAGGAAACGAGGGGTCTGCGAAACTGAGTTGACTCCCCAGAGTCAATCTAATCAAGGTGATAAACAAAATCGCTTTTAAATTTTCCAACTGATTCTCCCTGCTGTCCAGTGAAGGTTCTACTGGTCTACTTCGTGTTTTGCAAGATGAGTGAGGCTTTTTAGGTTTCAGGGACTTCAATTCAGATCGACGCTCGAGGTGCTTGATTCAGTCTTGAGTTAGGGGCATAGTTCGAGGATGCTTCATCCAAACTGGGAACGGGATACCGTTTCTCAACTTTATCGAGAATACCGTTTCATTTTGTCACAGCACAAAGTCTCTTTGCGGCCTGTGGTGATTCAGCTCATTGATTCTCAAACGCACTGGGGTCAGTGGGACCCGTTGACCCGTAGGATTTCAATCGCGCGAAGATTAGTGCGAGAATACTCGTGGTTTTATGTTCAGGCTATTCTGAAGCATGAAATGGCACATCAACTCGTTCATGATGTTTACGGTACTCAAGCAGACCAACAGGGGCCTCATGGAGAGTGGTTTAAGTTGGCCTGTCATCGACTTGGAGTGATGAATGAGTTTTCTCAGGCGAGTGTTGAAATTCAAGAAACTCCCCTCGATTGGCGCAAAGAACGGAAAGCTGAAGTTTCTCATCGGTTGCTCGATAAAGTACAAAAGCTATTAGCTCTCGCAACGTCTAGCAATGAGCACGAAGCTGTATTGGCAATGGAGAAGGTCCGCGAGCTTTATGCAAAATACAATCTGGAGCAAGCTACTGTTTCGCAACCCAAGAACTTTGTTCATCTCTCGATTTGTACTGGTAAAAAGCGCCTTGAATCTTACCAGGATCGAATTCTAAGCATCCTGGTTGGACATTTCTTTGTCGAGGTCGTGACCACTCGACTCTTTGACGCCGAAAAAAATGATTACTTTAAAATGATTGAAATCATCGGCACTCGGGAAAATGCACTGATGGCTGAATACGTGTATCATTTTTTACTCCAGCAAAGTGATTTTTGGGTCAGAGAAACTCTTAAAAAGTCGGGCAAGAAAATCTCTCGATTTGATCGGAAATCGCTCAAGTTAGGATTGCTTGAAGGATTTTCTGAAAAACTGGCCGCAGCAGAAAAGGGGCATCCTCCAGGAATCTCCAATCCAGGGAACTCGTTAAAAACTCCGACCTCACAGGCACTCACGGTTGTGGGCACAGCGCTGACTCAGTTCAGAAAAGATACGGCGCTGAAAACCTACCTGTCGACCATCTATCCTCGTGTGAGTTATCGTTCTACCTCCCAGCAAACGATTGATCCGAGCTATTACCAAGTCGGTAAGACCATCGGGAAGTCCATCACCCTGAACCAAGCAGTTGCTGCTCAGAGTCAGAGTTCAGGCAGATTACTCAAAGGCTGACTGCTGGCCCAAGCCGATAGTCTGCCCTCTGCTTATTTTTGTCGCTCTTGCCTCATCATTTAAATCGGAATAGAGTGCCGAGAATGGACGCTTCAAATTTAGAGAAAGCCCTGCTTCAACTGGATCTCCCCCAAGTCGATTGGATTGGACTGCGCGAAGTCCGAGAAAAAGCCACTCACCGGATGATCCGAGATGGTAAACCCTACCTCAATGAAACCACTCTTTCTCATGGCGTGATGGTAGAGGTCTTGGTGAACGGACAGTTTGGATATGCAGCCACAAGCAGACTGGATCCTGAAGGCTTGAGAAGTGCTGCTCAACAAGCTCGGGACCAGGCTCTCATCGCCTCAAAGTTAGGTGTCTATCCATTTACACCTCAACACCGCCCCCCCACCAAAAAACAGTATGAAACTCGCACGGAGCAAGCACTGAATGCGAAAACGGCAGGAGAACTCAACTCCACTCTGATTCAAATCTGCGAGAAGCTGAAGCGTTCTCCAAAAATTGTGCGCACCATTGCTTTAGCCCAAGTGGTTGAAACCGAAGTGAACTGGGTGAGCTCGAACGGCTCCCGAGCGTCGCAAAAGTTTTCGTTTTTAACCACTGATTTCGAAGCCACTGCCCAAGACGGCGGAGTCGTTCAAAAACGCACAGACGGCGGTTTTCGAGGTCGAAGCTTTCAAGGTGGTTGGGAGTACTTTGAAACCCCCGATCTCTGGCAACGAGTGGAACGAGTTGCAGATGAGGCACTTGAACTCATTGCTGCTGAGGAATGCCCTACCGAGACCTCTTCCCTCATTCTCATGCCCGACCAGATGATGCTCCAAATTCACGAGAGTATCGGCCACCCGCTGGAGATTGACCGCATCCTCGGTGACGAGCGCAATTACGCAGGATGGTCTTTTGTGAAACCTCAGGATTTTGGAAGCCTCCAATACGGCTCACCCTTGATGAATGTTTCTTTTGACCCAACAGTGGCCCACGAATTTGCAAGTTACGCTTTTGATGACAATGGCGTTGAGGCGCGCAAAGAGTTTTTAGTCAAAGATGGTCTTTTAGTGCGCGGACTCGGGGGAATCGAAAGCCAAGCTCGCTCCAGCCTCCCTGGAGTTGCTAATGCCCGGGCTTGTTCCTGGAATCGGCCTCCCATTGACCGAATGGCTAATTTAAACTTAGAGCCTGGCGCCTCTTCATTAGCTGAAATGATCGCTTCAGTAGAGCGGGGCGTCCTGATGCAAACGAATCGATCGTGGTCAATTGACGATTTTAGAAATAAATTTCAGTTCGGTTGCGAATACGCAAAACTCATCGAAAATGGGAAGATCGTCAAAACCGTTCGTAACCCAAACTATCGCGGCGTGACGGTGCCATTTTGGAACTCCCTGAAGAAGGTAGGAGATCGCTCGACTTTCGGCGTTTTTGGAACTCCAAATTGTGGAAAAGGGGAGCCTAATCAAATGATCCACGTAGGCCACGCATCACCAGCCTGTCTCTTTGAAAATGTTGAAGTCTTTGGAGGTTCTGTATGAGTCAGGTTCGCTCCGCATGTTTGGACCCAGATTACTTTGGAAAACTTTCGCAATATGCTTTTGGCCTATTGCAGCCAAAGGAATTCCTTTTCCTGACGCTTGCTGCCGAGGAGAGCCAGTTTGTTCGACTGAACCAGGCTAAGGTCCGCCAAATTGGAACCGTCCAAGACTCCATCTTGGAGTTGTCGCTAGTCTACGAGTCCGAACCTGGCCGCCTACATAAAAACTCATTCTCACTGACTCTCAGTGGTTTAGGCGCTGAAGATCAAGCTCGGATCAAGGATGGGTTGAGATCTCTCCAATCCGAAGTTCGGGAGCTTCCGTGTGATCCTTATGCTGAACTCCCTAGAAATGCTGAGTCCAGTCACACTGAAAACCGAGGGGAGCTCCTTGGTCATTCTGATGTCATTTCTGAATTACTCGCTCCGCTTGAGAACACAGATCTTGCTGGACTTTACTCCTCAGGTCCGGTCGTTCGAGCGATGGCTCACTCTGAAGGACAAAAACACTGGTTCTACACGGAGAACTTTAGTCTCGACTATTCGCTCTACACTCAAACGCAACGGGCACTCAAGGGCACTTATGCTGGCTCAAAATGGAATCGGGAAGCCTATGGAGCAGAAGTTCGAAAGTCCAGGGAACAGCTTGCACTCCTCAATGCTCAGACCATTCGGGTACCTAAGGGTGCTCATCGCGTTTATCTCGCACCAGCCGCTACCTATGATTTGATTACGATGCTAAACTGGGGAGCAGTGAGTGAGGCTTCGATTCGGCAAGGAGATAGCCCACTTCGTAAGCTGCAAACGGGAGAGAAAAAATTCTCAACCCTCTTTAGTCTTGAAGAAAACTTTCAAAAAGGGGGGTCTCCTCGATTTAACTCCGAAGGAGAACTTGCTCCCGAGAGGCTTTCTGTGATTGATCAGGGTCAGCTTCGGAACTCCCTGGTCAGCTCCAGAACGGCCTTAGAGTACCACGTAAAGTCGAATCAAGCTTGCCCCTCTGAAACACTCCGAGCTCCCGTCGTTGCCGCCGGCACATTGCAAGAGTCCGAGATCTTAAAGAAATTAGACAAGGGATTATACCTTTCTAACCTGCATTATCTCAATTGGAGTGATCAACCCGGAGGCCGAATCACCGGAATGACTCGTTACGCTTGTTTTTGGGTAGAAAATGGCAAACTGGTAGCTCCTATGGAGAGCCTCCGCTTTGATGACACGATTTTCAACCTTTTTGGAGAATCCTTGCTGGGTCTGACTCAATCTCAGACTTGGATTCCTGAGGTGGGCTCTTATGAAATGAGGGATCTCGGTGGAATGTGGTGTCCAGGAATGCTCATGGACCGCATGACTTTTACGTTTTAGCTACTGAGTTGGGAGAGCGTCCCAATGGGGTTGAGCTGCTTTCAGTTTATCGTAATACTCGCCCACCTCAGCCATTACATCGCTCTCTCCACGACTGGTTGCAGAGAGTTCTGCATCCAGCTTAAAACTAGTGACCTGAGGGGTCAGTTGCTGAAGCTCGACTTTGCCTCTCCACCAGGAAATGTGACTGGTTCCCCAGGACTTAATAAAGTGAATCACGATATTCTCTGGATCCTGAAAGTTCCCAATATTGAGGTAGTAAGTCCAGTCTAATGCCCAATCAATCGAGATCAATCCCATTTGAACTGTATGGTAATTGGCCCGAAAGCTCTTCATAGCTCCGGAGTTGGTAGGAGGAATTTCATGCACACTGAGCTCGCCTGTGTCTTTCCACTGCATGGCACTCCAATTCAGACTAGCAGCCCAAAGATCTCGAATGGGACGATGGATGCAGCCCCCTCCACTCGCAAAAAAAACAGACAGAGTTTCGACTTTGCCGTCCTTATTTCGGACTTGGATCGATCTCGAGCCATGGTCAGGAACGCTAGAGCCTTCTGGAAACTCTCCGTTTAAGTCTGGAGCACATTCGGCGGTCGCCAAAAGTCTTTCGCCTTGTTGACCTATAATCCCGGTACGAAAAACTCGCTCGGGAGTATGCGATGCAATACTCTCTTCCGTGTCTGAAGCGGGTGAGAAAACCTCGCCCGATCCACAACCAGGAAGTGAAGCACTTAAAAGTAATGAAAAGGGGAGTGGGAGAAAACGGCCAGGAGAACAAAATTTATTCAAGTATGATCTCCTGAACCATAGATTACCCCAGTTTGGGTAAAGTCATTGCCTAACTCAATTATTACCGATTTCCTCAGTAGTTCAAGAATATCAAAGTCAAAATCAATTTACCAGAAAAACTCCCTGAGCTAAAAAGCCAACTCCCACTGCTCCAAACAAAAGACCTAGGTACCAAAATCTTCGGAGTCGAGTCAAAACTGCGATTGCAGCGATCGCAATGGCGAGCTGAAAAAGAGTAACACCCCGGGAAAGCACAACATGTTTTCTGAGGTGAGATTCTGACTCCTCTTCTAACTTGCTGGCTTTTTCAGAAACCTCATTTTGTTCGTCTTTATAGCGTTCTACGCGCTCTTGATCTTGAGCAGACACACCTTGATGCAGTGCCCCTAGGATCTCCAATTTTGAGGCAAGAACTGATGCTTTCAGCCCCTTGGCCTGATAATAACCCCACTGATCAGAAGCCTGGATTTGTTCGATCATCGCTTCATTCGCATAATGATTGGCAAGCATAGCGGTGACTGCAGCGAAGCCTGCAATCAGGGCAGAACTTAACGCGACCTGAGAAATCCAATTCTCTCTAGCGTGTTCAGCCTGATGATGGATTTCCTCTGTGAGACCCTCGATCGGAACTTCAACCTCTTCCATAGAACCCCCTGCAGGGCATTCAATTAAAAATAATGAATGATGTCAATCATGATGCAGAGGGTTATTTTTATCTAGACTGAACAGCGCGCCAGACTTACGGTTAACGCCACTGCGGATGCTGGAGAATTCTCTCCTGAAAACCCTCTTGATCCTCTGCAGGTAAATCAATGGGGTATTTGGCTGAACTCTTACCCCAGCGTTTAAGCCATTCGGTGTCGATGAATCGATAGTCAGCATCGGCACGTCGAACGTTGGTTGCAATCGTAGTCTCAGATTTTGGGCCACTTCCAGCTCCCTTACCCACAAAGAATCCTGCTGACAAAAGTGCCGCACGAAAAGACGTGGAGGCAGAGTAGGTGAAAAGCTCGACAGGATGATTACGGCATCGCTCGTAGATTTTTCTCAGAGTCCCTTCACCCCAAAGAGTTGGGTTAGTTTTATAGGAAAACGGGTCGAAAAAAATCAAGTCTGGGGCGGGGGCTGCAGCCAAGGTTTCTAAAAAATCTCCCGCAATCAGAGTCCATTGGATTGGCAATGTCTCAGACTTCCAACAGCCCTGGTTCAACAAGGATTCGACCGCAGGATGCTGGAGGTACGGAAAACACTCAGGGTTCTGATGGGCTAGGCGTAGAGGATCCAAATCAATTTCAAAGCTCACCAGATGAAGCGGGCGTTTTGTTGAGGTCTCGCTACTTTTCTCGTAGGCATGGATTACGCTCATGGCATTCGTGGCAGCGCCCAGGCCGACGTCCCAGATCACGAGTTCAGGTTTTTCAATTTCTTCAATTCTTTTTAGAATCTGACTCTGGGTGAGGTAAAGATCTCGGGCTTCGACCAGAGGGGGATTCACGGAGTGCATGACTTCACCAGACGATTTTTGTTGGATGGAGAAAAATCCTCGATCAGAATGACGAACGAGAAAGTCTCCTAGCTCCTTATTTTTTGGCTGATCTGGATCCGACTGGGCGCTCCGCGTGGTAGGGGCAGACTCACGCGGAGTCTCAGCAGCCCAGACCTGGGAATACTGTAGAATTCTCAGTTTTTGCTGATTGAGTTCTCCATCCGTTTGCTGAAGAAGCTCACGGTGGACTCGATAAAACTCTTCGAATTGACCTGCTTCAATGGCGTGTCGAATTTTATCCATTAAACCATGATAGAAAGTCAGATTGTGGAGACCTAGGAGATGCCAACCCAGAGTTTCATCCGCCTTGATGAGATGATGGAGGTAGGCTTTTGAGTAGGTTTTACAGGTATAGCAGGTGCACTGAGGATCAAGCGCTTCTTCTGCAAACTTATAGGCAGATCGTCTCATCTGGAGCTTTGCTACACTCGTAAATGCTGTTCCACGCTGAGCGAGCTGAGTGGGCAAGATGCAATCGAACATATCGACGCCCCGGTGGACTGCCTCAAGAATATCAATTGGCGTCCCCACCCCCATCAGATAACGAGGTTTGTCTGTGGGTAAAAGGTCGGCCGAGAGTTCGCAAAAATCTTCGCGTTCAGATTTCCCTTCGCCAACAGCCAGACCACCGATCGCGAAGCCATCAAACGGCATTTGAGTGAGGGTATCGGCGCTTTGCTTTCTCAGATCGATAAAGCAGGCACCCTGGACAATCCCAAACAGCGCTTGGAGACTGTCTCCCCGTGCGTTCAAGCTTCGTTTGGCCCAAGCATGGGTACGAACCATCGCTTCGTGAGCGAGAGAATACTCAGACGTTGACGGAACGCATTGGTCCAAAACCATCATGATGTCACTGCCGATGGCTTTTTGCATGCCAATGCTGAGTTCGGGACTCAGCAAGATCATCTTGCCGTCGATGTAGCTTTTAAACTGTGCTCCTTCATCAGTCATTTTACGAGAATGAGGGAGAGAGAAAATCTGGAACCCACCCGAGTCAGTCAGCACTGGGCCATTCCATTTCATGAAGTTGTGAATTCCGCCAAATTGATTAAAGACCTCCATGCCGGGTCGCAAGAGGAGGTGGTAGGTATTGGCCAGCAATACCTGTGACTTCACTTCCGTGAGGGTCGATAAGGTTTGAGCTTTCACGGTCGCCTGAGTTCCCACTGGCATAAAAACAGGGGTCTCGACAGTGCCGTGGGCCGTCACGAAAGTTCCCCTACGAGCTCGCGAATTTTTAGCAACGGCTTTCAACTGGAAACGAAAAGGACGCATGTTTAAATCTCACTTTTGGGTTTGAAGCTGGTGTTTAGCTTGTCGTTTAGGGAGTCCGGGCGAGACGAGTAATCCTGGGAGTGCCGCAGGGGACTCAGGGGACGAGACTTTTGAAGACTCGTTCGATTCTCGTAAAAACTTCGGAATGTCTCGTTTCACTTTGCCCGCATAATCGGCAATCAGGAGGTTTCGTGCTTGATCTGGACTGACTTGAGATTCCTGAGTGAGGTAAATCCAAATCGACTCCACCAAGTTCAGCAGCGCGACGCTGTGGCCCGTGGGGTGACGTTGGGACAAAAATTCTGAGAGCTGAAAAAAATCAGCGAAAAAAGAACGCCCACTCGTTCGACATCGTTCCCTGAAGAAATTCATCGTACTTGTAAAATTACCGCTATTGGCAACGCTGTCCCAAAACTGAGAAAAGCGCCCTAGCTTTTGAAGTTGATCGAAGCTGAGAGTTTTCGTTTGAAGGATTTGAAAAGGTGGATGATCCTGATAGACCATGCCCCATTCTTGATCATGTCGAATAATAGGAGTCCCTTTGAGTCTCTTTAAAATCCCAACCTGAATTTCCTGGGTCCCAAGCGAGGCAACCTGATCAAACCCATGAGCAAAACTCTCCCAAGTTTCTCCTGGTAGCCCAGCGATGAGATCGGTGTGAAGGTGCACTCCAGTTTGTTCATTGAGGAAATTAAAATTTTCTCGGATCTTCTCATAGTTTTGGCGTCGACTCACTAATTGAGCCACCGCAGGACTCCAGGTCTGAATGCCGATTTCAAATTGCAGCGCACCCGCTGGGAACTGGCGAATCAGCTCCTGCAATTCAATGGGCAGGCGATCTGGTACCATTTCAAAGTGAAGAAAAAGTCCTAGATTCATCCGTTCTAAGAAGAACTTTAAAATCCGAGAACTCGAAGTGATGCTTAAATTAAATGTTCGATCGACGAACTTAAAGCTTCGAGCCCCTCGCTGGATGAGTTTTTCAATCTCGTTCAGAAATAAATCTAAGTCGAAGCTCCGTACACTCTTGTCTAGAGAAGACAAGCAGTACTCACAGCGATACGGACATCCGCGAGATGCCTCAACATAGATAATTCTGTTTTTAATGTCATCATCCGTGTAAAAGTCGTACGGAAGCGTGATGTTTTGAATCTCTGGGAGTGGCCCTCGGAGAATTTTTTGATCGACTTTTTTTTGCCCGACCGTTTCATCAGAAAGCAGCTTTTTACAAAGGGAGTAGAACTCAACCTCCGCTTCTCCCTGGATGACGTAATCTGCGATCTGGCAGATCTTTTGATTTTCAGCTTCGTAGCTCACTTCAGGTCCCCCGAGAACGACCGTCAGATCTGGACGTACTTTTTTCAGAATCGAGACGACTTGCTGGGTCGTTTCAGTGTTCCAAATATAAATCCCAAAACCCACCACAGTGGGGTTCTCGCTGAGGATTTTCTCTGCAATATCTCGCGGATTCTGGCTAATCGTAAACTCCACGATTTTAGCTAGAGGCTGTAATTCACGGAGATTTGCATAGAGGTAGCGCAAACCAAACGACGAGTGGTGATAGCGGGCGTTTAAAGTAGACAACAAAATGGGGTATGGCAAAATCGAATTATCCTTATGGGCGCAGATTCTACGACATCTTTGACGTTTGAGAAAGGCTTTTGGTGGGATGCTCACTGCCATTTGGCTGATCCTGCGATTCAGGACTACTTACCCGGGATCATCGAGAGGTCCCAACGCGCGGGAGTCCGGGGGTGGGTGATCGGCGGAGTTTCACCGACTGACTGGCTAATCCAGGAGAAAATCAAAGCACTTTACGGTCCCTGGGTTCTCACCTCGGTGGGCTTGCACCCCTGGTGGGTGAGCCAAACCTCCAAATCGGAGGTGGAAACAGCCCTGACGGTCCTTGACGAGACCGCTCCAAAAGCTGCAGCGATCGGTGAAGTCGGCCTGGACCGAAGCTCCCGCTACGACGGCACCCAGGCTCGGGCTCAGCAGAAATTCGCCGTTGAGCATGCCCTCCAGATGAGTAAAAAAGCTGATAAACCTTTGATTTTACACGTAGTCCAAGCCCACTCTCAGATGATCGAACTACTCGATCGCTGGGGACCTTTTCCACGTGGGGGGATGGTTCATGGATTCACAGGCTCACCGGAGATTGCTCAGGAGTATCTCAAACGAGGATTTTTGATTTCGATCGGAAAGGGTATTCTCAAGCCGGGCTATGTCCAACTCAAGAAAACAGCTGTTGAGCTTCGTGAGGATCAAATCACTCTCGAAACAGACTCCAGTGAACCTGCCGAGTTAATCGCCGTAGCGGAGGCTCTAGCTGCACTAAGAGGGTGTTCTCAATCCGACCTCCTAAAAAGAACATCATTGAATTTATCCCGAATTTTTGAGATCAAAGGTACTTAATTTCCAGATCAAAAAGGCTTTTTTATGGCGATCGACTCCGTACCACCCGCAACTGAAATGACTGAGGCAGAATTAGAAACCTATCGACTGCACCGACGTTTTGACCGAATGGGCAGACTCATTGGTGACACCAATATGGGTCGACTCATGAAATCTCACGTGATGGTGCTTGGTCTCGGCGGAGTGGGCTCCTGGGCTGCAGAGTCTTTGGCTCGCTCTGGGATCGGGGAGTTGACCCTAGTTGATTTCGACGAGATTTGTGTCACCAACTTCAATCGACAAATTCACGCGCTTCAGGGACTAGTGGGTTCAAAAAAAGCGGATGTCATGGCCGCAAGAATGCGCCAAATCAACCCTCAGGCCAAAATTAACTCCATTGCTCAGTTTTATCACGCTAAGAACAGTGCAGAAATTTTTGCACGTCGTCCTGACTACGTGATTGACGCGATTGATAACGTCACCGCAAAGTGTCACCTTCTAGCCTATTGCCGAGAAAATCAAATCCCGATCGTCAGCTCAACAGGGTCAGGGGGTCGGATGGACCCGACACAAGTAAAAATTACGGACCTTGCATTTACGCAAGTCGACCCACTGGCTCGTGAAATTCGGCGCATCTTGAGAGAGCAATACAGCTTCCCAAAAGATGATAAAACCCCCTACGGTATTACCGCTATTTACTCTCCCGAGCCCTACTCAGCCCCTCAAGAACTCCACTACGATGGAGGCAAAGGATTTCGCTGCGTCTGCCCACAAGGCGACAACCCTTACTTCAACTGCGACAATCGGAATCTGATCCTGGGTAACGCAAGCTTCGTCACCGGGACTTTCGGCCTCTACTGCGCCTCAGTTGTGGTGAACTCTCTCATTGAGAAGATCAAATCTAACTAAATTAGCGCAGCCCACAATTCAGTGAGATCAAGATTTTCCTAGTCAATTCAAAATAAACATTTTAAATGTTGAGCATTTCTGAAAGAATATTACTTTGAAAGTGGGGGAATCTTTCATGAAATCAAAACGCACCATCAGATCCATTTTAGTAGTCACCTTTGCTCTTTTAGGAGTAAATGCCTGGGCAGTTCCGATCGGAATCATTGATTCGGGCACTGATCTTAAACACCCTAATTTGGCAAATAAAGCCTGGACGAACCCAGGGAACCTTTCAGGCGACGCCTTCAAAGATGATACCCATGGCTGGAATTTTGCTGAGGACAATAACGAGATCATTGACTACAGCTTATTGGGAACATTCTCTCCCGATATGACCCACTTTTTTCAGGTCCAACTCAAGCTACTTCAAGGCACAGCCACTGATGAAGAAAAGCAGTGGATGAAGGACAAAAAAGGTGACGACAAGTTTATTGAAGAGCTTCAAACCTTTGGGAACTTCGTTCACGGTACCCACGTCGCAGGAATTTCAGCTCGCTCAGCTGACCACGCTCAACTCATGGCCGCAAAGATCTTACCGACAAAAGCAACAAAGCCAGGAAGCGGTCTTGAAGTTCAAAGCTTCTTTGATCACTTTCGATTATGGCCAAAGGAGAGTGACCCCCTCACTGACATGGCGCTCAATCTCATGCTCGGAATGCTGGCCAGCCAGCACTCAAAAACCCTCATCCCTGTGAGTGAATACGTCAACGTTACGGGGATGGCTGTGGCTAACTGCTCGTTCGGCACCAGCGTAGAACAGGCCAAAAAAATCGTCACGCTCATTGCAAAAAGTCTTTTAAACAAAGAACTGACCGAAGCTGATCAAGAAAAGTATGGTGCCGTATTTTTACATCAGGTCCTTAAAAAAGGAGCCGCCTTCGCAAGCTCTGCACCAAAGGCACTTTTTGTCATTGCTGCTGGAAACGATGGCAGCGATAATGACAAAGTGCCTACTTTCCCAGCAAATCTAAAAGCTGACAACACGATCACCGTCGCAGCAACCCGCGGCTATGAGAAGCTCGCATCATTCTCTAACTACGGAGCAACCCTGGTTGAAATCGCAGCCCCAGGTGTGGGTATTATTTCGGATATCCCAGGTGGTGAAACCATGCCTTTGAGCGGTACCTCACAAGCTGCGCCGTTTATTACAAACCTTGCCGGCCGAATTCTAGACACCAACTCTCAACTCACCTTGCCGCAAGTCAAGCAGATCATGATGCAAACTGTAGATAAAAAAGACTTTTTAGTCGGCAAGGTCGTGTCCGAGGGAATTGCAAATCCAGAGCGTGCTCTCCGTGCTGCAACACTGTCTACACAGATGGATCTGAGTGCTGCAATTGACCAAGCGAAGCGAGAAATTGGCGCGGTGAAAGTCCGAATGTCGATCCTCTCTCAAAGTTCTTATGATGGTGAGCCGATCCCACTGCCTTCGACGTTTCGGTTTTAGTTTTAGTTTTAGTTTTAGTTTTAGTTTGGCCTCCAGAGTAGAGTCTTTAGGTGGGGTTCTATTCTGGAGAGTCCGAACTCATTTCAATTCTCTGCCATGTGAGTGATCCATGGTTGTACTCGAACAATACGTATCCGCGGGAGCCAAAATCGAGTGAATAAGGGTACATACTACCGACAGTAAGATGAAGAATGTCATTACCCACACGATCTTCTTCGAACGCGTGGAGGTGACCGGCAACGTAGGCATAGACGCCATAGCGATTGAGAAGATGGGTCAGTTTATAGCGCTCCTCCACGCTTTCTAACCGCCAGATGCTTGGACTAGGGCCCCCGTTCACCGGATAGTGCGAGCCCACGAGTGTGAAGGGTACTGGAGTTTTGAGTTGATTTTCAAGCCATCGAAATTGGGTTGCTCCAATATTACCCGTTGCAGTGTCGAGTAAAATAATTCTTACGACACCCCCCAGTGTCACCGAGTAGGTGGCAGCACCAAATGTCGATTTCCACTGATCCCAGCCACCCTTACTCGAATCTTGAAAAAGATCGTGATTACCAATCGTGGCGTAATAGGGGACGCCTACTTGATCAAGGTCCGCTTTAATCGTGGTGAGTTCTTCGCTGGTTCCATCTTCAGAGAGATCTCCTAGGACCGTGAAGAAGTCGATATCTCGATTAACCACCTCTTGTTTGAACGCCGTCAGCATATTTTTGTTCTCATCTCGAATTTGAAGGTCTCCGAAAACAGCGAATCGAAAGGAGTTTGGGTCTGCCAACGAAACTGGAGCGGGGACGTGGATGCTAGCTGAGAGACTGTCGCGAACACGTTGATCCACCGTCACATGAAATAGAACTTGGGAGAGATTTTTTCCACAGCCAACAACGCCAACGAGAAGAGCACTGCCAACGAGGAGCGATTGCCTAAAATTCATACTTCAACCCCAGTCCAAGATCGAGCTGATCCCACGATATGACGGCACCAGAAATTCCCTTAACGGCTGTCATGACCATCGCTTGAGCAGACACCGAGCGGCTCATTTGGTACTCAGGAATGATTGAGAAATGCGTATTATCGGAAGTAAACAGGCGCATTCGGTCATAATTAAAAATTAAGATTGAGGCGCTAATCTGCCCAGGTCTTACCCCTGAGTCACCCAAAAACGTCCACTGAAGGCGATAGACCGGACCCCACTCAGCATTTTTGAGTGGCCAATTGAAAGACTCTGCTCCCAATCCAGCAAACTGAGGGGATCGGTAGGAATATCCGACTGCGAGGTTAAGACTAGCAAGCGGCCTAAACTCCCAGTAGGCCAAGATTCGATTTTCTGTGGCAGTCCAATCTGGCCATCGTTCATGCTGAAGAACAAAAGCAAATCGACTCCAGATCTCATCGACTTTAATTTCTGCACCAACCCCGAGGAGTGCCAGTCCTGAGTTCTCGAACAGGCTCAGTCCTCCTCCAACTAAAAGATTGAGTCGTGCTCCCAGGTAGAATCGTCCAAAGTAATTAAAAAGTAAGTTGGAGGTGACACCCGAGTCTTGGTGAAAAACAGACCAGAACTCATGATCCTGATGAGATAGAAGGTCCTTTTGGGGTGATAATGATACTGAAGCGACCGGCTCATTCTCTGACGCTTGAGTTGGTGATTCAACTAAGACCAGACTGGTTAGGATGCAGAAAGAAATTAAAACTCGATCAATAAAACTACTCACTGATTCATTGATCGGAGTGGATCAAAAAATCATTGAGATGATTCAGTCTTAAATTTCGACAAACTGAATGTGTTCTAAAAACTCTTTACCCAGGAGACCGATCTTAAGGTCGTCCGCTTGGAGTTGAATCGTCTGAAGGTTCCAGTCGGAGGTAAAAAGTAGAGTCCTCTCGGGTGGAAGTTTTTGACAAAACTGAATCCCAGCAGACAAATCCACACCATAGTTGTTATCTACAACAAAGTAGCTTTTTGGATCGAGAATCAGCTCTTGAGGGACTAAGTTCGGATGCGAGAAAAATCGAATTGGATGATGGGTGCCGCTCTTTTTGAGGCGCTCCTGAAAAATCTTCTCGATAATTTCCTCATCATCGACCAGAACGATCTGTCCGCCGCGAATCAGTTGAAATTGAGAACGAAACCAACTTGGCGCATCCAGAAGAGGAAGGATAATCTCAACTGTCGTGCCGGGTCCCCCATCATTTCCACGAACCAAAATATCGCCGGCCATCGCACGTGCTGTATTTCTAGCCTGAAACAGCCCGATTCCGGTCCCGCCTTTTTTTCCAAAAGTCGCACCTTTCTCAAAAAGTCGATCACCCATTTCTGGCGGTATTCCTTTGCCGCGATCGACGATAAAAATTCGCGCTTTTTGTTCAACACGGTCTAGATTTAAATGAATTCGAACGTGGGAACCTCGTTCCGAAGCCTGAACTGCATTGTTAATAATATTAGAGAGCATCCGACAAAAATCCGAATAGACTCCAAAGATCCAAGCCGAAGGGACCTGACCGACATCCAGAGAAAGAATAGCTCGCCCACCGATCTCCTTTTGCTTTTCGAGTACCGTGGAGTTCAATGTTTTAATCAACGGTAAATAGGATGGATCGACTCGGGCCCCTGAATTCCCCTTACCCTCAAGATCACTCACAATGAGTCGAATTCGCTTAAAAAGAAGATCGAACATACTTTTCCGGTCGGCGTCCTGTTCGCCTGCAGACAACACCCTGAGTGCTGCCAAAGGACTTTCGATGTCATGAATCACGCCTTTTACTAAGAGCTGTACCCGGTCATAGCTTTCTTTTTGATTTTTAAGTGACTCAATTTCGAGTTCGTTCTTAACTCGTCTTTCGAAAAGTTGGTGAATGACAAGACCTACTACGGTCACTAAAAAGACGAGAAATAGAATCGCACCACTCGTCACGATCAAAAAATCTTTCCACGGGTAACTTAGAGAAACCCAAAAACCAGGAAAAAGCTCAGCATTCTGCCGAAATAAACCTTTAAAATCTTTAACGCTTTCCAATTGCTCCTTCAAATCAGGATCAAAAGAGAAGTGAAAGCCAGGCTGATCGGTTCTAAAAAAAGAATACTGCTGAACCTCGGCAGCTCGAGATAATGTATATAATTCAGACCGTGGTATCACACCAACAGAGATATACCTTTCAGAGCTGTCCTCGTAGACTCTCAGGTCGGGCGTACTCACGATGCAAAGATAAGGAACAGAGTTAATTTTGCAGGGAGTAGTAAAAATTCCTTCTCCGCGCTTTACAAGTTCGCGTTCATTTGGAATAAAAACTTCACTATGTCGGCTCACAAGAGCACCGCGGACTGCTTCTAATTTGGTAACGCCTTCCAAATTCCTGAGAATGAAATACTCATTTTGATTTCCAAATGAAAATCCAGGAAGAAAAATTCCCTCTAAAGTATTAAGTAAATGAGTCTCAGTTTTTAAAAAATGATGACGCAGGAAATTAAATCGACTCATCGCCCAACGAGTATTTCTCAGATTAGTATGATATTGCTGCAACTGACTATTCAAATTGAGCTTAAGTTCTCTGAGATCGCTTTTACAGCTTTCAAGAAAGATTGAAAAAGTAATTGGAGTTAAAACTACCGACCAAGTAACAAGTACAATCACAATGAAGTGTTGAAGCTTCCAGCTTCGGATTTGCATGTCTTTAATTTGATCTATCTTGCGCAAATCCATAAAATGACCTGAGGGTTAGGAAGTTGGCTTACTGAGCAATGATAGGGGTGTTGACCTAGCTGCACACGGCCAGTAACAAACACAGGTCCGCGAACAGTTTGTTTTGAAATTCGAGCTGACAAAGCTCTAGCTTTCTCCTCGATAGAAAGAAGCTTAGCTTGGGCCATTGGACTGACATGCAGAAATTCACTATCGCTATTTGAGAAGGAGCGGAGTGACAGCCACTCAGCCTGATCTGAAGCATATTCTGAAATTGGACTACGAAAATGATTATCTGGCTTTAAATAAGCAAAAAAATGAAACCCTTTCGCCCTAGTTTTGGAGACAAATTCGTCGAAAAGGGGCTGAACTGACTTTGCGATAGACGAAACCTTTAAATCTCCAGAGATGACATGTGAGATTTCATTGCGACCTTTTTTAACAGCCTTTGAAGCCATCAAAATCAGTCCGGTTCCGCTAATATCTTCTTTTGTTTTTTTCTGCCAGGACACCCTGGGATAATCCTGCTGAGCTGACGCAAAAAACTCGAAGGTTCTAAAATCTATCGATTTTCCGAACGTCAATTCCGTTGGTGTTGCTGGAGAAATTCTCAGCGATCCCGTATTTGCATCTAAAATGTAAAGCCAGCTGACGTAAGGGTGGCGTTTGAGGAAATCTTCCCAGTGGGTTTCAAGCGTCCTCGAAACACTTTTGAAGGCAGCTACAGCAGCGCTCTTTTTTGAAAACTCTGGAACGTAAACGCTACTCAGCTCATCTGCATTTGAGTTTGGAGAAAAACACTCTTTTTTAGAATTAATACACCGTTCAATCTTCTGAGCAGAGTCGCCGATCTCATTCTGAAACTCATTAAAAGCGCTCTCATAAAATTGGTGAACTTGGGTATGAAGCTCTTGCTGATGCTTTGAGACTCGTTCCGGATTACAACCCAATACAGAAATAGAGAAAATGACGATCGGGAAAATCTGATCAAAGCATGCACCAGCAGAGGTTCTGGATGGGTACCCCTGAGTCATCACATTCAAAAACCTAAAGTCTCGCGATATCATCGCCTCTCCTTAACTATCGACTCAATTCACGGACTCGAGCCGGTGAGATTGAATAGCCTCATAGATACCGATGAAAAAATCATCCCAGCGAATCGCACAATCTTGAGCGTGCTGAAAGATCACCGGCAATTCTGCCGCCTCAACATTTTCTTTCAATGATTGTCCCGCGTCAGTGACGTGCCCTGGCTCCTGGGTGACATGAAGGTCAATCCATTTGATCCGCTTTCGCTCAGGAAGAGCGTTAAGCATCAATCGCCCGAGGTTCGAAACAATCCATAAATCAGCGAATTCGGTTGAGGAGAAATAGCCCAGGGATTTCAAACGATCGGTTGCGCATGAGTGGTATTCCCTCATCATGGCTTCTGTGCTGGGGAGCAGGGTTGAATTACGGATTTCGCTCTCATCAATACCCAACTCCCGAATTGCTTCAAAATAGGCCCCTTCATGGGCTTCTTGAAGATTACCGTTCCCGAGTTCCTCAGAGAGAATTCGTGCAACTGCGCTCTTCTGTTCAAGTTTGGGAAGAAGAATAATCAAATGTGCTAAAAAATCAGGAAAATAAGCGAGTAAGTGCCAGTATTGGCCAAAAACCAAGGTAAGCTCTTCACGGTTGAGCTCGAGATTCCGATCAAAAAGGGGGCTTGTTTGAATTGCAACTTTTCTACTTTCCTTCAACTTTAAAAAATTACTGCTCAGCATGAAACTCTCCTCACCACTCGATGCTTCTGAAAAATCATTACCTGACAAATTCAATAAGCTAAGATGTTCTACACGATCAAAATCGCATATTCAACACATTTATTGTATAAAATAGACCTGGAACGAGTTGGCTGGAATTGCAATCCATGTACCACTCCAAATTCTGGCACATGAATTTATTGTTCTTCTTTGCGAAGTCACTCAACCTCTGGAATTCTAAAGAGTTATCAGTCGCCTAAAAACATTGACTAGAGCCACTCCAGAGCACTCAATCTCGGACCTAGTTCGAAGTGTAGGAAAATCCCCGCAATAGTGTCGGGATTTCCCTACACTTCTGATCGAATTGAATCAGAGCGATTTTTGTGAAATTCGGTTCGGAAGGAAAAGGCTCGATAGAAATGAGACGCCGGCTAGAATCGGAAGTAGCGTCAGCGCATATTGAAAGTTGCCTAATGAATAAGCACGGACCCCTTCACTAAGAACCTCTCCCGTCCACACCGAGTCGAGGAGATGACCCACTTGATGCTGAATTAAAGCCCCCGTGAGCATGACCACAGTATTAACAATCCCGGTAACTGTGCCTGCAGTTCGAGGAGTTGAAGCTTCACTCGCACCCGTAAAACAAAGCATTTCAGCGCCAGCAAAAAAACCAAGCAAACCGATCATGATCGTGCCCTGAAGATGCGTCAAACCTGGCAAGTAAATGAAGAGAGCAAGAAGTGTCGAAATGGCGGCTGTGCTCATGACAATCAAAATTTTTCGATTCTGAAGCAAATCACTGAGCCAGGACAGAGTAAGGCTGCCTACGAGGAGCCCGATATACATCCAAGACAGCGTGTTCGCGGCCGTTTGCTTATCGACTTTGAACCGTTGAATCACAAAAGAGGGTCCCCAGAGATCCGCCAGTACCGCCAGCGAAAGGTAGACACCTAAAGCGCTGATGGCATGGGTCCAGACCACCCTATTTTTGAAAACTTCGAGAATTCGCGCTCCGAGAGAACCACCTTCCTGACCAGAATCCTGAGAGTCTACCTGCATCTGTAAACCCGAGGCTCCGAACTTTTCGAGAAAAAGAAAGTTGATGATGAAAATAATGACACCCACGCCACTCACGAGAAAAAGACTCCCACGCCATCCCAAGAGACTCACCAAGTAGGCGAGGGGAGGACCACCATTGAGAGCTCCAATCGTACCCACTGACATCGCAAGTCCAAAAAGTGTGGCTCGACGACTCGCTGGAAAATACTGGCTGGCGATTTTACCTAAGCAAAGAAATGCAGCCGAAGATCCAATTCCTAGAATGAGGCGACCCAACTTTGCTACTTCAATCTCGCTTGAAGACGCAAAAATAAGCGTTCCCAGAATGCACAAAATAAGCGAACCAAGAACGACTTTTCGTACACCCAGATGATCAGACAAGATTCCAGACGGGATCTGGAAAATCGAGTAAAAATACATGGCAATCGCCGAAAGAGATCCAATCTGAGAAGCGTTTGTTTTAAACGCCACCATCAAGTCCTCAACTAAAACACTTGGAGCCACCCTCAAGACAAATTGATACATGTAAAATAGGGCGGCCAGTCCCCAGATCCAAAACGGGTTGAAGGTTTTTTTAAGAGATGGGTCGGAGACGCAGGAATTAACGCTGTTAGCACTCACGGAATCGCTCATTGATCGCTTCCCTTCAGTCAATCAACATAGACCATTTTTAAGTCTGAGCCCAGCTTTAGCCGCTCGAGCTTTATGTTTTTCACTCGACACAGCTGGTTGTTTTTGCTAGCGATCGAAAACATGAAAAAAAACATTTTCAAAACCATCATCTCATTACTCGTCTTGACTGCCATTCTGAGCGCGTGTAACGCGGAAAAAGACAGTTCTCTCGAACTTCCTCAGTTTTCGACGGATCAAAATGAAGGCGCAGGCTCTGACAGCTGCTGCGCTAATCACCCGACCAAAGAATCGGCAAAGAACTCAGAGGAACCTCTTGAAGTCTCAATGAAAACCTTACAGGAAATGGCTGATCAAGGGAAACTCTTGGTGTGTCAAAATGAGGGCGCCGACGCTGCCCCTCAGGGTGCCGTCGAACTTGCAGAGATGCCTCCAACTGAAGAGTCGGCTGAGGAGTCGATCGCTGAGGAACCTAAGGCTCCAAAAATCAGCCAAATTCGTCGCATCCTAAAGTCTGTGAAACTTGACTTCGTACCTCATCGTGAGGAAGTTTACACATCGTTAAAAGGGATCCCCGTAGGCCTTTGGAGAATCAGCGCAGTAAGTATCCGGATCGCCGGAAACAAGCTGCAGGACTCATGGACCAACAGCACTTTGACCTGCCGCAGACTCCGAGCTAAGGCTCAAGAAGCTACGGAAAATACCCCCATCGATCAAGACACTCAAGCAAAAGATCAAGTCGAATCCGAAATCGATTAATCTTTCTTAAGAGTTTTGGGGTACCCATTTGAGTGCGATACCCCAAAACTACCGGGGGGATCAGTTCATCTTTTTTAAATTCCCTTACATTGGGATCAGATTTTCTTGCCCTAGTGCAGCTTTAAACAGGTGGCCAGCAAACTCATGATCCAATCCATCTGAATCACCCAGTCCGAGTTTCGATCTCCAGCTTCGCGGAGCTTCAGGGTGAGGACCAGACAGAATCACATTTCCCAGCCCTGCATAAGTTTGAACAACAGCGGGTTCATGGGTGTCACTGTATCGTGCAATCACACCCTGAGGCAACTCAGGCAGAGTAGGACCACCCCACCAGACTACCCCTCTCCGAGTTCCTACGGAGAGGTTCAGGTCCACAAGTGCATACTCAATTCCTTCATTCTCAAGATGGTAGTAGGGGAGCGTCTCCGAATTCAAGAGCGAAAGCCCCCATTCTGGCCCCTCAGCGCCTTTTAATGCCTCGGGACTCACTGCAATGAAAGCACCAGCACAGATCCCTACAAAGCCCACCCCTCGTTCAAGGACAGCCTGACGAATTCGCTGTCGAGTCGAGGGCTCAAGACTCCCGCTCATTTGGCCGGCATAACCCCCCGGCCATACGATCATTCCAAACTGAGACAGATCTTCGATGCTCATTCGATCGAGTTCGCGAGAGCTTACATCCTGATAAGTAATGCCCTTAGAATTTAATATTTTGATGATGGATTCAACGTCACCAAATGCGGTGGCCACTCCATTATAAATCAACGCGCCTACGCGATAATCACGCCTTGGCCCCACATCGGTTCGGGTCTGTGACGGGAATGCATCATGAATCTCAGAAAGACTGGACTTAGGGCCTGCAACAGCGCCAGCTCCAACAGGTCCACACCCAGAAAGCAATGAGAATACTAGTCCGAATAAAACGAATTTTGATCGATTCAAGAGCTCCCCCTAACAGAATCTAGTACGGGGGGATCAGGAAAAGTTCCGAATCTAAACAAAAATCTTAATTAAAAACACCAAACCCATGAGTGCAAACAGCACAGCTGCCAACTTACGAAACTTTACAGGATCTACCCATTTGCCAAGCTGGCTCCCCAGGAGCACCCCCACCGCTGTAACAGCCCAAAGCGCACTGGTAGCGGCCAAGAAAATCGTCAAGGCTTGATGGTAGCGAGCTTGAAAGGCCGCTGTAGCGAGCTGGGTGAGGTCTCCCCACTCGGCGACAAAAATCACTAAAAAAGAATTCCAAAAAGATTGAAAGAAATACCCAGAATTAGCCTTTAATTTCTCATGGTCGGCTGCATCTGCCTCACCCGTCCACATGAAGTAGCTAAAAACAAAAAACAGGAGTGCGGCAAGCCCTTGAACCAGCTGAGGGGGGAGGAATCCTAGCACTTGCCCAAAACAAATCGCAATCAGGGATTGGATGAAAAATGCAGCTGCAACCCCGACAAAAGTTGCAAGCGGACGCCCCTGACTTGCCAATACAAGCGTTGCAAAAATCGTTTTATCTGGCAATTCAGCAAGCGCAATCACCCCAAAAACCGACGCAAAAAGACTCCAGTCCAAAACCACCCCCCGAAAAAAGAAAATGCCATGAAGGTTATTTAAAACACTTCATGGCATTTTGAACTTTATTTAATTCATTTTAAAGCAAAAACTGCTCAAGGCATAAGCTAAAACTAGTGAGCTAGAATTTCTAATGCAACTTTAACAAACTTTTTACGAGAAGCCTGGGAAGCAGCATGATATTTTTGGATCAACTCTTGAAGTTGGGTATCTTTTGCAGCAAGAGCAATCGCAGACGCTCTTTCTGTCACTTTTTTCAAGATGAGAGGCTTAGAGATTTTCTTGCCTTCTGGTCCGCCTACAAAGCCTTTGAAATCTGAACGGATTGCAAGGTTAGCTGCTTGCAAATCTTCTAAAGGAATATTGAGGGTTTTGGCCAAGACAGGAGCCTTTTCCCATGGAAGTGGTGCTCTACCGTGCTCAATATTCGAAATGAACTGAACAGAGCAGGCGCAGTTTTTTGCGACATCAGCTAAGCCCAAACTTTTGCCCAGGCGAGCCTTACGAATTAAATCGCCGAGGGGACCGAACGACCTGTTATCTTTAGAACTTCCTTTTGGACGACCACGTTTCATATTGTGCCTACCTCTAACTTTAAGCGAGAATTTTCTCAAGTTTAAAAACAAAACCTATTTAACCCAACTAGAACTTTTTTAAAAGAGAACAATCGAGATTTATTTAAAAGCAAAGAATGGTCCTAAAAGGCACAGTTAGATGGGTCAGTTTACATAATATCTATTATCAGACATAAGTACTTGATATTATTGATTATTTAAGCGCATATGGATCGATCGCCCCATGTGGATAATCTTTCCTGGCTGGGGTTCGAAATTGAAACGCATAAAGGTTACCAGCACCTGATAGCGCGTAGACTCGCCTCTGAGTGGCGTCATACAAAGGAGTTCCAGAAAACCCGCTATTATAGCCAGCGTCAAATCGATAAGCACCCTTACCTGTGGTCTTATCCACGACATAAAGGTATTGGTAGCTTGATCCGACAATTAGAAACTTTTCTGTCATGACGAGCTGAGTGGGCACGCCCGAATCAAGCTGAAACTTCCAAACCACTTTCCCGTTGGCCTTTTGGAGGCAATAAATTGTCCCATCTGACGAAGGCAGAAAGATAAATTGTCGATCCATCACGACATTTTTGCTTCCGCCTGCATCGAAGCGCCAAACGGTATCTCCATTGGATCGTTTCAAAGAATAGAGGGCTCCGTCGTAAGAAGGGATAAAAATAAAACCATCCTCAAGCAGCGGGTGGGCATTTACATTGGTGAACTTGGTTCCAGAATGAATTTTCTTTTCCCACTTCAAAACACCCTCATCCGTGGAAAGAGCGACCACAAAGCCATCACTCATTCCGACTATCACATCAGCCCCGTCTACCAGAGGCTGAGACGCTCCGTAGACGGACGTGCCTGAGAGGCTCCTTCTGCGATAGTGCCAAAGCCACTTTCCCGTTCCGGCATCTAATGCATAAACCATATCATTCGACGTCGAAACGAATACTCGACCACCAGAAAGTGTTGGCCGAGACACAACGTCATTACGAAGTTCATACTTCCAATTTACTTTTCCAGTTTCGATACTGACCGAATAAAAAAACCCGTCTCCGCCTCCGAAGTAAACCGAGTTTTCGTCAACAGTGAGTTCACTTACAACTCCCCCACTCACTTGAAAAGTCCATCGCTGCTGATTGATCTTGGGATAAAGTGCAATTAAACCAACGGTTCGGTTCCCAAATATGAGTGTATTTTGACTCATGACTGGATTAGAGTATTCCGTGCCGTGATCACCCGTTTCAAAGGGACCATGGGTTTGTAAGGTCCACTTTCGGACCATCACCGTAGAATCATTAAACAAATCCGAATGGAGCTGCTGCCCTGAACAACCGGAGAGCGCTAAACTAATCAAACCACCAAAAATAGTTTTGGATAGATTCAAACTAGATCCGAGACTTGAGTAGCTCTGCTGTTTTTGAGTAATCGCCACCGGGGAACTCTTTCGAGACTTGATCATAGATGCTCCGAGCCTTGGCTAAATCATGAATGCTTTCATAACACCGGGCAATCGCCAAAAGCAGATCACCTTTCATACTCACTTCGCCGACCGAGATCGCCTTTTGAAACGAAGCTAAGGCTTCAGAAGGTTTCCCTAGGCTTTCCTGAGTATAACCCATCGAAGAAAGCGCTGCTGCTCGATCCACCTTTTCCGCGCCTGACGATTCAGCCTTAATAAACCAATCTAGCGCCTTTTCGAACTGTCCATGATCAAAATAAAGGCTACCCAATTGCATCCGAGCCTCAAAGCCTGCCCGTGCTTTTGGAAAGCGATCTGAGACTTCACGAAGCTTTGCGATAGCCTGAGGAAACTTAGAATCTACGTCAATTGAGAGAAACGCGTGAGACTCGCTCTTTTTTGTAGAAGGGTCCTGCTTAGCCCCTGCTTCTTGAGGAAATGCCTTTTTAGACTCCTGCTCGAGCAGCTTCTCAGCCTGGTAAAAAATGTCCATAGCCTGGTGAGATACCGTGTCTCTCTGATTGGAATACCATGATAGGGCCACGCCTGCAGCAATCATGACTCCTAGAATCATGACCAACCCACGGGTATTCTGTAAAAGATCAGTAAAAAACCCTGAAACAGCGACGGTAAAGGAATCAGGCCGCTTGAGAGCTTTTCGTTCTAAATGGGAATCTGAAACATTTTCACCAGTTGACATCATATTTTGAGGTTTTCGCATATCCGACGACTCATCTCAAACACAAAAATTCGACGGTGTTAAAAATTGATCCAATAGGAACCATTGTCAAAAGACAGAGAGCCGGTTAACCTAAAAATACAGGGTTGGGAAAATGGTTAAACTCTCCACTAAAAAAATGCCCCATTGGTCCAACCGAGCCAACTCAGTCCTGGGATGTATTGCTTTAGGATTACTTTCAATTCCATTTGAAGAGGCCAGCTTTGGAGCAGACTCTACCCTAGCAAGTCCTACATCTGCCGATCTATCCACTCAGCAGCCAATCACTCCCGTTACTGACCCAGGTCGCGCGCCGGCGTCTGAAGGCAAAACAAAAGTACCGGAGGCGGAAGACTTCAGTGGGACTCCATTCACCGAATATGGTGAATTTAATCAGTCAACTGACGAGGAAACTGACGCTCAGTTCCTTCAATTTGGTCGATTTTTCGGTGTGAGCCTAGGACTCGGCATCGAGGCAGCGGATGGCAACCGAGGTATTCTTTGGCAAGGAGGCTTCCCTCTCGTCGACTTTAAGGTCCATTATTGGTTCGACTTCAACTTTGCCCTGGCCCTTGGCTTCATGACCGTCAACCATTACTTTTCAACTGCCAGCACAGGCCAAATCAATGTGAACATGTTCCGAGTTGGCCTAGACCTCAAATACTATTTCAATACCAGCAATCTCTCAGGAATGATTAGCTTCGCATCACCGTACTTGATTGCTGGCATCGGAAGTTATAGCAAATCCGAATATGCCCCTACGATTGGAGCTACTCCAACGATTCTCACCTCAGTTGGAGCCGCTGCTGGAGCCGGGATCGAGTTTACGATCAGTCCAAAAAAATCCTATCTAGAAATCGAAGGAAAGATCAATTTTGTTCCCTTTTATGATTCCGGCTCGTCTGCCTATCTGACATCGAACGGTATCCCGAACCTAAGCGGCAACTTCTGGACTGTTTCAACCAACTTGCTTCTGACCTGGTAGGGAGCACCCAGAGTTAGAGAAAATGACTCGAACGCCCTAGGTATTCTCGAACCCCTGAATATCTACATAGGTAGTGCCAGCAGCTAGCGAAGAGGACGGTGTGGCAATTTGCCCCTTAATTCGAATTTTTCTCTTTTGAAACAGCTCTTTGAACTGAGTTCGAGAAATATTCCGGAGGATCAAATTACGATTCTGCTTTCGAAGCTCCTCTAAAAGGACTTGATCTAGGCGAGGCTTTTTAAAATTCAGAACAAGTGTGACTCGAAAGTGGTTTTTAGGTACTTCTGTTTTTGGGGGCTCAATGGTCATAAGTTTCAACTGCTCCAACGAAAATTCGTCTTATTTCTTCTTACTAAATGGGTTCTTGCGGTTTTTAGTCTCAATAAAGAGCATTCTCACAGGACTGCCCATATAACCCCAGCGTTCGCGCATGGCATTTACAAAGTGCCTCCTGAGACTAAAGTGAACTTTGTCAGGATCACTCACATGACACACAAATGTCGGTGGATTACGTCCGGACTGATGGCACAAGAAAAACTTGGCATTCATGGGATTGTGAATAGTCGCTTCTTTGCGAACCCACTCAGTAAATTCGTGGGTGGGGATTTTGAGTCTTCGTTGATGAAGGATCTCATCAATCAAACCGTTGAGATCTTCCAATCCTTGAGCTCGGATTGCACTGGCGAAATGGACGGGCGCATAGTTCAAATAAGCCATTTTCCCGCGGATTTTTTCAGCTGCCAGCTCCTTCGTAAATCCGGGATTTTTGCGTTGAGTATCCCACTTATTCATGAGTAGAATAACACTACAGCCTACTTCTTGAATCAGTCCGCCAATTTTTTCATCCTGGTCAGTGATCCCCTGCTCGCCGTCTAAAACAAGAATTGCTAAATCGGCCTGTTCGAGCGCTTTACGCGTTTGAACCACGGAGAGGACTTCTACGCCTTGTTCGGTTTTACTTTTTCTACGAATTCCAGCTGTATCGATAAAACAGTACGACTTCCCGTCAATTTCCACTAAGGAATCCACTGAGTCCACCGTGGTTCCAGCGATGGGGCTCGTGATCATCCGGGTTTCGCCTAAAATTGCATTCAGCAGGGTGCTTTTGCCGACGTTTGGCTTTCCAACAATAGCAATTCGAGGAATCCTACGTTCAGAATCAACCTCCGGGTTGTCTTCGGCTTCGTCGGCTTCAAGATCCTCGTGTAATTCTGCCTCGTCTTGAACTTCTTGCTCTTCTTCTACTTCGACCTGCTCAATGAGCCGATCTGGAAATAGCTGAAAAATTGCAATCTTCAAATCATCAATGCCGCGGCCATGCTCAGCTGAAATGGTATGAATTTGTTCGAGTCCGAGGCTATAAAAATCAGCAATACGTTCTTCATGAAGTTCAGCATCAACCTTGTTTACGATAGCAAATGCAGGAGTTTTCTTCATCACTCCGGATCGATTCAGCTCTCGAAGCAAGTCCTCGTCCAACGGAGTCACTCCAACCTTCGAATCCAGAACGAACAAAACTAAATCCGCTTGTTCAACAGCGATTTTCACCTGTTTTTCGATCTCTACAGCGAATCGATCCCCACCTACTCCTCCAGTATCTACAAGAGTGACTGGAAAGCGCTGTCCATTCGACCACCACTCAGCTTTTTCCTCAAGGCGATCGCGGGTGACTCCCGGCTCGTCATGAACCAAGGCCCGGCGCCTTCCGTAAAGGCGATTAAATAAGGTGCTTTTGCCGACATTAGGACGGCCAATAATTACAATTCGAACCGGGGAGATCATGGTATTAATCCTATTCTCTTTAGACTTTCGAGATTTGAGGTCCACTCTTTCAAAACCTTCACTCGCAGACCTAAGAAGATCTGCTGACCCAAAAACTTCTCAATCTCTTTTCGAGCAGACTGACCGATTTCTTTGATTTTTTTGCCACCTTGGCCGATGACAATCCCTTTCTGGGACTCTCGCTCAACATAGATCACGGCTTCAATTCGAATCGGTTTTGCATCTTCCTGAAAACTCTCAATATCTACGGCACAAGAGTAGGGAACCTCCTCACCTAGGAGATAAAACAAGCGACTCCTAATTTGTTCAGCAACAAAAAAGCGAGTAGGACGATCCGAGGCCTGCTCAGGATCTGGGTAGAACCAAGGCCCTTCTGGAATGGACTCCCAACTCGAGTTGAGAAGCTCTTCGGTTCCAGTTTTTGAAAGGCCAGAAATAAAATGAGATGAACTGAGCTGAATGTTTCGCTCGCCGATAGCCTTGAGTAACTGCTCAGATAGCATCTTAGCCCTGATTTCGGGGACTTGCTTGCCCACCTGGTCCATTTTGTTCATGAGCAAAATCACTGGAGCAGGAGATCGTTGTAAAAGGTCAAGAACAGGAAGCTCATGTTCGAGGGCCGAGTTGGGATCAACGAGGTACCAAACCAAATGAGGAGCCTCAAGAGCTTCTCTCGCTTGGTCTACCATAAATTGATTTAGGCCGCCTTCGCGGGCTCGATGGATACCAGGGGTATCGATAAAAACGATCTGCCCTTCCCCTTCAGTCAAAATCCCAAGAACACGCTCCCGAGTGGTTTGTGCCTTAGGCGTGACAATCGAGAGCTGCATCCCCAAAAGAGTATTGAGTAAGGTTGACTTACCCGAATTGGGCCGCCCGACGATCGCAATCATTCCTGCTTTTTGCATTTTAAAACCTAGATTCTTTTACCCTAAATTGGAGACCGCAAATCTGGCGGCATTTTGCTCCGCTTCTTTTTTCGAGGAGCCAGTCGCGACGGCTAGGGTCTTGCCGTTCATCCGGACTTCGATTTGAAACACCTTGGCATGATCGGGGCCAAAGGATTCTACGAGATGGTAAGTCGGAGTTACTTTCCACCGTGCTTGAACGATTTCCTGAAGCTGCGTCTTATGATCATAAAACGACATCAGCTCCCGCTCCTCAGCAAACAGAGGAGAGAAAATATGTCTGACGACCGGGTAAACTGCGTGAAAGCCTCCATCGAGATAGATCGCCGCAATCACTGCCTCAAGTGTACTGGAAAGGATAGACGCCTTTTCGTAACCACCGGTCTGAGCCTCCCCCTTACCCAGGCGAACATAATTTTGGAGGGCAAGCATCTTAGCTAACATTGCCAAAGTCTTTTCATTCACCACGGCAGCGCGCATTTTAGAGAGATGTCCTTCATTAGAACTCGGAAATGTTTCAAGAAGAATATCTGAAACGACGACGTCTAAGATCGCGTCTCCTAGAAATTCAAGCCTCTCATTATCTCTTAAAGCGATGGGTCGGTCTTGGAAAAATTCGTGACCGAATGACTTATGGGTAAGCGACTGAAGTAACACACTTCGATCGCCAAACGTATAACCCAGTCGCTCTTGCAGTCGATCCAGATTCATTCAATGAAAGCTCTCCTGGTGGTGTGTCTTACAATACTAGTCAAATACTGTCAACCAATTTTGTTTTTTTATTCTTGGGGAATTGTCGTCCGTCGGCTAAAATTCCGGCCAGGGGGATATTCAAATGGGTCAGTGTGCGCTCACGGGATTGCCCAATTACATCAATAAATTCAATAACTACCTGTTTTTATTTACTTTTTTTGGATTTTTCGGAATTTCTCCCCAGATGAGTCAGGCGGGGCAGAGTGACTCCATCGAAATCACCCTCATGCACACCAATGACCTTCATTCGCAGTACCGCGAAAAGACTTATCCATTTCGGATCGGAGGGGTTGCGCGGTTAAAAACAGCGATCAGCCAGATTCGTAGAGACCATCGGTTCACGACCTTAGTGGATGGAGGGGATTGGTCCGAAGGCTCCATTTATTACACTGTGGGAACCGGAACCGAATCGATTCGAATGATGGATCATCTCGGTTATGATTTGGCAGTCGTAGGAAATCACGACTGGCTCAATGGTCCTGACCAACTGCTCGACACCATTAAGGCAGCTCGACCGCGCACTCAATTCCTCTCCTATAACTTATCGATCCCCGAATCCTATGCGCGTAAAAAGGAATTCGAAGAGACGATTCTCCCCTATCAAATCGTCGATTACGCGGGATACAAAATCGCATACATTGGAATATCCACATACGAATTCGTATACGATAAATACCTTCGGCCCATTAAGATTACGAATCCTTTCTCATCTGCAGTGAGTCTAGCGAGTAAAATCAAAAGAGAAGGACAAGCAGACGGAGTCGTCTTGCTTTCCCACAATAACGTCACCGTCAATCAATACATCTTAAGGCTGGCCAACGAACTAGCGAGCGAAAATGTGATTGATCTTGTCATTGGGGCTCACGATCACAAGAAACTCACTCGACCCATCGAAGTGCATCGACTCGGAGGGGGTTCCCCTGCGTGGATTGTAGAGACTGGCATGGGAGGATCGTTTCTTGGAGAAGTCAAGATCGAGCTAAGTCAAGGCCATCTCAAGCTGAAAAACTATCGACTCATTCAACTGGACTCCAGTGTCCCACAAGATGCCGAAACGCTTGAAAAGGTCGAGGCACTCGACAATCAAGTGGTCTCCAAATACGGCCGCGTTTTTGACGATATCGTAGGAGAGAGCGAGCTCGATATGGGAGGCATGGGAATTGAGAATATGATGGGAGATTTCGTGGCAGACTCCTACCGGCAAGCCACCGGAGCCAACCTTGCGATTGAAAGCAATCGATTCGTTTACGACGCCATTCATCCAGGGCCCATCTCAACTGCCGATATTTTCAATGCGGTCCCTCCCATCTATAGCGCAACGACAGAAAAAACATGGACCTTGAGAACATTTCCCATGAAGGGCAGTACTCTCAAGTGGATTCTCTATTTTCTTTTTGGAACGAAAAAACTGAGTTCCTACGCTTTGATGAATTTTTCCGGAATGAAATTTAAATACGACCCACTCTTCGCCTCAACTACCGAATACAATCCCGGTGAGGCGCCTAATCTAGCTGAGGACTTTCAGGGCGCCTACGGTCAACGCTATATGGGGATTGAAGCGATTCCTGTAGCCCAAGATATTCAAATCTTAAACTCTCACTCGCAATATGAACCTCTCAATTCATCCAAAAGCTACACCATCGCTACGGGAGGTGGATTAATTGAAAGCATCGAGTTCATCAATGAAAAACTCGGAAACAGGATCCCACTCGATGAACTCAAAGACACAGGGATCGAGAACTGGCGAATTTTAACCGATCGAATTCGGGCTCTTTCTCGATTAGGAAAAGACAATCTCACAGTGGGAGATCGAATTCGAACGATTCAACCCAATGTCGGAATCTATCCTATAGATATTTCCTGGAAACCCAAGACACTCAATCGAGAAGGATGGCACGCAGAAGTCCACGCTCGGATAAGAAACTACGGAGACACCCCCTCATCAGCAGGACCTCAAGCGCATCTGCTATTCAATAAGAATCGATCTGATTTATCGGTAGATCCGATCTACTTCGAAGCCCGAACATCCTATACGCTCCCCGAAATACCTCCCGGAGGCTATCAAGACGTCACCTGGGATGTCACCGTACCAGAGGCCCAAGGAACCTATCCCATCACGATTCGAATTACAGGGGTTGAACAAGAAGTCAACACAACCAATCACGAGGCGACCGTGTGGTTGCGAGACAGCTCTGAGTTTAAAAAAAGATCAGGAGAGCGCTGACTCCAGCTTTGAAATGAGTGCAACGTCATTTCCATTGGAATCAATCATGACCTCGTGAGGACTCGCCGAGACGAGTTCGTTGCGCACAGCGGACGCAGAAGGCACGAGAATCCTCAGATAATTTGGAGTGAATCCGGCTTGCCAGCGGGCCTCTGTGGCTTTTTCCATGAGGACTCCATGCAAGCTCCCATTCTGAGATGAGACTTCGGCTAAAATTGTCTTATAGTGGGTTTGCAGGCGCTGCATGCTCAGTCGGTTCAGTTTTCTTGTTCTCTCAACACGCACATGCTGCGGCACAGAGTCCGGTAGGCGGGTAGCGGGCGTTCCCTTGCGCTCACTGTAGGGAAAAACATGAAGACGGGTCCACGGAAGCGTAGCTAATGCATCGTAGGTCCATTGGAACTCTTCATCCGTCTCACCAGGGAAACCAGTGATGACATCCATTCCTACAAAGACGCCCCCCCGAATGTTCCGATCCGGGAGTTGTTTCCCCAACTCGGCAATTTTTTCGAGGCAATTTTTCACATCCTCAAACCCGTAACCCCGCTTCATCAAACGAAGTATTTTTGAACTAGGGCTTTGGAGCGAAACATGAAAATGCGGACAAAATCTGGAATTTTCCCGCATTAAAGTGAGAATTTCACTGGTGATTTCAGTTGGATCCAAAGAACTCACGCGAAGGCGTTCGAGACTCGTTTGATCCAAGATCGCTCGAATCAGCTCTCCCAGCTGCAGGCCTTTACCCCATTCGGAGCCGTACTCGCCAATATTTGTCCCGGTCAGAACGATTTCACGAATCCCCTGCTCGACCAAGTGCTTAACTTGAACAACGGCATCGGTAATTGCGAGACTGCGACTTGGTCCGCGCCCATACGGAATAATGCAATAAGTACAAAAGGCGTCACACCCCTCTTGAATTTTCAAAAACGCACGAGTCTTATCAGAATGTCCCTCTAAGTGCACTGGTGGTGGCAAAAAGGAATCTGAGATTGCAGGCCATTCTCGGTCCATCGGGTGTTTTGATAGAAGTTCCTTATAAGTTTTTGTAGTACCTAAAACGGAGTGATTAAGGATATCCGAACTTAAAGAGGCGACAGAATCAAGTACTAACTCGACCATCCGGTCCTTGTTTTGATTACCAACCACCGCTGACACGCCTTTAGATTGAGCCATCCCCTCGGGATCAACTTCAGCTCCGCAACCAGTAACGAGAATCTTGGCATTCGGATTTTCTTTAGCCAGCCGAGCCGCCCACTTCTTGGTCTGGCGATCCGCCTCGTCTGTTACTGTGCAGCTGTTGACGATGCAAAGCTCAACGGATCCACTCGGATCTGAGTCCGAGTTAGAGGGCTTCCAGCCCTGTTCCTGAAGTCCTTTTTCAATGAGCTGGCTATCGTAGAGATTGGCTTTACACCCCAGCGTTTTGACCACATAGGATTTCATACAGACTGTCCTTCGATCGCATCGAGCGACTCAATAGTTGAATCAATAAAACCGCCGCCCAGGATTTCATCCCCATTGTAGAAAACGATAACTTGACCTGGAGCCATAGCACGCTGAGGCTCATCAAACTGAACCTGAACGCGTCCGTTCTCGAAGACGGTCACTAGGCAAGAGACCTCCTCATGGTCAGGTCGAATTCGAACCTTACACACGTGAGTATTCAATTCGTTGATTGGACTGATCCAATTCACGCCTGAAGCCAAAATTTGACGATGATAGAGTTTTTCTTCGGGTCCGACAATCAAGGTTTGATTTTTGTTATCAAAACCCAGGACTAAGAAATTTTGATATTCTTTTTCCTTAAATTGGAGGCCTTTTTTCTTCCCAATTGTGTAACGATGCAATCCTTCATGCTCACCGATCGTGCTTCCATCCGAAGTCCGAATCAAACCAGTAGGACGCAAGGATGGAGCAGATCTATTCTCAATAAAACTGATACACTGATCATCGTCGACGAAGCAAATCTCCTGACTATCTGGCTTATTTGCAACCGCCAAACCAAATCCTTCAGCCAGTTTCCGTACCATCGTTTTAGACAAATTCCCTAAGGGCAAAATCGTGCGCCGAAGCGTTTTTTGAGTGAGCCCGAAAAGGAAGTAACTCTGATCTTTTTGAAGATCGACCGCTTTTTTTAAAAATGCAAATCCAGAAGTGGTGTCTTGCACAACCTGGGCATAGTGCCCGGTAGCAATAAAATCGCATCCGAGTTCATCCGCTTTTTGAAAAAGATAGTTAAATTTAATTTGGTTATTACACTGCACACACGGATTTGGAGCCCGACACTGAAGGACTTCATGAATCAAGTAATCCACAACTTTGTCTTCAAATAAATCCTGAGCGTTCATCACATGGTAAGGCACATCTAACCTGTCGCAAACGCGACGAGCGTCATTGGGGTCAATCCAAGAGCAACACCGTCCGCCGAATCGACCGAGATTGGTCTGGCTGTGGTCCCAGAGCTGCAGGTGAGCACCGATGACGTCATACCCCTGATTTTTAAGCAAGGCTGCAGCCACAGAACTGTCTACGCCACCGCTCATGGCAACTAGTACTCTTTTTTTCTGATCAGAATGACTCAATTGGACTTCCTTTTTTAGCTTTTAGCAAAAAGAGTAGCCTGCAGCGGCTCTCATTCTTTGTACGGATCGTTCTAAAGCTGCCACGAATGGGTCAAGCGATGAATCAGGCAGTTCATCCACTAGGGAAATCCGAATTGCAGCCAACGCTTGAAACTCCGTTTTTCCCATGGCTTTTAATACATGAGAAGGCTCTAGAACTCCACTAGAACAGGCCGACCCGGCACTCACGGAAAACCCTGCTAGGTCAAGGGCCATCACAAGACCGTCCCGCTCCACACCGTCAAAATTTAAATTCAATGTATTTGCGACTCGCTCAGTAAGCCTTCCGTTAATCCGAGTCCCCGCGATCCTTTCACAGATGACCTTTTCCAACCGATCACGGAGCGGCTGCACCCGATTCATCCAGGCCACTGGATCAAGCTCACGTGCAGCTGCTCCCAAGGCAATCACCCCTAGGGCATTTTCTGTCCCGCCGCGGCGTCCTTTTTCTTGTTTGCCCAAAATCATAGGCGAGACTGATTGCCCCCGCCCCACCCAAAGCACACCAGATCCCGCCAGCCCTCCAATCTTGTGGCCAGAGAAGGTCACGTATTGGGCGCCAAGCGCGGAAAGATCGATGGGTAACTTGCCCCAAGCTTGAGCCCCATCCACGTGCCAGGGCACACCCCATTGCTGGGTCAGTGCCAAAATAGCAGACAAGTCTGTAATGACTCCCGTTTCATTATTTACCCAAACGGTGCTGAGCAGAGATGCCCCTTGGGAAAGGTGATTCTCCAGGCCGTCCAACTGGACCCGGCCTTCGCAGTCCACGGGTAACTCGGTGACTCGCCCCCCTCGGGAGCGGACCCACTCAATGAGTTTACGATTCGAGTCATGTTCGACCGCCGTCGTAATCCAATGAATTTTCAAACCTGAATTCAGTTGAGGCTCAAGTACAGAACGTACAGATAACTGGTTTGCCTCAGTACCGGACGAGGTCAATATTAACTGATCCGGATCGACCAAAGCACCCAAAGATCGGGCTATATTTTCTCTAGATTCGGCCACGGCACGATGAATCCGTCGACCATGAGAGTGAATACTACTAGGATTAGGAATGAGGAAGGAGGAGCGAGGGTCACCTGAATTCTCGCCTCCTGAAAGAAGGCTGAGAATCGCTTCGCGCGCAGCAGGCTTTAGAGGCGACCCTGCGTTCGCATCAAGATAAATCGCGGCCTTTGTTGACATCTAACTGCTCAACTTCCGGAAGAGGGAAATTGCCTAAATCCAACAAGCTTCCCGCTGTTTTAGGGAGCTCTTGAGAACCACGAGCTTTACGAATCAAGTCACCCACTGAAGTCGTGGTCAAGTACTCTTGCATGATCAAACCAAGGTTTTCAAAATAAGTCTTGGTCAAAATGAACTCGACTGTGTCACTTTTGATATCGCCGGATCCGATCAAATCGCGAGCTGGGTTGATGTTCTCACCCACACTGATCAAAACATCTTTCACAGAAATTTCATCCATACCCTTGGAAAGAACATATCCCCCACCAGGACCACGAACACTTTTCACTACAGAACCCTTACGAAGGCGTCGAAAGAGCTGCTCTAAGTAGTGAAGAGAGATCTTTTGTCGCTCTGAAATTTCCTGCAGCCGAACAGGTCGACCATTGGAGTTGAATGTTAGATCTAGGATTGCTCGGACTGCGTAGCGTCCCTTTGAAGTTAAGCGCATTTGTTCTTCTCCCTTTTCCTCTCAAGAATCTTGTTAGGGGTACCATGTCATATCGTACCCGTCAACTACTAAAGCCCCACCCTATCGGTTTTTTGGTAACGTTTTGACAAAGCCTCCCTCGGGACCCTAAACTTAGAAGTGCGAGATCACAAAGAAAATTCGGAGTATCCAGTTTTTACTCAAAAAAAAAGGGGGGCTAAATGGCGGGAAAAGACTCTAAAGATTCCAATTCAACCAAACTCGTGAATCATCCGGCTACTGAGACCCATACTCAGATTCAGCCTAGGATCAGACGAGCCAATCGGGCTTCTGCGCCTCTCGCTCGCTGGGACCGAGCCACGCTACAGACCAGCGAAGACCCGTTGGCACGAGCACTTCTCGCACTTGCTGAAAAAGGGTTCATGGGCGCGCTGTTTTTAGTGACCACCCCAAACACCACGCAGGGACAAGTGTCTTTTAAAAGCTCTGCCACTTTAGCGCCTGGAAGCAAAACTGATCTCTGGACCGGACTCAACTGGAATCCAAACCTCACTCCCGAGGTTTGGACAGGAATACAACAGCAAGGATTCACGGAACTATCACCTCCAGGGACCAACACCCTTCAGACGAGTTCAAGAAATGTACTACGAGCTGCATTTGGAATTGAGCCAAGTGAGTGGCTTTACCTTGCACGAGTGGGCACCCCGACGTCGATTCGAGGAGTCTTGGCTATAGTCACAGAAAAAAGTTTTGTCTTAGAACTCAAGGGCGCACTACCGCTTTTGAATACACCGCTTCCTGCCACTTCCGCGTTGCCAAAATAGGGCCGTCTGTGATCAAATTATAACTATGCTGAACCCGATGAGAATTTGCTCGAGCGCTGAGATGAGACAACTGGATTCGATTGCCGAAAGTGAATATGGAATCGAAGCGTCCATCCTCATGGAGAATGCGGGCCGAGCTGCTACTCAAATCCTTCTTGAAAAATTCCCTAATGCTGGACGCCAGACGGAGATTTTAGTTTTTGCGGGCAAGGGAAACAATGCAGGGGACGCATTTGTGGTAGCTCGCCGCCTATTGTGCTTAGAGCGCAGAGTCAGAATTTTCCACTTTCAGGAAGAAGCTGGATATCGCGGAGCTTCGCTTAAAAATTTTCAAATCCTTCGCAAAATGAAGGCAAAACTCACCCACCTTGAAGCAATCTCAGACCTGCAGCAGTTTTTCCAAAGCTCGGCTGGTCCATTCACCATCGTCGACGGAATCCTCGGAACGGGACTCAAATCCTCTTTAGAGGGAATGTTCTACGACGTCGTAGAAGCCATTAATGACTTAGACTGCCATGAGGTGGTCGCTTTAGATATTCCGACAGGAGTGAGTGGCGACACAGGAGCGATTCAAGGGACTTCAATCTTAGCCAATTTAACCATCTCCTTCGGATTTCCTAAACTTGGCCACTTTCTCCCTCCCGGAGCTGGGCGACGCGGAGAACTCATGAATTGTGATATCTCCCTTCCTCCTCGATTCAGAAAGGAAGGCGACAAGTACTTACTCATGAAAAACCCGATGAGCGCTCTCCTCAAAGAACGGGATCGCTACGGGCACAAAAATTCATTCGGTCATACGTTGTTGATTGGTGGAAGCCCTGGGAGAATTGGTGCGATCTCAATGGCTGCCCGAGCTTGCCACAAGATGGGAACCGGCCTCGTCACAGTCGCAACTTGGCAAGACTGCTTTGATACTCTCCTAGCCAAAATCCCGAACGAAACTATGGCAGTCCCACTCCACCTCGAAGGTGAAGAGTACGAGCGATACAAACATACACTACCCTCCTACTCCAGCATTGTAGTCGGTCCTGGACTCGGCCTAAGACCCGAGGGTAGACGTCTTCTAGAAGAGCTTTTAGCCATTTACACAGGTCCAATCATTATCGACGCAGACGCCCTCAACCTGATCGGGGACCACAAACTCCATGCCTCGCTGATCAATCGCAAGGCACCGACGGTTTTGACTCCTCACCCCGGCGAGATGGCTCGCCTCCTGGACATCGACAAAGAAGCGGTCGTGGCAAATCCGATTGAAGCGATTCAACGGGCGGTCTCCATGACTCATGCCACTGTCCTCTTAAAGGGAGCAGCTACTCTGATCAGCTCGCCGGATGATCTTCTTTTCCTCAATCACTACCCCAATGATGGGATGGCCACTGCTGGCAGCGGCGATGTCCTCTCTGGGATGATTGGAGGCCTCTTAGGGCAAAAGATGGAAGCGTTCCAAGCAACCCTTCTGAGCGTCTACCTCCACAGCTTGGCTGGGGATTTTGCAGCAAGAACGTATGGCCACCGCAGCATGACTGCACCTGACATTATCGAGAATATTGGAAATGCATTTAAAGACCTCAAATCAGCAGAACTCAGTATCCCCTTGGAAAGCCGAATCCGGCTGCTC
This sequence comes from Bdellovibrionales bacterium, assembly GCA_947380295.1. Classification (GTDB taxonomy): domain Bacteria; phylum Bdellovibrionota; class UBA1018; order UBA1018; family UBA1018; genus CAINWE01. Next base: position 44,941 of record CANCQK010000013.1, on the reverse strand, counting down.
TGAGGATCGGATCAATCAGATTGCGCAGGAATTAGCCCGGGAACTCAAGCCCAAGGACCGAGTCCTCCTGGAGGGCCCTATGGGAGTAGGTAAAACCACCTTCGCTCGAGCTCTTCTTGCGGGATTGGGACTAGAGCAGCCCCCTGAAGGGAGCCCAACGTTTGCTATCGCGCACGAATACGACACACCTCAAGGTCCTGTCGTCCATATGGATTTTTACCGACTCAAATCAGAAATGGAAATTGACGAGGCTGGAATCCCCTCTTACTTCTGGGAACGCGATCTCATCGCAATCACCGAGTGGCTCTCATCTTGGCCAAATTTTGAACGTGAGGTTTTGAAATCTGGCAGAATCTTTCGAGTGACGCTCACGCACGGAGCAGAAGAAACAGACCCCAGAGTCCAAGGCCTCCGGGATTTGCTGATTTCAAGAGAATGAAATTAGAAATACACAAAAAAGAACCGTAGCCAGGCTACCGATCCTCCACCAAAAAGAATCCCTCAACCTGACGTTGATATTCGTTCAACTCTTCCTGACCAAAAAATGACTCTTGGACCCACCTATCAGCACCAAAGCATTTGAAGCGATGTGAGTACTCCTCTTCTGAGGGAGTCATCAATCTAAAACGGCGTCCTGATTTTTGATTGAGCAGATCAATAAATTCACGGAGCTCTTCAGAACCTGCGCCAATCACAGGTGAATCAGGAAAAATATCCCAGCGAGCATAAGTTTCCTCAACTTGTCGAATAGCTTTATACTGAGAAAGAGAAATCCAAGATGCTCCAAACAAACTTGGATAGGACCCCATGACAGTTCGATAAAGCCCAACAGTGACCGGATCATAGGAAAGAGAGAACTCACGGATAGGCAACTGAATTTCAGTGTCGTAGCCTGCACTTTTAAGCGAGGCAACTTGCTTTTCAGTGACTTCAGGCAAAACTGTCCATCGAACTTTGTCCACCTCACTCTTGAGGATCTGCTTTTTAACCTCTTCGGCAGCAGCTCGAGCGGCGCGATGGGTACATGCAAAATCATCAAGTGAAACATGATCTAAATAGCTTGCAATCTCCTCCAGCGTATCACTAGCCAAGTGATTGATCGAAGCGCCAACCTCGGGTTCGATCGGCTGAAAATACTCCGTAATCTCAGTCTGCCTTTGTCGTTTGGCTGGACTTTCAGAGGCAGCCTCATCGAATTTTCGCTTAGGAGCTGCATCTGCACGAGTCAGAAAAAGTAAAACCGCGCAAATCAGGACCGATCCTTTTTTAAGAGTAGAAACCATGAAAAAACCAATCAGTTTAAATAGCCACTCAAAAGTGAACGCATTTCGGCAACTGCTTTTTCCAGACCAACAAAAACAGCTCGACAGACAATTGCGTGGCCGATGTTATACTCCTCAAACAGCGGCGTCCCGTGGGGATTTTTTAGACCAACCACTTCCTTGACGTTTTCATAGTCGAAACCATGACCCGCATGCACGTGCATACCCAAAGCATGAGCTCGTAGTCCAGCTTTTTGAATCCGAACGAATTCCTTTTCTCTTCGAGCGGCAGACCTCGCTCCTAAGGCACCTTGAGCAGCCAGACAGTATTGTCCGGTATGAAGTTCAACAGCATCAGCGCCGAGTTGATGACTCAATTCAACCGCTTCAACAGAGGGCTCGATGAAACAGCTCACCTGAATTCCCTTTTTCTTAAGGGTCGCGATCGCCGATCCTACGCCCTTCCGATTTTTCTCGATCGCCAAACCTCCCTCAGTAGTCAGCTCACGGCGCTTCTCGGGGACAAGACAAACCCAATCAGGCCGAAGTTTCGAGGCAAATCGAACCATCTCGGGAGTCACAGCCATTTCAAGATTCAAAGCGACTTTCAGGGTGGCTTTTAAATCACGAACGTCCTGATCTTGAATGTGTCTGCGATCTTCCCTGAGGTGAACGGTGATTTGATCTGCTCCACCGAGCTCAGCGGATTTGGCTGCCTCAACGATGGAGGGATAGGGGGTGCCCCTCAGCTGGCGAAGGGTTGCTACATGATCAATATTCACACCTAATCGTGTTCCCATAAGTACTCCTCATCTTTTTTTAAAAACTAGCTCAGCTCAAATGATCTTGAATGCTGGTAGCGATCTTGCGTGCGATCTCTTGAATTTGGGCAAGATTCTCACCCTCAACCAAGACCCTGGCCAGGGGTTCAGTACCCGAATAACGAACAAAAATTCTACCGGACTGACCAAGTTGGGATTGACCACTTGCGATTTCGTGAGCAATTGCGGGAACATTTTCGAATGCCTCTCGCCTAGAGACGCGGATGTCTTCACGCGCTTGAGGAAAGAGCTGAATCCCTTTTTTCAACTCAGACAGAGGTTTACCGGTTCTCCTCATGGCTTCGAGAACCTTGAGTGCCGCAACAATCCCATCGCCTGTGGTCGATTGATCAAGGAACACAATGTGCCCAGATTGTTCTCCACCGAAATTAAAGCCATTCTTTCGCATGGTATCTACCACATAGCGATCACCCACTTGGGCGCGAACCATAGCGATCCCATGCTGTCTGAGAGTCAGCTCTAAACCCAGATTGGACATCGGCGTAGCAACAACGGTGTTACCTTTCAAGGTCCCTTCTTGAGCCATTTGAATGGCACAAAGACCCATAATTTGGTCCCCGTCGACGATTTCGCCATTCTCATCGCAAAGCATGCAGCGATCCCCGTCTCCATCAAGAGCGATCCCCACATCTGCTCTAAACTTGACTGTCGCGCCCGCAATTGCATCCGGATGAAGCGCGCCGCACTGCTCATTAATATTTAATCCGTCAGGGCTCACTCCCTGCTTAATCACTTCAGCTCCCAATTCCTCAAACACGAGGGGAGCCACCTTGTAGCCCGCTCCATTGGCGCAGTCTAAAACAATTCTCATTCCAAGCAGATCTAAATCTCTAGGAAATAGACTCTTAAGAAAAACTAAGTAACGACCGTGAGCATCGTCGATGCGATACGCCTTACCTACAAGATTCCCCGTAGGACGAATTGAACCAACATCCTGACTAAGAACAATTCGCTCAATCTCTGCCTCTAATTCATCCGGAAGCTTATAGCCGTCCGCAGTAAAGATCTTGATTCCATTATCTTCAAAAGGATTGTGAGACGCTGAGATCATGACCCCTGCATCAGCCCGCATGCTTTGAGTCACGAATGCCACACCAGGAGTCGGCAACGGACCAATAAAGATCACATCTGCACCCATTGAGCAAACCCCAGAGGCCAGAGCTTGTTCAAGCATATACCCAGAGAGCCGGGTATCTTTACCGATCACGATTTTTGCCCGACGAAGGGGCTTAGAAGACTCCAGTGGCTTTAATCCCACCGGAATTGAACTCCGAACCACGGTTTTGGGATTTGAAAAGAGCACATGGGCGACCGCTCTACCAACCGCCATCGCAATTTCACCGGTCATGGGAAATTGATTGGCTAAACCCCGAATTCCATCTGTACCAAAAAGCTTTTGCCTCATAGCTAACCCTCTCTCTACTAGTAGAGAGTAACCATCACATGATCGGGTATCACTTTCACCAATCCCACTTTCGCAGGGAGATTGACATGAACTTCCTCGAGATATCTCCCCTTACTTTTCGACCTGAGATCGACTGAAGCGAAGACCTGATCGAGATGAGCATCGAGCTCTTGATGGGACCCTCTGACCAAGATGGTAACACTCTTTTCTTCTATCCGGACTTTATAGGGAGAAAGGACCCGAATGTCTACATTCTTAAGTTTAAAATTTGCTGATACTGGGTCAAGTTGAATAAAACCCTTAGGCAGGGGACCATCCACCTGAACTCCAAGCTTAAGAATATCCAGAGACAACTCCTTCTCAACGCTGCGCTTAAGCTCTGAGAGATCGATCGGTTTAGTCGAAATCTCAGTCACCGCATCAACACGGCTCTCAGGTCCTTTAATACGAACTACTTCGGGCTTAAGCTGCACTCCTGCAAGGCGAAATCCTTCAGGAGGGGCGCCACGAGTCTCAACATGAACAGGAACATCCTTGCGCTTGAGGTATTCAAGCTTGATTTGAACGGAAGCAGGATTGACAGAAAGTACTTTAACGCCGATAGGAACTCGGATGCTATCCGAAAAGAATCGATAGGTTAAAACAGAAGGCTTCACCCCGGTTAAATTAATCCGAATTGGATCTTCTCTCCGGTCTAAAATAGTCCGCAAAAAGGCTTTAGGCCCAGAAAGCCGAAAGAGAAGCCGCTCAGGAATATCGTTCGAAGGAACAACGTCGGGAGAGGTCATCACCTCAACCGGCACTTCCTTGGTCACTTCCACGTTTCGGGACCCCAGCACCACGCCCCAAAGAACCACTGCAATGACTACAGAAATCAGCTTGGCCCCTAAATTGTCGGTCATGCCGTGAAGAATTTTTTGAAAACCAACTCTGCCTCCACTCATCGACTGGTCCTTCTGATCCAACCCCGCATCCGACGCGGGAGGTTCGTTTCGTGACTCGAGATATCGAGAAGTGCTGACAAGGTATCGCGAAGCTCTTGTTCGTTGAGATTGGTCGTGATTTTTCCTGACTTCACGAGATGTGCCTCACCCGCTTCCTCAGAAACAAGCACTACGATCGCATCTGAGTCTTCGGTCAGCCCGAGTGCAGCTCGGTGCCGAGTTCCGTATCGTTTATCAATATTAGGGTCTTTAGAAAGAGGTAAAAAGCACCCCGCCGCCGCAATCTTGCCCCCTGTAATGATCACCGCTCCATCATGAATCGGAGATACCGGGACAAAAATCGAATACAGGAGTTCTGCTTTCACCTTGGAGTCTAACCGAGATCCGGTATCGATGAAGTTTTTCAGACCAGTTTCCCTCTCCAGGACAATGAGAGCGCCAATTTTCTCCCTGGCCAGGCGCACTGCGGCTCGCGCAATATCGTCCACCATTTCGCGTTCTTCCTCTGCCGAAGCTCCAGCGAAAAAAGGATTCTTCCCAACATGAGTGAGAGCTCGCCTTAGATCATCCTGAAACAAAACGATCACTATAAAAAACAGATTATCGAAAAAATGAGAAAATATTGAATGAGTCGTAAACAACTCAAACATTGAAGACAGGTAAAAACCAATTCCCAAAATCCCCAAACCCGTTAGCATCTGCATGGCACGGGTTCCCTTAATTAAAAGGAGAACTCGATAAACCATGAGAGCCACGATCCCCACGTCCAGTAGGTCAATCAACCGCAAACTGGATTGAAGATTAGCTAGCAGGTCTCCCACGTGTCTTCATGACCTTGCCCCGACGTCGGTCCCCATGCATTAAGCAGGCACGGGTGCGGGCGCTGGTCCTCCTCCTGTTTCTGAGTCGGTCCGACCTTCTGCAGGTGCGGTTGCCGTTGGGGTCTGGCCAGAGCTCGAGTTAGGGGCACGAAGAATCTTTAACCCATTCACGATTCGCTCTACGTCAACGCCATCCAGAGTCTCGTACTCCAACAGAGCTTGAGCCAAATCATGGAGGATGTGGACTTTACTGGAAAGAATGTCACGAGCTCGCCGATAGTTACGCTCAACAATGTCTCGGACTTCACGATCGATGGTTTGAGCAGTCTGCTCGGAATAATCCCGGTGCTGTGCGATTTCTCGCCCTAGGAAAATCGCCTCTTCTTTTTTACCAAAAGACAAAGGCCCAAGAACATCACTCATTCCCCACTCGCAAACCATACGACGGGCCAAATCAGTTGCCCGCTCGATATCATTGCCTGCTCCAGTAGTTTTTTGCTTTAATACGATTTCTTCAGCCACTCGCCCACCCATGAGGAAAGCAATATTATTTTCTGCTTTGTCTCGGGACAGGTTCACTCGGTCCTCGTTCGGGAGAGTCTGAGTCACACCCAGAGCCATACCGCGAGGAATGATGGTCACCTTGTGAATTGGATCCGTTCCCGGCATGAACTTGCCCACGAGCGTATGACCAGCCTCATGATAGGCAGTAGTTTTCTTCTCGTTATCGGAGAGCAACATACTCTTTCGCTCTACACCCATCAAAACTTTATCTTTAGCCTGCTCAAAGTCTTCCATCTCGAGGAATTTCTTATTCACCCGAGCTGCTAAAAGCGCAGCCTCGTTCACCAAGTTCTCCAGGTCAGCCCCAGAGAAGCCCGGCGTACCCCGAGAAATCACGCTCAAATCAACATCAGAAGAGAGAGGAGTTTTACGAGTATGAACTTTAAGAATGGCTTCGCGACCCTTCATATCAGGTGCGGAAACCACTACACGGCGGTCAAACCGGCCTGGTCTCAGAAGAGCCGGATCGAGAACATCAGGGCGATTGGTGGCAGCAACCAAAATCACGCCTTCATTAGACTCAAAACCATCCATCTCCACCAGCAATTGATTAAGGGTCTGCTCACGCTCGTCATGACCCCCACCTAAACCTGCGCCGCGATGCCGTCCTACAGCATCAATTTCGTCGATAAAAATGATACAAGGAGCATGCTTTTTACCCTGCTCAAAAAGATCTCGAACTCGAGAGGCGCCCACACCCACGAACATCTCAACGAAATCTGAACCCGAAATCGAAAAGAATGGAACCCCAGCTTCCCCTGCGATTGCCTTAGCAAGAAGGGTTTTCCCTGTTCCTGGGGAGCCCATCAGGAGAACGCCTTTAGGAATGCGTCCACCTAATTTGGTAAACTTTTTAGGATCCTTCAAGAAAGCGATAATTTCTTCAACTTCTTGCTTCGCTTCGTCAGCACCAGCCACATCTTTAAAGGTGACCCGATTATTGGACTCACTTAAGAGGCGCGCCTTGCTCTTTCCAAAGGACATCGCTTTTCCTCCGCCCACTTGGATCTGACGCATAAAGAAGAATCCAAGCACAACGAGAAGAATCATCGGGGCCCACGAAATTAAAACCTGCTGCCAAAGAGGGGTTCGCTCTGCTCGGTCGTAATCTGGAATCAGATTATTCTTTTCTAAAATTTCGAAAACTTTAGAATTCCCCGTGTCGCCCGTCGTTTCAAAAAACTTCCGACCATCCGGACCGGGATCTTTAAATGTTCCTGCGATCTGATTGTCTGCCTTAAAGGTTACGCCAGAAACTTTGCCGTCTTTAACGTATTGGACAAACTCGCTGAACTTGATGTTACGACTCTGCCGACCCCCGTTGTCCACCAGCTTAAATAAGCTAGCAACTAGGAGAATCAGAACAATCCATAGGGCTACTGTTTTCTGCGATGGCTTCATTTTATGTAATCCAACCCTCTCGTAATAAAACGCTACCATAGGAGGCGGCGCGAAATCAAGGAGTGAGACTCTTAGTCTCAGAGTTCTTCATTTAGACTTAAATCTTCCCGAGAGATCTGACCGAAAACACTGAAGGACGTCCGAATCCAGGCCTTAAAAAACGACTTACTCAGACTTTTCTAGAACCCAGCGGACCCTTGAGGTTTGACGGTCCTTTTCTCGGATGAGCCGCCAACCCTGGGGCAGGTGGATGTCCCCCTGCCAAGTACCCCCCTCCTTCATTTTTTCTTGGATCATTTCAAGATGAACTCTTCTCGGACGAAATCCAATGGCCAGTAAAAGGTGCTGAAGCGCCTCCCCTTCTGGGCTTTGGGCTACTGGTCCGGTCCTCTCCTTTTGAGCACGCAGAGCAAGATTGCCTAAATGGTCGACGGCCTTCGGAAAAAGCTTTTCTAGTTCAGGCATCACTGTTTTACGAAGTCGGGAACGCAGAAATCGATCCGAGAAGTTTGTATGATCTACTCGATAGCTCTCTCCCGCTTCTGCTAAGTAGTCCGTGATTAACGCCTTTTTTACACTCAAAAAAGGGCGAACCTCAAAGCCACTTTGAAACAAAATCCCTCCGCCATGAGTTTCAGAAGCACCGGTGAGAATTCGCCATAACACGGTCTCTGCTAGATCGTCAGCATGGTGGGCGGTCAAAACCCTAGCCCCCCCTAAGCGGGCGCTCTCCTGAGCGAAGATCTTTTTTCGCTCCGTTCGAGCCTCGTTTTCCCAGGACTCACCTGAACCAACCCGAGGTGGAGGTGCTTTTCTCACAGAAACGGGCACGCCCCACTTCCTTCCCAACTCCTCAACAAAACGAGCATCTCCGTCCGACTGCTCGCCTCGCCATTGGTGATTTACATGTAAGAGTGTTACCTGTGATGGCTGTACCATTTTTCTTCCGAGGTGAATGACTAAATGGGCTAAGCAGACGGAATCTGCCCCCCCTGAAACCGCGATAAGGATATGCGAATCTAAAGGAAGGATAACTCCTTGCTCACGAAAGGTTCGAATCACCTTCCGGATGAGCCGCCCCCCCTGGGGACCGGCTTTTGGATAGACCAAGGGAGTGTAATTAAGCACGAGGTACCATGACCGGACTTCTAGCAAAAGTCCGCAGCAAATGCACTCTAGAAGCTAGAACCAGGAATGCCGCTTGCCATTTTCAGGTGATGGTTTTACTGGATAAAGAACAGGGAATCACCGGGGGTAACATGGAGCGATCAAAGTCACGAGCCTCAATCAAGAATCAAAAAACCACATTTTTGGGCGTTATTTTACTGGGGCTCATTCTGACTTCGAGCGACAGCATCGCTTACCCCCCTGAAGCTCTCGCCCCGGAGCTAACTCAAGCGCCCCTCTTCACCGAGGGAGGAGGCCACCATGCTCACCTAGAAAATCTGCGGTTTCGTGTCTCTGACGAAATCCGCGAAGCGCAAAAAATCATCAAAAAGACCGACCTCCTTTGTGAGACCCAAACTGACTGCAAAGCGCTTCGGAACCTCTATCAAAGCTACCAAGAAGCTTTAGAAATCCTGAGCCGCAATCAAACCTCACCCGAACTCTCGATTTCAGGATCATTTAAATCCGGGCTTTTAGGAGTAATTCAAGGCGCTTCTGAAATTCTCCCCTTCCAAACAGCTAACCGCTCCATCTTAGAGCTCATTGAACACATCGAGGAGAACCTACCTAAAACAAAGCAGGACAAGACAGCCCCCTCCCCTTTCAGTATGATCAGCCTGTCAGACTCATCACAACACCTGATTACGTTCCGTTACCACTCTGATCTAAAACGCCTCCTCATTCAAACTCGGGATCGCCCCCTTGGCATGGGTTCGAGTAAAATCTTCTACGACGTCTATTCCTATCCGAACTGGCAACGACTCGCTCTCGGACTACCAAAAAAAGACACTAAAGCCACTGCGACGGCATTTAAAAATGAAGAGAATATTTTTAAATTACTCTCTCAAGCCCCGTACACCCGAGGTCTCGCTGAAACACTCCACGTGGATCGAGACTCCATCCTGCAAAAGGCCTATTCTTCAGTCGATGCTAAATCGTTCAAGTCATACTCTCGACTGACCCAACTCAAACTTCTAGAACAAGCTTGTGAGGGGCTCAGAGCACTTCATGAAAACGAGATCTGCCATGGAGACATTAAAAGGGAAAACCTGTTGGTTTCCATTGAAAACCAGAATCCCTTCGAGGCCGTCCTCACTGACTTCGATCTTTCTTACATGCCACGAGAACTCATCATGAGTCGCCGCAAACGTCCCTTCCAAGGGACGTTTCCCTTGTTCGCTCCCGAGGTGCTTTTTTCGCACCTCACCCCAGAGAGTTCGGGCTGGCATAAAAATTTAATGCTTCCCCTTGATGAACTCCTCAATGTTCAGGTTCAGACTGCTTTAAAGGCTGACGTCTTCTCGATGGCCACCTTAGTTTCCGAGGTTTTGCGCCCTCACGAAAAGCAATGGTATCAAAACTGCCAATTAGGCGACTCCAAGAGCGAAAAAAGAGATCTTTTGACGTGCCAGCAATTCCAACTTCCAATTTACATCGACCTACTCACTTCAGATCACTATCATTCACTGAACTATCTTCTGGCGTCGGCACTGCAACCCAACCCTTTCAATCGAATCAACTCGACTCAATTTTTGAATGCGATACGCTACTTAAGAGAAAAAGAATCAATTTCCAGCCATACCCAGATTCCAAGTTCGATCTCCACTCAGAAAATCTACGAACTTTCTAAAACCATCGCTCCAGAGTTCCGAATTGATCGAATTGAAGATCGTTTTCGTTTATCACAGAGGGGCGACTACCTACTCACCTGGCATACCCCTTCCAATCGAGAGCAAAAAATTCGTTTCTCGTATTTAAACCAGGAGGGCTCATTTCGCTCGCACCTTTGGGACTTTGACCCCACCCAGCCCGAGCGAATCCAAGAAGAGGTTAATTTTTTGAAAGACCTGGGAATGATTCAGAGGGATCTGAATCAGCATGAATAAATTAAATTAATATAAAAAAATTGAACTCGCAATTTTCTGCACTTTAGTTCATGATGCCGGCTCCATTACGGAGTGAAAAAAGCGATGTTCCCAATTCTTTTTATTTTTCTAGTCACTAGCATACTCAGCCCAGACCAATCTTTTGGAATGGACGGAGACTCAAGAAGCCTCTCACCCCAGAGACGCAAGATTCCCTCCAGCCCTCTCCAAGTTACACCCACTCGATTCAAGAAAAGCCAGGACGAAGGTTGGAATTTCCTATCTGCAGAAGAACTTGAAGCGTCTCGAATTACAGCTAAAAATGGCGTGATTTACTGGGCTAACTCTCTGGAGCCTCTCCCAAGTGGACCGTACCTCTATTTCCTCCACATGAATGGAGACCTCTACCTCCGCAAAGACAGCTATGACATTCACCGAGGCGACACTGGACAAATTTGCCATTCCTCCTTCGACACAGAACTTTCCCTGGAAAGCCGGATCGGCAACTGTCGCATGGCAGGCGAAATCGAACTCCGAACAAGCCCTCCAAGAAAACTACGAATTAATAACGACAGTGGACACTATAAGCCCGACCCAGGCCGACTTCAAAAAGTTGAAGACGCACTCCGAACCATGGGCTACGAAGGTGAAATCATCCAGGAACCAGTAAAACACAAGATTGACCCGCTTCTATTCACTGGCCTGATCAGATGACATCCTCGGCTACTTTGACTTAGACCTCACTATTTTAAACGCCGACTGGGGCGATCGAAGCCCAGACGAAAGCGCTTCATCTGGAGTCTCAGCCGGTTTGAAGGAAATTGAAAGACTCGGCCGAGGCAAGCTCGAGTCTTTTTCCGGCAGAGATTTCCCGTTCCCATTCAGACCTTCACTTTTAATCGGAGTCAGGCCAAAAAAACTGCAATGACTTTCAAGCCCGCTCTCTAGCTCATCCCGACTCGGAGATGAAGCCCTCGACAGACTACCCAGAACAGATTTGTCGACCGTTGAGAACTTTAAAAATTCATCCCCTTGAGAGGTCCGAATCACCCCGCGGATCCTGCACGTCTCAATATCACTGACCAAGGCACGAAAGAGCTCATCGAGGTCCTTTTGCAGCCCAGAGCTTTCATAAAATGAAGCACTCAAGTCTTCGAATTTATTGTCAAAATTAAAATCGGACTTAGACTCACTGAGTAAGAAAAATTCTTCGACGTTTGTTAAAACAGTATTTAAATACGCCGATCTTTCATGAGAAATCTGACCCGTGAGCGGGCCTACTGTTTCTACAGTGGCATAGCTAGAGTAGTTAGCGAGCAGGCTCCGCAATGCTCCAGTGCTGACTTGACCAAAACATCCTCTGCCTCGATCTAGGATATACTGAGGATCCGCAATGAGTTCGATTGGGTTTCCATCAATGAGGACGTAAGGCCCTGCATCAGCATCTTTAATTAAGGCTACCGCAAAAAAAAGTAGAACCATCACTATTTTATTCAGCATGTGGAGCACCGTGTTCTTGAGCATCATTTTTAATCCCATAGATCATCTGACTTATGAAGTCAATTTCTTTGACATCGTGATTGGAATAATATAAGCTCCGCAACTCCCAAATTAACCCGGGCTCGCATGAGCCATGAGGCGAAAAAAATTTCACTAGGTAATCATGAATAAACTTGAGACATTTCTCTATTTTAGTTTAATTGCTTTTTCCAGTTTTAACTCAGGAGAACCCACATTCGCCATGGATCTCCCAACAAGAGACCCTCTGCAGTCAACTTCACCCCCTCAACCGGCAATTGAAACCAGCACCAAAAACCCCATCGATGAATGGAAACTTTGCACACAGGCATTTAAAGATCGAGCAGCACCGAATTCCCACAATGATAAAGAAAAGTTAGATTTTTTATTTGAACTCATCAAAACTGAAATCGATTTAAGTCCAACTAACCCCTCGGACAACCTGAATCTTTTTTCTAACATCATTGATACCCTTTTTAATTATTCAAAGATCGAGAAACTTCTATTCGAAGAAAAAGAATTTTGGGTAGCCACCTACGCTCTGAACTTCCGATCACCCTGGCTTCTAGATCAGGCAAACTCAATAGAAAAAAAAATCAATCAAACTGAAATCCCGAGAGAGAGAAATACGCTAGGCCTGCGGCGGAAGCAAATTTTCTTCCTAAGTGTAGCTCAGGAATTCGGCAGTGATTTAATTCGAGAAATCGCTTCGTCAAAACTAAAAACACTGAGAAATTTCAATTCAACGGAAAAAACCTCATTCATCAACGCTACCCAATCTCTCACCAGTCTTGACCTAACAGACCAGGAACGGGATGATGTTTATGATTCAATCGTGGAAACTGCACTAAAAGTGGGAGATAGAATTGGACTTCTTCTCTATTCCGAACTTCGCAAAAATCCGAACTCAACCCAGCTTGCCTCTCTGCTGATTGTAACAACCCAAGCATACATGCACTTTGAAAGCACTCGAAAACTAGTTGCTGAAACACTAGAGCAACACGGAATCACGATTCTTAAGAAAGCTGATGCCACTCTTTCTCAAAAAACGACCTCATTAAAAAGTCTTCTTATATTAATTACAAAAGAAATAATTGAAGGAAAACCGGTAAACGACAAGTGGGTGACACTTCTTCACGAAATGTTCCAACTCAAGGGAGAAGAAACCTCCCGCGAATTAACGACTGCAATAGAAAACGTCGAGGCAGGACTATTCAACTCAATGGAAACCTTTTGTTTCCGTTTCGAACTCGCTGAAAGTTGTCGAATCCTTGGACTAATGTCACTCAAGTACTCCGAAAACAAAAATGCAAACACTTGTCTAAAAAAGGCCATTGAACTTGGCAGCACTAGCGCATTAGAACTCTATATAGACGAGGTTGCCCAAAATACACCCTCTCTAGAAAGGCAATTCGCTGATCACATCATTAAAAACTCACCCACTGGATGCCTTTTAACACATGGACTCAAGTTAACCGAGGCAGACTTAAACAGGCACAGAAATAAACTACGCGCCCTAGATGCAATCGAAGAACTCGGAAAAATCACCTCCCTACTTGAGCACAGATGGAGAAGTATCAAATCTTCAAAGACCCTTATTCTACTTAAAACTGGGGCAAAACTCAGCCATCAAATCCAGACCGAAGGCCTCAATACTCAGGCTCAAGCTCAAAACTATTCAGAGGCATTAAAAAAGATTCGAGCGCAGTTCACAAAAAATCAACTCGATTTGTATTTAGCTCTGATTCAGACGAAACAAAATATCGAAGGCCTTCGCAAGTACGAAGACCCAGAGACGTGGACCAGACTTACTTCTCTTGCCGGCACTTATGCGTCTCAACTGGTCATCGATGAACTAGAACCTCAAAATGAGTCAGTTCAATCGATCATGAATCAAATGAAAGAACTCTACGCAGAGCATCAAAGATCGATCCAGAAAGTGGCGCCCGTTCGACCCTATATCAATGAGCTCTATCGCGATGCTTTGATCGATCTAGCTCGACTGTCGATTGGTCTGAATGGTGAACTCCCTCCTGACGTGCCCTACATTCATGATGAGTTGATCCGCGGAACCCCTAGCCCTTCAAAATCTGATATTTCGAGTGAAAAGACACCCACACCAGAGCCAAAGTTAGGACACCACTCGCAGGGGGCGAGAACCTCTGCTCGATCCTGGATATCTTCTACAGAAAATCCATTGTCTGCGCGAAGCGGTCGATCCTCCTCCCACTCATCTCTTGAGATTCCCGATCTAGCAGGCTTCATTCGCCCAGCTCACCAAGCCTTCATGGTTAGCCCCTCTTTTTTGGCCCAGTTGAATCATCTGATGACAAAACCCACTCGCGAAGATGTCATTTTTTTGAAGAAAATTGGCTCCACCCTTTCCAAATTAAAACTCTGGATTGAAAATCCTAGCCTCCAATGCACGGGACTCAATCTTCACAAACTGGAGTGTCTCACTAAACATTCGAACATTTGGCAAGCCTACTTAGAAAACGGCATTTCTGGAGCGAGAAGACTCTACTTCAAGAGAACTGACGACAATCGAATTCTACTCCTGCAAGCGAGAATTCACCCCAAAGCCTATGAACTCGACGATGAGTATTTTTCGAGGCTTTTAGCTGATTCTCCCGTAGAATTGACAGAAGAACTCTGGAAAGAGTTAGAAAAATACATCTAATTTATTATTTTTGAATTTGGTGGCTGAGGGCAGGATCGAACTGCCGACCTGCGGGTTATGAATCCGCCGCTCTAACCATCTGAGCTACCCAGCCGAAGAAACTTTCACAGAATTGACTTCCTCTTATAGCCGTAACTCGGTCGGCAATCAAGGGTTCTTGAGTGGAAATTTTCAAATTCTCTTTTTTGAGCCCCTCGTTTTCAATTCAAAATTCGAATGCTACAGTGATAACAGACCATCTGACCGAGGGGACACATCATGATTCGACACCAAAAAACCATCTTCAGCGCAGCTCTTCTGGCACTCCTTAGCCCTGGTTTACAGAAACTCTCAGTGGCGGCGGTGGCGCCTTTAACACCTCCTCCTTCACTCCCGGGACAGTCGCCAACGAGCTCGATCACTCGTCAGGAAATCACTGAAGATTTTCATCCAGAGGCAGCAAAAGCGAATCCCTACCAAAAATCTGGCAGCGAAAGACTCCTCTCAGAAGTCACCCGCGATTTCTTGGGGATCGACCAGGAAACCCCTGAATCTAGGCAAGACCTCACCCAGAGAGCACTCCTTTATTTGCGTTACAAAAAGAACGCTCTCTCGCGATCCGAAAGGGCGTCACTTCTCAGTTCTTGCAACTCAAAACTAGAACCTCAAGCATTCTGCCAAGACCTTAGCGCAGCGCCCCATAGTCAGGACCAACGAGCCAAAAAAGACCGCCTTTCGAAGCAGAGGGCCGAAAAATCCGCAAAGCAAAACGCGCAGCGCATTCAAGCAGGAGATTTTGAGTCACTCAAAATACTATCTCAGGAGGATCTCCGCGAGGCGCTCAAAAAAATTCGAGAAGTCGCTGAGCTAGACTCCATTCTAAAAAAGGTCCTCCAAGCTAAACCGCAGCCAGGCTCACCCCTTCCGGCTGCTTTTGCTTTCAAAATGGAAGAATTTCTCCCCAACGACACCGCTCGAAAGGCTGCAATTCAACTTTATGAAAAAGCGATTCAAGAAGAGACAGGGGTTGACGAAACTGCCCTAAGAGTAAGACTTCGACTCAGTCTCCTTAAGATCTGGGAGAACAACTGCCCCGCTGCCCTTCCACACCTCAAATTTCTATCGGAGAATTCAACCCCAACCACAGACTTTGCACCGCGAGCACTCTTCTGGAAACACCAATGTGGCATTCAACTCAAGAAATCCGAACACTCTACAGAGGCAAAGAAGGCTCTCTTTCAAAGATACCCCTTTAGCTTACAGTCAGTTTTAATTCAAATGGACGAACCCAGCCCGACCTCACCCCACACGACGAGGACCGATTCTCCAACTCAGGCTAGAATTCAAGGAACGCATCCCTTTAATCTCCGGATTCGCGAAATCGAAGCTCTCCTCAAACTGAGGGAACCAGAGTACGCCAGGCAACTCCTGAACCGCTCAGAAACCCAGCTCGATGCCATACCGGCACGCGTTAAACTCTATCTAGCGGCCCTCACGTTGCGAATGGATGATTCAATTCGACGATTCAAACTCCTGAGTTCAGCCTTTCGCGAAGACCCAAATTTGCTTTCAAAAACTTCGCTCGAGCTTTTCTACCCAAGGAAAACAGACCTCACGCCTCAGCACAAAGTAGGCAGCCTCGATCCAATGTTAGTGCTCTCACTCATTCGTCAAGAGAGCGCTTTTAATATCCGCGCTCGAAGTCCTGCAGGGGCCATGGGGTTAATGCAAATCATGCCTAAGACGGCTCGTCGTTTTCACCGAATGAAAAATCCCAATCAACTCTATAATCCAACCTTTAATTTAGAGGTGGGCTCACGATACTTTTCAAACCTTTTGCGAAATTACGATGGGGACGCTGAACTCGCCCTCGCGGCTTATAATGCAGGCCCAAAGAGAGTCGAGGAATGGCTCAAACGCTATCCAGTGAAGGACAGAGCCTTATTCATCGACCTCATTCCCTTCAAAGAGACACGAGATTATGTCAGCTCGATCGCAAGAAACTACTTTTGGTATGTTTCTTTGTATTCAGATCGGCTCAATAACCCAACAGAAGGCCGGAAAGAATTGGGCAAAGTTTTTAATCTATTCAAATCCTGAAATTGGCTTCACTTTTTGCCATTCTGAGACTCCAGTCTGAGCTTACTGTGCTTTGAGCCATATCCAAAATAGATCACAAAACCAATGATGAGCCAAACCACTAAGCGAACCCATGTGTCCCGAGGGAGGCCTGTCATCACCCAAAAGCAAGCCAACGCACCCAGGGGTGCAACCAGCCAGTAGAGTGGAGTTTTAAAAGGCCTTGGAACATCCGGATTTTTAATGCGAAGAATCGGAATCCCAACACAAACTAAAACAAACGCCAGCAGTGTCCCAATCGAGACCAGCTCTCCCACCAAACTCATCGGGAGAAATCCTGCTCCAAGAGCAACGATCAGTCCCGTCGTCACCGTAGCAAAATCTGGGGTCGAATACTTTTCACTCAGATGATCAAACCAAGGCAAAAGCCCATCCTTAGCCATGGAGTAGAAAATCCGAGTCTGACCCAGCATCAGCACCAGGATGACAGAAGTCAGCCCTGCGAGTGCGCCGACCTTGACCGCAAAGGTGAACATTTTCTGCCCCCCCTCTGACCAACCTCTGAGCGAAACGATCCGATCCACCCCTACTGCGATTGGATCAGGAACACCTAGCTCCTGATACGGAACCACTCCCGTGAGCACCAGAGCCATCAAAATATAGAGGAACGTGCAGGTCACAAGCGAAACCAGAATCCCAATTGGAAGATCTCGCGAAGGGTTTCGACATTCCTGAGCAGTTGTAGAAACTGCATCAAACCCAATATAGGCGAAAAACACGACGCCTGCCCCGGTTAAAACCCCCGGCCAACCAAAGCTCATCACCTCGTGACCGTTTCTCATCGCGAGTGTGGCTGGGGGAACCAAGCGAGCTAAGCCAGTTGCTGCCGAATTTCCAACCCAATGGAGAGGATCGACGACCGCCCAACCCAGAGCAATGAATGCGAAAATGATCATCAATTTCACAACCACAATCAGATTGTTAATAAAAGCACTCTCTTGAATCCCTCGATACAGAATTCCAGTTAAAAAGAGGGCTACTAATGTAGCTGGCAAGTTCCACCAACCAAAAGCCTGAGTTCCATCCGTGAGGGTAACTAACTCCCACGGGCCCTTAGTGAGCCGAATCCACTCATCTGAAATGGGTACTCCCAGCGTTTTAGTTAAAAGGGAGAAAAAATACCCGGACCAAGATGTCGCCACCGTCACGGAGCCAAACGCATACTCGAGCACGAGGTCCCAGCCAATAATCCAGGCGATCAACTCACCCAAAGTGGCGTAGGAATAGGCATAAGCTGAACCAGAAACAGGTACCATTGCGGCCATTTCTGCGTAACAAAGCCCAGCAAAAGCGCACAAAATTCCACCAATGATAAAGCTATAAACAATCCCAGGCCCAGCGTAGTAAGCGGCTGCAGTTCCCGTGAGAGAAAAAATTCCTGCGCCAATAATTGCTCCAACTCCGAGCATAATTAGATTGAAAGGCCCGAGAGTTCGCTTGAGTCGGTGCCCAGACTCACCACCCTCTGTCGCGTCAGCCGCGTCTGCAATCAGTCGGTTCACATCTTTTTTGATAAAAAGGTTTGCCATATCTTCACTCCTAGCATACGTTGCAACGTCCCCCTTAAGTCATAGACGAGGAATAGGCCAGAGTACAGAAATTGTATGAATTGGAAGAATCTTTTTAGAACTAAAGATATCGACGTACTAACCCGAGAAGCTGAGCTTTCAGCGAACTCCCCCTCCCAACTTCGCAAAGCACTTGGAGTTTGGGACCTAACTGCCCTGGGTGTAGCCGCAGTTTTGGGTGCAGGCGTTTTTTCGACCATCGGTAATGCTGCCGCAGACGGCGGCCCTGCTGTCGTATTCCTTTTCATTTTTACTGCCATTGCCTGCGCTTTCTCAGCGTTTTGTTACGCTGAATTTGCCTCTGCCATCCCAGTTTCAGGTTCTGCCTACAGCTACGCTTACGCCTCCTTTGGCGAGATCATTGCTTGGATTATTGGCTGGGACCTCTTGATGGAATACGCTATCGGGAATATTGCTTGTGCAATTTCTTGGAGCGAATACTTCACTGGCCTCTTGGCCGGATACGGGATTCACATCCCCGATTTTCTCACGATGGACTTCTTAAGCGCCTCCCGTGGGTTCAAACAAGTAGCCCAGCTCCTCCAAGAAGGCCAAACCCTCCAGACTCTCTCCTTGGGAGGAAAAACAGCTGCCCTCGCCCATGGATACCAAGCCTGGATGGATGCCCCCCGGTTCTTAGGCATCCCAGTCATCTGCAATCTTCCTGCCTTATTCATCACCTTAGTCATTACTTGGATCGTCTACGTTGGAATTGAAGAGTCTAAACGCACCTCGAACCTCCTGGTGCTCCTCAAAATTTGCGTCGTCCTCATGGTCATCCTAGTCGGTGCCACCTATGTTCAGCCCACCCATTGGGTGCCATTTGCGCCTAATGGAGTCCGAGGAGTTCTCAAAGGTGTTTCAGCCGTCTTTTTTGCTTACATTGGATTTGATGCCATCTCAACAACTGCGGAAGAATGCAAAAACCCCCAGAGAGACCTTCCTCGGGGCATGATTTACTCACTCATCATCTGCACGACGCTTTACAGCTTAACTGCACTCGTCTTAACCGGGATGGTGAGCTACGAACGCCTCGGAGTGGGTGACCCTCTTGCCTTCGTGTTTGGCCCCCAGGTGGCAAATATTCGATGGCTGGCAGCGATTATTGACATCAGCGCAGTGGTTGCCTTAGCTACGGTCATTTTAGTGTTTCAGGTCGGGCAGCCCAGAATTTTTATGTCCATGAGCCGAGACGGCCTTTTGCCCCCCATTTTTGCATCGATTCATCCGAAGTATAAGACCCCCTGGTTCTCCACGATCGTTACGGGGATTGTGGTTGCAGTTCCTTCTCTTTTCATGAACTTAACCGAAGTGACCGACCTGACGAGCATTGGTACTCTGTTCGCCTTTGTTTTGGTTTGTGGCGGAGTGCTCAAACTCGGCAATCACAGAGATACGAGTCGGGCCAAGTTCCGAACCCCCTACATCAACTCGAAGTGGATCTTCCCTCTCCTTCTGATGGGCTTGGTAGGACTCTTAGCCTACTACCAGCCTGAAAAAATTTATCACTTTTTCAGCTGGAGCGACTCAACACAACCTCATTTGAGCACTTGGGAAGTCTTCTCAGAAAAAATTCCGTTCGGTGCATTTTCGATCGGGATGATCGCATTGGCCTCTGCCTGCTTCAGAAATAATCTTTCACTCATCCCAGTACTCGGTCTCTCAACCTGCTCTTACCTCATGACCGAATTGGGCATCGTTAACTGGATCCGATTTGGAGTCTGGCTCATCACAGGATTTTTTGTCTATTTCATGTACGGTGTGAAGCGAAGTCGACTCAACAAAACACACCCAATCACCTCCAGCCCGTCCCTCACTCAAGCAACGTCTCGATGACTCTCATCCTTTGAGGATCGGCGCGGGAGTTGAGCCACCTTCCGACGACCTGAAAAGAAGTGATAAGCAGCGAGAACAACCACAGCCCCCACCGTAGCAGAAATAAACCCACCCATCCCTTCTGTCGAATACCACCCCAGCGCGTGCCCCAGCCAGCCGGCAAACAGCGCTCCTAAAATTCCTAAGAGCGTAGTACCGACAATCCCCATCGAATCGCGACCGGGCGTAATCGCCCTGGCCACTAATCCGACGATAAAGCCGAATAAGACCCAACCTAAGACACTCATAAAAATTTCCCTCTGAGCTACTGATGTGCAACGGTCATACCGCTACCGCACCGACTAGCCAGAAGCTCATTCAAAGCAGAGATCTGCGGGTCTTTCTCTCTCCTCACGTCAGCGAGCAAACTGCGCTTTCGCTCACGTGAGTTCTCACAAGCAGCACGAGTCATTTCTTCATATTCTTGCAGAAGCGCGACCGGATAAGGCGCATGAGCAGCTGACGAATAGAGCCGAGGAGCATCCCCACTCAAGAAAGGCAAAAGACGCCACTCAGGGCCTAAACCACTTCGAAGATCCGTGATCCAATTACCCACTCGGTAAAAATCTTCGACTACACGCTGGCGACTCAAGACTGACTCGCTCGGAGCCTCTAGGTCGGATGGACTCAAATAATTTCGGCATCGATGAATTTGACCTCCCCATCTCTGGGCCATTTCTCGCGCAACCGAGCACTCAGCAAGAACAGCATCCACTTCCCCCCCGGTTCCATCAATCGCAAAGTGAATGTACTGGCCTGCATTGAGATGAGGATCATAGGGATCAAAAGCCGGACGCGAGGTCGCATGCACCAGCTCGTGCGCTAAATCCAAAAGGAGTTCGACATCAGATTGGCTTTCGCGCAGAAAAATGGTGACTTCTCGTTCGCGTTCTTCTTTTCCGTTTTCAGCCGAAAACTTTCGAATCAGGACCGTATCAGTCCGAGAGGCCACACCCAATTTCAAATGTTTAAAAAGATCGATGTCGTTTTCTAGCTTCCAGAGCTTTTTAGCCCCCCCCGCCAACGTGAGGCCCGTCGGCAACTCACTCAGGCGTCCCCATGCAATCCTAACGCGCTGACTCATCGTCCCCAAAGCAGCCGGGGGCGAGTGAGGCTCTTGCACTGGCTCATGAGCAAAGCTCACGTCCACAAACTCAAGACAAAACATCAATAAAATTAAGCTCTTCCAGACAAAACGTCGCCCGATGGCAGTCCGCCCCTGAAATCCAATCCAAGTACTGTCCATGCTTCTATATCGGACAAGATTACTTAGTTATTAAGTCAAAAAACTGCCGCAGTCTTAGGAATGGAAAAATCGCCGAGAAAGAAACAGACCTAACATGCCCAAAAACAGACCCAAGGGTCCAAACCAATCCCCCCAGGCTTTCATCAGCGTAGGAATTGGGGCAGCCAGCGGGATCCAAGCACTCATCACCGTCCGGGAGTCAATTGCTGTTGCGGCTGGAATTTCACCATCAGGGAGAACGAGCGCCGAGATTCCCGTATTCGTACTGCGAAACAGGGGGAGGCGCGTTTCAATACTCCTAAAGGTCGATAGTGCGAGGTGGAGCTGCGGTTCTGCCCAACCCCCAAACCATCCATCATTTGTAATATTAAAAATGGCCTGACTCCCCTGACGGGCAGATTCAATGGCAAAATTAGGAAAGAGGGCCTCATAGCAAATTGCAGGAGCCACCTTGAGCGTTTGCTCCCGTCCCTGTCGGTCCAAATAGGGAATCGAGACCACCTCAGGGCCCGCGCCTCGACCAAAGTTTCCCACCTGAGGAAAAGAGTTCCTCAGCCAAGCGATCGAATCGGCTCCCGGAATGTATTCTCCAAACATCAGGAGAATGCTCTTATGATAGGCAGTCAACTTCTCTTGAGGCGTCAGAAAAAAGAAGGTGTTAAAATCCTTACCCTTCGACGTGTCGTAACCGCCAAACAAAAGAGGGATCTGGATTTCCTGAATGATTGCCTTCATCCGCATTTCTAATTCATTTTCCGTATGAGAATGAGGGCTTCCAAACGTCGTCGGATAGGCCGTCTCGGGCCACACGATCAATTGAGGTTTCCGCTCACTCCGCATGGACTCACGAGTTAATTCGGAATAGGAGTCTAAAATCTGATGCGCTGCACGCCCCACTCCCTTTTCAGCGGCCACCTTTTCAAAATCACCAATATTGGCCTGAATCGCCGCAACCTGAACCCCGTTTGAGGTTTGGGCTAAAATCTGCTGGACTTGATGGAGCCGAAAAAACCCATACACCCAAAAGACGGTATAAAGACTAAGAGCGAGAATCACCTTTTGGATTGCAACCCGTTTAAAAGTAGATCCCCTGAGAGCAAAATAAATCGCATCATTGACCAAAAAGATTAAAAAAGTGAGGAGTGCCGCCCCACCCAAATCAGCAGCCTGTCGAATGTACGGAGCATTCCACAAAGCATGGCCCATCGTATCCATAAAAATTTTGGGACAAATCCAATCCAAACCCACATACATGAATCCAGCACACAAACTCAAAATCACAAGCAGTTGTGGACGAGTTTTCCCCTCCGCCCGATTCAAATGTGGATAAACCAGGAGTCGCTGAAGCCAAGCAAAGAGAATAAACTGGGGCTGCCCCACTAGGCAAAACAGCAAAAGTCCGAAAACACCCACGATGAGTGGTAAATTACCAAACTCAGCCAAAGTTCCAGCCACCCAATGAAAGACGCCTAGGCTCATCAAAAAGTTGAGCCAAAACCCCTGCACTACGGATTGTTTCAAAGTTTGGGCGCGGTTGAGGGCAAAAAACCAGGGCACCCAAGCAACCCAAACTAAGAACGAAAAATTCCAGGGAGGAAATGCGAGGATCACTAAAATCGCTGAAAGCAGAGTCAAAGGATCGAGCGTCTTTAAAATGAGAAAGGCCCGAGGTGACGGAATTAAGCTTTTCCAACGAGTTGTTTTACGGGGCATGCGCCTCAAATTTTAATTTGAAACCGTCGGGATGTCACTGCGTAACTTGAGAATGGGCTAAAATATTGACTCGAGGCCCCACCCAGATTCGAGCTCTTTTCACCGCTTCAAAGACGATCAACAAGAACTTGACTCCGTCCCTGCCTGCACTTTTCTTTAACCTAAGCCTGGTAAGCCTGGGGACGGAACTCAAGGGGACTACTTAGTATGGAACGTAGCTCAACGTACAGAAAGTGGTCCGGTCAGGACCAGGCGTGGGCGGATTTACGACCGCACCCAGACTGGCGTTGCGGTTACACATGAGGCTGCCGGTATCCAGCTGAGTTCCCGCTCCGCATCGATACAGCTTACCGTCGCTCGCACAGTAACCGTCATTCGTCCAGCTCTGAAGCGGAGCACATCTCGGAACATCATAAATCTGAGAAGGATATTTAAAAGCAGGGTAGCTCGTGCCTCCCGAACTGATCCACCTTGTAGTGAGAGGATTATTTTTTTGAGCAACTGAATCCACGTCATACTTATGTCCGTTGATTTCCATGTTGTAAGAAAACGCATTCCCAGACGAGTCGGCCCCAGTGTTTGTATGAAGGGAATTGCCGCACAAATCAGCTATTTCTGACCCAATGCCGTCATCAGCAACCCAGCCACCGACAGGATCGCTCAAGGTTTCAACAAGTTCATGAAGGAAAACTCGTATGAGTAAGTCAGCACTCCTCCCATTCGGTGTAACGTATGATCTTTGAAAAATCGGGCCATAAAATGGATCGCTCCAGAGATAATCTCCTGCCGAAGCAATTGCATATTTGACCCTTTCTTCGTTTCCAAACCTTCCGAGAAAGGAAGAGTGCATACCCGGAACCCATGGCCTTAGATCTTTTGAAGGGATAATAAAAATGATCTCATTTCCATGAAATGAGCCTATGGACGATACAACGTTGCTAAGGCCAGTCTGGAAGTCTGGTTGGTTATTTTGTTGGGTGATTAGAGATAAATTTCCATCGGACGGAATCAATCTTACATTAGTTTCAAAATTGAAAGCCAAACTTGCCGATGCACCATAAGACTTAACGACGTTCAAATAGGAAGTTACCGATTGATCGTTCACTAAATCGCTCACGAATGCATTGAGCGTGGTATACATGCGGAGCTGTTCCGCATCGGATACATCCCAGTTGCCATAGTAGAGTAGCCAAATCGTTGAGGTACCCGTCATGACGTTGCCATAACAACTCATGGTAGGACTATTTTGACCTGATGGCGACGGCAAGGGAGCGGGAATTGGAAATGGCGTGGTGGACTGAGATGAATTGGGAGACTGGCTTGAAGCAGGAGAAGTGCCCAGGCTAAATCTCGGGAAGCCTCCGGGCCTGCACCCAACAGAGTCGTGAAATTGCCCACCTCCCATTGCACCGATTAACTCTGTGGTGTCAAAATAGAAAGTATATTCGGAGCTTGGGTCGGTTGCATTCATTTTGACTCCGTGGAACCTATCACCTTGGGACACCGGAGGCGCGCTTAAATTAAAGCCCAATGAACTAGAGAAATTGCCAAAGCAACTTCCAAAACTACTCCCTTTGAAGTCACAACCTGAGGCAGTGCTGAAATAAATCGGAAGAATCTTCAATTCAGAACCACTGCATCCTCCTAGCTGGGCGGATGCCGCCGCTGAACCGCGACTTACTTTGTACTGGTTAAAGTCCTGTTGGATTCGGTTTGGGAAAACAGCCGCCACTGCAGCTTCTTGACAAGTAGCGAATGGCTCAAAATCAGAATCGCCTCCAACGGAGCTACTCCTATAGCCTGCATTACAGAGTGCATCTGAATTCAAATCCGTCCACGGGTGGTCAGCATCACCCACCTGAGTTGAGGTTTGATAGTTTTTTCCACCATTTGTACTCAATTGTGCACGGTTGTGGGTAATGAGAATAATGCACTGAATACCTTCTGTTGGAAAATTCATTGGAACCGAATCTGAGAACTGAACCGGGTTGACAAAGTCCTCATCAATGTATTCGAGGCCATTGGCGTCTGCAGAAGACTGGACATAAGTCGAAGCATTGCTGTCGTTTTGATGAAAAACGGTTTTATCAAAGGGTATTGTCGCAACCAATGAGTCGCTTCCACAAAACGGGTCAGAAGACGTGTAGAGTGCGTAGATTCTAAATCTAGCATGCGTGAAGTCGCTTGCAGGTATCCAGGCGAGAGAGGGCCGAGGAAATAAAATCAGCCCAAGTGCCAAACTCATTTTAAATAAATTTAATTTAAACATTTTCTTAAAGAGCCTCATTTTGTGCCAAATCGTAGGTGCGTTTGTGAGGCTCCTGGACTATTTAGGTTAGGATTGGAACCCGGCTGCTTCGACTTGGAGCAATTGATCGATAAAACCAATAAAAGCCCAAGGGTGATCTCCAAGATTGAGTTGCTGAGTCTTGACGAATTCATCCTAATTTTCATGAAATCCTCCATTTTTTTTTGGTGTTGCACCACTTAAAAATTTACTCTTACTTAATTTTTTTTCAACTGTGTCAAAAAAAAGAGGGGGGAGCCCGCATTGATTCGTATTAAATGCCGGTATTTAGGCGGCGTAAGTTGTGAGATGCGTCCTCGTTGACTCACGGCGCAGCTCGGTGAATAGTTGATTTTACTAAGAATTAACCTTTACCGAGGAGGGCAATCATGAGCAACGAAGACAAGGCCATTTATATCAGTAGGCAGCGAGAATGCTATAAAGAGTTTGAGTCTCGCCAAGGAAAATCGTTGTTGATCACCGAAGTCTGTGGATTTCTGAATGTGTCGAGGGATCATGCGATTCAGATTTTAAATTCTGAAGGCCAGGGAACCAGGGCTCATCCAGGCCCAAAAGTAAAGTACACGGATGATCTGCTGCCGCACTTAATGTGCGCATTGCTCCGTCCCCACCTATCGAGGGGCATGTGCCTCAAATTTTAATTTGAAACCGTTGAGATGTCACTGCGTAACTTGAGAATGGGCTAAAATATTGACTCGAGGCCCCACCCAGGTTCGAGCTCTTTTCACCGCTTCAAAGACGTTCAGATGTCCAGCGGCCAGCACTTTACCCTGAAGCTGGTCTACGTGCTCGGAACTTTGAATCATAATCGTTTTAACTTCTTGGGGGGTCAGACGAGGATTCTCCGAAAGAATCAAAGCCGCCACGCCACTAGCGAACGCCGTAGATTGAGAGGTCCCTGACATCATCCCAGTGCGCCCGTTGGGTAAAGTACTCAGAATATTTTCACCTGGAGCTGCGACATCGACCGATTTCGCACCCCAATTCGAGGCTGAAATCAGGTTATTTTCCTCATTAGTTGCAGCGACGACTATCATATTACTTGGGCGGCTCACACCCGCACGACGATAGGCTGGAACCTCGGGATTGGTATAAGATGCCGGGAAGTAATAATTCTTAGCCTGATCAATATCTTCGCCTTCATTTCCTGCTGCTGCGATAAAAAGAATTCCCTTAGCCTCAGCGCGCTTGATCGCTTCATATTCCCTTTGAGAAAACTCAGGGCCGCCCCCGCTGTAGTTAATGATTCGAGCACCGTGATCTACAGCGTACTGAATAGCCTCGATCGTATGATTTAAATTGACCATTCCCGAAGCGCCCTCGGCGTAATACTTCAGGGGCATAATCGAAACATGATGAGCAACACCACTGACTCCCAATCCAGGATCGAGTTCACCATCAATGATCCCAGCTACATGGGTACCATGACCGTGATCGTCGATCGGATTCTTGCCCGGGTTGACAAAATTCATCCCAAAGATACCTGATTTGGGATGAGCGGGATCATGCCAAAGGTTTTTGGCCAAGTCTCGATGATTGAGATCAATACCCGTATCGATTACAGCAACCACCACTTCGGGCTTACCTTCTTGAATTCGCCAAGCATCGACCGCACTGATATCGGCACGAGGAACACCTAAAGGTGCACGACTCGAACTGTAGATTCCCCAATTTTTCAAAGAATGAATCAAATCAGATGAATAGAATTTTTGATTATCCTTAGCAAAAGCAGGATTTAAAGCCGTCAAACTGACCACCAAGGCAAGGGTGGCTAGGCCGTAAATCTTGAAGGACTCAGACTGTCTTCGTAGATTTTCAAAAATCCGATCCATAACCATCCCTTTTTTATTTTCATCCCGTTCAAAAGTTGATCACTAATCTATCTAGACACAGTGCATCACTTGACTAAACTAGAAGCAAAGTCCGTGCCCAATTTAATTTATATTTTATTTATTTAATTCAAGAACTTATAGAATGAGTGAAACCTAAACCTTTAAATGAAGTGACGAAGTTTTAGACAATCTCAAAAAAAACTGACAACTCATAAGACAACCTCTACGTCGAGCGGCCTAACCAATAGTTCAACATTTCCTCAACTTTTTTCGACTCATGTCCGATCTGAAGAGTAAGAAAGAGTGAGGTCACGTGACACGCTTAAAGAATCTCCTAAAAACTGCACTCCTGATTTTAGTCGGTACCGGTCTCTCAGGGACAGGAATTTACCAGACCCAGGCTGATCTTTTGCAGAAACATCCCCGAGCTGCAGAACTCGAGGATAAGCTCACCCGCGATGCGGGCACCTACCTCAAGGGACGCTTTCCCGAAAAACCATTCTTAGTCACCGTCAGCATTGACCCTATGTTTCGAGTGGAGAGAAGTGAAACCAGCTCAAAACGGGGAAGCAAAAAATCCGAACCCTCAGAAGACCTCCCTTTAATGGACTCTCTCCTGGATGAAAACTTGGACGAATGGGACGACCCCAAACAAACTCTTTTTGACCTGCTTCTCAGAGTAAAAAAAGTCTCCGTCCAAATCTCCATTCCTCAATCTGTGAGAGATGACGAATCTGACGAAATTAAGAACTCAATTTTTGCCCTCCTTCACCTCAGTCCGGCACGAGACGAAATCAAGATTGAGAGAAGAAACTGGGACCGACAGCCCATCCCTTATACCCTCGGATTGCTCGGTCTTTTCGGGATCTTAACGCTCCTGGGCGGGCTGTTCTTCATCAACCGAATGTCGGCAAAACGACTCGGTCAGGTCCTGTCGACCCTCCGCGCAAGCAACTCAGGAAACTCCAACTCTGCAGCTAGCGCCGCACCGTTAATGCCTCTCGCACGTGAACCAGAATCCTCCAAGTCAAAGATGGGCGGGGAATCCATTTCACTCCAAACCCTCGACACGGTTCAAGTGACTGAAATCGCCACAAAGATGATCGAAGGCCTTGTGAGCCAAAAATCATTTCCGAATCTGCGACAAATGATTGCCCTGGATGAAATTGGCAAGAGCAACCCACCACTTCTCGGCGCTATTTTAGGCGTGATGCCTGCATCGATGCGAAACACCTGCCTATCGCTGAGTTCACAACTCTATTGGCTCCAGTCCATTCAACAAGCAGGACGAATCGATTCTCAATGCATCGATATCATTCAAAGCCTGCTCAGGCTGATTGATATGGATGCAAAACCAGAATTAGAACAACTTGCGATCTATGCTTGGCGTCTCAATGACGAAGTCACTCTGTTTTTTAGAAACTCGGATGTTGAAGTGGGCATGACGATCCTCAAGCGCTTCCCCAAAGCCCTAGCAATTCGTCTCGCTCGAGAGTGCTTTCCAGGAAAGTGGGCAATTCTCATTGAGAAGAGTCAAAGTGCCCCGATCCCCAAAAATACAATCGAGGCACTTTCTGAGATGGCACTAAACCTTAAGCCTCTCACGACACCTAACCAAGTCAAACAATACGTTGAAGAAATCGAAATTATCGACTGGCTCAACACGGCTAATATTGACGAAGAAAAAGAACTCTATAACTCTCTTAATAAAAATTCTTTTATCCACCGTATTAGAACGCCTTTTTTTAGAATTTTTGAAGAATCTCCAGAAATCATCAGTGAATCAGTTACTTCGATTCCTTTTCATGAACTGATTATCGCGCTTTTTGATATCCCGAAAAAGGAACGTAACAAATTCGAAATCCACCTCAACGAAAAACAAAAGATGTTCTTTTCTCAAGCGATGAGACAACTCGACCAAAAGAATCCAACGACAGAACAAATTACAAAAGCACGAAAAACAGTAAAAAACGTCATCGAAACCACAAAAAAGAACCAAGAAAAAATTGCTCAAATTCGACAAAAAGAAGAAGAACTCAGCGCAACCCAGCAGAAAAAACAGGAAGAATCCGTTGAATTACCTGAGGAATCAAATGATGAGGTGGCTTAATTTTTCTCTCAAAAGCGCGCTTCTGGCTGGCCTCCTACTTTTTTTCACACCACCTGCATTCGCGCATGAGGTTAACTTTTCTTTGGGTGCGTTCTATTTAGGAAGCACCCTCAAGTCTACGAATAAAACAGGTAGCTCATTCTCTCTCGGGAGTTATCAACTCGAGTACCGCAAGGACCTTCTCTCACGATTCGAAGTCGGCCTGGGCTATTCAGTGGACTCGATGAACTTCGTAAGCTCTTACGTTTGCTATGGATTTGATTTAGCAGTCTATTATTTTCCTTTCACGATTACTCGGAAAGCGAGTCCATCTGGCGATCGAAATATTATATCAATCGAAAGCATGGAAGCATTCAAACCGTATCTCGGCATCTCATTTAACCAAAGACAACTTTCCAACTCATCCATCAATTTCATTGGATACGGCGGAATTATTGGCTTTAAATACGCACTTTTCAACCCCATCGAACTGAACGCAGCGATTCGCTACGTATCAGTTAATGGAGTTGATCGAGCAATCAACATCATCAGTGGAGTCGCAGGTATTAGTTTTAATTTTTAATATTTCTTAATAGAATATAAATAATGAACTTAACTTTTGAAGAGCGAAAAAAAATGAAAACAGCACCCCGATCGCGCTTTAAAACAAGCTTCTGCGGCATCTTCATTTTTGCTTCTCTCCTCGCTGGCTGCGACACATCTGGTTTTTCAGTCGTGTCAGGCAGCGATGGAATCAGCGCCGCTAGATCATCTGGCGGTATTTTCGACTTTGACTGGGCCGATGCTATTACAAGTGTTCTCGCAGATGCCTATCGAGGAGAAGACTATTCCGTTCTGTTGAACTTCAAAAACGCTCCTGGATCCGTCAACACCTCTCTCGTTTCGGGCCAGCTCCCCACTGGCCTAACTCTCAATTCGTTTGGACTCATCAGTGGCAGAATCGGAAACGCAAATCCCGTAGGCCTATATAACTTTAGAGTCCGCGCTTCATTGAGTAGCGGAACCAATGCGGGCTCAACGATCGAGCGCTCATTTACACTTCGAGTCAGTACGCCATTTCGAGTCCTCACCCAGAATTTTCCTGCCGCAATCGTCGGGTCCCCCTTTGGCGCGTTCGTTTCAGTTCAGGGCGGTATTCCTCCTTACACATTTTTGGTTTCCGGTCTACCGGTCAGTCTTTCGATGAATTCCTCTTCTGGTCAAATTACAGGAACTCCCGGCGCCGGATCTGAAAACTCTTACACGATCTTACTTTCTGCACAGGACTCAAATGGAGCCACCACATCCGTAGCCCAAACCGCTCTCAACATTATTCTTCCATCCGTTCAAGCACCCACGATTCGCACCTCTTCTCTGATCACTGCGACATTAGGGGCGCCTTTCATGCAGGCCATTTTAGTGCAAGGTGGGATTCCTCCCCTGACTTTCACTGACGTCAATAGCTCCCTCGGCACCATCGGCTTGAGTCTAGACACCCGGTACGGGATCATCAGTGGAACGCCCTCCTCGTCTGGGGGTCCTTTTGCTGTCACGATTCGAGTCACCGACTCCACAGGCGGTTCAGCCACTCAAAATTACTCTCTCGCAATCAACAAACCCGACGCTCCGAGATTACTCAACAGCCTTCTCTCACCCGGCACCGTGGGCCAACCTTATGCAGCCGTAATTGCGGCAGACTCAAAAGCACAGCCGCTCACCTATGAACTCGCTTCCGGTTCTTCTGCACTTCCCGCTGGACTTAACTTAGACAGCAGCTCGGGTCTTTTATCAGGAGCGCCGACCGCAGCAGGGACCACTCAAATTCAGATCAAAGTGACCGACCGATTCTCGTCCTCCTCTACTCAAAGCTATTCCCTCACGATCAATGGGGTCGCCGCTCCAGACATCGCAACCCATAACTTGACCTCGGGCGTTGCAGGGACCTACTACCTTCAACCTCTCACCGCAACTGGGGGCATTCTGCCTTATCAATGGCAAGTGAGTTTGGGAACCCTCCCGCCAGGACTCAGCCTAGATCCTGCATCAGGTATTATTTCTGGAACACCCACTGCAGCCGGTCAGAGCTCTGTCAATTTCACTGTCACAGACGGACTTAATCATACCTCGTCAGCTGAAAGCCTCACGCTCACAATTGCCAATGCAGCAGGGCCCGTGGTGACAACGGATTCCCTTCCACCTGGAACAACCGGGCAAACCTACTTTCAAACCCTCATTGCAACGGGCGGAACTGGAGCTTTGACGTTTGCACTTTCGCCTTCGACACCACTCCCGAACGGTCTCACTTTTTTTGGTTCAAGTGGAATTATTCAAGGTACTCCGACTGTTTCAGGCACAAGCTCACTCTCATTTACCGCTACAGATGGACAGGGAGTCACGTCGTCTGCCAGAACGCTGACTTTGGCAGTGAATGCCCCATCTACCCCAGTTCTCATTACCTCATCCCTCGCGACCGGAACCGTGGGAACCCCCTACACTCAAAGCCTTTCGGCTATCAACGGTACAGGGAGTTACAACTTCTCAGCAGCAGGCTCACCGAACCCACTCCCCAGTGGTCTGAGTCTCAGTTCGCAAGGTGTCATATCAGGTATACCGACGGTCTCTGCGTCTGGAACTCAAATCACGTTTCAAGTCTCAGACGGAGTGGGTAGCTCCACCCGAACTCTCTCATTACAAATTATTGCACCTCCGCCACCGACCATCGCCACCTCATCACTTGTAAATGGAACCGTCGGAGCATCCTATGCAGCCGTCATTTCGGTCTCATCAGGGATTCCACCCTACACGATTTCCCTCGCATCGGGGAGCCTCCCGAACGGTCTACAGATCAATTCCTCTGGAATTATTTATGGCCTACCGACTCAAATCGGAACTTCAACTTTTAGTGTCACTGCAACGGATAAGATCTCAGCCGCTGCAGCACCTGTCACTTTGAGTATCCAAGTGATCAACCCTGATCCTCCCGCTTTCACACTTTCTAATCTCGCTCTTGCCACTGTGGGTCAGAGTTACGACCAAGCCATCTCCAGTACCGGAGGAGTAACTCCCGTCACGACCACACTCACCACACCCACCACGAACACTCTTCGCAGTCTCGGGCTTTCGTTTTCAAGCACCACTCTTAAACTCAGTGGGACGCCCACCTCTGCAGGAGCTCAGACCCTGAGCTTCCGAGCCCAAGACTCGGCAGGACAAGCCACCACCCAGGATTTTACTTTGCAAATTCAACCTGCGCCCACACCCGTGATTGGGACCAACAGCATCCCCTCTGGATTTCAATCGATTCCTTATTCTCAGGTCATTGGTGTGACCGGCGGAGCACCGCCCTATTCCTTCAGCATTCTCAATGGGGGATCGGTCCCTTCGGGATTTGATGCTTCTTCGGCCAATTCTGATTTCAAAAATTTAGGACTTATCAACTTCACCCCCACTTCGGTCGGATCTTTTAGCTTCACCGTTCGAGTCACCGATCGCCTCGGGTCCTATTCAGACAAAACCTACACACCATCCATCACGGTGCCCGCACCACCCATGATTCAAAATACCTCGCTGGCTCAAGCACAAAGAGGAATGCCTTACAACGACGGAATTTCCTTTGTGGGTGGTATTCCTCCCTTTACTATTTCAACTACGGTGGGCTCGCTGCCCCTGGGGCTGGCACTCGCAGCCTCTTCGTCCTCTCAGTTTGGCGCCATCACCGGAACTCCATTGAGTGCAGCAACGACCCAGACGTTCACCATTCGAGTGACGGACTCACTCGGATCTTACTCGGACAAACCCTATACTCTGACCATCAACGCCAGTCCAATTTCACCACTCGCTTTTGTGAATGCTTCACCCAGTCCCTCTCCGACGATCTCGATTTTGCCAGTCATGCAATATACAGCCACCCAAAGAAGCATTGCTGTGACGGGAGGAGTCCCCCCGTACACCTACTCACTCGCGTCAGGAAGCCTACCAGCAGGCATCAACCTCGGCTCAACCACAGGAGCACTGACCGGGACGCCAACCTCGACTGGAACCGCAACTTTTACCATCCAAGTTCAGGACCAGAATCAACCTGTGGGAACTGCAAGTCAACCATTTGCGCTGAAAGTATCTCCGCTGCTTTATATTTCCACCAGCTCACTCGTCTCCGCTCGAGTAGGTGTCGCCTACTCGGCTAACCTCAGTGCCACCGGAGGCAACTCGAGCTACACATACACCGCCTCGGGCCTTCCGCCCGGGCTCAGCATCTCGAATGCCGGACTCATCTCAGGATCAGTGACTGCCGGAACCACGCCCGGAACTTACGCGGTTGCAGTTCGAGTCACCGATGGAGACAGCCTTACGGCCAGCAAAACTTTAAATCTAAGCGTCGTAGCAAGCTTTTCGATTGGCACGACCACTCTCCCCGCAGCCGGGGTCAACCGAGTTTATAACCAGTCAGTCGCAGTGAGCGGCGGACTCTCCCCCTACACCTTCACTCTCACCTCAGGCAGCCTGCCGACTGGACTCAGCCTCAACTCCTTCACCGGTGCAATCACGGGCACAGTCGCCCCTCGAACGGCCGAAGTTGCTAGTGGTGCCACCTCGTTTACAGTCCAAGCAGCGGACAGCAGCGGACTCACCGCCACTCAAGCCCTGACTTTGGCAGTGGTGATTCCTCCTACAGTACAGGACGACATCTCGAATCCCCTCCGAACTGCAGGCCTGGGCATTAAGTACAACGACTATGTCATGATCTCTGGCGGTAAGGGCGCTCTCACCTACGCCGCGACCGGACTCCCCACGGGGCTCAGCATCAACGCCACTTCAGGCTTTATCACCGGAACACCCAGCAGCGCTGCGGGCACTTATAGCGTCGCAGTCACAGCAACCGATAGCGTCGGACTGGTCGGAACTCGGAACAAAAAATTCACTCTCGTCAGTTCCGGCCAATCGACTTTCTCGATGGACACCGGGGTCATGAGTCCCCTCGGAGGACCGAATGGCCCGAATCGAACTGCCATGAGCCAGATGATTGCGGCCGATCTCAATAACGACGGAATCACTGACCTACTTATTTCGGGAACTACCAACAATGAAATTGTGGCAGCCATCGGAAATGGAGATGGAACTTTTTCTTCAACTGGGTACGGCACCACTTCTGCAAAAGCCCCTGGCTATCTAGCTACAGCAGATTTGGATGGAGACGGAAGACAGGATGTCATCATCAATCGAAACGCAGATAACTCATTTGAAATCGTCAAAGGCGATGGGATCTGGACTGGTGCAGCACTCACCCGCCAGGTAGTTAGCCTGACTAATCCGCAACAAATCGCCGTGGGCGATCTCAATGGAGACGGAAAAGTAGATTGGGCCATCCCCAACTGGACCGCAAATCAGGTCCTCATCTACCTCAACTGTGGATTCAACGGGGCGACAGTCATGTATGGGGGTGTGAGCACCCCCTGTACCACCGGCCAGTCGATTGTGAATTACTATGTCACTGCGCAAACCCTTACCCTATCTTCACCCATAGCGGCGGCCCTCATTGATCTCGATGGAGATGGAAAGCTAGACCTAGTCAGTACCGGCTGGACGAACAGGAACGCCTATTTCTTCAAAGGTAATGGCGACGGCACCTTCAACACCACAGTCAAAACCTATAATAGTCCATTCGTCACACCCAACGGCAACTGGTGGGCAGGAGCTATTTCTCCTGGTGTAAACAACTCTTTTAATTATGATTTGAATAGTGATGGCAATAAAGACGTCGTCGTCGAGCTACAAGATGGCGTTGCAGTCCTTTTTGGGAGAGGCGCCAATGCCTTTAGCCAGGGACCCTTCTCAGGTTATGTTCAGCTCCTCTCTCCAGAAATTGGGAATCAAGGAAACAACTACCATGCTCTCGTAGCAGACATCAATGGCGACGCATGCCCTGATATTGTCACGATCTTCAACGCACAGAATCAAGGTTACGGCCAACGAGGGAGTGTACAGCTTTGGTATAATCAAAAAAACGTTCAAGGAACTTGCACGGGGATTTTTGGCAACAAGCGCTACATCAATCCAGGGGGTTACTCATCTTGGGTTGCCGCAGGGACTTTTTATACTGGAAGCACCCGTCCAGATTTGACCGCAAACTTTTGGAACAACTATGGCCGCTTAGTGAGCTGGAAAAATGATCGCACCGCTTACGGATACTCCAGCTTTAACAAAGTGGATTCACTCAGTGGTCCCTTTTTCTACGCCAGCCCTCCTGCCTATGATGGACCCATGAGCAGTGCTCCCATCGTAGGAGACCTCAACAATGACGGAGCTCCGGACTTCATCGGGAAATCCTCCGGCGTCTCTACCGTCTATCTCGGTTCACCCTCGATTCCGGGTAATTATCAAATCCTCTCCCAAACCGTGGGAACGGGTGATATCGGGCCTTACTCGCAACAATCTCGCCAACTTGCTTTGGCAGATTTTGATGGGGACGGTGACCTGGATTTGGTCAGTGCGAATTGGAACAGCAGTAATTTTGGTTCCGTCAACATTGCGATTGGCGTCGGAGACGGCACCTTCTCGAAATCGAATCTCCTCTCGATCGACCAGTCGGGATGCACGGTTATGATCAACGGAAATATCTACGGAGTGGGAGCGCTTGCAGTCACCACCGGAGATTTTAATCAAGACGGAAAAATGGACTTTGCAGTGGGACACGGCTGTGCGCCCGGAGGAAGCCAAGTCGCTCGAATCAGCGTTTTCTTTGGGAAAGGCAATGGAACTTTTAACGCGACACCCACCATTCTCAGTCCGAATGGGAACCGTGTTGATGTCCTCACTTCCGTGGACGTGAATCAGGATGGCAAACTCGATCTCGTTTCACTCTCCAATCAAGGGTTCCTCCAAGTTTATTTAGGAGTGGGAGATGGAACTTTTGGCGCTTCTAAAACCTGCACCACAGGCCTAGGAAGCCAAACTTATCAAAATCTAGATGTAGGCGACCTCAATAACGACGGTTGGCTCGATTTTGTCGTAGCCGCATCCAATCACATCAATTGGGTGGTTTGCGCCGGCACAAGTAGCTTGGGCAACAATTATGTGGCTACCAACGGAACGACTTTTTCAGGCCCCAGCGCTTGGAATAATTTTCAATCGGCTCGAATCGTCGATTGGAATAATGACGGAAAACTCGACGTCGCCGCGGTGAAGCTCTACGGCGGCGGGGTCCACTACTACTCAAACATCAGTAAGTCTGACGGGAGCAGCCTCATTGGAGTCGCTACACTGTCGACTCCAACCCGAGTTTTTGGTTTGCCCAATCAAAGTGGATTCACTTCATATGCTAACCCAGTCTATGCTGATCTGAATGGAGATGGACTCCCCGACATGCTCAACGCTTGCTACGAAGGCGGTAGTACGACCAACACCAGTTTTGGACTGTCACTCAATCAATCGTTTTAAAAGAGGAGAAAGAGAGTAATTGAAATGATGAAAACCATTGAACTCAAAACACAGAACAGCAGAAATTTAAAATCATCATTGTTTCGCTCTCGCATTCATTTGCGAAAGCGCTTGCGAGTTTTGAGTTCAATCGGATGGATCGCCCTGCTCGGCCTCGGCGCCAGCGGTTGCGACACAACGGGTTTTGATCTCGCTACACAGCCACTGACTATCGGGAGTTCTCTCGGGGGTTCCACCTCAGGATCTGGGGCATCGCAAA
This sequence comes from Bdellovibrionales bacterium, assembly GCA_947380295.1. Lineage (GTDB taxonomy): Bacteria > Bdellovibrionota > UBA1018 > UBA1018 > UBA1018 > CAINWE01. Next base: position 8,030 of record CANCQK010000013.1, on the reverse strand, counting down.
TTTTTGCATTTTCCAGTGCAATGGGTAATTTACTACCCTCCGCTTCTCGGGGAGGGCTTTACTCACTTTTTTTCTCCACTGATTACTCGAGTAACCCAGTGACCTTTAGCCTTCAGACTGACTCGACTCTCCCTACAGGTCTGCAACTCTCCGCCACGGGTGCGCTCAGTGGACGAGTCACAGCCCCCGTCGGCTACTATGAATTTGTGATTGCGGCCACCGAAGCTGGGCAAGACCCCGTTCAAAAACGATTTTCACTCACGGTGAGCCCAGCATTCGGCCTGCTAGCAAATGGTTTACCCATCGCAGATTTGAACTCCTTCTACACCTCTTCACTGGGAGTCACCGGCGGCACAGCGCCCTATCAGTATTCCGCAACTGGCCTGCCACCCGGACTCACTCTAGAAAATTCAACCGGGCTGATCAAAGGAACTCCGACACAGATCGGCAATTTCACACTCGCGATACAAGTCACTGATGCATTTGGGAATAACGACGCAGGAACTCTCAACCTCACGGTAGTCACTCCAAGTTCCTCATCTCTCTCCATCCAGACCGCCTCACCCCTGGGCGCGGGAACACTCGGAAATAGTTATGTCCAAGTCATCTCCATTCAAGGAGGGGTCTACCCTTATCGATTTACTTTAACGGGAGCGACCAATTTACCAGCAGGATTATCCCTCGATCCAGACCTAGGCACGATCACAGGCACGCCTGCGCAATCAGGTATCGTCTCAGTTACGATTCGCGTAACTGATGCTCTCCAATCCTCGGCCAGCAAAGATTTTACTCTCATCATCGCACCTCCTCCGGGTCCCACGATTCTTACAAACTCTCTAGGCACGGCGACGGTCGGAAGTTCCTACGTTCAAGTCATTACGGCAGCATCGAATGCTACTCCGCTCACTTTTTCAATCTCCAGTGGATCTCTTCCTAACGGACTCTCTCTTTCAGATGTCCGGTCGGGGATTATTTCCGGTTCGCCTACAGCGATCACCGGCCAAACCCAGACTTTTGCATTTACCGTTGCGGTGAGAGATGCCTTCAACACCACGTCGACGAAAAACCTACAAATCGTGGTCGTGGCTCCACCCGCTCCTGTGATTCAAACCTTAAGCCTCCCAGCCGCCACCGTGGGCACCGCATACACCGTCCCGATCCGGGTGACTTCGGGCTTGCCTCCCTATAGCTTTTCAGTGACCGCAGGTAGCAAACCCGCTTGGCTGAATCTCAGCGGGACCAGCGGGATTCTCTCCGGAACTCCGAGCGGGAGCACAGGCTTAGGCGGGGTCAGCTTTACCGTCAGTGTCACAGACGGCGTAAGCGTTCCTGTGACACAAGAGTACAACCTCGTGGTCAACTCTCCCGCTAGGGCCACGATTGCGAATGCCACGCTGGCTTCTGGGCAGGTCGGCGCAACCTATTATCAACAATTAAGTTCGTCGGGCGGAGCCTTGCCCTACTCCTACTCAATCAGCGGGGCACTTCCCACAGGGATTACGTTTAACAGTACAACCGGAGTTTTTTCTGGAACTCCCGCAGCTAACACCGCAACGAGCTACCCGATCTCGGTGACTGTGACCGACCAAAATGGCAACGGCACTGCCTCAGTCCCTAAGTCATTCTTGCTCACGATTTCAGAAGCAGCTGCTCCGCAAATCACCAACTCCTCGCTTCTCCCCGGCAGCGTCGGGACGCCCTATAGCGATACCCTCGTCGGAACCAGTGGATCGCCGCCCTATACTTTTTTACGCACCAGTGGAACTCTGCCGACCGGCCTCACTTTAGATGCAAACTCAGGAGGAATCTCAGGGACGCCTGTGGGTTCTGCCGCTACGGTCAACCTCACTTTTAAAATCACCGATAATGCTGGTAATTATTCTACTAAGATTTTACCGATCCAAATTATTGCCGCAAATCCTCCCAGCATTTCAACGGTAGCCCTAGCCGATGCAGGTGTCGGCATCTCCTATGCTCAACTGATCTCCGTACTTCCAGGGATTCCTCCTTATCGATTCGCCACCACGGCGGGTAGTCTCCCCACAGGACTCACCATGAGTTCGACCACGGGGATTATTTTTGGCTCTCCAACAACTCCTCAAACATCGACTTTCACAATCCAAGTCACGGATAGTGTCAACGTCACTGCTTCACAAACACTGAGTCTCAAGGTCACTGCCGCATCTCCCCCTCAAATATCGACCCCATCGCTTGCTACAGGCACTGCTGGAGTTTTCTACATGCAATCATTAGCGACCAGCGGGGGAAAAGCACCAATCATCGTGAGTCTCACCAACCCCCTGAACTTGCCCGGTGGAATTACTTTTAATTCAAGTACACTCTCCCTCTCTGGTACTCCCCAGACAGGAGGTTCCGCCTCACTCATATTTCAGATCATCGACAGCTTAGGCCTGAGCTCAAACATCACCTATCAATTACAAATTCAGGCGGCTGCACCGCCGACGATTTCAACCGCTTCTTTAGCCGGCGCCACACAAGGGGTGAATTACGCCCAAGTCATTGGAGTCTCGGGCGGCAGTTCACCTTATACTTTTAGCTTAGCCAGTGGCTCCGCGCTACCCGATGGGCTCACTCTCAACTCATCGAACGGAACGATCACCGGAACCCCCACTGGCACAGCCGCCAGCTCGAGCTTCACCATCAGTGTAAGTGACTCGATTGGAGGATATACATCTAAAGGATTGAGTATCACCGTTAACCCAGCTACGCCTCCCACATGGGTCACCACAACACTCCCGACGGGGACAGTCAATACCTCCTACACGACTTATTTAATCGCTAAAAACGGCCTACCTTCCTACCTCTATACCCTTGCCTCAGGAGCGCTACCCTCAGGACTTTCTCTCAATACATCGATTGGCTCGATCTCCGGAACGATTAACGCATCTGCTAATCCAGGAGCCTCACCGACGCCTTACGCCTTCAGCATTCAAGTGACGGATTCAGCTGCGCACAGCTCCTCTCAGTCGTTCACGCTCACAGTGAATCCCAGTCTTTTTGCGAGCCTTGCCTTTGACACGTCCGTGCCATTACTCCCGGTGATCGTCAACGCGAACGAAACCCGCACCTTGCTAGCACGAGGCGGTCTCCCTCCTTACACCTACGCGATTTCATCTGGCACGCTTCCGACAGGACTCAGCCTCAACGCAAGCACGGGGGTCCTCAGCGGAACCCCCACCGTCACTGGATTAAATACTTTTACGGCCTGGGTCCGGGACCAAAACTCCAACACGACCACCCAGAATTACACTCTGAAAGTAAGCACAGGCCTCAATATCGCCAACACCACCCTCAGCTCAGGTGTGATCAATGCGGCCTATGCCACTACGGTATCCGCAACGGGTGGATCAGGGTATTACACTTTCTCGGCGACAGGGCTCCCTACGGGCCTCAATATGAGCAATGCAGGAGTGATTAGCGGGATCACAATGTCAACCGGCACAGCCACCCCTCGCATCCAGGTGACCGACAGTGATGGCCTCACGACGTCTCAGTCCTTCTCACTGACGATCAACACATCCCTCTCGATCACGACTGCCACTCTGCCAGTCGCTAACGTCAATCGCCTTTACAACGGCGTTGCCGGGGGCGTGACCGTCCAGGCATCTGGGGGAACCAGTCCTCTCACTTACTCGTTATTATCGGGCGCGCTTCCGCCTGGACTCAGCATCAACACTTCGAGCGGAGCGATTACGGGAACCGTCCAAGCGAATACTTCCGCTGTGGTTCAAGGCTCGAGCACCTTCACGATTCTCGTAGCCGACGCCACGGGACAAACTGCCAACCGAACTTATACGGTCAGCGTCACCATCCCACCATCGGTGATGGACGAGATCAGTAACCCCCTCCGGCCTGCTCGTAATGGAGGCGCCACGGCTTACACTGAGGTGGTCAATACCTCGGGCGGATATGGTAAAATAACCTTTACAGCAACAGGTTTGCCTACTGGGCTGAGCATCGATGCGACGTCAGGCTACATCACCGGCATGACTACAGCGACTGCAGGCACTTATAATGTGAACATCACTGCGACCGACGCCAAGGGCTCAACTGGCACCCGCACCAAAAAGATCAAAGTCGTTTCAAGCGGTAAAAGTACAATCCAGTTTGATACTCCGGTGGCCACATCCATGATCACTGCAAGTTCCTCGAACAGCATCGTCGAGGCGGGGACCGGTGACTTGAACGGGGATGGACTCACCGATATTGTCACTCATGACCTAGGGGGTACCGGCGGAATCCAGGTCGGGATCGCCAAAGGGGATGGCTCGTTTACCCGTACTTACTACTCGCTGGATGCAGCGTCAGGCTACCCAGGCAGAACACCCGTCATTGTCGATCTGGATCAAGATGGCTGTAATGACGTCGTGATTTTAGAGGGCAACGGCGCCGCCTCCGGCAATCAGGTGGAGGTCTTGAAGGGTGACTGCACCTGGAATGGACTATCAACGATGACTCGCCAAAAAATTAATTTCGGCACGCAAGCTTCTTACAACAGCGCCGGCATCGCTGCGGCGGACGTCAATGGGGACGGAGTTCCGGATTTAGTGTTGACTGACTATAATATCAACACGGTTCGGGTCATCGTTAATTGCACGTCAAAAAAAGTCGGAGCAGTCAATGGATCGCAGGTTTTGACGACCAACTACAACGGCAACGCGAGTACGACTTGCTCAAACAATAGTTCTAATCCCGTCATCAATTATCATTATGTCAACTCGACCTATAACGGCACCACCGGGTCGAACTATACGCAGACTCAAGCGCATGGAATCGCGATCGCGGATATGACGGGAGACTCGATTCCCGACTTGATCGTTCTTCCTTATTCAACTCAATCCCTCTTCATTTTTAGAGGAAACGCGACCTTAGGAATCGCAAACGGCACGTTCAGCATCACCCCTTTTGTCAGCTATAACAATTCAGCCATCCCGAACAACAATAAAGCTGCCATCCGCAGTACGGCCGACCTCAATGGCGATGGAAAAGCAGACATTGTCATGGATGGCCCGGACGGGCCCTACGTAGCCTTCGGGACTGGAAACGCAACCGGATTCTCCAACGTTCAAGGACTCTCATCGACCAGTGATGTGGGAACCTCAGGAAGTGGTTATATGTCTGTCGTGAGGGACATCAATGGGGACGGCTGCCCCGACATTGTCTCCATTGCGCTCTACTTCAATAACGGCAGCTGCTACTGGACGAATCGCGGTCTCACTCAGATTTGGTATAATACCAAAACGTCCACTTGCACCGGCTCATTTGGTGGCAAGCGATACATCAACTCAGGTTCCGCCAGTGTCGGAGTCAACGTTGGCCGATTCTATACCAGTACGAGCCCATCCGGACCCCTGGACTTGGTCGAGGTCGGGCAAAACGGCGGGCAAAACTGGCAGGTCGGGCGATGGATGACGTGGAAAAATAATGGCGCTGCCACCGGCTACCCGAGCTTCTCATCAGTCTTTTCAGCAGGGGGGAGTTCGACAGGACCCCTGTTCTTCGCAGCTCAGCCTTCGTTTGATAATGCTCTCAAAGGAGCTCCCGTGGTGGGAGATCTCAATAATGATGGCGCGCCGGACTTTATTGGTAAACTCGGAGCCTCCGCGTCGATCTACCTCGGAAGCTCCGCATCATCAGGAACATTCACTCCGGCCTCAGCCCTAGTCAATACCGGAGAAATGAGTGCTCAATGGTGGAATCAACAACAACTTGCGTTAGCGGACTTTAACGGGGACGGCTACCTCGACTTGGTCTCGGGTAATTACAACAATAATAGCTTCGGAAGCACAGCGGTTTATTTAGGAGCCGGAGATGGAACATTCTCGTCTGAGTTCCTGTTCAGTACGGACCTATCGGGATGCACCTCCAACGGAGCGGTCTACTCGGTCGCAAGCGGAGATTTTAATCAGGACGGAAAAATGGACTTAGTTGTCGGTCACAGTTGTAATAACATTGCTCGAGTCAGTGTCTACTTTGGCAATGGCGATGGAACCTTCAATACCAGTACGCCTATAATTTTGGCGCCGAACAACAACTACGCTGCTGCTCTTGCAGTCGCTGATGTCAATAAAGATGGAAATCTAGATATCGCAGTGGCAACCAGCGGAGGTTGGCTCCATGTATTCTTGGGAAATGGAAATGGAAGCTTCCAGAACCCCAACTCTTCCTACGTGGGGAACATTGGTGGGAGCGGTAACCAATGGCTTGCCAGCTCACTTGAACTGGGTGACATCAATGGAGATGGCTACCTCGACTACCTCTATGTCCCGTACCAAGGGATTTACCTTGCCCTTTTTCAAGGCGCCTCAGGCGGGACCATCTCGGGGAACTATACGCCTCTTTATGGCCTCGACTACCTCAACTCATCCACAGCATTTTGGTTCAGAGCAGGTAAAATAGCCGATATGGATCAAGACGGGATCCTCGATGTCGTTGGTTTTAAATACCAATCCGGAGCACAAATCTACAAGGGCACCGGGAGTACGACGGTCGGTGCAGGTTCATTTACGGTGGGTTTACCTGTCGTTCAGATGGCCAATATCGCCTGCAGCCAGCATCCCGCACCGGTCATTGCTGACTTCAATGGGGATGGCCTGCTGGATTGGCTCAATGCGAGCCCTGACGGAACTAATAACAGCAGTTATGGGCTGACCCTGAACCTGTCTAACTAACATCCAGTCCCATGGGGGGGGAACCATGGGGGACGGAGCCCAATTTGGCCCTCAGTATCCAGTCCCAAACCATGGGGGACGGAGCCCAATTTGGCCCTCAGGGCAGTCCCATGGGGGACGGAGTTTGATTTGGCCCAGTTCTTTCATCTGTTGAATTCACTATGCGCGTATCCCGTTATCAAGTTTTGTCCCAACCCACTGGAATTGTTCACCTGTTCTGGAAATGTCACAATAGTGAGTACTTATTCGACCGTTCTGGAGCAAAAAAATTGTTCTTTCAGAGTTTGATTTCCGGTCTAAAGCACCGAGGATCGGACGATTCAGTAAAACTCCATACCTTCTGTTTGATGAGCAATCATATTCACCAACAGATGAGTTACTCGGGCGGAGCAACCAAACTCTCCCATGTTATGAGAGTTGCTCATAGCACTTTTGGAATGCGCTTTAATCGGGCATTCAGCCGCTCCGGAAAGGTGGCGAACGAGCGCCCAAAAACTCCATTAGTGGGTGGCATCGAGGCAGAAATGCGGGTCCATTTTTACATTGAGGCAAATCCGATCCGCGCAGGAATGGTAAAACCAGAGAAGCTGAGGTTCTATTTCTGGAACTCTTATCGGTTCTACGCTCATGGGGAGGTCGATGAATGGACCAAGCACATCACCCCTCCTCAATGGTACATCGACCTCGATCAAACGCCTGAAGGACGCCAAAGAGCTTATCGGGTTTTATTTCGCAAGTACCTTGAGCAAACTACCGTGACGTGGACTCAGTTTTTAAGCCACTTCATTGGTGATGCCCTGTGGGTAAGAAAAATGGAATCTGCTCTGAAAGAGCAATTGTGCGCCAGAGTCTTAGCCAGCGCTCGTGCATCTCCAGCATAAATAGGCTTACCTCTTAGTACAAATTACTTCTGATTTTCTCAGTTCCGCCCTGGGGAGGGCCGGAGTGTTTCTGCAAATCCATCGGATCGACTCATTTTTTAGATTATTTTTAGGGAAGAGTCATAATCGAGCGTTTGGTGACTCCAAACTCGTAGAGCGCAGCTGGTATTTCGCCTCCATACGCATCAATCGCGTCCCAGAGATTCAAATTCACCACTCGCAATTCGCCCAATTAGCCTAAGTGCCGAATTTAGATGAAAATTTGGCTCCGTCCCCCTCTCCGCCCCTGAGGGAGAGCCCTCTGTCTAGAATCTCCCTCAAAAAAGTGCAGCTAGATCGAATATAAAGCTGTTTGAGACTAACGCATGGTGACACATATTCATCAGATTTCAATCGAGGTGAGTGGCGACTCTGGTAACAGATTTTTGAAGGAGTTTTAATTGGGAGCTAACGCGCG
>CANCQK010000012.1 GCA_947380295.1 Bdellovibrionales bacterium | reverse complement strand
GGTACACTTAAATACCGATTTCACTCGACTCTCAGAATCGCAATGCTGACACTGAGCGCAGGTCTGAGAGGTTTTCGGGGGAAAGACTTTCACCACGAAAACACCTAACTCCTGCGCCAGTACACTCGCACGATTCGCAAAGTAACTCTTAGCCCATATCGCTATCCGCCCACGCGGCTTTAAGTTCGCCAAGAGTTTCGGGTCTTCAAAGGCCAGATTCAACCCACGAGCTTGTGCGACGCGCACCGCTCGTTTGGCTTCAACATCCAACCTCTGCCTCATAAAAGTTTTTACTGATTTCTTAAAATGACCTTGTCTTCTTCTTTCGGCGTTTCGATCTCTGTTTCTTGTCAGAAGCTTCTTGCAACCTAGGCCTAGATAACCATCCGAGCGTGATACCGAGTGGGTGACTCCCACGTCAACGCCTAATGTGTTCTCCTTAGGCGTGGCCTTCTCGATCTCCTTCTGAACGAAAACAATCGCGTAAAATTTTCCGTTTTTGTCCTTGTGAAGTTCTGCTGTGGGATTTAACTCGTAACCTTGCTTGAGCCAGTGGGTGAGCCTCTTATGCCCCTTTACAGGCACCCAAATCTTCTTAGACTTCTCAAAAGTATTTTCCACCGAAAGCCAGTAACCAAAACTCGACTTCTCTGACTTTTCAATCTTTGCTGGGCAACCGATTTGCCTCACTTGAGGCACGTTGCCTTTAGATCCGGTCGCTTTCACCGATTCAAAATGCGCTTTCAGAATCCCCTGGGCTTTGTGCTGAGCTTGGTTTGCAAGTTGTCCCATTCCTGCAGTTGAAAAACTCTTCACAGCACGATTAAAGTAAAGCTGGGTAACCCAATGCTGCGTGAACTTGAGATGCCGACCGTAGGTATACGCTACACCCTCTAGCTTTCCAGAGTTCGAAACCAATGCAAGTTTTGCAATTCTTGTAACCAGCATCTTAACACTAAACTACCGTATTTCTGAGTAAAATTAAAGACATGAGTGCCATTACTCCGTAGGTCGTCCTAACCTGCTCAAACACGAGTTCCTCTGCTGCGCAACCGTCGCTCTGCGGCCGCAGCAAAAGTCATTACAAGCAGCTTATGCCCTGCCTGCTGGTACCGTCAAAACGACCTGCGCTTTGCCTGGGCTGTTTGAATCTCGTTCTAACTATGATATCCGACTCCCCATGATGAGTCCAAGAGTCCATATAGTTGGCGGCGGCCTAGCTGGCAGCGAAGCTGCCTATTTTCTTGCTGAAAAGGGAATTTCCGTGGTCCTTCACGAAATGCGCCCTGCAAAATCAACCCCCGCCCACGAGACGGACCAGTTTGCTGAGCTGGTTTGTAGTAACTCACTCAAATCTCAAGTCCCTCATTCTGCTCCCGGAATTTTGAAGGCCGAAATGCGTCAGTTCGGCTCACTCATCCTGAAGTGTGCCGCCGAAACAGCTGTCCCAGGAGGCGACGCGTTAACGGTGGATCGAGACTTGTTCGCTCAAAGCATCACGCGGGCGCTCAAATCTCATCCAAACATTACAATCGTCCCGGGAGAGGTCGCTGAGCCATTTCAGGACGAGATCACACTTTTTGCTACGGGTCCGCTGACCTCAGATCGCTTGGGCACCTGGTTCGCCAAAGCGACTCAAACGCAAGACCTTTACTTTTATGACGCGATTGCGCCCATTGTAGATGCCTCTTCAATTGACATGAACTCAGCCTTTCTGGCCAACCGATACGACAAAGGGGGAGAAGAGGCCTATATCAACTGCCCCTTCTCGGAGAGCGAATATCAAACATTTATCGACGCCCTCATGGTAGCGGAAAAAGTCCCACCCAAGCCGTTTGAAAAGGAAAAGTTTTTCCAGGGCTGTCAACCCATTGAAGCCATTGCAAATACAGGCCGAGATAGCCTTCGATTTGGCCCCATGAAGCCGGTCGGTCTGATTGACCCAAGAACTGGTCAACGCCCCTATGCCGTGGTCCAACTCCGCCCTGAAAACCTAGGCAAGACTGCCTACAATCTAGTTGGCTTTCAAACTAAGCTAAAATACGGTGAACAATCTAAGGTTTTTCGACTCATCCCTGCGCTTAAAAATGCTGAGTTTTTAAGGCTCGGTTCTATCCATAGAAATACGTACGTCTGCTCACCTAAGGTTTTGCGATCGGATCTGTCTCTAAAAGGTCACCCTAAAGTCTACCTGGCAGGACAAATCACAGGCGTCGAAGGCTATTTAGAATCCGCTGCATGTGGCCTCCTCTCGGCCATTTTCATTACGCAACGACTCCAAGGACTACCGCATCAAGCCCCCCCTGTGAATACAGGCATGGGAGCCATTCTCAAGCAAATCATCGGGAGCGACCCGGATCATTTCGAACCCACGAACATCCACTTTGGACTTTTCGACCCTAATTTTTTCCAAAATCTGAACGGACTAAAGAAAGACGAAATCCGCCAGTCCATTGCTATTCAAGCAGTTCAAAACTTCACGAACTGGCGCATCCAAACCGAATTTGAAAGAAAAAAAGCAAATGCCCACTCAAGTTAAAAGTTGGATTAGTCCTTTTTTTGTCGCTCTTGCCGCATTTCTTTGGGCTACTGACGCTCTGATCCGTTACCCAGCTATTGACCAGGTCGATCCGACCTTCATGGTTTTTATTGAACACGTGTTGGCCGTTGCGATCTTGTTGCCCTGGCTTTATTTCAAAAACAGAAAAAACATATTCGCGCTGACTCCAAAAGAGTGGATTGCTGCAGTGATCACCGGCGTGGGCGGATCAGCCATTGCGACTGTATTTTTTACAGCCAGCTTTTTATACATCAATCCTTCGGTGGCAGTTTTGCTACAAAAGCTACAGCCTGTCATCGTCGTTTTAATCGCCTTCCTCGTTTTAGGAGAAAAGCCGAAGAAGAAGTTTTTTATCTGGGGAACAGTTGCTCTCGCAGCAGGTATCACCCTCAGCTTTCCGGACCTTGATTTTAGATTCCTTAAAAGCGGAGTTGACGTTCACTCCAAGGGAATCCAATACGCACTCATTGCCGCTTTACTTTGGGCTGGTGCTACCGTCTCAGGTAAAGTGCTGCTTCAAAAAACCTCCCCTTCTTTGGCAGCATTTTGGAGATTTTTTTTCGGCCTTGTAGCTTTGACTGGCATTTTGTTTTTATCGGGAACCCCAACTACTATTTCCCCACTTACAGACACAACAGCCTGGACGGCGATCCTCTATCTGAGTTTGGTGCCAGGACTCTTGGCTATGGTAGTTTACTATAACGGTTTAGCCGGCACACCAGCAAGCGTCACTACATTTATTGAATTAATTTACCCAATCGGAGCCGTTGCTTTAAATACCATTTTTTTACATACCCCCTTGGCTCCCATCCAAATGGGTGCCGGATTCGTTTTGGTATGTGCAGTCGCTATGATTTCGTTTTGAAAAATGAGTTGATAGAAACACTATAATTCAGTATTTTAACCTCTGATATGAAGAGCGATGCATCTCAATTTGAAAAGTTTAAAGAACTACTCGACCAAGAGCACTCTTGGCCAAGCCAGTATCAATTTAAGTTTATCGTAAAGCATTCTGAGCTAGAAAATGTTCAGTCACTTTTCCGAGAAGAAACGATTGCTATTCGTGAGTCAGAGTCTGGCAAGTACGTCTCTCTCACCTTCTCAAAGGTGATGCGTTCGAGCGACGAAGTGATCTCAATCTATAAAAAGGCATCCATTATTCCTGGCTTAATGGCACTTTAGAGCTCAGTCCGTGAAGACGGAGCGAACTGCTATGTATCCTTTAAGTGGTATCGAACGGACGTCACGACTTTGCCGCGCTTGAACAAGAGTGCTGCGCGAATCAAAAATGCCGTTTGATTATGAAGCACCTGGTGCCACCACTTACTTGTGACAAACTCAGGGATGATGACCGTAATCACATCACCGTGAGTCGTTTGCTCCACGTCATCAATGTACTGAATCAGAGGACTAATCACGGAACGATAAGGAGACTTCAAGACCACAAACGGAATTTCGTGGGCCCACTTTTTCCACTCCCGCTGCATTCTTTCCGTCGTTGCTGAGTCAATTTCTACGTAACATGCTCTCACATCGTGAGAGATTGAAAGTGCATAACGCAAAGCTTCGATCACTCCGCGATGAATCCCCGAGATGGGTACAATCACGGTATGTTTAAGCGGCTCGAGTTGGGGACCAGGAACCTGATCCATTAAGGAGAGCTCTTTGCCAACGGCCAGATAGTGCCGATGAATTCGATTAAAAACAAAAACAAGAGAAGGGATCAGCAAGATCACCATCCAAGCACCTGACTTGAACTTGGTGGTCGCGATTACTGCCAAAACAACCAAGGTCGTTACGGCACCCAAAAAATTATAAACGATTGATTTCTGCCAACCTGGCTCACGCTCCCGAAGGTGGTGCAAAACCATCCCAGATTGAGAAAGGGTAAAGGAGAGAAATACGCCCACTGCATAGAGCGGGATCAGATGATGAGTTTCTCCATTAAAAATAACCAGCAGAAAAATGGCTGCAAAACTAAGCCCCAAAATCCCATTTGAAAAAACGAGTCGATCTCCCACGCTTGCTAACTGCCGAGGCAAAAACCGGTCTTTTGCCAACAAAGAGGACAGGCGCGGAAAATCTGCATAACTCGTATTTGCGGCCAAGATCAAAATCATCGCCGTAGAAGCGGTGACAAAATAGTAAAACCCGCCACTCCCGAAAACCGAACGCGCCAAAAGTGACACTGCGGTTTGCCCTTCCACAGGTCGAATTCCATAAAAATGAGCCAAAAATGTAATCCCAAGAAAGAGCACGCCCAAGATGCTCGACATCCAAGCCATCGTGATCTTCGCATTATTCGGAGCAGGAGCACGGAAAACTGGAATCCCATTGGAGATCGCTTCAATTCCAGTAAGTGCCGAGCACCCGGAGGAGAACGCTCTCAAAACTAAAAAAACAGGGACGGCAGGTAAAGCAAAAGTAGTCTCGACGGGCAAAGAAACTGCTGTTCCCGTCAAAATTTGCCAGGTGCCACTTAAAATCAAAATAATAAATGAAACAATAAAAAGATAAGTAGGTATGGCAAAAATACTCGCAGATTCTCGAATGCCTCTGAGATTAAATAACGCGATTAAAAGAACGATCAGCGCATCAACAAAAACCTTGTGCTCGACTAAAGCTGGAAATGCAGAGCCCAAGTTTTCTACGCCTGCCGCCACGGAAACTGAAACAGTTAAAACATAGTCAATTAAAAGCGAGGCACCCGCAATCAAGCCAGCTTGGGTGCCTAGATTTTCTTTCGCAACGATGTAAGCCCCACCGCCGCCAGGATAAGCATCAATCGTTTGTCGATAAGAAGCCGTCAAAATCATCAAGAGGGCCGCAATCCCAGAGGCAATCGGGATTGACCAAGACATCGCTAAAGTGCTGAAGGCGGCAAGGGGAATTAAAATTTCCTCTGTAGCATACGCAACGGACGACAGAGCATCCGAAGACAATACGGCTAGAGCCTTCCACTTGGGAATCGTCTCATGGTCAGCCATATGAGAGGAGAGGGGTTCACCGACGAGAACTCGTTTGATTCGATTCAAAAGGCCCATATTTTCTCTAAGTAAAATACTTGGAAGGTCTCAAAATGCAAAGCAATAAAGTTCAAATCATCGCATACAAGACTCTAGAACGGTGCGTTAGGAATTCCCCGAACAACGATCGTCCTTTCAAAATGCCGAAATGAATCTTTTGAATCATCCAGGATGCGTCGTCCTGGACAAATAATAGCCTCATTTGGAAACTCCCAGAACTCCTCAGGCTGACTCACAATTTCTGGGTTCGAACACTTTTCTAAAACTTCTTTCAAAACCAGTTCGTACTTTTTTTGGTCCTGGGTGTCGGTCAACTCTAATTCCGCAATGCCCTCGGGCTGGTACCGATAAAATGCGGGGACTTCTTTCGACCAAAGGATCGGAGGCGAATAGATCGAAGAGAGAGCTGGATCTGAATGTGCACGCTTCTGGCATGCGACGCTGGTATTCAAGTCGACGATTTCACCAAATTGAGTCGCTACCCAAAAGCTAAAGTGATCGCCCCAGCACCCCGCCCAAATGACCTCATGATTTTCTAAAACCTCGAGCCATGCTGCAGGACCGTACATCACACGCGATTCAATCCCATACAACTTCAGTGCCTCAACGCAAGCCATTGACACTAAGAGGGGAAAATCAACACGTCCCCCCGTCAGGCGGTCGACCACTTTTGTGACCACTCGGGATACATGAGCAATGACCGGCATTGGCGTTCCATCTAGTACTTGCATTTGTGACATAGAACTTCGATCTATGCCCTCCAGGCAAGAAAAGCAAACATTATCCAGCCAACCAGAAACGACACCCCTCCTAGAGGAGTAATTGCCCCGAATCCACGAATCCCAGTCATGGCCAGAGCGTAAAGACTCCCTGAAAAAAGAAGTATCCCTGCAGTAAAGGCCCACCCCACCCACGGGCGAGCTGCATCAGGATTCTGGGAGGCCCAAAGACCAAAAAGAACCAGAGCCAGCGCGTGGCTCATCTGGTACTGAGCGGCAGTCTGGTAGATCGCAGCAGATTTTTCACTCAGACTCTCTTTGAGCGAGTGAGCCCCAAATGCGCCTAATGCGACGGACAAAAATCCAAATAGTGCTCCGATTCCAATCCAATTTTTAGGGTTCATGAGCACTCGTTATCACAGCTCTTAACGCAGGCATAATGCTTTCAATCGTAGTTTCATTGAGTTATTCTTAAATGCATGAAGATACGCCCGCTGACTCGAGAAATTCCAGAACATTTGATGAAATACATCACCCAACAGGACCCGACCCTTTACACTTCAATCGACCAAGCCTGCTGGCGTTATATTTTAAAACTGTCTCGCGAATTTTTTGAAACTCATGCCCATCAAAAATACCTCGACGGACTACGGGAGACTGGAATTTCCCTGGAAAGAATCCCTCTCATTGAAGAAATGGACACCTGTCTGCGTAAATTTAATTGGCGGGCAGTTTCCGTCGCTGGATTTATCCCATCAGCAGCATTTATGGAATTTTTGTCCCTGGGGATTTTACCAATCGCATGCGACATGCGCAAACTCGAGAATCTCGCCTACACCCCAGCCCCCGATATCGTCCACGAAGCCGCAGGTCATGCTCCAATCATCGCTGACCCGGAATATGCAGACTACCTCAGGAGCTACGGGGAGATCTCAAAAAAGGCAATCGCCTCTCTCGAAGACCTGAACGTCTACGAAGCCATCCGGCACCTTTCCGAAACAAAAGAAGACCCTCATGCGACACAAGAATCCGTTGATGCCGCCCAAAGGGGCCTCAACGAAGCCCTAGCCGCAGTGACCTATACCAGCGAGGCTACTCAGCTCTCCAGAATGGGCTGGTGGACTTTCGAGTATGGGCTTTTTGGCCCACTTTCCGAACCAAAAATATACGGAGCAGGACTCCTTTCATCTCTCTCTGAGAGCTTTCACTGCTTTGATCCGGCGGTGAAAAAGATCCGGTTTAGTATCGACTGCACCGAAGTCGCATTCGACATCACCCGACCTCAGCCCCAACTCTTTGTCGCTCCTAACTTCCCAGCGCTCCGCGACACCCTCATGGCCCTCGGGGATCGAATGGCTTTCCGCCGGGGTGGCCTGGAAGGACTCCGAAAGGCACTTCAGTGCAAAACCATCACCACGACAACCCTCGACTCAGGTATTCAAATGAGCGGAGTCTTAAGCCAAATTCATCACAACGCAGCAGGAGAGCCCGTTTACCTCAACTATAAGGGACCCACTCAACTCTCCTACGAAGATCAGGAAATTCCTGAACAGGGGACCAGGCACCATAGTGAAGGATTTGGAACCCCGCTAGCGACTGTGACAACCATGGATCTTCAGAGGTGGAATATCCAAGAAGGCGAAATGTCTGAATTGGCCCTGGAGTCAGGAGTAAAAATCCGAGGTCGCCTCGTCAGAAAAATTGAAATGAATCAAACACTTCTCATTCTGACCTTTGAGAATTGTACGGTGAACTACGAAGGCAAAACCCTATTTCAGCCCGAATGGGGACTCTACGACATGGTGTGTGGGAAAACAGTGACCTCGGTCTTCGGAGGGCCTGCTGATCGTGAAGCTTTTGGCCATCTTCCGTCCTTGTCTCACACCCTCGCTCGGGCACAGAAAACGAATCAGACCCAAGCCAACCAAGTCCTTGGAGAACTCTACGCCCAAGTCAGAGGAATCAGGGAGAGGCCATCATCACCCCTGCAAGACCTGAGGCAGATTGAATCCATCTACCAAAAACTAGCTAGCACTCATCCCCAGGACTGGCTGCTGCGATATGAAATTTTAGAGTGGCTCAGCGATCGCACCATCCAAGTGGATTGGAAACCTCAGCTCATTCTGGAACTCGAAGCAATCGCTCAATCTTCTCGCGAAACGGGAGAGATCATTCACCGCGGGATGGAAATTCTGAATCGAAATGTATCCAAAGCCTCGCACTGACGATGCCAATGTGCTAGCCTGCGAACATAACAATTTATGTCAGAAACAGAAATAAAATCAGAATTTAAGAACGAAGAAGAGCACACTGGAACGATTTGGAAACATCCTTATTTAGTCTACGTCATATTGACCTTCGGGCTCTTTCTTTTTTTAATTCTCATGGCTTGGCTTGCTCTCCATGAAGGATGGCTACCCAACCGAGGTGGAGCATGACTCAGCATCAGCAAAAAACTGTATTGATTACTGGCGGTTCTCGAGGCATTGGCAGCGCTCTCGTCAGTCGATTTAAAAAAGAAGGCTGGTATGTTGCCGCCTGTGCAAAATCTGAAAAATCATTTACTCAGTCTCTCGCCGACTACAAATTTGCCTGCGACGTAAGCCAAGGAAATGAAGTTAAAAATGCTCTGCATTCACTGCTTCATCATCTCGATCAAACTAAAAGAACAAAAAAAATAGATCTACTCATTAATAACGCCGGACTCGCTGGGACTAACCCCCTCGATCCCGACTCATCAGATGAGCTGTGGGAGCAAATTCTGGGAGTCAACCTCCACGGCACCTATCTCATGAGTAAGTATGTCGCTCCGCTCCTCCCAGATGAAACAGGAAAAATCATAAATATTTCGTCCGTTCTCGGACTCAAGGGAGTCCCCGATCAGTCCGCCTACTGCGCCGCAAAGCATGGAGTGATTGGGCTAACGCGATCCATGGCACTCTACCTCGCCCCGCGACGAATTACAGTCAATGCGATTTGTCCAGGATGGGTCAGAACCGAGATGGCAGCTCAGCGGATGAACGAACTAGGAATTGCTGAGGCCGACTTCAAAAATTCAGTTCCGCTGGGTCGATTTATCGAACCGTTTGAAATCGCAGACTACGTTTATCAACTTGCGTCCACCCCAGCATCCGCAATGATTACAGGGCAAGCTTTAACGATCGATGGTGGAGCAATTTTGTAATCATTCAGTGGGCTGTGCTTTTTCCCATCTCACCACATTGTAAGTTGCACTAGCCATGGCAACTGGTGTTGTTTGGTGATTCCTATAAACCATCCCATGAAGCACACAAAGGCGCTTTCCTTGGAACACAACTTCAGTTTTTGCCACCAAGACATCGCCTAATTCGATAGGCTTGAGGTAATTCACTTTCAGCTCAACCGTTGAGCAATAATCTTTGGGCTTCATCGTAGAAAACACTGCAGCCCCGCAGGCCATATCAAGAAATGCCGATACGACTCCTCCGTGGACTCTCCCAGCAGGAGATAAGTGATCCTCACGAATTTTCAGTTCAACCTCAGCTCGATGATTTACGGAATCGACAGAAATCACTCGATACCCAAGCCAGTCACCGAAATGGTCGGGAAACTGATAATTTTCTAAACCATGGTCTTGAGAGTGTTTCTTTTTTTCTGACATTCTAAAAGAGCTAACATGATTTTAAAAATAATTCCATGAGCACACCTTTTGCAGAGAGCGTCCGACACTAGGAGGACTTAGACATGCGAAAAGTCGCGATTTTTGTATTAGGTGCCGTACTTGCTGGGGCCAACCTTGCTCATGCTATCGAATCAGGTGCAAGACCCAGCGGAGAGAGTTCAGATCATAACAATAACGACCGTAGAAGGGGTCGCACTCGAACCCTTTTGGACTGTCGGTTTGTTGGGCTGGGTATCCCACTCCCTCCCCCGCTCCCACCCGTAGGTAAGGGTGTTGGCAAAGATCCAAGCATGGGAGCACCCGGGATTGCACCCGTTGGCTTACCCGGTGCTTTACCAGGTCCGATGCCAGGCGCAGTTCCTGGTCCATTCCCAGGGTATCCTGGCTTTGGCCCAGTCGGCGGTCCACTTGGACCCGTTGGCGGTCCACTACCAGGGCCCATTGGCGGTCCAGGACTTGGCTTACCAGTCCCACCAATGGGAGTTGGTCCAATTCCGATGATGAACAACTGTGCTGCTGTCGCACGCTTAGTTGATCGAGGTCACGACAGAGATCGTGACGGCGATGACTGGGATGGTGATGATCGTTTCTTTAGAAACGAATTCGCTGTTTCGTGCGGCGGTGTCCCCGTTTATGCGGACACGGCAGTTCGATCCCGAATCGACGGGTTTGAGTTCCTCACCGGTATCGTGGGCGACCCCATCCTGAAAGTGGTTCGAGACCGAGGCCTCGAGGACATGGATTGGGACGGCGACTTCGATCGTAACGGCGGCAACGGTGATCATCGTCGTCGTGAACGCCGAAGCGGTGTGTTGCCAGCTTGGCTCGCAATCCGCGGGAATATTCTTGAAGGCTTTTGTGCAGTCGACAGAGAACGCCATCGAGATGACGACCACGGTCACGGCACCACTGCTGCTAGCAATCTGAATTAAGATCTAATTGATCTGCGGGCCATTCTTATCCAATTGGAAAAGAATGGCCCGTTCTTTTTTATGAAGCTCTCACTTTTTACATCATTGAGCATCACTTACGAATATGAGAAGCAGAGATCATGAGTCATTCTACCCCAACTCCTAATCGAGCACCCCTTTCAACCGATCTTCAACCCCTGCGGCAATACCTTTCTAGTTTGCTCCCTTTGCTAGAGACTGATCCTCACTGGTATGGTTCAATCTATTTTGAGAGAAAATCATCCAAGACCTACTCTGTGAATATGAAACAATCCCAGGTCACAGATCAACTGGTGTCGGGGATTGTTTTCAGAATCTACGATGGAATCACACTTTTCGAAGAGGCAACCGACGACTTCGATTCGGATCGACTTAAGAAATTTGCCCTCGATTTTACCAAGCGAGTAGAAAAATCAGAAAGATCCAATCAGGTCATTTTACGTCCCTACGCGCCGCCTACCTGGGTACAACGTCTGGCGCCACGCCTTGAAACTGAGATTACTTCGCAAATTCCAAGAAACGTGACCTCAACCACCCCCGTCCACTTCGGAATCCGTTTCAGCCAAGATCCCTTTCAACTCGGGACTGAGGACCACATCAAAAAGCTCTCCTCCCTTCTTGATCGATGCAAACAGATTGCAAAACAAGAGGGATTATCCTCATCAGATCTGACTTACCTCGTTTGCCGCCAGAGCGTCGCCCGAGAAGAATCTATTTTCATCGACCGAGAATCTAATCTTTCTCAAACTCTTTACCGCCTCGCACTGACCGTGATTTCAATGTCTGGCGGCGAGAGAACCTTTTTCAGAACTGGCGGCCTCGGTGGGCTCGAGGCTGTTGAGACCAGTGACCGCGAAATTTCTCAGATCTTAAGAGATCTGAAATCACTTAAATCAGCCGACCGTCTTCTGCCGGGAAAATATCGAGTTCTATTCGGGCCAGAAATCACTGGGGTACTTGCTCATGAAGCATTCGGGCACTCTCAGGAAGGGGACACTTGCGCCCGAGGTAGAAGCAAAGCCTGGGAACTTCACAAATCAGGCGAAACCGTAGGCAACGCTCAAGCAACCATTTTAAACAATCCGGCCCTTTTCGAAAACGGTGGCAAACCCTATGCTGCCTGGGGCAGCTACTTTTTTGACGAAGAAGGCTGGCTTGCTCAAGAACAAGTCCTCCTCGATCAGGGAAAACTCTTAGCCCCGATGACCAATTTAACCTCTGCGATCCGACTTGGAATTCCAAGAACGGCTAATGGGAAAAGAGAGTCATGGGCAAGCGGAGTGTACACCCGCCAGACCAATACCTATTTCAGCCCAGGGGACCAAACCCTCGACTCACTCATGAAGCAATTAGGCGACGGCTACTTGGCGCTGCATCCGGCAGGAGGAATGGAAGACCCTAAAGGAATGGGTATTCAAGTGGGCATCTCCTACCTCTACGAAATCAAAAATGGAAAGCCCACTGGGCGAATTCTGAAAGGCCCAGCAGGCGGGGACATCCAATTGACTGGCTACACGCCAGACGTGCTCAATTCCATCATCGGAAAATCAAAAATCGATGATCAAACCAACGAAAAAGACCACTCCCGTTTTCCTCACAACGACGTTGGAGGCTGTGGCAAGTACCACAAAGAATTCGTATATGCGGGATGCGGAGGACCCTATCTACTTTTAGATCAGGTCATTTTGGGTTAATCAAAGTCTCGGGAAGTAAAAAAATGGCAAAACTAACTTGGACCTTAGATGATTTAAAATTTCAACTCAACTCTCATCTTTTAATCAAAGGATGGGTAATCACGGAGGAAAACACTCACAGGAGAGAGCGCTACTTTCTTTTAGAAAAAAATCGACTCGCCACCGATCAAGATCGCTCCATCCGTGCGCGAACTGTCAGTGCGAGAATTTTCGTTAAACTCTCCAAACCTGGCCGACAGGGCGAGATCACTAAGAAGCTCTTTTTCACTTTGAATCTCAAGGAGCAAATCGAATCAGCCATCGAGGCAGCACTTCAAACCGATCATCAAGAGTGGTCTTTGCCGCTCGAAATTCCCCACAATCTTCCACAAGTTTTCACAACCGACCCAGACATGGCTGAAGATTTAAATGGAGTCACCGAAAAACTTACAGCTCGAATCGCAGATACTGTGCAAAAGCCAAGGAAAAGCACGTTCAATTCTGCAGAACTCTTTCTATCAGTCCTTGATCGAGAACTCCATCTCAGCAATGGACTTACTCACAGATCCTCGCAAAGTCGAATTTACACGGAGGCTGCGTTTTCCTACGAGAAGACTCTGAAGGACGGCTCAAAGGCCTCCGATGAATACCTCAACTCCCACTGGGCTGTTCACCTCAATCAACTCCCAATTGAAAAAATCTTTGAGGAAGCCGCTCACCGAGCCGAACAGTCGCTCGAAGTCACCAAGCCCAAGACAGGCAAGTATTCTGTCCTCATCGACTCTGATGTCTTGTCTAGTCTCCTCAGTGGCTTCGTCTCACAGCTCTGGGCATCGAATGCCTATCATGGACTTCCATTTATCAAGCGTGATCAAGAACTCATCCCAGGCGCAACAGGGGATCGCATTTCTCTAACACTCGATCCATCGCTCCCATTTGGAGCCGATACGACCGCTCTTTCCAATCAAGGACTCCCTCAAATCCCGCTGAAACTGGTTGATCAAAATCAAGTCACTGAAACAGCAACAGATAAACAATTTGGAGACTACCTCGGAACGCAACCCAATACAGTTCGTGGAAGTTTGGTCATAGAACCAGGGCAACTTTCCCATCAAGACCTCACCAAGTCGGCACCTCAAGTCATTGAGGTACTCCAATTCTCAGGACTCTTTGCCGACCCTAACACTGGAACATTCAGCAGTGAAATTCGGCTAGCAAAACTTTATGACAATCAAACTGGGAAAATCTCTTACATCAAGGGAGGCTCTCTTTCAGGATCGATTCGCGAAAACTTTCGTGGACTCAAACTCAGCAACTCAGTGATTCAACGCTCTCACTTCTCGACAGAACAACCCCAAGGACAAGGATATTTCGGGCCTGAGTTTGCGCTGATCACAGAAGTCTCAATCGTAGGATAGCCAAAAAAAAGAGGGGAACTTGAAGATCAAGTTCCCCTCTTTAAAAATTGATCTTCGAAATTACTTGGCGCTGGCTTGAGCTTGGTCTTGGACGCCCTCGACGTTAATCGTTACGTCCACTTCTTCACCTAATAAAAGTCCACCCTTGTCCAAGGTCTTATTCCAACTCATACCGAAGTCTTTGCGATTGACCTTGGTTACAGCTGAGAACCCTGAGCGATGATTTCCCCATGGGTCAACTGAATCACCAAAATACTCGACATCAAAAGTCACTGGCTTAGTGACTCCATGCATGGTCAGATCACCGGACATTTTGTACTTTCTATCACCCGCTAAACTCAAGCTTTTACTCTTAAACTCAAGAGTAGGAAATTTCTTAACACCAAAAAAATCATCCGAACGCAGGTGTTCGTCACGTTTTTTGTCGCGAGTGTTAATGCTTTCTGCTTTCACCTTAGCACTGACTTTAGATGCCTTGAGATCATCTGGATTGAAGGAAAATTGGCCATCAAAATCTACGAAATCACCATTCACCCTCCCAATCAGGTGGCGGGCCGTAAAACCGACATTTGAGTGAGAAGCATCAATTTTGTAATTTTTAGTTTCTCCAGCCCAAGCCAAGGCACTAGACAGTCCTATCAATGCACTCGCAAACAAGTGAATCTTTTTCATTTTGAAATCTCCTTGAATTTATTATTGAAATGCTTTTTATCAGCATAACTCCAAAATGAACTAATGAGCAAGTTTAGGTTTTTCAGCTTGAGCCGCTCCTTGAGCTACTTGTGCGACCTGAATGGCGTCGAAACCCAAGATTGCTTCGCCAATCTTATTTCCTGATTCATTGACACAAGAGAGGACAAATCGATAGTTTCCGTAGTGAGTCACTGGGAAACCTCCAAAACGAAAAACAGCCTTCATCCGTTTTTGATCTCCCGGAATCCGCATATCTCCAGACCCAATCATTTGTTGATTACCCTCTGGAGTGAACAGATGGATTAGCATTTTACCCTGAAAGTCTGCTGGTTCCTTTTTCTCAATGATCAACGAAATCACCAAGAAAGGCAGCTGAACTGGCAATTGAGGAGTCCTTACCTCCTCGAGAATATCAAAGACGGAAAGATTCCCTGTCTGTTGATCGACTGAGGCACCCAATGACAAAGTTGCAAATTGAATTTTCATAGACATAGTGACTCCGCTTTATCATGACTCGCATCCGAGAGAAATGAATCTCACTTAGAAGACCTTTTTTTTCCAAAAAATTCTTTCAGGATTTGACTGCAGGCTGGAGTCTCGAGGTATCGAGCAATGAATCGATGATTCGTCCTTAAATCTTCGTTCAGACGATATCCAAGACTCAGGGCTCCGCCCTTTGCATCTAAAGCGCCGTAGACCACCTCTTTAACTCGGGCCTGCTGACAAGCAGCTAGGCACATCGGACAAGGCTCCAGCGTGCAGTATAAGACACAATCCAGCAAACGCCAGCTTCCCAAATGCCGTGCAGCATCTTGGATGGCAAAAATCTCAGCATGAGCAACAGGATTATTCAGTTGCTCGCGCTGATTATAGCCCATTCCCACAATCTGACCTTCATGAATCACGATCGCTCCTACGGGAACTTCGTCTTGATTAGCAGCAAGTTTTGCCTGGGCGAGCGCAGAGGCAATCCACCCTTCATCTTCGGTCATCATTGGGAGCCCCGACCTACTCGTTTTGAGATTTCCGGATCTCCACTTTTTGACCTGACCAAAACGGATAGCTTAGCTCGCTCTAAAGGCGCGGACTCGAGTTCACTGAGAATTTTTTCAAATTCAATGGGTTCCATCCAGTATCGGTATTTTCGATAAATCGAAGCAATCCGGTTCATTCGAGCGTAGACCGCTCGAAGTAGTTTCCGCTGATCTCTCGACGTCTGGTCAAAAATGACGCCAATCCCCTTAGGGTGAGTGACCGTGCTCATTGCATCCCAAACGACGGTGCCCGAAACTTGAATCGTCTGCCCGTACATTTGAAACTCCAAATTAATCTTCTCACCCACCGTTGAGATCACTCGCGACTTTAAAAAACACCCAACTACAGACAGATCTAAAACCTCTGCTGAAGTGCTCTCACCACTTTGTCTCCGGACAGAAACAGGGACTGAAAGCTTGTACCGTGGATTATTCTCCCACCAGCGAATTCTCGGGAAAAAGTAGGGCACTAGAATCTCTCGACCCACACGAAGTCCTAGAACACCCTGCATCACGAGAGAAACAATAAAAATAAAAAGTCGATGATGACTTTCTGCATATTCCGAGGCAATGATCGCATTACCGTAAGCAATCAGCCCTTGAGCAGCCCAAAACACATACCAAGACCATCGCTGCATCTCCCAAAACCCGTAGCCGGTAAGTACAGCGACACCGGTAACTAGGTAATACATGGGTGAAAGTAAAAGCCGAGCGCAGCCTGAAATAGGAATATTGAACGATGTCGCAACCAAGATGATATAGAGAAGTGGAAACCCCATCAGAATGGCGGCTATGGTTTTAAACGTAGAGCTTGTGTATTGTTTCACAGTTCTTTCACTCTGCCAGGAATTGCATCGGGTTTCAATCTCGGGTCCATTAAATTAAGCAGCATCCAAGCCCCAGAGCCAAACCTGATTAGGGTCAATGAATTGACGCTGATTGAAGACCTTGATCATACAAAGTGACTCTTGAATCGTCTGACTCCGCTCGACGCCTTGAGGAAGTCGATTGGGATGCCCCAACCAAATCGCCTCCGGGAAATCCGCTAGAATTGCACGAAAAACGGTTTTCAGATCCTCCGAATTTCCTCCCCATTCATGAACGTGTCCGACTAAATCAATCCCTCGCCCAATAGCAGCATAGGCGGTTGGACGCCCTTCACGTTTAGAGTAGTACCACTTCACATGTTTATGTCTAGAGTACCAGAGCCAGTCCTCAGACCGCAAACTGAGCCCATCGGCGCGGCCACTCACAACGGTGTAAAGTTCGTGATCAAGGCCCTTTCCTATGATTGTCGGATCATAGGTGAGAGAAGTGGACCCAAGAGCAATCAGTACATGAGATAGGGGCAGGCGAACTTGATTGCCAAATGGACTAAACCCCTGACGCTGATAAAGCCCCGTCTCAGCACCCCAAAGAAAAACTGCGACTGCGCCCTGTTTCCTTGCCCAATCTAAAGCTTTCGAAATGACCTGGGAGGCAAGTCCCTGCTCTCTCACCTGAGGGTGGCTGCAAACCCCTCCAAGAATCGCAATAGGCATCAATTGTTCGCCGACCGCTAGATTCGCGGTTCTAATCCCGCAGGAGGCGACGAGCTGACTTGAATCGTGAATCTCAAATCGCATCACCCCCGGAACCGCAAGACGCGGATCCCAAACGGGAAAATCGTCCAAAAAGTGATGCCCCCTGGGCAAATTAAAGCAAAGATCTAAAAGAGCAGAAAACTCCAAGTTCAATCCGTGGCCCCCTCCCGAGCGTACTTCGATCTTACTCTACAAATCGACGTTCTTCGATCGGTAAAAATTACCAACTACCCTCGACTGTCCATTCAATAATTTCGAGGTACTACCGATAAGTGACCACAGGAGGAATCACACATGTCCAAAAAGAAAAATAAATTTGATCTGACCTATTTAGTCCATCACGGCTATGTAAAAGATGGCCAAACTCTTTTTTTCGTGAGCGAGCCGAAAAAGTTTTGCAAAATCAGCAAGCAACCGAACGGCGAATTCAAAGTAATCGCAGAGAAGGAGACGATGACCGTCCATGCATTTGCTCAACGTTGCCTTGGCCAGGACCCACCAGACCATGCTAGTAAATGGCTCCGCACCGAGACCGGGAAGACACTCTATGATCTTTGGCATGCAGAAGACATGCTTGAAGCCGCCTAAATTACCGTAAAAATTTTGAACCTTAAGCGATTTGGCGGAACTACGAACTCAGCTTTGAGATCGTAGTTCCGCTTTTTTTATTTGTCGGAGATCCAATCTAAAAGGCCCTGAGGTGCCACTATGAGCTCACTCTACGCCGAAATCTACAGAGGAAAAACTGCCTGGGCAACACCTTGAATAATCTGCAGTGAGCTTACTCCGTTCTGCGTGAGATCTCCTCTCACGCCAACCCGGAAGGAAACAGGCCTGAGCCAATCAAGTTCATAAAGTAGGGCCAATCCAAGTCCCGAGTATGGGTATATTCCACTGGTTCCATTAAAAAAGTACTGAGAGAAAATAGCCATCGCCCTCAGACCACCCAGACTACTCGATCGCTCTTGATAGACCTCTGTATCTCCAAGCCTGATTTTTCGAGTTTCCTGGGACATAGTACCAGTCACCGCGTAAGTGAGCCCGACTTGAAAAGCCGAGTAGACCGCTGAGAAACTCAACGAATTAAAAGACTGATGATATCCTACCCCAACAGACCACTTAGGATGAAAGAAGTACTCTAGGCCAGCTCCAAACTCCAAACCAATCAAAGATATCGAGTTCCTTGCAAGCGACATTCCGGAGATCGAGAGCCCTACCCCAAGAGGGTGTGCTTCTACGGACTCCTGAACTACCGAGCTTGCTTGATCTGCAGGACAGTCCGATGCACTTGCCCAAACAAGCACGATGGACATCATTACAAGCCCAGCAGTTCTGCTGAAACGAGTGTCACGCAGCTTGCACACGCTTGAGCCCCCCGGCGAGCTGAGATTGCTCTGATTTCTGCGTATTTTTTAGGATCTCGACCACACTTCTATGAATATCTAAATAGGCTGGTGCACTTCGACTTCCGGGACGTGAACTCACGTAGGAGCGAACCACCTCCATTTTCTTTTCAGGAACAAACTTTTCAATCTGACTTAGAATCTCAGCAGGTGCAACCCACGCAGAGGCGAGATCCCGAGCAGAAAATCGCTCAAGAATCTGAGAGCGAGCCTCTTCGGGAACTTGAAGTAGCCAACCTAAACTCGGCACATCCTCGGCGAGCTCCAAACTAAACGGACTAAAAGAAAGGAGTGAACGCTCCTGCTCATCAGAGCGAATTTCGAGCTGCAAACGTTTACGAAGAGGCCTCAAGATAGAAGCGGGCGAAACGCCCAGTGACATCTTTTCATCTGCAGACTCTTTGGCAGGTAGACGCGAGAGCATAATCCTCTCGTGAACCTCCAGCGGTAGTGCCGCCTGCCGCATTCTCGAAAGCATCCCGTAAAGTGAAGGCTGTTTTTTCAATGCCTGGGCCAGATCTTCATTACTCAGTTGATGTGTCCGTATCGGATCAAGGTAGGCAATGTCGTCTATCCATCCCTCGTTGGACTGATTCAGGAGTGAGAAATGATTTACGTAATCGGTTAGAAATGGAATCCGCGCAATCAATTGTTTTTTCTTTTGAGCAGTCAACTGTTTCCAGACAAAGTGGGCATAGGAATCACGGGAGCACCAATAGCAATCTGCTAAGCAGGCTTCCAATGTTTCTTCGGGATACTGAGCCCACTCATCTCCCCTGGACTCTCGACCCAGATCCTCTCGAGTGGAGGCCGGAGCAGCCTGGACTGAAGTCGGTTCACGGGTCACACTATTGCCCTCGACAGAAGTCATCTTACTAATCCCATCCTCGAGGAGCTTAAGAAGAGCACTGTTATTTCTTCTGGTCAAATCAGCAATGATCGCTGCAATCAGACCAAGCACGGTCAACCCCAGGAGCACTCTATAGACATATCGGAGTTGATCGACTCCTTCTCTCCAAATCTGGGTATTTTCTCGACCTTCTTTCAACTCTGTCTTTTCCGCAGCCCGTAGTTCAACAGGTAGTTCATCGACCTGGAAAACCACCGGAATCTTCTCAGCTTCAAGGACTCCCTTTGCTGTGTCAAGAACAGCCTGAGAGAAGGGCTTCTTCTGACTCATAATGATCACAAGAGCTCTTGAAATACTTGAAAGCCCCATCTCGCCTTGGACGGTCAAATCCTTCGCAAAAAATGGCGTGCCTGGTAGTACTTTACTTTCAGTCTTGAGATAGATCCTTGCAAAAACCAATGCAGATGGATCATAAGGCTTCACTAATGAAAGCACCCTTTGCTCTACCTGATGCTGCATTTGCAGCATGGATTCCTGCTCGGAACCAAACGCCACTGAGAGACTCAGCCACACCATCAAAATCGGAGTAAAGCAACTCAATAACGACCTTCTCATGGCTTTTCTCCCCCAGTAATTCGGATCGAAAGTGATCGCGTATTTCTTACCTCGGATCCGGCTCCCTCAGTGGTCAACTGATTTGCAGCAAATCCCATCTCGCGAGCAAAATTAAGTGCACGGGAAGCTCGAATTCCAGACAAATCTTGATTCGAATTTAGAACATTTTTATGCAAGAGAACGTTAAGTGGCTTGGAATCCGTGTGACCCACAAAAACTAATCTAACCGAACTCTTAGATGACTGAATAGCGATCAAGACCTCAGCCAATTTTTCACGTATGCCTCTGGTCACCTCATACTTTCCAGGACCATAAAACCCATCAGGAAAGTCGATCGTAATGGAATCGGAGCTATTTCCAACTGAATGATAGCTAACTTTTGAGGAATCCAAGGCAAGCCTAACTTCCTTTAATCCATTGAAAACTACCGTCGAAGGAGACGAAACCGGAACTGAAGACTTTGCAGCTGCCACACCTTTGAGCTTCTCTAAAGACTGAGAAACGACTGTGAGCCTTGACTTGCTCTCTTCCTTATTGGGATCAAAAAATACGATAAAAAAACTGAGGAGAACCATGAGCAAGTCACTATAGGAAACCGCCCAGAGAAACTGTAAGGAATCGTCTTCCCCCCGTTTTCGGTAAGGCCTGATGATCAAATTCGACGAGTCTATTTTTTTAGAATCGAACGCCATTGAGTTCATCCTCGATAATTTTCTGAGCCTCGCCCTGGTGGATGAGTAAAATAATTTTTAAAATTTTTGTATGATTTTGAGCAAATGAACTCCCCCGAAGCTGAAGGCGATCCGCTAGAGGCATAATCATCGCATTACTGACAATCAACCCATAGAAGGTAGCAGTCATAGCGAGAGCAAGTAAGGGTCCAATTGAACTTCGATTCTCAGAGCCCAGACCAGAGAAGAGAGAAATCATACCAATTACAGTCCCTAACATTCCCAAACTGGGTGGGTACTTAGCCGCATTTCTGAGCACTACAGCAGGAGTGTCCGATGTGGAATGGATCTCGTTCATAAAATTGGTAACTAATCGAACAAAAACATCATGATCCACACCCTTCTGCCAGAGGTCCTGAGCGTAGACAATGAGAGGACTTGGAGAGGAGACTTTCGCGTTCTTATTCCTGGAAAGTGCAAAGAGATCCTGTCGAACCTGCTCTAGATTGAGTTCACTTCGAAAAATTCCACGCAACGCCTCTCCCAAGAGCTTGAGATTACTCCAGGGAGTACAGAGCGCGAGAATCGCCAAAGTGCCGAAAACTACCAGAACAATGGCATGGGTGTTCATAAAAATACTTAAGCCCATTCCACGCATGGAAAATACTAGAATCAAAACAAAAGCGATCATGCCAATTGGAAACGTCATCATAGGTCTACTCGTTTCCCTTCTTTTCGGATGAGCCAGGCGTTAGGAACCTTAGGAGCTCTTTTCCGGCTTGATTGTCCGGCTCGTCTTTCAAGGCTAGACCCAGGAGGACTCGAGCCTTTTCACGCTCATCCATCAAAACAAGGCAGCTCGCCTTCATAAACTTAAGTTGAACAATTCGTGGATATTTCTGAATCAACTCGTCCACTAGAGTCAGCGCCTCTTTTGTCTTCTTTTCAGCGAGCCAGGATTGAAACTCATTGGCTCTCACCAGGAGCAAATTCATTGAACTTGCAATCTCAGATTCGGAGACAGCGCCAGGGACGACCTCCAGCGATTTAAGTGCCAACTTAACCTTTTGCGGTTGACCCCGGATCGGAATCACAAGCACGCCAACCTTGCCAGGGGCATCAACAAATACTGGAGTTTGAGAAACCTCAAAAGAATCGCCTTTTCTCTTCTGGACTGGATTAGAATCTCCAAACCGGACGCCAGAATCCTGATCTAACTCGACATTTACGATCGAACTTTTTACAGAAGCGCATCCCGCGCAGATGAGCGCTAGCAATCCAGATCGCCCACATAAGAGAATGAACCGTTTGAGGTCTGTCTCTATTTTTTCTGAAACTCCTATTATGGTTTTCACAGCAAATAGTTCGGTATAAAATGCCTAGCTCTTGAACATTTTCTTATTTAACTTGCCCCGTAATTTTTTCTAAATGTTTTCCGGCAAGCACCGATGAGTTACTTGGAAGCAGTAATCGAGGCCAGTCAAGATGACGGGCGACACCTGCTTACCCCTGAGCCTAGGATAGGCTCAAGGACCTTCATGGAGGAAGGGTTTATGGGACTGCGGATCAATACAAACGTACCTGCCTTAGTTGCCCAGAAAAATCTCGGCAACACCCGAGGGGGACTGGACCGCAACCTTGAGAGGCTAAGTTCTGGCCTCAAAATCAATCACGCCGGCGATGACGCAGCCGGTCTCGCTGTATCAGAAATCCTAAGAGCTCAAATTCGCGGAGTCAACCAGGCACAGAGAAACGCCCAGGACGGAGTATCCGTTGTTCAGATCGCTGAAGGTGCACTCGGTGAAATCTCAAATATCCTCATCCGTATGCGAGAACTCGGAGTTCAAGCGGCCTCTGACACGGTCGGACCAAGCGAGCGCAAGTTCCTCAATATTGAGTTTAACCAGTTACTAGAAGAAGTCGATCGAATCTCCAATAGCACTGAGTTCAATCATGTCCCGCTTTTAAGTGGAACTGAACTATCATTTGACATCCAGGTCGGCGATCGCAACAATCCAACGACGGACCGAATCCGCCTGTTTCAAGATAACGGATCAGACGTCAACATCACATCTTTGGGAATTAATTTAGCCAGCGTTGGGGACAAGCTAAGCGCCCAGAACAGTCTAGGATCTATCGACTCGGCACTCAACTCAGTCACTGCAATCAGAGCTCAATTTGGCGCAATGCAGAATCGACTTCAATCAATTATTACCAATCTTATGACGAGCAAAGAAAACTTCTCAGCAGCAGAAAGCAGAATCAGGGACACTGACATGGCTGAAGAAGTAAGCTCGCTAACGAAAAATCAAATTTTAATGCAGGCGGGAGTATCAGTCCTTACACAGGCAAATTCAGCCAATAAGACGGCTCTCGCTCTTTTAGGTCAGGGAGGTTCAGGATGAATGAACCCAGGTTGACCTAAATTGAGGAGTAAAAAAGTTTTGACCCAAAGCGAAAGGCCGGTTGCCTGAGCTTGTTTCCTGGATAAGGTGGAGCTCATCTCAGTCTCACCAAGACGGATGAACTGAGATGAGCAAACCCTTGTGAGGATTGAATCAGAAGTGGTCCTTGAGGTTTGGAAGGTTTTAAATTTTATTGCGACAAATGGTTTTGTCGCAGGCCGTGCCCACGGATTGGGTGATGTTTGTTTTAAAAAACTTGAGCATGGATGCTCGTCGCCACTAAGGAAAGTGGCGAGCTTTATGGAGGATGCAGATATGAACGGAGGCTAATATGGGTTTAAGAATTAGTACAAATGTAACGGCGCTTAATGCACAACGACAAATGTTCAACACCAAGCAAAACCTAGATAAAACTCTCGAGAGACTCGCGAGCGGAAGCAGAATTAATCATGCGGGTGATGATGCCGCAGGATTAGCGATCTCAGAAAACCTGAGGGCGCAAATCCGAGGAATGAGACAGTCTAAGCGAAATGCTCAAGACGGAGTCTCTCTGATTCAGGTTTCTGAAGGAGGATTAAACGAAATTTCGAATATGCTGATCCGTCTGCGTGAGTTGGCGATCCAGGGAGCCTCTGACACGATCGGAGACACGGAACGCCAGTTTGCAGATCGAGAGTTCCAGTCTCTGAAGCAAGAAATGGATCGAATTGCGAATGTGACGATGTTCAACGGCACTCCGCTTTTGAATGGAAGAGCCGGGGTCTTTGAGATCCAAGTGGGCACACACAACAATCCGATTCTCGATCGAGTGGTCTACAACGGCGAACGAGCCGATGCATCCCTTGATGCTTTAAAACTGGGCGGGGAAGCAGTTGCCACTAAACAAGGCGCTCAACTCTCACTCTCGGTGATTGATGACGCCCTAGTCCGAGTCAACAGCATTAGATCGGACTTGGGAGCGATGCAGAATAGACTTCAATCAACGATCAACAATCTGTCGATCACTGATGAAAATCTCTCGGCCGCTAATAGTCGAATCAGAGATACGGACATGGCTGAAGAAGTCTCCGAAATGACTAAACAGAACATCTTAATGCAGTCGGGTATCTCAGTGTTATCTCAGGCAAACAGTGCGAACTCTCATGTTTTGAAACTGTTAAATGGATAGGCAAGTCCTCTAGGTTGAGAAGTAGCGAAGGTTGGAATTTAAAATAGCGTGACCTAGGGTCGGAGTACGGAAACCCGATCCTAGGTCAGAAGTAAAAAGTTAATAAAGGTTTTTCCTTAACAGATCGGATGATCCTAGAGGAGAAATGGGAGAGTAGGTCGACCAACTCAGTTGGAAGCTTACTCATGGACAAACAAAACTGGCAAGGATGCCACTCACCCTAAGGAAAGTGGTGAGATTTCACGGAGGATTTTAAGTATGAATGGAGGCTAGTTATGGGTTTACGTATAGCAACAAACACTGCTGCTCTCAATGGGCAAAGACAATTGTCAATTACTAAGGGAAACTTAGATCGAACCCTCGAAAGACTCTCGAGCGGTAGTCGAATCAATCATGCAGGTGATGATGCTGCAGGTCTTGCGATTTCAGAGAATCTGAAAGCGCAGATCCGAGGTCTCAGACAGGGCAAGAGAAATGCTCAAGACGGGGTCTCCTTGATTCAAGTTTCAGAAGGCGGACTAAATGAAATTGGAAATATTTTAGTAAGACTTAGAGAATTAGCGATCCAAGCAGCATCTGATACGCTCGGCGATGTTGAACGTGGATTTACGGATCGCGAGTTCCAATCATTAAAACAAGAAATTGATCGTATCGCTAATGTCACCGAATTCAATGGCACTCCGCTCCTCAACGGTAAGGCTGGTGTATTTGAAATTCAAGTAGGTACGCATAATAATCCGATTCTAGACCGAATCGTCTATAACGGCGAAAAATCCGACGCCTCGCTGGATACTCTCCGGCTCGGCGGAGAATCTGTAGCCACTAAACAGGGCGCTCAACTCACGTTATCTGCCCTGGACGAAGCTCTGAATCGAGTCAGTAGTATTCGAGCAGATCTCGGTGCTCTGCAGAATCGACTCCAGTCGACTATTAATAACGAGGCCATCAATGATGAAAATCTCTCGGCCGCTAATAGCCGAATTAGAGATACGGACATGGCTGAGGAAGTCTCAGAGATGACTAAAAACAACATCCTCATGCAGGCTGGAATCTCGGTTTTAGGCCAGACTAACAGTATGGCCTCATCAGCTCTCAAGCTCCTCCAAGGCTAGAGATTTGGCTGAACTAGCTAGAACGTAACCCTGTTTGATCCCTTAGGACTCCTTGCGAATGGATTGGCATTGTCCAAAAAATTCGCAGGAGTCCCTCCCAGGAATCGACGAGGTCAGTTACACTCCTAGCTATGAGCACAAAGTCGATATTGATCCTTGGGGGTAGTGGATTTGTTGGATCGCATTTAGCTGCAAGATTGAGCAAGAAGTACAAAGTCTTTGCGACATACAATTCGCATCGATACTCAATACCAGGTGTGACCTTCGTTCCGCTCAATATCGACAACAAGCTCTGGATCAAGCGAATTCTTCACATCGCTCAGCCTGATACGATTGTTTATTTGATGGGGAGTAATTCACTGAACTGGGTCGATAGAAAGCCAAGAATTGCCGAACACATCCATTCGGTAGGTCCAGGTAATCTATTAAACCCATCGGAGCCAATCCAGCCCAGGTTCATCTATGTGTCAAATCCCTATGTATTTGACGGAACCAAGGGCAACTACAAGGAAACTGACATCTTTATGCCCAATTCTATTATGGGCAGAATCAAGATTGAAGGGGAGAACTCCGTAAAGAGTAAGTTCCTCAACTCCGTCATCATTCGCTCGAGCCCTCTCTTTGGTCGAGGCAATGGCGTGAGCAAGACTTTTTTCGATGACCTGAGAATGAAACTTTCTACTGGCCAACGGTTCGAGGCGAGTGCAGACGTCCTCCATTCTTATGGTTCGGTTGACGGCCTCACTGAAATGATTCACCGTATAATTGATCTCCGAGTCAGAAACAAGGTTCTTCACTACGGAGGAATTACCAAGGTCTCACTCTTTGAGTTCGCACGGCAATTTGCAATTCGCTTTAAGCTAGATCCCACATTAGTTGTGATGAAAAAATCTGAGCGAGCGAATCTCTACGATCGAAATCTTACTCTAGACTACTCTCTCAATTCGACAGCTGCCGTAGATCTCTTAAAGATCAAGCCCCTTTTGCTCGAGGAGAGCTTTGATTTGGTCAATCAAAACTTGATTCCCTCGTCTTAGGCGTTTCTTATCCCGGCTAAGCCGAATGAACTCAACAAAGTGAAACTTCGCTAACTGTGCAGGCTCGACTTTTTCACCTTGGTAGGTCCAGTAAACATCTCGAAATGGACCAATTTGAGCCAAAATCTCTTGAGCAGATGAGGCAGAACTCAATCGCACCGCATCATCGTTTCCATGATTCTGACCGTCAACTGCCAAAACACCTCGCTGATGCTGCGAAAATGAAATTTGAATTAAGCCTTGGGACGGGTTTGAAACAATGAGTTTTAGTTGATTGCGATACAACATAAAATCCGAGGCCGACTGGGCAACTCCATAAATCTTAACTTCTTGAAACTTGGATCCCGCCTCCGAGTAGGCGTTAAAGACTCGAGCGAATTCTGAAAAAACTTGCCGCACCTCAGAAAGAAATTCAACAGCGCTCTCTTCGACTAGCTGCTGTGGGTCGTAGCTACTCCCTAGCTCTAAGAGGCGCTCAGCTTCAGGATGAACTTCGGCTCTTGCAAGCTCGTGAAGCCATTGATTTTGCGAATTCAGATCTTCTTGGAAGCGCCCCATTTTCTTCCCCCGATTGATGAAAAATGCTCAGAGTCCGACGAAGTCAATTGGAACCCAGTAAGTTAATGTGGGCGCCGTATGTCAGTTTTAGGCTTCCTGGTAAAACCAGGCATGCACACCGCTGAACAGGGACAGCCCCCTGGGTTATTGACTGTAGGGTCCAAATGTATAATCGCCGGCCCCTGAGCTATTTTCATTATACTGATTTCTCAAAGGAAAGAAAAGGCTCCTATCATGATAAAAGGACACAACAGGGAGTGAATCGCGAAATCTCAACTAAACTGCCTTTACAGGTTTATGAGTCAATGACACACTTGTAGAATCTATGGCTGGTAAAAAGCTTCTTGTTGCAGACGATAGCCTCACCATTCAAAAAGTGATTCGACTTGCATTAACTAATGAAGGCTATGACATTCACGCAGTTTCTGATGGAAATCACGCCCTGCAGCAAATCGCGACTTTCAGACCTAATGTCATTTTAATCGATGTCTCGCTTCCTGGAAAGTCTGCGTTTGAAGTCAAACGAGAGATCAATCTCCACGGGGAGGGTGATGAAATCAAGTTCATCCTCATGTCGAGCGCTTTTGAGCGAATCGATGAGAAACAAATTGAAGAGGTCCGTTTTCACGCTCGCTTAACGAAACCTTTCGATCCTGCCCAGTTGCGGCAGACGCTGTCGGATGCAATCCGCATCTCAGCCACATCGACTCAGTCAAAATCAAGAGAACTCCCCCCACTTCCACCACTTCCCTTTGAAGGTGACGAGAACTATGATGGATTTGAAATCCATGAGTCTCATTCGGATCCCCTCACCGCTCCTATTGAGCCCGAGGAACTCCCGCCCCTTCCGTCAGTCCCCATTGAGAACGTCTTAGAACTTTGGGAGTCGAATTCAAACCCCAGCGATCCAACTCGAACGACACTTCCTCCTCTGCCGTCCTCAGATTCAGACATCAAGCAACTGGCTGAAATTACTCTATCCGGCCGCGCCCCCGAGGATCTGAGTCCTCCTGAGTTTGACTGGAGTATCGATGAAGGGCTCCCGTCCCTGACCGCGGAAGAGTCTGTCGCACCTCCTTCGATTGAACTGCCCAACTTTGATCTTCCGCCGCAAATGGCCATGACAGATCAAGATTCAAATTCGTATTCGGATTTTGAGATTTCTCAGCCGAATACCCCTCCGGCATTCCAGCGAACTAAAACAGATCTAAAAATCCCACCCCCCCCTGCGGGAGCTGAGGCATTTCCAGGCACCATCAAGGTCGGTGACAAACCTCAGAGTCCGCCCCAACCCTTGTTCAGCAGCGAAGAAGTAGAAAAACTGGTCCGTGAGCAAGTTCAGGCTACTTTAGAAAAAATGGCAAAAACGATCTTACCGTCTATTGCTGAAAAAATAATTAAAGACGAGATCCACCGGCTTTTAACTGAGACCGACCAACATCCCAGTTGAGTCCAGAGGGGCGTACGCGAACCTCTTCGGAAAACAAATGTCGAACGTCCCCTGATGCGTATTGCACCCTGAGTTCTGCCGAAGGTCCAAGCCCGATCACTTTTGCCTCATGAGCAGGGTCTCCCCAGCAAACACTGGTTCCAGGTGAGAACAAACTCATCTTCTCATAGTCTCGTGCAATCCAGTTGGTCCCCTCAACTTTTAAGCGCTCAAAGCATTGATTTAAACTCTCAATCAAGGGTGCGCGGATATCATCAGCAGAAAGCTCTCGAATCCCCACACTCGAAGCCAAATCAATCACAGGCTGCCCTACTTCTTGAGGATCGGGTGCTGCGCGGCAGTTCAGACCAATCCCCACAACAACGAATGAGTGAGTAGAACTGGCGCCTTCACAGAGTATCCCACCCAATTTCCCTTCGACCCCAGGCTGAACAATCCAAAGATCATTCGGCCATTTGACTCGGATTCCCAAGTCAGGAAAGAGTCGACTCAGGCACTGAGCTATTGCCACAGCTGTCGTCAAAGGAATCCAACTCCAAAGCGCCTTGGGCTCAATCCGCGCCAGATAAGACAAAAATAGATTTCCCTCGATCGAGGACCATTTTCGACCCAGTCTACCCCGTCCAGATTCTTGAATCCTCGAAGAAATCCAAGTCCCATGAGGGTAGCCCTTTTCGGCAAGTTCTCGAGCAAGATCGTTAGTGGATTGGCATCGTTCGATGACTTGATTGGCAAAATTCATCATTATCAAAGTCCTATTCGTCTACTAAGAAAGAGAGATCAACACACTGGACCGAATGAGTCAACGAACCTACGGAGAGAATATCCACACCCGCGATCGCGTATTCACTGATCGATTTCAAACTCAGTCCACCTGAAACCTCGAGCAGGGGCCTTTGAGGATAAGTAGAAACAAACTTCACAGTATCTCTGACTTGGTTTGGAGAAAAATTATCAAGCATGATGACTTCAGCGGAAGCCGCAAGTGCTTGCTCTAATTCAGACTGATTCCGCACCTCAATCTCGACTTTAAGACCATGGGGTGCAACTCCTCGAGCAGCGGCAACCGCATTGGCAATTCCACCCGCTGCGGCAATATGATTTTCCTTAATCAGCACTCCACCCGATAAACTCACGCGATGCGGATGACCGCCTCCACAACGCACACCGTGAATGGCTAAATCCCTGTAACCTGGCAAAGTTTTACGAGTCAAAGTGACTCGTGGGGTCCTCGCGGGGCACGCTTTCTTTACTGCTTCCACCATTTGTTCGGTTGCGGTCGCAATGCCACTGACATAAGCCGCAAGATTCAAGAACGGGCGCTCTAAAGCGAGGAGCGAGTCCGTAGAGCCTTTCAACTGCACCAGAACGTCCCCTTTTTTGAATCGAACTCCATCTTTCATCAAGGATTGCGCCTGTACGCTGGGGAAAACTGCATCCAGACTTTGAGTCAGGGTCTCCGCCGCCCAAACCCCGTCCGACTTCGCCAAAACATGAGCTTGAATTGAACCGTGAACGATCCCAAGAGTTGTCCAGTCCCAAGGGTGACCATCCTCAGCAAGGCCTTTGCGCAAGAGTTCAATCCACAAGCTTGAAAGAGTGTGATACATGACCGAAGTCATACAATAAATCGGAGGCAAATGGAATGAGTCAGAGAAACCCTGCTGGTCGAGGCGTTTTAGAATTGAGACCGATCATCTTGGAAACCCAAGTCAATCGTTACGCCGAGGGCTCCGTCCTGATCCGCGCAGGCCACACCCACGTTCTTTGCACCGCTTCGGTGGACGAATCTGTTCCGGGATGGCTCAAGGGTCAAGGCAAAGGCTGGATCACGGCTGAGTACTCCATGCTCCCGCGCGCGACCCACACCCGATCCAAACGCGACCGCGAAAAAGTCTCGGGCAGAACCCAGGAAATTCAGCGCCTCATTGGCCGCGCTCTGCGCTCTATGATCGACCTAAGTAAAATTGGTGAGCGATCCATTACTGTTGACTGCGACGTCCTCCAAGCCGATGGAGGCACTCGCACAGCCTCGATTACGGGAGGGTGCGTCGCACTTTCTCTCGCCCTCGAAAAACTGATGAAAGAAGGTAAGATTCCCGCCTCTGCCTGGCTCGATACCGTGTCCGCCGTAAGTATCGGAATCAAAGCCGGCCAAGTTCTCGTCGATTTAGACTATGACGAAGACTCCACTGCAGACGTGGATATGAATTTTGTCGTCAAAGGCCAAGAACAGTTTGTCGAAGTCCAAGGCACCGCCGAAAGACAAACCTTCAGCAAAGCTGAAATGGACCAAATGGCAGAGGCTGCATTTAACGCAACCGCCCAACTCCGAGAACTCCAACTCGAAGCCATTCGCAAGGCTGGCGGGAGGATGGGCTAAAAATCATTGTCCATTTTAATTATTTATTGAATACTTTGAAAAAGGGGAAAATAATGAAAACTCAATCTATTTTCAAAGTATTTACTGGTTTTCTACTCGGACTTACTCTCTCACTTGTAGGGATTAAAAGCGCAAGCGCTGAAGACGCATTTCGTGAAACAGGTCGTTTTGGTGTGATTGGCGCCCTGACCGAAGACATGTGGAAAGGCGGCTTCACCTACCTGTCAGAAAGCTGGGAAACTAGCTTAATTGGCCATGCTGGCATCGACAGCACCAATGAAACCACAGACGTCCACTTGATCGCAAAAGCTGGATACCGTCATAATCTTGGCAGCTTCAACTACCTCGCACTCGGAGCAGAATTTGGTACACACCCCGGATCTAAAGATGCTGGCGCAGACGTGAGTGGAGCCTGGAATGCAGGTGCGTATGTCGCTCTTGAACGCTATTTTGCAGGCACCAACCTCATGATTAACCTCTGGGTCAATCCAGTGTCGTATACCCATAATTTATCAAACAACGGAACCGGAGGAGTTCTCACCAGCAATACACTTCACTTTTTGCAAACCGGTGGATTCGGGATCGCCTACTTGTTCTAATATTAAAAAATTTTCTGAACTATGCAGCAGCCCCTCTTTCAATGCTAAAGAGGGGCCGCATGCGGACTTTTCAAAACCGCAAGACTCAACACCCTCCTAAAATCTCAGCACTCATTAAAATTAATTTGCCCCTTTGAGTTATTTATTAAATAATTTTAAAAAAGGGGAAAATAATGAAAATTAAACCATTCTACAAATCGATTACAGGATTCATGGCCGTGATCGCCCTCTCCGCAGTGGGAATTAAAAGCGTAAGCGCTGGAGACACGTTTCGTGAAACAGGTCGTTTTGGGGTCATGGGTGCCCTGACCGAAGACATGTGGAAAGGCGGCTTCACCTACCTGTCAGAAAGTTGGGAAACCAGTTTAATTGGCCACGCAGGTTTCGACGGCGATAACAAAACCACGGATGCCCACATCATTGCAAAGGCTGGATACCGTCATAATCTTGGCAGCTTCAACTACCTCGCACTCGGAGGCGAATTTGGTACCCACCCCGGATCTAAAGATAAGGGCACGGACGTGAGTGGAGCCTGGAATGCAGGTGCGTATGTCGCTCTTGAACGCTACTTTGCAGGCACCAACCTCATGATTAACCTCTGGGTCAATCCAGTATCTTACACTCATGAATTATCAAATAACGGGACCGGAGGAGTTCTCACCAGCAATACACTCCGATTCCTTCAAACCGGTGGATTCGGGATCGCCTACTTGTTCTAGTAGTCAGTACTTCAATCACTAATATTTATTTTTTTTGCCAAACTCAGAACTTCTCGAATCCTTTTTGAGTTTGGCTCTTTTTTGCCACTATTCCAGGTTCGCCCAAACCTATACGATCACACCTTCGGGTAAGGCCCTATTTTGCTCAAAGTAGCTTGGCCCGGTCCCCTCAATCATTCCTCCTCCCAGGCAAACATCGCCATCGTAGAAAACTACGGATTGGCGAGGAGTCACTGAGCGTTGCGGAAGGTCAAAGTCAACCTTGACGCGTTCACTACCGTCAGAGGCCTCAATCCAGCTCACCGTACAAGGCTGATCGGATTGGCGATACCGTGTCTTGGCCTTACATCGAAAAGGGAATGAGCTTGGAGGAGTGCCTGCGACCCAAGTGAGCTCGTTGGCGATCAGATGATCCGTATAAAGCGCAGGATGTTTCTCTCCTCGTTCTGCATAAAGGACGTTTCGTTTTAAATCCTTGGCAACGACATACCAGGATTCACCCTCGCCTCCCAAGCCCAGACCTTTGCGCTGGCCCAGGGTGTAGTAGACCACACCTGAATGCTCACCCACTTTTTTACCATCCAGAGTTTCGATGACTCCAGGCTGCGCTTGTAAGTATTGACTCAAAAACTTTTTGAAATTTCTCTCGCCGATGAAGCAGATGCCCGTACTATCTTTTTTTGAATGAGTTGCAAGGTCATACTCTTTGGCAATGGCTCGAACGATGGGCTTCTCGATTTGACCAATCGGAAAAAGCACTTGAGCCAGCGTCTCTTTCTTTAAGGTGTAAAGAAAATAAGACTGATCCTTCCCCTGATCTTTGCCTTTCACCAGGTGATTTTGACCCTCTTTGATGAGATTTTGAGCATAGTGCCCGGTTGCCAAATAATCAGCTCCCAAA
Source organism: Bdellovibrionales bacterium (assembly GCA_947380295.1). GTDB lineage: Bacteria > Bdellovibrionota > UBA1018 > UBA1018 > UBA1018 > CAINWE01. Next base: position 58,953 of record CANCQK010000012.1, on the reverse strand, counting down.
CTCAGGGCCTTCTTGAGAAATACATTAAACTTAATTTCACGGTTACAGAGAATGTCGGGGTTGGGCGTATATCCTGCTGCATATTCTGCCAAGAAATGAGTGAAAACATGATCCCAGTATTCTTTTACAAACTCGACCGAATAGTAAGGAATATCGATTTTTTGACAAACCTTAACCACGTCTTCGTATTCGAAGGAGGACCGACAAACTCCATTTTCGTCCTTTTCCTCCCAGTTCTTCATGAAAAGGCCCACGACTTGGTAGCCCTGCTTTTTCAGAACCAAAGCAGTGACTGAAGAGTCGACTCCCCCTGACATACCAACAACAACTGTTGTAGTTGAATTTTTTTTAAACTGCTCTTCCGATACGGTCAACATTCCACTTCTTCTACACGAAAGAGAGAAATTTTTCCAGATCCTCCAGATCCCAAGAATACTAGCTGTCCGCCAGCACAAAAAGAAAGGGAGCCCCGAGTCCTTGGTTAAGGCCTGGAGCTCCCCTGAGGAGGTGGTGGGTACAGCGCTTCAGCGTAGATTCGATCTACGCAACTTTTGAGGCTTTGAGTTTAGCTACGTATGCTTGATAATGCCCAAACTTTTTCTCATAATCCGAAACTGGCTCGCCAGTTTTTTTAATTAAACCAAATTTAAAATGTTCATAGTGTTCACTGCAAAAATTAAAACGATGGGCTTTATGCTTACAGCCCCAGGAGTGGCAGCCCTCCGGCATGGGGGTGTGCCCTTTAGCCATTTTTTGTGGCTTAGCCGATTCCGCTTTTTTATCGTGCGGCACCGCAGTTTCCTTAGTTTTTTCGATCTTTTCCGTACCTTCGTGTCCCTTTGCCATTTGTCTTTCCTCGCTTCAAGTTACCTATCGGCCGGCACGGCTATAACTTTAGCATTTTAATCAGGTATAGAACTTGCCGGTTGCTTTGGGGCTCAGGACCTCTTAACGTGGTGTTTCATCGTTCAATCGATAGGGGGAAATTAAAATGAATAGAGGCATAAAAAGAAAAAGCTGGGCTTTGGGCGCAGCAGTTTCGGCTCTGATAGTCGGGATCTGGGATCATTCAGCACACGCGTTGCCGCACGACGTCAAAAGCGACTCGGAATTGAGATTTATTCAAATCGGCGCCAAGAACAAGGAAGAACGCACGACCATTGCAAAAACGGGGGCAAGCGTAGAAGCGGTTCGATCTGACAGTGTTTGGGCATTTGCCAACTTCAAACAAATTACACAGATCCATGACCAAGGATTTCAGATCATCGGCAATTATGATTATAAAACCAGCCGAGGTGGACATGAAAGCCTATTTGATTTCCCATCAAATGATTCACACTTTCATAACTACAATCGGATGCTGACCGAGATTCGTGATCTCCAAAGCAAAAACCCTGATTTGATCTCCCTAGTCTCCATTGGCAAGAGTTTGGAAGGACGTGACCTTTGGGCGATTCACTTCAATACTTCACCTGACTCCCTGAGCCAGGGCATTAGCAATAAGCCAGGCATCGTTTACATGGGTAACCACCACGCACGAGAACACGTGAGTGTCGAAATCCCACTCATGTATGCGAAATACCTAGCAGAACATAGAAACGACACAGCGATTTCTCAGCTTTTGGAGAATCGTGACGTTTGGATTATCCCAATGGTTAACCCAGACGGGGCTGAATTCGATGTCTCTACCGGGCGTTATAAGTGGTGGCGAAAAAATCGCCGCAACAATGGTGATGGAACCTTCGGTGTCGATCTCAACCGAAACTATTCGTATCACTGGGGAACTGAAGGAGCTGAAAGCGACTCATCAGCAGAAACTTACCTTGGACCTGCACCGTTCTCTGAACCTGAAACCCAAGCCATTCGCGACTTTGTGAAAAGTCACATCAATCTGAAAGTCCTGCTTTCATTTCACACTTTTAGCGAGTTGATCCTCTACCCTTGGGGCTATAGCTATGACGGGATTAGCAAGACGGAGGACCTAAAGGCTTACCAAAAAATGGCCACAACGATGGCGAAGTGGAATCACTACACACCCCAGCAATCTAGTGCCCTTTATATCTCCACCGGCGACACCACCGATTGGGCTTACGGCGAATTGGGAATTTTCTCTTTCACCTTTGAACTCTCACCGAGTGGGATGGAAGGCGGAGGATTTTACCCTGGCCAAGGAATCATTGACAAAGTTTTTAAGGACAACCTACAGCCGTGCCTCTACTTACTCAACGTATCAGGCAATCCGTACCAAGTCCTAGACACTGCCTCTGAAACAAACTGGCTGCCCAACTACATTCAGCCAGGCTCCCAACTGTAGTTTTTTACAGATCGAGAATAATAGGGAGAACTACGGGTTTTTTACCAATATTTTGGTTAAAAAAGCGCCGCAACTCAATCCGAATCGTTTCTTGAAGGTCCATCTCTGGCCCACGATTTCCGATGGCTTTGTCGTAGTCAGAGATGACCTTCTGAACGATTTTCTTCGCCTCTTCAACAACCCAGCCCTCACGGCTCTCATGGGTCAAACCTCTCGAAATAATTTCAGGGCCTGAAATAATCCGACGGCTTTCGGCGTTTCTCACCATGAGAGAGAAAACCACACCCTTCTCACCCATTTGTCGACGATCTTTTAGAACGAGCTTGGAAATGTCATTTCCTTCTCGACCTTCGACCAAAACACGGGTCTCTTCGAGGTGCTCAGTCACCCGACAACTGTCGGGAGTGAGTTCAACGACGTCTCCATTATTGACGATCACCACGTGCTCAGGAGCAACGCCTGATTCCTTGGCAAGTGCGGCATGATGCACCAAGTGGCGGTATTCCCCATGAATAGGAATAAAAAATTTAGGCCTCACGCACTGAAGCATGACCTTCAATTCGGGCCGCGTTGCGTGTCCCGAAACGTGAATATCGTGCACGGCCTCGTAGAGGACTTCAGCACCTTGTTTGAAGAGCTGATTGATCATCTTACCAATCGCTTTTTCGTTGCCTGGAATGAACTTCGAACTCATCAAAACCAAATCACCCTGCTGAAGTTGAATTTGGCCGTGCTCACCCTGGGAAATGCGAGTCAACGCAGATCTGTGTTCTCCTTGGCTGCCGGTCGACAGAACGATCACCTGATCTCTTGGATAGGAGTCTAAATCATCGAGGCTAATGATCTGACGCTCGGCACCTTTAATGTAGCCGGCCTCCAGCCCCAAACGAATATTTTGCTCCATCGTTCGCCCAGCGAGAGCAATTTTCTTATCGAGCTTACGTGCGATATCAAACACTTGCCCCATTCGCCCTAAATTAGAGGCAAACATCGAGACAATCGTCAAGCCTTCAGCAGCTGCGAAAAGCTGTTCAAACTTTTGATAAATGACTTGCTCGCTCATGCTGTGTTCGTGTCGCTCAACATTAGTTGAGTCGGACATAAGCAAAAGAACGCCTTCGTCACCCGCTTTAGAAAACAGGTCGAGATTGATTTTCTCACCAAAAAATGGGGTCGGATCAATTTTAAAATCACCCGTGTGAATGACTTTCCCCACTGGAGTCTGGATCAAAAAAGCCATTGAATCGACAATGCTGTGATTGACCGAGACCGATTTAATTTGAAACTGGTTAAAGCCAAATTCCTCTTCGGGCTTAAACGTCCGAATCTCAACACGATCTTCTAAACCATGCTCTTTGAGCTTTTCCCGGATCAGCAGCGAGGAAAAAGCAGATGCATAGATCGGCGCATGAATCCCGGCTTTGATTGCCAAGGGCAAGGCACCGATGTGATCTTCATGACCGTGGGTGATCAGGAATGCTTTAATTTTGTCTTTTCTTTGCTTGAGGTACGTGAAGTCAGGAATGACAAATTCGACTCCGAAATGATCCAAATCAGAGAACAAAATTCCGCAGTCAACGACCACGATTTCGTCCTGGTACTCCAGGACCATGCAGTTCATCCCGATTTCACCTAACCCCCCCAGGGGTATGATTTTTAGTCCACTCAACGGATTGATTCCTCCACTTTGCGAGCGATTGTGATTTCAGCAACCCGCGCAGCAACTACATCGGCAGCCACGTCTGTTTCTTCGCCCACCACAATATCAGCATACTGACGGGTAGGTTCGAGGAACTCTCGGTGCATGGGGCGAACGGTATCGTAGTACTGGCGAATGATATTATCCAAAGACCTACCGCGTTCGCGCACGTCTCGATGGAGCCGTCGAATGAATCGAATATCAGCTTCGACATTTAGATAAATTTTTAAATCAAAAAGATTGCGGATCTCAGCATCCCAAAGGGTGAAAATCCCCTCCATCAAAATGGCGCCGCAGGGCCCCACAGACTCAACCTCAGCCGTTCTGCCATTTTCACGAAAATCGTAAATCGGCGAATCCACTCGCTCTCCGCGCTTGAGAGCAGCCAGGTGTTCTTTCAGGAGTGCCCAATCAAATGCCATAGGATGGTCGAAATTCCCCTCACCATGGACCTTGAGGTGATTCGGAGGAGAGGGCAAATAATAAGAATCCTGGTGAAGAAGTGCTACAGAAGGAGACAAGCTCGGGTCGAGCTTTTGTAAAATTTTCTTAGCAAATGTCGTTTTACCTGAACCAGAACCACCAGCAATGCCAACCAAAAACATGAAATTCTTACCTCGCTGTTTCCTCTATCACATTTTGATGCTGGGCGCGCCGTCTCCTTGAGGAGATTTCACTAAAGAATTGAATTTTTCAAAAAACCGACGTGTTAAAGCCTCTTCAGACTCCGCTGCAATCCTTTTCATTCTCAGGCGGTAACCCGCCGGCAGGGGTATTTTCTTGAGAAAAATGTCCTCTGATAATCCTGGATTGAACTCCCGCATCTCCTGAATGCTCACACCGAAGGTCTCCATCAGCTGGGGAAGCTCGGTATCCCGAGAGAGCTTAACCTCATAAAAAAGCAGTTCCGGGGCCCGCTCAATTTCGGATGGCTTAAAATACTTTGAGGGGTTTTTCTCCAGCTCGACTAAAGCAACCAGCTCAGGATAAAAATTGCGACTCGCAAATCCGAACGATCTCCCGGTATACCCTCCGATCAAATCCTCTAATCGGTCTGACCCCACCCGCCTTACTGCTCTCATCAGGGCTTTTCGGCCATGATTATAGGCAGTCACAGCAAGCGGCCAATTCCCAAGAGACTGAAAATTCAACTTAAGAAGTTGTGCAGCGGCTTCCGAGGCTCGAAGAGGGTCGTTACGCTCGTCCACTCTATCATCCACACGCAAAAAGAGACGTGCGGTCGATTTCATAAACTGAAAAATCCCGCTAGCCCCTACTTTTGACCGGGCCTTTAAATTGAAGCTACTCTCCACAAATGGAAGCCGAGTCAGCTCAACCGGGAGTCCAGCTTGAGTAAAAGTAGCCTCCATTCTATGAAGGTATTTTCCGGACTGCCCCAGACCGCTCAAAAAAGATTCCCTTTGTCCACGCTGAAACCGCAGACGCTTTCGATGGGCTGCGTTCAAGAACTTATTAGGCTCGTCCGTGTCCTTAAACATTTCAAAAATCCGCTTTTCATCCGCAGAAAACTTTTCGGGCGTAGCCTGCTTGCGATGAACCGAAAGCAAAACTTGTCGCCATTTAGCTTTCTCTCGCCGAATTGAATCAGAACCTCGGTTCTTGGATTTCTTGAGATTTAAAACGGAGTAGATGTGACTCACGTCATCAGAATCATGAATCAGGCCTTGTTCATTTGTGTACTGACTGTTGACTTGAATCCAAAACTCGACATTTTTTTTCAAAGAATCTGCAACCGGAGTGTCCCATTTTGAGAGGTCTAAAGATTTTTCTACTTTTCCCACGTCTGCCCAAATGGGGGACTGAGTCAAAGCCAGAAAAAACCCAAGTAAAGCCAAGGACTGCTTCTTCGAATTCGGCATACTCTTTCCTTTAGGATTGATTAGAAAAGAGTAAACTAAACTTTAACTTCGAGCACGCATAAAAGAAGAAATTAAACTCATCGTCACTAAGGCTGCCGTCTCCGCCCGCAAAACCAACGGACCCAAACTCAAGGGGATCGCATCCTGCCCAGACTCCGACGAAAGTTTCTCAAGAAGGGCACGTTCATTTTGACTCCAGCCCCCCTCAGGCCCAATCAAAATCCTCACTTCATGAGTCGGGCTCAATGGATTTTTTAAAATCCACTCTGCAAGACTCGGTGATCCTCCTTGAGCTTTTTGTTCATCACACCAAACTCGACAACTCTGGGTCGAATTCAATCGAGTCTTCAGGAGATCAGTCAACGCTAAAGGAACCCCAACCTTAAGTCCTTGGAGGCGCCCACATTGCTTAAGCGCCTGGTCAGCAATTTTCTGCCATCTTTCCTGAAAAAACTCAGGCCCTTTGTTTTTAATTTGAATCACGGTGTGATCAGTTACTACGGGCGTCAGACTCCGAACCCCCAGCTCAGTGGCTTTTTCAACTACCCATTCCATGGCTTCACCCTTGAGGATTGCCATTTCTAGCACAACAGGCACCACCGCTAGCCCCCCGCTTGTTCCGACATCGTCCTGGATCGGACTCACATATTCGAGGTGAACCCCGAGGTCGCTCATTTGAAGTCGACCCACGATATGGTGCCCCTTCCCATCGAGAGCTTCCACCTCCTCGCCGCTCCTGAGACGAAGAACCCGCTGGGCATGGTTCGCTTCGTTTTCTGGAAGTAGAACCCTTTGACCAGGAAGAGGGAGAATCGGACATAAAAGTCGCTTACGCATGGGAGAACCTTTCTATAAACCGGACCTGCCGTCCATTCTCGTTGAACCTACCACTTAATTCCGATATACTGGAGGTTCTTGAAAAACTTTCAAATACGGGTTCAACCGCACTCATGGGAATCAATCCAAAGCACCCGCTAGCCATGCCAAGGCTGGCCTCTATCGTATTTTGTCCTGGACCTCTTCGGTATCTCAACCTAGAGAGCCCGTCAGACGAGGTGCTATCCAGCACCTTTGTACATGAACTCCCGGCCGGGAGACGACCAGCCTTGGATGACCTCAGCTCATTTCTGGTGAGATCGGGGATCTCATTTCAGGATGTCCCCACTCTGTTCGGGAGCTCGCCCACACACCACGAGGGGCCTTGGTCCCGATCGCCGTCAGAGGAACTCGAAAACTGCATCCAGTATGTTTTTTCAGACGGAGTGGTCATTACAGCTCGAGAGATCCTGTATCATCCTTACTCTTTAAGAATTCCAACTCAGCTTTTACCACTTCTTTCCAAAACTCACTCTTTAGTCCTCCAGGCGCCTTGGCTTCATCTTTTCCCAGAATCTCGAGTCACCCTTTGGGGCCACTTAAAATCTGTTGAGCAATGCCTCCTTTCTATTCTTTTTGAAGCACAAGCAAATGCAAAAAAACGGCCCCCTGAGGACCCACTAGAGCTCTGGATGGCGCTGAGTGCTGATGCAGAAGTGCCTCGTCGAGCATGCGCTATTCAAGAGTTCGACGTACTCCTCGAGCTCAAATCCCGATGGACGCTCGAAGCAACTCAAAGCCCCTATCAAGCCCTCTCTAGCATATCGCAACAATCCGACCCAGGTGCAGCTCGTCTCACATTTCAGCATACGCCGTTCAAGCCGGGTGGAATTATTTTTGAAAACCTGGAGATCAATACTGAGCGAGGATCAGTCCTTTTTCATCCTTACCGAAAGTGCCTTGAACTTGGTTTGTTTCAGATGCTGGGAGAAGATGCCATGCTATGGCCATCTATGCCCACACTCCCCATGAGTTTTGAAGTTCACGGACATCAGAAAATCCAGAAGATGGTCCGACAAATCAACGAACAGCTCATCAATCGGGACTACCCCCAGATTATTCATCCAGCTCGTACCACACTTTCAAATTCACAGATTCTTGGGTCAGTCAATTTGGAGAAGAGCGGAAAATTTTCATTCTCTCGAGAATTCAATTTTTGCGACCAGAAAACTCAGGTCTGGAACCTACCCCTCATCGCCCAAATTTTTGCAGAGGGCCTCGAGGGTGGAATCGGAGCAACCACAGGGAAAGATCATCGAATCTTTGCTCAAGATCGTAAAGGCCAGAGGCGTGACCGAGACCTTAAAGTTCTAAAACACTCCGGAATTTTCCATTGCATCTTGTTGGAGTTTTTGAGCTTCAGCCTAGGGAAAAAATCATTCGACGGAAAACCTATTAAATCCGGCCCCGAGTTCATAGAACACTTATTAGAAAAACTTGGCATACTCCTTTTCGAAATTGAGAAAAAAGCAGGTTTTTTTGAGCTTTCGCCAGCTCCCCCACTCGACCGACTTTGTTCTCGAAACGTAATCGACCTCATCAAACGAACCTTGGCGAATTGGACAGCGCTTCTTGATCAAGATCAAGAGAGCGTTTTTACTGCCCAAGGAGAGATCTGCCTCCAAGGGGGCACACGGATTATTTTTCAGCTCTTTGAAGGACTTTTGTCCAGCTTAGCGATGAGGAGTCGTGGCCAGTGTTTTTTAAAACTCAGGACCGGAGCTTTTCCCTCGTTTACGGGACAGGAACCCTTCAGAGATCTCCAACTCTACGCAATCGATCCGGAGACGGCTCCCGTTCACCCTGGAACAGACGCTCAAGTTTACTCACCCATCGGTCCATGGCTGAATGCCCAGCAAACGCTTCAAGCACTCCTTCCGTTGAGACCATCGGGCATCCAAATTACCTACGACGGCTTACCACTCAATGAAATGGACATTCAGGACTTTAAGCCAGAATTCAACCTGGTTGAAAAGTCCGATGATCCAAGTCAATCCGGAGAAATTGATTGGTTCGAACTTCATCCTAAATTCTTTTTCAAGGGACAGGAAATTGGAACTGACAGTCTCGAACGCCTCTCGCGAGAAGGCGTGATCGAATTTCAAGGGAAAATTTATCTCATCCAGAATAAAAACCTTCCCAATGTCAAACGGCTGGAAGCGTTCTGGTCGAAGATCCAAGGCGGTCAATCGCTCGCAAATCGTCGCAGATCCCAAGACACCTTTCTACGAGTCGCCAAGAGTCAGACTCTGGAAATGTTAGCTCTCAGGTCCACTGGCGTCGCAGTGAAGGGCGGCAAACGCTGGGAAGAAATTTGTCGATTCTATGACAGCCTGGATCAACCCCGTGAGCCTATTCAAACCCCGAGCTCCCTCCAAGCTGAACTCAAGCCGTATCAAAAAGCCGGAGTCCGTTGGTTAATTGATATTTATGAGCTCGGCCTCGGCGGGATTCTAGCGGATGATATGGGCCTAGGAAAGACGATCCAAACCCTGGCATTTTTAGAATGCCTGCGCGCTCAGGGCAAAATGGGTTCAACACTCATCGTGGTTCCCACCTCTCTGACTTACAATTGGATGAGCGAAACAGCTCGATTTACGCCTAAAATTCCTATCAAAACGTTTCAAAGTAAATCCAAGGCAGAAATCCAAGATTGGATGTCCACTGAACCCCAACATGCGCTCATTTGTACGTATGGTTTATTCACAGAGCATCAAGACTTCTTTGAAAAGCATAAGTGGAACATCTTAGTTTTTGACGAAGCGCAGAACTTAAAAAATATTACATCCAAGCGAACCACTGCATCACGAAGTATTTCAGCACGATTCAAACTCTGCCTGACGGGGACCCCGCTAGAAAATCATTTGGGAGAATTCTATTCCTTGCTCGATCTTGCGGTCTCAGGGAGCCTAGGCGAACTTTCCGACTTCAGAGAAAAATTCGTGAATCCCGACTCTCTTGATCCGGCCGAAGTAAAATACCTCAAGCTCAAGGCTAAGCCTCTCGTTTTGCGAAGGACTAAGTCAGAAATCCTTAAAGAACTCCCTCCTAAAGTTGAGAGCACCGTAAAACTCCCGTTTGAACAAAAGCAGGAAAAAATTTATCGAGATATCGCTCTTTCATGGAACGAAAAAGTTAAGGGCTCCATTATCACCGATGGAGAAGCAAGAAGTCAGCTTCTCATGCTCACTGCCTTACTTCGCCTACGACAGGCTTGTTCTGACCCGGGTTCAATTCCAAACGTAAAATATTCAGAGCGACCGCCAAAGATCGGCGTACTCCTGGAGGCCCTCCAGGAGATCACTGAAAGCGGTGAGAGCGCTCTTGTTTTCACTCAGTTCATCCATACTTTTGAACGAATTAAGAAAGAACTCGGCCTTCATAAAATTCCTCACTATTCGCTTCACGGCGGCACCTCACGCCCCGAACGAGAGCGGATGCTCAGAGAATTTCAGGCGGAGCCCAAAGGCTCAGTCCTGCTGATGACACTGAAAACTGGGGGCGTAGGACTCAACTTGGTCAAAGCCAGTTACGTTTTCCACCTCGAACCCTGGTGGAATCCAGCAGTCGAAAACCAAGCCACCGACCGAGCCCACCGAATTGGCCAACAAAAGCCCGTTCAAGTGTACCGTTACTTAATGAAGGAATCGGTAGAGGAAAAAATCGAAATTCTCAAAGAGAGAAAATCTGCGAAATTCAATGCCCTCTTTAGTTCGACTGAAAATGATAAGGACCTTTCTCTTTCTGATTCGCGACTCAGTCAGGCGGACTTTGAATACCTCTTGGGGTGAAAATCTTGCTACCCAGACTGATTCAAATTTACCCTTATACGCTCACCCCCCGCTCTGCCCCCAATAGCAGGTCGCTAGCGACGCCGAGGCAGGGATGCCTCTTGCGAGCCGATTTTCCAGACATAGGCTTAGGATACGCAGATTGTTTTCCCTGGCCAGAACTTGGGGATGCACCATTGGAAGCGCAACTTGAGTCTCTAAAAACAGGACACCTCACACCCATCACTGAGCGATCCATTTTTTTTGCCCATCAAGACGCTCAAGCTAGAGGAAAAGGAGTTTCGCTTTTTGAAGGACTGACTATTCCTCCCAACCATCTTCTTGTGACACAATTAGAGAGCCTCGAAGAGGCTGAGGTGATCGCAGCAGCAAAAGCAGACTTTCAATTGATCAAGGCGAAAGTGGGTAAAAATCCTGATCAAGAAATCAAAATCATTAAAAACTTAGACCCGCTTCTAAAAGCTCTGGGACTCAAGTGGAGACTCGACTTTAATTCATATTTGAATTTAGAGACGATGCACGCTTTTTTAAACGGGATCAATCAAGCCGTCGATCAGATTGATTTTCTAGAAGACCCGATTCCTTTTGACCTCCAAGCTTGGGAAAATCTAAGCAAAACATGGAACGTCAGACTCGCTTTAGATCGAATCGAGCCTCGAGACTTTCCAAAGATTGAACAAGCCCAAGTCGACGTCTTGGTCATCAAACCCGCATCTCAAAATCCTGAACAAATTTGCGCTCTAGCTCAAAAAATCGGAGCTAGTGTTGTTTTCACCAGCTCAATGGATCACCCTTTGGGTCAGATTTGCGCGGCCTGGAGCGCAGCTCAAGCAGCGCAGAAAGGGAATATTCTTGTAGAGCCAGCAGGACTTCTCTCGCAGCACGCCTATGCGAATCACCCCTGGATGAACTCCATTCAAAGCGTAGGGCCTCGGTTCATTGCGCCCACAGAACCGGGATTTGGATTGGGGGAGGCCTTGAAGGCGCTCGCGCAAGGTACTAAAATTCAAATCTTAAATAGCTCATCATAAACCAAGCCATAGCAAGAATACAAAGCAGCGCTACCAAGAGCCAGGCCTTGAAGAAGCTCTTGTTCATTGGCACGATCGAGTACCAGGACTTAAATAAAAACTTGGGGTTGCGCCCTTCCCAAACTGCCCGCATTTTAGGAAAAACATCATCGATGGTTCCAATGAGGTACTTTCCCCCTGCGTCTGCAGTGGCAGCGGACGGATCACCCCAGTAGGAGTTTTGCTGATGCTTCCAGCGGTTTCGGAGACGCCCAAAAAAAGACGGATTTCGATCGATCGGAGGCAACAACTGATAAGTCGGTTCTACATTACCTGCAAAGAGCGCCAAAGCCACCGAAGTATCCCGCTCCCCTCCATGCTCCTTACCATCTAGCCAGAGCGGTGATTGGAACAGATCTTTGCTTTTCACAAGAGCTGAGCTCACAGAGATCAGGGTAGGACGAGTGCCAAAATGCAGAATCCCAGGAAGTCGAAAAACCTGGGTTCCTCGTCGAATGATCCAGCCCGCATCTTCGATCGCAGTGAGCTGACGGGGTCCAAGATTCCCTGAAAAACACGCAAAATGTAGAAACCCCAGGCGAGAAAGAGACGTACAGGCATCCACTAACCAATCTCGCAAAACATGAGATCGGACGGTGATCGCAATTCGAGTTGTAAAGGAATCGATACCAAGGGGAGCCTTGGGCATAACAATACCTTTCCAGCCGGGCATCTCTTGCTCCAGGTGCTGGACCGCAAGAAAACAGAGCCTCTCAGCCTCTTCAAGATCCATTCCGAGAGGCAGGTGCGGGCCGTGGTCTTCCATCGGACCCACTGGGAAAAAAAACACAGTCCTATCTCGAGGCAAAAATTCCAATTGAGAGGCCGTCAATTTAGCAAATTCCACGTCAGCACCCCCCTAGCGGGAGATCAGACGCGAGACTAGGCGTGGGAGATCTGAGAGAATTCGACAGTGGATTCAAGATGAAGGAGTTTTGCAGCATTCTCTCCTAGGATAAGTCTTCCTTGCTCCTCGTTCAACAACCCTGTTTCGATTCCATTTTGAATTCGTGACCGGCCCAAGTTCAAATTATTACCCACGAACGGCCAATCGGTTCCAAACAAGACTCGATCTGCTCCAATCCGACGCGTTGCTTCAGCAATGACCTCGGTTGGCTGCCAAGAGGTATCGACGTAGAGATTTGAAAACTCCTCGCAGAGATCCAAAGCGATATTTGGTTCGTGAAAATTCATGTGAGCCAAGACAAATCGAACCTGAGGGAACGACTCATACCACTTGACGAAGTTCTCTGCTTTACCCTGGCGAGGATTGCGGTAGAGCAGCTTGGAGTGGATACAGCCAGTATGAACGATGACCGGAAGGGCCAGATCATCGGCCGCCCTGAGAAGTGCCCGATAGCGGGGTGAATTCACGTCCTCATTGTCCATGGAGGGATGAATCTTGAGAGCACGAGCACCCTTTTGGACATAAGCCTTCAATGCTTGGCCGGGTTTGGCGGTTCCTTTTGGAATGTTCACCACCGGGATCAACCGGGGATGTTCAGCCGCCAGCTCCAAAATAAAATCATTAGGCACCCAGGGTTGCTGCGCAATCACCACTGAGTAATCCACCTGTGCTGCATCCATTGCCGAAAACAAATCACCCGGGGTCGACTCCACCATTAGCCCAGGGAGGGGCAGAATTGCGCTGAGACCATCCAACTGATCTCTAGCAAACTGGGGGAGATACCGGAGCATGGTTTGAGAGCCATGAATTGAATTTGAGATCGGTCTGAGCCACTGGCGGGCCGATTCTCGAAAGCGATTCACTTTATCAATTGGAATAATTTCAAAGCCCTTAAAAAGAGCCGGGAAAACGTGACTATTAAAATCAACTATTAAAGTCATTCGCTAGTAACTCCCCAATTTCCCCCCTGTTATCGAAGCCAGCGTAAAGAGTCAATGGAACTTGATCGACAAACCAGGTATAAGAGCTGAAATGAAAGCAGCTATTTTTAACGCATTACTCGGAACTCTTTTATCACTTGCCGCAGGCCTTGAAATTCTCCATTTGGATTGGCCAACCATTCTTCTCTGCGTTTTCACTTCAAATCTGTCCATATTTGTAGCTCTTCTGGGCAGCCTTCAGATCGAGAAAATGGCCTGGTTCAAAAAAATACCGCTTCACGGCGCAATCAAAACCTGGACAGTCCTAACCCTCCTCTATGTAGGATTGGCTGTCAGCTTGTCAGCACCTCTTCAAAACTCGAAAAACTTTTTAGTCCTAGTGCTCCCTCTCATTTTAAGTGCAGGAGTAGGAATTCTCCTCTTCGGTCCCGTACAGGATCAATTGGTCCGCAGGCAGCAGAGAAAAGAACGCACCTTCAAAAAAGGAACGAGTCCTCAGCAAGCCTAAGCGCCCGTGAAAATTAGGCGTTTGTTGTTTTCTCAGTTCGCCGGCGGTGTTATACGGAGTTTATATGGAATACAATCTAGTTGAAACTTGGCTACGTCGTGATCCCATTCGATGGATTGCAGGAATTTTAGGTGGAATATTTGCTGGCCTTTTAGCCATGCTCGTTGCTGTGGGCGTTTCATCCGCTCTTGGCTGGGACCCCTACTTTCCGATCAAGCTCATGGGCACTCCACTTTTGGGGGCAGCAGCTACTGATCTCCAATCCATGCAAGGCGTGGTTGCTGGAGCATTTTTCATCGAAGTGTTGGCCGTGTTTTGGGGCGTTATTTTTGCCCACTTCACAGCGACCAATTCAGTTTCGGCCCTTTTAATGATGGGACTCGCCTGGGGCGCATTCACCTGGATCTTTATCTGGAATTTGTTCCTCCCATCCTTCAAAGTGATCTACGCCGCTAGGATTCCTGCTGGACCTGCTCTCCCTGTTTGCTTTGCTTACGGCCTAGGGCTAGCCTCCATTGCGTTTTTTGACCGGATGATTCGCGGTACTAAGTAGCCTTTTTCCGTGCCTTTTCGATGAGGCGGGTGGTGCTACGACCCTCTACAAAAGGGATCGATCGAACAGTGCCACCCCAGCCCATCACCTCAGTTGATCCTACAATTTGCTCGATTTTCCAATCCCCACCCTTTGCTAGACAATCCGGCCGAATTTTTTGGATCAGCTCAATCGGAGTGTCTTCTTCAAACCAAGTGACATAGTCAACTGACTCAAGCGATGCGAGCACTTCTAGTCGATCCTGGGTCGAGTTCAAGGGCCTTTCAGGTCCCTTCAGCCGACGAACTGAATCGTCAGAATTGACCCCCACAATCAGAAGGTCCCCGAGGTTTCGTGCCTCCTCCAAGTAAGTCACGTGCCCCTTATGGAGGATATCAAAACATCCATTGGTGAAGACCACCTGAGCAGATCGAGAAGACCCGAGCCCGAATTGTTTTTCCAACTCACTAGCAGAACGAATTTTGTCCAGTATCGATCGAGATAATTTGCTCATGCCGCATTCTAGTTGAAAAAAAAGCATTGGACAATACACCATCCCATTGCGGTATTCTGAAAGAGTCGGGAGGGGATTTTCAATGCAATCAGATCTAGGTCCTCATCGGAACCAAAACACCGATGTTTCATTTCGTCCTCTGCACTCTGGAGTAGGTTTCCACCCTTTTTCAGACGGACTGCCCTATGCACCTCAGCAAAAACCCAAAAGCCCCACGCCCCAGCGTGCCCCTGAAGTCAGAGCAGCCCCTCAGACTCAAGCCCGTCAGACACCCACTCCACCGAGACCCTCCCTCGCCGGGATCAAACCTGAAACTGAAAAACTGGGCGTATCTTATTTATTTGTCCGTGGGGCAGCCTATACCCTCGATCTACTGGTTCATACCTCTTTACTGAGCGGCATCGTCGGCCTCACGTTCTGGCTCAACGAAGTTGACCCTCGCATTCTCCTGGATACGACTATGATCCCTATTTTCGCGGTCGCGTTACTGGGTCTAAACTGGTTCCTGGTTGCCTTCCAGGAAGTTCTATTTCGCTCGAGCCTGGGGAAATCCCTATTCAGCTTAGTTCTGCGCGGATCTCGAACAAAAATCCTACTCAGAGCGATCCTCTTTATCCCTAGTGCTCTCATCGGGGTTGGGCTTGTGCTCGGATTCTTTAACCGAAAACGTCGATGCCTCCATGACGTCCTATTCAATCTCCAACCGCTCAGAACGAGGCCGTTCTAGATCGTCCTCACCGACCGGGCCTCCACACTTGGTTTTGGCAAAAGTCTCTCGTACACGCCACGAAGCAGAAGGCGATCAATCCTGGACCGTGACACTCGAAAGTCCGTAAAAATGGACTCATACCGAGCGAGGTTCCTCAAAAGTCTCTGAGTTTTACTCACCACTGCATCTGGATTGAGGCTACCGTCTAGCGAGGCTAACCGAATCAACTCAGACAAGGCTTCTTGAGACCCCCTCAAAACATCCAAAGCAGATGCATGAACTTGTAAGTCCGAATTATGAGTCTCGACCAGCTCGTACACTCTTTGAGCGAGGTCATGATCCACTTTACTTGCCATCAGCTCAAGCTCACGAATTTTCGACTGATCGACCGCAATCAAGGTCGGCAATGCAGGCCCGAATGAGTAGTTTGCATCACCGGTCGAATCGAGCCCCAACCACCAGTGACTGCGCTGATCATACCTTGCCGACTGAATGAGATGTTGAATCTGCTCAAGCTCGAAAGATCGCCCACGTGCTAGCTTCAAAATCTCCTCTCTCTGCAAAGGAATGGCACTGGTGATGGAGACATCTCCACTTCCAGAATCTAAGGATGCTATGCCATCTGGATTTCTTAGACCGATCGCACTGGCAAGAGCACGTTTTGTCGCAAGATAACTCTCTTTAATTCGAATTTCCTCCAACTTAAGCTCTTCAATCATCTGTTCAAAGTCTTTAAACTTTTCCACGGAGAGCGCCTTGGACTCGACATGAGATAAAAATCGAGGTCGGCTCGCATCCAAAAGCTGAATGAGTCGTTTATACTCTTCATGAATCCGAGACTGCTGATCCAAAACATGAGCAACCCCCTCAATCTGAGTAGCCAAATTGGCCCGCATAGCCCGAAATGCTACCCGCTCAGCCTCGCCTAACGCAGAACTGGAATACGCCTTAAACCACCGAGATGGGAGAAAAACAGGCAGAAAATCACCTAATGAAGTAATTACTGTCGTAATTGCAAAACCCATTGGATCAGGCAGCGCTCTCAGCGGCATTCCACATCGAACATTGAGACGAGGAAAAAGCGCCAACCAAGCGGCCTTTGCGCGGAGAGCAGCCTGGGTCATTTTTTCATACTCCACTCGTGCATCAAGATTCTGTTCGAGAGCTAGATCAAGTGCCTCGTTCAGCGAAAATTTGCGCGCGTCTTCAACCTCATAAGGCCCTCGAATCTGAAACGGAGTCGCCGAAATTTTTAGGTACTTGCGATTTTCAGAGTCATTCAAATTCAATACAAACTCTTTGTCGCTAAAACAAATATCAGCTCGAATGGGCAACTCACTGAGATAACAATTCCCCTTTTTTTTGAGGTGTATGATTTTAGAATTCAAAAATGGCAACGTCAGCTGATAAACCCCCCGCTGAACATGCTTCACATTAAAGTGATAGAGGGGACGCTTTTGTTCATCTCGAATAAAAACAACTCCCGACTTTCGGTCCTGAGATACGATTTCAATATCGACTAGAGTTTCTTTTTGAATCGCGGCAAGGCTCAAGTTTGATGTCAAAAAATTAGTTAAATTACCTCTAAAATGGCCGGTAACAAACTTACTTTTGCAGCTAGCGAAAAGGAGAGCTGATATCACGCAAAAAAACACAGACCCCCTCCGAGTCAAACTCAGAACTCTCCAATCCAGCAAAAAATCCATACCCCGCCCCCCACCTAAACGAACCAAATTCCCCGAGCTAAGCAATTATCCAATCCGGAGGAACGTGTCAAATACCTGCTGTTTAAATTTGATTTAAAAAAAGAACTATCATCCTATGCAGAGCGCCGTTTATGCACAGCAATATCTTGCTCTAGTAAATCAACTAATTCTCTGAGCTTTTGGGTCGAAATCTCTACCTGAATTTCCCTCTTTTGGCGCTCCTCAGCAACAACCGTCAGTCGCGAAGCCTCTTCGATGATCTGCATTAAAATCTCGAAACGCTTGATTCCTGTTTTAGTAATTCGTATCGGAAGCGGTGCCACCTCATGAACTAGGATTTCTGTTTTTCCTCCATGACTGTGAATCGCTCTGACCTGATCTAAAGTCTGATAAAAGCAGAGACTAGAATGCCTAGAAATCCATCGAAGTACGCACCAACCATTGGTTAACTGAACACCCTCGGCCACTAGACCGGTACCGCTGACTCCGCTTTGGTCCTCGGAACGGTAGAAATGAAAAAGTTTCATGGGACCCCCAGTCGTCGTTGGGTACCCATGCAATCGAAGGACCAAAAATCAGGTCTAATAGAGCAAGAAAGGCTTCCGCTCCTGCTCCCAGAACTTCTCCTCAGGTCTGACTCGAGCCTCAAAGTCAGACACTCGAGAATTTGGGTCGTCGACCCACTTTCTGAGGAACTCACCCCCATTAATCAAATCAATGGCGAGGCGCTCGTACTCATATTCATACGGGAAATTTCGCCAAATTGCGTAATCTGGGTGGAGAACTCGAATTGCTTTGAACAGTACCGAAAAAAGGCGATAGGGCTTGAAACTCTCATGATGATAATGAGGATCATCCACATGCACTTGAATTCCAAAGTTCATTTGATTCATATGCTTGTGAAACGTAGGTTCAAAAACACACGCTCTGAGCTTACATCCCTGGATCCACTGAGGAGCAAGTTCTGTCATTTTTTGAATGATCTTTCCCGAATCCAGATCAGGTGCACCAGCCATCTCTAAAGGACGAGTGGTTCCCCTCCCCTCAGACAAGGTCGTCCCCTCAAGCATCACTGAGCCAGGATAGCAGCGTGCCATCGAGAGTGACGGAGCATTCGGACTTGGGTTAATCCACGTGCGCTGATGAATAGGCCACCCGAGTCCAGGAGCCTCGTCTATTAGGTATCCTTCCATCGTGATAATTTTGAGATCGAGATCCAGCTTGAAGCGCGATTTAAACCACTGCCCCAATTCACCCAGCGTTAAGCCGTGACGCATAGGAAGAGGCCCGGCTCCCACAAAACTCTCCCAACCGTCTTCTAAAAAACTCCCTTCAATGGGCCGACCAGCCGGATTCGGCCGATCTAAAATCCAAACCGATTTACCGAGTCGCGCACATTCTTCCATGACGTAAAGGAGAGTGGTGATGAATGTGTAGATTCGACACCCCAAATCTTGGAGATCGACCAGAATCACATCAAAGTGACTCATCATCTCCTCCGTTGGGCGCCTGACTGTGCCATAGAGGCTAAAAACGGGGATCTGATGAACTGGGTCAAGGTAGGTCGGAGATTCGACCATATTATCTTGCTTATCCCCTCTCATCCCGTGCTGGGGACCAAAGGCGGCAACGAGTTTTACATCACCCAGAGCTTGAATCGCATCGATCGTGGGGACTAGATCACGAGTCACAGAAGCGGGATGAGCTAAGAGCGCGACACGCTTCCCATGAAGAGGAGTTCTTAGCTTGGAGTCTTGGCAAAAACGATCAATTCCAAAGTTCATGAGATCAGGGTAGCACGCAGACCTCTACTGATCTACTTCACTTTACGGAACAATGATTTGTCCCTGAACCCCGGTCATCGCATCTTGAAAAATATAGGTGACACCACTCTGACCTAGCTTAACTGGATAAACTTGCGGCACCTGCTGTCCCCCTGCAACCCAGGGTGTTGCACTGAGAGTCGGAGCACCCACCGGAACGATTTGATGAGATCCCGCCCCTTGCCCGAAGTGGAAAGAAACCTGAGTATCTGCCTGGGCCAAATGACATGTTAAAATCTGCCCGCTGCTCACCACCGTACCTGCTGCCTCCCCAGCCCCATTACAACCACAAAGATGGAGCAAATACCCGTCCCCTACCCCAATGAGCGCCCGATTCGCACCCGAGCAAGTCGGACTCACCGATGAAATCAGCCCCGATGTCTGCCCACACCCCCCCAAGCTGACGCCTGAAGAGACGAAAAGAATGGCCAAAGCGGCCCAATTTGCGCGTAATTTCGGGAACTTCATACCGATCACCCTCTCAAACCCAAAATCTTACTCAATTCACCTAAAAAAAGAACTCGAATTCACAAAAAAACCCTGATATAGTCTGCCGACATTATCAATGAGAACGACAGTTAACCTGACGTTTTATTGATTAAGTCGGATGCGCCCATAGCTCAGTTGGATTAGAGCGCGACACTACGGATGTCGAGGTCGGAGGTTCGAACCCTTCTGGGCGCGCCATAAAAAAAGGCTCTTAGACGCAAGTCTAAGGGCTTTTTTTATTTGTAGAGTCCGAGACCCCATCACTCCATTTAACTATTTTAACATCAATGTCAAAAAGGTATGACTATTTTGACATTGATGTTAAAATAGTTAAATGGAACGATCCATCCATCCGTTTGTCCTAAAAGATCTTGAGCGAAAAATGGTCCTCATTGGTGGTCCAAGACAAGTTGGCAAAACCACACTCTCTCATTCTCTTTTCCCAAAATGCAGTGAATATCTAACCTATGACAACAGTGACGACCGTGAAGTCATCAGGAAAAAAAACTGGAGCCGCAAACAGGATTTACTGATTCTTGATGAGCTCCACAAAATGAAAACCTGGAAAACTTGGCTGAAAGGGATTTACGACAAAGAAGGGAACAGACCTCGGATTCTCGTGACCGGCTCCGCCCGCCTAGACACCTACAAAAAAGGGAGCGACTCCATGGCAGGCCGATTTTTCTATTTTCGACTCCACCCCCTCTCACTAGCAGAACTCAAAACAGCTGGAGAACTCAAAGACGCTAACGAGAGCTTAGATCGCCTCATGAACATCGGCGGATTCCCAGAACCTTTTTATGAAGGATCACTAGAATATGCCAAGCGCTGGAGAAGAAGTCATTTAGACCGAATTCTACGTGAAGACCTCCTCGACTTAGAACAAATCCGAGAGCTGCAAAACATTGAAATTCTCGTCGACCTTCTCGCGGACCGAGTAGGAAGCACCATTTCTGCTGCCTCTCTCGCACGAGACCTCCAGGTCGCACCAAGAACCATTCAACGCTGGATACAAATTCTAGAAAAACTCATGGTGATCTTTGTGGTCACGCCCTACAGCAAGGACATTGCTCGAGCCATTAAAAAAGAACCTAAGATCTATTTCTACGACACAGGTAGAGTAAAAAATGATCCTGCTGCGCGATTCGAAAATCTCGTCGCCTGCTCGCTTCTCAAGCGGAACCACTTTCTAGAAGACACCCGAGGTGAACACCTGGTGCTCAATTACATTCGTGATAAACAGAAACGTGAGGTCGACTTTCTCACCATTCGCGACCGCAAGCCCGAGTGGCTCGTCGAAGTCAAACTCAGCGACACCCAACCTTCAAGCTCTCTTTTGGGATTCTCTGAGTACTTCAAAAACGCACAACTCATTCAATTGGTAAAAAACACAAATCATTCGAAAACTGTTGGTTCTGTGCTCATCGCCCAAGGGAGCGAATGGCTGAGTCATTTAGAAACTTAGGATTGAGCAAACAAAAGATCAATCAGGCTGATTTTCTCTTATGCTCAGCCTTGTTGAGATCCCACATATTTTGGAGACTCATCCACAATTCTGGGGATGTTTTGAGAGCCGCAGATAGATCTAGCGCACTATCAGCAGTAATGCCGCGTTTGCCAGTGATGAGTTCGTTCAGCTTAGCAGGAGTCCAACCAAGCTTAATAGCAAAGGCCCGCTGAGATGAAAAATTGGCTCCGTCCCTCTAGGGTGCAGCGCAGCCGCATTAGCTTAAGTGCCGAATTTAGATGAAAAAGTGGCTCCGTCCCCGTTCAAGGCGCCCCAACCTAAGGCGCGGAGCAAAGTGAGCCTATCCCAGGAGTTGCTGTGAAACGTTTTTCTTGGGCAAGGCAGTTTTGTTTGATCTGCTGCTGAGTCAGGGCGGTGTTGTAGATTTGCACTGTAGCGATAGAGGCATTCCAATACTGCGTTCCATTGCAATTATGTCCGATACACAGTGTGGGGGTTGTCGTAGCGCCGGGGAGCCATCCATTCACAGTAGCTGTAGTGCCTAAGACGCCATTGAGATAGACTCTCGCAGTGGTACCATCCCACGTCCCAGCCAATTGTTGCCAAGTTCCTGCAGTGGGAGAGGCATAGTAATTTGCATTAATTTGAGCCCCTGCCTTTCTTACGGTCAACGCTAACTTCAATCCTACATCGGCTGGAGTTGCCAGGGCATAAGAGTTATTAGCATCTTGATAGTATGAAATTAAACGTTCGTTGCCGGTTCCACCATATGCAGCAGTATTTGCCCAAACCACAATGGATAATGCGCTACCTAGGGTCAGAGAACTGTTTCCTGGGAGATTCACCCAATCAGAAGTTCCGTTTAATTTAAGTGCATACGGCGAAGCCACAGTCCCCGCACCCTGCCAGCCATTGGTGCTGCAAGTAGTCGGGAAGCTCGTCAACAAACCATTGTTCAAAAGTCCGGATAAATCCCACCAATTGAGAGCTGTGGAGGCGCATCCTGTCCCGAAAGGCCCCATCCCCTGCTGAGCATTAGCCGCATCTAAATTGAGCACTAATCCGTTCGTCACGATATTCTCAACCGGAGTTGCCCGATACCGATTGGCCTCAGCGGCAAAATCGGCTGCGATTGAAGGTGAAGGCAGCGGTTGAGTGGTGCCGTCATTGGTGCCAAAAAACTTGAGGGTCGACATCAAGCCCGCCCAGAAGTTCGACCCGGCCGGGGTAGCGCCTGCCCAGACATTGGTCGCAGGTTGAGTGGAAACAATGTTTGAGTCCACTAACTTAGGAGTGACGGAGCACTCTTGCTGGCCATTATTGTAAAGCTGAGACACTCC
Source organism: Bdellovibrionales bacterium (assembly GCA_947380295.1). Lineage (GTDB taxonomy): Bacteria > Bdellovibrionota > UBA1018 > UBA1018 > UBA1018 > CAINWE01. The sequence goes on along the minus strand of CANCQK010000012.1, from coordinate 36,386 downwards.
AGTAGACGTATCATGCACCGCAGAGAGGAGACTCCAGAGCGAACTACTCAGCGGCGACTTGGCTTGGCAATACCACCAGCCCGCGCCGTTTCCGGAGTTGTAATGATTAGCAACCTGAGCAGCGCTCAGAGCATAATTGAAAAATGCGACCTCGCTCAACTTTCCGGCAAAGGTATTTCCAGAACTGGCACCACCGATCGTATAAGCAAACTGCCAACCAGACCATGCAAAGTTAGAAGTACTACTGACCTGCACTCCATTGCGATAAAGTCGTAAAGTTCCGTTTGCAAGGTTGGGATCATAGGTGACTGCCACATGAACCCAGGTTCCAGAGGGATTAGGCGTCGAGTCAGACACACTCACAGAGGCCCATGTAAAATAGTAATTGAGGGTATGGCTTGCTCCCGAGAGCCTTAACCAGCGCGTGTTGCTGCCACCGAGTAAGAGTTGATAAGTTCCTGAGCCCAGGCTCGAGTCTGGATTAAACCAAAGCTCAGAGGAGAATGCGGTACTGCCTGACGGAGCGACCGCTGTAGGCAGAGTTACGTTAGAGCCGCTTGGAAAAAATGTACTCGTCGAACTATCTCCACTTCCGGAGAGTGGCCCAGACTGCCCAAAGATCGGCAAGTTCGTGGGCGATGCTGCTGGAGTCGGTGTGGCATAAGTTCCGTGATAGCCATTCCCAGAGTAATCAAATGCCGTCGTGCCCGAGGTCTCATTGAGACGCCAGTAACCCACAGGCCGATCCTCCAAAATCGCATTACCCGGAGCCACAGTTCCCAACCCAATCGTGTACTGGTTCAAGATTTGAGTCGGTGTCAATATGCTACTAAATAGGGCAAGTTCGTCTAAACTGCCAGGCGCTCCAAAAATCACCCTAAGTGGATTGGTATTGCTTGGAATCGTGGTGGTCGCCGCATTGGTTGTGAACGTAGACCGGAGCGCGCCATCCTGATAAAGACAAACCGTTGGCGTGCCAGCAGCACCACAGTCAGAGGATCCAGCTGTACCTGTATAGACAACCACATAATGATGCCAATAATTGTTGAGAGCAAAGTCAGAGGAATTACAGTAGGGGGCAGAGTTAAAGGTACAAGCATTCACTCCAGACCATTGCTTAGTAGTACCATTATCGAAGTAGTTAATCGTTCCATCTGAACGAGCAAAGCGATATTGAATATAACCAGAAGGATAATAATTATTACTAGAAGAGAAGAAAACCGACCAACCCATTGACGAAGCTCCTGCCGTCGTATTGGAGGCTGTCCCAATACTGGTATTACCCCCCGTAGTCTGGGAGGGGTTCAACCAAAACGACATTGAGAACGCCTGCGTCCCTGTGAATGACAACGCCGGCACATTTCCAAAATTCACGGTTGAATTAAGTGCTCCTGTAATCCCCTTGTCAGTATCATTGGGCAGCGCTCCCGTTGCACCCAACGTTACTCCGCTGGCCCCCGTCGAATAAGTGCCATTGTATCCATTGCCGCTTAGATCTGTGGCGGTCGTGCCGCTCGTTTCATTAAACCTCCAATAGCCCAACGGTTGTTGAGAGAGAATCAGACTTCTATAGGAGGTGTATTTCTTGCCCACCACGAACTCGGCTCGCCCTGGAAGTCCGGATACAGACTGCCTGAGAGCGAAACCGTTAGCAGTCATGGCGCCATTCCCTGCAATCACAGCACCTGCCGTAGTCGGCACTCCAGGCTTGACCCAAGTTTCAACGGCAAATCTCGAGCTCGCATTCACCACCTGTGATCCTAAATCCATCTTTGCTATCGCCCCGTCAAACAAGAGTGAATAGGGCGCTGCAGCGACCCCGGAGCCAGACCAGGTACACGCATTCATCGATTGGCCAGCCGAGCCATTCAAAAGATTCAACCAAGACGCACCAGATGAGGAAGCCCCAAAAACACCCGAAGGCACGGAAGATCCCAAGCCTGTCGCATTAGTTGCATACCAGGCATCGAGTGCAGCGAGAAGATTGGAGGTCGTACTGTTTTCTCGCACGGTAACATTCAAAGTACTGGTCGCGCCTGGCGTCGTGCCATCCGTCGGTGTAAAGACCAACTGATAAGTGCCCCGCTGAGTATTGGTCGGAGTCCAACTCAAACTACTGCCGCTCGTAGAAAGAGTTCCGACTTTCAGCGTTCCGTTGACCGAAGTGAGTGAAGGCAAATTGGTACATAAAGTCCCAGTGGCCGCAAAGTTCGAGTCTCCAGACGAAAGACCGGGAGTACTGTAAGTGCAAGTATAACTGAGTGAATCCCCATCTGCATCAGTTGCTGTCGCCAGAGTGTAGGCAGTCCCTTGAACGAGAGGTAAGTAGCTATTGGAGTTCAGCGGAAATGAATAAGTGGTGGCCGAGTTGACCAAGCCTGCAGAAATCACAGGTGCCGTGTTTTGAACTGTGAGACTCCGTGTTTGAGACACCTGGCCATACCCCGTAATCGTCGCAGAAATGGTCGTTGCAGTGCCCTTAGTGCTCGCCGTAAATGTGGAAGAATAAGTTCCTGCCACAGGTCCGAAGGACCCTGCGCTCACCCCAGAGCCTACTGATGCGGCAAAAGTCACCGTGAGACCTCCACCGGTCAATACCACTCCATGATCATTCCTAACGATCAATGTGGCAACTGAGGTCCCATTTTTAAAAATTGAACTCGAACTGAGCGCCAATGAGGACTGCGAAAGGTCGGGCACCATCGCAACAAAGGCTACGTTCGGCCGAGTATTTAAAGCAGTCCCATTCACTGCTGCCGTGAGCGTTGAATTATGAACTGTCGTTGATGAAACCGTAAAACTAGCCACCCCACTTGAGTTGGTGGTTGCAGACGCAGGGCTAATCGTGTCCGATTGATTGGACGAGAGAGTCACCGTCTGACCTGACAACGGATTTGAGTTGAGGTTCAACGCTGTGACGGTGACAGTGGCTTGGTACACTCCATCTGCCTGAAGCGAGTTGATATCCGAAACGACAGTTGAAAGAGACGGACTGAGAGGCGCCAATTGGTAAGTCACACTCGTGGTCGTGCTTAAGGTGATGTTGGGGGTATCTGAGATGTTAGTTGCAGTATAAATCGATGTTCCAGCTCGACTGGATTTCACGGTGAATGCTGCACTACCCGAACTATCAGTCGTTACCAGAGGCGGAGTGATGGTATCAAAGTTCGATCGATTTGAATTTAGAGTCACACTCTTACCGGGAACCCCATTGAGTGTGGAATCCTTCAAGTTGACTGTAATGGTCACCGTATCTGAGTTGTTATCGGTCGGCGAACCGCCCGAATTGGTGATCGTAGAGTTCGATGCAATGACAGGACCTGCGATGAAACTCACTGTTGCAGTGGGAGTAATCGCCAATGAGTCGGTTGAGTTGGTTGCTGTGTAGGCCGAGTTTCCGCTCGCGCTTGACTTCACCGTAAACGTCACTTGCCCATTTGAATCTGAAGTACCCGATGCTGCGGAGATCGTATCAAGACCCGCACGAGAAGAAGCTAGACTCACCGCCTTACCTGAAACTAAATTCGAATACTGATCTTTCAAGGTCACTGTAATCGTAGCCGTAGAAACCCCATCATCAATGACGGAGTTGCTCGAAGTACTGACCGTCGAAACCGTTGCACTCACGCTACCGGGCGAAACCGACCAAGACGGTTGCGTGCTCAAAACACCTGAACCCGCCAGGGTGACCCGAATCGTATTTGAACTCCCCGCCGTAGTGGCCGTTGCGCTCGACTGATAGGTTCCATCACTTCCTATAACAGGCGTAAAGCTAGAGAAACTCGCTTGACTCAGACCTGCCGTCGACGCGCTCATCGCCGCAGTCAGACTCGGAGCCTTGCTTGCATCTAAAATCAGATTATCATTGGCGTCTTTTAGGACGACAGTCAGGGTAGCCGCAGTTCCTGCTGTCAATGAACTGGATGATGTAGTCAGACTCGATTGAGTGAGAGAAATTGCTCCAGGCTGAACCTGAATCGTCGGCGAAGTCCCCAAAAATAGCGCTGAATCAATCGTTGCGGTCATTGTCGTTGCCGTCCCTGCTCTTAGCCCCGTAAAGCTCGCAGAGTAAGTGCCGTTGCCACCATCACTCGTAGCTGTAAAAGTCCCCGTGCTGGTACCACCAGACGCTCCAAAAACGATCGTTCGTCCACCATCCACGATAAAATTCCCGGCTGCATCTTTTGCAACTAAGGTTAAGCTCACCGTCGAGCCTGAGACGATTGTGCTGGCTGAAGCCGTGAGAGTCGATTGAGAAACTGAGATGGTACCTGGACTGACGGTGAAGCTCGGGGCCGTTGAACTGAGCGCTGTGCCTGCGATGCGAGCTGAGAGATGAGACGTTCCGCCCGCAATCACTCCAGTGAGGTTGGCTGTATAGGATCCATTGCTCTGATCACTGACGCCCCCGAGAGTAACTGTACTCGAGCCATCGACTTGATAAAAAGAAACGCTCAAAGGCGTAGCTGAAGTCGTAATGTTACCCGCGGCATCTTTGAGTTGGAGCGTCGCTAACGTGCTCGATGTACCCGAGGTGATTGAAGACGTGCTTAAACTCACGAAAGAAGTCAATCCAGAATAAGAACCTGGCACTACGGTCAAACTCACACTCGATGTAGAAGAAGCAGCACCTTGCTTAGCCACTAAGGTGAGCGCCGTGCCAGCCAGCACCCCCGTAAAACTACCTGCGTAAGTTCCATCACCCCGGTCCGTCACACTCCCGAGCGTTGCTGTGCTCGTGCCACCTGAGGCAAAAAATGAAAGTCCAGTTTGCCCGCCGGATGTGATTTGATTTCCAGCTGCATCCTTGGCGCTGAGAATTAAGCTCACACTCGAACCTGAGACGACCGAACTCCCAGCGGGAGACGCACTCACGATCGAGTTGGCTAGAGAGAAAGCTCCCGGAGTCACCGTCACAGTAGGCAACGAACTACTCACAGCAATCCCGCCTAGAGTCGCACCGACTGTTGCAGCAGTGCCCGATCCTACTCCTGTGAACGTTGCCGTATAACTCCCATCTCCATGATCGTTCACTGCGCTGATCGTGCCCGTACTTCTCCCAATAGCGCCCGAGAGGTTAAATCCTACGCTCAGACCTCCGGTCGTAATCCGATTCCCTAGAGCATCCTTTGCAATTAAAGTCAGCGTTGATGTGCTACCGGAGGCGAGAGTTGCACTCGAGACACTCACCGTCGACTGCGCCACTGACACTGGTCCTGGCGTCACGGTAATCGTCGGTAAAGACGTAAAGATTGAATCCCCTAAAATAGAAGCCGTCAGAGTAGCTGTACCTACAAATCTCCCAGTGAACGTCACCGAATAAGTCCCATCTCCATGATCCGTCAGCGCACTCAACTGCCCGGAGGAACTGCCTGAACTCATTGAAATCACAATCGGGGAATTTCCCCCGTAGGTGAGCGGATTGTTCCGAGTATCTCTCCCTTGGAGAGTGACCGTCGTGGTGCTACCCGATGCAATGGTGCTCGACGCGACGCTCAGGATCGACGTCAAATTCGAAGGTGGCGGCGGCTGAACTGCCAACGTAAACACGCTCGATCCAGTTCTCCCATACGGATCGACTGCAGTCATTTTAAACTCATAGGAGTGTTGTGCTGAGCTGAGGGGCGGGGCCCAACCCAATGTCCCCGTACTCGCATTAAAAGTGGCCGAGCTGCCGTCGCTATTAATGAGACCAGAACAATCCGCAGCACCAGAGGTAACTCCGCCATCCACCAAGCTATCGTATTTACAACTAAAGACAACCCCATCACCATCTGGATCAGGAGCCGATGCGTGGACGACAAAATCGGAACCCGCCAAAACGGTCGATGGCGTGATTGGGATCATGACGGGAGCTCGATTCACATCCGATACATTCAGTGTGAGGGTCTGAGTAAAAGCACTCGGCGCATCATTCAACTGACAACTGATCGAAAGCTGAGAACTCCAATTTGCATGTCCCGTCTTAAACTGAGGGGTGCATTGAATCTGATTGGCTGAGGGGCCAAGAACGCAGTTCCCATCAGGATCGGACTGCGATACGAGTGCGATGGATGACGGTTGATTCATCTCACTATCCGTACAGAGATTGGATAGATCAACCGTGAGCCCCGTCTGGCCTTCGGCTAAAGTTAAATCAGGAATTGCATCAAAATGTCCCAAGGTATCGGTCTTTGCACTTTGTATGATTGCATTACCATCCGACTGGCTCACACTATTGAGTGCCTCAACTCGGAACAAATAATAGGTATCCGGCGCAAGACCGGTCACGACTGTTCCAGTCGCACTCACCCCATTGACGGTCGAATCAATAGACAGTGCAGTTGAGGGATCCCCTGACAGGCAATTGAGCGGACTGGAGGGATCAGCAAGGCACTTGTAAACCAAGTAATGATTGGCATTACTGGCCTGAGCCCAATTCAATGCCACGCGTGTTGTACTCACCGTCGCAGGGTCAATCGTGTTTAAGCCCGCGAAAGTCGGCCGACTCACTCCAGTACCAATAAATGAAGCAAATGAAACAAACGGATAATAGGATCCGTTCAATCCGTAATAAACCGCCATCGGAAATTCAATTGAACCCACGACCTGAGGCTGAAAATTTAAAACAAAACTACAACTTGCCCCAGAGGCCAATGCATTTGACCCCGTTGGGCAATTGTTCGCTGGATTGGAGTTTGGAGTGATCAAGAAGTTTGGATTTTCAGAACCCGTGTGATCCACGAGAGAGATCGACTGAATATAAATGCCCACAGTTGATGTATTTTTAACGCTAATGGTAACCCCGGCACCCACCTCACCTACCGATAAAGTTTGAAAATCGTATCCGGTTGAACCTGGAGTATTCGGTGTACCAGTAATTTGAAGGGCATCGTTACCCACCACGAGTGCGGGATTACCCGAGGTACCACTCAGCGTATATGGGCTAGGACTAACCGAATAGCCGCGAAAAAAATCATCTAAAGTGGATGCATCCTCATTACAGCCGGCAATAGAAACAGCGAGTCCCAAACAGAGCAAACCCTGCCGCAGAAACGCCGAAATAGTTCTGAAGCTCGTCGCCTCAGAAATCTTGAGTCCACCAACGTTCAACATTCAACGCCCTCCGGCGTGTGTATTACCTGACTCAATTATTATCGTCTTTTTATAGAATTAAATGAACTGTGTCGGCCGCTACACAGCAGCATTTATGACGCAGGGTGACACTCTAATCTAGGTGGAGGAGGGACGGAGCTCAACCTGGCACAGTTCTTTCATCTGTAGAATTCCCTATGCGAGTATCCCGTTATCAAATCCTGTCTCAACCCACTGGAGTTGTTCACTTGTTCTGGAAATGTCATAACAGTGAGTACCTTTTTGACCGCTCCGGGGCGAAAAAATTGTTCTTTCAGAGTTTGATTTCCGGTCTAAAGCACCGAGGATCAGACGATTCAGTCAAGCTCCACACCTTCTGTCTGATGAGCAATCACATTCACCAACAGATGAGTTACTCAGACGGAGCAACCAAGCTCTCTCACGTGATGAGAGTGGCTCATGGCACTTTTGGGATGCGCTTCAATCGGGCCTTTAGCCGCTCCGGCAAGGTGGCGAACGAACGCCCAAAAACTCCGTTAGTGGGGGGCCTAGAAGCCGAAATGCGGGTCCATTTTTACATTGAGGCCAATCCGATCCGAGCAGGCATGATCAAACCAGAGAAACTTAGGTATTACTTCTGGAATTCTTATCGATTCTACGCACATGGAGAGATCGATGAATGGACCAAACACATTACCCCTCCTCAATGGTACGTTGAGCTCTCTGATACCCCTGAAGGGCGTCAAAGAGCTTATCGGATGCTATTTCGGAAGTACCTTGAACAAACTACTGCAAGCTGGACTCAGTTTTTAAGTCACTTCATCGGCGATGCGCTGTGGGTAAGAAAAATGGAAACCGCTCTAAAAGAGCAGTTGTGCGCCAGAGCATCAGCCATTGCCCGTGCTTCCCCGGCATAACAGGCTTAAGTCATCGTTCAAATGACCTTCGATTTTCTCAGTTTCGCCCTGGGGAAGGCCGAAGTGTATCTAAAAATCCGTAGGATCGCCTGATTTCTTCTTCATTTTTACGGAAAAATCACAATCGAGCGTTTACTCATGCCATACGCGGAGAGCCGGACAGGTTTTCCGTCTCATTACGCATCAATCACGTCCGAGGGACGTCAAAATCACGACCCGCAATTCGCCGCATTAGCTTAAGTGCCGAATTTAGATGAAAAAGTGGCTCCGTCCCCGTTCCCTCCTCTTACTCTATTAGCTTAAGTGCCGAATTTAGATGAAAAAGTGGCTCCGTCCCCGTTCCCTCCTCTACCGAATTTAGATGAAAAAGTGGCTCCGTCCCCGTTCCCTCCTCTATAGATGAAAAAGTGGCTCCGTCCCCGTTCCCTCCTCTATTATTTATGACGCAGGTTGACACTCTAATCTAGGGATTAGCGCAGAGTGAGCCTGTCCCAGGAGTTGCCGTGAAACGAGCTTCCTGCGCAAGGCAGTTTTGCTTGATCTGTTGCTGAGTGAGGGCGGTATTGTAGACTTGGATTGCTGCGATTGATCCACCCATAAACGTCGAGCTATTGTAACTGCCGATCAAAGATGAGTTTGCAGTTGCGGTCCCCAAACTAACAGATCCTGGATTAACGAGGTTAGTCCAGCCACCGCATAGCCCCAAGCAGGAGGTTCCCACGTTACCGTTGAAGTAAATAGTACCGGTACCTCCACCCACAACGACCCCTACATGGGTCCAACCCGTGGAAAGCCCACTATTGGTAGCCGCCATATTTGCGCCGCCTTGCCCCCCTCCCGATCCAGAAATGCCAAACCGATTGCCCGTATAATCTAACGAAAATTTACCCGGGATACTAATCAGAGAAGACGCAGTACCTAACTGATATACCCACGCAGTCAGGGTGATTGCAGAGGCAGATCCAATGAGATTGCTATTGACCGCTAATCGATCTGAGGTCCCATTAAAAATCAGCCGGTAAGGCGAAGCGACCGTACCCGTACCCTGCCACCCATCTGTAGTCGTACACCCGCTAAAACCGGTCAATGTCCCATGATTCCAAAGTCCTGAAAAATCCCACCAACTCAATGTCGAGTTTGCACACCCGGAAGCATGGTTGATCATTCCTTGATTTCCGTTAGCGGCATCGAGATTGAGAACTAAACCATTTGTGACAATATTCTCGACTGGAGTCGTCCTAAAGCGATTAGCCTCGGCGGCAAAATCGGCTGCGATTGAAGGCGAAGGCAGCGGTTGAGTTAAGTTATCTGCAGTACCAAAAGCTTTGAAAGAGCCAATCAACCCAGCCCAGAAGGACGATGCAGGTGATGGAGTCGTACCGAGCCAGATGTTGCTGGAAGGTTGGCTATAAGTCACACTGGCGTCTACTGCAGACGGCGTCACTGAGCACTCTGGCACGCCGTTATAGTAGAGCGAGGAGACTCCAGTCACGCTGTCAAAAGTGGCAGAGAGTAAACTCCAGTTTGCACTACTAAGAATCGATTTAGACTGGCAATACCACCATCCCGAGCCTTTGCCAGAATTGTAGTGGGCAGAGACTTGGCTGGCTGAGAGGGCGTACTTATAGATCGCGAATTCTGCGATGGCTCCCACAAATCCATCGTTATTTGCCGAACTGCTGGCTCCGACGAGTGTTTTCGTCGGTGCACTCGCAGGAGTTCTGGTCCCTGTTGCTGCAACAGCCCCATCAACGTAGAGGGTCCAAGATGTCCCAACACTGGTCATGACCAAATGATGCCAAGCATTTGCAGCGATATCGGCTGATGCCGCCGTGGCCGCCACCCCAGGCCAAATCATATAGGGCCTAAGGCCGGCAGTCGTATATCCAGTCGAGTTCCCTATCCAGAACCCGTAGCCTTGACCAGACATATTAGCGAGACCCAGACCAGCGATCCATCCGGTAGAATTCGCAGTAGGATAAATCCAGGTTTCCAGGGACACATTCGCTAGAGCGGTAGTGACAGGGGACGCTGAAAGACTGGTGCTCGAGGTAAACAGGGTCCCTGTCGTGCTATCTCCACTTCCAGAAAAAGGTCCGGAGCGACCAAAAACCGGCAGATTAGTGGGCGTGGCTGAGGGAAAAGGAGCTGCATAACTTAGGTTTAAGTTATTCCCAGAGTAATCATAAGCCGTCGTGCCTGAGGTTTCATTGAGCCGCCAATACGCTGCGGGCTGATCCGCCAAGATGGCATTCCCCGGAAACGATCCACCCCTCCCGTAGGCATACTGCTGTGCCACTTGATTTGGGGAAAGTACATAATTAAACACCGCCATCTCATCGAGGTTGGTCGTAGCTCCAGCGGCTCCCGAAGTCATAGTCATCACGAGTGGATTATTGTTTGCTGGGATCGAGAGATTTGCCCCAATATTATTCACCGTAAAGCCACTGGCTCCATCCATATAAAAACATGCAGTGGGGGTCCCAGCGGTTCCGCAATTAGTAGCGCCAGTGCCGTTGTAGTAAACTAAAACATAATGGTGCCAGGCATTATTTCCTAGAGTAGTCGCACAAGTCGCGCCGCCGCAGATACTCCACCGATAGTATTGTCCAGTTCCGTAACCGACAGTTCCATCGTACCGGTCGAGGATCACCTGGCCCCAGGCTGAACCTGTGTCGATGGTTCCAAAATTCGACCGAACGCGCCAACCCGCAACCCCGTTACCGGCGTTCCCATCACTGGCTGTGCCTATGCTAAAATAGGGAGATCCAGTCGTGTTCGTCTTAGCCCAAAACGAAACACTAAAACTTTGATTGCCAGTGAAACCAAGAGCGGTCGGATAACCCAGATTCACTCGAGCACCGCTGCTACTGCCCCCGATAGCCTGGTTGGCATCAAATCCAAGCGCTCCGGTGATCCCTAAGGTGGGCGATGTACTGCCTGCGAAGGTACCTGAGTAGTTATTTCCGCTCGAATCATTGATTGAGGTCCCTGAGGTTTCTCCCAATCGCCAGTAAGCCGTTGGAGTCTGGGATGAAATTAAATCACGATATGAATAATATTTTTTACCCACGACAAATTCAACGCGTCCCGACGGCCCTGGAGAAGCAGCCTGCCGAATGACAAAGCCATTTCCAGATGAGCCTCCGTTACCGGCAATGACTGTTCCGAAAGTATTAGGGCTGCTCGGCTTAACCCAGGTCTCGATGGCAAATTTGGTGCTCGAGTTCACGATCTGTGAACCGGTGTTGAACGTCGAGGTCGCTCCATCAAAGCTCAAAGAGTAAGGTGAGCTCCCAGTGCCTGTCCCTGACCAAGTACACGCATTGAGGGTTTGTCCAGTGCCCCCGTTCAAAAGATTGAGCCAATTTGCTCCAACAGTACTATTGGCAAACGTCCCCGAAGGGACTGTTGAACCTAGACCTGTTGCATTGGTCGCAAATTGCGCATCCAAACCATAGAGGAGATTGGACAACGTGTCGTTTTCACGGACCGTCACAGATAAAGTGCTCGCAGCGCCCGGGGTAGTACCATCCGTGGGAGTCAAAACCAACTGATAAGTTCCTCTTTGTGTATTGGTGGGAGTCCACGTCACCGAGCTCCCAGCCAGTGAGACGGTCCCCACCTTGACCACTCCGTTCGTGGTCACCAACGACGGAAGGACCGAGCAATTCGTGCCTGAAGCCTTATAATTGGGATCTGTCGACTGAAGTCCAGGGGTACTATAAGTACAACTGAACGTCACAGAGTCCCCGTCTGCATCGGTGGCAGCAGCAAGAGTATACGAAGTTCCCTGCACCAACGGCAGATACGAGTTAGAGCTGCTTGGAAAGGAGTAAGATCCAGCTAAGTAAAGCAAATGAGTGGGCGAAGGGACCATCACTGGAGCCGTATTTTGAACGGTGAGTGTACTTGCAGCAGTTACGGTCCCTGAGTAGCCCGTGACCGTTGCAGTCATTGTAGTTGGAGTCCCTTTGCCAGTTGCGGTAAAGACCGAGGAATAAGTGCCATTGCCGTTATCCGTGATTGCGCCAAAAGTTCCAGTACTGACCCCCACTCCCGTTGAAGCGGCAAAAGTAACGGTCAGTCCACCTGAATTGAGTTGTACCCCACGAGAATTCTTAACGGTTAAAGTCGCAGTCGAGGTCCCATTTTTGAAAATGCTCGTCGCACTCAAGCCAAGGGTCGATTGCGCTAAATTTGGAACTCTCGCAGTGAATGAGATGGTAGGCTGAGTCGATAGCACCATTGAATCAGCCGTGGCAGTCAGGACTGAAGTACGAACTGTGGTTGAAGATACGGTGAAGGTTGCCACTCCGCTGGCGTTGGTTGTAGCTGAGGATGGGCTAATCGAATCGGATTGATTTGAGGTCAAAACGACCGTTTTGCCTGCCAGTCCATTCGAAAGTGCATCTTTTACAGTCACAGTAACAGTAGCCTGAAGCACTCCATCAGCCTCGACCGTAGACAAGCTAGAAACCACTGTTGAAACCGACGGACTCAGTGGGGCAGAGGCAAAGGTCACACCGACAGACCCTGCGGTCATGGAATCAGTGGAATTGAGAGCAGTGTAGGTCGAAGTGCCTGCAAGCGTGGACTTAACCCGAAAGAGTGCGATGCCGCTGCTGTCTGTTGTCAAAGTCGATGGCGTAACGGTGTCGAAGCCTGAACGATTCGAAGTCAGGCCCACAGTCTTACCAGAAACTCCATTGAGGTTCGCGTCTTTCAAAGTCACGGTAACTGTTACGAAGTCTGAATTATTAGCAAGAGGAGAACCTCCCGAAGAAACCACTGAAGAATTGACCAAGACGACTGGACCAGGCGTGAAGCTCAAATTCACAGTCTCAATGAGCGAGACCGAATCGGGTGAGACACTGGCTGAGTAGGTCGAGCTTCCCGTGGTTGTGGACTTTACAGTCAAGGTCACCTGACCGTTTGCATCCGAGGTGCTTGACGATGTTGCGATCGTATCTGTCGCTCCTCTCGATGAAACCAGACTCACAGTCTTACCCGATTTCGGGTTAGAATAAGCGTCTTTAAGACTCACGGTTAAAGTGGCGGTTGAGACACCGTCTGCTGTCACTGAAGCACTACTCGCCCTCAGTGTCGATGTACCCACACTCAAAGCTCCAGGAGTGACTGTCCAAGAGGGTTGATTCGAAAACGAACCTAATCCACTGAGACTCGCTTGAATTGAATTAGCGGTGCCGGCGGTAGTGGCCGTTGCGACTGACTGATAAACTCCATCGCTCCCTGCTACCGGAGTGAAGGAAGAAAAGGTGGCTCGACTGAGACCCGCTGTCAAAGCACTCATGGTCAGGCTTAAGCGTGAGGTTTGGGTCGCGTCTGAAACCCGATTTCCGTGGAGATCTCTAAAAGTAAGGGTCAACGTAGCCGTATCTCCTGCCACCAATGAACTCGACGTGGACGTCAAAGTGGACTGCGATAAGGATATCGTCCCTGCCTGAACTTGAATCGTGGGCGTGGTGCTCAAAATAGGGTTACCGTCGATGGTTGCATTTAAAGTGGTGGGAGTGCCTGCTGTCACTCCTTCGATATTCGCTGTGTACAACCCGTTTGAAGCATCCGTGGTTCCCGAAATTGTACCCGTACTCGTACCACCCGAATAACTGAAAACCACGGTTCGTCCACCACTGGTGAGTAAATTTCCAACTGAATCTTTAGCGATTAAAGTCAATGTTGCTGAGGATCCCGAGGCGATCGAACCAGCCACTCCAGACGAAGACGTCAGCGTCGACTGCGAGAGTGAAATTAGACCAGGAGTCACAGTAAAGGTAGCCTGCGCACTTGCCAATGTCGTTGATCCAATCCTGGCCGTCAGACGGCCTGTCCCACCCGCAAGGACGCCGGTGACAGGTGCCGAATAGGTCCCATCCTGATGGTCTGTCGTTGAACCCATACTGACAGTGCTCGTCCCATCGGTTTGATAAAAGACCACGGTTAAAGGTGATGCAGACGTTGTTGAATTTCCCAGGGAGTCTTTCAACTGCAACCTCACACTCGACTGAGTCCCGGATGTCAGGGTGCTTGAATCGATCGTCACAAGGGAGGTCGCAACTGAGTAGACGCCTGGAGTAACCGTCATTGAGACAAATGAAGTCGTGCTACTCCCACTCACCCGAGCCACAATCTGAGCTGCCGCTCCGACTTGCCCGCCTGTGAACGTCGTGGCATAGGTGCCGTTGGCGCGATCAACGACTGAGCCGAAGCTCCCCGTGCTCACACCCGCCCCTGTCGAAGCACTGAAACTCACCGATAGACCTCCGCCCTGCAATTGGTTTCCAGCGGCATCCTTTGCAACGAACGAGAGATCCACAGAACTTCCGGCGGTGAGTGATGTGGTTCCAGAGGGACTAACTAAGACGGATGAATTCGCCAACGAAAATGATCCAGGGGTGACTGTTAAACTAGGAGCAGCACTGGTCACTGCATTGCCACCCATCGTAGCTCCCACAGCTGCGGCGCTGCCAGCTAAAACACCTGTGACCGTGGCTTGATAGCTTCCGTTTCCCTGTAAGGTCGCAGACCCAATTGAGGCGCTGCTCAAACCTGTCCCAGTTGCCAAACTAAATCCGACAGAAAGACCACCGGACGTAATTGCATTTCCCGCAGCGTCCTTTGGAATCAAGGTCAGGGTCGCAGTTGCTCCCGACTGGATTGTCGCAGACGAAACACTTAAAGTTGAACTCGCTACCGAAGCTGGCCCCGGGGTCACTCCAAGAGACGGCAGGGCGGTGGTAATCGGGTTCCCCTGAATTGACGCCGAGAGCGTCACCGATCCAACTAATCGTCCTGTCAATACGGCTGTGTAGGTCCCATTTCCTTGATCCACCGTTGGGCCCAACTGTCCTGAAGCGGCGCCACTGGAGATCGAAATCACAACCGGAGAAGTCCCCCCATAACTCAGCGTATTTCCATTGGCATCTTTGGTCTGCAGGGTCACTGTAGAGTTAGACCCCGACGCCAGAGTCCCCGAAGCCACACTCAGCGTGGATCTTAAGTGCGAGGGGGGCGGCGGCTGGACAGAAACACTAAATACAGCTGATCCGGATGAAAAATAGGTGTCTCTTGCCGAAATCCGAAACTCAAAAGTTCTATTGATATAGGTGAGAGGCGGTGTCCAATTGAATATCCCCGTCGATGAATCAAAACTCGCAAAGCTCCCATCCACATTCAGGAGCGACGTGCAGTTCGTCGCCGAGTCTGAAACTACACCGTCGACTGTTGTATCCAGTCGGCACCCCATTGAAATCCCATCTCCGTCTGGCTCGAACGCCGAGGGGATCACCTGGAGGGGAACGCCGGCAAGAGAGGTGACATTTGAAATGGGTAGAACCACAGGTGCACGGTTTGAGTCAGTCACACTCACCGATAAGGTTTGAGTGAGAGGAACTGGGTAATCATTGATTAAGCAGCTCAGGGTCAGAGTAGATGACCACGAGCTGTGCCCCGCCTTATAGTTTGGATTGCACTGAATCCGATAGGGCGATGAGAGCAACGAGCAGTTACTGGCTAGATCCGACTGGGAAAGCAGAGAAACATAGGTAGGCTGATGCCCTCTGGAATCCGTGCAGTAATTGGCCAAATCAGACGAGGTGGTAACCACTCCTTCAGCGGCAGAGAGAAGAGGGATGGTTCCAAAATTTCCAATCGAATCTGTCCTCACTCTCCTCAGAACTAAATTACCATCACTCTCACTCAGATCGTTCAGCGCTTGAACCCAAAATAAGTACGATGTATTCGGCGTGAGATTGGTCATCGTGTACCCAGTTGCCGTCGAATCATTAATAAATTTAGAAAGTGTAAGTCCAGAAGTGGGTAGAACTTCTGTAGAACTCGACGAAGGACTTGGACTGGGCGCGACGGCTCCAGCGCACTGAAACGGCTGAGCACCCTCAACACACTGATAGACAGCAAACGTACTCGCCTGGATTGCTGCAGGCCAGGTCAATCCGATGCGAGTGGTACTTACCAGACTTGCGCTAATGTAATTCAGGCCGCTAAAAGTAGGCTTTACGACTCCTCGCCCCGTAAAAATCGCAGTTGCAGTAAATGGGTAGGTCGACCCATTGAGCCCATATCTCACCTGCATCGGAAACTCGGCTTGGCCGATCCCTTGTGGAGTAAAACGCATCATAAAACTACAAAGCCCACCTGGAGCTAAACCCGTTCTTCCCGTAGGACAGCGACTCACGGGATCAGGATCCGGGGTAATCATAAAGTCTTGATCAAGATTTCCCAGCGAATCGCGAGCCTGAATTGAGTCGATAAACAAATAAGCCGTCGACGTGTTCTTCACAACGATGGGAATACCGACAGCCTGCGCACCTACGGTTTGAGATTTAAAATTATAGCCTGAGGAGCCCTGCAAACTAGGAGTCCCCGTGATGATTAAAGCTTGATTACCCACTCCTCCGGTGTTGTTATTCAGGATTGGATTCCCTGTGGCTGAACTTGAGTAGGTGGAAGCCTGCGAAGCAATATCTTGAAAGAGGGAATCCACCGTTGCACCATTCTCATTACAAGCGGTCAAAGCAAAAGTGAGCGCAACACAGGGCAAAATAGACCTGAATGCACTGAGTGCACTCAGTGCAACGATGCTTTTTCTGAGACCTAAAATCTCAGAGATGATGGCGCCACTTACGTTCAACAAATGCCAACCTCCGAATTAATACTTGACTAAAATACTTACTTAAACAGTATCGTACTTTTATAGAATTAAATGAACTGTGTCGCTCGCTACACGGGGTAGGCCTAAATGAACTCAATTCATCTCATCCATCATTTCGGCAATACTTCTTGCTCATCTAGATCACACTCTTGATTTTACTCGGCTTTTTTGCGACCTTAGCTCCACCGCAAATTCACGCACTGAGCGATCGACTCGGAGGACCGCAACCATGACCGACTTTAACTTCACCGAATTATTGCCCCTCGAAAAAGACCACACCCCCTACCGTCTTTTGACGCGGGATTATGTCTCGGAGCTCAAAGCGGGTTCGCTCTCACTCCTCAAAGTTGAGCCCGAAGCACTCACCCTGCTGACGCGCGAAGCCATGCGCGATATCGCCCACTTGCTCAGGCCGACTCACCTTGCGCAGCTGAGTCAGATTTTGGATGACCCACAGGCCTCTCCTAACGATCGTTTTGTTGCCTTGGAGCTTTTAAAAAACGCCAATATTGCTGCAGGTTTTGTTCTCCCATCCTGTCAGGACACGGGAACGGCCATTGTGATGGGCAAGAAGGGGCAAAAAATCTTCACTGGTTTTAACGATGAAGAAGCAATTGCCCGCGGAGTTTTTGAAACCTATCAAAAGTCGAACCTTCGCTATTCTCAGCTCGCGCCAATCACACTGTATCAAGAAGAGAACACTGGGACGAATCTTCCCGCCCAAATTGAACTCTACGCAACCGAAGGGGACGAATATAAGTTCCTTTTCATGGCCAAAGGCGGAGGATCTGCCAATAAGAGTTATCTTTTTCAAGAAACCAAGGCCCTGCTCAACCCGCAGTCGCTGATGAGCTTTTTAGAGAAGAAAGTAAAGACACTTGGAACCGCGGCATGTCCTCCTTATCATCTGGCGGTGGTCATCGGAGGCACTTCAGCTGAGTCGAGTCTCAAAGTAGCTAAACTCGCATCAGCAAAATACTTGGACTCCCTCCCCAATCAGGGCAGTAAGAGCGGTCACGCTTTTCGCGATCTGGAGCTCGAGCAAAAAGTCTTTGAAATGACTCAAATGACTGACATCGGAGCCCAGTTTGGCGGAAAGTATTTCTGCCATGATGTTCGGGTGATCCGATTGCCTCGCCATGGCGCGTCATGCCCTGTCGCTCTTGCCGTATCGTGTTCCGCTGATCGACAGGCTTTGGGCAAGATTACGCGAGACGGCATTTTTCTGGAGCAACTCGAAACCAACCCTGCTCAATACCTCCCAGAAACTGAAGACCAGGACCTTCCTAACGAAGTGGTTTCCATTGATCTCAATCGTCCCATGGCTGAAATCCGACAGAAGCTCTCTCAGTTCCCGATTCGTACCCGTCTTTCTCTCACGGGGACCCTCATTGTGGCTCGTGACATCGCCCACGCAAAAATAAAAGAACGCCTCGACCTGGGTGAACCGATGCCTCAGTACATGAAGGACTTTATGGTGTACTACGCAGGTCCTGCCAAAACCCCAGAGGGGTATGCATCGGGGTCCTTTGGCCCAACCACCGCAGGACGAATGGACTCTTATGTCGATCAATTTCAAGCTCAAGGCGGAAGCATGGTCATGCTTGCCAAGGGCAACCGAAGCAAAGCCGTGACAGATGCCTGTAAGAAGCACGGCGGATTTTACCTGGGATCAATCGGAGGCCCAGCAGCTCGACTCGCCCAGGACTGCATTAAAAAGGTCGAGGTGCTGGAGTATCCAGAGCTTGGCATGGAAGCGATTTGGAAAATTGAAGTCGTCAACTTCCCTGCTTTTGTAGTAGTCGATGATAAAGGAAATGATTTTTTTCAAAATCTGCAGTAATAATTTTCTCTGGCTTCGCCATTCGGGGACCAGGGGGGAAAAATGAATACTCGATTTACGACGATCACATCGATAGTCTGTTTTCTATCTATTGCTACGGTTGCTCAAGCTGGACATCCAGTCTCTGACTTCTTTGAAAAACAGGTAAGAGTGGGTCAGCTCAAGCCGGATGACTGGTCAAAGTTGAGAGAGCTCATCTCAAAATCGACTCGGCCAGGGGAAAAAATTACTTCTGAACTCCAAACAGCTCTCTACGAGGTCGAGGAGAAATATTTTCCTCACTTTACACCCGAGAACCAAAGCGCCTATCGAGCGCTCTTGGCGCAAGTGGGCGGTCGATTCAAAAATCTCGATGCCGCGGCCCAGTTACCCGGTCATCGTCCTCCATTTTGGATCGAGAGCGAAGATCCGATCAAGAACTTCAGGTCCTCGTCCACACTCCCGCACCAGGCAGATATTGTGATCATCGGTGCAGGACTGACGGGTACATCCGCCGCATACCATCTGATGAATGCGGTACGATCTGGGAAAACGGTCCTCGTGCTAGAAGCCTCGCATCCCGCAGCCGGAGCATCAGGCAGAAATGGCGGAAATTTCCAACTCCTTCCTGAGAATTACTTAGGAAAATCCTACGACGGCCTAGTCAATGAGCGATTAAAATGGCTACAAATCCGTTACCCGGAAAAAGACCCAGTTACTTTAAAGAGTGAAGCAGAGTCGCAAGCTAAGACATTGGTTCGATTCTCATTCTTGAACATGGATCGAATCAGGAAAATCGTTCGAGATGAGCGTATCGAATGCGACCTCTCTGATTCGGGTTGGCTGAAAATTGCCAGCACCCCCGATGAAGAAAAAGCCCTTCTTGGTGAACTTGCTTGGCTCCAAAGTTTAGGCGCCAAAGGAGTGGAAGTCCTCTCACCCCAGCAGATTCAGGATCAAATCCACATTCCAGCTCATTTCTCAGGTCGACTGATCCGCGGAAGTGGAAATTATCACCCCTTTAAATTCGTCAGAGAGGTTTTAAAGAAAACACTCGCAGGTGGAGTCAAGGTCTACACAGGAGTGGAGGTGAAACAGGTGTCACCCATGCGTCCTGGTGAGGTCATTGTCAAAACCAATGAAGGAGAGATTAAAGCGGGACGGGTGATCGTTGCAACCAACGCTTATACCCCCCTTATTTTTCCGGAACTCAAGGGAATTCAATGCGTCCCTTCGCAGGTGGTCACACTCGATCACATGCCCAACTCCCTACAAGGCTACACGGTGACCGAGCGATACGGAGATATTTACTACAATTTTCCTCGCTCAACCCAACGAACCGATCAGAACGGGAAAGCAACTGGAACCCTCCTCTACGGTTTGGACTTCAGCGAGGCGGCCGCAGATCCACATCACATCAGTCCGTCTCAAGGTCTCCTTCAAGAACAGATGACACAGATCTACGAACGTTATCCAGATTCTGCGGGTCAGCCACCGTCTCGATGCTGGGTAGGCCCAATGGGCTTCAGCGATGACCGAGTGCCATCGATCGGTTTTTTATCTAAAGATGTCATTGTTGCTGCGGGTTTTCAAGGATACGGTGGAAGTTTCTGCATTGAAGCCGGCTACGTCGCAGCTGAAATGGCGATGACGGGTGAGACCCCTTCGGAGGTACCAGCAGAAATTTTTTCACCTAAGCGTCTTTTGAAAAAATAGAGCGCTCCTAGAAAGTTGCAACATTTTGCGCCTGATTTGGGTCACTCGAAGATGGCAGCTGATCTTGTCCTTGGGGTAGCATTTGTACTCCAGCCTCGATTACGCCCTGAGGTGACTGCGACACCTCCGGCTGAACCACTGGAGACACCTCTTGTGAAAGGGGATCGGGACGAAACCCACGGTACTCAGCCTCAGCAGATTCGGGAAGTCTGGATAGGCTCTCCTGCTGAGTTCCAGCATCACTCTGAGGACCCTCTCCTGAACTCTCTGGTGTGACCGGATTTTCAGAGATGATAGAAATATTAGATTCGACTGCCGGATCAAGTGACGTTGGACCTCGGTTCAATGTTTCAGAATCGATGCCGTCATCGGTATTGGCAAAACTGAATTGAGCTAAAAAAACTCCAAGCAGTACTCCAAGGCCTAATAGATTTCGTTTTGAAAATTTTCTATTCAATTTGAATTTCTTTACACTCATACAACCCCCCCAGGTCTTTGAAAATCTGCGCTATTTTTTTCTGATCCATTCAGCCAAAATCAGAACTGCCTTCTCTGGACTTTTCTGAACCAGCTGCGCAACTTTTTCGCGTATCACTTCAATCTCTTGTTTAACTTTTGACGTCCCCGCTTTGGGAGGAACAGACTGGCTTGAAGATTCTGCTGGGGAATTTCGACCAAGACTTTTTGTAGGTTTCTCCCATTTTTTGACCTGATGACTCATGAATTTCCTAAGGGCCTTTTTTTCCTTTGAATCTTTGCAGCAGGCTCAAGTTCGCTGTTTGGGATCGAGCCTACGAAAACTTCATCATTGATGAGAGAAAAGGCAAACCAACGGTCCCCCATTTTTTGATAGAGCACCTCAACGGTTTGATCACCATTTGAACTCTTCTTGCCTTCGTTCCGATTCACATTCCTTGTGTTCTTCATATTCATTTTTTCCTCCGTATAAAATCCTATCGGATTAGCACCGATTTACTAAAGAGGCAGAAATTGCCGCTCGAATCCTTTTGAGCGAATTAGATTGAGGCTCCCTTTTTGGATGTTGATTCTTCGCTGGAGTGCTCTGCGTAAACCTTCAGGAACCGAACAAATTGTTGGTACGCTGGGTAAGATTTGTGATTTTGGTTGACCAGGCAGCCAAACCTCATCATCTTTTTTCGTCCATCAATTGAGCTACTTGCATTTACGATTTTAACTTGAACTTCAAAGTAGAAATCTGCGCTAAAATAGAATTTGATCGGGATTTCATCCGACTTGCTTGGCCAAGCGCCAGAAACTTCAGGCTCAATCTGAAACGAGCAGCCTTCTTCGCTGACGTCGATGATTTCAAGCGAGATCATCGATGAATCGTTTTTCTCTGAAAATACGTTAAGAATGTTCTTAAAGAACACTCGCTCGGCGCGTCTTTTCTTTTCCAATGCCCGCTGTTCGCGAACCTGGTTAATATCAATTACGGCGTGGGTTTCGTCTTTACCGCTTCCATTCATAACAGTGAACTTTTGGCTCATGATCAGATCCTCCAAAAGTTCTATCGGAAGCAATTTAAGGGCCCTAAATAGGCAAGTTTTGCCGACTACTTAGAACCGACGGAGATCCCAAGCCTCTGAAGCTCATCGATCAGATTCAGGAAGGCTAAAAGGGCCTGATACCCAGATGAAGTTTGATCAGCCCACTCGCCTCCCACACGGCGATGACCTTCATTAGTTCGAATCACGGCGATCCTAACTTGGATCGGAATTGAGAGCGACTGATTCAGAAAGAGTCTCAGATCCAATACGTCTCCCGTATGAAGGGGGGAAAACGCCTGATTCTCTCCCTCCACGTCAAAGTCAAAGCCGACTCCCCCCTCGCTTAGATCATGAACCTTAACTTGATGAGATCCCTTGCTTGGGATCACGGCAAAGAAGGAAAATGTATCCAAGATAGGTCTGCGTAGGTGCTTTCGTCGATCCAATGCATCGTAACTCACCAGACCTCCCTTTGTGGCATTCCGGATGGCGTCGGAGGCAATTTTTCAGCTCTATCAATTTTTCCCTTAAGGAGTTCAAGGAGTCGAACCGTCTCGGTGGACTCCGTTTTAACCGTGGTGTGGACATCCTTAAGACCTTGAACCCCCGTAAAATATCCATGCTGCAAGCCGTGGACCTGACTCACTGAGTGACCGAGACTCTGAAGGAGCTGAAAAAATTCGCCGTAAAAGTACTCGTTTTTAAGCGATTCAGGGCTCCATTTTTGAAAAATTTGATCCAGCTCTCCTTGCATCTGTGACCATTCACGATGGAATTTCTCCCATTGTTTTCGTTGCAGAGGCGTTGGCTTGGCTTTACCGAGCTGAGTAAATTTATCCTGAGTCAGATCAAATTGACTCGAAAGTGTGATCATGAATTGCTTGGCCTCAGTCATCTCGCTCGAAGCTCGAGCTCTTAGTTTTTCGTGAAAGTCTTTGAGTCGTTCTTGGTAGGAACGATCTTTATTCCCAGCTAAGAAATAACTTTTCACCGCGAGGATCTGAGTTGATTTGGGTAGCTCTTGAATGGAATCAGCCGACACGACAGGAGAAGCCTTCGAGGTAAACTTGACCGGTGCAAGCTGATCCTCCGTCGCCGTTAGATAAATCCGATACTCTCCTCGCGGAATGACACGACCATCTGCATACCGGATTGCGTCGGTTTTCCCAAGCGATTGAGTTACAACGCCCCCTATCTCAGTACTGAATGAGAGCTGATTTAAGAGAGTATCAGGAATTCCGACTACGAAAATCCGAAACTTGAATCCCTCCCCCGCGTTAGTGGTCACGTAAAATGAAGGTGCACCGGGATGACTTCTTGAAAGTCCAATGGCAAACTGTGGCCCATGCTTCTTGAGGCTCGTCCGCGCGGCTCGCTTCAACTCCTCAAAATCATCGGGACTAACGTCATCCAAACGAGGAATCGTTGAAATCCAGGACTCCGTGAATGGCAGAGTCTCAACTGCCTTCAACAAAATGGGTCGTGTCCACTGACTCATCTGGTCTGTCATTCTTTGAACTGCAGGCACCTCAAAGAGAGGATCAAGATATCCCAGACGAGACGCACCCACTAAACCCATCAAGAACGCTAGGGTGATTCCTCCGCGCATCAGGAAGCGAGATCGCGTCGAGGTAGGCGGGTTTGGCTCACCTTCGTTTGGGTTTTCTTTTGAGGACGACTCTAGGTCTGGTGCCTTTGCCTCGGACGGCGCGTCGGGCTCCCAGGTTTTTGGCTGAATTCCTAGTCCTAGGGGCTTATTTTTCAAAAGAGGCTGAAAGGCCGAAACATCGGTCATTCGCTGCCACTCCTCCATCCCCTCGCTCCAGACAAATCCCTCGCCCTCAACCCAGCCCTGGCTCAGTTTCTCCTGAATTTCCAAGAGGCTATGAGGACCCTCATGATGATCTTTGACGTATACGAACCATTTTTTTTCAGTATTATTTTCCATTTTTTTAGATTCCAAGTAAGAATCATTCTAAAAGAAATGCTGACACGAAGCAAATTTTGCCTACTTGGAATTCCAGATCATCAGGCCGTTATCGGAAGGCTTGGAGCAAAAGAGGGGCCTCGCGCTTTTAGGGAGGCCCTGGGTAAGCTCTCAGGACCTTTTTCGATCAAAGACTTTTTGACTGATCTCGGGGACGTCGAGGGACTCACCCCTGAAACTGAGGTCAATCACCGCCTTGCTGCAGGTCGTATCCGAGAGTGCCATACTCATGAGGCAATCTCAGTGATTGTAGGAGGGGGACATGACCACGGTTTCTCGCAACTTTGGGGGATCAGTGAGTCGCTCTCGGGTCAGAAAAAACCGCTTCGTCTAGGATGCCTGAATATCGACGCTCACTTTGATCTGCGCCCGCCCCATCCGAAAGTCACGAGTGGCTCTCCCTTTTACTTAGCCATTGAAAATGGAATACTTGACCCAAAGAGATTTATAGAATTTGGAATCCAATCCCACTGCAATGCACCCGCTTTATGGCAATACGCCCGATCGAAAAAAATCAGGACGGTTCCGTTCAATTTACTCCGGTCTGGACGCGCCATTCCAAAATTTCGCCAAGCACTCAAATCGCTCGCAAAAACTTCAGATCGAATTGTGATCAGTATGGATCTCGACGCCGCAGCATCTGCTTTTGCGCCTGGAGTTTCTGCGCCCCAAGCCGAAGGATTTACCGCGAGTGAAATGATTGAAATGGCAGAAATTGCTGGCAGCGAAAAGAAGTGCATTTCACTCGGAATTTTTGAGCTCAACCCAGAACACGACCGAGATGATCAGACTTCTCGCTTGGCAGCAACTGCGGCCTATCATTTTTTAGAGAAAAAGCTCAGTTTTTCTAAATAAATCAGCAGTCTTGCCGAAGAAAGAAGAGTGAGTACTCACCGCCTCCTCAAAAAATCACTCTCTTTTTTTGCCAGCATCGCTCTGACTGCCACCTGGTTTGCCTACGATACCCTCACTGCCGAAAATCGCCGAGTAGAAGCACTGCTTCAATGGTCCCATCAAGTCACCCAGCAAGTCGAGGCGCTGAGGCTCTACGCCCGCGAAAAGAACGAATCTGATCCAATCTCCTGGGCGGTGAAGTACCTCATGGTAGGGGATGAGACTCGTCCGCTTTGGATCAAGCCTTACTACGACTCCCACGCGAGCTCTCACCCAGAGAACTTCAGCCTGGAGCCTCGCAAAGGGGAATTTTACTACTCCAAGGTCCTGAACTTTGAAAATGGGCAGGGAATTCAGTTACTCGTCCACTCAGACCCAATTGGGTTTTTAGGAAGTCGGTCCATTTGGCTCAATGACTTTTTAGTATTCCTGATCTTTTTGATGATTTATGGCAGCCTACTCGCCCTGCTCACCTTAAACGAAACATCAACGGCAGAAGAAATTGCTCGATTGGAAAAGCTCTCAGGACACGAAGAAGAGTGGCTCGATGAAATCCTCCACCCCCACCCAACGGCGATTCCGACGCCGGCGCCCACTGCAACCCCAGTTCTAGAGCCAGTGCCAGTCGTTCCTGCAGCTCCTGAAATGCCGGCAGAACCAGCGGCGCTTTCCGAGGTCAGCCACTGGAAAGGTCTCGTGTCGGAATGGATTCGAGACGCTAAAAAGACTCTCGTGAACCTCGGACTGGCGATCAAATCGATGACTCAGGAGGCTAAAAATCTCATTGAGATCGTCGCAAAGTCGAAGGTCGAACTCATCAAGAGCGTGGAGACCCTCAAGGCCCTCAACAAGGCCGTTGAAGACCTAGAACTGATCTCACTCCAGCCCACTGACAATATCGAACACCTCCGCGAGGTCACGGCTACCCTGAAAGACCTGGGAGAGAGAACATCCAGCCAAATGGACAAAATGCTGACCGAGTACAACGCTGCATTCGAGGTCACTCGGAAGCTCAATGATTCCATCACTCGGACCAATGGAACCGTACTCGATGAAGCCAAAATGATCCAAACTCTCAAAGCCAAAATCTAGCCTTAAAAGCATTTGCTTGAAACTCTCAGGAAATGTATTCCCTTAAATCAGGTATGGAATACATTCTCGCAGTCGATCAAGGCACCACCGGAACCACAGCTCTCCTCATGGACACCGACTTAAATCGAGTCGCCGAAGCAGGGGTTGAGTTTGAGCAACACTTTCCCAAACCAGGCTGGGTCGAGCATGATCTGGAAGACATATTTACGACAGTCCTCCAAACCATCCGAGAAGTCACCAAGCACGTCAATCCAAAGAAGATCCTAGCCATTGGGATCACCAACCAAAGGGAAACCCTTTGCTTCTGGGACAATCAAACATTGGAACCCCTGGGCAGAGCCATCGTCTGGCAGGATCGTCGAACTGCAGAGTTCTGCGAAACCCTCAAGTCTCGCGGCCTGGAGCCATTTTTCCAAAAGCGCACGGGATTGCTGGTCGACCCTTATTTCTCAGGAACAAAAGCGTCCTGGGCACTCAAGAATTGGTCCGAAGTAAAAGCAGCCTATCAGGCGGGACGACTGGCTGCAGGGACTGTAGATAGTTTTCTCATGGCCAGGCTGTCAGGAGGTGCCGTTCACTCTACGGAACCTAGCAACGCGTCACGAACGCTATGCTTTGACCTGCTGCTGAAACGCTTTGACGCAGACCTCTGTAAAGCCTTAGACGTACCCTTAGAGATTTGGCCCGAGGTTTGCCCATCCACAGGGACTTTCGCGGTAACTCGGGGCTTTCCCGAGCTTCCTGACGGAATTCCTATCACTGGCGTTTTGGGTGATCAGCAAGCTGCTCTTCTGGGACAAGCCTGCGTGAAGGAAGGCACCGCAAAGTGCACCTATGGAACCGGTGCATTCTTGCTCATGAACACAGGTAAGAAACCTGCCTTCAGTAATCACCGCCTCATTACCACCGTTGCGTGGGCTTTGAGTGCTGATCATTACACTTACGCACTTGAAGGCAGCGTCTTTGTCGCCGGTGCCGCTGTTCAATGGGTAAGAGACGGTCTTAAGTTCATTCGTGATTCCTCTGAGATTGAGGCCCTGGCCAGTTCAGTTCCGTCGAGCGAGGGAGTGGTGTTCGTCCCTGCTCTCACGGGACTAGGGGCTCCTTATTGGGACCCCACCGCAACCGGACTCATGACGGGAATTACCCGAGGAACCCATCAAGGCCATATTGCCCGCGCCGTTTTAGAGGGCATCGCGTTTCAAACTGCTGATATTATTACTGCGATGGAAAAAGACTTGGGCAAGCCCCTTTCATCCATGAATGTGGATGGGGGTGCATCTGCGAATAATCTACTCATGCAGTTCCAGTCCGATATTCTGGGAGTGGAACTCAGACGACCCAAATATTTAGAAACCACCAGCTTAGGCGCCATCTTTGCGGCGGGTTTGGGCGCAGGCATCTGGACTGACCTGGCTGACATTGAAAACACCTGGAAGCAAGATCGGCTTTTTAAGCCGCAAATGTCCTCGCAAGATCGAGAGCAAACCATGAAACGCTGGCATGATGCTGTTGGCCGAGTGATGTACCGTGGCAAAGCCTAAGACGCAATACAAGTGCCAGAACTGCGACTACGTGATCGCAAAATGGCTTGGTAAGTGCCCCTCTTGTGACGAATGGAATTCATTCATCGAAGACACCCCCGTTGCACCGACCGACGGCACCACATTAGCTGATGTTCGAGAGCAGTTTAAATCCTCCAGAAATCAATCCGAAAACCTCTCTGATGGATGGGTCGAGCTCACACCCCCCACAACACAGGAGGACGGCTCTCCGGCACCTCAAAAAACTTTGTCCCGATATTCCACAGGGATTTCAGAACTCAACCGAGTCCTGGGGGGTGGTCTCGTCACTGACGGATTCACCCTTCTCGGCGGGGATCCAGGGATTGGCAAGAGCACTTTGCTTTTACAAATGGCCAAAGGGGCTTGTGATCAAAATCCGGGGATCAAGGTATTTTATGTCAGCGGTGAGGAGTCCATCGATCAAATTCGGGGTCGCGCGCACCGCCTGGGCATCCAAGGACACGGACAGATCTTTTTAGGAGCAGAGACTCAGCTCGAAAAGGTGTTTGCTTCGATTCAACAACTCGCTCCTCAGATCATCGTGATGGACTCACTACAGACCTTCTCAACGGCCTATGTTCAGTCTGCACAGGGAAGTGTCAGTCAGGTCCGCGAAGTCACGGCACGACTGATGACTTTGGCCAAGACTGCGGGAATCGCAATTTGCTTAGTCGGTCACGTCACGAAAGAAGGCAACATTGCCGGCCCGAAAACGGTCGAACACATGGTGGATACCGTCCTTTACTTTGAAGGTGAAGGCGGCCAGTCTTATCGACTTTTAAGGACTGTAAAAAATCGGTTCGGCAGCACCCATGAACTGGGCGTCTTTGAAATGGTCGGA
Source organism: Bdellovibrionales bacterium (assembly GCA_947380295.1). GTDB lineage: Bacteria > Bdellovibrionota > UBA1018 > UBA1018 > UBA1018 > CAINWE01. The sequence goes on along the minus strand of CANCQK010000012.1, from coordinate 8,278 downwards.
GAAGGACTAAAGGAAGTCACCAACCCTTCTTCTTTATTTCTCAGCGAACGAACCGAATCCATCGCCGGCACTTCAATCGCTGCTCTGTTAGAGGGAACTCGCCCCCTCTTAGTTGAACTCCAGGCTCTGGTCACCCCTTCGGGACTGGCCGTACCTCGCCGCACATCTGTCGGGATTGACTCGGCTCGAATTTCACTCATCGCAGCAATCTTGGAAAAACACATGAAACTTCCTCTTGCAGAGCAAGATCTGTTTTTCAATGTCGCGGGTGGACTTAAGCTCAACGAGCCCGCCTCTGATCTCGCAGCCGCTGCTGCAATTTGGTCGAGCTCCCAGGATAAAAAACTCCCGTTAGGAAGTGTCTTTATCGGAGAGCTTGGACTCACTGGCGAGGTGCGCCGGGTATCACAGTCGGACTCTCGAGTCGAAGAGGCTGTGCGACAGGGGTTCAAGACAATTGTCCTCCCTAAGAGCACTCCCAAAGCGTTGCTTGAAAAACTCAATCGGGACCAGCGAGCCAAAAAAATTGATCTTTTCCTCATTTCTCGAATTGAGGAGTTAAAGAGTCTTTTTTCGGCGTAGTGCTAAAAAATTCATCGAGAATCTAGGTAGCTACAAATTCTACTCAGCTGTCCTACCAAGTAAAACGGCAATTCCAAAACCTTCAACTGAGGTGACCAGCGGGCTACTTTAGGAGAAAAGAGCACACCAAATTTGGAATTTTTCTTCTCATCAAGGAAGACTTGAAGTGACTTGGCTCTCGAGGTTGGACCTGATTTCACCTCGACAGGAATGACCCTGGGACCGCAGGTAAAAAGATAGTCCACTTCAGCCATCGAGCCAGCTTTTTCTCTAACCCAATAGAAAATTTCAGGATTTTCCGAAAATTCTCGTAGCTCTAAAAGATGCTGACCAATCCACTGCTCTGCAAGGGCACCCTCATTTACCCTGGCGAAACTCTGCAGGTCGAGCACATCGACGGCTCGAAGCCCGAGTTGGTTCCCAGCCAAGCCCACGTCAAGAAACAACAATTTGAAAATTTGATCCTTTTTTTCGGCCGCTAGTGGAACACCATTTCCAGAAGTATGAAAAACACAATGCGCAACCTTAGCCATACAGAGAAGATCTAAAGTGCTTTGAACTGCAGCCGCTTTTTCATACTGACTCACTCGCGCGTGAACCCATTTTTTTCCTATTTGCGACGGAATAGCACCAAAAACCCGATCCAGCCTTTCAATGGGCGTCCTCCTTCGATACTTTGCAAAATCATTCTTATAGGTATCCAGTAGACTTCGCTGAACTTGAGCAGTTCGCAGAAAATCACGTGAAGGTAGAAACGCATTAATCGCCTCAGGCATGCCGCCCACCAAACTAAAATCACGGACGTACGAACCCAGTTTCTGATGAAACACTTCTGGAATCCAAGTCTCTGGCAAGTCAGGATTCCATTCTCTCAAAAGAGCAAGAAGTGCCGACTCCCCAAGAGCCGCTAAATACTCTTCGAACACTAATGGCCCCAGATAGAGGTACTCTACTCGCCCCACCGGCACGCTGTAATGAGCCTCAGCAAGAGCAAACTCAAGCAATGAGCCTGCAGCTATTACAGCAATTTCGGGCGTGTCTTCGAAAAAGTAACGCAAACGCGCAAAAATCTCTGGGGCAGCTTGAATTTCATCTAAAAAAAGCACTGTTCCTGGACCTAGCGCCTTTCCAAAATGAGTTGCTAACAACGAGACAGTTTTTGAGTTGTGCCCCTCAAGAAACAATTTTCGAAGGCTCGGCTCCCGCTCAAAGTTCAGCTCAAGGCACTGAATGCCCTGTCGAGCACAAAAGTCTCGCACCAAAAACGACTTCCCTACCTGACGCGCGCCTCGGAGAATCAGCGGCTTGCGCGTTCCTGGTTTCGACTTCCACCACCGACTGAGCTCCGATAGCGCTAAACGTTCCATAATCGACAGGCTAACATGAAATAGACATTTTAGGGGGGTTAAAATAACCTCAACTATGACATTTTAGGGGGGTTAAAATGTCACAAACAGAAAACAAGCGACTAATTTTCAATTAGCTTCAAAAACTGACCTTCGCTCAAGACTTCCACGCCCAAATCCTTGGCTTTATCGAGCTTGGAGCCTGCCTCCTCGCCAGCCAGGACAAAGGTCGTCTTCTTAGAGACGCTTGAGGAGGTCTTGCCGCCATTTTCTTCGATAAGCCGGGTGGCGTCACTCCGAGATAAAGTAGGCAAGGTACCTGTAATCACTACTGTTTTTCCAGAAAGCTTCAAGCCCCCTTCAGCGCGAGGGACCTTCGGTTTTCTGGGGTGAACATGGCGAAGTAAATGACGGAGTTCTCTTATGGTTTGAGGGTCGGAAAAGTAGTGAAGCAAGCTTTTAGAGATTTCTACGCCCACTTCATGAATATTCTCATAGTCCGACTCCTTGGCTACCATGAGCTTTTCAATCTCTCCAAAATGACGGGCAAGCGATTTTGCGGTCTTTTCGCCCACGTGGCGAATCCCCAAGCCATAAATCAGCCGATCTAGCTCTGGGGTTTTAGCACGCTGAATGGCGTCCAAAAGTTTTTGAGTGGATCGCTCAGCAAAACCTTCAAGATCTATGATCTGTTCAAAAGTAAGCGTAAACAAGTCCGCATAGTTTTTCACCAAACCGGCATCTACCAGTTGCTCGACGATTTTGTCTCCCAATCCTTCAATATTCAGTGCGTCTAAACTTGCGAGGTGTCGAATTCGCTCCTTGAGCTGTGCAATACAGTTGCGACTCACGCAGCGAGTCACGGCTTCGTCCTCTTTTCGAACGACGAGAGAGCCACACACAGGGCAGGTTTTAGGGAGTTGGAACTTCTTCTCCCTTCCAGTTCTGACATCGGTGATAACCTTGACGACCTCTGGAATGACATCACCGGCCCGCTGGATTACAACTCGGTCCCCGATTCGGATGTCCTTGCGATCAATCTCATCTTGATTGTGAAGCGTAGCCCTCTTTACGATAGCTCCGCCGATCCGCACTGGGGTGACGTGAGCAACAGGAGTGAGTGCTCCAGTCCGCCCCACTTGGACCACAATATCTTCGATCACGGTGGTCTCCTGGCGTGGCGGATATTTGAATGCAATCATTCCCCGAGGACTTCTTGCAATATAACCCGCTTGATCAATCTCTATGAGACGATTGAGTTTTACGACGATTCCGTCAATTTCAAAGGGGAGGTCAGACCTTCTCTCCTGGATCTCACGATAAAACTTTAAAACCTCGGCCACGCCTCGACAGACCCGTCGAAACTCACCGACGGGAAATCCCCACTCAGCGAGTTGATCCTGGTATTCTGCCATGGTCTTGAGTTTTAAGTCACTTACGTAGCCCATCCCATAACAAAAGATAGTCAGAGGACGAGAGGCTGTGACGTTCGAATCAAGCTGCCTGAGAGAGCCGGCCGCGGCATTGCGGGGGTTAGCAAAGGTCTTTTGTCCGGCCTCCTCCTGTTGTCGATTGAGCTTTTCAAAATCTTCGATCGGGAGAATCACCTCTCCGCGAACCTCAATGAGTTGAGGAGGGGTCTTAGTGCGCAACTTTAAAGGCACGCTGCGGATGGTCCTGACGTTGTGGGTCACGTCTTCGCCTGTTTCGCCATCTCCCCGGGTCGCAGCATGAGAAAGTGAGCCATTTTCGTAGGTCAAATTCACCGAAAGCCCGTCGAACTTGAGTTCGACGTAATACTCTAAAATGTCTCCGGCAGGACGATCCAAGAATCGATGAACTCGCTGATCAAATTCTTGGAACTCCTCCTCAGTTAATGCGTTCGCGAGGGAGAGCATCGGCACTCGGTGGCTGATTTTTTTAAATTGACTCAGTGCCTGCCCCCCCACTCGGTGGGTCGGTGAGTCAGATAGTCTCAAATCTGGATACTGCTTTTCAAGGGCCTGCAACTCCCTAAAAAGAGCATCGTAGGCCGCGTCCGAGACTTCAGGGTCATCCAAAACATAGTATCTAAAATCATGATGATGAATGAGGGCCGTGAGTTCTTGAATTCGTTGAGCAGCTGATTCGCGTTGAGGCATGAGGACTAAAACATATACAAAAAAGTAGGAGCAAACGTAATCATTTTTTGACTCACCGAGGTTCCACTCGCCAGCTCAGCACCATTCGCCTCATATTCTAAACCGGCCCTCAAGGAGAGTTGCTGACTTAAACTGTATCTGGCACCCACTTGTACGCTAAAGCTCGAACTCCTCGCCGCACTCACCTGGTCAAGCCTTGCTGAATTGAGGATGCCTAGTTTCAGATCCGCAAAGGCTGACCAAAACTGTGAGAAATTATGGTTCGCTCCAAACCCCAAGAAAACTGAATCCATATTAAATGGGCCTGTATTCTCTGAGGTCGACGACGGGAGCTGAATCTGGTTGGACTTGAAACCCAATTTAAGCCAACCCTTGGGACCATAAAAGCTATTGTTAAATTCAACTGCGTAGCCAACGTCGAACAAATAAGTCAGCGCGGTACCTGGCACCCCACCCAAAGCACTTGCGGCTGTTTGAGAGCCAGAGCTAGAGTTCTGAGTAAAATTCCAGGCTTGATAGCCGAGACTGAGATCGAAGAACCAGTTTCTTTTTAGCCAAACTTCAGCGTCAGCCCGCCCTCCCCAGAACAATCCCCCTCCCGAATTCGATACGCTCCCGCTCGCGGCAGTCAACGATCGACTATAAGACCCCACGGGCAAACTCACGCCCACCCACCCCAACTTTGGAGGAGAAGTAGTTATGGAACTCCCAGAGCCGAGGGCTGCTTCAGACTCAGAAACTAAAGGGGCTGCGGTTGCAACCCCTGGAGAGCGCTCAACTCGGATGACCTTCTGAAAGCGTCCCACCTCAATTCCGGGCTCTTGGGATACCAGTCGACAAAAAGACATCCCGCCTTCGACTTTTTCTACGACCACTCTTCCGGTCGGCTTAAGCTTCCAATCTACAATGCGATTCATGAGTGGATGACGCTTAACTTCGTCGATCGTGGCAAGATCGATTTGATCGCCCACTTTGATGCCCTCATCTTCACCCACGTTCAAGGTCACTGAATCTCGATCTCGACCGGAGACATGACCAAAAAATGGAAGCTCGTGAAGCAATTTTGAGAGCTGGGTTTTAAGCTTTTCGGCTAAAAAATCGTTCTCAAATCCCCCCTCATCCCTGGGTTCATCCAAACTGAAGTGAACCTCAGCTAAGACCTCCATCCGGGGTGAACGGAGCCACTCCAAAGTAAAATTATAGGAAGAACCCGTTTTCTGAATTTGCGTACGAACTAAACTATCTGCGTGAGTACTTAGCCCAATTTGCTTCAAAAACTCAGAGTCGGAAATCAATTTTTCATAAGGAATCTTAGAGCGTCTAATCATGGAGTCTACCGAGACCAAATCAACAAAAACAAATCGACCAGGTCTGCTCAGGTAACTTTCAAATGCGTGAGTTACATATTCAGCAAAAAATCCATCTACATTGTCGATCGATCTAAGGGCACCCACACTCTCCAATCGGAATTGCCTGTCTAAATCTCCATTAGACCAAGCTGAATTAGCTATCCCAAAAGAGAACAAGAAACCCACTAGCCCAGTTATGCAGATTTCGTTTTGGCCTAAGAATGGTCTCATTTTCACTGCCCCCTACCTTATTGTATTTCCACAACTCCTGAATTCAAGTAGTGTAAATCGCATGTCGGGCCAAAACCAGCAAAATGAGTCCCTGATTCAAATCGGACCCAAGAAGAAAGTCGCGTTTGTTTGCAGCGGCGGCGCAACAAAAGCGGGTGCATTCCATTTGGGTGTAGCACTGGCTCTCCAGGAGAAGGGGTTTCAATTTAAGGGAGGTCTAACCTCTCAATTGCCCGTACAAAATTCATCGAGCTCAGACGGGCTCGAAATTTCAACTTATGTTGGATCCAGCGCTGGCTCATTGATTTCAGCATACTTGGCCGCTGGTTATTCTCTGGAAAATATAGTAAATTCTTTCCTTGGTAGAAAGGCAACTTCATCAGACCCCAGAGATACCTTCCCTAAGCCTCTGCCACGTCTGACTTACCAAAAAGCTTTCAAACTCCGGGCACCCTCACTCACCGACCAACTTTCTCAAGTTGGTCGGTTACAAAGACTTTTTACGGGATGGGCTGACGGGAGCTGGGATGGCCTTTTTAATTTGGACTGGCTCAAAGTCTCAGGAATTTTTTCTATCTCAGGAGTAGAGCAATACTTAAGAGAGGAAGTTCTACCATCTAATGCATTTCTTGATTACTCGGCAGACCTTTTCGTAGTAGCTACCCAACTGAATCATTCCAGAAAAGTTATTTTTGGCAAGCATAGCTTCCAACCCCCACCCAGTGACCTGACCTGCCAATATAACAACGATATTCAGATTTCAGACGCCTGTGCAGCGAGTATGGCACTCCCTGTAATTTTTGCCCCACATGCAATTAAACACTCAGCGGGACACACCTACCATTACATAGATGGTGAGATTCGGGACACGTTATCAACCCACGTTGCAGTCGACAATGGGGCAGACTTGGTGATCGCAAGCTACACCCATCAACCCTACCATATGACCTCAGAAATTGGATCACTGACGGAGAGAGGACTCCCTTCGATCGTGATTCAGTCGATTTACCTTTTGATCGAGCAAAAAATTAATGCCACGATTTACAATAAACAGACTCAAGTCAATGCTGTTCAAGCTGTTTCAGACTATTGCCGAGCTGAGGGGATTTCAGACATTCACCGGCACAAGATTTGTGAAATTATGGAGGCCGAACTCCATTTACGAAGCAACGTAGACACGATTTATATCCACCCCAATCCGCAGGATACGAGTCTTTTCTTTGGTGAGCACTTCACATTTTCGCCCAAAAAAATGTCTGACATCGTAAAAAGTGGTTTTCGAGCAGCCATTGATACTCTCAAGAGATATGAGTTCGCGGGGCTCCAGGCGAGACATGCGATTGGCACGACCGAATAGTAGTATGTTGAACTCATCGATCCAGTTTAGTAATGCGCCTCTGGCTAGTTTTTGATATTCAACAGAACGAATGAACTCCTATCGACACCAAATCCGTATCCGTAAAGAATACCTGAAGTTTTCGGCCGCACATTTAACCGTTTTCCCGGATGGGACGTTTGAACGTCTGCATGGGCATAACTATACGACCGAAGTCACTTTGGGCCTCAAAGCCATTGAGTTTGAAAAGCTTGTCCCGTTTTCTGACATAAAAAAGGCGATCGAGGAACTCTGTGAGGCCTGGGACGAGCGCGTTCTCATCCCGACCCAAAACCCGTATCTTAAACTCGGCGAGCAGAGCAGTGCTCAGATCGAATTCTCGCTGGGCGCGAAGCACTACGTCCTCCCCAATGAAGATGTTGTCCTCCTAGCCCTAGATAACATCACCTCAGAGACTCTCGCAGCCGAGTGCTGTCGACGGCTCATTTCAGCCCTTCAAAATAAGCCGGGATATGACCTGATTGAGTCCGTCGAGTTTCGAGTTGAGGAATCCCCAGGACAGGGCGCCTGCTGCATTTGGAAACCTCAGAGCTGAGTGATGAAGACAGAATTGATCGTTAAATTTCAGTTTGTCGCATCCCACTCGCTTGCAGGTTACGAAGTGCCGCACCCTCACTTATGGAACCTAGAAATAGTTCTCTCCGGTACGCCAAGAAATGGCAAAATCATCGACATCATCGAATTTCGAGAGAAGGTCAAAGGGCTCGTCAGTCAGCTAGAATCGCAGTACCTAAATGATTGTGCCGCAGTCTCCCCTGAGGTCCGAGAGTTTCCAACGTGCGAAACTCTTTGCACCTATTTTCAGAAAGCAATCAGCCAACTGATTTCTAGTGCTTGGATTCAAGAAAATCCGTCGCTCAAACTGAGCTCAATTCTAGTTGCCCTCTGCGAGATGAGCGGAGTGGAAACTGGAGCGGTCAGGCTGAGCGACTGAAATTCTGAACCGTTTTTCCTTATCACATGCGCCGTAAAACTCGCCCGTTCAGGGGCGGGATATAAGGCGCCCGCACGTCAGTGCGGCATGCCTTGACATACATCCGTACTCAGATAGATTGGTAAAGAAATGGTTGCTGAGAAACCCAAGCGAAAAATGGCAGCAAAAAAGCCAAAAGACCCGAACGTAGTAGTCACGACCCTAAGATACCGCCTCAAGGGCAGCTCGAAGATGAACCGATTAGATCGGCTTGCGCGGTCGGTGAATTTCGTTTGGAACTATTGCAATGAAACCTCATT
>CANCQK010000011.1 GCA_947380295.1 Bdellovibrionales bacterium | reverse complement strand
AGAATACGTCTCGGCGCTGCTGCGAGTGCGGCTACACGCACGAGGACAATCGTCAAACTCAGGCAGATTTTGTTTGCCTACAATGCGGACACAATGAAAATGCGGATAAGAATGCCGCTAACAACATCAGAAGACTCGGATTAGAGTCTTTGGGGCGTGAGCCCCTAGAAGCCCCTGCCATAGCCTGTTAAGGTTTGGCGGTGGGAGTAATCACGTTAAAAAAACGCGCCATCCATGGCGCCCCCTCAACTCAGCATCAAGTCACTATTGAGTGAGCTTAGTGAGTTGCTCCTCCTCCTGGGTCAAAAGTTTTGCCCGAGTTGGGTCTGTACTTGAATTAGAATCCGCCTTGAGAGAGCGCACTCTTCCCAACAATGCGCTGACACTATCCTTAACTTCGCCCTCTACTTTTTTCTTAAACATTCCCAAGAGAAACGAAGGAATACTGCTATTTGGCACCACTAGATTGGAGTAGACCACCAGCGTAGACTCCCCGGCATTTCCCATAGGCTCGAAGGCAGCAAAGCCATCCGACTTCTCAGCAAGGTGAGAACTCAAAAGCTTCCAATCCACTCGATACCCTGAATCAGCTCGATGCACCCATTCTGACACCAACGTTTCATCCGTCTGCCCAAGCTTTTTGAGATTATACTTTAAAGTCAGACGCCCGCCGGGCTGGCTATCTGTTACTTTGGAAGAGACAATACCGGGAAAAAATTCTTGATGTCGATCAAAGTCAGCAAAGACAGCGGCAGTCTCGAGTGGAGTAGCACTCACCTTTTGATAGACTGTATACTGAGGCCACGGATCTCCATCGACATCCTGCGCTCGCACGACTTGCCCGCCCTTACGAATCAAGGCCTGCTCATCTGGAGTCAGCTGCTCATAATATCCTGCAAAAGCGAACTGCGTTAAAACCACAAGCACACCAGCAGTAAAGCTAGAAACCAACAAGACAGATTTGCACTTTGCGTTGAATTTCATGAATCCCCCCGGATAATGAAACACGATTTAAATCCCCTGATTAATTTCGTATCCGAGAATAAAAATTAGGTCAAGATATTCTAAAATTACTTATAAATTAACTCAGGGCATAAATCGAAAGTTTACAAAAACCTTCTTACCTGAGGCAACTTGAACGGTCTTAATAGGAAGTGCGCCCGCGCCTACTGGCGTTAATTGAACCTGGTAAGCTCCTGGATCAACAACGACCCGCAAAATCTGTAAGTCGCGAGGTAAAAGATTCCAAGATCTCACGTCGGCTTGATCACTCGCGTACATGGCCATTCGCGCAACGAAGCCCAATAAAGGGCTTTTTGTATTCTTTTCGATCGCATAAGCCAAAGACTCCTTAACGACGACCCCTGCTAGTTTCTTTGCGATCATGCCGCCGTATTTGTCAGTGAGATTTTGAATCGCAGTAGACTCAATATCTTCAAGAAGGAGTGTCTCTCCCACAAGCTGCGTGACATCCGTCGTCAAATTTTTAAGCTCAATCTGAGCCGAACGCACTGGGTTGAAGCGAGGAGTAAACCTTGGCAGTGACTGAAATTGAGGATTCGGTGCTTTGACGGGTGAAATTCCATTTTCGTAAAGAACGATAATTTCAGCTTTTTTAGACCTAGAACCAATCTGAAGCGCCTTCAGATGATCCTCTCGAGTCAAGTGATACCGTTCGTCCCAGCGTTCCATTTCATCGGGCATGGAAAGCGATTTCGCACACCGCCAAAGATCTAGCCCTAACCCCGGAAAGTCCGGCATCAACTCCGCAGTTTTTTGATAGTCAATGTAGGCGTCGTTAAAATCTCGATCCGCCTCAAAGAGGACGCCCGAGAGATATCGAGCAAAAGCACTTTGCTGGTACTTGCGCTTGCCTAGGGTAATCATCATTTCAAGTTTATGATTCACTCGCCTCAGCTCAACACGCGAGTCTTCTAAATTTCCCATGAGGGCGTAGTTCATGGCCAGATAAGTATTAATCAGAACCTTCTCAAAGTCTTCGCCCTGATAGTCCTTGAGATTTTCGCTGGTAATCAGCGTACCTGCTTCTGCCGAAAGACTAGTATAGTCTTTAATTTCAGCAATCTTGTCTGCTTTAAGAAATGCTTCATTACTGAGTTCAAACTTACCTGCAGAATGGTAGACAAGACCCAAATCTAAAAGATACAAGAGCGAATCCTTGCCATTCACTCCCTGAGCTTTCCATCCCATCTCGAGACGCTCTGCAGCCTGCTCGTATTGGCCCGCTCGAAAATAACTGTCCGTGATGCGATCCGACATTCTTGCCGAAACGCACCCAGACAAAACCAAGGCTAAAATTAAGCCAATCAAACTTTTCATGAGATCAGACTAGAGTCATCCGCTCCAGTCAAATTACATCCCGTAGGTTTGCTTCGTAAATTTCTTTCGCAGCTCTTTTTCTTGAGTGCAGTCAATGGTCGATGATTCCAAGTTAGTCAAGTTCATGGTGAGTTTGTAGTAGATGAACTTAGTTCCACCCAGCTCTTGGACGTTGGTAGAGAGGCTACCATTAAGAATATAATCAGCTCCAATTTGTTTGCCGCGCTTTTTTTGAGTCACTTCAGAAACGTTACCAGCGGAGTTGTATTCATACTCCTCATCTAAGGTCTCGCGAGCTTCTTTGTCGACAAAACGGACTTTACCCGAGTTAATCAAGGCAGTTCTGATCTTGTTGGTCATCGAAGCCATGTCGATATGGTCTTGCGTCCGGTTTGCAACTTTTTCGACAATCACAATGGGTGGCTTAGGCGAATTGGCAATATACCCGCATGAGACCATTGCTCTGATCATGGTATCAGCCATCTGCTGCATATCGGCTTCATTAAACTTATCATCGAGGAGCTCAACTCGAGTCGGATCATCATACTGTCCGCCTGTGAATGCACGCGGACCGGTAGCACACCCGCTCAAGCCCAAAATCATCCCACTTAAACACACCAAACTGACTTGCTGAATTTTAAGCATTCCAATTCCTCTCGATAATAAATTTCTTTTAGCTTATGACAAACCCCGAGCCCTTGTAAACAAGAACACTTCCAGACTCGTCAAGTCTCTCTTGAGATCCGCTTCGCTTAGGAGTAGGACTGACAGAGATCGAGGCAGCCATGACATTAGTCTCTCAAATGATATCATCCACACTTCACAGAAACTTAATCTTTGTGCATGGCAAGGGGGGCGTAGGTAAAACCTCAGTCTCTCAGGCCATCGCACTCGGATTGGCAGCTGAAGGTAAAAAAACCCTTTGGGTGGCTATCGAGGACCCTACTCGTCCGCCCGGTGAGCTTATCGCTCAGGGCCCTCTCCTCTGGCATTTGAACTGTAACTTTCAGCTCGCCTTTGAGGAGTATGCCGCCCTAAAAATCGGAATGCCTCGACTGACTCAAATTTTTGTCCAAAACAAGCTGATGCAGTATTTAGCTAAAGCGGCACCAGGGGTCCACGAAATCGTTTTACTCGGAAAAATCTGGTATGAACGCAACCACTACGATCATGTCATCGTAGATATGCCATCCACGGGCTATGGACTGGCCATGTTTCAAAGCACAGAAAACATTTCAAATCTCTTCGGTGCGGGCCCCCTCCACCGAGATGCTGTGGCGATGCTGAATACTTTGGGATCTCCGCAAGACACGGGGCACGTCGTAGTGTCCCTGCCGGAGGAAATGCCACTTCGAGAATCATTGGAGCTGAATGAGTTTTTGGTCAGGAATTTCAAACAGAATCCGGCAGCCTTTCTCGTGAACCGGGTTTTCCCAAAAGTGAGTGAAAACCTAGAACTTAGGCCAGATCAGCTAGAGCGTGTCAGTCCACTCGCCAAATCGGTCGAGGACTATGCCCAAATGAGATCCTGGCTTGAATCGTTTAACCTCAGAATCTGGAAGGAGGCTGAAATTCAATTTGGAACACTGCGCCAAGTTCCACCCGAACCCCAAAATAGTAAATCTCCTTTAGTCCAGATTTTATGCCAGCAACTCCAAAGTGAGGGTTATTTATGAAGGCTTCAATCGACCAAACCCTCCTCAACAAACGCGTAATCATCACCTGCGGCACGGGAGGTGTGGGCAAAACCACTCTCAGCGCTGCCCTTGGAATCCGATCCGCTCTTCAGGGTCGCAGAACTGTGGTCGTCACCATTGACCCAGCAAAACGACTCGCGACCTCGCTGGGGCTCTCAGGACTCGGAGATCATCCCACCGACCTCACCCCACAGTTAAAAGCTGCATTTGAAAAAGCAAAACTCAATGGCGCCCACCTCCCTGAAACCCTCACTGGGACGTTGGCCGCCATCGTGCCGGATACGCGAAAGACCTTTGAATCTTTTGTCCGCGAGTTAGCACCCAATCCTGCTGCAGCTGAAAGAGTCATGCGGAATCCAATTTTCCAAATTTTTGCTAAAGAGTTCTCGGGTACAAATGAGTATATGGCCTTGGAGCGCCTTCATGCCCTCCACGTCCAAGACCAATATGATTGCATTATATTAGACACCCCACCCACTCGAAATACACTGGCGTTTCTAGAAGCGCCGCGGCTCCTCGCCCAGTTTTTCGACGAAAAGCTGATTCGCTGGCTCGTTCTCCCTGCTAATAAGTTTGTGGCGACCGGGATGAAAAAAGCCTTTTCAATCCTTGAAGGATTAACGGGAGCCAGCTTCATGGCTCATCTTTTTGACTTTGCATCAGGCTTGTTCTCAGTTCAGATGAACTTTACAGCGAATCTCAAGCGAATTACAGAACTCATGGAGTCTCCTCAGGTCGGGTTTTTGATGGTCACCACCCCGACACCCACTCACGAAGAAGAAGTGGAGCATTTCATTCAGACTTTAAAAACCCAGGGCCTCCACTTTGAGGGAATTATCTTCAATCGCACGCTAGCCTACTTGAAGGACGAACTTAAGCCAGACCTCAGCTCTCCACCATCACCAGCTTGGCAAGAAGCCTATCACTTGATCCACACGCTTCAAGAAAGGGAGCGGCGCGTTATTGAAAATTTTATGCAGAAACCCATCCCGGTTTGTGCGAAACTACCAGAGCTCGCACGAGATGTTCACTCGGTGGAGGACTTGTTTCATGTGGCTCTGGCGTTTGATTCAAATTCAGATCCTGGTTTTGGCGGGGCTGCTCGCAACTAACTCGCTCGCGCTCGCGGTCGACACCAGCACGGGCCCGACCTCGCAAGAGGAGGCGCAATTCATCTGGACCGAAGGCAAGAAAGCCTATTCAGATTCACGTTTTCAAGAAGCGACTCAGTACCTTCAGCGACTTTTGGATCGCTACCCGGGAGACCCTCATTTGGGTGAAACTACTGAGCTTTTAGGGATCAGCTATTTTCGACTCAACAAGCCACAGAAAGCCATCCCTTTGCTCCAAGGCACGATCAGCGTCCATAGCCAAGACCTGCGCAGCCAAAACCTCCGCCTCGTCCTCGGAAAATCCTACTTGAGCTTAAAGAAATTCGACGAAGCACTGCTGGTGATTCAAGAAATTCAACAGACGCCTAAAGCCAGTTCTCTTTCCGTGGAACTGATTTCTGAGTCTACTTTAATCAAAGGCCAGGCTCTTTTAGCAAAAAATCACTTCGATCGTGCCCGACTCGCACTCCTCAGCCTAGAGAGCGACCGTACAAAAATAAAAAGCCCTCTTCTTCGTGAGCAAATTGGGCTTTTTAAACTCCAGCTCGAACTAGAAGCATGCAGACTGATCTCAAAATCCGGCACGCTTTCTGAACTCCAAGTGAAAGACCAAGTTGAGAAAAGAACCGAGTGTTTAATCGAGACTCTCAGCCGTTCAAAATCACTTTTTTCAGCTAAAAATGGCGATATCCAAAAGTCGACTTCAACCGAGATAGGAAATGCCTTTCGGAACTTAAAGCTAGCCTGTCTCAATCCTCCTTCGCCTGATGGATCTCACCGCAAGAAAAGAACACGAAAAGAACTGGAACGATATCAGGCTGAACTAGCGTTTCTGCTGAAACCTTTGTATAAGAGAGCAGTCTCACAAGCGCAAGATCTGCTCCAAACCTGGAAAGCGAGTTCCCCCACTGAAGAGGGAAAACTCGCTTCATCCGTAGTCGATGCGCTCAACCATCTCGATACCTCATCGGATGAGTAGATCAGGAGAAGAATCATGTATTCGAAGACCATGAAGCTGATGGCCGAGCAAATTTATACCAAGCAGAAGGAGATTAATGCTTGGTTTGCATCTTACGCGGCACAGTATTCACCCCCCTTTTATTGCTCAGTCGACTTGAGGGACTCGGGTTACAAAATCGTTCCGGTGGATAGTAATTTATTCCCTGCTGGGTTTAATAATATCTGCCCCCAAGATATCCGAACATCACCAGCAATCTTGAAGGCTCAGATCGACTCGATTTTGGGCGCTCTCGGACGTCCACATCAAAACAAGGTCCTCATCATTCCTGAGTCCCACACGCAGAATGCATTTTACATCGAAAATCTTTACTACCTGAAACAGATTACTGAAAATGCTGGATTCTCAGTTCAAATTGGATGGTGCGGAGAACTTGCAGATTCTAGCGCCCAAACGGTTCCTCTCACTTCGGTGACCGGAAAAAACCTCACGGCGTACCCAATCCAAATCAAAAATGGATCCCTTTGCTCTGGAGATTTCGTCCCCGACCTCATTTTACTCAACAATGATTTCTCGGGCGGTTATCCCGCCATTCTTGACGCAGTTACTCAACCCATTGTTCCAAGTCACACTTTAGGATGGCACTCGCGAAAAAAGAGTGACCATTTTAAATATTACAACCAACTCGCCGGGGAGTTTGCTGCACTAGTCGGAATCGATCCTTGGAGCATCCAAATCGACACGGATGAAGTCGAGCCAGTCAACTTCAACGAGAATGTCGGCATCGAAGAAGTCGCCCTCAAAGTAGATCAAGCACTCGAAAGAATTAGAAAGTCTTACGAAGCACACCAAATCCAGAGAAAACCTTTCGTTTTCATCAAAAATAATGCCGGCACTTACGGAATGGGCATCATGGTGGCCCACTCTGGGGATGAGGTTCGCCAGATGAATCGGCGAACAAAAAACAAAATGAGTGTTGGGAAGAATCGTCGCCCCATTCAGAGCGTTGCAATCCAAGAAGGCGTACCTACGACAACCCTCGTAGATCGCTTGATTGCAGAACCCGTCATTTACCTCATTGGTTCGGAGCTGATTGGAGGCTTTTTAAGAACCCACTCCGAAAAGGGCGACGAGGAAAACCTCAATGCCCCTGGCATGGTCTTTAGAAAACTTTGCATGTCAGACCTTCGCAACTTGTCCGTTGAGGCAATTGAGGGTGAACCTGCCTCTGAGCAGCCTCAGGATCTCCCAGTCCTTGAACTGATTTATGGATCCGTGGCAAAGCTGTCGGCATTAGCAACGGGGATGGAACTCGCAAAATCTCCCAAAAATGCATCTGTTCACGCCAGGGGAATTCGACCAGGCCAAGACTCGGGGCAACGAGACCTCTCGCCCCCGCTATAGCCAGGCAAGTGAGGGCGCTCTCCCAGCTGCGACCCCGCACCGAACAGATCGATTTTGAAAAATGCTTGCTACACAATCAGAATTAGGGGCCCCGGCGCTTCGAGCCGCAGCTCGACTCTCGTCGAGCCAGTATTAAGCATCCGAGCTCCCATCCTGCATTCGTTCAGTGATCTCCGACGTCCCCAAAATAATTGAATAACTGAATTTTACCACGCGGCTGCCCGCACACACCGCGCACAGACGCCGGAACTGCGGCTGATGACGATGTGGAAGATGTGGACACCGCCACGTGCGTCTCCCGCTTGGGAGTATAGCCAGGTGGGTAGGTGCCATTTAAGATTCGGGCCGCAAGGAGCTCTTTTGAAGAACCAAAGACATCAGGTCCTAAAGAACCGGGCTTGTGCGGGTTAGAATTGTGGCAGGCAATGCACTGAGTTTGGTAGACAGAACGTCCTCGCTTAACGAGTGCGGCCATTCTGAGTGGTAACTTGCAGTGTAACTACTCAGCTCATTGCAAGCTTTTCCACTCTTGAAACTCGCTCGGCCGAATTTTGAACCGTGCGATATTTCCGTCATGTAGGCTAACGATTTCTGTTTCTATGATTTCAAATAACTCGACCGAGTCAACCTCGGGAATTCTTTTTGCTTCCATGAGGCTTTTAACTCTGTGAACCACCTGTGGACCAGCGACTTTTTCAGTAATTATATTATGAATAATATCCTGGATTGCAGAACGGTATTTCAACTTAAGTAGATTGGGCTCTCCCATAGCTTGCTGAATTGCTGAATAGCGCTGCGCTGATCTCTTATAGCCCCAACAGTAAAGATCACGAAATAGGCTCACGTCGTTTTTTTCATAAATTCCCAGGAGGGATTTAACATAAGCCTCTTGATCTATGTTGATAAAAGAAAGGGGTCGAAGATTCTTTTTAATCAGAGGAATATTGGCTACAAGCCGTGCAGTTCGTTTATTTACGTCCTCGAATGCCTGTAGATAAGATAATTGCACCAGCGCAAAAAAGGATTGCTCAAACGGATCTTGGATGAGGTTGAGTTTTTCAATGAAAAGTTGAAAACACTCATTCAATACATGGGGGTTTTCGAGCGGCATGTAGTTTGTGCCGCCAATTCCCACTGCAATTTGCCGAATTCGGCCTGTCGCGCTGGGATCCCCCAAAAGGTTTTCCGAAAGGAGCGCGTGAATACTGCAGACCTCATGAACTGTTATTTTTTCCTCTGTGGTCGATTCGATGATGTATTCGATTGCTCTTTTATGATTCAAGATCATCTGCGCCTCGGCAGCATCTTTACCTGCGGCACTTTCGCCGAATTCAATGAGTCGCTTGGTTTCCAAGAGTGAATAGGTATTTCCCTCGAGGCGGCTCGAATTCCAAGATAAATCGATCAAAAGACGATTCAAAATAGCGCGCGCGTAGGTTCCTGCGGGTCTCGATTTGATTTCTGGAGTGCCTGTTTTCAGAAGTTCCGCTCTTTGAGAACTGGTGAAATAAAAGTTTTGATTCGGTTCATACGCCGAACGGAGAAAGTCCTGATTGTATCCAACCGGTATTCGCGCCTGGAGCGATTGAGAAACATAATTCAAGAGGCTCTCACTCTCTTGGGAGAGTGGAATATCGTTAAAAGGATCTAAAGATGGATGCCTCTTGTTTGTTTTGCCCTGGGCGGGTGTTAGCGAAATGTAAACGCGGGCCCGCGCGGCACCACGTGCCTCGAGAAGTCCGCGTTTTATCAGCGCAGTAAGCACACGGCGAATTGCTTTTCGATCGCCCTCATCCAACTTCGACATTCCCGCCGCCTCAGCGACGGCACGGACACTGAGCTCAGCTTTTTCCTTCAAGAGTCCTAGGACTAACTGTTCGATGTCACGTTTTTTCGTTGTCATTCTGATTCCTCCAGGTTTCGAGTATTGGGACAAAAGCTGCTCTCAAAACTCACTTGGATTTAATAATAGCCTTCGTTTTGTCCCAATTTCAAGTATTGGGACATTTTTGTCCCAATTTACGGAGCTTACCGTGGTCCGTCCCCAATTTTGTCCCGTCTAAAGAGGGAAGATCGGAGGGACGGAGCTTGGTTTGGCGAGAGGGAAGATCGGAGGGACGGAGCTTGGTTTGGCGCACTTCTTTCATCTGGTCTGCGCACTATGCGTGTATCCCGTTATCAAGTTTTATCTCAACCTACCGGAATGGTTCACTTATTTTGGAAATGTCACGACAGTGCCTACCTACTCGAGCAGAGCGGTGCAAAAGAATTATTCTTTCAGAGTCTGATTTACGGCCTTAAACACCGGGGATCAGACAACTCGGTCCAGATCCACTCATTCTGCCTCATGAGTAATCACGTTCACCAACAAATGAGTTACCGAAACGGAGCATCCAAGCTTTCTCACTTCATGCGAGTTGCTCATGGCACTTTTGGAATGCGATTCAATCGAGTCTTTAACCGCTCGGGAAAAGTAGCCAACGAACGCCCGAAGACTCCTCTGATTGGCGGCACTGAATCAGAAATGAGGGTTCATTTTTACATCGAGGCAAATCCCATCCGAGCGGGAATGGTGAAACTCGAGAAACTCAGATATTTCTTCTGGAACTCTTACCGCTTCTACGCCCATGGGATAGTCGATGCATGGACCAAACACCTCACTCCACCTCAATGGTACGTCGACCTAGGAAATACTCCCGAAGAGAGGCAGCGAGCTTATCGTATTCTCTTTCGCAAATACCTTGAACAGTTTACGGTGAGCTGGACTCAATTCTTAAGTCACTTCATAGGCGATGCTGTGTGGGTCAGAAAAATGGAAACCCACCTCAAGGAACAGCTTTACGCCAAGAATTTAGCCATTGCCCGAGCCTCACCGACCTAATTGAAACGCCTCAAAACTCAACCCACCCTACTTTTCCTCGGCTCCAGACCTGGGAAGGCTTTGGTACGCCTAAATTTCATAAAACCAAATCAAGATTGCGACTATCTTCATTAAAAATCTGCAGAATTGCGGACCGCTCTAGAACCCAGGAGATTCTACCAGTCGAATTCTCGATGCTTTGTCGGCCCCATTTGCCTAAGAGGCTGACACAAACCGAAATTGGAACGCCGAGTTGGCTAAGTGCTGAACATGAGACCTAAATTGGCTCCGTCCCTGTGCACTAAATTCTGAACATGAGACCTAAATTGGCTCCGTCCCTGTGCACCACTAAATTGGCTCCGTCCCTGTGCACTAATCCGGGCGAACGCCAAGCGCAGTCGGATGAACACTCGGCTGTTCTGTCGGGAAAATAACCACTTCCTGGATATTCACATGCGCAGGGCGCTGCACACACCACAGAACGGTGTCTGCAATATCTTGTGCCGTCAGAGGGGTTTTGCCAGCATAAACTGCGTCAGCCTTTTCTTGGTCTCCTTCAAAGCGCACTTGGCTGAATTCAGTCTTGACCATTCCAGGAGAAACTTCGGTGACTCGAATTCCACTCCCATGGAGGTCATACCGCAGGGATTCAGAAAGGGCCTTAACGCCAAACTTGGATGCACAATAGACGTTGCCGCTTTGATACACCCACTGCCCGGCCACTGAACCGATATTGACAATATGGCCACGCTTCTTTTTGATCATCGAAGGAAGAAAAACCCGGGTGACATAGAGCAGACCCTTCAGATTGGTATCAATCATCAGATCCCAATCTTCGGGTTTTCCGTTTTGAATCACGTCCCTGCCCTTAGCCAATCCAGCGTTATTCACGAGAACATCGACAGCCTCGAAAATTTCCGCATGGGTAGCGGCTAAGGCTTCAATTTTGACCCGATCTCGAACATCCAGACCAAAGGTGTGAACTTTCACCCCATATTGAGCCTGCAGCTCATGCGCCAACTCCTGAAGCCGGGCTTCGCGCCTCGCCACTAGAACCAGGTCTTTATGTGCTGCTGCAAAGGATCTTGCACAGGCTTCACCGATTCCACTGGATGCACCGGAAATAAAAACTGACATTGATTAGAGCTCCTCGATCGAGGTATGTACCTAGCATGAAAGCCGCAGAAATTCGTTCCCGTTTTTTGAAGTATTTTGAAAAAAACCAACACACCATCGTTGAAAGCTCCTCTCTGGTGCCTCAAAACGACCCGACGCTCCTTTTTACAAACGCGGGGATGGTGCAGTTTAAAGACGTCTTTCTCGGCAAGGATCGCAGGTCCTACACCCGCGCCACCACTTCTCAAAAATGCGTCCGCGCGGGCGGTAAGCATAACGACCTCGAAAATGTTGGCTTCACAGCCCGACACCATACATTTTTTGAGATGCTGGGGAATTTCTCCTTCGGCGATTACTTCAAAAAAGAAGCAATCCGCATGGCCTGGGAGTTTGTCACCCAAGAACTCAAGCTCCCAAAAGACCGACTCTACGTGACCGTTTTTGAAAAGGACGACGAAGCTGCCGAGATTTGGCACAAACAAGAAGGCGTCCCGACGGACCGAATCTACCGTTTTGGAGAAAAAGACAACTTTTGGTCCATGGGCGACACAGGCCCCTGCGGTCCCTGCAGCGAGATCTTTATCGACCGCGGCGAAAAATACAGTTGCGGCAAGTCCACCTGCGCTATGGGGTGCGATTGCGACCGCTATATGGAGTTCTGGAATCTCGTATTCATGCAATACGACCGCTCTGCAGACGGGAAGCTCTCCCCTCTCCCTAAGCCCTCTGTCGATACCGGAGCCGGTTTAGAGCGAATTGCCTCGATCCTTCAAGACGTGGACACAAACTACGACTGCGACTTATTCCAAGAGATCATTTCCCGAATTGCAAAGCTTGCCGGCAGACCCTACGACAAGGATCAAGGAGACGCCGTTTCATTCCGTGTCATTGCCGACCATTCGAGGGCCGCAACCTTCTTGATCAGTGATGGAGTACTCCCCTCGAACGAAGGCCGCGGCTACGTGCTGCGCCGCATTATGCGCCGGGCCATCCGCCACGGTAAAAAGCTAGGATTCACCGGACCGTTCCTGCATCAGACAGCGAGTTACGTCATTGAACAGATGAAGGATGCTTACCCAGAAATCGCCGAAAAGCGCGCCTTCATCGAAAAGGTCATCATCGCTGAAGAAGAGCAGTTTTTCAAAACACTAGAAAGAGGACTGACCCTCCTCGATGACGAAATGCAAAAGCTCCAAAAAGGACAAACCCTGGCTGGAGAAATTGCTTTCAAGCTCTACGACACTTATGGATTTCCTCTCGATTTGACCCGCGTCATCTGTGCAGAAAAAGACATCGCGATTGACGAAATCGGATTCGAAAAAAGCATGGATCGCCAGCGGAGCGAATCGCGCAAGCACTGGAAGGGTTCAGGCCAAGAAGCATTAAATCAAATTTACTTCGACCTCACTCAGGAGCTGCGGACCAAAAATCAGCTCCCAAAATTTGTAGGCTATGATGCCACCCAAGCGCAATCGACCTGTCTTGCCATCCTTGCGACTGATGAAGCAGGCATCAAACGCGTCGAAAAATTCGAAACCCCTTCGCTTGCGGCCACTGCAGACAGCGCTGAGAAATCTCCAATTTTAGAGGTCCTTTTTGCTGAAACTCCATTCTACGGAGAAAGCGGCGGACAGGTCGGAGATCGCGGCCGGGTTTCAGACGGAAAAGGATTTGAAGGCGAGGTCATTGATGTGCAAAGGCCGACTCCCGAGTTGATTCTGGCCCACATCCGCCCGCTCAAAGGCACCCTACAGACGGGACACGTTTACAATCAGGAAACGAACGAAGAACTCCGCGCTCTCACTGCACGAAACCACACCGCCACCCACATGCTCCAATGGGCATTGCGCGAAGTCCTCGGCAGCCACGTGAAACAAGCAGGATCTTTAGTCACCTCTGATTTATTACGATTCGATTTCAGCCATTTCCAAGCCATGACTGAAGACGAGCTCACCCGCGTGGAAGACTTGATTAACCAAAAAATCTGGAGTTCCCACCCCGTTAGCAAGAAAGAAATGGGCAAGGACGAAGCAATCGCAGCTGGAGCCATTGCATTTTTTGGCGAAAAATACGGTGAAAAGGTCCGCGTTGTAAAAGTCGGAGAGTTCTCGACAGAACTCTGCGGCGGAACCCATGTTGACCTGTCATCCGATATTCATCTTTTCAAAATCGCCAATGAAAGCGGTATTGCAGCAGGCGTCCGCAGAATCATCGGTTTCACGTCAAAAGGTGCATTTGACTACCTCCGTACAAAAGATTCAGAAATCAAAGCGGTTCGAGATCGTCTCAAAGCCTCATCCAGCGATGAAATCTTGGGCAAGCTCGATAAAATGACTGCCACTGAACGTGAACTCCGCAAACAAATCGAACTCCTCCAAGCCAAAAGTGCCAGCGGAGAAGTCGACGAGATCCTCGCAAAAGCTGAAACCCTGGGCGCCATTCGATATGTCTCTGGCCTCTGCGCCCCGGATGCACAAGGCATCAAGCGCCTCCGTGAAATCGCAGATCGGATCAAGCAAAAGGCTCCAGATTGTCTTTTAGTCTTAGGAATGAAAGACCCCGCAGAGCCGAAGGCATCGATCTTAATCGCCACAGGGCCTCAGGCTCCCAAAG
Source organism: Bdellovibrionales bacterium (assembly GCA_947380295.1). Lineage (GTDB taxonomy): Bacteria > Bdellovibrionota > UBA1018 > UBA1018 > UBA1018 > CAINWE01. The sequence continues at coordinate 80,748 of CANCQK010000011.1, read as the reverse complement.
GAATCAGCTCGAATGAGATTCTTCAAGCCATCGTCTCGAAAATTGATGGCCGCGGGGGTGGAAAACCAGACTTAGCGCAAGCAGGAGGAACTCGCCCTGAAGGACTTGAGGAAGCCCTAAAACTTGCAAAAGCCTGGATGATCGAGCGCGCCGCGAAATAGGTGAACCGCTCACCTCAAAACTTAAAAAGCAGTTTTTTCTCACTCTGAATTTGCTGCGCGTATGGCAAATAAAGTTGCTCGAGCGGGATTAGATCAACCTTAAAGGGTAAGTTACTCTCCTCCAGTTCATGAGCTAATTTGGCTTGGGTCGAAAAATCAATCGGAGGCGTCGCTTCTAGCAACAAGTCGATGTCGCTAAAGGGACGATTTTTTCCTGTGGCACGCGAACCAAAGATCCAAACAAGGAGCACTTGGCCAGGCGAGAGATGATTGCTAAAAATTCTCTCCAGAATTTCAAGATGTCGGGGCTCAAGCCCGAACCTAGTCTTTTGCATTCGCCTTGAGCTGAGTTAGTAATTGCTCGGCCTCTGCCGCAAAAAGGCTGACTTTTGAAAAAACATTTAGAGCAACATCCTCTCTGTAATTATGACTCGTCATATTTCGAGCCTCTAAAAACTCAAACCACAACTCGGGCTGGGCAATCCAACCGACCGCCGCAAGCTCCCTGATCACCTCGCGTGGAGATTGCGAGTTAATCCCATTAAGCAACAAAACTTTTTTCGCAAATTTCCAACTGATTTCAAAGGTGCATTCAAATCTTTGGATCGCTCCATCACGCTCTCGGTCATTCGCAGGCGGAGGCGTCAGAGCAGACCGGAGAGATTGGAGCGCTCTTTCATAGGTAGAAAAGTCGAAAGGTGGTTTCTTCATCACGTCGATCAGGTTAAGCGAGGGAAGTTCACTTAGCAAGCGGAGACTCCGGATACAAAAAAGCCTCCCCAGAAAACTGGGGAGGCTGAGAAGTTTTTGAAGCGGAGCGATTGATTACTTCAAAGTCGCTTTGCCAGGCTTCCATTCAGCTGGGCAGAGTTCGCCAGTCTTGAGGGCCTGGAGAGTGCGAACCACTTCGTCCACAGAACGACCGGTACCTAAAGCGTTGACGCTCATCCATTGCAAGGTCCCTTTAGGGTCGATCAAGAAGGTACCACGAAGTGCAATGCCTTGATCTTCAAGGAGCACGCCGAAAGCACGAGCAATCTGGTGGTTTGTATCTGCCAACACAGGGTATTTGACTTCTTTCAGGTCCCGCTCAAACCAAGCTTTATGGGAGTGAACGCTGTCGGTGCTGCAGGCGAGCACTTGGCAGCCGAGTTCTTTGAACTCGTTTTCTTTTTCAGCAAAGGCACGAATTTCAGTAGGGCAAACGAAGGTGAAATCCAGTGGGTAGAAAAACAAACAAACCCATTTTCCTTGGTAATCCTTCAGGCTCACTTCTTTGAATTGGCCGGTGACGTAGGACTGAGCTTTGAATTCTGGCGCTAAAGTTCCGACTTTCACTGATGTAGACATAAGTTCTCCTTTGTTTTACTGAGGCGCTTGGCTAATAAATCCAATTTCCTGATCTCTATAGCGTGTTAGAGTAACAAAATGAAGAAGCAAATTATAGAAGGATTCCGCAGCCTAGGGAAGCCCGCACAAACACTTGCTCCTCACTGGTTTAGACCTGTTCGAATCGTCAAGCGAGACCCGGCCCTCATTTTGATCCCTGGTCTCCTTTGGCTGATCTCGCTACAGAGTCGATCACTCCTCATCAAGCCGTCCTGTCTAGGCGCCAGCAATGCTTGTCAAAAAAAGTCAGTCTTCTTCCTCGATCAACTCTCCCTGGGACTCGATATTGATCCAGCAGATTGGTATTCTTTCTGCACCCAAAACTTCTCTGTTTTCTTAGCCTTGACCCTCCCGATGCTCTGGAGTCTCTACCTAGTTCTCACAAAGAAGCATTGGAACCTTCGCTCCATGCGTCAAATCGGGGCGGATTTTTTCTTGGCCATCCAGGCCATTTTTTGGAATGGTTTTTTTACCGAAACTTCTCACTGGCTGTCTCAGAGGCCCCGACCCTTTGTCTATTCGGACCCCCAGGTCCTAGGGGTTGACCCTGCCCATTACACTTCTTTTTACTCAGGACACACCAGCGCGACAGCAGCTGCGAACACGATTGCGCTGCTGCTACTCATTTCAAGAAGAGCTCCCGCATGGCTCCTTCTTTTAGATCTAGCTGTGACGGAAACTCTGATCTTTTCGACCGCCTTTTTTCGAATGATGTCAGCCCGACACTTTCTCACGGATGTGCTCTGCGGTGCAGTTGCGGGCATCTTTACAGCTCTTTTCGTATTTGGCCTGCACCCGAAGGAAGAATCCCCTCATTTTGCAGATTAGATCCGCGGCTGGGTTCGGGCAAATAGGTGCGGGCGCTCCGGTTAGCCGCCTACTACACACCGGACCGATTCGATGGAGCCACGATTGTCGTGGTAGATGTAACCTTCACTGCCAATGAAGTTGAAAGCACGATCATCGTATTGAGGATCAACCGAAGCCGTCCAAAAATTTCGATTAATTAGATCTGGAATCAGGCTTTTATCGTAACCTGCAGAGTCGAAGCCAGGGGCATGGTAATCCGGCTGCCTTGAGCCCATCGCTCGGGCCAGTGCGATGTATTCGTCTTTCGTGGGCAATCTCGAGCCGCCACCCAAGCCAGCGCAGTAAGCCACGGCATCTCTTTGTCTCAACTGCCGCGACGCCAATACACCACTCCAGATCAGGCCAGCAACCTCGTACATGTTACCTAAATTTCTGAACTGCTGACTGAGCTGATTGAATCGAGGGTGATCCGGCAAGACCGTCGGGATGCCATTCGCCGCAGCTACTTGAGCTAATTGCGAAGTAGGGGCTGCTTGCGCTGGAACTACCGCAGCGCCCAAGACCACTGAGGCGGGAATGGTAATCCTTGAGCCACTCCAACTTAGAGCAGCGATGGCATTTTTGAACTCCACATAATTCGGACCCGGCGCACGACAGGCTGGGCATTGGGGAACATTTCTCCCCGTGTTTTGTCGATAGGCTTGTGTACACTTCTTACAAAATCGAGCACCACAGCACCCCACGGTCTCATGATCAGCGGTTCTTTTATGGCCATTCAAAAGCTCACTCGAGCCATTGCTTCCAGGCACTCCGAGACAGATCAAACAAACATCATCTTGCATCTGAGCCACTAAATCCCCAGGAAACTGAGTAAGAGCCTCATAGTGACAGGTTCCGTCAGCAGGCGCTGACGAGCCACGAAGAATGGCAGTTACTTCTTTCCCGCGAATCTCGGAATCGGACGCAGCCCGCAAATGTTCGAACAAAGAAGGCTGCTGGAGTCTTTGCGCTAAAATCATTTCTCGCCGATACCCGTCCGAGCCAAAACCCGGAGAGTTTAAAATGAGCTTCATCACCTCGCTGCGATCATACATCGCAGCTAGTACGAAAGGAGAAACGGTTTGATTATTGAACTGAATCGACCGATCAAGCCTCGCACCACTTGCTAGCAGAAGCTCAACACTTCTGACATCCCCTTTCGCCGCAGCCAATGCCAGAGGGGTCCAGCCTTTGGTCACGTCGCTGGTACTCATGGCATCAAAATCAATCGGGTGAGAAGAATCACCCAAAATCGATTGCACCTGATCAGTCTCGGACTCCAGAATTGCTTGCATGAGTGCATCCAAATCATGATCAGCAGCAAACGCCGCCACGACCTGCGCACTCAGAGTGATGACAATCCAACTGAATTTAAGTAAATTTCTCATCCCAATATTCTCCACAACGTTCTCAACGAGAGCTAACACAGCCTACACATAAGAACAAAGGACTTCCCCCCGCCACCAAGCCTGACTCCCGACGATTCTATCAGTAGATCTCCCTCGTCCATACCTGTTCTAGAAACCTCGTCACATGCATAATTTCTATACCATAATAGGAGGTTGGTCCCACCCCTTCTGAGTTTCCTTGCACTCGACCCTGTAAGAAGCAATTGTCTAGAACGATTTTCCGATAAAGAGTGCTCAATGAGTGATGTTTTAAAAGCTTGTCGAGGATCAAAGAGGAAATCGTGCTCGTGTGGGACCGATTCCACTGGATGCAGATTTTTGAGCAGGACTGGAAGACTCTACGGCACTACTTTATCTATCGGGTTTCATGAGTTCTGACTGAGAGCCACAAAAACGTCGAACTTTTTGACATACGTTAGGTACATCGTCATGACAAGTTAACTGGTGGCGGCCCAGCAAGCTATAAACACTTTAGACTACAATATAAAAAGAATTAGACTTTGGTATATTTATTGCTTATTTAATTTTTTCCGCACCTTTCGCGGTGATTTCAGCAAGGAGAGCAGACATGAAGCACTTAATAGCAAATTGGATGGTAACTGTGTTCGCGGGCGTAATGCTAACAGTGAGCAGCTCTCCTGCATTTGCAAACCAGGATGATGCAAAATTGATTCAAAAATCATGGAGGAATTTCAAAGAAAGAAAAAGAGAGGCATCTCTCCATCCTGATGTGCGACGGCGCAATTTAAAATCTGAAATAGCACTAATGTCGGCCAGAATCGGTGACTTCCATGCCGCTAAAAAATACCGCAAACAGGAATTCGCAGGGACTGTTCCGCGAGACCCGAAATCTAGGGAGAGTTATTACAAGGACCTACAACACGACGACGAAAGTTATCATCTTTACAAGTATATTTCTAGAAGCCACCTAGAAAGCTTCCAAAAGTACGGTGTAGATACCGTATTTGGAGGCCGTGATGGAGCTAGCCAACGAGCGAACTGTCATGACCTTGCTCGAGCAGATGCAGGACTGTGCTTTTTTGGCGAAGGACCCTGTTGGGCATATGAGAGGTATTTAAACGACGCAGGGCCAGCACCGCTCCTTTTAGTAAAGGTTCCTAAAAAAGATGCAGGATCCCTGAACTTAGTGAAGCCTCGTCCCCCTGGTAATGAGTGGGCTCTTGCTGGTACGGAACTTCCGCCTGAAAGCATCTATGTAAGACACGACTCTGACTTGTCACTTTTACCTGGATCTGAGGAACACTTACCTAGCACCAGCATTCGCAAAATGATGTCTGAGCCTGTTTTTGAGGACGGCAAGGGATACACTGGAAATCGAAATATCGAAAGAACGTTTGTACCGATTAGGTTACTCAAGACTGGAAAAAATTAAACATCTCATGCATAGGATGCCCTCATTGTGAGTCAACAAGGACCTAAGGTGTCATTTTTAATGAGTCAATACCGTATTTAGGCATCCTACTCAAATCGACTCAGCGAGCCATCAGGACTGCGGAACTGGAGTGGACCCAGGTCTAGGCCTGCAATGCGAACGGCGACGCCGATATCTCAAACTCGAACACCTGGCCTTAACTCTTTAGGACTCTCTGCTGCAATCTTGGCCTAGTCTTTGCTGTCTGTCTAGACGATGCGCTACCTGTCACCTCACGACTACGGTTTAGTTGGAAACCACTTTAGCGCGGCGCTCATCAGTCGACTGGGTTCGGTTGACTGGTGTTGTTTCCCCTATCTCGATTCACCCAGCCATTTCGCAAGCTATTCAGATCAGAATCAAGGAGGCTCATTTCAAATTTCGCCTCGAGGCGAGTTTCGCTCCAAGCAAACTTATTTCGCACGCACCCTCGTTCTAGAAACGCTCTTCGAAACCCCGTCAGGTCGCGGGACCGTTTCAGACTGGATGCCACTCGCAAAAGATGACCCTGCCTGTCCCATTCTTTGCCGCAAAGTTTCGGTGATTGAAGGAACTATCGACTGGGTTCTCAGCTGCGTACCCCGCTTTCACTATGGGACAGACACGGCACAGACCGAGGCCCACCCCCGCGGAGTGCTCTTTCGAGGAGCTCACCCGGAGGATCGCGTTATACTTCAGGCGGATTTCGAACTGAAGATGACCGAGCGCAACTCAAAGGCAATCGGAGAATTCTCTTTAGACACAGGTCAATCCACCACCGTGCTCTGGATTTGGGGTCGAACGGGAAACTTTTTAGAGGTGAATTCCCACAAGAAAGTTCAGGCCCCCGAGGTTCAACCTACCGTTCTTCAATGGCGAAAACTGGCCCACCACTGCCCCCCCGAGGGCTGTGTTTTCGGAGGACCATGGCATGACCTGGTTTCTCGATCAGGATTGGTTTTAAAGAGTCTCACACAGGCTTATTCAGGCGGAATTGCTCAATCTGTCACCAACACCCCTAAATCCCACTCTCGTGCCCATCCCAATGGAGAACGCCATGCCTCCTTGCGTAATGGCGCGTTTGTTCTCCAAGCACTTGACCAATTGGGATATCAGGAAGAGGCACGATCCTATTTTGCCTGGACCTACAATTTGCTCGTCCGGGATGGAGCCGAAGGCCTCCAATCCTACTACACCCTCGATGGCGCAAAGGAAGGACCGGAAAGATCCCCGATTTACTCGCTTTCTTCTCTAGATCCAAGGCAATTTAGACTCGACACCTACGGTCACCTCGTTCTTACGGTGAGCCAGTATTATCGGATTTTTAAGGAGTTACCGGCATCCATTTGGCCCCACCTGGTGGGGATCGCAGATTACCTGAGCCAAGCCTGGAGGAGACCTGATCATGGACCTTGGAACTATCCAGGGAGGGCTGAACACTTCGTGGTCTCGAAGTTGTTTTGCTGGAAAGCGCTTGAAGAAATTTGCTGGCTTGCCGATCGCCTCAGCCAACCCACCTCTCCCCGCTGGCTCGCTGAAAAGGGAACACTCCACCGTACTATCTGTCGGCAAGGATTTGACTCGCACCAAAATACCTTTGTGCGATCCTTTGGTGAGAGCGCGCTGGACTCTTCTTGCCTTTGGCTGGTCCTACTCCAATTTCTTCCAGCCGACGATCCGCGAATCCAGGGAACACTCCATGCGATTCAAACTGACTTAGCGCAAGGGGTGTTTATCCGCCGAAGCAAAAACCGCCTCGAGTTCAACAAAGAGGAGCCACTAGACCTCCTAAATAGCCTCCAGTTCACAACTGCCCTAGCCCTTTCTGAACGTCATGAAGAGGCGATTGACCGCCTTGCCGAGCTCTGCACTTACTCCAACACCCTCGGGCTGATGGGAAATCAGATCACCACCCCAGAGCACCCACTTCCCGAAAAATTTCCCTGCGTCGAAACCCACACCTTTCTCGTAAACTGCGCTCTCTATGTGGGCTCCCATCGACTGAAAGCCCGAGTGAACTATCCTCTCATAGGCGAAGAATCGCTCGCGGCCTAAAAAATCCATTGCGAATGAACCTCCAACCCTATATATCCACCACAATCGATTTACTGCCCCATACCAGGAGGAATTCAAATGCCCGCTCATGATATCTATTCTTTTGAGGTGAAAACCATCGACGGCAAAGAAATCCGACTTAAGGAGTATGAAGGTAAGGTTTTGCTGATCGTCAACGTAGCCAGCAAATGTGGCTTTACCTACCAATATAAAGGTCTTGAGGCCCTTTACCAAAAGTACAAAGATCAAGGACTGGCCGTACTCGGTTTCCCCTGTAACCAATTTGCGGGACAAGAACCGGGAAGCGAGGATGAAATTAAGAATTTCTGCAACCTCAACTACCACGTGGACTTCCCGATGTTTGCGAAAGTCAACGTCAACGGTCCAGAAACCCACCCGCTCTACCAACACCTCAAAAAGGCCGAAAAGGGACTCTTTGGAACCGAGGCCATCAAATGGAACTTTACTAAGTTTCTCGTGAGCCGCGACGGAGAGGTTCTCAAGCGATTTGCACCTCAGACTGAGCCAGAGGCCCTTGAATCGGAGATCGAGACCCAGCTCAAATAAGAATCACCTAAGCAGTACGCTTTTCCTGGCCCTTTTCAGACTGTTTGCGCTGAAACTCTCCTCGAACAGCACCCTTGCTTGCTTCGAGCTTTTCTGAAATCACCTGCGAAGCGACCAAAATCTCCTCTGATTCCTCAGCAGGCAAAACAGCCGTGTCCTCGGGCTCCTCTGGCCAAAGACCCGTCTTGAGGATGCCCAAATCACTTGGGTCTCGGTGACCAACCCGATCCTCTTGCCTCTTGGAGAGCAAGCCCAGATTGATGATCAGAAACGCCCCCAGAAGTAAGCCGGTAATTAAAACGCTTGCGATGAGTACATAAACTACGGCAGCAGCTGTGTAGCTAGTGAATGGGGATCCTGCTCCTAAAGACTCACCTACCCCACCCCCCGCAATTCCTGCCTGAAGTCCGTGATTGAACACATTAAAAAAAACTAAGGCACTATGAATCATAGTGCCTTAGTGGATGCATATCATGAGCCAGGGGTGCACGAAGCACATCCAAGCAGGAGTATTTGAAACGGCTCTAACGGCCAGCGTTCATCGTCTGAATCGTACGATACAAGTCGCGCAAGTCGCTTGAACTGTATTGCCCAAATCCAGGCATCAAATTACCAGGAATCCCTTGAATCACCCAGCGATTGAACGCCTCCTGAGATCTCATCCCTTCGCTCTGAGCAGTCAAAGCGGGTACGATCACAGTCCCTCGTAGGATCTTGATCCCTCCTTGGGCCTTGGTGTTGTGGCATTGGACGCAACTCTCAGCATAGATCTGAGCGCCACGAGATTGAGGAACGCCTCGACTGACCCATTGAGCTTGGCTCGGATCATACAGGTGCGCGGACTTCTCAGCATCGTTCGCAGCAACTTCCACTCGCTCTAAAGCAAAATCGACAGGCACGGTAGCAACAACAGCCTCAGAGCCACCACTTTCCTGGGTCGTGTCAACTCCAGCCCTTTTGAAATCGTCAGGCGTATCAGTAGGCGCAGGAGTTGGACCCAAAGCGATCACATAATGGGTAAGAGCCCATCGATCATCTGGAGGCAGCGAAGCGTAGGATGCCATAGCTGATGGAGGAAGACCCTCTTTCAATGTTTTGAAAATCATGGAAACTTTTCTTCCATTTTTCCAGCCCTGGTCCGTATGGAAATTCCGAGGGGGAGGATTCAGCGCAGCAGCAGCCGGGCCGTTGCCTTGTCCTTCGACTCCGTGGCAGGACACGCACTGAACTGAGAAAAGCTCTTTTCCTTTAGCAACTAGTTCGGGAGTGGAAATCCAAGGCTTCTTCAGCTTGGACCCAGCCTGAGGAGCTTCCATCAGCTTTGGGTCCACGACTACTTTGCCGCGGAAGAATAAGTCCATTGAAGTCAGGACGAAAAAAATCGCCAGAAACACAAAGGAAGTCCCAAAGATCACGCCGTTCTCTTTACGATCATAGTAAAGATTCATAAAGAAAAGCGCGACCAACGCTGCCTTGGTCGTAGCCACTGCCATAGCGACTACAAAATTCAAACGACCGAGGTCCACTCCAGCAATCCAAACGGTCACGAAAGTGAGGAACATCAGAGTTCCCCCGATCAGTAAAGTCGTCCGAACGGGAAGGATATGATGGTGATGATGCTTTTGTTTTTCCGAATGAGATTCCATAAATTAACCCACCAAGTAGAGAAGCGGAAAGAGATAAATCCAAACCAAGTCAACGAAGTGCCAGTAGAACCCCACGAGCTCAACTGGTGTATAGAAGTTTGGACCAAATTCGCGGCGAATTGTTCGACGAAGGATCCAACCAATCACGCCCATCCCCAATAAAACGTGAATCATATGAAGACCAGTCATCATGAAGTAGAGGGAGAAAAACAGGGGTGATTTGGAATCTTTCAACTCGCCATTAGTAAAATGTGCACCTGGCAACAGGCCATGATGAAACTTGGCCGAATACTCGAAGTACTTCACGACCAAGAAACAGGAGGCAAGCAGAATGGTTGTAACCAGGTACATGATGGCACGGCTTCGCTGCCCCTTCTGGGTCGAGCTCACCGCAAGAGCCATAGTAATACTGCTACTAATCAGCACTACCGTATTGATCGCTCCCATTTTCACGGCCAAAAGCTTGTGAGCCTCGTGCACCATTTCTGGATAAAGACCTCGCAAGATGCCGTAGGCAACAAAAAGCCCACCGAACATCAAGACTTCGGTCACCAGAAAAATCCACATTCCCTGCTTTGACGCTTCAAATTCATCATCAGCACTAGCGAAGTGATGAGCATGATGATGCTGTAGTGCAGTTTCTCCGTTCGACATGATGTCTCCTTAAATTAAGAATTTCCCTGCATATAGATGTTCTCAGGCAAGTACTCGTAGGGCCATGAGGTCACCACCGGCGTTTCAATGAAATTATCATGAGGAGGGGGAGACGATGTCTGCCACTCCAAGGTCAATGCGTTCCAAGGATTAGCGCTAGCCTTTTTACCGGATCTCAGTGCTTGATAAAAATACACTGCTGCATACAGGAAACCCAAACCGATGAACCATGAACCTACGGTGGAAATTCGGTTCAAGGTCGTGAACTCAGGCAAGTAATCCCAATACCTGCGAGGCATGCCTTGCGCTCCCAGAACAAACTGAGGCAAGAAGGTCACGTTAAACCCGATGAGAATCAACCAGAATGAGATCTGAGCTGAGCGCTCGGAGTACATTTTGCCGAACATTTTCGGGAACCAATAATGGAGTCCAGCCATCAACGACATCAAAGTCCCGCCCACCATGACATAATGGAAGTGAGCTACGACAAAGTAGGTCTGGGTCAAGTGAACATCGATTGCCAGAGTCGCCAAAAATACGCCAGTCAAGCCACCGATAGTGAATAGCTCAAGAAATCCAAAAACATAAAGCATGGGAGCATAATAGTGCATGGAGCCTTTATACATGGTCCCAATCCAACTAAACACCTTCACGCCCGTCGGAACAGCGACGAACATAGTCAAAAGTGAGAAAACAAAGTTGGCTAACTCGGCTTGACCGCTGACGAACATATGATGTCCCCAGACGATAAAGGCGATCAAAGCAATCCCGAACGAAGAGTAAGCAATTGCTTTGTAACCGAACATCGGCTTGCGCGAAAACACAGGAATGATTTCAGAAATCACGCCCATGGCTGGCAGAATCATAATGTACACCGCGGGATGAGAGTAGAACCAGAAAAAGTGCTGAAACAAGATCGGGTCTCCGCCCAATTTAGGATCAAAGATCCCAATGCCAACGATTCTCTCCATCATCAACAAGAGCAAGGTGATTGCAAGAACTGGGGTAGCCAAAACCTGAATGATGCTGGTCGCGTAAAGTGCCCAGCAAAAGAGAGGGAGTCTAGACCAGGACAACCCAGGCGCACGAAGCTTGTGAATCGTCACGATGAAATTCAATCCGGTCAAAATCGAAGAGAACCCCGCGATGAAAGCCCCAGTGAGAACTAAGATCACAGTCGTATTGGTTCTGATCGAGTAAGGAGTGTAGAACGTCCAACCCGTGTCTGCTCCACGCAAGAAAAGGGCAGCCACGGCAAAAATCGCTCCTACCATAAAGATGTAGTAAGACGCGAGGTTGAGCCGCGGAAAAGCGACGTCTTTTGCACCTAAGATAATCGGCAAAATGAAGTTCCCCAGTGCTGCCGGAATCGAAGGAATGATCACCAAGAACACCATGATGGCGCCATGATAGGTGAAAAACCGATTGTAAGTATTGGCATCAATGATCTGGGTGCCACTTTTGTAAAGTTCGAGTCGAATCAGGAGTGCGAAAATCCCACCCACCAAAAAGAAGAGCAAAACGCTGGCCAGATACATCAGACCGATTCTTTTATGATCCAAGGTAGTCAACCACGACATCAACCCTTTAGAGTGGTTGAGGTAGTTATCTCCTCCATCCGCTACTGTTGCTTGATGAGCCATAATTTTACTCTCCCTATTTCAAACTTTTAATGTAAGCAATCAGGGCATTCATCTCTGTCTCAGAGATCAGACCCTTAAATGTCGGCATGACTGCGTTAAAACCTTTAACCGTGCTGGACTGCGGATTCTCGATGTGATTACGAATATAATTTTCATCTGCAACCACGGTTCGACCATCGGCAAGCTCAACTTTGCTCCCAAAGAGCCCTTTATGAGTTGGTCCTACTTTGGTTGTACCATCCACAGAATGGCACGCGGTGCAGCCTTTCTTTTCGTAAACAGCCTTACCCTGTTCTACCAAACTGCCCTGAGCGGATGCCACCGGGCTTTGAGCCGAAACCTCTTCAACTCCTGAGTACTTCACTTCAGGAACGTTGCCGATAGGACGGTTCAAATTCCAAGCTTTCCATTGTGCATCATCAAGAACGATGACCTTAGCAAGCATGCCAGAGTGAGAAGTTCCGCAGTACTCAGTACAAAACACTTGGTGCTTGCCCGGAACGGTAGCCTGAAACCAGATGCTGCTGTACATGCCCGGAACTACGTCCTGCTTAATTCGAAAATTCGGGATGTAAAATCCGTGTAGAACATCTTCAGAGGTCATCACAAATTTTACGGGTCGGTTCAGAGGAACGAAAACTTCGTTTACCGTGGTGCGACCACTGTCGTATTGAAACGTCCAAAGCCACTGTTTACCAATCACTCGGACTTCGTAAGCATCTGCAGGTGCCTGTGTCATCGAGTGGTAAATTGAATATCCCCAGCCAAAGATAATCATCAAAAGGAGAGTTGGAACTGCGATCCAGACCGCCTCAAGAAGGTGACTTCCCGTAAGGTAAGTCGTCTTTTTCTCAGGACGATGCCGATAGGCAATAATGAAATAAATCATCGCACCCACGACCAAAACAAAAAAGAAGGCACTCAGGCCTATCAAAAAATCCCACAGACCATCCCAACGCGCGGCAACTGCCGTTCCTTGAATGGGAACACTACCTGCTAAAGCCTGGTTAAACATTCGATTGAGGCTCCTTTTCTCTGTCTTCGCCAAAAAATCGCTAAATAGCCACCGAAAATCAAAACAGTCAAACCACAGCCAACTTGCATGAGACTGTTCAAATAAACTGAATACTTTCTTGTTTTCGGATCATACCTATAACAAAACAAAAGCAAACGATCTACTACCGATCCAACTTTTCCATGCGATGCTTCAAGAACTGCTAACCGCAAGTCCGATTTTCTGAACTCAATCCCGTAAAGGTAGCGAGAAATTACGCCGGAAGAAGTCAAAACAGGAATCACAGCACTGTGAGCGTACTGTTTTTCTTCGGGCACAAACTTATACCCGAAGCCTACTGCCGCCGCCAATTTTCTCACCTGGTCTTCGGAACCCGTTAAAAAATGCCATCCTACCTCAGCACTCATTCTACCGTAGGCTCGCAGATAAGCTTCTTTTTTTCTTCGCGCCAATTCAGGCGTTTCCGTTGGATCAATACTCACTGCCACAATGTCGAATTGATCCCCCACGCTCCAATCTAAACTTTTAAGCGAGCTCACCAGGCCATTCAGCATGAAATTACAAAGATTGGGGCACTGATAGTAGACCAGAGTCAGGAGAACAGGTTTCCCCCGTTTGAAAAAGTCTGAGAGCTGTACACTTCGACCTTCCTCATCGGTAAGGCGATAGTCTGCAGGCGCGATATCTGCCCCGAGATGTTCAATCACACCAGAGTCTTTGAGTTCATCGGGGACCGCACTTGCCAAACTCAGATGGGACAGGCCCAAAAAGAAGACTATTACAATCAAGAAAGGGGTGCAGGCCATCATGATGCCTGAGCGACGAATCCATGGAATCAGAACGAGGTTTTTTTGGGAAATCTTCAAAGTGACCTCAATATAATTTTGGCCGGCACCCAAGTCAAGATTAAGCTCGAACAGGGCCGTGTTCAGTGATAAAAGATTCGCATGCGCAAAATTTCGTGGTTTTTGGTTGGATTGCTTTACTTTGTATTAGTTTGGTTTAATCGAGTGGATACCTCCAACCTCATTCCATCACCCATCGTAAAGGAATTAGGCACTGTGTTCATCCTGATTGCTTGGAGCCTGACTTTAGGTGCAGCATGTCATCTCACTTGGACACCATCAGAAGCGGTTTTGGCGCCTAAACTCAAACGACTAGCCACAGCGGGACTCGGATCTTTACTGATCCAGTACCTTTTGGGGGCTCTATCTAGAAATTATCAGGCCGGCCTCTCATGCCCTGAATTTCCTAAGTGCGCTGAAAGCTTTTTACCCTTCAACTTTGAAAGTTCAATTGCGTTCACCCATCGTTGGTGGGGAATTCTAATGCTTGGTCTTTTCTTTCACCTTGCTGTGGCCGCGGTCAAGTCAGCACCCGAACTCCTGGCTCCAGCAAAGAGATCAGCGGGACTCTCCCTTGCTCAGGTCTTCTTAGGGATTGGCGTAGTCATGACGCAAATCCATCCAGACTCTAGACTCATGCATATGGCCATTGGCTACGCGCTCTGGGGACATTTGTTTTTTATTTTGATTCGAACCGGGGGCTTTCGTCCGGCTCTTTCCCCTCAGAATTGACCTATGACTTTTCAAGAAACTCTAAAAACATGGCGTGAGCTGTCTAAGTCTGGGATCGTCACCCTGGTTCTCATCAGCGTGCTTGCGGGCTATTTAATCGGACAACCCTCGGAACTGCCCTTGAGCCTTGGCCGCCTGCTACTCACCCTCACGGGCATTCTGCTTCTTGCCTCGGGCTCAAGCGCCCTGAATCAGTGGCAAGAACGAGATTTAGACTCTCTCATGCCGAGAACGGCATCACGACCTCTCCCCTCTGGAAGACTCAAGCCTAATCAGGTCGTAGGCTTTGTCGTGGTCTGCATTACTTCTGGATTAGCTGTTTTACTCGCACTTTCTCTAGACCTCTTTATTTTAGGCTGCGCAGCCGCGATTTCTTACAACGGTCTTTATACTCTTTGGTGGAAACGCCGCTGGGCCTATGCGGCAGTTCCCGGCGCCATTCCGGGAGCCCTTCCTATTTTAATGGGCCACGCCGCTGCGTGCGGCACTATTTTGACGCCTGGTGGTCTTTACGTTTTCTTTGTCCTCTTTTTTTGGCAAATGCCCCACTTTTGGGCGCTGGCCCTACGGTACCAAAAAGACTATCAAGTCGGGGGGTTTCCAACTCTTCCCGTCGTTCACGGGCAACAAGTCACTCTCCGCCAAATCACTGTATGGTGCCTTTGCTATGTTGGTCTGGCACTCATTGCTCCACTTTTCATTAAGGTTCGATGGATTTATTTTATCCCTACTGGATTAGTCAGTTTCAAGGTGATTCTCGAGCTGGTCCGATACTTACGCCAGCCGGAGGGTAAGCACTGGCTATCATTTTTTCTCTGGGTGAACTTCAGCCTCATTATTTATCTCGGAGCCGCGTGCATTGATCTCTGGAGTTACTATCTGCCTGTGCACTGAGTCATCACCAAAAATAATCCTAGCGACCTCCTATTCAATTCATTTACTATAAAATAATGAACAGGAGGGCTGCACCTAACAGTCTAAAACTAAAGAGTTTAGCTTTTTTAGTACTTTTATCGTTCCCTCAGTTTTCTTTTGCAGCGGAAGACAACTCACCCTGGATGAAAGGAATCACCCGCAAAGACCCCACTCCACTGAGACTCACCCCAACCCAGAAGTCACCCATTATCGGACAATCTCCGGGCTCAATCCGAGTCTGGGTCACAAAAAAATCTAAAAATGGTTTTCGAGCCGTTCTTTTAGGAAAACCAGTCCAAGGCCAGAAGTTCGCCTGGCTGCCTGAAACAGCGATATCCGCATCCCCTAGAAGACCAGCATCCTCAAAAACCGAACCGCAAGTTACGGCCAAAGTAAATACGGCACCGCCCTACAACGGCCCTCGATGGAGAGCACAACTGCTTGTCGGAGGATCGGGGGCTTTTAACTACTCCTACACAACCAATAGCGGAGGCAGCCGAACCTCAGGCGCCAACACCTATGGAATCAGCGCAAGCCCGCTGATCTCCTATTTGTTTGGTAAAAATCCTCGAATATCGGGACTTGACCTCACAGTTCGCGCTCATCTCACCTATGTTTTTGGATCAAGCACTTACACTTTTCCGTTGATCTGGAGTACTCAACTTCAAGCAGAGTATCTCAATAAAACATCTTTTTCGCCTTATGTTTTCGTCAATTATGAGTCACTACCTCTGCCGTATCCGCTAGGCTCAAACGCGGGCAGCCCGACAGGATACGCCACCCTTTCGACACAGATCATCTGGGCAGGGGCTGGCGTTCACACCCACTTCCCTCTCCTTGGACAGTCTGCACATTTCTTTTTGGATGGAGCCTATAGCTTGCTAGCAAGTTCAACTCTCGCAGGCTCATCCACCGCACTAACCAGTCAGGGATGGAAAATTACTTCGCGCCTGAGCGTTCCTTTAGTTTCACACGTGAGCTTAGGCATCCAGGCCCAGTACCTCCGCACAAACGGCAGCATCACTCTGTCTGGATATGATCTGTCAACGGGTCTTGGACTCTCGATCTAAACACACAAACGACTCTTCGCGGGGTCTCAATGTGGTTTAATCCTTGATAGCCATCATACCCTGAAAAAACATAGGCATACACCCGAATCACATCTTTCGTCTCCGTCCAAAAAATATCCTCTAAGGAAGCAGGAAATGGACTAGGATTGTAGCCACTCAAACTCTGATTACTCTGCGGGGCTGCTGCACCTAGAGCACGACTCAAAGCCCAAAATTCTTCCTGACTTGGAAGCTTTGCACCAATACACTCACAGTAGGACTTTGCCCGATGATATTCTCTGAGTCCGGGAGCAGGGCCACTCCAAATTAAAGTATGATCTTGCGCCTCCCAAGCTGGAGTTTCGACCAAGAGCCTCAGATTACGAAATGCCTGACAAAACTGATTATAAACAGGATCTCCAGATTGGATCACTCGCAAAAAATGCTGCACCACCCCAGAACTCTCTACATCAGCCGAACACTCCGGTGGAGCACTCCAAAAAGTGATCTGAAGAAAAAAAATAAGACCCATACGAAGGGATCGTGATCCGCGCCTTTTTGCCATTTTTTACCCCTAGAAAAAGAAAAAACCCCGACCTACTGGCCGGGGTTAAAAAACGATCTTTTTAACTTCTAACTATTGATGATGGTGGCTAACTGACTCTTCGAGTCTAGGGTCACCAATTGCAACGACATTATACTTAGCAAGGAATCGGAAAACCATCAGACCGAAGACACCCAGAAATCCAAGAGTGACTCCAATTTCGGTCAAACCGATTCGGGGACCATCCTTGAAAAACTCTGGTTGAACCATCCAGAGCATATCCACCCACTGAGCGATCAACATGAAAATCCCAACGTTTCGGAGGACTTTTTCATTTCTCTTAGCCTCACGAGGCATCAAGATGAAAAAAGGAACCAGGAATTTTCCCACCAATAAAAACGTGGAAACACCCATCCAGCCATCTTCCATCCTGCGAATAAAGTAGCCGGTTTCTTCAGGCAAGTTCGCGTACCAGATCAACATGAACTGAGAAAATCCGATGTAAGCCCAGAACACGGTGAAAGCGAACATGTACTTACCTAGATCATGCAGATGGTTTTCATTCACTAAACCGTCCAATTTGCCATGAGACTTCAGCAGCAAGGTCAACAAGCAAATAGTAGCCAAGGTCGAGTAGAACATGCCGGCAAATGTATAAACCCCAAAAATGGTACTAAACCAATGAGGATCGAGGGACATCAGCTGGTCAAAACTCGCCATAGTAAAAGTAAGTGAAAAAACAATCAGAAAAACGGGAGACCAAAACCGATTCTTTTCCGTCAATCGATAGTCGCGACTCGCATCTTGTGCAATCGAATTACCTACCATCTTGAGAGCGAAGAAAATCCAGAGAGCAATCGCAACCACATTGCGGATCACAAAAAAGCCCAAGCTGAGATAGCCTGACTTACCCTCAAGAACCAGGTCGCCCTTAACATGTTCCATGTGACTCCAAAGATAAAGCTTTGGCACACCAAAGTACAAAATGGCGAAAGTCACAAAAACAACAGGCAGATACGCCGTCAAGGACTCACCCACTCGACGAATAGGCGCGCTCCACATTGCACCAGTGATCCACTGAAGAGTGGCAAAGAATAATCCCCCGATGGCCAAACTCATGAAGTAAAAGTGATTCATCACGAAGCTTGCCCATGCACGGGTTGGATCGGCATTTAAACTAAACGCAAAAGTAACGACACCCACTGCAACACATGCAATGAGAATATTTTTAATGGTCCCAGACACCTCAAAGGTTCCTGGATTTTTTATGGTCGTAGCGTGTCCCATGGTCACTTAGACTCCTGATTTAAAATTTTAAGATCTTCAGCGGTCGGGTGCTGAGAGCGCTGGAGGACTCTCACGTAATGAACCACCTTCCAACGATCTGCCGGAGCAATCTGAGAAGCATAACTCGGCATGATATTCTGTCCCATCGTAATGACGTGGTAAATACTTCCGTCCGGCCAGTTCCTGACCTTATCGGACTGCAGCGATGGTGGGCGAGGGTAGCGAGGAACTACCGTTCCATCTCCAAGTCCGAGGGAGCCGTGGCAGGCACGGCAGGTGATGTTGAACACCTGCTGTCCTCGTTCGAGGACCGCCTGGGTTGGACGAAGAGGGTTTTTCAACTCTCGTCCTGCCGCATCCGGGTCATTCTTATAAGGATAAGGCACAAAATCCCGGGGCACAGTGCCCTGAACCGGCATCCGCATCGAGCCCTCTTTCTGGGCCTTCAATGCCGGGCTGTAAACCATATCTGGCATATAAATGTAGTTGGGTTTTTCGTGCTTACAGCCAACTACCCCTAAAGAAATCCCCAAAAGTAGCACCAACTGCGAAAATGAATCGCGAAATGTAACTTGCATGATTAGAACCATCCCTCGGAGTAAACGCTTTTCACTTCCTTCGCACCGATCGACTTCAAAAACTCCGCAGCTTTACTCTCATTAAACTGCTCGGCACGGTCCGCCTCGAGAGCAACGGGAGCCTCAATTAAAAGAGCAAACTGATCACGAGTAATTCTCGGGTCAAATGACTTTCTTTTGTGATTCGGGAGGCCGTTCAAGAGGAACATGGCGCCCACTGTCGCCAAACCGGCGAACAAGATCGTACACTCGAACATGACGGGGACAAATGCAGGCCAAGAATTCATGGGCTTGCCCCCTACAATAATTGGCCAGTCCACAACCGATGTCCAATACTGCAGCAAAAACCCTAAGGTACAACCCGTCAGGCCCGCAGCAAAAGTCACGAAAGGCAAAGGAGAACGCTTTAATCCCTGAGCTGCATCCATGCCATGGACCGGATAAGGAGTGAACGCGTCGAAGTGTTTGTAGCTCGAGTCGCGCACCTTCTCCGTTGCATGGAGCAACTGATGAGGATCACTGAAAAACCCGATAACACCTGCTAGATGTGGAGCTTTAGTCTGATTATCCATGAGCAGGAACCTCCTTCAATGGGGATGGATCGTGCTTTTCGTCCCCTTCTTCTAGATTCATAACACCCTTCACTTCGGCCATTGCGATCACTGGTAGCACTCTACAAAACAAGAGGAACCAAATGAAGAACCAACCAAAACTACCCAGAGTAATGCCCCAGTCGTACCAAGTAGGAACATAGTACTTCCAATTAGAAGGCAAAAAGTCACGATGAAGAGAGGTCACAACGATCACAAATCGTTCAAACCACATCCCAATGTTCACAAAAAGGGAAACGACAAACATCACCGGAATGCTGGTTCGCGCCTTCTTGAACCAGAAAACTTGGGGAATAAAGACGTTGCAGCTCACCATGATCCAGTAAGCCCACCAATAAGGGCCGAATGCACGGTTAATGAATGCAAATCTCTCAAATGGGCTACCACTGTACCAAGCAATGAAAAACTCACAGGAGTAGGCGTAACCTACGATCATCCCTGTCGCCATGATGATCTTGTTCATTTTCTCTAAGTGATTGAGGGTGATGTAGCTTTTCAAATTAAAAGCTTCACGCGCAATAACCAGCAAAGTCACCACCATGGCGAAGCCTGAGAAAATTGCCCCTGCAACAAAGTAAGGAGGGAAAATGGTAGTATGCCATCCCGGCACGTTGGACGTCGCGAAGTCAAATGAAACCACGCTATGAACGGAAAGAACAAGAGGAGTCGAGAGACCTGCCAGAATCATGTAGGTCGTCTCATAGTGGCTCCAGTTCTTATTTGAACCTCTCCAACCTAAAGACAGCAAAGTGTAGATCGTTTTGCGAATCGGATTTTTGGCTCGATCACGGATCGAAGCCAAGTCCGGTATCAAACCAACGAACCAGAACGTCAAGGAAATCGTAAAGTAGGTGCCAACAGCGAAAACGTCCCACAACAGCGGTGAACGAAAATTCACCCAGAGGTGCCTTTGATTCGGATAAGGCAAGAGCCAAATCGCTGCATACCAAGGACGACCTGTGTGAATCACTGGGAACAAAAGGGCCGTCATCACTGCAAAAATAGTCATCGCCTCTGCGGAACGATTAATCGCGGTACGCCACTTTTGTCGAAACAAGAACAGAACCGCCGAAATCAAAGTACCGGCATGACCGATACCCACCCAAAAGACAAAGTTTACAATGAAGATACCCCAGCCGTTGGGCTGGTTAAGTCCAAGAACTCCCAAGCCATCCATGAACATCTGCGCAGCGAGCACTGCTCCAAGGCTGAAAGCCAAAATTGCTGCAATGAAGCAGATCCACCACGTTTTGGCGGGAAAACGCTCTAACGGGGCCGAAACGTCGTCGTTGACGCTCACGTAGTTTTTGCCGCCGGTTACTAGAGCTTCAGGTTTAAAGGTCGTCACTTCCGTAGAGGTACTCATGAATCTATTCACCTTTCCTATTCAGCATGTCCAGCGCCATGCCCAGAATGAGCCGACCCAGCCTGGTTCCGAACTTTGGTCATGTATGAAACTGCTGGAAGCGTGTTGAGAACTTCCAGAACTCGGAATGCCTGTGGGCTTTCCTTCATTTTAGAAACTCGACTTTCGGGGTCATTCAAATTCCCGAACACGATTGCATCAGCAGGACAGGTTTGTTGGCATGCAGCTTTCAACGCACCGTCTTTCACCTGATCGCCAGCATCTTTTGCAAGATCCTTGGCCTCGCGAATTCGTTGGACGCAGAAAGTACACTTTTCCATGATCCCGCGGGTTCTGACTGACACGTCTGGGTTCCAGACCATGTTAGCAGTCCCTTCATACGACTTCCAATGATCGAAGAAGTTAAATCGTCGAACTTTGTAAGGACAGTTGTTCTGGCAGTAGCGAGTACCTACGCAGCGATTATAAACCTGAACGTTCAAGCCTTCATCATCATGAACCGTTGCCAAAACCGGGCAGACGGTTTCGCAAGGCGCATTTTCGCAATGCTGACAAAGCATCGGTTGAAACACCACATTCGGGTTTTCCGCCGAGCCAGAGTAGTAACGATCAATCTTGATCCAGTGCATTTGCCGACTTACACGCACCTGATCGCGACCGACAACAGGCACATTATTTTCAGCCTGGCATGCAATCATACAAGCACTGCACCCGGTGCAAGCAGTCAGGTCGATCGCCATTCCCCATCGATATCCCTTGTACTCATGCTTTTTCCACATCGTAGGAACGGTCTCCAAGCGAAGATGTGGATCGGTATGGTTAGACTGAGCCGGATTTTTTCGATACTCAGCCAAGGTAATATCATTGATCACAGGGCGATTCTCAGTTGCGGTGTGCCACTGAGTGAGCGCTAGTTTGTAGAATTTTCCAGTTTTTCGGAGGCTGACCTTCTGACCTGCATAGACCAAGGCAGGAGGGGCCCCTTTTGCTCCAGAAACCTGAGTCAATGGGAACACGTCTACACCGGTATGATTACCGACCTTGCCCACAGCAGTGCGGCCGTAGCCCACAGCGACCGTCACCACTTGAGAATGAAGACCGGGCTGAATGTGCAACGGAAGCTCGACGGAGCGATCACCGGACACCAACTCAACTACATCATCATCTTTAAGATCGAGCTTCTTCGCTAGTGCTGGACTCAAATTGATATAATTATCCCAAGTGACGGATGAAATCGAATCTGGCAACTCTTGGAGCCAAGCATTATTTGCATTTCTGCCGTCATACAGCGAGGTCTTGGCATAAAGAGCTAATGTAAGAGCCTCAGTTTGCGCACTGTACTTGGGTAGGTTCGCAACTGAAGCTGTTCTGAAAGCACGAGGGGCAACCTTCTCAGAAGAGATGCCCTTCGCAGCAAAAACATCCACAACTCCTGCTCGAAGCGTTCCGTTCCAGAACTGCTCAAATGAACCTGCGGCGCCAACTTCTCGATAGACTGTTTCTTTCCAGTTATTCTGGAGGTAATCATGCCAATCAAGTGATTTAGCGGCAAGACCACTCACAGCTAAGCCACCTTTTTTCCAAATCAAGAGCGAGTCTTGGAAAGCGCGGCTCGAATGAATAGGAGCCATGGCCGGCTGCTGCAGGCTGTAAACTGCCTGATTTGGATGAGCATCACCCCAGTTTTCGAGGTAATGGTGATCTGGCAAAACGTAGTCAGCCAGAGCAGCAGTCTCGTCTTCGTACTCAGAAACCACAATCACCAGCGGTACGCGCTTCAATCCTTCGGCCAAACCAAGAGCAGCTCTCGGTGCTGCGTAAAGCGGGTTCGAGCGATAGACGATTAACGCATCAACTTGTCCTGCCTTCATCTCGTCGGCGAGGCGACTCAAAGCAACAAAACTACTTCTGCTGACAGAGTAGTTCACGCTTCCATCAACCGTCTTGCCGTCATTATCGAGAGCGGAATTTAAAAGATTTGCAACAATCTGTAAGGCCATTGCATCTGCGGTTTTAGCCTGAACACTTCCGGCAACCACAATGCTCTTACCCTGATTCTCCCAAAGAGCAGAAGCTATCGCACGGATACTTTCCGCGCCCTGCGAAAGGCCAATCTCAGCCGCAACCACCTCGGGTGAGTACCCCTGCAGAGCAGAAATCACGGAGTTGTCCTGAGCAAATCGAGACTTTTTCTGCCGAATGATCAAATCATGGGCAACTGCCATCCCTACTTTGAGCTCATCGCCTGGTCGAACCGGCATTCTCTGATCTGCGTTTGCCCCAGTCAGGGTCATCATAGACTCAACGCAAACTAACTTTCCGAGTTGGGCCTGCGCCGGATTCTGCCCTAAGAGCTTGCGCCGCTCAGTCCAGAGTTTTGTAGACTCGAGAGGAGAAAGGCCATTCCCTAAGAAATCGGAACCCAGAGAGAGCACGTAGTGAGCCTGATCAAAGCGGTATCTTGGAACAACAGCATTTCCATAGGAGAGCGCCTGAGCGGCTGGTACTTCATCCAAAGCAAGCGGCTCAAACTCAATATGCTCGCCCTTCGGGAAAGCACCCAAAAACTCTTTGACCAACCGGCGGGTAGATTCGCTCTGAATCTCACCTGACAGAACCTTAACTCGTCCGCCTTGGCCTGCAATTTTCTTAAGCTGGGCCTGAATAGCTGCATCCACATCGGCCCAATTTGATTCCTTACGGGTCCCATCGGCACGATTCCGAGCCACTGGAGCTTTCAGGCGATCTGGGTCGTACAAGCCTAAAACTGAAGCTTGGCCGCGACCACAGAGCGATCCCTTGTTCACTGGGTGATCTGGATTACCCTCGAGCTTAATTGGACGTCCTTCACGGTTCTTAATTAAAACGCCGCAACCTTTTGCACACTCCTGACAGGTGGACGCATACCAATTCGGAACACCTGGGGTGATTTCTTCAGGCTTAACGACGTAAGGGATGATTTTGTGAACGGGGCGCCGAGCACAGGCAAAACCCGCCATCGCCATACTGGCACTCATGATCGTGAGAAAGTCACGTCTCGCCACGCCGCCCTGGGGACTTCGATCTAACTTATCGATAAACTCAACAGGTTTTTCAAAAAACTCTTGGCTTCGCTTTTCTTGAACCTGGGGATTACTCCAGTAGCTTGCCTCAAGCTCATCTGGACCAATCCAATGCCGAGGTGGAACGAATGAGCTATCCACAGAGGAAGCTGCGTTAGGTGCTATCTTACTAGTTTCGTCGTGATGATTATCCATAATATCTCTCTTCAACTTCAAAAGTTCTTAACACTAATCGACTGCGTCGCTCTCTGGCCGATCTTAGTTGTGACACGTATTACAGTTCACAGGAGCCACGGGTCCGCTCGGATTTTTCATGCCTGGATGGGCTTTAGACAAAACCTCTGGAGGCGTGGTCTGACCCCGATGACATTCCATGCACCAACCCATCGTCAAAGGAGCGTACTGATAGACTCTTTCCATCTTAGCAACGTCGCCGTGACAAACTTCACAAGCAACACCAGCTGCAACGTGGCGCTTATGGGGGAAATAGGCATGATCGGGGAGCTCATGAATCCTAACCCATTCAATCGGCTTACCTTCGGCAAATGCCTTTTGAATTTGCTGAATGTATGGACTATCTGTCTTCACAACAGTGTGACAGTTCAAGCATACGCTCAACGGAGGGATCGTGGCGTGACGCGACTTGTCAGCATTTGAGTGACAGTACAAGCATTGAATCTTGTTATCTCCCGCGTGGAGTTTATGACTGAACGGGATGGGCTGCTCAGGAGCGTAGCCTTGATTCGAGGCGGAGGGAAAAACCCAGAGCACTCCTGCAATAGCCACAAGCCCTACCAGCAAGGAAACTGCTATGCCCACCTTCTTTTGAGTCCCAGAGATGCGAACCATGATTTACCTACTTAATGTTTTTTACTTTGCTCTTCATTTATCGTTGTTGAGTCAAAGTTACTAGTATCTTGTTCAAGTCTGAAATTTTTTGATAGCCCACGTCAAACTGTTTCGCAAGGTAAACCTGTCAGGGATTGGGTCGAAAAATCATCCAAACAAGAGAATTATCCTCTACTCTTCCCTGATCAATTGAACTATTCATAATAATAAGATGATCTTCGAAAACATACTTCAAGCCATTGGAAACACACCGATTGTTCGTTTGAATCAGGTATCTCAGAAGGGGGATGCAAAGTTCTTTGCGAAGGCAGAATTTATGAATCCTGGAGGATCAATCAAAGACCGCATCGGCTGGTACCTCATTGAGGACGCCGAAAGAAGACAACTTCTCAACCCCGGCGGAACAATCGTCGAAAGCACCAGCGGGAACACAGGAGTTGGACTAGCCATCGCCGCAGCGATCAAAGGGTACAAAACTGTTTTTGTACTACCAGACAAAATGTCTCAAGAAAAGATTCGTACACTCCGGGCCTTCGGAGCAAGAGTAGTGGTCACGCCCACCGCAGTCGCACCCGAAGACCCCCGGAGCTATTATCAAGTTTCGCGTCGAATCGCTCAAGAGACCCCCAACTCCTACTACATGAATCAGTATGACAACCTGGCCAATCGAGAAGCTCACTATAGGTACACGGGTCCAGAAATTCTCCGACAAATGCCTGATATTGATGTCTTTGTTGCAGGAATCGGAACCGGCGGTACTGTCTGTGGCGTTGGAAAATACCTCAAGGAACACAAACCCTCTTGCAAGGTGATCGCAGTCGACCCAGTCGGGTCGATCGTTTACGATTACTTTAAGACTGGAAACCTCAAGTCCGCACCGAAGACCTACAAAATCGAGGGCATCGGGGAAGACTTCATCCCGAAAAACTATGATTTTTCAGTCATTGACGACATGATTCAAGTCGAAGACAAAGAGTCCTTTCTCATGACCCGAGAAATGTTGACTCGCGAGGGCCTCTACTGCGGAGTCTCCTGCGGAGCAGCGACGGTAGGCGCATTAAAATGGATACGCCAACAGGGACAAACCTTTCACAATAAAAACGTTTTAGTCATCCTTCCTGACAGCGGAAATCGCTACCTTTCCAAAGTCTTCAACGATGACTGGATGCGAGAAGCTGGTTTTTTAGAGAAGCCTTCTCTCGGCTTAGTTGCGGACCTCATTCGAGGCTCAACACATTCACAAGAACCTGTAGTGATGGCCAAACAAAGCGAAAAGGTCTCGGAAATTATCGAGCGCATGAGAGAAAAAAACATCAGCCAACTTCCCGTCATCGATGACGCAGGTTGGATTAAGGGATTAATCTCAGAAAGCACCCTCCTTAGCGCTCTTTATGAGGGACGAACTCAATCCCAGCAATCTATCGAAAACCTAGTGGACCCATCCGTGGAATTCGTCACCCTTGAAGATCCAATAGAGAAGGTTTCTCGACTCGTCACAGCGGGCAAAACCCCTCTCGTGAGCGACCCCAATCGAGCTGGAAATCTCATCACCATTATTACAAAAATTGATCTTCTGACCTATTTAGGACACCGAGGAGCTTAAACATGCAACACTCTGATTTGCTTCATTCTGGATTCGGAACACTCGCCATCCATGCCGGCCAACCTCCCGAGGCGACTACTGGCGCAGTCATGACGCCAATTTTTCAAACCAGCACCTATGTACAAGAGTCACCGGGAAAACATCGGGGATATGAGTACTCACGTACCGACAACCCCACTCGAACTGCCTACCAGGCATGCGTGGCCGCACTCGAGGGCGCTCAACATGCCCTTGCTTTTTCGTCAGGTCTAGCAACCACAGATGCGATTCTTCATACCTTAAGAACCGGTGATCACGTCGTATCCTGCGACGATGTTTACGGTGGAACTTTTAGAATTTTCGACAAAGTTTTCAAGAAAATGGGAATTGAATTTAGCTTCGTTGACCTTTCAGACCTCAAGCAGGCAGAGGCTGCTTTTCGTCCTAATACAAAGCTTTTATGGATGGAAACACCCACTAACCCGATGCTCAAGATTCTTGATATCCAAGCACTCTCAAGCCTAGCAAAAAAACGAGGAGTGCGCACGGTAGTGGATAACACCTTCATGAGTTCCTATTTTCAAAAACCACTTCAACTCGGAGCCGACATCGTCGTTCATAGCGTCACCAAATATATGAACGGCCACAGCGACGTGGTCGGCGGAGTACTTGCGACCAACAGCGCTGAACTCTACTCAGAGCTCAAATTCCTTCAAAATGCTGTAGGCGCGGTTCCTGCCCCCATGGACTGTTTTCTCGTGATGCGCGGTCTAAAAACACTCCACGTCCGAATGGAGCGACACGAAAAAAATGCCATTGAACTCGCGAAGTTTCTTGAAGCCCACCCTAAGGTGGAACGCGTCATTTACCCAGGACTAGAATCCCACCCTCAGCACGCACTCGCACGAAAGCAAATGTCAGGTTTCGGCGGAATGATTACTTTCTTTCTAAAAGGCGATCTTGCGGCAGCTCGTCGGTTTCTCGAGAGCGTGAAACTCTTTTCTCTCGCTGAGAGCCTTGGAGGGGTAGAGTCTCTCATTGAACACCCTGCCATCATGACCCATGCCAGCATTCCACCTGAGACCCGTAAGCTCTTGGGTATCCACGACAATTTGATCCGAGTCAGTACTGGGATCGAGGATCTCGCAGATTTAAAAACTGACTTAGAGCAAGCGCTCAGGAACGTTTAACCCAATGGCTTGACTGAGTACGCACGCATACCGATCTTCGTTGATTTTTTAAACCTAATCGACTATTCTCTAGGCCATATGCGTAAATTAAAAGAACTGATTAAGCGGATCCTTAGATCTAGCTCTCGACTTGCCCTGGCTTAGTTACTACCGCAAGACTTGGTGCACCGCCTGCCTGCATTTCAAAAGCAATAGCAGTACAATCACGAGTTGGAAGTTCCCCCTCTTCAAGACCAGATTTAATCCGATATGAAATTTCATTGAGCAGATCTTGAAGAGGCTTCCCGTCACAGGATTCAATCACCTTCGCAATCTCAGACGCACCTCCTAGGAGGTCCATCGTTCCACCCGAAAGTAAAATCAGCCTTCCACGAGGATGGAGCTGAATATGAAACTCTCCCGCCTCAGGAAAAACACTTTCCCTGGAAATAACTTGCTCCATCGGAGGATAATATTGAAACGACTGCCCCGGAGGCGCGTAATAGAGAGCACCCTCCCCCATAAAGGTAAATCGCAGGAGAAGTGATTTACGATCCAATGTCCCAAAGAAAATCGAGAAATAATCTTTTGCTCGAAGCGTCAATAAAATCTCTTGATAAATAGACCTGACGACATCAGTCGTCGCATCGGCTTTCTGAAGTTGGTCAGTCGAAATTTTCAAGCACACTCGCATCAGCACAGAAAGAATTGAGTTGCAAAGTCCGTAGCTGGATGAGTTTGACAAAACTAACGAAAGGGTCGATTGATCGTTCGCTTCGGCCAAATCAAAATAATCCCCTCCTGATCGACCTCCCACTAAATACCGATGAAAAACATCGAGTCCTTTAATTCCTGTGAATCTTTTAGGCAGCTGCGACTTTTGCAATCTTTCGGCTAGCTCTAAATCAAAATGAAGGTGTCCCAAAATCTCTGAAAAAGAAGCATTCAGCTGACTAAGCTCATTCCAGAGCAAGAGCTGCTCATAATTTTGAATCTTACTCAATAGCTCTAATGGACGAAATGGCATCAACAAAACATCATCTACCCGACGCTCCAAGAGAAGGGCCGGAAAGTCCTTTGTCTCCTCATGGACCACAAGAAAAACGACTCTTCCCCGACGCTCGAATCGAGAAAAGACCTCATCAAGGAGACGACCGGCATAGTGATGCCCTGACACAGGATCTGTTGCATCAATAAAAATAATTTGGCCAAGACTGTCTGTTTTTGATCCTTCTCTAGCATCCACATCAATCCACTTCTGAAGTGCCGAATGAACTTGCTCAACCCAAAGCTTTTCCTTTGATGCACTTGGAGAATATACAGTCATCGCTAACTTCATGAATTCACCTTTCCGCTCAGTAGATTGATGTTCTTAGTTGAAAAATAAATTTAGAATCTGCTTGTTCTAGATAGTGAGAACCAACTTCTTCGCTATAATAAGCCAAAGAAATTTCTGCCCCAGGCTTCTTAATTCCCATCCCAAACGAAACGTACCCTGTTCGAAACCCAGTCCTTAAAAAGAAGCTCTCCTTGATGGCAAGCTCTACTCCTGATCCCATGTGTGCAATCCATGAAGCCACATCAGAGCGATTCTGGAGATCTCGATAGGCAATCGACCAGTGTGAATTCACTCCGGGAGCCACCCGCATGCTCATGGCATAAGCCAAATCCACCGTCATCAGCTCTGTTGGGGGCGTACCGCTAGGCGACTGAGAAAACTGAAAAAGACTAAAGCTCGAATACACCGTATTAAAAGCATTTCTCACAACGACCGAAAGCGTTGGTATCGAGGGCTGCGGGATCACAATGGACAGCCCAAAGGTGTGAGACAATCCAGATCCCTGCGATAAGCCTGAAGTATAGTTTAAGCTGCTCGATGAAGATGCTGTCTGTGTTCCGACAGCCTCGTTGACATACTGCAAACTATACCCAAAACGGACCACGCCATTAAAGAAACGAAAACCAGTCCCAATGGCTGGAATGAGTTGGCTCACTGTTTGATAAGTAATGGTACCGCTGCCATCTGATTTTCCGCCGAATTCACTTTGAGCCAAAATCCCAAAGGTTAAAAAAGGGAATGAAATACTTGGAAAAAACGACCAGCTTCCACCAAATTTCTGCCCTGGGTAGGAGTCCATAGTAGAAGCATAAGAATTAAGATTGATGACATCCAACGAATTGGAATTCAAATGATTGACCCAGGCACTCGTACCACCTATTGAGTAGTTCAAAAGCTGAAGATTGAATTTCCTAATTTTCGCTAAATTCGCAGGATTATAAAAAAGTCCGGTTGACATTTCATCGCCAAGCGTGAAAGCAGAGTCCCCCAATGCAGCGATCTGAGCCGGCGTAAATCGCGAGCCAGCAATAATATCTTGTCGCGCCCAGGCGGTCGAAGCTAATCCACTCATCTGTAAAGTTAGACCGACGACTACCCCAACAGCTCGTAGACGTTTTGAATTCTTTGCTTCGGTCATAACAGTCTATCGGAAAATGGCTGAGAAATTGAAGAAATAAATCAACCTCATTCAAAACCTACCGATAAGAACTTTGAGTAGATTAGACTATGAAAAAACTTCTAATTTTAATCATTGATGAGAGTCCCAGCACCCGACGCTTCCTAGAGGCCATGCTAGGGAACGAATTTGAAATCATTTGCGCTGATAATGGCGCATCCGGAATAGAGACAGCCCGGTCTCGACTCCCTCATCTCATCGTCTTGGATGTAGTTCTCCCAGTTCTGAGTGGTTATGACGTCTGCAGCCTACTCAAAAAGGATTCGAAGACCAAGCATATCCCGATTATTTTTCTATCTTCAAAATCGATCCGCTCAGAAGTTTCTTTGGGATTAGCCGCTGGGGCAGACGACTACCTTCCCAAGCCGTTTGATTATAAAGAACTCCTTGCAAGAATTCGAAACCGTCTAACTCAGCCCAAGTCCGATTCAAATCCAGTAGTTACGGTAGGAGACCTAGTCATTGACCCCACAACACGCGAAGTTCTTTACCAAGGCAAGAAAACTCACCTAACCCTCACTGAATTTGACATCCTGCGCCTTCTTGCAGACCACAAAGGCACTGTCGTTTCCCGAGAGGAAATCTTAAAGGCGGTCTGGAAGGATGACTCATTAAGCACCAACGACCGAACGATTGACGTCCATATCCGCGCTTTGAGGAAGAAAATCCCAAACCTTTCGCAGAGCATCCACTCGGTCTACGGGGTTGGCTATAAACTTGACCCTGAAATACAAAATCAAAACTAAGTTTAAGAAATTCCAAAATTATTCCGACTGCTTAATGTACAGATACCTGTACAGGTGGGATTCATGACAGAGACTAAAAAGAGATTCGGAAAATACTACCTCTTGGACCTCTTGGCCCAAGGTGGCATGGCCGAGATCTACCGAGCCCGCCTCGCATCCACCGACGTTGCGGGACGACTCCTTGTCATCAAAAAGATCCAATCGAGCTATGGAGAGAACCGAGATTTTCTCCATATGTTCAAATCGGAGATCAAGGTCACTTTAGGGTTTAACCACCCGAATATCGTTCAAGTTTATGATTTTGGCGAAGAAGATCATCAGCCTTACATTGCTATGGAGTGGGTCGACGGTCGAAACCTAAGACAACTGATTAACCGCTTCGCCGAACTTAAAAAGCCATTTCCGATCGAACTCGCAGCCTTTATTGCAGAGCAAGCTGCATCTGGTCTGCAGTACGCTCACAATTATCGAGACAAAATCACTGGAGATCGACTCAATGTGGTTCATCGAGACGTAAGTCCCCAAAATATTATCATTTCTTTCGAGGGAAACGTCAAAGTCATTGATTTTGGAATTGCAAAAGCGGCTACGAACTCAGAAGCAACTCGAGCCGGGATCATCAAAGGGAAACCGAGCTACCTCTCCCCCGAACAAATCAGCGGCGAGTCACTCGACGGACGAAGCGATATCTTTGCACTTGGAGCGGTCCTCTGGGAAGCACTTACGGGGAAGAAACTTTTTGCAGGTGAAAATGACTTGGCTGTTTTAAAAATGATCGAGAGCAGCTCTACTCACGTCAAGCCGCCCTCAATTCACAATCCAGATATCCCCAAGGAATTAAATGATATCGTACTTCGAGCGCTTGCCAAACAACGAGAGCGCCGATTTAGCACTGCAGAGGACATGGCTCGAGCTCTCCATAAGTTTATTTACACCTACTTTGACGACTTCAATCCCACTGACCTCGCTTATTACGCCAAGGATTTATTTAAAAATGAAATCGTGGAAGACCGGAAAAAAATTCAGAGCCTTAATGCTGAAATCGAGGTCCAGCTCGCATTAGAAACTCGGGGAACAGCAGCAACTCGAATTGGAGTTACGCCCCACCCGAAAGTCCCCGCCGCAGATCTTAGCAAACCAGAAAAACGATCCATCGCTCTCAATAGCCGTTTGATCGATTCGCCAGAAGAGCACTCGGATTCCCCTCAGTCAGTAAACGAAGTAAAGGCTCAACTTGACAAGATGCCCCAAGAGATTCGCTCTCAGACTCGATCGGGACATCCTCCCTCAGGGACTCGATCGTCCCGAATCGAATTGGAAAAATCACAGACTCAGTCATCTCAAATGAAGCCCCGATCCATGGCAAAACCTAAGGCGCAAGAACCACCTCCAGGCGGATCTCTGCCAAAGAAATCTCATTTAAGAATCGCTGCCCTTTTGATTTTCCTCGGAGTCTTAGCCATTAGTCCTGTTCTAGGAACACATCGGACTGGCGCTTTAGAGTTCATCCCTCAGCTTTTCAGCCAAAACCCCGTTCAAAAGGGCTCCTCTCCAGCTCCCCTTCCCCCTTCACAGATATCGGAAGGCCCTAGCGAGACCGATCGAGAACTCGGCGGTCCATCCATTACTCTAAAACTACAACTCTCGCCTGGCGGCGGGAATCCCTCGATTTCATTAAATGGAAAAACCTTACCTGCGGGTCAAACGTCGATCCGAGTTCGCCTCGATACCCCTCTCGACCTCACCGTGAATCGACTGGGCTTTAAGCCCTTTGAGAGTCAGTTCGTCGTAGACTCCAAGCAGGCCGCCGGTCTCAAGGAATGGGTCATGGATCTAGGGATTGAGCCCCTTCATTATGGCTTCTTGACCCTTCATACGACACCGAGTGCTAACGCTACCCTGCTCATCGATGGCTCGCCTTGGGTCAAGCAAACTCCTCTGGAAGGGGAAAAAGTCCCCATCGGACCCTATAAAATTATCCTCGAAAACGAAATCTTGGGGATGTCCAAGACCGTTCAGGTGACTATCGAAGAAGGCAAGACGGTCATCCTAGACGAACAGCTGGAAATGAAAAAAACAGACGCAAAGGAGCCTCGCTCTACTCCATCGCCTTGAGCAGCTTCGGAATGAATCCATCGAACCCACCGTTTGAGAGTACGGCCACTAAATCACCCGGTCGAGCTGCACGGACCACATCCAGAACACCTCGATCCACAGACTCAAGAATGTGAGCCTCTTTACCTCTTCCATTTAAATCATCAACCAAAGTCTGGCTTGAAAACTGATCAGCCGGAGCAATTCGAGACTGATCAAAGGGACTTGAAATCCAAATTAAGTCTGACTCTTGAAAGGCCAAAACATAATCATTTTGAAATATCTTTCGTCGAGAGGTCGCGCTTCTTGGTTCAAAAACTGAAATCACCCGCCGCCCAGGATACTTTGCCCGCAGACCTTTGAGGGTTTCTCGAACAGCCGTGGGATGATGTGCAAAATCATCAATCACTAAAACACCTCGAGGCTCGCCTCTCACTTCTTGCCTTCTCCTCACCCCTCGAAACGATCGAAACGCAGCAGCCACGACTTCGCGATCCAGCCCCAACTCGCGGGTCTGAATCCAAACAGCTAAAGCATTCAAAAGGTTGTGAGTTCCTGAAATCTGAAGAGTCAGCTCATCTACTTGCTGTTCGCCATCAAAGACAGCAAAAGTGGTTAATCCGTCCACAACTTTCACAGTGCGAACCGTAAATCGCGCACCCCCATCCAGGCGGGTTCCATAAGTTAAAACAGGAACTCGAGCCTGACGGACGAGCTCCTGAACGGTAGAGTAATCCGTGCAACAGATCAATCGTCCACCGGGTCGGACTCGTGTAACTAGTCCTTCGAAAGCCTTCATAACAGCGGCGAGATCCGCATAAATATCCGCGTGATCAAACTCAACCGAAGTCAGAATCACATCATCAGGCAAGTAATGGTTAAACTTCGGGACCTTATCCCAAAATGCAGTATCGTACTCGTCTCCCTCAAGTACAAAATAGCCGGGTCGCTGGGTTGAACCCATAGACCGAGACTGAATCCCAAAATCCCTCTCCGACAGATAAAAGCTTTGAGGCAAATCCTGAGAAACACCCCCGATGAAGTAACTCGGATCTTGCCTACACTCGAAGAGCACATGAGCCAAAAGACTGGATGTCGTCGTTTTACCATGGGTCCCTGCGACAACGAGATTTCGAGTTTTATTTAAAAGGAGTCGCTCCATCGCCTCGGGCAACGACGTGTAGACATAGCCCCCATCAATTGCAGCTCTTGCCTCGGGATTATCTGTCCGAATCACATTTCCAATGACCACAAGGTCAGGCTTTGAGCCAGAATTCAAAAGATTTTCAGCTCGATACCCATTGATCAGGTGGACTCCGGCTGCCTTGAGCACATCACTCATCGGAGGATAAACATTTTGATCACTCCCGCTGACTCGAATCCCTCGATTCTGTAGATAAGAGGCAAAGGCGCCCATCAGAGTTCCACAAACACCGATGATATGAACATTTTTTAAGGAATTCAGCTCAGGCAATTTCATATCCACTCCCTTAGGTTAGGGCTTAATTGTCCCCTCAATCGATCGCCCGAGTCAACTTAGAACTGCAGTAGATCAGTCCGTACAGCATTATGAAAAATGGGCCGAAATTCCTTCATCCGATTATTTTCCCGGGAAGGATGGACTCGATTGGAAATCATAGCAACCGTTACTCCTGCATCCGCATCATACCAAAGCGAGGTTCCCGAAAACCCCAAATGCCCTACCGAACGACGAGAAAAGTACTGCCCAGCCGAAGAGCCTACCTCCGAAGGAGTATCCCAACCCAAAGTCCTGCCACACCCGGCCGGTTCAGCCACAGGGGTCCACATCTCGGCCAAAACTCGCGGACTCAAAAACCGATCCATCACTAAACTGCGGATGAATTTTAACAGCCCGTTCACAGTCCCGAATACTCCCGCATGTCCTGCATAGCCACCCATTGCCCAACAGTTGTCGTCATGAACTTCACCCTGAAGAACCCTCTTACGCCATGGGCAGTCTTCGGTAGCAGCAATGATCTCGGAGGGCTGATGTCCAGGTCGATATTGAAACTCACGCAGCCCCAATGGCTCCCAAACGAAGTCTCGGACTGCTCGATCAAGGGGTCGACCAGTGACCTCCTCCAACAAAAATCCCAAAAGTAAAAAGGAAACGTCCGAATACAGCACGCGAGCCCCCGGCTTTTCATCCGGGACCTCCGCTAGAATCAGTTCACGCATCCGCGCTTGTCGAATTTTTACTGGAATCTTTTCTAACTCAGCTGCGAGTCCATGGTGAGTGAGTCCCTCACGCAAGGCTTGCCAGTAGGGTTTCCAAGCCACAAACCCAGCCGTGTGAGAAAGTAGATGCCTCACCTCGACATCCTGAGCGGAAAACTGAGTGAGAATCGACGCCACCGGAGTATCCCATCGGAGCCAACCTCGATCCACCATCGTCGCAGCTAAAACTGAAGTCGCCACAACTTTCGTCAGGGAGGCCAAGTCAAAAGGAGTATCGACGGAAATCGGAAGCCGCGAGGGCACAACCCTCCGACTCCCCCAGGCTCCGAGCCAAAACTGGCTGGGTTCCTTTTTGCACCAGATCCCAACAGCAAAGCCTGGGGCAACGTCAGTCTCGAGGGCTTGGTGAATTGCCTGCACAGTCAGAGGAAATCGAGTCGAAGTCACTGGAGCCGAAAAACCCTCAACCATTTCTCCCACCTACTTTTCTCTAAATCACTAGATTTTCGTGAATCAGTTTTCCTGTCTTAAATCGATCCCCCGAAAGCAGAGCACTATCGATCGTTCTGGAGCGACCAAACACAATTTCCTCAGCCAGAACCAGTCCTGCAGCATAGCTATGCATCACTCCATGCCCAGAAAATGAGTGCGCCTCAAAAACACCCTTCTGAACCGATCCGATAATACCGCACTCATCTGGGGATACTTCATAAAGACCGGCCCAACCGGTCACATGCTTGAGTCGCTCAAAAGCGGTCGAACGCTCATAAAGTGCAGGCCAGATCCGTTCCTCGAAAAATCTCTCACCGTCATATTCAAAATTAATCCCCGTGGCTTCGTCTGAATTAGCAAAACCAGCGAGTCCGTTCATGGCCTCAGGGTGAAAGTACACCCCCGAAGTATCCACAATCATCCCATAGGGAGTGAGGTCCACATCTCGGCCATCAAAAATACAAACCTGACGCCGCACGGGACGCGCGGAAGTTGAATAGCCCAAAATCTGTGCAACACGAAATGCCCAAGGTCCTGCGCAATTAATAATCAGCTGAGCGCGATATTCGATCTTGGCTCGTCCCAAATCGTGACTCTCTGAAGCAGAGATTTCCAATTTGGTCTCGTGGGACATCACTTTTTCAAACCGCTCACAGGTGGCATGAATCGGTGACGGCGAGTGATTCTCGTAGCTGACCCCTCGCAATACGGTTCGATCCTCGAAGCCAACCCCAAGAGAACGAGCTACATCTCGGTAGTGATTTTTTAATAAATTTGGATTAATTAGGCCGTCTCTAGGAGCAAACATAGCTCCAGCAATACCATCCGTTTTGTCCAGAAAAGGGACTCGATTGCGAAGCTGGGCAACATCCCAAACCTCAACCGGCCATCCCATCTCCAGTTGGCGATCACGTGCCTGGAGGGCTCGGTTCCAACGGTCCTCCGGGTGCAACCAGAGATAACCACAAGGCTTATACCCAACTTGATCAGCAACTTGAGAAAAGTAGTCGATGGTCAACTTGGACATCTCAATATTGATGGGTTGTACCCAGGTTGCCCGCACTCCCCCAGCGTTGAGCTCGGAGCTACTGAGGCTTCCCTCCAAATCGAGATCAATAACATGAATCCCGGTCATCCCAACCTTTGCCAAGTGCATGGCAACGCTACTCCCGATGACACCTGCCCCGATAATCAGGGTCTCTACCGTCTGAATCATGACGGAAAGTCTACCACATCAATTGCGTGAATGTCTCAGCTATGATTTTTGACTGATTATTTTCTTCGGCAATGTAGAGGATCTTGGTTCCGCGGGATCGATGTCCCCATCCGCCGTTTTTCAATTTCGACCGGTAGTTCTGGGTAAAAGTGACCACAGAATATTTTGGATGCCGATAAATTTTCACATCCTCGGGACGAATTTCGATGGAAGAATACTTTCGATTTAAATCAGCCTTGTATTGCTTCCAAGCCGCCTTATTTCTGCCTTGAGCAGAAAAATCAGAGTGGTAGTGATCCATGTACTGATCGAGATTTTTCGTCTCCCAAACTTTTACCCAGCTATCGAAAAATTCGCCAAGCTTAGGGTCAGATCCAGGATTGAGGTATTCGTCGGTCAGCTCGGAAAAAATTAAGATCGGAGTCAAACCTAAACGAATATAAGACTTAATCTCTTGAATTTCTTCGTTTTTAACTACTACGCAGCCTTGGCTATCGTAGTTCTTTTTCAATCGATCTGGCTCGTTCGTGGCATGAAGCATGATCCCCGAACCAGTTCGACCCGCAAGTTGGTCAAAAGTATTCGGGAAGTTCATATAAAAGCTCATGACTCCAAACTTCTTTTGAAGAGAAGGAGGGGTAAGGAGCGAATTAAACGTGTAAATCCCCTCTGGGGTCTTTAAGTCGTTTTCCTGTTCCTTATCACCCTTCACCTGCCCGAGAGTGGCATGATAAGTCTTTAAGATTTTATAGTGCTGAGAGTCGTAATGGACGACATGAAGATTATTGGTCTTTTTATCGACCAGAATAGCTGTCGTTCCATCGCCCGACGCGTAGCCTTGAGAACCAGAGAACACCAGGATAAGTCCGACAAAGACTCTAAGAAGTCGTAATGGGCTCATTGAATTAATTTTAAAAAACCCCAGGTATGATTGTCAAGTCAGGACGCGTTTTGCATCCTGACGCGCTACTGTTTTTCGAAATGACCAAACTCGAAGGAGAGCTTCAATGACGATTCGGCGATTCATTTTCGATTTCCCGATTTTTCGGTCCTCAAAAATGATCGGAAACTCAACCAAGCTATATCGGTTCAAGAATGCCCGATATTTCAACTCAATTTGAAAAGAATAACCGTCCGACTTAAGAGTTTGAAAGTCAACGCCCTTGAGAAGCGAGGCACGCCACCCATTGAAGCCTCCCGTAAAATCCCGAATCGGAGCCCCTAGAATCACTCGGGAGTATACACTCCCACAGCGACTTAAGATTCTTCGTCCCAAGCCCCAATTCAAAGTTCCTCCACCAGGCACGTAGCGAGATCCAATCACGCCGTCATGCCGAGTGAGCAACTCAAGCATTTGGGGGAGGTATCGAGGATTATGCGAAAAGTCTGCATCCATCTCAATCAGGGAGTCAAATCCCTTCTCAAGACCCCATCGGAAGCCGTGGACATAAGCAGTCCCAAGCCCCATTTTTTTAGGCCGATGCAGTACGTTGACTCGAGGGTTCGCCTTTGCAATTTCATCGGCTATCTGTCCGGTGCCATCTGGCGAACCGTCATCAACGACAAGGATCGAAACCTCAGATGAGGTCACTGAAAGCACCGCTTCAGTGATCGGGCCTACGTTTTCTGCTTCATTGTATGTTGGTATAACGATTAGAGTACGCACTCGTTTAGTCTCTCATTAAAATGGGATATCGTCTTCAGTAAAAGAAGATTCAGTGTGAGATGGGCCACTGGGCTGGAAACCCATCGAAGGAGAACCGTAGGATCCCATCCCACCTCCTGTTGACTGAGCATCAAAGCCAGCATCACGCGGAGCGGATCGCTCAGCAGTGCCCGTGGCTCCACCTAGAAATTGTACGGTCTGAGCCAAAACTTCAGTAGTGTACTTAGTTTGTCCGTCTTTATCCTGCCACTGGCGGGTCTGAAGGCGCCCCTCAATGTAGGCTTGACGGCCTTTAGACAAATATTGACCACAAAGCTCAGCCAACTTGCCCCAAACCACAATTCGGTGCCATTCAGTTTTTTCCTGCTTTTGACCGGATTTATCAGTCCAGCTTTCACTTGTGGCAACGCTAAAATTAGCAACAGGCGCGCCCGCAGGGGTGTATTTCACCTCCGGGTTTTGCCCTAGACGACCAACTAAAATCACTTTATTTACGGACATGCACGCAGATTTATCTGTTTTGGAAACCTGATGTCAAGCCCAAACCAGCGCCGCTAGCGAGAGTTTTTAGGACGTGGCCGTTTCTCGGACACTTTAAAGCCTTTGGGCTTTTCACGCGATTTTAAAGGCCCTCGACTTTCTCGAACTGGCCTCTCCGGACTCGATGGGCGAACCGAAATGACATCTCCCCGTTTAACCGTGGCTCTCTCCGCAGGACCATAAGTAGGTACATTCCAACGTCCAGCCACTTCAGGTTCACAAATCAACACTTCAGGCCGAGGCCCGCGCCCGAGAGCATCACTAATCACACGGCGGAGATGATTAGCAACAACGGGTGCCTGAAAGCCTTCAGAAGCCAACCAAAGGTAAGAGTACTTTAGCCAATGGCGTTCAGAACCTAAGCCCTCAGAAAATCCGCGAAACCATTTCCCGGGAATCTGAACTGGGACTGAAAAATGGCACCAATCGCGCCCCTCAGCCATTGGACATGCGCCCGAATGTAAGCAGGGCCCCCAAATCCGAGCAGGAGTGTTCTCAATCAAACCTGATGCAAGAA
Source organism: Bdellovibrionales bacterium (assembly GCA_947380295.1). Lineage (GTDB taxonomy): Bacteria > Bdellovibrionota > UBA1018 > UBA1018 > UBA1018 > CAINWE01. The sequence continues at coordinate 41,374 of CANCQK010000011.1, read as the reverse complement.
ACTCGTCCCTTAAGGAGGACAAGACCTGGGAAGGCCGTCGCGAGGCAGGCTCAACCAAGAGTAATCCTCCACCTTTTGACCTCAGGACGATCTCTTCCCAAAATCCATCGACTTCACCTTGTGGTGCAGTCGATTCATTGAGAATGTGCCCCATCACGGTCAGAGCCAAGCTCTTCGGTAACTTCGAAGGAGCCTTCCACCAGGGTAACTCATTGAGAAACAACTGAATTTTACCTCTGAGTTTAGGGAAACTATTGGCTAGCTCTTCGACCAGAAACTGACCATCTTTCATGACGCTGAGATTGGTATCAAACCAGTGGAGCTCGACTGGAGGAAGTTCCTCCCCCGCAGCCAATTTTTGATTCAGCAGAACTAAAAGTAGACTCAACGATGCTGTACCCGGGCCTGCACCTAAGTCAGCAATCCGAAGCACTCCTTCTTGACGAGCAAACTGCAGCGCAGACTCAATCGCTTTCGAGTGCATTTGAAAAAGAGTTAAAAACTTGGCCGCCTGGAGTGGCAAAAAGTACAGCAAATAGCCGGAGCGATACCGGGGATGCAAAAAGTACTGAGGCATCCCTTTGGGGCGTTCATCCGTAAAAAGCTCAGAAAGCTCCTCCACGCCTTTAAAAAAGAACTTTGCATCATCGAGAGTAAAAGGTTTGTCTTTCCAAGACTCTTTGGGACTGTAGGACTTTTTTACCCACTTTGGGATCGCCTCATCAACTAGCCAAAGCCACGCAGGGGGAAACGAGTTCATTTGAGAGATGGTCATTTTAATTCCATTTTTATGTTATATTAATTTAATTACAATCAGTTTTTTACAGGGAGTAATTACGGAGCTCAAAATGAACCGCACTCATCTCCAAGACATTTTCACCCCGGGTGAAATCACTCAACTCAAAAGCCTTTGGAAGGCTGACCGTCGCGATCAAGGCTGGGGATTTATCTGCCCTCTTTGCCGACTTGAACGAAAAGTCCCAACCCACCCCACACCGCAACCCAGGCATTTTGCACAGGTTCTGCTCACCTCGGCGTTCTTTACTCTGTTGACTTGGACGCTTTTTGAGTGGAAAGGTTTGGTTTCTTTTATCCCCTTTTGGTGCATTTTTGAAGTCATTTATCGAACCCGAGCCAGAGCCAGCATTTATTGTAAAAATTGTGGCTTTGACCCATACCTATTTCTCCGGGACAGCGACTTAGCGAAAAAGGAAGTGGAGTCCCACTGGAGGAAGAAATTCGAGCAAAAGGGCATTCCCTACCCTGAACCTAACAAAAAGAAAACCGGGCGGCGCGCAACGGAAATCAGGCAGCCGCCCCTCACAAGAAACTGAACGCAGTCAAAAGGTACAGCGCGCATCCATGCGCTCGACAACCCGCTGGGCCGACGAAACCTACGCTACTACTTCGGTTCCCGCGCTGCGGCCCCGCACCGAACAGATGAGCCGGTGTGGTTGCGGCCGAACTCGAAGTTGACGTCATCGGCAACGCCGTCGAGGTAGAAGCCGTAAAAAAGAGACAAGGGGAAAAGAGACGGGGGGAGACAAGAGGGACGGAGCTTGAATTGGCGCACTTCTTTCACCTGATCTGCGCACTATGCGTGTATCCCGTTATCAAGTTTTATCTCAACCTACAGGAATGGTTCACTTATTTTGGAAGTGTCACGACAGTGCCTACCTACTCGAGCAGAGCGGGGCAAAAGAATTGTTCTTTCAGAGTCTGATTTACGGCCTTAAACACCGGAGATCAGACAACTCGGTCCAGATCCACTCATTCTGCCTCATGAGCAACCATGTTCACCAACAAATGAGTTACCAAAATGGAGCATCCAAGCTTTCTCATTTCATGCGAGTTGCTCACGGCACTTTTGGAATGCGCTTCAATCGAGTCTTTAAGCGCTCGGGCAAAGTCGCCAATGAACGCCCAAAAACTCCTCTGATTGGAGGCATCGCAGCGGCAATGCGGGTTCATTTTTACATCGAAGCAAACCCCATCCGTGCTGGAATGGTAAAACTCGAGAAACTCAGATACTTCTTCTGGAACTCCTACCGATTCTACGCCTATGGAATAGTCGATGAGTGGACCAAACACCTCACTCCACCTCAATGGTACGTAGATCTAGGAAACACCCCCGAAGAGAGGCGGCGAGCTTATCGGGTCCTCTTTCGCAAATACCTTGAACAATTTACTGTCAGCTGGACTCAGTTCTTAAGTCACTTCATAGGTGATGCTGTGTGGGTCAGAAAAATGGAAACCCATCTGAAGGAACAGCTTTACGCAAAAAATTTAGCCATTGCCCGAGCTTCACCGACCTAAGTGGTCCGGCTCGAAACTCAACCCCGTTTACTTTTCCTCGGTTCCAGATCGGGGCAGGGCTGAGTGCGCTCAAATCTGATCAAATCAAATCAAGATTGCGACCCTTTTCACAAAAAACCCAAGAATCGGAGACTTCCCCAGAATAAAGCAGATCCCGCCTGCCGAATTCTCGCTTCTTCAGCCGACTCATTTGCCTAAAAAGTTGATACAAACCGAATTTAGAACGCCGAGTTGACTAAGTGCTGAACACGAGACCTAAATTGGCTCCGTCCCTGTGCCACCCTGAACACGAGACCTAAATTGGCTCCGTCCCTGTGCCACCCTGTGCGACCTGCCTGTGCCACCTGTGCCAGAACCCCGTTTTTAAAGCGTTATAGCCATAAACCGGCGACGCGCCTGGATGATCCACCAGCGCGTCGATGCCTTTGAGATCGAGGTAGCTAAGCTCGGCGTGCGCTAGACGGTGAGGGACAATGGCAACCAAGACTATGACCTGACATACACGAATGATCCAAGAACGAAGTGTCCAGAATTGAGTCATGATCTCAGTTTATCTATTTATTATTGCCCGGCAACGTTCTTTAGTCGCCGGTTGAACTCAATGTGCCCGATCTAACGCTCCGCTAAGCCTCAACAAATAGAGCCTACTCATTCAAAAACTACAGTCTAGTTTTGGAGAAAACCGACTTTTGTAGCATTTTAGCGTTAGTATCTCTAAAATAAGACTCATTATGGAGTTCGTTTTTTCCCGTGCTTCTCAGAAACCCGCCAACCCACGCCTAGCCGCCCACTACACACCGGACCGATCTGACGTTGCCACGGCCGTTGTCCCCGACGTCGCCACGACCACCATCGAAGAGAAAGGCGCCAAATTCGCTTTGAGGACGACCCGACGCCGACCAAAAAAATCTGTTCTTCAACTTTGGTAAAATCTGCGGGACATATTTCTGTTCACGGTACCCTAAATCGCATTCAATCACACCCCACTGCTCTTTGCTCATGAGGTAGACCCCTGGGATAGGGTTGGCGCTATGAATCACTGCGATTTTCTGTTCTAAATCATTGGGTCTAGCTTTTCGAGCAGCATCTAACGCGGCTTCACGTTTTTGAAGCGCCTCTCTCACAGCCTTTCGTTGCTCGAAAGGGTTGAGACTGATGCACGCTTCTCGAGCATCATCGAAGTTCTTTTGCAACTCTTGCCCGCTCTCGCCCAATAGCGGCTCACCGATGATGAGCTGCCGCCCAAACATCTCGCGACTCCAGCTCCGGCCCATGTTCTTGGCGGCGTTAAGTCCGTATCTTTCAGCAAGCTTCTCGGGGGAGACGCGGGTGTACACCGCATCGGGTTTGCTCAACGCATGAATGGTGTCGCCCTCATAAGGGTTATTCGCATCAGCGAGGGCGGCGTAAATTTGCTGCTTGGTTTGATGATCGGCTTCTTCGGGTAATTTTGCTCGGATTCGATCCACCAGGGGTTTTAAAGCCCTAGCCTGCTCCAGTGGGCTTGACACTACTTTTCTAAACCCCTCCAACCTTCCATCGTTGTTGGAAAGAGGTAGGGCATAGATCAGTTGTTCGCGCAGGTGAGGGTCAACTGAGTGAGTGCTTGCCACCACATCCACCACATTTCCGCTTCCGAACCAGGTAAGTAGCGCAGGAACTTTGCCAGGAGCACTCGTAGCCACATTTTTAGCTAACTCTTGGCCCACTAAGTTTTTCCAGGAATCTTTGACACCGGTGAGGTCTCGCACTGAAAAATGCCCTCCCATAAAATCCCAGGAGAATGCGGGTACGCTATTGATCTTAAATTGGATATGAATGCCTGTGTTATTTGCGTTGAGCTTAGATTTGGCTTCGCTCTCGTCCTTAGCTCCCTCCACGCTCCAGCTCAGAATTTTACCCTCTTGCGAGAGCATTTGGCAGAGTAGGTCGATTTTTTCGGATCGCAATGCAGCGATCTTGAGTTTGCCCTGTCCACTAAACAGCAAAGGATCGATCACACTCATCATATTATCCACTCCAGCGTTGATCTCGCATTGAGGGGCGGCAGAAGGCTTGATGTAATTCACCTCGGCATGCCGGGAAACTACCGTCTCGCTCCACGCGTCTCGCACCGCTTGGTTACTCGCCGAGGCAGGGTCTGAGTGGATTTGGTAGAAAGATGTGAGACTGGGGGAAATTCTGAGTTCAGGATGATCGGCGCTAAGACGCGTCAGCGCTCCCGCGTCGAACTTGCCTGTTTTTGGATTATAAATCGCAATGTTAAAAAAATTCCTTAACGACGTCTCTCCACAGTCGGGGTAAGTGCCACCACCCAGGCTGTCGTGCTTAGCCGAGCCGAAAGACAGAATTGGGGGTATCGCTTTAGCTTTGAGTTTTTCTTCCATCACTGAAAAAACCAGTAGCTCAGGATGGACGGCAAATTCAGCGGCTGCGCCAGCTGGGTTAATTTGGAGAATTTCAGGGTGGTAATCTGAGCGTTTCCACTGGTCTTTGAAAAAGGCATCTTGCTTTTCTGGGTTGCTCAAGAAATCAGCGGCGCTAGAATCTTTACGAATGAGTTTTGGCATCCCTTTGAAGAGTTCGATGAGATCTGTCTTAGAATTCGCCTTCTTCTGAATGAAAAACGCCAGGAGCGCTTGTTCAGGCAGGTACTTGGGTGATGTACCCAAGCGGGACTCCTTAAGCGCTCCAACGAGCATTTGAGCGATGCTGCGAAAATCAGCTTCTTTACCGACACCTTTAGTGCGAGATTCACTAGCAGCTGAGCCTGGGGAGTTACGCCCGTTTTCCGACCCGACATCTGACGCATCTAAATCGGTGGGAGCACTGACTCTCACCCGTTCCGATACGGGTGTGGAAGTCCGACCCAAAAAAGCCTCAATCATCGCCACTTTTGAACTCAACTCTTGTGCTTGCTGAGAGAGAATCGCCCTTTCCTCGACTGAGCACTTTTCGCTTCGACTTTTCTTTTCTGCCGTATTTCTCTCCGTGGTCAACCGTCCTAGCTCCTTGCGCTGGCGCTTAATCCAATCCGCATATCCAGACGGGTTGAGATCAAGAAAGAGATCCATCATCAGATCAGCTTCGAGCGTTTGACCGGTCTGAGGGTCTTTCCAATCTCCTTCGGGCACATCATGGATGCGCTGCAAAAGCTTGCCAATCAACTCAGGCCGCAGATGTGAGATCGGGTCAGAATCAACCTGATTTGCTACGAAATTCACCCCATCTTGGGACGGGAATAAGCGCTGCAACCACTCCGACGTAAAGTCTTGTGGGCAGTCGTGATTCTTCACTAAGTGATCGCGAATTGCGCTCGCCCCGTCCATACATCCGTGTGCCGCAGCTTTAGACCCGTAATTCCCAAAAAACCGCCGATTCTCAAGGACCGTTTTTAAAGCAGTGTAGCCATAAACCGGCGATGCACCCGGGTGATCTACAAGCGCGTCGATGCCTTTGAGATCGAGGTAGCTCAGCTCGGCTTGCGCTAGGTTGGGCGCAAGCACTGCAAGGAGCAGAGGGAATAAGATGAGAGGCTTCTGAGAATTGCGTAAGTAAGCGGAGTGCTGTGCCATAGGTCAATTGTACACGAGGCAGAGAGACATTCAACGTTGACCCGACCTGAATAGTTTCAATTGGATCCACTTTCAGACCGAACGCCGGCCAACAGCGGCACGAGCTGATCACTCTTGTCACGAATCCGGTGACTCCAGACTTCAATCAACTCGATTGCCTGATTGACCTGGCCTTGACCATACTCAGTGACGGACTGGCCTCTTTTGCCAAGAACCAATTGAGTTAGATCGAAGTCGTGTCGTAGCGCATGGGACTTTTCATTTAGCCCAGTAGCCACGGAAGCAAGCGCCTGGAACTCGTTCACAATATTTCCCCCGATGCCGAAGGAATCCTCTGTAGTCAAAACCTGGTGAATCCACCCCGGAGGAAGGAAAATCAAATCGCCAGCACGTGCAACGGCAGTCAGTCGTTCTGCATCTGCGCAGCTCAGATAGGGAAATCTCGAGCGATCCGACTTTCTCGGATTGAAAAAATCTTTATAGAGTGAATCCCAAACCAGCGGTCGACACTGAGGTGGGTAGATCACCCAATGTTTCTCTCCAGTTACCAAATACATCCAGGCCTGTTCGCCGCTACCGTCTTCGTGAAAGGGTGTGAAGCTCCCTTTTCCAGACAAAGTGAGACTCAAATTATGGTCCTCACCCAGCCAGTTTTGACCTAAAAATGATGGCGGCGCCAACTGTCCTGCAAATGGCGACTCCGATACCTCGTGATCAAAAACATAGTAGGAAGATGCGCCTCTTTTTAAATCAGCAAAAAAAACTGGACCTGGAATTTCCTCTCGAACTCTTCCTGTTTCGTCATTTTTACGGTTGTATCCATAGAGTACTCGATCCTTGAAGTAATCTTCTACCCGATCGAGAGTGAGAGACTTGAGCTCGTCATCATCACCATAAGCCTCTTCAATAATCACGGGTTCTTGTGCAAATTCTCTGTAAAAACGCTCTGTCTCGCCATTAAATTCCTTTGCCGAAATTCTCCGAATTTCCTTAGCAAAAGACTCATGTCCTAGAAAACATGCGAGCAAACTAAAAAGTACAAATCCATTAAAGTTCTTCAATTTTTTACCCCTAAATTCATACCAATCACACAAAGACTTCTTGAATCACTTGCAGCAAAATCCGTCAAGAAATTTTAGAATATTAATTTAGGAAACTATTCACGTCTCTCCCAGCGGGAGATCAAACTGTAAGCACAAGGAACCACAAACAATGTCAAAACTGTCGAAGCGATCACCCCTCCAATGATGGAAACAGCCATGGGAATCATTGCTTCTGATCCAGGCCCAAGCGACAGAGCCTCAGGCAGAGCTCCAGCAACGGTCGCAGTTGAAGTCATAATGATCGGACGGAGTCGAACTGGACAAGCTTTGATCAGGGCTTCGCGAACATCATGAACCTCCTCTCGACACTGATTCGTGAAATCGACCAACAAAATTGAATTCTTTTTTACAATCCCCATCAAGAGAATAAACCCGATCATGCTGTACATATTGATCGACTGATGAGTAAGAGCGAGCGCAATAAACGCACCTGAAAAACTAAATGGCAACGCCATTAAAACAGTAATGGGATGGACAAAACTATTAAACTGCGATCCCAAAACCATATAAGAAACCACAATTCCCAAGATCAAAGCTGCAATCAGACTCTGAAAAGACTCCCGAAAACTCTGGGAGCCACCCGTCATTTTGATGCTATAGCCAGGAGGCAGCATCGAGTGCGCAAGACTCTCAGTGTATTCCATAGCCTGTTGCTGTGAATATCCAGGCGCAGGATTTCCATAGATTGTGATTGCGCGAGATCGATTCAGTCGAGAAATCAGAAGGAGACTAGGATTCTCCCTCACCTCTACCAATTCTGAAAGCGGCACCCGCATGCCACGGTTGTTTCTCACCATCACTGTTTTGAGATCGTGGATCTGGGACCGCTCTTCTCCCTCCAGACGGACTTCGATCTCGTACCGATGGTCCCCTTTTGGATACTGGGTCTTGCCGCTCAAGATCACGCCCCCCATAAGAGTATTAATCACCTGAGTCACGGTACTGACTGATACCGCATGTTGGGCCATCTTAGCTCGAATGGGAATAATCTCGACCTGAGGCATACCAGACTGAACATCCGTGTTCACGTCAACCACACGGCCCGACTCCTTCATTTTTCCTATGATTCTCTGAGTGAGCTGCGTTAACTCATTCCAATTGGGTCCTTGAATCACGAACTCGACTGGAAACCCACGAGTTGCGGCAAAACCACGAAGTGAGAGATCCTGAACAACCGTTTCCATACCAGGAACCAGTCCTTTGGAGTGCTGCCTCACTTTTTTAATCACCTCAGCCTGAGAGGCTTTTCTCTGATCCCGGTCCACCAGAGAAACAAAGGCCATGCCTTGATTCACAGCATCTCCCCCAAATCCTCCGACTGAGCTAAAAAAACCTGAGATCTCTGGCACAGTAAGAAGATAGTCTTCGACCTGTTTAATTTTTTGATTGGTCACGCTGAGAGAAGTTCCTACCGGAAGCTTAAACCGAAGCATAAACATCGACTGATCCTGCGCAGGCATCATTTCAGACGGAAGCCCCCGTCCTACTACGCAGCTGCCAAGAAAGAACACCAAGGTCACTAAAAGCGTCTTCCATCGATGATCGAGGAGAACACACAGAAGCGATGCGTATTTTGCCGAGAGCCATTTAAAGCCCCGGTCCATAAAAAGAGCAATTCCACGAGGTGAATGATCAACAACAAGATATCTAGAACACCGCATCGGAGTAAGCGTCAGCGCTTCCAGAAGAGACAAAAGCACCGCAACGGTTACGGTCAGACCATACTGGAGAAAGTACCTCCCAATAATTCCCTTCATGAATACAACCGGCAAAAAAATTGCTGCAACGGCAATGGTGGCTGCTATTGCCGCAAATGAGATCTCCTCTGCCCCCCGGAGAGCCGCAGCCACTTTCTTTTTCCCTAGCTCACGATGCCGTACAATATTCTCCAACATCATGATGGCATCATCCACCACAATTCCAATGGCAAGACTCAGGCCCAAAAGAGTAAAAGTATTTAACGTAAAACCAAAGGCATAAAAAGCAATAAACGTCCCTACAATCGAGGTCGGAATGGCCAAAAGCACGTTCAAGGTCGAGGTCCAAGACCCGAGAAATAAATAGCAAACGATGGAAGTTAAGAGTGCAGAAAGCATCAGAGTAAATAAAAGTTGATTCACAGATTGCCGAATAAAGCGGGTATTGTCCGTTCTCACTTTCAGTTTAAATTGATTTGGAATTAATGGCTTGAGCTCGTCCAGCTTTTTCTTTACAGCCAAGGCCACTTCAACAGCATTGGAGCCATGCTGTTTAATAATCCCTAACCCAACCGCAAGATGGCCATCCACACGGGAGATCCTTCGAATGTCCGCAGTTCCCTCTTCGACTCGAGCCACCTGATTCAGTAGAGCGGGCTTATAATTTGGACCTTGGGAAATTCGACTTTTTATTCGGATCTTTCCGAAGTCCTCAGGACTCTGACTCTCTCCCATCACTCGGACGTTATATTCGCTCTGATCGCTTTGCAGTACACCCGACGGAATCTCCACCTGCTCCTGCTGAATCGCCTGAAGAATGTCGTCCGAGGTCATATCCAGCCGATTCATTTTGTCGGTATTGAGCCACACCCGTAGTGCCGGCTCAACATAGCCTCCGATCACAATATTCCCAACTCCAGGAACCATACCAAACTGATTTTTAAGATGATTTTTTGCATAAATCATCAGGTCAATCAGCTTGAGATTTGGATCCTCTGTTGAGAGCCCGAGCCACATAATGGGCATATCTTCAGGATTAGTCTTCCTCAAAACTGGAGGGAAAAGACCATTCGGCAGGAGATTCTTCACTTCAATGATGTGGTTGTTTACTTCCTGAATCGCATCGTCGATATTTTTGCTGAGTTCAAACTCGATGGAAATCGATCCAGAACTTTGTTGAGCACTAGAAGTCACATTTTTAATGCCGTCGATCTGCATGATGGAGTCTTCGATTGGATCAAGAACCTGGCTCTCCATCACTTCAGGTGCAGCTCCAGGGAGGCTCAGTGAAACTCCAACTACGGGAAAATCTACATCAGGAAGTTGACTAATCCCCAACCGATGAAAGGCAAGCCCTCCAAAAACAAGAATTGCTGCAAGCAGCATCCAAGCCAGCACAGGCCGTCTAATAGAGAGTTCGGGTAAGCTCATCATGATTTAGGCCTCCAGCTCATCATCAGAGCGTTCGAAGCGAGTCAGCAAACTGTAAACACAGGGCACAACGAACAAAGTCAGCACAGTAGAAAGCAAAACCCCCCCGATGAGGGAAATTGCCATCGGCACCCGCGTTTCAGCACCAGCACCAAAATTCAGGGCCTCAGGAATAGCTCCAGCAATCGTCGCGACCGAAGTCATAAGAATAGGACGCAACCGAACAGGACAGGCTTCTAAAAGAGCACGAACCGGATTCAGCCCTGCTGCACGTCGCTGATTGGTAAAGTCCACGAGTAGAATGGAGTTTTTTTTGACAATCCCCATCAAGAGAATCAACCCAATCATACTGTAGAGACTCAAAGATTGGCGGGTTACAAAAAGTGCAATCAATGCCCCCGATAAACTAAAGGGAAGAGCAGTGAGCACTGTCACGGGATGAATGAAACTATTGAACTGAGAGGCAAGGACCATATAAGCGACCGCCACACCCAGAATGAGCGCAAAGATCAGGCCCTCAAATGCATCTTCAAATGCCTGAGCACTTCCCGTCACTTTGAGTTCATAGCCTAAATTAGGAGGCAACACCTCTTTTCCAACTTTGATGACGGCCTCCATCGCTGCCTGCTGAGACTGCCCATGTACTACATTTGCAAAAACCGGAATGGCCCGACTGCGATTCACCCGCGAGATAAGCTGAGGCCCAGTCGTGATCTTCACCTCGGCAGTCTTAGAGAGTGGAACTAAGGTCCCTGCGGTCCCTCGATCGTTCCCTAAGAGGAGGCTGGAAATATCACTCGGCTTCTCGCAACTCTTCGGCTCTGAGCGAACTCGAATGTAGTAACGATGCTCGTCCTTGGGGAATTGCGTATTCGAGTTAAAAATCTGACCTCCAATCAAACGCCCTACCTCTTGCGCGATCGTCGTCACAGAAACCCCGTGACGGGCCGCATTTGCTCGATTTGGAATGACCTGTACTTCCGGCATCCCAACCTGGTAGTCCGTGTTCAGATCTTCTAGCAATCCCGTTTTCTCGAGTCTATTATTGATAGCCTTAGAATATTCAATCAGTTTTTCCCAATTCGGACCTTCTAGCGTAAACTCGATCGGAAACCCCCTCGATGCGCTGAATCCAGTCAAAGACAAGTCCTGGGTTGAGACTTCAATTTTGGGAAGTATCCTCTTTAAGTCTGTCTTACTTCGATCCATTATCTCGCGCTGAGTGAGTGATCGACGCTTAGGCTCTTTTAAGATCACGTAAATCACACCTGCATTAACGACATTGTTGTTTTGATAATTACCTATAGTTGTGTAGAGATCTTTAATTTCAGGCTGAACCCTTAGATAATCTTCCGCCTTTTTATAGACAGCATCAGTCGCTTGGATTGAGTTTCCTGCTGGGGTTTTGATCGAAATTAGAAACAAGGACTGATCCTGCGGTGGGATCAACTCCTTACGCAAGGTAAAGAGAAATAGGATCGAACCAGCAAAAACAGCGAGAGAAACGATCACTACCCAGGTGCGACGTTCTAAACACCACTCTAGGCCATGGCGATATTTTTCTGCGAGGCCATCCATCAAAGCGTCCATTTTTCTCAGAAACCAACTTGATGTCCCCATCTTGCCTGAGTGCAAAAAGCGAGCACACCTCATAGGAGTGAGAGTCAAGGCCTCTAATAGCGAGAGAAAGACGGCGACTGTCACCGTAATCCCATACTGGTAGAAAAACTTACCTACAACCCCCTTCATAAATACGACAGGAATGAAAATCGCTGCAATCGCGAGAGTCGTTGCTAGAGCGGCAAATGTAATTTCGTTTGAACCCTCAAGAGCAGCCTGTCTACGGGTCTTTCCCATCTCAAAGTGCCGGACAATATTTTCCAACATCATAATGGCGTCATCTACTACGATTCCAATCGCGAGACTCAGCCCCAGCAAAGTGAAGGTATTGAGCGTAAAGCCAAAGAAGTACAAGGCACTGAATGCGCCAACAATCGAAGTAGGAATTGCAAAAAACACATTAATTGTAGATGACCAAGAACCTAGAAATAGGAAGCAGACGATCGACGTCAGAATCGCCGAAAAGATCAGTGTGAGATTCAACTCATGGACGGACTCTTCGATGAACTTCGTGGTATCAAGTTCCACCTTGACCTGATAGCCCGGTAAAATAGTTTTTTGAATCTGTTCAACTTTATTTTTAATCAGCCGCCCTACCTCAACGGCATTAGAGCCATGTTGCTTTACAATTCCCAAACCTACGGCGGTTTTGCCATTGAAGCGCGAGATCTGACGAATATCAGAGACACCTTCTTCGATTCTGGCAACTTGACTCAAAGGAATTGGATTAAAATTGGGCGCTCCATTTCGGGTATTGATTCGAATTTTTCCAAATTCATCAGCCGTTTTTGCTTCTCCCAACACCCGAATGTTCGACTCGGTCAAGGCGGATTCGATCCGTCCAGCAGGTTGCTCAACTTGCTCAGACTGAATTGCGTTCCAGATATCTCCTGAGGTTAGGTTGTAGTGATAGAGCTTTTTGCGATCCACCCAGACTCTAAGATTGGGCTCAACATAACCTGCAAACGTGACATTCCCCACACCAGCGGTGGTCGAAAGCTGATCTTTTAACGTATTGCGCGCATAGATCATCTGCTGATAGAGTGGGACAGTCTCGTCGGCTGTGAGCATCACCCAAAGAATCGGTTGGTCCTCGGGATTCGTTTTCGTGACTACTGGGGGATAGAGTAGAGTTGGCAATAAATTAGAGGATTGCTGAATCCGATCCACAACCTCCTGAAGCGCTACGTTAATGTTATGGCTCATTTCAAACTGGCAGGTGACGTTGGCGATCCCTTGACTGACACTCGAGGTCACCCGCTGGAGCCCTTCGATCCCCATCACGGCATCCTCAATGATGTCCACCACATCGACCTCCATCACTTCAGGCGCGGCATTGTCGAGGCGAAGGGCAATGTTGACGACCGGAAAGTTCACATCCGGCATCTGACTAATTCCCATTCTTTGAAATGAGATCGCTCCAAAAAGAATTAAGCCCAACATCAACATCCAGGCGAAGACGGGTCGGCGAATCGAAATTTCAGATATACTCATAGATTCAGTCCCCAGTTCAGTGTTGAGGGTGGGTCACACCAATTTCAGGTCTTTGACCAGTCGCAGCTTTGAGCTTCACGGTGTCTAATTTAAACGCATAACTCTGACGATCCATTTGTCTTTGAGCATCCTGATAGGTAGTCATAGCGTTTAAAACATCCAAATTGGTAACTAGACCATTTCGGTAGTATTTCACTTCGGTTTCCGCATTTTGTTTAGCAACAGAAACTAGCTCCTTTAGCTTGGAAAATTGCTTAGAATCGGCCAAAACTGAGTTATAAAAAACTCGAATTTCCTGTTCTGCAACTCTGCGCGTCTGCGAAAGCACAAGATCATATTGACGCACCACAGACTCTGCCTGGCGAACTTGAGACTGCACTATTCCTCCTTGGAATAGAGGAAAAGTGAGCGCAACCTGCACGTCCCAGTTCACGTCTTTCAGTACACCCGGGCGGACTAAGTAGTAATTCCCAATCAGATCGAGCGAGGGTAAATGAGCTCCCCATGAAATTGGGATGAATTCATGATTGGCACTGAGATTCTCCAGTGCTGCTTTGATTTCAGGACGATTCTCGATTTGAGCAACATAGGTCCCAGCGCTTTCAAGTTGGAGCAAGTGAGGCTCGTCATCCGAGAGAGAGGTGTCACGACCCCATCCAGTCAAATAAGTCAACACTTCCTTGGCGGACTCGACTTGACCGCGCGAGACTTCGAGTTGAGCCTCCACAGAAGCGATGTTCGACTTAAAAGTCAAAACATCGGTCAACTGAGCCCGACCAATTTTAAAAAATCGATCGAGCTCTTTGAGTCGCTTGAGATTGACCTCAATGACCGCTTCATAATTTTTCACATCCGACTGATAGATGAGGACGTTATAGTAAGCCGTAGCTACATCGTAAAACAGCTGACGAGCTGCAACCTGGTAAGCACCGAGTTGTGAACCCACTAGGAATCTTTTTTGTCGAAGCGCTGCAAAGTCTCGCAAACCTCGAAAAAGTGGCTGAGTCAGCGTCAATCTTCCAGTGGATTGACTGGCAGGAAAGATCGCACTTCCGGTCACACTCGAAGGGGTAGCCTGGTTCAAAAATGAATAACTTCCCGAGATCGTGGGAAACAATGCCCCATTGGCCTGGCTGAGTCCTTCATCAGCTTGCACAACAAGCTCTTTTTGAACGTTCAAGGTTTCGCTTGTTTTGAGAGCTGCTAGATAAGCATCTTTAAGGGAATGAGTCACACTTGGAACTAGTTTTTGAGGTATAGAGTCTTGAGAAGCGCAAATCTCAAGACAAGTTCCTGCCAGAAAGAAGCCTAGGAAGATTGTGCTCACGATCGTGTTCGTTTTCATTCCCCTACTTTAACTGAGCTAAATTACTTTTTGATTTTTTCTTTGATTGAGTGATCCACAATTGCTGTGGCCCACTGCGTTATATGGCCTTATTCAGACACTTCCAAATTGAGGATCTCAGGACGATTATTTTTGGGGGAGTTGACTAACTTCGACACTGGGTGAGCAGCAAGGAGTTTCGAGGGATAAGGTTTGAGAAATTTCCTAAGAACTGCTGGATCTTCGCAAGCTGGGTCGAGCCAGAGCGACTCCGACTTAGGGTCCAAAATCACGGGCATTCGATCATGGATCGACTTCATCAGAGAATTTGCAGAAGTCGTAATCAAAGCAAATGAATGAATTTCTTCACCTCGTTGATCGGCGCTTCTCCAAACCTCCCATACGCCTGCCACGCTTAAAATTGAGTAATTTTTAGAGTAAATTGCAAAGGGCTGTTTAGATGCTGCATCGACTCGTTTCCATTCGAAAAATCCACTCAAAGGAATGATGCATCGGCGCTTTTTAAATGGGATTGCATAGGAGCGCTTTTGGTCAATCTCTTCTGCCTTAGCGTTGATAAGACTGTATTTTTTTACAGCGTCTAAATTCTTGGCCCAAAATGGCAAAAGTCCCCACCGCATCATCGCAATCTGAGTCAGACCATCCTGCATCGTAACAACGGGTGCCAACTGAGTTGGGGACAGATTGTAGTTGGGTTTGAGTCCGATCAAAGGCTGGCGCTTTCGCTTCTCGTTTAAATACCGCGCTGCAAGTTCATCCTCAGTATAGGTGATATAAGCACGCCCGCACATAAAATCCCCCCACAATGAATACAATAACGCCCTTTGATTAAAATTGAAATGAGTTGGAGAGCGGACTCACTTCGACACTGAAGTCCAATTTGCATGAGAAAGAGGTGGGATCCGGCTGGCCCCCGGTAAGAGGAGCCAGCGGTCTATAGGTAGGCATGTATTGAATTCAAGTCAATGAATCTTTTGTGATGATCGCCGTTGCCCCCTTAACATACGTTCCGCAACACTATCGCAACAAACGACCTTGCGGCATGCCTATGCAGCAGGCGTGCCAAACTTTTCGATCGGCGGACGGGCTTAAAATTAGCTCAGTCCAAACCGCATCGTTCAGCTTGCACGACTCACTCGTTAATTTTGCAGTACCGAAAGCTGCAACTGAGTAACGCCTTACTCAAGGTGCGCATGAGTCCGAAATTATTTTCTCAGGAGTGCGCCCCAAAAACCATCTCCCTGAGAAGAAAGATGGGGACCCAGAAGCCACTCCTGCACCAGAGTCGGCTTCTCTTGCGAGTGCGACGTTAAATCTTTTACGAAATCTGCAGCGACTCGCTCACCCTCATCCGAAAAAATGGAACAGACCGAGTAGGCTAAAAAACCTCCGGGGGCAACCCGATCCCAAGCTTCGCGGATGAGTTTCTTTTGTTGTTGAACGAGTACAGCAATCTCTTTTTCTTGTCGGAGCCAACGCACGTCCGGATGGCGGCGAACGATTCCACTCCCAGAACACGGCGCATCCACCCAAACTAAATCCCAGTGATGCTTAGGCGAAGGGCTAGAGCCCATGACCTGATCCCAAGGGAGGTATTCAATCTCCGGCGCCGCGCGTGCAATCGTCTCTTGCAACAAAGGCAGGCGATCTGGCCTGATGTCAGTGGCCGAAACACGAAAACCGCTCCAAGATAATCCGACTGATTTCCCCCCCGGAGCGGCACAGAGATCCAATGCAGTCAGAGGACCTTCTCCGCGCAACTCTCGAATCTTACCCGAGACCTGAGCGATGAGGAACTGGCTGGAAACATCCTGAACAATCCATTGGCCTTCTGCAAATCCTGTACGCTCTGAAATTCCTCCACCCGAAGCTTGGCTAGGCGTCCAAGAACCTGGGACGACCCCGGGCACCAAAGAATCAAAACCTTCGAGTTTTTGCTGAAGATCACGCGCTCGAATCCAAAGCTGAGGGCGCTCAAGCGAGGCTCCGGCAAACCCTTTGGCCCACTCCAAACCCCGCTGATGGACCAGTTTATTCCAGAACCAAGACGGGAGGCTGGCCCAAGCTGCCGATTGAGGGGTCATCGGATCTTTACTCTCTGGGTAAGTCCAAGTTCTCCACTCTTGCGCCTGGGAGGCAATTTTTCTCAAGCAAGCATTCGCAAACTTCGAAGGAGCCTCGCCTTCCATTTTCTTCACTTCATCAACCGTTTCAGAGACCACAAAAGCAACAGGAGCCCGATCTTGAACAATCAGCTGATAAGCAGAGAGGAGTAAGATTTTTCTCAACCACCCTGATGGTTTTTTGCGCGCAGCAACTGAGTCAAGTACCCAATCCAGGCGCCCCTTCCACCTCAGTGTACCGGCAGTAATTTCGTAAAGCCAGGCTACGACCTCTGGATCCAATACTTTAGTCTCGACTGCGAGGACTTCGTCAAGCGGACGATGCTCACTCAGAACTTGGGTTAAAACTCGAACTGCCAAACTGCGGGGGTACTTCATCATAAAACTACTTTTTAAAGATTAATTAACTTCGAAATTACTGCCAGAGCCAATACAGTCCTGGCTCTAACGTGAATGGGTGAGAGTCGACATGAGCTCCACCCTCTAACAGATTTTCAAACTTACGAAAAACGTGAACTAAACCGTTGCCGGAGGCCACATGACTCTCCGCAACCTCTTCTTCCACGGTCGGGTCATCCAGAATCAAATCCAAAAGCCCTCGTCTCCGCTTTTCAGGATAAACGACATGCGGTTTGCCTTTGATATGAGCTTGTTGCCCTGCCTCCTGAATCGCGTCGTCAAGTGACCCCAATTCATCGACAAGATCAAGCCCCTTGGCTTGCTGACCTGAAAAAATTCGTCCATCTGCAACTTGAGTCACCTTTTCCATAGGCAGGTCACGACCCTCAGCCACAGCCTTCTTAAACTGCATCAAAACGTCATCCAGCATCGTTTGCAAAAGTGCACGCTCATCAGCGGTCATCTCCCGATAATCTGCGCCAGCATCTTTGTATTTTCCGGTCTTGATCGAGTAGCGCTGGATTTTTGCCCACTCATAAAGTTTTTGGAGATTCGCAAAAGGCATAATGACGCCAATGGATCCGGTCAGGGTTCCGGCATTTGCATAAACTTTCTTGGCGCCGCAAGCGATGTAGAAAGCTCCGCTGGCAGCAATCGATCCCATCGACGCGACTAGTGGCTTTTTATAGTTTTTTACCGCCTCGTAAATTTCCTGAGACGGTGCCACAGCACCCCCTGGCGAATTCAGCCGGAGAACCACCGCTTTGATTCCGTCCTCCTCTTCAAACTGCTTGAGTCGTTTGAGGGTCTTTTTGGAATCCATAATTACCCCAGAAACCTCAACTACCCCAACCGAGCCGCCCCCTAGAAAAGCAGTAGCCATCGAAGGACGAGAGTTCGAGCCGGAACCCTTGAGAGCGACGAAGGCCCCAGAAAGAATCAAAAAGATCAGGAAAAAAGCCCCAGAAAGAAGCAGGACCAACGCAAGTGGATTCATTGACTTTTTGCTATCACTCATGGCTCGGCCTTCCTGAATATAAAGATTTGTTAACTTAGACTTAACTTAGCTTTAACAAACGAAAAATCTTTTTTGACACATCTCCTCAACACATTCTCTTATGTGCAGAATTGAGTCAAAGGGGAACGTAAAATGAAGAACAAAGTAAACCAATCTTACCCTAAGTCTCAATTAGAAAGTGCGCTGCTTGTGGCAACTCTCGCCTTGACCCAATCTGCCTGCAACGCCATTTCGATCCAAGGCAACATTAACGACACCCAAGACACCGGAGTCGGCGCCAAAGCCTCCAGCCTCGACCAAATCAGGAGCCTGAGTACTTATAGCAAGGCCATCATCAACGAGGGAGCTCAAGTCTATCAAGGGAAAGCTGTCTCCCAATTAAAATCAGGTGTGGCAGCAAGAGCCCAGCTTTCAAGAGTTTCTGTGCGTGAGTCAGTGCAAACTAACACCCCTTCGGGACAACTCCTAGCCGTTGACCCTGGAAACCTGGCCTGCTCACTCTGGTTTCGCGCTGACAAATCCCTTCAAGGCGGCTCTATCGACTGTACAGGTGGAGCTCACTTCTCAGTTTCGGATTTTGCCAAATATCTCAACTTAGGCATGGACGAAAACGGCATGATTCAAATGGCCTATACGCAGAAAGATAATTCACTCCTGACGATCAGCACGCGAGGGGAAAATTTCTCACACTCTTTTAATGATGGGCTTTACCACTACCTTCAAGCTACGGTCATCGCAGACCCTGATTCTGGGAAAATTGATGCCCAACTCTTCATCGACGATCAGGGCCCCTACCTAGTGGGAGAACTTCATCAAGCAAATACAGGACTTTTCTCAGCTAAAGCAATAGAATCTCAGTTCCCAGCTATTTTCGGCGATTACAAGAGTGTGGTCCAACTCCTAGCAAATGAAAAAGCCAACTACAAGCAAGGGCTGGCCGATTTCGCGGATCGATTGAACCAATCCATCGGTAAGAATACAACTTCGGACTCTGACTCAAAACCAACAGACTCAAAAGACTCCACTGACCTGGTCATTAATTGCGGTAACATCCCCGGCTACGCTGCTGGTGGTGGCTGGAACGTGCGCCTCTATAGCAGTTCTGAATGTTCTGCAATCGGGGGCAATTCGTACGGAAATGGTGAATGCCTTGACCCTATGGGTGGTTCGTTCTCAGCAGAAAATGCAATTTGGAATGTCGCGTGCCCTGGCACCCCAAGTAAAGATCGCTTGGCACTGATCGATTTTGAAACGAATAGCTGCATCGGCACGGCCGTAGGGATCGTACGCCTCTTTACGTCAGCCGAGTGCAAACAGCTGAACGGTACTTACTACAACAATGGACTCGTCTGGGGAGTCAGTGCTGATCTCGGGGAATGCCTGGTCATCGGAGGCGGGTCCTATTCCGCTATCCTAGGCTCAATCAATCAGCGCTGCAGCAAAAACTAGCTCATACCCCGTCAACCTAAAATCGGGATAGCATAAAAAAAGCGCCGTTCTCCAATTAAGGAGAACGGCGCTGTCTTAGTGTTCAGCCGCTTTATAAGCCGGGTGAACTACTCTTCTTCTTTTCCACTTTTAAGAGCGGCCTTGAGTTTGTCACCCAAGATGTCGCCCATGGAAGTCTTTTTAGAACGTTCGCCGACATACTGGTCGTAGTTAGCGCGCTCTTCAGTACGTCCCAATTGCTTGATGGACAATCCGATGCGGCGTTCTTTCGGTTCGATCGAAAGAATTTCTGCACGAACTTTGTCATCAGCCTTGAGGATGTCTGAAGGCTTCTCGATTCTGTGATCAGCGATTTCGCTGACGTAGATCAAGCCTTCAACGCCTTCTTCGAGCTCAACAAACGCACCGAAATCGGTGAGCTTGGTTACGAGGCCATCGACAGCTTGGCCGACGCGGTAACGGGATTTAATATTTTCCCATGGATCGCGTTCCAACTGCTTGATGCCGAGAGAGAATTTCTCTGCAGCCTTATCGATGCCGAGAACGACAGCGCGGACTGGATCGCCCTTCTTGAATTTCTCAGAAGGATGACCGAATTTCTTGGTCCAAGCCACATCACTGACGTGAACGAGGCCGTCGATACCCATGCCAATATCCACGAAGACGCCGAAGTCAGTCACAGACTTAACTTCGCCTTCAACGATGGTGCCAACAGGGTATTTCAACTCAAGAGCATCCCATGGATTTTCTTGGAGTTGCTTCAAGCCCAAGCTGATGCGCTTGTTCTTGGAGTCGACTTCGAGGACTTTGCATTCCACTTCATCGCCCACGTTGATGAGCTTGGATGGGTGCTTAACTCGCTCGGTCCAGGACATTTCGGAAACGTGAATGAGGCCTTCGATGCCATCTTCCAATTCCACAAATGCGCCGTAGTCTTTGAGGCTGACGATCTTGCCCTTGACCTTGACGCCGACTGGGAATTTGTATTCCGCATCGTCCCAAGGATTTGGGGAAACTTGTTTCAATCCGAGAGAAACACGTTCCTTCTCGCGATCGTACTTCAAGATCTTGACCTTGATTTCGTCGCTTACTGCAAAAAGCTCGCTTGGGTGCTTGATGCGGCCCCAAGACATGTCGGTGATATGAAGCAATCCGTCCATACCGCCCAAGTCAATGAACGCACCGTATTCGGTGATGTTCTTGACGGTACCGGTGACAATGGCGCCTTCTTGAAGGTTTGCCAAGGTCTCGGCCCTTTGCATTTCGCGCTCTTGAGCGACGACTGCACGACGGGAGAGAACAATATTGCCGCGCTTTTTGTTGAACTTGATGATTTTGAACTTGAGCTTTTTGCCCAAGAACTTGTCCAAGTTCTTGACTGGCTTGGTGTCGATTTGGCTGCCAGGCAAGAATGCCTTAACGCCGATATCAACTGAGAGGCCGCCCTTGACTTTAGCAATGACGGTACCTTCGACCAACTGGTCTTTTTCGCAAGCTTGAGAGATTTCATCCCAAGCGCGGATGATTTCTGCTTTGTCCTTAGAGAGGAGCATGAAACCATTTTCCATCTCCATCCGTTCCAAGTAAACGCTCACTACATCGCTCACTGCAACGTGTGCGACGCCATGTGCATCTTTAAATTCTTGGATTGGGACTAAACCTTCACACTTGTAACCGATATCAACAGTGACGTATTCGGAGCCGACAGACACCACGGTTCCATCGACGACTTCGCCTTCTTTGATTTCCTGTTGTCTTTGGGAAGCTTCAAAAAGTTCTGCAAAATTTTCTTCTTCGTCTTCAAAATTTTCAGAAGATTCTTCAGGAGCTGCAAAAGACGAAAACTCGTCCATCCAGCTTTGATTTTTCGGGAGAGGCTGAAGTTTTTTGGAGGCCTCGTCTCCAGTGGTTTGCTTACCTACCATAAATAGTTATTTGGCCTTTCTTTACTAACTCGGGGGCACTCAGCATCGCAAAGCGTTGCAGTCGAATGCTCACCCGCCGGAGTCCAAGCTTATGGCCCTCCGATTTGTCCAATAGGTATAAAGACATCCCATCTTTTTGTCAAAGGGAAACCCGAACGGGACGCTCGGTTAGGGCGATTCCGATAACTCAAATCTAAGCCTGAGATTCGGAGGAGAGCCGGTCCCAGTTCTTGACCTTTCTGCGTCGCAACACTCGCTCATATAAATGAATTGTATTTACTAAGCGCTTTTTACAGTCATACCATGCACGAACATGCTGACGTGCCCTGCGCCCCATGGCCCGACGAGCTTCAGAGTTCTCCAGAAAAAACCGGAGCTGGCGTTGTACGTCAAATGCATCATCTGGTCTGACGAGCAGCCCGTACTCTTCATTTCCCACAATTTCCTGAGCACTGCCACCTCGAGAAATCAGCACAGGACACTCCATGGCCATGGCCTCAATGGCAACTAAGCCAAAGGCCTCTTGGCGCGAAGGCATGACCACCATGTCCAGCGCGGCCATCGCCTGAGGGATATCGTCATGAAAGCCGGTAAAAAGGACCGAGTCCTCCAACCGGAATTGTCGAACCATCTCTTGAAGTTCTTGAAGGTGATTGTTATCTGCGCCGCGCGTCTCTTCGCCAATCATCACAAACTTCAAAGGCAAAGCACCTTTCCAACTCTTCACTAGACCGGCAGCCGCCCGAATGAAGGTGGCCTGTCCCTTGGCTGGGTCAATGCGCCCAACTAAACCGATGACGTGAGCATTTGGATCAATCCCCCAAATTTGACGTTGTTGTTGTGGGCTGACTCGAGCAGGATCGAACTTATCAAAGTCGAGGCCTAGACGGATGACTTTCACTTTCCTCTCCTGGATGGCATGAGTCTCCAGAATATTCGCTCGAATGGCATCGCTAACGACCACCAAGGCGTCCACCCGAGAGTAGAGAGCCCGATGAAAGAAATCTTTTTTAGAATGGCTGTTCATCATATGTCGGCTGGCAATGAGGCCAACGGATGGATATTTCCACAACCAGGGCACGATTGAACCGAGCAAAGTCGTCTGATGAGTGTGAATGAGGTTAACCCCTTGATCCAGGAGCCTCCAAAGCTCGTTTCGAAGCTTGAAGTCGCAAAAATTGCGAGGAGAGAAACTCAAGGGAACTGCCTCAATCGAGGGATGGGCGGAGATTTTCTCATGAAGGAGCGTACCCTCTAAGCAAAGAAACTTCACGGGAAGCCCTGTGGCTGCGACATCCAGCGCGTCAGCTAAAGCCACTTGTTCTAACCCCCCCCAAGAGTGGGAAAGACAAACAACTAAGACCGTTCCTTGATGGAGATATGGGTTTGACTCTTTACTTAAGGCCAGGGGAAATCTCCTTCCAAACCATTTCGGGGGTAATGCCTCCCAGGCATTCAAGCTTGGGGCCGGTCGCCCTGAGGCACTCATTGCTCTCACAAGGCCAGCACTCGACCGGATTTACGGTAAGCTTAACCACAGCCGGACCCAAGGGTCGAGTTTTTTGCACACGCCCAGCGCCCCAAATCACTTGCACTCTCGTACCGCACAGAGCCGCCAAATGCGCTAAGCCCGAGTCATTGCACACAGCAAACTGAGATTGTCTAAAAATCTTCCAATAGGACGACGGTGCACCTCGCTGAGTCCAATCCTCAAGCCGAAGTGACGGATCCTCAGTCAATCGTCGCGCGATAGAGGACTCGATCTTGCCTCCGACAATCAAACCCTTCAAACCAGTCTCTTCGGAGATTTGCCGAGCGAGCCCCACCCAGGAGGCTTCCCACCATCGGCGAGACTCAGCCATCGATCCGGGCGCAAGGACCCAGTATTTTTCCGAAGGTGGCTGAGCCGGAACAACATCAGGCCACGCTGCGAGAGGATCAAACCCTGTGATCACACTCGGAGTCCCTTCATCAAGCGGGTTTTCAGGGGGAACCCCCCAAAAGTCTCGCGCTGGGCCCGGATTTGGAATTTCAGAGGAAAGCAGCCGAACATACTCCTCGGAACGATGCAAAGCATCAAGACCCAGGATCGCTTGGCCTTCATTAAGCAAGAAACTCCGACTGTCCGCGCGAAACCCTCTGCGCCGCTTCACCTGAGAGCGCGCCATAATCCAGGCTGACGAAAAAGAATTGGGCAAGCAAATCCCCAAATCCCACGGCCCATTTTCTCGCAAAACCTGCGCGGACGCTTCCATCGCCTTAAATTTCGACCACGGATTCAAATCCGTCGGCTGAGCTAAAGGAATCACGCGATCGACCCAGTTTCTAAACTGAACCGCCTGCACCCATGGGACACAGGACACCGTAATTTCAGCTTGAGGATACGCCTGCCTCAAGTAATAAAAAAATGGCAGAGCCAGAAGCTGATCCCCAATCCAATTGGGTGAACGCACCAAGATTTTTTGTTTCTGTTTTTTTCGCGCGCGACTGGACATAACCCAGCAAGCTTAAGGGAGAATTTCAGAGTTGTACAGGAGCTTTTAACCTTGCAAACGGATCAGTCTAGGCTGCAGAGCACGAATAGTAAGAACAGAAACACGACGAACTTTTTACTTATTGATGCAAGCCTGAACCAAAGACGGTTACGACACTTCTGCGCGAGCACGGAGTTGCCCACAACCCCCATCGACGTCTTGCCCCGCTGATCGACGAAGCTTAGTAAGAATACCCCGCTGATGAAGAGTCCGCGCCAGAGCTGCGGCACGCTCCCATGTGGGCCGTTTAAAACTCAGATCCTCTACGGTGTTGTAAGGAATCAGATTGAGGATGGCGCGCTTGCCTTTGAGCAGTTTCACAATCCCCTCGATCTCATCGTCTCCGTCGTTGAGTCCTTCAATCAAGGTCCACTGATATTGAACGGGATACGTGGTCGCTCGTGCGTACTGTTCTGCGAGCTCAACCAGTTCAGCAGGTTCAATTCGCGGGGCACGAGGCAGGAGTTTAGCCCGCAGTTCTGAGCGGGTGGTATGAAGAGAAAGTGCGAGCGCGGGCTTCACGCGACCTTGAGGCAGACGCTCAAAAGCTCTTTTGTCGCCCACGGTTGAAAACACCAGTTGTTTATGGGCAATCGCACCTTCGGTCCCCAAAAGATCGATCGCCTCCAGGACGTTATTGAGATTATGGGAGGGCTCTCCCATTCCCATGAATACTACTTTTCTGATTTTCTGTTTGGTGCGCGCAAGTACGACTTGCGCAACAATTTCAGCACTGCCGAGTTGTCGGATCAACCCGCTTCGTCCGGTCATACAAAAAGCACACCCCACTGCACAACCCACCTGACTCGAAACGCAGACCCCATCGCGGGGAAGAAGTACGGTCTCCACCAACTGGGAGTCTCTGAGTTTCAACAGCAGGCGAGATGACCCGTCCTCACTGGGATACTCCGAATGGAGAAGGCCAAGACTTTGAAAGGTCTCAGTTAGGGCACCCAAGTGCTCACGAATCGAGGAGGGATAATAATGTTCAGACTGATGCTTACACGTATCAAGCGGCTGAGCCGAAACCCACGCGCGTAGGATCAACTTCTCGTGTTCTGGCTTTGCACCCAAGCTCCTAAGCAGGATCCTTAGACCCTCAATGCGCTCTACGGGGATGGAAGGATCGACTCTTGACTCTAAACAGGTATTCATCGGTGTTTAGAGATGCTTGAAACCCTGTCTTAAATCAATCTTTTCTAAGAGCGGAGACGAGCTATAGATGTAGGGGTCATGGGTGATTGAGCAAAATTCTACGATCTAGGTTGATTCAATTCAGCTACTGACCTTGGATTGCTGCCTGCTCAACTTTAACCAGATCAGCGGCAACGGTACCGACTCGCACACGAGCTTCCATACGAACCGGAAGCCGACGGGCATCGTCAGTAAACCAGATGAAGCTATCACCCGTTTTTTTCAGAATGCCATGGGACTTTACATCGGGACGCACAACCACAGCCATAGTTTTTCCAAGCGGAGTCCGAACGGACTCTCGCTTAACAACCACACAAACGACCTCAGACGATTTACCCTCAGTAACAAGTGGAAACGCCACCTCTGTATGATCTTCAAGAGGAACACCCCTCAAATAAAAGAGTGCCGAGAGGCTATCCTGCGGAAATGCAGGCATATCTGCAGTTTGTTTTTCCTCTTTTTTGCTATGATCTGGGTATTCCCATCGACTCCAGTAAAAAGTTTTCTTCTTCTCCGAATCATAAAGTTCAACTGAGTCTCGTTGTTGTTTTTTTTCGTCTAAAACTAGGTGAAATCGATGAGAGAAGAGCCCGTCAAAATCCACAAACGACTCAATCGTGTCATTCAATCGATAGACTAAACTAAATACGGGTGCGCTGGTCGCATGGCCAAAAAAGTGAAACACTTTTCTACCGTTCACATTTTTAAAGGGTAAAACTTCCAGCTCAACCTGCCCGGCAGCAATTCCCAGGTACGAAATTGTGTAGGTCAGCTTCTCACCTACTTGATAAGGTCCGACCCCCAGATTACGATGCGGAACATCAAGAGCAGCAGAAAGCGGGGCCGAGTCCACCTTAAGGTGTGAGGCTAACTCCACTTTTGATTTCTTTTTTGACGATTTCTTTTCTTTTTTGGCTAACTGAGAGTCGACCTCACTCACTTGAGCACTGGGAGTACGATGCCCATCCTCCATCACACTGAATCGGTCCCGCATGTCTTGAGGAATATCTGTCGACAATTCTTGCGAAAGTTGACGCGGCTTCATGGGACTACTCACACAACTCAGCATCAAAGCGGGTAAAAAAATCAGAATGAACCGAGGAGTGGTGGCCATACCTTCAGTCTAAGCAAAGGCTGGGCAAATTCCAAATTTAAATCGACCTCTAAAGAACCAGGTCAAAATTCTCTAGAACCTAATAGAAATGGCAATCTATTTACGCACGCGGGGTTTGTGCCACTCGTCAATACCCAAAGGGGATAAGTCACCCTTAAATCTGCGATGAGTCCAAAGCCACTGATCCGGGTGCCGAAAGATACTTTTTTCGATCCACTGAGAATAGCGCGCTGTGTTTAAGGCAAGTTCATGATGCGGATCATCTGAGGATTCCCAATCCAGGGGAGGATGAATCTCAAGAACCGAAGTCCCATCTGGGTTTCGATAGTTTTCTACAGGAAGCACTGCAGCACCTGTCCGCTTGGCGAGTGTTGCAATCAACATGGAGGTGCCCACTGGAGTGCCAAAAACAGGAACTCGGACTCCCACAGGTGGCCCCACGTATTGATCTAGGACAATCCCAACGGCACCCTTTTTTTTCAAATGATGAAGGACGTCCTTCAGGGTACGTGGCTCATACGTAGCGAGGATTCCGCAGGCTCGGCGCCCACCTTCAATTGCCTGA
Source organism: Bdellovibrionales bacterium (assembly GCA_947380295.1). GTDB lineage: Bacteria > Bdellovibrionota > UBA1018 > UBA1018 > UBA1018 > CAINWE01. The sequence goes on along the minus strand of CANCQK010000011.1, from coordinate 14,472 downwards.
TGAAGCCATGCCGGCTTGAGTTGCTTAGTCACCATCATGATGTTGAGGTCGGCAAGATTTACCCCCCCGACTGCCATCATTTCCCAATTCCCCACGTGGCTCGATAGGAAAATAATTCCTCGTCCCTGGCGTTTCGCCTCGTCAGAGTGCTGCCGCCCCTTCAAGGTCATCCACCGAGTCGTAAATCGGGACAAAAGTGCATTTCGAGGTGACGATCCGAAAAGTAGGAGAATCTCGAAAATGAGCCGACCTAAATGAAGGTAACTTGCCTTGAAATTCGTTTTTTGCTCATCCGGTTGTCCAGGGAAAGCTCGCTCCAGGTTTTCGAGTGCAACCTTCGAGCGAAATCGAAATTGCATGAGAAAAAGCCCCAAGACTTTTCCCCAAAAAAGCTGTGCTCGCCGGGGCTGAACCCAGTAAAACCAAGCAAGACCTCGCAAAAAATTTAAAATGAGGTAGTCCACACGACCTTCTCCCAGTTTTCTCGACCACAAACCCAACGAAGCTGAGGTTCTAAGACGGTCACTTTTTCGCGAGGCGCGCCCAGCTCTCGCCATTTCACCCAATCCTTGCCAGTCACTGCAACACGAACCCCTTCATGTTCAGCTTCGCTCAAAAATCTTTGGATCTGTTCTCCAGTGTATGCAAAATGATCTGCCAAGGCAGTCTTCTTCACCACCCGATATCCTGATTGAAGCGCACTTGAATGGGCTTGATGCGAACCTGCAATTCCAGTAATCATCCAAAGCGCCTGATCCGAAGGAGACATCGCCAACTCGAACTGCACGTGGGCCCAGGGCTTCTGAGTCTGCCAGCTCGCAAATTCGGGGAGGATTTCCCCTTTAGTCCAAATCAGCAAATCTGCTGAATCCAATGCAGACCACGAATCCCGAAAATAAGTATCCTTCGTGCTAGCTGAAGTGAGCGCTACAATTTCGACATCTTTGACAAACTGGTGATTTTGAAACCCGTCATCAAGAATAACGAGATCAGGTGAGCTATCCTGCGCTTGCAAAAGATTGCAATACTGCTGAACTCGGTTTCTCCCCACGCCAATCCATGCCTGTGGACAGAGATCATGAAGCAAGGCCGCCTCATCGCCCCACTCTTGCGCAGAGACCGGTTTCAGTGAGGGCTCGATCACTCCTCCGATATTTTCCCGCTGACCTCGATAGCCACGAGTCAGGATCCAAATACGATCACTTTTCGCGACACCCTCGTTGACCAGTTGAGCAACTAATGGCGTTTTTCCTGCCCCACCCGCTTGAATGTTTCCAACGCTCACGACACGTGCATCGGCTCTAAAACGGGTGCCCAGTCCCTTTTGAGCGCCCCAACGCCTCATGCGCGAAGCACCTGACCAGAGAGCTGAACCGATTTGGGTCAACACAAAATCCCCCGTTCACGGCAAAGTCGAATCACCTCTTGAGCTGCTCTCAAACTAGGGCTAGGCGGAAGCTCTCCGGATGGGCTCACTCCCATTGACTTTCGCAAGGCGCCCAATGCCTCCAGCATTTGATTACGTCGACCTTGATCCACAAAAAGAGCGCAGACCTCAGCGGCCAGCAATCGAGGCTCCGCATTTTCGCAGAGGAATTCGGGAACAGGCCACGACTGCCCCGGTTTCCAGCCTGCAACCCAGTTGACTAAGCCAACGGGCCCGTGATGACGAACTACATTTTTAAAAATCCACCCCGTCACGGCACTGGGTCGGTAAGTAATGACGTGGGGACATTGAAGGAGACCTGCTTCCAGAGTCGAGGTCCCCGACTTGATCAGACCCACATCTGCCGCAATCATACACCGATGAGCATCGCCAAATGAAAGTTGAAACTCAACCGGGGTCTGAACAACCTGAGAGCGGAGTTGATTCAATTCGGCTTTGAATCGCTCTTGATCAAGCCCTGAAGGGAGAGCAACAAGAACCTTGAGAGATTCATTTGCATTGAGTTGCCCCTGCTCTCGAAGGCGCAGGGCCACCTGTTGGGCAGATTCAATCATCAAAGCAAAGTGTGCGTCGAGCTCAGAAGGCCGACTTCCCGGCATCACTACTAGAACCCGATCTTGAGCACAGAGACCCAGCTGAGATCGAGCCACATCTTTTGACAGCCCCCAGGGGAGCTCATCCACCAGTGGATTCCCGACAAACTGAAAGGGGATCGATTGATTTCGATAATAATCCTGCTCGAAAGGCAAAATTGATAAAATCTGGATAAAATGCTTTTTGAGAAAGTGAATTCTCCCCTTCCGCCAAACCCAGATTTTTGGGGGAATATAATAGACGGCTGGAATTTTAAGTTTTTTAAGCTTTTTTGCGAGCCGAAAGTGAAAATCAGGACTGTCTAAAACGATCGCCAAATCAGGCTTGCGCTTCTCGGCGGCCTGAGAGATTTGCCGAAGAGATTTGAGAATTCGAGGAAGCTTACGAAAAACCTCACTCGCACCCATCACAGACAGGTCCTCAGTTCGTACGGCAGCCTCAAGGCCTTCTGCCCTCAAGCGAGGTCCGCCTATGCCAAATACCTGGAGCGTCTGACCAGCAGGTAGTATTTTCTTTAGGGCATGCACCAGTTCTGCGCCATGAATATCAGCAGATGCCTCAGCAGCAGAAACTAGGAGCTTCAACGCGCAACGCCTACTTCACTTTTTCGGATGAATTCAACCAAGCTCATCACCTCAGGTGAATCACCAAAACGTTCTTGAATTTCAACCAAACAAGGTTCTTTTTGAATATCTGGGCGCACCCAGAGTTTGACCGCTTCGTTGATTTTCTGAACCGACTCAGCAGAAAACCCACGCCTACGCAAGCCGACAATATTAGCACCCTTAATTGCGGTTGGACGAGTTCCGATCGCCAAACAGAACGGGGGAACATCACGTTCAAGTGAAGAAGATCCTCCGACATACGCGTAGGCACCGACCCGAACAAATTGAGAAACTCCGACCATTCCACCCAGAATAGCATGATCTTCAACTACAACATGACCTGCAAGGCCGCCATAGTTGGCAATGATACAGTGGTTTCCAATAATACAATCATGCCCGAGATGGGTGTAAGCCATGATTAAACAATCATTCCCAACGCGGGTGACGCCGCCACCTTGGACGGTGCCTAAGTTCATGGTCACGGATTCTCGGATCGTATTCTTATTTCCAATGATCAGATGAGTAGCTTCACCTCGGTATTTTAAATCTTGTGGAATTGCACCGAGAACGCAGAATGGGAAAATTTCGTTCTCTTCCCCAATTTCAGTCCAGCCATCCAAAACGATATGACTCATCAGGCGAGTGCGAGCGCCGATTTTTACATGAGGGCCAATGGTACAAAATGGACCAATTTCGACGCTCGGATCAATTTGAGCTTCCGGATGAACGAAAGAACTAGGATGAATCATTTTTACTCCTGCTAATTTTGAACGGTCAGGCTGGCCAAGATTTCCGCCTCAGCAACTTTCTGTCCATCCACCGTGGCTAGGCTTTGAAAAACATAGAGCTTTGCGCCTCGGCATTGTTTGACTTCAACTTCAATCCGTAAGGTATCTCCAGGTACGACGGGCTTTCGAAATCGAGCAGAGTCCACGCCTGCTAAGATACATCTGAAATTTTTCAAGGTCTGCTCGGATGCTCCCTGAAGACTGGGATAGACCGCGAAGCTCGCTACTTGAGCCATCGCTTCGAGGATCAAAACCCCTGGCATAATTGAAAACTCTGGAAAGTGACCTTGAAAAAAAGGCTCATTATAGGACACATTCTTAATTCCGATGACTCGGGTACCAACACCCGCGCTCGGAATAACTCCTTCTGGGTGCGGAACGGGCTGAATCTCCAAAATCCGGTCCACCAAAAGAAAGGGTGCCCGATGGGGTAAAAATCGTCTTACTTTTTCAATATCTAAACGAAAGGGGGATTCCATTTATTTTGATCTCCGCTCAGCGAGCAACCTACTCAATAGGGCATGAGCTTTAAAGTGTTCTCGGTATTCCCTCTGAGGATTTCCCACAGCTGTCCCGCCTTTTTCCACATCTTTAGTCACCAAGGTCAAGGCACCCACACTAGCACCATCTTTGACGTGAGCTTGGTTAGCGATTCCTGAGAGGCCACCGACCGTCACGTTATTACCTAAGACGGCATTACCCGCCAAGCAGGAACCCCCGCAAATAATAGTCCCCTCGCCAACTACGGCGTTGTGCCCAATGTGCACTAAATTATCCAATTTAGAGCCTTGACCAATCCGGGTTTGCCCAAAGGTAGCCCGATCGATCGTGCTGTTCGCGCCGACTTCCACATCATCCCCGAGAATGACGTGACCTAGGTGGTAAATTTTTTGATGAATGACTTTTCCGTTCCCAACTCGCTGAGGTGCGTAACCAAAGCCATCTGAACCGATCACCGCACCCGCATGGATTCGGACTCGATCCCCGATCTGAGTGCCCTCATAAACGGTCACCCGCGGAAAAAGAACAGTGTCCGCACCCACGTTACAATGAGGTCCAACAAAACACCCTGGGTACAGGACCACTCGACGTCCAATGTGAGTTCCCTTTTCGATAACGCAGTGAGGACCAATCTGAACACCTTCACCTAGGACTGCCGATGGATCAATCACTGCTGTCGGATGAATTTGAGCAGGAAGGGTTGCAACTCCCTCAGCTGTTGGAACTCCCACAGGCAAATGAGCAACCGAAGAAAGATGTTGAGCAAATTTTTCTGAAATAATCGCCATCGCCCTGTAGGGATCAGAACAGCTAACCACAGCCGTCGAATGCCAGAGCCCTAAGCCCGATGCCTGGAGCGGACCAACAAACGGCTCTGCCGTGATTAAGATACCTGGGTGAGCCGTAGCCAGTTCCGATTGGTAAGCTTTTGAAAAAAAGAAGCCCACTTCATTGGACTGAGAGGTTCCAAGAGGGGCAGGTCGATCCACCTGGATCAACTCGGCTTTTTTGTTACCGAGCGACTCAGAGTTGACGAATCGACCTTGAACCCACTCCAGAACTTGATTGAGTGAAAACGTCACTACGAGTGTCCGCCTTTGTCAAAGATTTTGATGACTTCGTTTGTCAGGTCATCTTTGTCTTCGGAGTGAAGCACGAAAACATCGTTCTTTTGAATCACGATGCTGTAGTTTTTATTTTTAGCAACTTCGCCAATGATATTGCGAAGCTTGGTAATAATAGGCTGAGTCAGCGTACGCTCTTTGCTCTGCAATTCTTCCTGGGATTGCTGATAACCCTGTTGAAACTTCATGAAGCGACTTTGCAGTTCAGCTTGCTTCTTAGCGCGAGCTTCATCGCTCATTGCCAAGGACTGCTTCTGCAGTTCCTCATTCATCTTTTTGATTGCGGCCTCTTCTTGCTGAAACTGTGTGCTCTTAGCATTGAACTCTTTCTCAAGCTGAGCTTTTACTTTTTTACCGGCTTCAACGAGCTGCAGAGCTTTTTGCATATCGACTACTGCAATCCGCTGAGTGGCTTCTGCAGCAAAGCTCGAAGTCGAACCCAACCCTGCAATTGCCGCCATAACTGTAAACAATACGCGCCGATTCATCTGACTCATTGATTTCTCCTATGATGAAGTTAACCTAGCCGCTAGCAAACCACATCCACTTGGGAATTGGAAGCCCACCGGGCCTTAAAATGCCGGTCCAATAAAGAAATTGAACTGAGAACTGCTCTCGGTTGGCAATGGGTTAATAGGATAACCCCATTCCAACCTCAGAGGACCAATAGGCGAGAACCATCGAATCCCGAAACCCACATCCGATCTCAGACTTGCAAAGGGACCTTGGGGAAAGCGGTCCCACGAGTTTCCTACATCGCAAAAAAGAACTGCTTTAATCCCAGCCTCTCTCAGCACAGGATATTCCAACTCAAACATAGCCAAAGCTTTAATGGATCCGCCGATGGGGCGAATTGGACTATTGGGGTCACCAGTCGCCGACTGAGGTCCTAACCCAAAGAACGGAAATCCGCGCATATCATTGGGCCCCCCCAGGTAAAACTTTTGAGCGGGAGGAATTTCTCTTGTGCCATAGGAGCCCATATGCCCCAATTCAAGATTGTTACGAAAGACCAGGTCACCCCAAATTTTTTGGTAGTACCGGCTGTTCACAACCCACTTAAAAAACGTCATATCGCCTGGCCAGCCAGCCAACTCAAACGAAGCGCTTTGGTAATTTCCTGCAGTCGTCTCAAATCGGTTATTTCTAAGATCGCGGGTCGCACTCAAGGTCACGCTTGAAAGGAATCCATTGTCTACACGGGCTGCCTGTTCAAAGGCGGCGCCCGAAATTGCTGTGCCGAGTGAGGTAATAGCCAAGTCATCCAAACGCTCGAATTTATAAGTCAGAAACCCGTAGGTATAATCCATGATCGGGTGACCTAACCTGAAATCAAACCCCTTCTTTTGCAGAGTATAAGCATTAGGAATTGGGACTCGGAGGTAATACACATCAAACCCAGCACTCCAGAGCGTGTCAAATGCGTAAGGATCCGTAAAACCTAGGTTCAAACTCTGCTGGGGTGATCCCGGAGCGAGCTGCCCCGATAAATTCAGCGACTGCCCTCTCCCGAATAGGTTAATTTCCGAAATCTGAGCAGTAAAAAAGAAGCCGTTCGCACTTCCCCACCCCGCCCCTAATGTGACTGTTCCCGTGGAGCGCTCTTTTACGGAAATGTCTAAATCAACAACGTCCGGGTGATCTTTTTGAGGCTTTGTATTGAAAACTAACTCCCCAGGAGCAAAAAACCCGAGGCGCTCCACATTTTCCCTGGAAAGCCTGAGATTGGTGCCACTATAAAGATCACCCTCTCGCACCTTGAGTTCACGACGAATCACCTTGTCGTAAGTCTTAGTGTTGCCCAGGACGTTAATCTCACCGATATGGACGAGGTTCCCTTTTTCGAAATCATAATCGAAATCAACGGTGCGGGTATCGTCGTGCACATTCATTTTTGGAATGACATTCACGAAGGCATACCCAAGATCCTGGTATTTTTCGGTCAGATTTTGAATTTCCTGATTACGCTTGAGGATACTGAAGGTGTCCCCACTCTTTTGAATCAGACTCGGACGCAGCTCCTCTTTTGAAAAGAGTAAGTCCCCCGAAAAGTCGGTTGAGCCAATTTGATACTGCTCACCCTCATCGACATAGATAGAAATATAGAGCCACTTCTTGTCGTCACTGATCGTGATGACCGGGGTTTCATTTCGAAATTTGATATAGCCGTGCTCTAAGTACCAAAGCAAAAGTCTTTGGAGGTCCTGCTTAAAGGCCGCTTCCTTAAAGCTGCCCGAACTCGTCACAAAAGATAAGAAATTCCCCTCACGAGTCTCTCCAAGCTGCGCCTTGAGTTGTTCATCGGTGAATTTTTTATTGTTCAAAAAGGTAATTTTTTTGATTTGAACTTTGTCAAAATCATTAATTTTATAGGTCAGGGTTACCTGATCTGGAGTCGTCGTAGTAATTTCATAATTCACTTTAGCAAGGTAATAACCCTTGTCTTCGTAGTGCTTTTGAATGAGGGCTACATCCTCTTTTACCCGATTGATATCGAGAATAGACCAATCCTTGGTTTTAATGACATCCTTGAGATCACTCGTGGTAATTTTCTCATTGCCCTCAAACTCAACCTTGCTAATGACTGGACGTTCCTTCACTTGAAATGTAAGTCGAACGCCTCCGCTAGGCAGTTCTTTTCCAGAGACCGCAATTTGATCGAAATACCCCATTGCAAACAGGGCTCGAATATCAGAACTGACTTGATCTTTTGAGAGTGCGACACCCAATTGAGTGCCTAATTTTGCGAGGATCGCATCTTTTTCGATTCTTTTTAAGCCTTGAACTTGGATTTCATCAACTTTTTTACCCATGAGGGCGGTCGCTTCTGAACTCGTCAAGACTTTTGCCTGAGTACTCAACTCAGCACTTCGAACCTCTGCCCTCGATTGAGCCCCGCAAAAGGCTCCAACCCAAGCGATCATGACTACATAACTCAATAGCCACTGAAGAGGACTCTTACCTGTAATCAAATTATGAATGATTCTGAGAGGCATCACTAGAATTAATGTCTAGGTGGCTAATGTCTTGCTGTCAACAAATATAGCAGCGAAGGCATAAAAGGATGACTTTAGGCATCCTACTCGTTAAGAAATGCTTTTAGCATCAACGAAGGCTCCGTCTCTCATAGGCAATACCCGATGCATGGTGTGAGCAACTTCAAGATCATGGGTTGCGAGCAGAATTGAGACCCCCGTGGCTTGATTTAATTTTGCTAAGAGTTCAATTATTAAATTCCGATTGACCGAATCCAAATTCCCAGTCAGCTCATCCGCTAAAATGAGCTGCGGCCTCAAAATTACGGCTCGAGCAATAGAGACTCTTTGCTGCTCTCCCCCCGAAAGCTCACTTGGACGGTGCTCGAGTCGATGCTTAAGTCCAACAAACTCTAAAAGCTCTTGTGCCTTTTGAGTCGCTGCAGATCGCGAGTATCCGGCAATGAGGGCCGGCATCATAACATTCTCTAAGGCGGAAAACTCAGGCAAAAGGTAGTGAAATTGAAAAATAAAGCCTAATGAACCATTTCTAAATTCGGACAAGCCTCGTTCAGAAAGATCAAAAAGATTTTTTTGGTCCTCACCGAAATAAACTCTTCCAGAAGTGGGTGGCTCTAAAGTCCCCAAAATATGAAGGAGAGTACTCTTGCCCGCACCAGAGGATCCTGTGATTGCGACCATCTCTCCACGCTGGATTGTGAGATCAACGCCTCGCAGAACTTTAATTTCCTTTTTGCCCTTAAAAAAGGATTTGTGAAGGTTAGCTGCGCGAATCAAGGGAGTATGAACTCCCGCCTGAGCCTTATTCATATCGCAATCCCTCAAGAGGTGATCGTTTTGAAATCATAAGCGACGGATAGAGAGTAGCTAAAAACGAGATGAGCAGAGCCATAGCGATAATTAAGGCAATCTCAGGCCAACGAACAATCACTGGCAAAAATCCGATATAATAAATGTCGGCAGGCAGATCGATCCAGTGTGTTTTCTCTAAGAGCCAACCTAAGCCTAAGCCTCCCAAAACACCAACTCCCGTACCTAAAGCTCCGATCCCTAGACCTAAAATACAAAAAAGCAAAAAACTCTGACTCGGCAAAAAACCCATCGCTTTAAGAATTGCGATTTCTCTGCCCTTATCGTGAATCATCATCATCAGCGTGCTAACCACGTTAAATGCGGCCACTACAACGATAACCGTAAGAATAATCGCGATCACAGCTTTTTCTAGCTGAATCGCATAGAAAAGGTTCCGATTCAGCTGGCTCCAATCCTTAGCCTTAAAGGGGTAACCAAAAGACTCAGAAAGGCGATCTGAAGCCGCTCGCGATGGGGCTCCAGGCTTTAACTGAATATGAAAGGTCGTGACCCGTTCAGGCTGATCCAAAAACTTCTGAACCGACGGAAGCGCCATAAACAAGAACTTTGAATCGTACTCATACATCCCCATTTGAACAATCCCAACGACTTTAACTTGAAGGCTTTTTGCCTGGGAGTTCTCGCCCGCAGCAAAAGGGACAATCAAGCGCACGCCGGAATTCAGGGTGGCGCCAAGTTTATTCGCCAAAGCACTTGCGAGTGCAACCTCCCCATCGCTCACGGGAAGCCGTCCTGCGGTCACCCGTTGGGGAATTTTAGTCACGAGCCCAATACTTTCAGGATCCACTCCCTGAAGGACCGCTCCTGAAACTGCATCTTTTCCCGAGACCATGATCTCGGTCACGAAAGACGGACTTACGCTCTGGGTCTCGGGTAAAATTCGTCTAATTTCGCGAATGGAAGCTGCTGAATCACGAATAGGTTCACCGCGAGTGTAGAGAATGACATCCCCATTCATTGACGTGATCATCTGCGTGAGTTCGCTCTCGAACCCATTGATGACGCTAGTCACCAGAGTGAGCGACATCACTCCCAATGCCACTCCAACCATGGAGACCCATGCAATAAAGGAAATAAATCCATCGGAGGACTTAGAGAGCAAGAACCGCTTTGCGAGTGTAAAGATCAACCCCCCAGATCTTCCCATTCGACTCCTAGTCCTTCTCACCTTCGGACGAAGCACCCTCAACGTGAAGAGGCCGCATCAGCGGAAACAAAATAACATCGCGAATACTCGGGGAATCCGTCATCAACATCGCGAGCCGATCAATGCCGAGCCCTGCTCCCGCTGTCGGAGGCATCCCGTGCTCAAGCGCTGTGACATAATCCTGGTCCATATCCGTGGCTTCTTCATTGCCCGCATTTTTGGATTCGACCTGAGCTTCAAATCGCTGGGTTTGATCGATCGGATCATTCAACTCGGAAAAAGCATTCGCCATTTCACGACCGTAAACAAAGAGCTCGAATCGATCCACTAAGAAGGGATCTTTTTCGTTCTTGCGCGAAAGAGGTGAAACATCCAAGGGATAATGAGTCACAAAGGTCGGCTGAATCAGCTTCGCTTCCACCTCATGATCGAAGATGACCATCATCAAGCCACCCGTGGTGTCCTTGGGGTCCATCGGGAGTCCTTGGCTTTTGCCATACTTAAGCAAAGCCTCTCGATTACGAAGAAGGCTTCGGTCATTAAACCCGGTGTACTTCACGAGCGAATCTTCAATTGAGATTCTCTGCCAAGAACCACCCAGCTCGATTTCGGTTCCTTGATAAGTGATCCGGGTCGAGCCATGCAGTTTCTCCGCTACCCGCTGAAACACACGTTCCAGCACTGGCATGAGGTCCTCAAAAGTTGCATAGGATTGGTAGAACTCCAGCATTGTAAACTCAGGGTTATGCTTGATCGAGATCCCTTCGTTCCTGAAGTTGCGATTGATTTCAAAAACCCGCTCAAAGCCCCCGACAACGAGCCTTTTGAGATAGAGCTCAGGGGCGATTCTCATAAAGAGAGTCATATCAAGAGCATTATGATGGGTCGTAAAGGGACGAGCAGTTGCACCCCCTGCAATCGGATGCATCATCGGGGTCTCGACTTCCATGAAGTCTTCGCCCTCGAAGAAAGCTCGAAGCTCGCTAATAATCATCGATCGTTTACGAAACGTTTCCCGTGTCGAATCAGACATGATCAAATCGAGGTACCGCTGCCGATACTTGATTTCAACATCTGCAATACCATGGAACTTCTCAGGCAGTGGGCGTAAGGATTTGGTCACCAGTTGAATTGCGTCCACAAGAACAGACAATTCGCCCGTTTTGGTTTTAAAAACCTTTCCTTCAGCGAAAAGAATATCGCCGATATCCCACTCCTTGTATCGGGCGTAGGCTTCGGCACCGATCTTGTCTTTTTGAACAAAAAGCTGGACTTGCCCAGTTCGATCCTGAAGCCGAACGAACGAGGCCTTACCAAAATCACGAATAGCCATGACTCGCCCGGCGACCGAGCAAGGATGACCTGAGGCTTCTAGCTGTTCCTTGGACTGCTCACCAAACTCCTGGTGAAGACCCGTGGCTAAGGCCGTAGGAACGAGCCCATTTTTGTATGGATTTTCGTTACGCTCGCGAAGGTGCGCTAATTTTTCAAAGCGAACTCGGACCTGCTCCGACTGCTCTTCAGGATGGATACTCGACATGACTTACTCTCCGCTTTCTAAAAACCGCTCTGCATCCAGTGCAGCCATACATCCGGTCCCAGCAGCAGTGACTGCCTGGCGATAAATATGATCGGCCACATCGCCCGCTGCAAAAACACCCGGGATATTCGTGTAGGTTGAGCCCTTTTGAGTAATTAGGTAACCGGTTTCATCACAATTGAGCTGATTCCGGAACAGGGCAGTATTAGGCTGGTGCCCGATCGCAACAAAAACACCCTCAGCTTTAAGCTCTTGAATGTCTTGGGTGAGCACGTTTTTCAGTCGCACCGATGTGACCGCTTTTTCACCCAGGATTTCATCGACCACTGAATTCCAGACAAACTTGATCTTTGGGTTTTTAAAGGCTCGATCCTGCATCGCCTTACTCGCTCTGAACTGATCCCGACGATGTACGACCGTGACAGACTTAGCAAACCGAGTGAGAAAGGTCGCTTCTTCCAAAGCCGTATCCCCACCGCCCACGACAACAACATCCAAGTTTCTAAAGAAAAACCCGTCGCAAGTCGCACACGCAGATACCCCTTTACCCATGAGCCTCTGCTCAGAAGGGATACCGATCCACTTTGCGGACGCACCAGTCGAAATAATCAATGTCTGAGTCAGAATCTCTCGACCGTCGTCCATTAAGAGACGAAAGGGCCGCTTGGAGAGATCAGCCTGAGCGACATTGCCCTGAAAAAAACGAGTCCCAAACCGTTCAGCCTGCTTCCTGAAGGCCGTCATGAGATCAGGTCCCATCACAGGTTCAGCAAACCCTGGGTAATTCTCCACCTCACTGGTGATTGTGAGCTGCCCACCGGGCTGCGCACCTTCCACACAGAGGGGCTTTAAATTAGCCCGAGCACTGTAAATTGCGGCAGTCAGTCCAGCAGGACCTGTACCGAGGATGGTTAAGGACTCGACACCACCAGCACTCTCTGTTTTTTCCATGAGGTGCTCAAATTAGGCAGAATGAGAAGGGCTTGATCCAGTGACACCTTTTTCGGCGTCCAAACCCTCCTGAGTGAAGCTTTCAATGCTCACCCAGACGGCATTTTCTGAATCATCTGGAAGCTGCTCGACGGAGACATCGAGCTCTTGAGAAGAGAGGTTCCCTCTGGAAACACTTCTCTCCACTAAACGGGTATCGAACTTCTTGAATTGAACTGCATCACTTAAAAGTACCATGGTTACTTAGATAAATCGGCCAAGCCATCTCTGTCAATGCGTAAGCGCACCAATTCGGGCTCTTGACCGACCATTCCTGGGGACTGCTGTCAAATAGAGCTTAAAATGGCAGAGTACCCCCCCCTAAATCAATGCTTGATCTTCAATGCCACGTCTTGGGATGGCCGTCCGAGTCCGAGTCGGCACGATCCAAGTCCCCGGGTCTCGAACTCACCAGCCTGAGATGGTTGGCCTGCCTTTTCTTCGATTTTGGGGCTGACTTTGTATAAAGTGCCCGTTTTTTCTGCCTAAGAAGCCACCGAGTCTGAGCCCACAGATAAACAAAACCAGAAGCCATGCCCGTCAGGTGGGCAAATGCAGCCCAAGTACCTCCCGGGGTATAAACTGAAAGCATTAACTGAAACACCACTAGAATCAGGATGAAGTGTTTGAACTTCATCGGAGGAAAAGCCATCATGGTCTCTCCGAAGATCAAACCATAGGCAGCGAACAAGCCATAAATTGCCCCAGAGGGACCCACCAGTGCTCCGTAATGCCCAGAGCTTCGGGCAAAAATACCGAAAAAAAGAAGATAAAAAAACGCGACCGAAGCAGCGCAGAAAAAGTAATAGACTAAAAATCTCTTCGTACCCCACGCTCGCTCTAAGTCAGGCCCCAACTGAGCTAGGATAAAAAGATTAAAAAAGAGAGGAATTACGTCAGTATTCAAAAATGAGTAAGTCAATAACTGCCACCAGGAGTAGTGATCAAAAAATCCTGTTGGAGTGAGAGCAAAGATCGAAAAAAAATGAGTCCCGAAAAACTGATCCGCCGTTTGCTGAACGATGAAACTCATGAAAACAGCCAAAAGAAGGACTTTAACCCCTCGAGTGAATTTAATAGGCATGATCAGATCACTTCCTCCATGAGTTCAATCAGGATGCCCTCTGCTGAGGAGGGATGAATAAAATTAATCTTCGCGCCATGAGCGCCTCGCTTTGATTCAGAATAGATGAGGCGATACCCTTCTGTCCTCAGTTTTTCGCTGATCGCTTCAAGCGACCCCGGGTCTACGCTAAAAGCCAAATGATGAATCCCCGGCCCTCGCTTCTTTAAAAAGTGCGCGACTGTGCCTTCTGGGTCGGTGATCTCGAGCAGTTCGATATTCGATGAACTTTTAGGGAGTGAAATAAAGTGAGTCCTAACGCCCTGATCAGGAACATCCACTAAGTGATCTAGCGGAAGGCCTAAAAGAGCGAAAAGCTTTACAATTTTAGGAAGATGAGAGACTGCAATTCCGATGTGATTAAGACTTGCCATGTCGATTCTCCGTCCCCATGGTCTACCATAAAAGGGACGAGGACCACCACCACCTGTTGCTGTACCCTTATTCGCCTCCTCAGACGAATTCGGCAAATGACAGCGGTCCTCAGTCAAGTTGCCTAAGCCGAGTTACCCACCAAAGTCCTCCTAGCCTAGACACAGTACTCTTCGGCACACCTCCGACTAACTTTACAAAAAAAAAGCCCCGTCTTCTTTTTGAGAAGACGGGGCGTGTGTGTTTTAGGTGAAATCAGGACCTAGAACGTTTGCATCATGGGGTTATACATACCGCCCATGCCGTAGCCGCCCATGCCGTAGCCGCCCATGCCGTAGCCGCCCATGCCGTAGCCGCCCATGCCGTAGCCGC
>CANCQK010000010.1 GCA_947380295.1 Bdellovibrionales bacterium | reverse complement strand
CCACCACCACCACGTGATCTGCAAAAAGTGCCGTCGAGTTGTCGTCCTCGATGATTGCGAACTTGAGGAAATCGATCGCATCGCTCAAAAGCGAGGCTTCACTGAGATTTCTCATTCGCTAGAATTTTTTGGAATCTGTCCTGACTGCCAGCGGTAAATTATGCCGCCTGCTTAGGCCGCTCGCCCCTAAGTGGTCGATTCTCCCTCATCCAGTCCTCGGCCTTTAGCCCGTCCTGATTTTCCATAATCGCACCCGACACACCGCCCTCATCCGCCATGGATGCCTCTCTCTCCTGATCCAACGCATTTAGGCCAGGCGTCGGCATTGAAGAGCCCACAATGCCACATAGATCAATGGATTCTGGAAAATTGGGTTTGCCTACCATAGTGAAAGACAAAAGCAACGTTCATGCCATTTGTAATATTTAGGCCCGCACTTTGCAGTTCAATTTCTTTAAAAAATTTCTTGAATGAGCCGGGAGAATTTTTATGGAGAAAACAGTAAGTCCCTTGAGTGAAATCGAAACCATTCAGAAAATGGGGGCGCTACTCAAAAATCTTGATGTCATTATGATGACCACTTTAAATGAGAGCAGCCGAATGCATAGCCGTCCCATGCTCATGCAAAAAGCCGAATTTAACGGGCGACTTTGGTTTTTTTCGAATGATACTAGTCAAAAGATCACGGACCTCCGTTGGAACCGCCAAGTGCATCTCATTGGATTCGATCCAAAACTATCTCAATACGTCGCCGTCTGCGGCACCGGTTCTATGATTCGCGACCGGGAAAGAATGAAGCAACTTTGGAAATCCGAATATCAAAAGTGGTTCCCACGCGGCTTGTTCGATCCTGATTTGGTCTTGATCGAAGTCCAGGTTGACCAAGTCGAATCCTGGGGCCCGGATCACGGAGAATTTTATCAACTCCCCTCGCTGTCAGCAGAACCCCTGGCAGGCTAACTCTAAGGAGAACACTCGCTCGAGGACGTCACCATTCTGCTTTCTTTTCAGGGCTTTCAGAAAGCGATCTGTTTTCTCAACGTTGGTCATCAAGGTGCATCCGTGGCGTACGGCAAGGGTTCTCACCTGATAGCCCCTGGACAACTCGCTTTCAGAGTAATCTTTTGGAATATTGATCACAAAATCGAGCGCATTCTCTTGGATCAATTTGATCATCGTCGAGCCCACGGAATCCCAGGAAATCTCTCTTAGAATCAGGCCTCGCCGTCTAAAAAACTGAGCCGTACCCGGCGTCGCATAGAGCGGAATTTTTAGCTCGCACAAAAGATCGACAGCATCAATGAGTCTGGCCTTTTCCTCCATTCGTCCAGCGCTGATCAGGACTCCCTTTTGGGGCGGCTTGACGCCGGAAGCCTGAAGCGAAAGAAGTAGGGCCTCATCTACTGAAGTACCAAGACAGGCTACTTCACCCGTCGATGCCATTTCTACGCCCAAGACTGGATCAGCTCCAGCCAATCTTTGAAAGCTAAACATTGCTGATTTCACTCCTAAAAATTTTAGAGGCGCTTTGATGGATACAGCGGGCAAGTCTTTGGTATCTAAAATAGCCTCTGTCGCTAGAGAGATGAAATTCTCCCCGGAAACTTTAGAAACAAATGGAAACGATCGCGAAGCACGCACATTACACTCGATCACGAGAACCTTGCCTTCTTTCACGAGAAACTGGATATTGAATGGGCCATTTAAAATGAGTGCCTGAGCAATCGCAGCTCCGATCGCTTGAACTTTCTCCAAAATCTCCGGCTCCAAATTTTGACTTGGAAATACAAGGGTCGCATCTCCAGAGTGGACGCCTGCATTTTCAATATGCTCGCTAATTGCGGTGGCAAGGGCTCTACCCCGCTGAGCAACGCCATCGAGTTCGACTTCTTTAGCTCCATCAAAATATTGGGACAAGATCACGGGATGTTCACTAGAGATCTCTTGAGCTCTTGAAAGGTGGGCCTTCAGTGTCTCCTGATCGACAGCGACACTCATTGCAGCACCCGAAAGCACATAACTTGGCCGGACTAAGATTGGAAATCCCACTTCGTGAACAAATTGCTCAATCGCAATTTGGGACTTTGCTTCAACCCAACGGGGTTGATCAATTTTAAGTCCGTCTAAGAGGGCAGAGAATTTTTTACGATCCTCGGCTTGATCAATACTCCTCCAAAGATGACCCAAAAGAGGAACGTCGAGCTGAGCCAGATGCGGCGCAAGCTGATTTGGCAACTGTCCGCTCATCGCCACAATCAGACCCTCTGGATTTTCAAAATCCCTGACATCAAGAATTCTCTCCAATGAAAGCTCTTCGAAGTAGAGCTGATCGGACAGGTTAAAGTCGGTCGAAACCGTCTCAGGATTGCAATTAATGACTGAGGAGCTCCACCCCAATTCTCTCAGCTTCTCTAAGCAGCTCACAGCGCACCAGTCAAACTCAACACTGCTCCCGATTCGATAAGACCCCCCGCCCAACAAGAGAGCGGATCGTCTGCCCGGCACGCGTTCGATCTCATCGCTCACCTCTCCCTGGTAGGTGAGGTAAAGGTAGTTCGAGGACGATGGAAATTCCCCGGCTGATGTGTCCATTTTTTTAACCACGGGTCTGACACCCGCTCTCAGGCGCAGAGCCCTCACCACCTGGGCGACGTCAACCCAGACGGACTTCGAAAGTAGCACTTTCGGAAAGACCTGACTCAAGCAGAGCTTGGCAATGGATTCGTCGCTAAAGCCACTTTGCTTCCACCTTTTCCATGCCTGCTGTGAAGCGCCGATCAGAATCTCATTCAATACCTCTTTAATTGAAGCACTTTCAATGGGCGCTCTAGAAGGCTTTGAATTCAGCCATTTTTGGGCTCGATCGCAAATCTCATTTTCAACTTCAACGACTTCAGCAAGTCCATTTAAAAACCAAAGATCAATTTGAGTGATCTGATGAATCTCCTCAGGATGAATGGACTGGCGCAAGGCATCGACGATTTTAAAAAGCCGCGCGTCTGTCGCAATAGCCAGCTCTTCAACCAAAGCCTTAGGGAGTAAGCGGAGGGAGGTCTTCCCCTCAATGGTTCGAGGATGGGTCACAAATCCATTCCACCCACTTTCATTCTCGGTGACCATTCGGATCCCTTTTTGAATCGCTTCGCCAAAGGTTCGACCGATCGCCATGACCTCCCCAATGGATTTCATCGTGGTTCCGATGGTTCTAGATACACCTCGAAATTTTTTCAAATCCCACTTCGGGATTTTTACTGCAATATAGTCCAAAGCAGGCTCAAAATACGCAGTCGTATTGCCCGTCAGTGGATTCTTGATCTCAAGCAAACTTTTGCCAGTCACTACTTTTGCTGCGACAAAAGCAATTGGGTATCCAGTCGCTTTACTTGCAAGAGCGCTCGAACGAGACAATCGAGCATTGATCTCGATCACATAGAACTCATGACTTTGAGGATTTAATGCAAACTGAACGTTGCACTCACCGATGATTTTCAGACTCTGAACAATTTTAAGAGAGGTATTTCTGAGGAGTTGATACTCTGCATCCGTGAGAGTTTGGCTCGGCGCTACAACAATCGAGTCTCCGGTGTGAACGCCCAGTGGGTCAAAGTTCTCCATATTACAGAGGGTAATGGCATTGCCGAAAGAATCTCGCATCACTTCATATTCGACCTCCTTCCACCCCCAAAGTGACTTTTCAATCAAGACTTGAGGAGATGTCGCAAGCGCGCCTTCAACCAAATGTCTAAGTTCACGGGGATTTTTCGCAAACCCACTTCCTAGACCGCCCAGGGCATAGGCAGCCCGGACGATCACCGGATATCCAATGCGTTCAGCAGCCGCCAGGGCGATTTCTAATCGATCGGCAGCCTCACTCGGAGGAACAGGAATGGATTGCGCCTTCATCGATTGAGCGAAAAGATCTCGGTCCTCGGTCAGGCGTAGTACATCAATCGCAGTTCCAAGATTGCGCACGCCGTGTTTCTCAAGAATACCCAGAGAATCAAGGCGAATGGCACAATTCAGGGCGGTCTGCCCACCAAAACCAGCGATGATTCCATCAGGCTTCTCGAGCTCGATGACCTTCTCCACCCAGTCCGGCTCCACAGGATAAAGATAAACTTTTCGCCCCTCTTTAGGAGTCGTTTGAACTGTCGCAATGTTTGGATTAACGATCACGACCTGAATGCCTTCTTCCTCGAGGGAGCGAATCGCTTGAAACCCTGAGTAGTCAAATTCTCCTGCCTGACCGATAGACAGCCCCCCCGAACCTAAGAGGATCACCTTTTGAATTGGTTTCATTTCTCGCTCCATTTTATGACCGAATTTCCTGAATAAAGTTTTCTAAAAGCCACCGAGTGTCTTGCGGTCCAGCAGCCGCCTCGGGGTGAAACTGGACTCCGCGATGGGGAAGGCTTTGATGACGGATCCCCTCTAATGTTCCATCATTCAAATGCTTGAACCAAGGGCTCCAGCCCTCGGGTAACGTCTCCTCGATGACACAATAGCCGTGGTTCTGACTCGTCATAAATCCTTGATTCGTTCCAACGAGATGAACTGAGTGATTGTGACCCCGATGACCAAACTTCAATTTCTCAGTCTTTGCTCCGGCCGCCAGAGCTAAAATCTGATAACCCAGGCAAATTCCGAAAATAGGTCGATCAGCTGTCATGATCTTCTTCACCTGATCGATTAATCCTCCAGCATTTTGGGGATCGCCCGGTCCGTTACTCAATAACCACCCTGAGCAATCGACTGTTGAGAGATCGGTACTCCAAGGGAGCAACTCCACCTCACACTCTAAGTCAATGAGTTGCCGGACGATATTCCATTTCACCCCGCAATCGACGAGAGCAATCCGCTTGCTTCCCTTTCCGATCACACGTCGCGTAGGGGTTGAGACAGACGACAAACTAGTTTCTCCAGGGGCCTTGAACTGCTCGTCCGATCCTGACGTGGCACCGCCGACGATTCGCGCGCGAAGACCAGGTGTGCTCCGAATGAGTTGAGTTAAATAGCGGGTGTCTAGTCCGGCAATTCCTGGCACGCTCTCCTTTTTCAACCAATCCCCAAGAGTTCTCTGAGACTGCCAGTGATAAGCCCGGGCAGAATCAGTTGCTACGATCACGCCAGAGGCCCTAATGCGATCACTTTCAAATCCGGACTGGCCGAACCATTCACTATCCAATTGGGCGTGAGCAACCCCGTAATTTCCAATGAGAGGATAGGTGAACATGAGGATCTGCCCGAAATAGGAGGGATCGGTTAGACTTTGAGTGTAGCCCACCATCCCAGTAGTAAAAATAAGCTCTCCCTCAATCGAAGCCTGGGCTCCAATGGACTCCCCTGAGAACCTCATGCCATTTGATAAAACGAGGGTCGCTGAACTCGATGATTCTTGGTTAGATTTAAGCTCTGCTGCATTTGCTCCAGTGTACATCAGTTGACCCCATTCAATTTTAAGGTGCTCGCCTTCAGATCTGCACATCCCTGAATCACAGACTTCCGAGCTGTTCCCCCTGATTGGCTTCGGACCTCAACAGCTCCTTCAATGGAGAGTCGAAGTCCTTCGGCCGCGTAAGCCAGCTCCTCAATCGAAACCCCCTGTGAATCTGCTTGTTCAATCAGTTCCGCTGTCTTTTGATAGGCCTCACGGAAAGAGAGGCCGCGTTGAGTCCAATGATTGGCTAATTCGGTTGCGAGAAGGTGTCCCTTCTTGAGAAGCCGCTGGGCTTCCTGTGGATTAAACTTCATCTGCTGAATGAACTTTTCCAAAACTTCTAAGGACTTCTTTGACTCACTGAAATTTCGAATTAAAATGGATTTTAATTCGTGAAGGTCACTATGATACCCACTTGGCAGTCCCTTGAGTAAAGCCATCGCATTGGTCGATCCAGCAATCCAATGCGCGGATTTTGCGCGAATGAGTTCGGGCACATCTGGATTACGCTTATTGGGCATGATTGAGCTGCCGGTGGACCAATCCCGCGGTAACAGAATAAGCGCGACTGGAGTGGATGCCCAGTAAATCAGATCTTCTGAAAGGCGACTCAAATGAACCCCAAGCATCGAAAGGCCATGAAGAGCATCTAATAGGAAATCTCGATCTCCCACTGAATCATAGGAATTTACTGGGGGTGACCTAAAACCCAATTCTTGAGCCAATGATTTCAAGTCAATTGGAAGAGTCGTCCCAGCCAGGGCCGCTGATCCAAGTGGCATCACAGACAGAGCCTGTTTTTGAGCTGCCAACCATCGGACTTGGTCACGATGCAAAGCCCACCCGTGAGCAAGGAGAATATGACTCATTCGAATGGGCTGACCATTTTGTAAATGCGTCATTCCCGGAACGATGTGATCCATCCACTCTTCTGCCTTTTGACAAAGAGCCAAGATCACCTGAGCTGCTCGTTTTTGGATTTCCGTGATTGAATCCTCAACAAAGAGCCTTAAGGTTGTGGCGATCAAGTCGTTTCGAGATCGGCCCAGGTGAATTTTCTTCCCCACTTCACCGAGTCTTTCGACTAAAAAGCGCTCGAGGTTCATGTGGATATCTTCATCTTCTACCTTCCACTGAAATTGACCACTCTTCATCAGATCCAGAGCCTCGTCGAGCGCTCCCCAGACTTGAGTTGCCTGGACCGAAGTGATCATCTGGATTTTTGCCAAGGCTCCTACCCAAGCCTTTTGAACTCGAATTTCTGCATCCGCTAAATGGACATCGACATCAATCCCGTGGGTAAATTCAAAAAGCTTTTGCTCACGACCTGGGTTTTTCGCTGTATTTAAAACGCTCACTTAATTGACCTCACTGAGTCGCTTGGATTTTAGATCCCGACTGCCCATGAGCTTCTGCTTCAATGCGCTCATCTTGCAGTAGCCATCGGCGAGATGATGGACGCCACCCTCATCCGCTTCAAAGGTCACGGCCTCAGCACTGTAAAGAGAGAATGAAGATTGCCGGCTGACAAAATTCACTGACCCTTGCCAAAGTTTCAGTTTGATGCTCCCGGTGAGGGTTTCAGATGCCTTTTCAAAAAAAGCTTCAATCGCGTTACGAAGATCCGTATGCCAATTTCCATCATAGATCGCTTCGCCGTATTGGGCTCCCAATCCTCGAGCAGTGGTAATTAAGGCCCGATCCCAACACAGGTGTTTGAGGGCTCGACAAGCCAGGTGCAAGACTGTCCCTCCAGGAGTTTCATAGATTCCACGGCTTTTAATCCCGTTGGTTCGCTCTTCCACCAGGTCGAGGACGCCGACTCCAGCTTGACCGGCAATCTCATTCAGATTCGAGAGAAGAGCTACGGAACTCATTTTCTTCTGATTCAAAGCAACCGGAATACCCCGTTCGAAATGAATCTCAACCGTAATCGAATCTTTTTGTGCCTGTTCAATCGGCTTCACCCATTTGTAGATTTCAGAGGCCTCAAACTCTTGGGCAGGATCTTCTAGAATTCCGCCCTCGCAAGAGCGATGGAATAAATTTAGGTCCTCGCTGTACTTCTTTTCTTTTGCCTCTAAGAAAAAGCCTCGCTCCCCTAAATACGCTAAAAGATCCTGACGACCCTTAAAATTCCAGATTCTCCACGGTGCAACGATTTCCAGTTGAGGAATCAGATAAGCCCAGGACTTTTCGAAACGAATTTGATCATTTCCCTTACCCGTGCATCCGTGTGCAACCGCGGACGCTCCCATCTGAAGAGCATAGTGAGCCATTCTCTCTGCAATCAGAGGGCGCCCGAGGGCCGTACCGAGAAGATAATCATCTTGATAAGTGGCTCCAGCTCGAATCGCAGAGAATGCAAATTTTGAGGCGAATGTTTCCTTGAGGTCCTCGAAAATAAACTCAGAGGCACCCAACTCAAATGCCCATTTTTTTAACCCTTCGGCGTCGGGGCCATTCCCCAGATCAGAGCAGTAGGCAATCACATCGGCATCATACGTTTCCTTAAGCCAAGGAATAATGGCCGAGGTATCGAGACCGCCCGAAAATGCGAGAAGAATTTTTTTCTTGTTTTCTTTTGAATTCGACATGATAACCCTCATCTTCTGTGAACTGCTTCATGTCATAAACAAGAGGCATCGCCCCTTAGCTTGCATGAATATGCAGCATATTTGCTAAATTTGCATTTTTATTACTTGACGATGCATACTTATGCAAGTATAAATTTTTCATGTTTTTAACGCCTCCCTCAAATAAACGCCGCTCTTGTGCGATTCTCGGTGCCAATGGGTATGCCGGGATGGAGCTCGCTCGACTCTTACTCAAACATCCGAACGTAAAACTTGAGGCATGCATCAGCAGAAAAGCAAGCTGGAGACTTCAAGACGAGCTCCTTGATTCAGGTGCCGGATCAGTCCAAACGATCTCCATTGAGGAGTTCCAGAGAAATCACGCTGAGTTTCAAACCGTTTTTTTAGCGACACCCGCAGAAGTCTCCATGGAATGGGTACCTCAGCTCTTAAATTGGGGAATCCAAGCAATCGATCTCAGTGGAGCATTCAGACTCGAAGCTTCCACATTTGAAGAATGGTACAAACTCCCTCACTCGTGCCCTCACCTTCTTTCTCAGTCGAGATACGGGCTCATGCCTTGGGCCGAGTCCGATCGCTCAGTTCAACTGATTTCAAATCCGGGATGCTATGCGACTAGCGTTCTAATGGCTTTGATTCCGCTCATTCGTTCGGAAATCATCGCTCTAGACTCCATCGTCATCGATGCAAAATCAGGCACATCAGGGGCAGGCCTGAAGGCAAACGAAAATTTACTATTTAACGAGGTCGACTCGGACTGCACTCCGTACCGAGTCGGGATGCACCAACACCTCCCCGAGATCACCCGGCACATCACTCACTTGACAGGAGTCGAAGTTGATCCTCATTTTTCCACCAGTCTACTTCCCCTTCGACGAGGGATCATCTCCGGAATCTATCTGAAACCCAGTCTCCGCCTAAAAACCAGATCCGATGCTGAGATCCAGAACGAAATTGGGGCTGCATACTCTGCTGCCTACCGAGACTATCCATTCGTGAAGTTCGGAGACTTGGGGCAATCACCATCTCAAGACAAACTCCTACTATCGCTGAAAAAAGTAGTGGGTTCGCCGCGGACCCACCTTTCCTACACCGTTCAAAATGGCAAAATTTATGCTTTTTCCTTAATCGACAACCTCCTCAAAGGAGCCTCCAGTCAAGCCGTAGAAAACTGGAACCGCATCAACGGGTTTTCGATCGAAACCGGCTTAACTCAGAGTGAGGGACACTTATGACTCCAGGTCCAGGCGTAGCGAGAACTGTATTACCTAAGAAATTTCAAGTCTCAGGAGTGAACTCCGGCGTCAGACGGTATCGTCCGGATCTTGGGATTATTATTTCAGAAACTCCAGCAGTTGCTGCTGGCGTGTTCACCCTGAACGAATGCAAGGCAGCTTCAGTCCTCTATTCCAAGAGTATTCTTCCAGCATCCAACATTCGCGCAGTCATTACCAATAGTGGCCAGGCGAATTCGGCAACTGGCCAGAAGGGAGTCGAAGACAACTTCCGAATGGCTGCGGCCGTAGCCCAATCCCTAGGCTGTGACACTCATCAGGTCCTCACTGCATCAACAGGAGTCATTGGAGTTCCACTAGAAATTGAAAAGATTGTTCAAAATATTCCCGAATTAGTCGAGCGTCGGGGCGTAACCGCCGAGCCATTTGCTCTCGCAATCCTCACGACCGACTTAGTCCCAAAAACTGTGAGCACTGAAGTCCAACTCGAAAATGGCTCTGTACGAATCACGGGGATCGCCAAGGGTTCGGGAATGATTCACCCCAACATGGCGACCATGCTGGGGTACTTCTTGACTGACGCTGAAATGCCACAAGGTCTTGCAGCTGAACTCTTGCGAAACGCAAATGACATCAGCTTTAACCAGATTAGCGTAGACGGCGAATCGTCAACCAATGATTGCGCATTCTTTTTAGCCAACGGCGCCAGCGGGGTAGCTATTTCCTCCGACTCAGACCGAAGCGTATTTCAGAAGGCCCTGAATGAAGTTGCCATTTTTCTCGCTCAAAGCATTGCACGAGATGGCGAAGGCGCGACGAAGCTGATCGAAGTCAATATTCATGGCTCACCTGATTTAGCTCTGGCTCGAAAGGCAGCACGAGGACTCGTCATGAGCCCCTTAGTCAAAACAGCCATCCACGGCGAAGACCCGAATTGGGGAAGAATTCTGGCTCGACTCGGAGCCGACTCAGTTCCAATGACCCTCCTCAACCAGATGACCCTCAAGCTCCAGGGAACCACCGTATTTTCTGATGGAGCTCCTCAGGTCTTCGATATTCAGGGAGTGCGTGACCAACTCAAATCTGATGAGGTCGTAATCGACGTTCATCTCAACGGTGGGCCTTACTCCACGTCAGCGTGGGGTTGTGACCTTTCCAAAAAATATGTCGAAATTAATGCGGAGTACCTCACCTAATGGCGATTAGAAAACGATTATTAGAATCACCCGCTGCAGTCACCGAAAACCAACCTCAGGTAATTGTGATCAAATTGGGAGGATCGGTCCTTAAGGATCCTGAAACTCTCAACTCCCTCTGCCAAGACCTGGTCAAACTCCAGGACGGTGGGTTCTCTCCAGTCGTCGTGCATGGAGGCGGCCCTGCGATCAACGAAGAACTGACCGCAAGAGGGATCACGTGGGAATTTTACCAAGGCCTACGAATCACCACAAAGCCCATGATGGATGTCATTGAAATGGTCTTGAGTGGCAAAATCAACCGTCAACTCGTCCGTGCCATCCAGTCATCAGGAGGCAAAGCCGTTGGCATTTCAGGTGTAGATGGCAACTTACTCCATTGCATTCCTGCTCACACCCTGCTCGGACAAGTCGGAAAAATCGAAAGAGTCGATTCACAACTCATCCATCAGCTGATCACTCCTCCCTCGAGCCACTCTCGGGGGATCATTCCGGTAATTGCTCCCATTGGAATCGATGCCTCTGGAAACTCCTATAATATCAATGCAGATTGGGCAGCTAGCAAAATTGCCCAGGCCCTCGATGTGAAAAACCTCATTTATATCACCGACCAAAACGGGATCCTCACGCCACAGGGAGACACGCTATCCTCTCTAGATGACCAAAATCTCCAAGACCTCATCGACCAGGAAGTAGTCAAAGGCGGAATGCTCGCTAAAGTTCGGACTATTTTAGATGCGCTTGCAGAAAAACCCCCAGTTAGACTTCACTCAACGCGAAGTAGACCTCCTCAATCCCGAGTTCAGAAAGTTCACATCCTCAACGCTAGGCAGCCCCAAGCGATTCTTGACGCTGCTTTGCATTGCTCGCCCACAGGCACTGTTTGTCAGCTTCGGGACCAAACTCAGCACTACCCAAGTAGGAATTAAAAATGATTCAACTCAAGACCAAACATCTCCTCACAGGGGAAGAGCTCAGCTCATCAGAAATTAAAAATTTGATCCACTTTGGAGTCTCCCTAAAAAAGGGCAGAAAATTGGGTGTCGGCAAAGATTTCCTCAGTCGCAAACAGTTAGCGCTCCTTTTTGATAAGCCTTCCTTGCGCACGCGGACCAGCTTCACCGTGGCGATGAATGACCTAGGTGGCTCAGCAGTCGAGAGCATCGCCTCCACTCGCAAGGCCGAGGAGCCCGAAGATCTTGCTCGTGTCCTCAGCGGCTACTTTCACGGAGTGGTGGTACGCACCCATCAAGACGCTTGGTTGGCCCGAATGGCCGAGTTCTCTGCAGTCCCTATCATTAACGGACTCACCGACTTACATCATCCTTGTCAAATCTTGGCTGATCTGATGACCCTCCAGGAAACCTACGGCACCTTGCAAGACATCACCCTGTGTTACATCGGAGACGGAAATAACATCCTCCACAGCCTCCTCTTGCTTTGCTCTCAAGTCGGCGTCCATTTGCAGTATTCATGTCCGGCAGGATTTGAACCCCACCCAGAAATTTTAAAAAAGGCCCAACTCCGAGCATCCCAAGCAGGGAACCGAATCTCAGCCCTAAAAACCCCCGAACAAGCCGTTTGCGGCGCCCAAGCCGTCTATACTGACGTCTGGACCAGCATGGGCTTTGAAACTGAAAAAACCAAGCGAGAAGCCGCTTTCCAAGGCTATCAAGTCAATGAAGCGTTGATGAGTCGCGCAGCGCCCGGCGCGATCGCTCTTCATTGCTTGCCGATGGAGCGAGGAAAAGAAATTTCTCAAACCTTGCCGGATTCTTCATGTTCAGCTATTTTTCAACAGAGTGAGAATCGGCTTCATATCCAAAAAGCGGTATTAGTCGCCTTACTCCAGGAGAAATGAGGTCAGAATGGATGAATCAAACACAGCACTCGAGGCGCTTCGCCAGATCCTTTCCCAAAAAGGAGCTGGGAGCCAAGAAGATCTCAGGGAAGAACTCCTCAAGCTCGGGTTTGATGTCAACCAATCCACCATTTCAAGAGGCCTTCGTAAACTCGGCGCAATTAAGGGATTTAGTCCAACCGGGGAGGCCTTTTACAAACTTCCAGATAAAGAAACACCCCCGCCCCTGGGAGCCTCCCTTGGCGACCTCGTCACCGGCATCACGCATAACGACTTTCTCATCGTGATCCAGACCAAAAGTGGCTCGGCTTCTCTCATCGCTGAACTCCTCGATAACTTCGGCAAGGAAAAAATCCTCGGCACCGTCGCCGGAGACAATACGATTTTTGTCGCCATTCCGAGTGGCAAGTCGATTAAGAAATTTGCCGCTGAATTGAGTGAATTTTTTAGTAGACGGTAAACGCCTCCTCCGACCGCAGTTGCGAACTTCGCATCGAGTAGGGACCTGAAAAGATCATGAGATATTGACGATCAGCTCAGCCAGTGGCAAGGTACGCTCCACTGTGATGATCAATCAGAAAAGTTGGATACGGCGCTTAAAACGATCGAGGCAGGGGGGACTACTTGTTTTCCTAGGTCTCGCATTATTATCCCCCTCGATTTACGCAGGTGATGATGATGACTCAAGTCCTTCCGCAATAGCGTCAGAGGTCCAATACTCCCGATCAAATGATCCTGAGTACCGAAACATCATTACATCACTGGAAAAACATACTTCCACTCCAGCTTCGGAAATTGAACGCACTCTGGAACAATGGATTGCCTCTCATCCAATGAGGGAAAGTGCTCAGTTCCCGCTGCAGTTTTTGAGTCATCGATACAACTCAATCAGGAACCCCATGCACCCCAAATGGGAGATCGAACTCAATCACCTTCAAAAGATTGCCGAGTCCGCCTATTTTTTTGATGAAACGGGCGTTTATGCACGTCACGTCCCGCAAAGAATCTGCGTCGCGCCAGACGAAAGGTGGAGTTTAAGCCAGTCTCAGCATGATAACCCAAGTGGAACTTTTAAGACCATTCACAAGGTGACTCGACTAGGAGAAGCCGATTCGAAAATCTATGCACTGTCCATCATTCCTAAGGACATTTCACCAGAGAGAAAATGCACTTGCCTAATCAAGCACCATCGTGAACGATACCTCACCAATTTGTATGAAGTATCGATGCTAAAAAAGATCAAGGAGTTGTCAAAAGGTGAGGAAATTCGTGGACTCCTCTCTGCTCAAGAATTCGGCGTCAGCCAAAAATCGGGTCGAATTTATTTCCTATCTCCTTTTTACAATCTAGGGGATGCTTTCAACCGCGAACTCATGAAGTCCCTCGGTTCTGGAGCCTTGATTCAAATCGCTGATCAGTTACTGAGCGGTTTGTCATTTCTTCACAAAAATGGAATCGTTCATCGGGACATCAAACCCCAGAATATCCTTTTGCGAGGCAATTTTCCCACAATTGATGCGGCACTCATTGATTTTGGAACGGCCTATGACCGGAACCAAATCGACCTGGAAGAGACTCTTTCACAGGAAGACTTTATCAAGACGACCTATCGGTACCTAGCTCCTGAGGCAATTGAAAAATTTCATCTTCGATCCTCCCAGCGAAACCTAAAGCGGCTGCGAGAGAAATGGGAAACTCTCAAAGAGACCTATGAGCTCTCAGACGACCCCAAAGTTCGCGAAGCTTTTGCCCTCCGATGGAACCCGAGCTGGTCGGACTTTGAAACCGATCAAATCAGCGACGATTGGGCAATGGGGGTATCACTCATGGAAATGGCTTCAACTTTTCGAGCCACGGCCTTCTCCTGGTCACCTCTCAGTGAGGAACTCAAGTTAGGCATCAAGAAGCTATCTCCTAAACACTTTCTCTGGGTGAAGCAAGAAGAAGTAGACCGAGTCCTCGACATTTTGAAGGAGAATTGGGCGCGCGACGACCAATTCTCCCGTCTCCATCCCGTTTTAGTCTGCCTTTTGCGAGTAAAACCAGAAGATCGATGCACCGCAGAGCGAGCCCTCGAACTCCTGAGAACTGGAACAGTTGCCGCTAGATAGGAATAGGGACTGCTCGATCACCCGCCTCAAGCATTTGCACTCCCCGCTCGATGGTGCTTACGCCGACTTGAACAATGCCGCCGAAGTATTGAAGATTGAGCACATCACCAAAGACATCTTCGGCAACGGCGTTGATATTGCGATAGGCGTCGCCGATATTGTCCGCAAAAAACTGAACTTCCTCGCGGTTAAACACCATGAAAAAACTAGGTGAAAGTGGACTATGAATTTTGGGTGTGAAACCCAAAAAGTAGGGATTACCGTCCAAAGCCAGTTGAAGATTCTGCATCACAAAAGAAACCAGATCGATTTGCGGGGCGGGTGGAGCAGAAGGAATAGGAAGACCAGGATTGGCCGGATCGCTCACCCAAACTCTGATGGGCGTACCTCCTACTTGATATTGAGGTTTAAGTACGAACGCCAAGGCGTAGGCTCGCGGGGCACTATTGGCCTGGACTTCAATTGAAATCAGCGGATTTTTAATCCTATCGAGTGCACCGGGGGGTAAATCTTTAATTTGCACCCTGCCTTGAGGTAAATTCACCGCAGGCTCCCCAACAATCACACCAGGAGCCTGCCCGATGGAATTGATCAATTCACTTTGAATGACCCACCAAGGAGGACTCAAGTGGTCTTTGTAATATCGGGACAATAGAGATTTTCTTTTAGAAAGTCGATTTTTCTCTATAGGATTCCCAAGTAGACTAAAATCTTCCGACTGATGGAGAAGCTTCTCTTGAATCGCAGGGTCTTCAGCCAATAGGGGCTTAGAACCACAAGCCCAAAGTTTTGGACCGAGTAAAAAAGCATCAACCGATGCTAAAAGCACCAAAAATTGAATCCCGAATTTTTTCATGACGTTCCCCCACTCCCGAGTCAATATCGAATACGAGCCGACGGGTCAAGGCTGGACTTTGACAAAACAGCCCATCTCTTGTAGATATAGAAACGAGCTTATTTTACACAAGATTGCGATTGAGAAAGGACTTGATCCCATGGGACAGGTACCAGAAAACACAGTCATACCGCCGATATTAATTTTAGGTAATGGTCGAGTCGCCAAGCACTTCTCACATTACCTTTCCAGCCAGCAAGTCCCTATCATTCAATGGGCGCGCTCTTCTGCAATCGCTCCTCTTGCGCAAATCATCGAAAAAGACCAGCCTAAAATCGGCCTAGTTCTCATCCAGGATTCTGCCATCGAGCCATTCATTGAAAGTCGTCCCGAACTCCATTCTTTAAATTTAATTCACTTTTCTGGTTGCTTATCCACGTCTCATGCAACGGGTATGCACCCATTGATGTCTTTTGGACCTAATCTCTACGAGCCGGCATTTTATGAAAAAATCCCTTTTATCTGTGAAAAGGGTCAACTCCAATTTTCAGATATTTTCCCGGATTTTAAAAATCCTACTTATACGATTGAACAAAAAGATAAAGCACTTTATCACGCACTCTGTGTATTAGCGGGCAATTTCTCGGTGATCCTCTGGCAAAAGCTTTTCAAAGATTTTGAATCTCGCCTCGAAATCCCTGCAGGAGCGGCTCATCCTTACCTCGAACAGATCACTCGAAATCTCTTAGCCCATCCCCACCTCGCATTAACCGGCCCACTTCAGCGCAGGGATCAAATCACTATTGAAAAAAACCTGAGCGCGCTTCAGGACGATGCGTTCCAATCCATTTATCAAGCCTTTAGGGAGATGTACGTATGAACATTCATGATTTCAAAAAAATGAAGCTGGAAAACCGCAAGATCTCAATGGTCACTGCCTACGATTACCTCGGAGCCAAGGCCGTAGGAGATTCTGAAATCGACTGCATTTTAGTAGGCGACAGTGCCGCTATGGTCATGCACGGATTTGACTCGACAATCCATGCCACGCCCGAGATGATGTGTACTCATACAGCTGCAGTCAGAAGAGGGGCCCCTCAAAAATTTATTGTAGCCGATATGCCATTTCTAAGTTTCCGCAAAGGGACTGAAGTCGCTGTCCAGGTCGCCGGCGATCTTCTGAAAGCGGGGGCAAACTCAGTTAAATTAGAAAGTCTCGACGGCCACGAGGAGACCGTCAGACACCTCGTTCAGTCCGGAATCCCCGTAATGGGCCACATTGGGTTGACGCCCCAATTTATTCAACAAATTGGCGGCTATAAAGTTCAAGGAAGAAATGAAGATGCACAAAAACACCTCAAGTACCAAGCTCAGGAGCTTGAAAGTCTAGGGTGTTTCTCAATCGTTTTGGAATGTGTCCCCCAAGGTCTCGCACAAGAAATTCAACGTCTCTTACAAATCCCTGTCATCGGCATTGGGGCAGGACTCCAGGTCGATGGACAGGTTCTCGTTTTTCATGATTTACTGGGACTCAGCAACGGACATCAGCCTAAATTTGTTCGTAAGTTCCTCGCTGGCTATGAGGCAATCAAAGGCGCACTTAACCAGTTCCATCAGGAGACGACAGAGGGAAGTTTCCCAAGTTCTCAAGAAACTTATCAATAGGAGGTTGATGTGACACAACTTTTTCAATCCGTTCCGGAGTGGCAGGAATTCAAAAAAACAATCTCAGGAAAAACTCTTGGCTTCGTTCCAACCATGGGAGCCCTCCATGAGGGTCATTTAGCTTTGATGAAAAAAAGCATGACCGAAAATGACCTGACAGCAGTCAGCATTTTCGTTAATCCCACTCAGTTCAACGATCCCAATGATCTCACTCATTATCCAAGAACACCCAAAGAAGACTTCGCTCTTCTAGAGTCAATTGGAGTCCCTTATTTGATTTCGCCCGAAATTTCGGAGCTCTATCCAGACCAATACCGCTACCAAGTGAGCGAAAAAGAAGAAAGTAAGATCCTCTGTGGTGCGCACCGGCCTGGTCATTTTGACGGCGTCCTGACAATCGTATTAAAACTACTCAATCTCACTCAAGCTGACCGAGCTTATTTTGGAGAGAAAGATTTTCAACAACTTCGCCTGATCCAGGGAATGGCAAAAGCATTTTTCATCCCTACTGAGATCATTGCATGTCCCACACTGAGAGAACAAGATGGACTTGCCATGAGTTCGCGAAACCGCAGACTAACGCCTGAACAAAGAAAACTCGCTGCGACTTTTCCGAAAGTCCTCAGGGAGGCGAAGACTCCAGAGAAAGCAATTCAAGATCTCCGAACACAGGGATTTGACATCGACTATATCGAGGAGCATTGGGGCAGGCGACTCGGCGCAGTTAAACTGGGCGCCGTGAGGTTGATTGACAATGTCTAAACCAAGAATCCTTTTTCAACTCACTGGATCGATTGCATGCTTTAAGGCATGCGCACTCATTTCGAAACTCGTTCAGAATGGTTACGAAGTTCAGACCGTTGCCACTCAGGGAGCCCTCGAGTTCATTGGACGAGCCACGCTGGAAGGACTTACGGGCCGCCCAGTTTTTGTGGACATCTATGAACCCAACCGAGCCATGGATCATATCCATCTCAATCGCTGGGCTGACCTAGCGCTACTCTGTCCGGCTTCGGCATCTACGTTAAATCGGCTCGCAAATGGGATAGGTGATGATGCTGTTGGTGCACTTTTTCTCAGCTATCAGCTCAATGAGAAGCCCTATTGGATAGCTCCCGCGATGAATCACCTGATGTACCTCCATCCCGCGACCCAAGGATCGATCCAGAAACTCCAGTCTTGGAAAGTCCGCATCCTTCACCCTGAGTCGGGCCATCAAGCCTGCGGAGAAGAAGGACCTGGCCGGCTGATGGAACCAGAAAAAATCTTTGCTGCGATCGAGGAGTTTTTTGCTGGCCGATTGAGGCGGCAAGAATGAGAGTTTTGATCACTTCGGGAGCAACTCGAGAACCCATCGACTCGGTTCGATACATTTCGAACATCAGCACCGGAAAGACTGGCGCACAAATTGCTGAGAGTTTTGCGCGCGCCGGGATAGAGACGGTACTGCTCTGTGGACAAGGCGCCGAGCGCCCTCAGGCAGAAGTGAAAGCGAAAGAATACTCCTCTTTCAAAAATCTGGATCAAATGCTTCAAGACGAACTGGGCCAGCGGTCCTTTGATGCGATCATCCATGCCGCGGCAGTGAGTGATTTCTCAATCACTCACCCCCATCCTGGCAAAATGAGCTCTGAAAATGACGAGATCAACCTGCGTCTCACCAGAAACTTTAAAATCGTTGAGCGCCTGAAGGATTACGCAAAATGTTCGCCTTCAATTCGAGTCATTGCTTTCAAACTCACTGATACGCCTGACTCACAAGAACGGATGAGAGCAATCCAAAAGCTATCCCATCACTCTAAAATTGATTGGGTAGTTCATAATGATTTAACAGAAATCACTCAAGCCTCTCAACATTCGTTCTCAATCTTTTCACGTGATCAGAAGATCGCACTCGGAAAAACGAAACAAGAACTAGCGGATACCCTCTTAAACCTCATTAAGGAGAAATTAATCTCATGATTCTAGCTCTCGATGTTGGAAATAGTCAGATCTATGGCGGCGTATTTGATCAAGATGAGCTCAAACTCCAATTTAGAAAAACGAGTAAAAACGGGAATTCTTCTGACGAGTTTGGAATTTTTCTACGCACTGTCCTGCGAGAAAATTATGTCGAGCCAAAACAGATCGAGAAAATTGGGATCTGCTCGGTGGTTCCCGATGTGATTCACTCCATTCGCGGAGCTTGCACGAAGTACTTCGACATCAATCCATTTATCCTTCAAGCTGGAGTTAAAACAGGATTGAAGATCAAGTACAGAAACCCTCTCGAAGTGGGTGCAGATCGAATCGCTAACTCCGTCGCAGCTGTCGAGCTTTTTCCTCAGAAAAATCTCATTATCGTCGACTATGGGACAGCCACCACATTCTGCGTCGTGTCTGCAGAAAAAGAATACATCGGCGGACTCATTCTCCCTGGATTTAGAATCTCGATGGAAGCACTCGAGTCACGCACAGCGAAGCTCCCCGCAGTTGAGATCATCAAACCCTTGGAGCTCATCGGAAGATCCACAGTCGAAAGTATTCAAAACGGCCTCTATTACTCTAACCTTCACGCGCTCCGAGGAATCAGCGAGGAGATTAAGAGAACTTATTTCAATGGCCAAAACACAGTCCTCATTGGAACAGGCGGGTTTTCTCGCCTATTAGAATCTGAAAAAGTCTTTGACCACCTCATCCCTGATCTTGTGCTCCGAGGGCTGAAGCAAACGCTTGAGATGAACTAAGCCTCTCTTGCTTTGATTGACCTTCCGAGGTAATCCATGGAAGTGGAAAACCTTGCTGTACCCTCCCCAGATGAAGTCCTAGAGCGCTTTCTTGAGTCGGTCACCAAGAAGCAGGTCCAACTCTATCCTGCTCAGGAAGAGGCCGTCCTAGAACTCTATGCTGGAAAAAATGTCATCCTGAATACGCCAACCGGATCAGGCAAATCGCTGGTTGCTGCATCAGTACACTTTCTGAGTCTTGCCACCGGAAAACGGTCCATCTACACTTGCCCGATTAAAGCCTTGGTCAATGAAAAATTCCTGGCTTTGTGCCAGGAGTTTGGGCCTGAAAACGTAGGATTAATCACTGGAGATGCGACCGTCAACTCGGATGCTCCTATTCTTTGTTGCACGGCTGAAATCCTTGCCAATCAAGCTCTCCGATTGGGCGCCCATACGCCAGTGAATGATGTCATCATGGACGAATTCCATTATTACTCTGATCGAGATCGGGGAGTGGCCTGGCAGATCCCCCTACTCACTCTGCCTCAAGCGCGCTTTCTCCTGATGTCTGCGACTCTGGGCGACACCCGACCTTTTGAGATCGGACTGACCGAGCTCAATCAGCGAGAAACCGTTGTCGTCAGCGGCACTCAGCGTCCGGTACCCCTGACCTTTGAATACTCTGAAAATCCGCTCCATGAAGCTGTCGAAAAGCTCATTACCCTAGGCCGGGCTCCGGTTTATGTTGTGAACTTTTCCCAGCGTGAGTGCTCCGAAAATGCGCAGAATTTTCTCAGTATCGATTTCTGCACTAAAGACGAGAAAAAGAAGATCCAAACTGCCCTAGAGGGGATTAAATTTATCAGTCCGTACGGCAAAGAAATTCAGAAACTCCTCCGGCACGGAATAGGAATTCATCATGCGGGGCTTCTCCCAAAATACCGAATTTTAGTCGAGCGATTGGCGCAAAAGGGCTTACTCAAGCTGATTTTCGGTACTGACACCTTGGGAGTCGGCGTCAATGTACCGATCAGAACAGTTGTTTTCACCAAACTGTGCAAGTTTGACGGGGAGCGAACAACGCTCCTATCTGTGCGAGATTTCCACCAAATCAGCGGTCGTGCAGGACGGCGCGGCTTTGATCATGAGGGCTTTGTAGTTGCTCAGGCTCCCGAACACATCGTCGAAAATCTGCGCATGGAACAAAAAGCTGCCGGCGATTCTAAAAAGATGAAAAAAATCGTCAAACGTAAGCCGCCTGAGAAAGGCTACGTGCCGTGGAGCCGAGAAACTTTCCAAAAGCTGATTGACGGGCAGCCCGAAGCTCTGATCTCCCGCTTTAAAGTGAACCACTCCATCCTCCTCAATGTCTTGGGCCGAGAGCATGAAGACGGATGCGAAGCGATGCGATCCTTAATCCGAACATCTCATGAGACCCCCCACGCTAAGAAGAACCATCGAAAAGTGGCGTTTCAGCTTTTTCGATCCCTAGTCGAACGTAAAATTGTCGAACTCAATCCACTTCGCCTTGCTGTCGATCTTCAAGAGGACTTCTCACTTCACCACGCCCTCTCACTTTATCTGATCGACACCCTGAGTGTGCTCAACCCTGCTGATACGAACTACGCCTTAGATGTATTGACGCTAGTCGAATCCATTATGGAAAATCCAGAGTTGATCCTGAGAAAGCAGCTCGATCGCATCAAGTCCGAAAAAATGGACGAGATGAAATTTGCCGGGATTGAGTTTGATGAGCGGATTCAAGAACTAGAAAAACTCGAATACCCAAAGCCCAATCAAGAGTTCATTTATCAAACATTTAATCATTTTATCGACAATCACCCTTGGATCATCGGAGAAAATATTCGCCCGAAATCGATTGCACGAGAAATGGTCGAGAATTTCCAATCCTTCTCTGAATACATTCGGGATTACGGGCTGCAAAAGTCTGAGGGGCTTTTATTGCGGTATCTCACTGACGTCTACCAGGCGCTTTCTCAGACGGTGCCAGTCTCTGCCAAGACCGATGAAATCGAGGAAATCGAAACCTACCTAAGAACCATGGTCCGACAGGTTGACTCGAGTCTTTTGGATGAATGGGAAAGGATGCGTAATCCGGACTGGGTGAAGCAAGAAATACCTGAAGCAGGAGCATCCAATGCAGGACCGGTGACCGCCTTTGACTCGCCTAAGAAACTTCAAATCCTCATTCGCAATGCGGTATTTCAGTTCATTCGCACTCTAACAACTCGAGATTTTGACGAAGCACTTTCACTTTTATCTCCTCAAATAGGAGACTCTGATCTGCCGTCTTGGAGCGCAGACGCTCTTCAGTCGGTGGTGAATGACTATTTAGCGAGTGGGCACTCCAGGATCTGCACGGATGCAAAGGCTCGATTCCCAAAGAACACGATCATCTCACCCGCTGCAGGATCTCATGAACGAGGCGAACTGCTTTCGGTCCAGCAAATTCTGGTCGACCCCGAGGCGAATAATGATTGGGGTGTTGAGTTTTTGGTCGATGTCGAAAAATCTAAGTCCGAAGGGAAACTCATTCTACTTCTAAAGCAAATGGCTCCGCTGTAGGAACTTGCACGGTAGGAACTTGCACTGCAGGAGCCCCGAGAGCTAGACCCTCAGATCGAGCAATCACAGCTGTGGCCAAGCAATTCCCCAGAAGATTGATGGCAGACCGGCCCATATCCATAAAGGCATCTACAGCCAAAACCAATGCCATGCCCTCTAGCGGTAATCCGAACGCAGTCAAGGTACCAGAAAGGACTACGATTGAGGTTCGAGGGACGGCTGCCACCCCTTTGCTGGTGAGCATGAGAGTAAGCATCATCAAAATTTGCTGATCCAGAGACAGCTGAATTCCAGAAACTTGTGCGATAAACACCGAAGCTAAAGAAAGATAGAGGGTGGATCCATCGAGATTGAAACTATACCCCATCGGTAAAACAAAACTCGCGATTCGCCTTGGAACTCCAAATTTCTCAAGCCGCTCCAACGCCATTGGGTAGGCCGACTCACTCGAGGTCGTAGCGAAAGCCCAAAGTACGGGTTCCTTAATGCTCTTCACAAATCCAAGAATCGGAACACCGAAAAACCGAGCAATCGGAAGCAAGATCCCCACCACAAAAACAAAAAGTGCGAAATAAAGCGTTCCGACGAGCTTGGCTAAAGGAAGTAATACTTCCCAACCATTTTCTGAAACGGCAGAAGCGATTGAAGCACAAACGCCGAGAGGAGCAAGCACCATCACATAGCCGACAAACTTGAACATGATCTGAGCCAAGGACTCGCAGAAGTTGAGAACTGGCTTAGCTTTTTCGCCAATACCCAAGGCAGCTAACCCGAATAAGGTCGAGAAAATCACCATCTGGAGAACATCTCCACGAACGACAGCATCAGCAAAATTAACTGGAAGCAAGTGATCAATGAAGCTCGCCAACGTAATTTTAGAACCAGTATAAGTCTGAATTGATCCCGTCTTGAACCCTTCAAGAGAAACGCCTACCCCTGGCTGAAGTACATTCACCACAACCAGGCCGAGCACGAGCGCCAAAGTCGTTACCACTTCGAAATAAATAAACGTCCGGGCACCCATTACCCCCAGCTGCTTAAACCCACCTGCGGAGGCAACCCCAGTCACGACCGTGGCAAAAATGAGCGGAGCAATGACACACTTGACGCCGTGAAGAAAAAGATTTTGAAAAGGCTTAATTGCCTCGGTAGCAGCAGGTGAGAATGCGCCCAGGAGGACGCCAATCAAAACCCCTACAAAAATCCAGACAGTCAAATTGATTCGCTTTAATCGCGAGAAAACTGAGTTCATTCATTAATTTCCGAGTTATCGTTCCGGAGAACAGGTTCAAAACTAGACTACAACCGTCAGGAACAGAGGCAGAATAACTAAGGCGACAGGATAGGTCAACGACTATTTTACCAAAGGCTGATCAAATCGATCTTATAAAGATTAACTCACAATTGCCACCCTAAACGAGTTTTCAAACCTCAGCCAGACCTGGATTGATGACTCCTGAAGCCCATGGTCTCGAAGGGTCTCTTCGAGGAGTTTCAAGCGCCGGTCAAAATGCCCCGTCAAAATGGGGGGCAATTGCTGATGAGCTCGTGCTGGCGATTTTCCAGAGTAGGTGTCGCTCTGCCCCATTGCTTTCAACAAAAATTCCATTTGCTTTTCAGCTACTTCGTCGGGGTCCTTGCCCATAAAAAAGTAGCCCACCAGAATATCAGTAGCCATTCGGCGATAAAAATCGCGGAGAATCAGGCTAAGGCGTTCCTCCCCTCCAATCTCCTGGTAGAGGTTTTTGAGTTCACTGCGGGAGGTTGTTTTTTCAACAGGCTTCATGAGGGTTTTGCTTTCTCGAAGGTCTCCTCAGCCTAACAGCCAAGGGTCAAATTGGTCGGTCCGCAAGGGGGCCATGCCTTCATGGACGAAGCTCCCCTCTGCTCGCGAACTCTACTTCCATCTTAATTCAAAATTTGGTACTGATTCCATTGATTTATGAGCCAATCCAAAACCCATTCTACCCAAAAGCCATTCAGTCCCGTAAAACCTGATGTCCAGCTCCCCAAGCTCGAAGAAGAGATTTTGGCTTTTTGGGACAAAAATCAGGTTTTTGAAGCTACTCTTCGCCCGAGAGAGAATCCTAAGTACTATAGCTTTTACGACGGCCCACCTTTTGCGACTGGGCTCCCACACTATGGCCATATTTTGGCGGGCATTCTGAAAGACATCGTTCCTCGCTATTGGACTATGAACGGGTACACCGTTCCACGCCGCTTCGGTTGGGACTGCCATGGTCTTCCAGTCGAACACGAAATCAACAAAACTCATAAACTCGAAAGTCGTAAACAGATTCTTGAAATGGGCGTCAGCAACTACAATGCAGCCTGTCGGGGAATCGTGCAGCGTTACTCGCAAGAATGGAAAAAAACGATCCGCCGAGTCGGTCGCTGGGTAGACATGGAAAATGGCTACTTCACCATGGACATCAGCTTTATGCAAAGTGTGTGGTGGGTTTTTAAAGAGCTTTGGAAAAAAGGACTCATCTACGAAGGCTACAAGGTCGTGCCTTACTCCACTGGAATTTCGACTTCTTTGTCCAATTTCGAAGCCAACCTCAACTACAAAGACGTCCAAGATCCTGCCATCACCGTCTCCTTTCCTTTGGTGAGCGATCCGAACACTGCGATCCTAGCTTGGACCACGACTCCCTGGACCCTTCCTAGCAACTTAGCCCTCGCAGTAGGCAAAGAGATCGAATACGTGCGAGTGCGCGAAAAAACCTCCGGCAAGAACTACATCTTGGCCGAAAAGCTCTTAAAAAATACCTTCAAAAATCCAGAGGTCGAACTGGAAGAAATCACTCCAGTTCAGGCTCAGGACCTACTTGGCCTTGAGTACGAACCGATTTTCCCATTTTTTGAAGATCGCCGAGCTCAAGGCGCGTTCCGCATTATTTTTTCTGATCACGTCACCACCGAAAGTGGAACCGGGGTGGTCCATCTAGCCCCTGCTTTTGGCGAAGATGACTTTTATGCCTGCCAAAAAGCTCAAATCCCGCTCGTCAACCCAGTTGATGACGATGGAATGTTCACAGCAGAAGTTCCGACCTACGCCGGAAAAAGAGTCAAAGAAGCGGATAAAGAAATCATCGCCGATCTGAAAAAACGAGGGCGGCTGATCAAACACGAAACTTATCTCCACAGCTACCCATTTTGCTGGAGAACCGACACCCCTCTGATCTACAGAGCAGTATCCAGCTGGTTCGTCGCAGTTGAAAAAATCAAAGATCAAATCGTCAAGAGCAACCAAGGTACCCATTGGGTGCCAGAACACTTAAGAGACGGACGCTTCGGCAAATGGCTCGAAAATGCTCGTGACTGGGCTATCTCTAGAAATCGATTTTGGGGCACACCTATCCCGATTTGGAGAAACGCCGAGGGAGAGATGATTTGCATTGAGTCACGAGAAGAACTCGAGCGACTCTCTGGTGAAAAAATTGATGACCTTCACATCGACCGAGTCGATTCAATCGTAATTCCATCTCCCACTGGCAAATCCCCGCTCAAACGCGTGGACGGTGTCTTGGACTGCTGGTTTGAAAGCGGCTCGATGCCTTATGCTCAGTACGGCTACCCTTGGGGCAATAACAACCAGGAATTTAAATCAGCATTCCCAGCCGATTTTATTGCAGAAGGGCTCGACCAAACACGGGGTTGGTTTTACACCCTCATGGTCATTGGAACAGCACTTTTCGAAAAATCTCCGTTTAAAAATGTGATCGTCAATGGGCTCATTTTGGCTGAAGACGGCAAGAAAATGAGCAAGAGCTTAAAAAACTATCCTGACCCAATGGAAGTTCTCAACCAACACGGAGCCGACGCCCTCAGACTCTGTTTAATTGACTCTCCCGTGGTGCGCGCTCAGGAGCTCCGATTCTCTGAAGCTGGAGTGAAGGAAATTGTTCGCCGCATCTTACTCCGATGGTGGAACTCTTACTCGTTCTTCGTGAACTATGCCAATATTGATGGATTTACCCCTCGCGGAGACTCCACTCAATCTCCCAATATTTTGGACCAATGGCTCACCTCAAGACTTCACACCTTGATCCAGACGACACGGAATGAGATGGGTCAATATCGACTCTACAATGTTGTTCCCGGACTCCTCCGATTTATTGAAGATTTAACAAACACGTATATCCGATTTAATCGCAGCCATTTCTGGCAGGACGGAATGCCCGAAGACAAGAGACTCGCGTATGAGACTCTCTACCAGGCACTCGAAACGCTGAGTAAAGTCATGGCGCCGTTTGCACCATTTTTGGCAGAACTGACCTATCAAAACCTTTCTCAAGTCAAATCTGAGCGAAAGATCAGCGTCCACTTGGAAGACTTTCCTGAGGCAAATGCTAGCCTGATTCGACCAGAACTTGAAGAGGCAGTGCAAGTCATGGAAGCACTGGTCCTGCTTGGGCGCAACTACCGAGAAAAGATCGGCGTCAAAGCCAAGATCCCCCTCAAGGAGATGAAAGTCATTCATCGAAGCACCCAAGTTCTGGAGAATCTCAAAAAATTCGAGCCGTACTTTAAAGAAGAGTTGAATATTCAAAAAGTTGAATACTATTCAAACGAAGACGACTTCGTCCAAATCTCAGCCAAAGCACAGTTCCCGATTCTAGGACCGAAGCTTGGGCCCAAAATGAAAACAGTTGCAGCTGCAATCCAGAAACTCACTCCTGCTGAAATCGTTCAGCTCGAAGGAGGTGCTACTCTGCAGCTTGCTGGAGAATCCATCACCCTCGGCGATGTCGAAATCCGGAGAGCGCCCAAGGAGAGCGCGCCCCATTTAGCGGTGAGTCTTTTGGTCTCGATCGAAATCGACCCGACCGTCACTCCAGAGCAAGAACAAGAAGGACTTGCACGAGAAATTATCCGAAAAATCCAAGCCGCTCGAAAGGCAGCCGATTTTAACCTCGATGATCGAATTGAGATCCAAGTCCTTTGCGAAGGAGCGTTAGAAAGGGCTGCTCAAGTCTACCAAGAGCGAATCCAAAAAGAAACGCTCTGCAGGAACTGGGTATGGACCCCCTCACCTCAAGGACAGCATACCGAAGAGGCAGAGATCGACGGCGAAAAACTTAAGCTCGGACTCACAGTGGTGAATGCCATTTAGGACTCCTATGTTTCAGCTTGAGCCCATCGGAATCTTGCACACCTGCTTTAAGGAGAAGTTTGGGATACCCCGGCAGCCGGGATTGGTGCCCCATGCCTCGGGTGTGCTAAAACTTCGCGATGATCCATTTTTTCACACGGCGGTAAGGGAGCTTGAAAACTTTAGTCACATCTGGCTCATCTTTATTTTCCATAAACACGACGCAAAAAGTTGGAAACCCTCGATTCGCCCTCCACGCCTGGGAGGCGCTAAAAAGGTTGGAGTACTTGCATCTCGCTCACCCCATCGGCCTAATCCGATTGGACTTTCGGCAGTAAAACTTGAGCGAATTGACCTCAAAGCAAAGGGCGGGATTGAAATTCATATCAGTGGCGTCGACTGTCTGGATGGAACTCCAATTCTCGACATCAAGCCTTATCTCAGCTACACAGACTCAATCCCAGACACGAAGTCGGCATGGGCGAGCGCCCCAATCCAGCTCACCCCTGTGGTCTTCTCTGAAGAAGCCCGCCTGTCCATCGCTAGGCGAGACCCAGTTCGTTATCCCAATTTGGCTCAACTGATTCTCGAACTCCTTCAACTCGACCCCCGCCCAGCTTTTCAACAGACTAAACTTCCTACTGCATCTCCTGAGGCGGAGGGCACTCGCTACGGTTTTCGACTTTTTGAATTTGACATCCAGTGGCAGATTCGCAACCAGGAATTTCACGTACTCGAAGTCAACGACTTACCCGAGCCTGAAAGCGATCAGCTTAAAGATCCAGCCAATAAATTGACACCTTATTAAATAATAATTGATTAATTAATTAGTCTCTAACACACTAATAGTAATGATCGCTCAACGCTGGAACCTGCTTAACCTTTTTTTGGCCCCTCTCTGCCTGATTTCCTGCAGCAATAAAGCCGCTTGGAATAACCTTCTCCCATCGGCTCGCGAACTCCTGACGAGCGTCACAACCGAACTCCGGATATCAGCAAATTCGAGAGACAATCAAGCCCCAGCTTCTCCATCATCACCAAGCCTACCAAAGAACAGCCGTGGATACCTTCTCACTCGAGCCGCGCTGCATATGCATTCGCCTTACTCTTATGATGCGTGCACCAGCATAAGCAAAGATCAATGCTACGCAGACTTAAGATCATCGTTTTGCAAAAATCACCTCGATTTTGTTGCGCTGACTGACCACCCCAGCCACATGACCGAGCTGGAATTTCCAAAGCTCCTTCTGAACGAACCTGAAGACGAACTCATCTTTCAAAACGGGCAAAACAGCGACCCAATAGCTAACCGAATGACCTGCTCTGATGGGCACAAAGTTTTGATTATGGCAGGATTTGAAAGCCAAATGATGGCTCTAGGAATGACGCAACACATCGAGCCGACTCCTGAAAGAAGAGCAGAGGAATACACCAAGCGCTCCTCGGAGCTTTCCTTACGACTCAAAAATGAAGCTGACGCGATTGTGGTCATGCCGCATACAGAAGGAAAAGGAAAGACACCAGAAAAACTCTCTCAACTAAGCCTCGACGCGATCGAAATCTATAACCTCCACGCAAATATTAGCCCAAAAATTAGAGCCGACGAGTTAGGACTGACTTATTTTAGCGGCCTCATTGATCTGTTGGTTTATTGGGTGGACCCTTTCGGAGAACAACAGGCCGATCTTGCCTTCTTGTCATTCATGACCGTGAGAGATGTCTATGCCCAGAAATGGGATGCCCTGATCGCCCAAGGACAGCATCTCACCGGCATCGGCGGAAACGATGCTCACCAGAGTCTTTTTCCTGGAAAAGCGAAAGACGGAGATAAAATCGACTCCTATCGACGCCTTTCGCGATGGGTCGCCAATGGTCTCTTAGTTCAGGATCTGACAGTGTCAGAATTCAAAAATGCCCTTCGCAAAGGTCGAAGCTGGGTCACATTCGAGGGCCTCGGATCTCCAGTTGATTTTGATTTCTTTGCCGAGACTCCCAATCAAACACTTGAGCTAGGGGATACTGTTTATCTTTCTGATCAGACCGCAATTCTACACGTTCAAATACCCACCTTACATCATTCCTCTCCTCAGAGTGGAGTCAGCCCGAAGATCACTCTCAAACTGATCTACGTAGACACGCGAGGGAACGAGTCCGTCATTGAATCCACGGACAATTCAGCTATTCGTCATGAAATTAAATCTCCTGGTGCATACCGCGTAGAGGTGGATATTATACCGAGACACCTGAAACGATTTGTCGGCTACCAAAAGCAAATAACGGAGAGAGCATTTAAGTGGATCATTTCAAATCACATTTACGCCGTGTCAGAACCTCCACCCTCCTCTCCCTAATCCTTCTGATCACTTTAATCATGCCGAGGTCGACTTTCGCCGATCTAAGAGCTACTGCGGGAATTGGCGTTCCGATTCCAGCAAGATTCGGTCTAGAAGTCCCCCTGCTCGACCAGTTCGACGGCGCGGTTGAACTCGGGTACGGACCCTACCCATCAATATCAACCTTTTCAATTAATTCAGGAGCCGTCGAGGCGAGAGTCCATTACTATCCAGGCTGGGGACCGTTATTTTTCGGAACTGGCCTAGGCTACCAACTTCTTAGAATTGGAACTACCCTGGACCTGGGTAGTCTCGCTCCATCTGAGGGTCCCAGCAACGCGACATTTAACTTTCAATTCCTTTACGTTTCATTGGGCTTCGGTTGCCGATGGAACCTCAGCGAGGCTCTCACGCTCGGGTTTGACCTAGGAGTTCAAATCCCTTTGATGAATTGGGGAAGCCTTTCTCTGCCATCCAAAGACGTGGTTGAGCAAGACTTGGCAAATGCCTCTTCGAATGCGCTAGGTTACCTCTCCAATTTCATCTTACCCAGAGTCAACCTCATCAAAATCGGTTATGCATTCTGAATGAAGATGAAAACCATTCTGCACCGAGCGATTCTCTGGCTTTGGGCGGCT
This sequence comes from Bdellovibrionales bacterium, assembly GCA_947380295.1. Classification (GTDB taxonomy): domain Bacteria; phylum Bdellovibrionota; class UBA1018; order UBA1018; family UBA1018; genus CAINWE01. The sequence continues at coordinate 70,218 of CANCQK010000010.1, read as the reverse complement.
TCAGCTTACTCAGGCTTTGCCATTGCGCATCAGTCATCGGATCCTCAGTTCTCGATTCGGTCACCGGGGAAAACTCTCACCTTGAGTCGCTCTCAACTATTGAAGCGCTCTGATCTGGAACGAATCGACCTTTTCGACACTCCTACCTATCCGAAACAACGGATTGAATTTTGGGCAGTTCCAGTTTTCCATCTTTTCGAGGGGATCAAACTAGACCCTGAAGGTACGATCGAATTCCGTTGCCTAGACGGGTTTTCAGCCCCAATCAGTCCATCTCGGCTCTTAGAACATACACCTGGAAGATCAGTTGCTTACCTCGCAATTGAGAAGGAAAGCACCCCGTGGCCTGCAGTCCATCCAGAGAAAAGCCCAGAAACAGCCGGACCTTTTTTTGTGATCTGGAAAAATCCAGAGCTCTCCCATATTGGGGTAGAAGAATGGCCGTTTCAGATCACTGAATTTGAAGTCAAAGGATCACTTAGAAGTTCATTTCCAAAAATCTTTCCACCCGAACGCTTCAAGGAGCAAAGCCCAGAGGTCCGAGGTTTCCATACTTTTCAGAAGTGGTGCTTTAGTTGTCACAAGATCAATCAGCAAGGTCTCTCAGACTTCGGCCCAGATCTCAACTGGCCAAAAAATCCGACGGAATACTTCAATGAGAAGGCCCTGAAGGCATATATCCGAAACCCTCAGAGCCTTAGACATTGGAAAAATGATCGAATGCGCGGCTTTTCAGCCGACGAGCTGCCCGACGCCGAACTCACGGACTTGATCAAATACCTAAAGTCCATGGCAGCCAGCAGGCATTAGGCACCCATTCAGCTAATCATTTTTGCTTTCTAGCCAGCCAAACAAGAAGTGCAAGATCGTGTAACCTGGATACTTTCTTGATTTCTGGATCAACTCACTCACAATACGGCCCAGAGGCTGCCCTCTCGTGGAGCTATCAATAGCGACGTCTCTCCACTGGGCAGGAATAGCGTTTCTTCCTCGCTTCTTCCAACGATTTGCCCCCCCCCCAACTTCGAGCACTTCATCGCCCACCGCGAATGCTTGCGCGACGGGAGCCCACATAAAATCAGGATGCTCAAGCTGATACCACTCTCCACCTATAATCTCCCCAGCTGCATTCAGCTCGAGGTCATAATAATAATGAACTGAAGTGAGCGCAGAAGAGCCCGCATTCTCAACCTCAGAATGGGAAACATTCTTTTCTGAGACATAAGTAAACTTCATGTGAACACCAATGATGCTAGCTGCATCAGAGCTCCGATGAGACTTAAATTTATCCTCAGAGAAATCTGACAAGCCTACCCGGGCTTCCTTCCAGGAATCAATCCTTTTGAACTTCTGGTCATCATCTGACTCCCAGTTCTGGGCTGCATCCTGTGGATTAAAATAATCATATTCATAAGAAAATGCGGGCTGGTTCCAAACCTGATAGTCATAGGTTGCATCGAGTACGAAGCTTTTCTTATTCACTCCAATCTGATTGACCGTCACCAAGTGCCAGGTGCCTGGATTAGTATCGAAACAACCCTCTTCTAAGATTCTGCCGTTTTTATCCGTCCGAGGCTTTTTAACATTACAGCGACTTCCAACGAATCGACTTCGAGTTGGAGCATTCGCCCAGAGCAGCGTAGCCAAAGCCTTTACATCATCTGGATAAAACTTAACACTCACTCCAAGATTTCCAGGCTGGCTTGGGTCAAAGGCACGGACGTTAATCGAGTGATGGGGACGATACTCAGAGAAGGCTGCAGGTGCCCAGCCGTGGCACTTGCCCTCCCAGGATTCAACTTTCCCGGAATGACTTGCAGCCTTTGCAGCAGCGTCAAATTCGCTGCGAGTAAGAGTAAAATTAGAGTCCCCCACTAAAAGATCGTATTTTTCTGCAGGTGACAAAATATCGATCTGCTCCGGCGTCAGTTCTGTGAGTGATTTCGGGAGAAGACTTTTCAGTCGGTCTATATTTCTTTGCCAATTCTTCGAAACCTTAAAGTCAGGGTCTGCGTAGCGCTGTCCAATCCCTCCAGCATAAGTAGGCCAATAGGAACTAGACCAAGGTACTCTTTTAAGTCTACCTGCCGTCAGACCTCTGGACTCCATTTGAGAGAGCTTCCGATACTTAAGAGCACCCACCAAGCTCTCAGCATCATCAATCTGAGACCACGGCGCACGGCCTACCCTTGGCGCAACAAATCCCAGTTGCTCGTCATACTGGGCCTTCTGCAAAACAAAATCGCCAGATTGAATGCTTTCAATCGAAAATGGAAGATTCATTTCATCAAATGGAATCTCATCTTCTGACTTGAGAATCATTTTCAGAATTTCGCCCGTCTTAGGGTCGAACTTGAACTCGTAGTTCTGACGGAATTTTGGAGCAACTTTGGGAAGCGAGCTTTGGATTTTCTGACCAGGGACTGAACTCAAAAGAGTTGACACATGAGAGTGACTCTCTGCAACGGCAAAACTAATGAAATTCAAGCAAAAAAAGCCCAAAGAAAACCCCAACCCTATGATTCTAAAGAACATATTCCCCCTTTTTGGAAAAGATGTAGGCCGATTACAGAAAAAAGAACGGCACAAAAATGTACCTAATGCAGGGTGTAAAGCAGACATCTATTTTTTGTCAAATAAAAGAATCCGATTTTAAGTTATAATTCGCTCTCGAATGAATGGGTGGACACGGGAGCAAATTTTTACGAACGGTGATTTATTCTTCGCAAGATTCGAAAAAGATCTTGACCATGCCCGGAGCACAATTGAACTTGAGACTTACATCTTCCAGCTTGACCCTCTCGGACGCCGAATCATACAGAAACTTAAATCTGCGGCCGAAAGAGGTGTGATCGTCAGAGTTCTGGTGGATGGAGTCGGGACGCTTGGCTATGCTCAAGACCTCATGAGCGAACTCAGGGAGAATCAGGTACAGGCAAAAATTTTCCACCCTCTTCCGTGGAGACTGAATCGTAGAAATCATCGTAAAGTTTGCATCATTGACGGGAGAATTGCCTTTCTTGGAGGAATGAATATTAGCGAATGTCACCTCAAGTGCTATTCTGGGCCTCAGGCCTGGCGAGACACTGCAGTCAGAGTGGTTGGATCTAGCGCTCAAATTTTGACCACTGCATTTGAAAGGAGCTGGGAGACTCACCCGCTCGCACACCCAGTCCAGCAATTTAGACTGAGGAGGTCTCCCGGACATCGCCTCATCAAACTCAATGATACGCGACAGCGAAGAATCAACTACCAGTATGAAATCCTTCGTCGCACCTTTCAGGCTCAAACTCGAATCTGGATCACAACACCTTACTTTGTTCCTACATTTTCGTTATCTCGAGCCCTGCGTAAGGCTGCATCAAAGTCGATCGATGTTAAAATTCTGCTTCCAAGAAAAAGTGATGTTTGGTTCATGAAGTGGATTAATCAAGCTTTCTATTCTTTTTTGCTCTCCGGCGGCGTCCGCATTTACGAATACCTCCCCACCACCCTGCACGCCAAGGTGATGATCATTGATGATTGGATGACCGTTGGCTCGAGCAACCGAAATTACCGAAGCTGGCTCCACGACCTCGAAGTCGACCTCGTCATCACTCATCCTCGATCTAAGACAGCCCTACGCACGCAATTCCTTAGGGATCTTGAGGTCTCTCAAGAGATTGAGCCGAGTCACTGGAAAACTCGCCCCTGGTTCAGAGCTGTCTTAGAAAGAATGATCACTTTTTTCAGGTATTGGCTTTGATTGAGCAAAACCGTACTTTTCCCGGTGAATCCTCTTTGGCCATCTGATACCTTCCCGGAATGAAATCCACATCCAAGATGAAAAACCAGCTCTCTCTGATCACCGGTGCATCCAGTGGAATTGGCGAAGAATTCGCCAGACAGCTAGCAGCAATGGGTTCTGACCTGATTCTCGCAGCTCGTCGGATGGATCGACTAGAAGCCCTGGCTACAGATCTCAGAGGCAAATTTGGTGTATCGGTCACATGCATTCCGGTAGATTTGGCCAAACCTCAGGCAGTGCAGGAGCTCTTTCACCGCGCAACAGAGAACGGCAATGAGATTACCTGCCTGGTCAACAATGCAGGACTTGGAAAGTATGGATCGTTTGTAGAGTTCCCCTACGAGGACCATCATTCGACCTTGCAAGTCAACGTGGTCGCACCTACCGAGCTCACCTACCTCACTGTGAATCACATGTTGGGACATGGAAAAAAATCCTATGTCATTCAAGTCGCTTCGATTTCAGCGTTTCAGCCAGTGGGAAACTTCAGTGTTTACTCAGCCACAAAAGGCTACCTCAGGTATTTCTCTGAGACCCTGGCTTTTGAACTCAAAGGGACTCCCGTCCAGATGATGTGCCTTTGTCCCGGCGGGACTTATACCGAATTTTTCGAACAATCCGGCCAGAAAATTACTCAGTCAGGCAAGGCAACCATGATGACTGCCCAAGCTGTCGTCTCCTTAAGCTTAGATGCTCTTTTCGCTGGAAAAACAGTTTTTGTCCCAGGCTGGCTCAATAAAATTGCCTGCTTCTTGCCGAGACTTTTCCCGAGAAATTTGGCCCTCTTCCTCGCCTTTAAAACGATGAATCGGGCCGTCGAAAAAATTAGCTTGCCGAGCCGATCACCCGAGTCTTCGAGTGCCAATACCCGTATCTCAGGTAGGTAATCAGGCGATTGACCGAGTTCATTCATGAAGGGACGGGCCTTCATTGAAGGACAATTGCGCTCCACCGGATTGACTGTGTTCGTGCACTCTTCCAGAACCACGCTCTCTGAGACCTCGCCCCCCAGACTCCCGATCCATGCGGCCGAGGTTCAATTGGCGCTATATCGGGCCTGGGGGCGAGTTTTCAGCGGCAGTTGTCAAATCCAGCTAGGACTGCCTTAAGAGATCTGCTTTGTTTGTCCTACTCACAACTTAGCAGCGTCACCTAGTCCTGAACTAAAACACTGAAGTGCTGCGAGGCGCGCAACCTTTAGGAATGTCACAATCGAGGCGGTTGCAGGGCTTAAAGAGGGATAGAGGAAAAAGCTTGCGAATGCTTGAAAGTTTAAAAAACCACTATTTAATAATGATTTCTTCTGTGTTTTGGGCTATTCAGAAGGGCAATTACAGGTGAATTCACCACAATGGCTAAAATAAAAATTAATTTGGATATAGACATGAAAATGCTTTTAGCCTGTTTTTTGGTTTTTTTGATGAGTTTGACAGAAGTACAGGCAGGCTTTCTCTATTGGTTTCCCTGGCAACAAGAAACTAAAGCCTCGCAAGACTTATCTTCAAAATGTGAATTAATCTGTTCCAAATCAGACTGGCCTTTTTTCGAAACGGAACAAAAATATCGTACTACTGAAATGGGCGGCACGACGGGGCAAGCTAGGGCCAACTTTCTTCGATTTTCAGATCGTCTCACTGGTGTTCCTTATTTAACCTGCCAAGATCGTGTCCGATTTTGCCTGAAATTTATTGACGGCCGTGTTTACAGAGGGGGTAAACTTTTAGCCAAGACACCTTTTTATAGAAAAAAGGACCTTCTCACAAACTACATTTATGTAATGGACGCTGTTGGAAACTTTTTCGCCGCTACCCGAAAAGAGGTCCTTCATCATTCTGCTTTTCTCGCCGCAGGACCGGTTGCGGCCGCAGGCGTTATGCAAGTTAGCGACGGTAAAATCTTAATGCTTTCAAACGAAAGTGGACATTACCAGCCCAGCGGCGAGTTTTTGAGACAAGCAATGGTCGAACTGGACAAGCAAGGCATCCGTGGCTTTGAAGTCAATGAAAAGCTTTAGAAGCCGCTTGCACGGGGGAAGCTCCATGGGGGACGGAGCTCAACTTGGCCCCTAACCCACACCCCTTCTGAGATGCGTCCCAGGGGTATTAGTACATATTGAAAATTGGATTTTCAATATGTACTTTTCCATTGATTTCAAGCTATTACACGGTAGACTGAGCGTAGTATGATTGATCGTTCTGCTGCTTTTACTCTTCTCAAGCTGAGCCAGCACTATCCTGTAGTGGTGATCACCGGCCCGCGCCAAGCCGGCAAGTCGACGTTGGCTAAAGCGCTGTTTCCAGATAAACCCTACGTCTCGCTCGAAGATTTGGACGAGCGGGAATTCGCTCAGATGGACCCCAGGGGGTTTCTCACGCGTTTTTCAGAAGGTGCTGTAATCGATGAAGTCCAGCGATGCCCGGATCTTCTTTCATACATTCAAACCAGGGTTGATGAAGGCAAAAAGAATGGACTTTTCATTCTCACGGGTTCTGCGCAGCTCACGCTTCTCTCCGCGGTTTCGCAGTCCCTCGCAGGGCGTGCAGCTATGCTGACTCTTTTGCCACTGTCAATCAGTGAGTTAGAAAGCGCAGGTAGTCTGCCGGATCGGCTCGAAAATTTGTTATTTCAAGGGGCCTATCCTTCGATTTACGATCGGGCTCCGCCGCCGATGGATTGGTACAGCGACTATATCCAAACTTATGCTGAACGAGATGTGCGGCAGATTTTAAAAGTTCAGGATTTGGGGACTTTTCAACGTTTTCTGAAGCTATGTGCAGGGAGGTCCGGTCAGATATTAAATCTGACTAGCCTCGGAAATGATGCAGGAGTTTCTCATGCCACAGCAGGTCATTGGATCAACTTGCTAGAGGCAACTTTTTTGGTATTTCGGCTCCAGCCTTATTTCAAAAATTTTTCCAAGCGCCTGGTCAAGTCACCCAAACTTTATTTTTATGATTCAGGACTTCTCTGCTCGCTTCTGGGTATTCAGACACCCGAGCAGCTGCAGAGCCATTCTATGCGTGGAGCGATCTTTGAAGGATGGGTAATTACCGAGTTTATGAAGCGAAAGCTCAATCGACACCAATCACCCAATCTCTACTTCTGGCGCGATCATAAAGGGCTTGAGGTTGATTTGGTTGCTGATTTGGGTGGGAGGGCTCTCGCGGTCGAAATTAAATCGGGTGCTACGATTGCCACGGACTGGTTAGATTCACTCCGTGCCTGGACAACTCTTGCAGGCGTCGAAGCCGAGAGGCCATGTTTGATTTATGGAGGTGAGGATCGCCAGCCTCGGACCCAGGCGGATATTTTACCGTGGCGCGGGATTTCGGGGGCTTTGGATAGGATTTAAGGTGATTTCATGGGGGGACGGAGCTCAATTTGGCCCTCTTCCTCGCCTTTAAAACGATGAATCGGGCCGTCGAAAAAATTAGCTTGCCGAGCCGGTCACCCGAGCCTTCGAGTGCCAATAACCGTACCCCAGGTAGGTAATCAGGCCAACGAGGGTTGCAAGCAGGTAGGGCTTCCAGTTCACCCAGAACAGCTGAGAGAACAAGAACAAGCAAAGACCGCAGGATAAGCTCGCTACGAGGTAGACTGCAGGACATCTGAACGGTCTACGTTCGTTGGGACGAGTGTACCGCAGAATCATCACAGCCAGAGAGACGAAAGCGAAAACCATCAGAGTGGCCATGCTACTAATTTGCCCGAGGGTTGAGACGGGCAAAAAACCAGCAATCAGGATCACAAAAAATCCGCTCACCAGAATTCCCACGTAAGGCGTAGCAAACCGAGGATGAACCGAAGCAAAAGCTCCAGGGATCAAACCGTCGCGTGCCATCATCATCAAAATACGCGCTTGAGCGAAAATCTGAGTCAAGATCACCGTCGTCATCCCAGCAATGGCTCCAGTCGCCACGAGAGTAGCTCCCACCGAAATTCCATTCAGTCGCAAAGCAAAAGCCATCGGTTGCGGATTATTTAATTGCGAATAAGGCGCAATCGCGGTCAATAAACCTGCTACGATCACGTAAAGAATCGCAGATCCGACAAGAGAACCAATGATCCCGATCGGGAGATCTCGATTAGGATTTTTACATTCCTCTGCTGCCGTAGCGACCGCATCAAATCCAGTATAGGCCATAAAAATCACAGCAGCACCGGCAGCGATTCCGTCGAATCCTTTGGGCGCAAAAGTCACCCAATTGTTTGCATCGACATGCGGCACTGCCAAAAAGATAAACAAGCCAATTGCCAACAACTTAACTACAACGAGGATACCGTTAAATCGAGTTGCGCCTTCTGTACCTCGCAAAACGATGGAAGTCAGAAGCATCACGATAAATACTGCCGGGAGATTAATCCAACCGCCTTCAGCAGGAATCTTGGTTAAAGCCGTCGGAAGGAAAACTCCAGCGCTCTCTAAAATCCCGATCACATAACCGGACCAACCTGAGGCGACGGTTGCTGAACCGAAGGAAAAAACCATGACAATGGTCCACCCTACCAGCATCGAAATCCCTTCGCCCACAGTGACCTGAGCGTAACTATAAGCACTCCCTGAAACGGGGAGCATCGATGCTAACTCAGCAAAAGCGAGGGCAGTAAAAACACAGGCAACCCCGCCCAAAAGAAAAGATAAAGTGATTGCTGGTCCCGCATATTGAGCGGCAGCCAAACCAGTCAAAACAAAGATCCCGGTTCCGATAATTCCCCCAAGACCGAGAAAGATTAAATCAACTGCGCCCAGGCTTTTCACTAAGCCAGACTTACCCGCACCATCACGAACTTCAGACAACTGCTTCCTTTTAAAAAACTGCACAAAAACTCACTTTCAGATTAAATTTTCCAATCCGCGTAGATTGCGGCAAATCGAGGGGTGACGAGCTTAAGGTAGCGATAAAATAACGCTCCACGCGCTTCGTCTTTGCTGGCGTGGTTTGCCAGCACTTTGAGGGTTTCTAGATAAGACATAGCTTGGCATAAAGTCTCGGCGTGAGTCATCAAACGATCCAAATGACTCTGATCTTGCCAATAATCTTTTTTGAAAAGCTGATTCAGCTGCGTCAGAGTTTCTTTGAGCCCTTTTTCAGTCAGTTTCAACTCAGGCTTAAAGCATCTGACGAGCAATCCCGCCACGCCCTTCCTAAACTCAAAGCTCACGTTGCGAACTGCCTTCTTGTACTCTGACTCGCCCCTCATGGGTCGAGCAGGAATTTCAGCGAGCAGGCTTTGAACAAATCGGCCTGGTTTTTTCATCACCGACTTCATGAAATCTTTCATCGCCATCAGAGCCTGGATTTGAGAAGTTCCCTCGTACACCAAGGCACCAAAGCTATCTCGGTGGAGGCGCTCGACATCATATTCCTTCATGAAACCGTACCCACCAAAAGCCTGAATCGCCCGCTGGGTAATCAAAGTATTCGCTTCGGAGCCGTAGTACTTCACCAATGGAGTTCGATCACGACAGACCGCAACAGCCTGAGCGAGAAGCTGAGTTTCGTGCTCGCTTAAATCTCCAGTGTGGCGTTTTTTAAGATCGAGTCGTTGAAAAATATCGAAGTAAGAAACCGTATCGACCAGCATTGCGCGTAATGCGTCGCGCTCAGTCTCCCAATCATCAAAATTTCGCTTAAAAAGGGGAAGATCCAGAAGCGACTTTCCGAACTGCTTACGATTGAGGGCATAGTCTTTCACTAAATCAAGAGCGGCCTCAATCCCGGCTAGTCCCTGAAGGCCCACCGAAATTCGTGCCTCATTCATGAGATGGAGCATGAGCTTAAAGCCTTCATTCTCCTTTCCCACCAAGCGAGCTACAGTGTCTTCATAGACCACTTCACAGGTCACGGAACCATGCATGCCCATTTTTTCTTCGATCTTGCCGATCCGATAATTATGCTTTTTCTCGCCCGTCTGAGGGTCCTTCATCCACTCTTCTGCCAGGAACATTGAAATTCCGTCGAGCCCAGCGGGTGCTCCTTTTACCCTCGCAAGGACAAAGCCTAAACCTCCGCCTCCATTCGTGATAAAACACTTGGAGCCGTTCAATAAATAAGTACCGTCGATTTGAGGAGTCGCTGACGTTCTCAGAGAGCCCACATCTGAACCTGCATCAGGCTCAGTGAGGCACATGCTTCCGCTGATCTCACCCTTTTGAATCTGGGGAATATACTCGCTAGCTAGCTCTTCGCTGCAAAATCGATGAATCATCTCAGCAATCACGGTAAAAAATCCGAGTTGAGTCGCCGTAGAAACACAGGCCCGACTCGCCTGCTCAAAACCGAGAAGAGACAAAATCTGAGGGGCACCCATTCCGCCGTACTTGGGGTCGATGGTAATACCGAAGAGATCCATATCCTTAGCTTCTTGATAGGTCTTCTTCAAAACGTCAGACAATTCAACCCTGCCATCCACGAGCTTACCGCCGCCCACTTCGTCAAGCTCACGGGCACGCGATGCAACCACTTCAGCCGTCCACTTGCCAGTGGTCATCAGCAGTTCTTCGTAGAAATCAATGAGTTCACTTTTATTGTTAAAACCCTCTGAAGTCGGAAAAGTCGGATGATAAAGAGGGATGATCGTGTCCCAATCAATTGCGTTTCTAAATAAATAGCGCCACTCACTGGAATCAGAGTAAAAGTTCATCTGGTAGTTATAGAAAATTTAACTAAAATTGCATCAAAAAAGGAAATCCCAGCTCAAAACCACAGTAATTTATGTTAAGTTAACAAATCTATGGAATTGCCTCAGTTCCAAGAACTCTTCGAAATCATCCAAGAAACCTGTCTCCCCGGAATTTGGTCGAAAGGGGTGGCTATTGCTCGGACGGATTCGATTTTTGAAGACTCACGATCCGACGCCGAGATCACTCTTCGAGTCCGCACTCCAGATCATCCAGTGAGTCGCAAGGTGACTCTCTGGCCTGAGGACGAAGACTGGTACTGTGACTGTAACGACCGTAATGACGTCTGCGCTCACGTCGTTGCCTCGATTATCGCTTTAAAGAGCGGAAAACTTGCCCGCAGCGAGTCTTCTCCCTCCCTCTCCGGAGCTGAATCTCCCAAGCCCACCCACGTCCAATATTGTTTTAAAGAGCAAGACTCGACTCTGATCTTTGAACGCTGGATCGTTTCGAGCCCAGAACACAGGGAAACACTTAAGGACTCACTCGTGGGATGGGTGGGTGGCATCCGGTCCGGAAGAATCCAGGCACCGCTTCCAACCGTAACTCAAGACGATTTTGCAATTGATGGAATCATCGGTCAACGGGCAGTGAATCAACTCGGAACCCTAGACCCCGACACTCTTGCACGACTCATCTCAGGACTTTCGCAATGCACCTCTATTTTTCTAGACGGGCAGCCAATTCAAGTATCAGCACAGCCCATCTCACTCAAAGCCGAAGTGATTGAAGAGGGAAAAGGATTTAGACTTCGCGCAGTGAATGACCTTACGGTCCAAAGGAAGTTTAAAAATGGAGCGGTTCTCCAGGGAAATACACTTCGCGCAGTCAAAATCCCGAGCCTGACTCTTGAAGAACGGACAGTACTTCAGGGCGACGGGAAATTTTTTGGACAACAGGATTTTGCAACGCTATTCACCCAACTCCTCCCTTCACTTCAAAAAAAATTAACAGTCGAAGTCAAATCCCAGCGACTCCCTCAAGTGGTGAAAGTGCCACCCAAGATTCGCCTTGAAATGAATCGTTTGGGAGCTGAACAGATTTTGGTAGTGACCCCGAGAATCGAATACGAAAGCATCACTCCGAAAAGCGGAGTACCGCCCATTATTCTGCCCGACCTCGCTGGCGAAGATGCATTACGACGGAAGCTCCAGACCGAACTCCAACTTCGAGTGGGGCAACCTACAAAACTCGAGAGAGAGGATGCCCTAGGTTTTGTTTCGCGCGTGAAAACCGCAGGAAACTGGGCAACGTCTGGCGACGGGATTGAGGCTTTCTCGATTCGAGAGTCACTCATCGGAGTCTTAGAAGGAGACGAGGATCGATTTGATTTTTATTTCAAATCAGGTTCAGCTGCCTCCACCGGGGGTGCCGTTCGGGTAGACGCCCAATCGGTGTTTCGAGCCTGGCGGGAAAATCAGCACTACCTACCCATTCTGGGTGGCGGGTGGGCTCCTCTTCCACTGGATTGGCTTTCTCGATTCGGCGAAAAAATCGAATCTCTCCTCCGATTCAAAGAATTAAACAAAAAACTCCCAAAATACCTACAACCTGAACTCGCTCAGACGTTCGAGGATCTCGGACTGACGCCGCCACCCTCACTTGCAGAACTCAGGGATAGACTGAGATCGATTGAAAAAATTCCAGAGTCGACGCTCCCCAGCGATCTTGCAGGTTCGCTCCGACCCTACCAAAAGCAAGGGGTCAGTTGGTTGAGCTACCTTCGTGATTTGCAATTGGGTGCGATGCTCGCGGACGATATGGGTTTAGGAAAAACACTCCAAGCTTTATGCGCGATACGCGGAAAAACACTGATCATCGCTCCCACCAGTGTCATTCCAAGTTGGGAGTCTCAGATCCGGCAGTTTCGACCGTCTCTTTCTGTTTGCGTCTATCACGGAGGCGCTCGCAAGCTCGACCGACAGAAGAACATCATCCTGAGTAGTTATGCATTACTCCGCATGGATCGAGACCTTTTGACGCAAGAAAAATGGGACACCATCATTTTGGACGAAGCCCAATTGATTAAAAACCCAGAAAGCCAAACTGCTCGTGCTGCTCACCTGCTTCAAGCTGATTTCAGAATCGCACTGAGTGGCACTCCGATTGAGAACCGCTTAGAGGACCTTTGGAGTCAATTCCACTTTCTCAATCCAGGCCTTTTAGGTTCCCTTGAGGATTTTAGAGAAAACTTCTCCCAAGCCATTTCTAATGGCCAAAGATCAGCCGGGCAAGAGCTCCAGAAAAAAATTAAACCCTTTATCTTGAGACGACTCAAACGGGATGTCGCTCCTGAACTCCCACCTAAGACCCAAACAATCTTGTATTGTGAACTGAGCACTGAGGAGCGTGAGCTTTACTCGGCTCTTCTTGCCTCCACACGACAGGAGGTCATCAAAAAGCTCGAACAAGGAGGGTCCGTCATTGCAGCTCTCGAATTACTCTTGCGATTACGACAGGCGTGCTGTCATCCCGCTCTGATTCCGGGCCAAGCAGCCTCACTGCCGTCGTCTTCAAAGCTGGACTTACTCCTTGAGACTTTGGAAACATCCATCAATCTGGGGCACCGATCACTGGTCTTTTCACAATGGACGTCCTACCTCGATCTGATTGAAAAGGGATTTAAGAAGAAATCTATTTCTTGGATTCGACTTGATGGATCTACTCAAAATCGTGAAAAAATCATTTCAGAATTTCAAGATCCGAACGGTCCTACTGTCATGCTCATTTCACTGAAAGCGGGTGGTATGGGACTCACGCTGACTGCGGCGGATCACGTATTTATTATGGATCCTTGGTGGAACCCATCAGTAGAAGAACAAGCCACAGACCGCGCCCATCGAATCGGCCAAACCAATCCTGTTCTCGTGCATCGGCTGATCGCTCAAAACACAATCGAAGAGAAAATCCTTGAACTGCAAAAGTCTAAGAGCCAGCTTGCAACCCAAGTCCTTGAAGGCACCCTCGGTGCCAACTCTCTTTCAAGAGAGGATTTACTCTCGCTCTTCAGAGATCTTTGAAATACTCCAACATCCAGATATACTGTTTTTAATATGAATCAACCCACCTATTGGCGCAAATGCACAACCTGTAAAAAACTGATCTCGTTTGGGCAAAAATATTGGATTTGTAGTGTGTCCACCTGTAACCGAGTCCGCACTGACTTAGTTTTTTGCGACCTACGGTGTTTTGACGCGCACATCCCCGTGATGAACCACCGCGATGCAGGGGCTTTTGAAAAAAGGGCCCCGGCGCAGGCAGCAGCAACCCAGACTCCAAGAGTCTCAACCCATCAGAGCGCGACAGTAAAGCTGGTTTCAAACACCCCATCAAATCAAACCCAGCAACTTCCTCAGCCTGAGTTTTTGACCGGATCAGAAGACGAGGTCCTCGTGGTGGTCTCCAAGGTTAAAAAATACATCCGTGACCAATCCGGAATGAGCACTTCGGACGCGGTTATGGAGGTTTTGTCCAAAAAGGTCCGGGACTTTGCCGATCAGGCAATCACAAGCGCCAATGCTCATGGACGTAAAACGGTCATGGATCGAGATCTGTTAGGGCGAGGCTAGGAGTCATCCTACCCAAGCACTCCAATGATCGACCCAGACATTGGGAGCCAACTCACCTCTCCTGCTCCACTGACCCAGAATCAAAACTTTAGATCCAGGAAAGGTCTTCTGAAAACTCCGTGCGCTAGCTAATAAAGCAGGAGTAGGGGTGTCAAACCAGGTTGGAATCACCCCCAAAATACCCATTTGCGTGTCAAAAGCTAGCGGCACCTCTGCGCCGCCACGAGTTCGGTAACAGAACGACTGGGAAACAAGTTCAGGTCTATAGTGGAACTGTGGAAAAAAATGGGAAAACGCCAGTCTAAGTGCAAAGCTACTTTCAGGAACTCTGCCCTTAGAAAAGTAGTGAGCAAGACCGGAGTCTTCAAAGAATAGAATGGGCTTTTTTGATCCCCCACGACACTCAAGAATTCGAACCAAAAAAAGCGCCTCAAACGCTTCGATCAAATACGGCAAGGTTTTTACTGATACCCGAACACGCCTGGATAGAGTTGCTAACTCAAGTGGCATTCCCTGACCTAAAGCCAATTCTGTTAGAACTGACTGGACGACCGAAGCTGGAAGAGTAGTCTCACAAACAAGACGGAGATCTCGCCGCAACAAGGTATCCGTGTGAGATGCAAGCTTCCCTGCGCGAATCGCGGGCTCGCGGTGGAAGCAAATGCCTGGTAGCCCACCGACTTCAAAATGGCGAAGCAGTTCATTCAAGCGACTAGGATTTTTATCAGGGGCCTGCCAACTTTTCAGGTTTTTTGCTTTTAAGAATCGAATCAGGGCGTCGGAAAGCGGCCGACTCTGAGCTTCCTCTAGTGTCAAAGGCAGAAGTTCAAGCTGAAATAATCTTCCAGTCAGAGATTCACGAATCACTTTGCGACTAGTAAATCGAACAGAGCCTGTCAACAAATACTGACCTGGAGACTTCCTCATTCTGACTGCGTCTTTAAGTGCAGGAAAAAGAAGCGGTGCGAGCTGGCACTCATCAATCACAAAAGGGAGTTCCCGATTTAGGATAAAAGCTTCAGGGTTCTGCTCAGCTAGGTTCAAATCCTGAGCGCGATCCAAGGTGACATACTCAGCCCCTAGATTTTCCACTAATGTAGTTTTGCCAGTTTGACGATGACCAAAAACACCTACAATCGAACTGAACTTTAAAGCCTTCTCAATCAGGGGTCCTAGAAATCGTTCTCGGGTATGGGCCATTTTTTAATGATAACTTCCTTCTGACAAAAAAGGAAGACCCCTTCCTGTTTTGTCAGAACCCTCTTATCCCGCTTTTTTAGTCCCCCGCGCTGACTTTCGACGCACAGTCTTGGGCGTCTTTCGAATCTCCTCGCTCTCCGCCGACCTGGGAGCCGCAGGCCCTGGACTCGGCCATTCTACCCATGTGTCATAATCCGAGCCGGGGATTCCTGAATCAATATGCCGCTGGTGCTCCAACTCTGCTTCACCCCCTTGAAGACCGGACGAGTGGTCGTCACCGGACATCTCATCTCCCTCCCGATCCCGCTCAGAGAAGTTCATCTCGTAAGTGTTCATTTCATCAACAACTTCCATAGGATCATCTGTGCGGGGTTCATCAGGAGTGGCGAGCCCCTCGGTGCGATGTTCGATTTCGTCTCCGCGCAGCTCACCCTCCTCACACATGTCCAGTTGCTGCTCGATCGAGCCAGGGCTGCAATACTCGGGTTCAGGATCACCAGGCGCTTTGAGATGTGAAATTCGAGATTTGGGTTTTTTACGAAGCATGGAAATCCCTCTTTAGCTCGAGAGACTGCAACGAACAAACCAACTCAAAAGACCGACAGACTGAAAACCCGGCGACTCACTTCTTGAATCGAGCAGTTCCCTGAGTCGTCACTTCGCCGCGCTGGTTCTTAGCCTGGAGGTCGAGGACGAGCTCCTGGCCGTTAAAATCTTTCACAACGCCGCCATAGGATGGCGTATCACCCAAAAGGGTCATTGCTTTGAATCGGCTCTGAAACTTCACCAATTCGAAGCCCTGAAGTTGAGTTTCAGCACTCACAAACTCTTTGGCCCGCTCGGCAATTTTAGCGGCAATCAACATTCCATGAGCAATAATTCCTGGCAAACCCACTCTTTTAGCGACTTCTTCGTCGAGATGAATGGGATTAGAATCTCCAGAAGCTAGAGCGTAATTTTTGAGCTGGTCGCGAGTAATAGGCCCATCTGATTTAAATTCGACCTGCTGACCTTTTTGAATGGACATGATCTAGATACTCCCTCGGATCACGACTGTGGTTTTTGATTTTCCAATCTGCAATCGATTCGTGTTTCGTTCGGAATGAAATTCAGTCTCGAAGGTCAGAAACTGCATAAAGGACTTCGTACTTTGCTTTTCCAAAACATGAGTCAGGGCAGTCTTAAATTCAACCCGATCACCGGCTAAGATAATACCCTCATACTCATATTCCTGTTCAGCATGGAGGACCTGCGAAAGATCAAAGCCAAGCTGATTAAAAAGCTCAAATTCCGCTTTTCTAAAAACAGTCAGAAACGTCGGAGGCGCCTGATGGGAATCAGTCGCCCCGATAGCTCTACAAAAATTGAGGATACGATCAGCAGTAACGTCCTCCTGATACGGTCCTACATCCTTACCAACTTCGCTTTTAAGGGATAACATGGACGCTCCTCAGGTAGAGAAAATCAAGTGGATTCAACTGCACGTTTTTAGCACGAGCACTGACCAATGCCAAGTTTGGTTCATAGTAAAGTGGGATCATCACTACGTTTTGCTCCTGGATCATTCTTTGGAGATCAAAATAGATCTTTTCTCTCCGTTTCAGATCAAACTCAATCCGAGCTCTTTCCACCGACGCATCGAACTGGTCATTTTTCCAGGCAGTAAAATTATTTCCCGAGTTACTCAGAAAAACTGATAAAAAATTATCTGGATCAGGATAGTCAGCCGTCCAAGTTGCGTAAAAAAGTGGAGCTTCGTGGAGTGCAAGTTGATTGCGAAACGTTTTATTCTCCTGCGGATTAAGCGTAACCATGATGCCCAAATTCTTTTTGAGCTGATCTTGAATCCAACGAGCAGTGTCCATAGCCTTATCCCAATTAGGGAGACTATATTCAATATTCAGTGAGCGAGACAAATCAAGCCCAGAAGATTGGAGAAGCTTACGGGCTTGGGTAGGATCAAATTTGATACCTATGTCTTGAGAATATCCCAGCATCCCTGGAGGCACATAGGACGTCGCTGCCTTTTTCAACCCACCTAACTGACTTCGATCGAGAGACATGGCAATTGCCTTTCTCAACTTGAGATCAGAGAGGGGGTACTTATCGATGGCAAATCCTAGGTAGGCGGTTTTGAGAAGACTAAAGGTCTTAAAGTCTGTACTTTTTTTTGATTTTTTTAATTCAATGCTAGAAATATCAGTGAGAAAATCAAGCCGTCCTGCTTGAAACTTGACCAAAGCTTCTGAATCGTCACTGATCATTTCAGCAATCACGGTATCGACATTTCCGTGCTCGCCGTAGTAGCGAGGATTAGCCTTCAGCACGATTTTTGAACCGAACTCGTGTGCCACGAGAGAATAAGGTCCGAGGTTCACCATCCGTCCAGGAGTGTCCCATCCAATTCCATTGGACTCAACCACGTCCTGTCGCATAGGAAAGGTCACCCAAAAGGCTGGGATTGTAATCCAGTGAGCTAAGGGTTTAACCAGCCGAACTTCGAGAGTATGATCATCGAGGGCTTTGACTCCCACCTGCTCAAAGCTCTGATATCTACCGTCATGAAATTCATGGGCCCCATCGATATCAAAAAGAAAATAAGAGTAGGCTGCAGCGGTCAGGGGTGAAAGCAACCGTTTCCAGCTGTAAACGAAATCTTTCGCCTTCAGCTCAACGCCATCGGACCAGAAAACACCGGGTCGAAGTTTAAAGGTATAAGTCTTGTGATCCGACGAAAGCCGCCAACTCTCGGCCAAGGCTGGAGTGACCCTGAGCTGACTATCAATCGAGACCAAGCCCTCCATGAGGTTCATCAGCAGAGCTGCCTCGACTGGGGTATGAGCCCGATTCCAATCGAGAGTTTCGGGCTCGCCTCGGATCCGGAACGAGAACTTTCTCCCAACGTACTCACTCGGTTCTCGCAGAGCCATTTTTGAGTTCCGACCCTTCGGAACAGGAGCGGGGGCCGCTTTGACTTGAGAGAAACAGCTCAAAAGGCTTATGGTCCAAAGTAGACCCAATCCTGCGCCTAACTGATGAGCCCACGAAATCCGTCGGAAGTTCGATATCATTCCTTAATGATCATCGATATTCACGACTTCGACAACTACATCTCCATGAACTTTAGACTGGCAGCTTAACCGAGAATAGTCGTCCAGAATCCCCATTCTCTCAAGCCGCTCCTGCTCCTCGTCTTCCATAGGGGACAGGGCAGATGCGCCACTTTTGACAATAATATGACACGTGGTGCAGGCACAAAATCCACCGCACGCATGCTGAAGTGGAACATGATGATCGAGGGCAATATCTAAGATGCTTTGGTCCTTCTTGGCTTCGAAGGTCGTATTCATCGGCATAAACGTTACTTTTGGCATAGTCTATCTCATTTCTTTGAGTGAATCCCGAATCAATAACTCAGCTAAGCGAACCGTGACACGATTCAAGTCTGAGGTGGCATCATAGATAGCAGCTACCGCCTCCCCTTTCAAAGCAGTACGAAGGGCCTCAAGCTTATTCTGCACTTCTTGGTACTCCTCAGGAGGGAGCAAAGCCTGAGCTTGCTCCCAGCTTTTCTCCACGGCTCGAACGACTGGCTCACCTTTGTTTCGAGCTTCAACTAATTTTTTATAGGCTTCATCGGCCTCAACATTTTCTAAACTATTGATCAGCATCTTTTCAACTTCAGAATCAGTTAAACCATGGGTAGGTCGCACTTCGACCGACTGCTCTTGCCCGGTTCTCAGATCTTTAGCCGCCACTTGAAGAATTCCATCAGCATCGATTAAAAAAGTCACCTCAACCCGCGGAATCCCTGCAGAGGCCGGCTGAATGCCGCCTAATTTGAAACGAGCCAAGCTCCGATTTTCTTCGACCCGCTCTCGTTCTCCTTGAAGAACGTGAATATCTACGGCAGTTTGGTTCTCCACGAAGGTCGTATACACTTCACGAGCCACGGTAGGAATGCGAGTATTTCGATGAATCAAGGTAGACATCAATCCGCCGTAGGTCTCAAGACCCAGGGACAATGGAACGACATCAAGAAGCAGGAGATCACGATTATTCCCAGCCAAGATATCAGCCTGAATCGCCGCGCCCTCCGCAACGACTTCGTCCGGATGGACTGAGGCATTGGGCTCTTTGCCGAAAATTTTCCGAGCCGTATCTTGGACAATCTTAAGTCGAGAAGGACCGCCGACGAGCACAACGTCAGACAACTCGCTGGGCTTCAATCCAGCATCCTGAAGTGCTCTCAAGCAAGGCTCCTCCGTTCGGTCTAAGATAGGCCTGACGAGAGCCTCAAACTCAGACTGGGTCCAAGCCCTGCTGTAAACTTGATCGCCCAATTTAAGCTCCAAAACAGCTTCAGCCTGAGTTGAAAGGGCAACTTTAACTGACTCAGCTGCCTCTAAAAGAGAAGCGTGGAGTTGAACATCTGCATAGATATCTATGCCAAAAACTTTGGAAATCTCTAAAGCTGCGACTGAAGCTACGGCCTGGTCTAAATCGTCGCCCCCGAGCTGGGTGTCTCCTTGAGTTGCCAAAACCTCAAAAATCCCATCCTGGAGCTTGAGAATTGAGACATCAAAAGTCCCACCCCCGAGATCATAAACAGCGATCAGCCCCTGACGCTTTTTGTCCAAACCGTAGGCCAGGGAAGCTGCGGTCGGTTCGTTCACAATTCTAAGTACATCCAGGCCTGCTAAGCGCCCTGCAGTTCGGGTCGCTTGCCGCTGAGCATCGTTGAAGTAAGCAGGAACAGTAAGTACGGCTTGAGTGACTGGGCAATTGAGGGCTTCTTCTGCCCTCTTTTTAACTTCACGCAAAATCAGCGCCGAAATCTCAACTGCAGAATACCTGCCTTCACCCACTTGGACTTTCACCAGACCAGCAGCGGAATCTTCAACCAACGAATAAGGCAAGGAGCTCAAAATAGGCTTAAGGTCCTCAAACCCACGGCCCAGCAATCTCTTTGCAGAAAATACGGTATGTTGGGCATCCATGACTTTGTTGCGCTTCGCTTCTGAGCCAACCACGGGGTGCTTTTGATCCGCGAAGGACACCACAGAAGGGATCAAAGACTGACCGTCTTTTGCCCTTAATACTCGGGGGACACCATTTTCAACAATGGCCACTAAGCTATTCGTGGTTCCAAGATCAATCCCTACGATCGGACCCTTTTTCTGACTGGATTCAAACTGAACTGACATTTCTTTTCATCCGTTCTACGTCTTTTTCAATCGATCTAAAATAATTTTGGCGCTGAAGTTCTACATCCATCTGACTCAAAATCGCGAGGATTTCGGTCTCAGCATCTTTTGGGAGTCGATCAAACTGAGCTTCTAAAGCTTTCAAGCGAATTTCACCCTGAGTTTTGAGTCGAGCGAGTTCAGCTTCGAACTCAATCACTCTGACACCAGCTTGGCCAGGATCATCAAGGACTGCTTCCTGAAGCTCAAACCAGGACTCTGCAAGTTCAATCGGCATAGCAGCTTTTTGCAGCTGACGCCCCTCAGCTCTCATTTCAATACCCGAGGCGCGCAAGCCATGGAGCTTGAGGATATACTCCCGCAAAGCTGAAGAATTTCTCAAGGCTTGAAAGGCCTGATTTAGAAAGCTCATCCGAGCCATCGATCTAGCCCGATAATCAACAGACGACGATACAAATCGATCTGGATGCAACTCTCGCGAAATCTCGTAAAAGCGCTTTTGAACCAGGGCTACATCCAGTCCAAACTTCATTGGCAAATCAAAGGCGTGAAAATAGGACTCCCCTTCTCTGAGGGGCTGAGGAGCTTGGCATGTTGAACAAAGATGATTGGCTAAATAGCCTTCCAGCTTTCGTCCGCATTCCGAGCAAGAACTCTGATTAGGCTGAGAAACTGTTTCCACATCCACAGGTGCGTTTTGCGTTGGGATTATTAAAGACAAAACCAGTCCCATTCAAACCATCGGTAAAATCAAGCTCAGTGCCCGAGATAAAAAGAAACGACTTAGCATCGCAAACCACCTTGATGCCGTCCTTCTCAAATACCTTGTCATTTGCGGCAGCAGGTTGGTTGTCAAATCCGAGTTTATAACTCATCCCAGAACAACCACCGCCCACGACCATCACACGCAACATCGAGTTCGTTGCTGTAGCATCGCTCGACTGAATGCGTTTGATTTCGCTCACTGCCTTTTCTGTAATTTGGATCTCGCTCATGCAGTCTTCTCCTCTCCTTCGTGCTTCTTCACGTAATCTTGAATGGCGGCTTTAATGGCGTCTTCTGCCAAAACCGAACAGTGAATCTTAATCGGAGGAAGAGAAAGTTCCTTCACAATTTCAGTGTTCTTAATCGCCAGCGCCTGCTCAATGGTCTTGCCTTTGACCCATTCGGTAGCCAGTGATGAACTCGCAATTGCACTCCCGCAACCAAAGGTCTTAAATTTAGCATCCTTGATGACGTGAGTTTTTTCGTCGATTTCGATCTGGAGCTTCATCACGTCACCACACTCCGGTGCGCCGACCAAGCCGGTTCCAACGTTTTTAGAGTTCTTGTCCAAAGAACCCACGTTTCGGGGATTTTCGTAATGATCGATTACTTTTGTATTATAGGCCATAATCAGTCTCCTTATTCAACGAGTGGGTCTAGTGCCCTGTCCAGTTCACAGATTTGAGATCAATTCCCTCTTTTGCCATTTCGTAAAGAGGCGAAAGATCTCTGAGTTTTCTAACCGTGCTAATCACTTTCTCAGCAGCGAAGTCGACTTCCTCTTCGGTAGTGAATCGACCCAATCCAAATCGAATACTGGTATGAGCCAAATCTTCGCCCACGCCAATATTTTTCAGAACATATGAAGGTTCAAGACTTGCCGAAGTACAAGCAGACCCGCTCGATACAGCGAGCTCTTTCATTCCCATCATCAAGGACTCTCCCTCGACGTAGGCGAAGCTCACGTTTAAGTTACCAGGGAGATGCTCTGTAGGATGTCCATTCAGGAAAACCTCGTCTAATTCAGAGCGAATTCGATCCCAGAGCAAGTCGCGGAGACGTTTGATACGTGAGCTTTCATCGCTCATGACACGGCCCGCAACTTCAATCGCTTTTCCAAAACCCACAATTCCAGGAACATTCAGAGTGCCCGAACGCATCCCACGCTCGTGACCCCCGCCATGCACGATCGCAGCGAGGCGTACGCGTGGGTTTTTTCGGCGTACGTACAGGGCACCGATCCCTTTTGGACCATAAATTTTATGTGCAGTCATGGACAATAAGTCGATTCCCATTTCCTCAACATTCATGGGGATTTTGCCAACGGCTTGCACTGCATCAGTGTGAAAAAGCACGCCCTTTTCTTTACAAACAGCTCCAATTTCGCGAAGTGGATTGATGGTGCCAATCTCGTTATTGGCAGCCATGATCGAAACCAGAATAGTCTGAGGGGTAATTGCATTGCGAACCGATTCAGCACTCACCTGCCCATAGTGATCCACTGGCAGGTAGGTCACAGCAAATCCTTTTTCCTCAAGCGCGTGGCAGGTATCCAATACGGCTTTATGCTCGATGCAGGAGGTAATGATATGGTTACCTTTTTCCTTGTACATCTCAGCGACCCCTTGAATTGCAAGGTTGTTGCCCTCAGTAGCGCCGCTGGTAAAAATCATTTCCTTTTCACTTGCACCAATCAGTTTGGCAACCTGCTGCCTGGCCTTTTCGACAGCAGCTTCAGCAGTCCAGCCATACTCATGGTTTCTGCTCGCCGCATTTCCGAAAACCTCGGTAAAAAAGGGGATCATTGCCTGAAGAACTTCAGGATCGACGGGCGTGGTGGCATGATAATCAAGATAGATCGGTAATTTCATGGACTACTTCCTTTGTTGCTCATCTCACTAAAGCTGCTGATGTGGACTAAGTCAGAAGACTCATTCGCAATTTCAGCCAGCTGAATCCCCGACAAAAATCGGGTTACTCTCTCGTTCAACCGACCCATGACGTGTTTGATCTCACACCGGGTGTCGTACTCACATCCTTCTAAATCTTTCTTAGTCTGACCTGCACAGGACACCACGGATTGCTGTCCCTCCATCAAAACTAAGAACTCTGCGAAGGAAACTTGATTCAAAGAACGAATCAAAGTGTAGCCACCCTTGGCTCCTTGAGCAGATTGGATCAAGCCACTATCTTTGAGCCTAAGCAAAGTCTTAGCAGTAATTTCAAAGGGCAGCCCGTAAGTATCTGAGATCTCTCTCGCACTCGTGATTTCGGATGAATCGGCGGACTGCTTGCGGCTCATGTGGCGAAGAGCCATCAGGCCGTATTCTGTGGTTCGATTGAACTTAATCATAAACAGGACCTTTAATTACGATAACGGGGGTCGGATTTCAAGTCAAAGTTAGGGTGTCTTCGAGGACACAGCGAAAAAGCCTGCTAGAGCTGGATTTCAGACTGAATGAGCTGCGATATCGCACTCCTATGTAAATAACTTTTAACATTGAGTAACCAGTTGATTCGTTGAGATTCTTAATTTCTGATTGAATTTATCAAGTAATAGCTTCAGAATAGAAGATATGAATCCCTTCACTCGGAACTTAGATCAAGCCTTGCGCCCGTTAACCCTAGTCGGAGCCGCGCTGGCTCTGTTATTACCCACGAGCTGTTCAAACCTAAAACTCCCATCTCCCCAGATCAACACAGGAAGCTCTAGACCCAACCTCTCTCACTTACCCGATATCGCTGAAAACCTAGCTACCCCTCTGCCCAACTCAAAGATATCCAGCCGTTCGACGACAACTCACACAGAAGCAGCTAACGCTGCACACAATGGCACTGAACTCGCCATGATGGGTTCCATTTATAAGTGGGATCCCTCTTCGAACTCAAACTCGGGTGGCAATCACTCAGGAGTTCTCTGTCAGACGAGTTCTAGAATACTACGTGATCTAAAGGCAGCAGCCTATCTCGACTACGAAGCCTGCAACCTCAAAAATTGGCAAAAATACGGAATGTTACCCAACACAATCACGGGAGAGCTTTACTTCGCCTATTTGCCGCTTGCCCGGTCAGTCAATGAGGCCACCACTTATAAATTAAAAGTAACACTAACGGACGACCAAGCCTCAATTAAAGAACTCAGACTCTGGAACTGCTCGGGAGGGTCACAAAAAGGATTCCTTTCGAAACGGATCAATTACTCAGGGACTGCACCGACAGACGCCCTAGTTCGCGGCGTCGTGCGGCAAAACCTACAAGATCCTTCCAGCCACCAGGCGACTTCAAACTTTTACAGGAGTGCCATCGAGACTCAGGGAAGCCTAAACGGTTCTGGAAATTGGACCGGACAGAAAACAATCATTTCTCAATTTGAACAAGGCTCAACTCTGAACGAAGTGGATACGATTTCGTACTGGCAAGTAGACCAGCTCCAATTCACACCTGGAGAGGTAAAATTCATCAGTGCCACTGCGACCGAAAAGAACGCAGCACTCTTTCAAGCCCTCCCTTCGAGCGGAAAATCTCATCTCTTTTCAATTGGGAGTGGTTGCGCCTACGAGAGCACACCCTCAGACGCCACTTTTTTCAACTGCTGGAACGGAGAAACGCTAAACACTTTTACACCCGAGCCTAATACCGGATTTGCAGACTACCTTCAGCAAGCAAACCAAACTGTATCTGCTATGCCGCCCACCAGTCCGCCGAATGTCGTATTTTCCACTGCAGACGACAGTGCCTGGGACTGCAAACTCCCCTCCGGAAGAACTGAGTTCACGCCGCTCCCATCACCCCAAGCCACCATCAACACAGATCCAGCCAAAGATTTTGCAGACTGCCAGGAGGACGCTGGCCTACTGGCCGAAGCACCCCTTCCCGATTGCAACGGCACGACGTTTTAGGCGGCGAACCACCTCGGCTCAAAATCAGTCCAACCAGAGAGAGCCCAGATCAATTGCGGCGGCATCAAATGGTGCCGCACGAATCAATTCATGGCCTACATACGAATTAAGAAGAATCCACTGACTTTCGTTTCGCTGAAAGACTTCGAGTGTTTTCATGATTGGATCGATTAACCAAACATGATCTACCTTTTCTCTAAGATAGATCGGCATTTTTTTTATGCGATCAGTCCTTGCAGTACTGGGTGACAAGACCTCACAAACCCATTGAGGAGCAACCTCGTGGTACTTTTTTCTCCCTTTGATACTCGGGTGAATATCCAGTCTCCAACCCGCAAGGTCAGGAACAACGATGTCACCACTCAGGTGAATTTCTGGTTCATCTAAAATCCACCATCCACCTGGACCACCCTTCCCTTTTTGAAAAGGACTAACAATTTCGTCACCTAAACTCGATGACGCATGACTGTGTTCTGCTGTTGGACGAGGTGAAGTAATCAGCTCCCCGGTAATAATCTCGGCCACCAAGTTCTCCGGTACTGAGAGTAGATCGTCGTAGGTTGCAAATTTTTTAGCCGGTTCTCCCATATGAAACCCTCCAAATTTTATTCTAACAGATTTTTTTGGACCAATGGATGGGCGTGGGCTTTTTTAGAAATGCGCCACCTTTCAGAAAAAACACATTTAGTCAGGCAATAGCGCGCCTACCGGAAGTCGCGCAATGCACCACTTTCCTTGGCGCTCATATTCATCATCATTCTGTTCGCCACCCAGCTCGCTGCCTCCAAAAATAGAGAATCACTCAGTTCAGTTGGAAAAAACCGTCGGCACTCGCGCAGAAGCCCTTGATCTACCTCGTTACCCCGTATGGAACCGCGAAGGCACTCCCTCAGTCGCGTCGCTGAAATCGCATCAGGCGCCTCTTGGTCGCGCTGAGTGACCCAATAGGAAATGAAACGCCCTTCCTTCTCCAACGGGGCGAGCACACTTCTCCACTTGGGTTCATCCAACTTTCTTGAATATTCCTTTCGATCTTCTCCTGCAATAATAATTGCATTTTTGTATCGAGAGTCCTTTTTAAATTTCCAAATAGCAGCAAAGTGCGGATCTTGGTCATGAGCGCTTTCAACCAAAAACTGACTATTGGGAAACTCTTCAGACAATACTCTGAAGTAGTAATGACTCCAGATTTCACGCGCGATCTCTGGATCAATCTGGTCCCTGATCTGATTGTTAAAAATCACAACCACTTCGCTCCTTGGGTAAGTGCGCAAAGCAGTTTTCAAAAGTTCGAAATGGGCCCGATGGGGCGGCGAAAACGAGCCTGGAAAAAATAGTACGCGATCGGATGACTCTGCGTAAGAACTCGAGGTAAGAACCGTAAATAATGCCAAAATTGCCAGTTTAATTTTTTTTCGCACACCTGACTTTACTCAAAAAAATGCTCAAATTCAATTTTTGTTTACCAGATCGTAGGTTTTCCAACGCAGCTATTGGCCTCTAAAACTTCAGTTCTCCCCCATTACAGCTTGTTTAATCAACTCGACTACACCAGGTTCAGCGAGAGTACTGGTATCGCCGAGGTCGTTGAACTCACGCACAGCAAGTTTCTTAAGAATTCGGCGCATGATTTTGCCGCTCCGAGTTTTTGGGAGACCGGGTACGAAATGAATTTTCTTCGGTGTAGCGAGGGCTCCGACTTCTTTACGAATGAGCTGAATCAGACCTTTGGAGATCTCAGGGGTTTTCGCAACATTCGACTTGAGAACGACAAAAAGATGCAAGGACTCTCCAGTGAGGTCATCATGAACGCCGATCGCAGCGGACTCGACGACGTCTGAGTGAATGATACAAGCAGACTCAATCTCTGCGGTGCCTAAACGATGGCCTGAGATTTTAATCACGTCGTCCATGCGTCCCAAGATCCAGTAATAGTTCGCGGCATCTCTCTTGGCTCCATCACCGGTGAAGTAGTGCTCAGGGTATTGCTTAAGGTAGGTGTCAAAAAACTTTTCAGAATCACCATAAACACCGCGCATCTGACCGGGCCACGAGCGGGCGATCACGAGAGCACCTTGACCCTCTCCCTCGAGGGTTTTACCCGCCTCAGTGAAAATCTTAGGCTCGATTCCTGGCAGCGGCAAGGTTGCACTGCCAGGCTGAGTAGGTGTGATGCCAGAGAGAGGCGAGATGAGAATCCCCCCCGTTTCCGTCTGCCACCAAGTATCCACAATCGGACAGCGATCTTCACCCACAACGGAGGAGTACCAGCGCCATGCCTCAGGATTGATGGGCTCACCCACGGTACCCAAGGTCCTGAGGGATTTACGGGAGGTTTTAACCACAGGTGCATCACCTAGGCTAGCCAAGATACGAATCGCTGTAGGTGCGGTGTAAAAAATATTCACCGAATGTTGGTCCGTAATTTCCCAAAGGCGGCTAGGGGTCGGATGCTGGGGAACACCCTCATACATCACGGTCGTCACCCCGTTAGCCAATGGTCCGTAGAGTAAATAGGAATGTCCGGTGATCCAGCCGAGATCAGCAGTACAAAAATAAACGTCTTTTTCTTGGGGTTGAAAAACCAATTGGTGACTGTAAGAGGTATACACGATGTACCCGCCCATCGTATGCAAAACACCCTTGGGCTTTCCCGTACTCCCTGAGGTGTAGAGAATGAAAAGCGGATCTTCGGAAGAGTGGCTCGGCGCAATGTGGGGCGTGAACGGCTTGACCACCTCGTTCCAATTCAAATCGAGAGGTTGAAGCTCCCACTTTGGCTGCGAACGGTGCGGAACCACTAAAACCTTTTCGATCGTCGGACACCCGCTGGTGAGCGCCTCATCGACGTTTGACTTGAGGTCGATCCATTTATCACCCCGGTAAACTCCATTGGAGGTAATGATGAGCTTGGCGCCACAGTCATTCATTCGACTCTGAATGGAGTGCGCAGAGAACCCACCAAAGATCACGCTATGAATCGCCCCAATTCGAGCACAAGCCAGCATGCTAAAAGCAAGCTCTGGAATATTAGGAAGGTAGATCCCCACTCGATCGCCTTTTTTAATCCCAAGCGACTCCAAAGCATGTGCAACTCTGCAAACTTCCTCGTAAACTTGTTGGTAAGTATAGATTTTTTCCTCGCCAACCTCGTTACCGACCCAGATCAGGGCTTTTTTATTCCCCCGACCCGCTTGAATGTGGCGATCAACGCAGTTTTCAGCAACGTTGAGTTCAGCTCCCAGATACCAAGAAATTTTCCCGGTGTGATAATCGCATTGGGATACCTGGTCCCAGGTTTTCCGCCAGGAAATCCGAGTATTTGCCACCTCGCTCCAGAATTGTTCGTTATTTTCGAGCGAAAAGGCATAAACGCGGAGATAGTCATCAAAGTTTTTGATCTCAATCGAGTGTGTCATCACGCAAGGATACCTCTCCATTCAAGAACTGACAACCCTTCAGAATCATGAATCAATTTACCATTTTTAAATTTAAACGACTGCGTCGCGTCAGACTCACTTTTTTTTCAATATAAAACTTAATATACTTATTAGGTAGATAAATAATTTAACTATCTTAATCCAATGTCCGATACCTACGATGTTGGATTTTAAAATGTGTCAAATCAGAAAGAAGAACTTATGAAGTCAGCCAGTAAAAAGAAAAGCCAGGGAGTAGCTTCGAACGGTACAGTCGCCATCGTGATGGTGTCACTGACAGCTGCAGGTGCGCTGAATGGGTGCACAAAGGCAGCAGAAAACGGAGCAGGAACTGGAAACAAAAGTGGTTTCAGCAGGATCATGGATCTTCCAAAGGTCACTGATCCTGTGCAAGGAGCAGCAGGGTCGGCCAGAGTGGCTCTCAAAGGAGGGGCCAAGATAGCAAACACAGCAAGGACAGGTACAGGGGGCAGTGCTGCTGCGGGTCTTGACCTGTTCCACCTCAAGGATGCTTATACTGGCACAGGGTACACAGCCGGCAGCAAATCCCTAGGACTCTGTCATGCCGGGAAAGGACTTGCTCGGACCCTTCAGGGATTAAATAATCAGACTAATAGTCTCATATCCATTGGCATGATGACAGACGCAAATAAGTTAGATAGTGGAACTAATTCGACCTTTGGTTACACCTCCATGACTGGACAATTCACAGATAATAACAACGCTGCGGTGCCTTTGAATCTAAGAACTAAGATCCAAGTCGTCAGGAATAGTTCAAACAACGTCACATCTGTAAAAATGTATGGCTGTCAATCACCGAGTAGTACTGGTCCATTCACTCAAAATTTTTACCTATCCGCTCAGGCCGATTATGATTCCACGGGAAGCACTGCTAATCACCTTTCACTTATGAGCGTCTCAGCTATCGGTAGCACATCCACCAGTCGCAGCGTAGCATCGGGCGATATAGGAATGGGAGGTTGGAGCGGAGTCAAAACTATTGCTACTCTTAGCAGCGGTAGCGGAACTGACACTGGAAGTAGTTACGATTATTTCAATATAGGCGCCATGAACCAGACCGCTTCAAATTTTGTATTTGCACAACGCCAGAACGATAACTGGACCAACACTAGTGCTACCCCCCAGCAAACTTATAGTAGTGGGGTAATCGCCGGATTAAAGGCTGATCTCATCAACAATTCATCCAGTAATTTTGGATTCAATATTGGCAGCGGTTGTTTGAAAGCGTCTTTAACAGGGAATCTTAATCTGGAAGAGGAGGATTGCTTTAATGCAAGTCAGGCAATTATTCAACCGCCTACAACAAGTTACCAGACAGACGCTCAAGCAGCTCATCAGGAGGCTTCAAGTAGCCAAGTGCCAACGCAGGTTGCAACGCAGGTTGGATTCCAAGAGGGTGAGTCGTGGGGCTGCGCGCTAGGCTCGCAAGCTGGAAACTGGACCAACACCACATTTAATGCTCCAGGAGCTGATCAGCAGCTATGGAATAATATCAGGACCGCTTTAGAGCATTATCAAGGCTATCCAGAGATCAACTTCTCGTGCCCAAATAGCTAAATCTATTTTCAGGAGCTAAAGTCTCAGTTTCTGACTTAACTCTAGATTGAGCTACCCAAACGACGACTAGTCCAACGTTGAGTTGATCAGCGTTGGGCTTTTCTGTTTTTCTCAGGCGCCTCACCTAATCGACGTCGGAGAAGTGCGGATTGGGGACGGAGCCAGTTTTTCACTCGCTACCGCGGGGGCTGACCAGCAGCTATGGAATAATGCGGATTGGGGACGGAGCCAGTTTTTCATCTAAATTCGGCACTTAAGCTAATGAGGCGAATTGCGGGTGGTGCCTTTGAATCTCTCGGACGTGATTGATGCGTAATGAGACGGAATACCTGTCCTGCTCTCCGCACATGGCATCAGTAAACGCGTAGTTTGTGATTTTTCCTTAAAAATGACCTAGAAATCAGTCGGTATTCTGGATTTGTAGAAACACTTCGACCCTACCCAGGGCGAAACTGAGAAAATCGGAAGTGATTTGAACAGTGAAGTAAACCTGCTTAGGCCGGAGAAGCACGAGCGCTGGCTAATACTCTGGCGCACAATTGTTCTTTCAGACTAGTTTCCATTTTCCTTACCCACAGGGCATCACCAATGAAGTGGCTTAAAAACTGAGTCCAGCTCACGGTAGTTTGCTCAAGGTACTTCCGAAATAGAGCTCGATACGCTCTTTGGCGTCCCTCAGGGGTGTTATCAAGGTCGATGTACCATTGAGGAGTGGTGATGTGCTTGGTCCATTCATCGTAAAAATGGACCCGCATTTCTGCCTCGATGCCGCCCACTAACGGGGCCAAATTGAGCTCCGTCCCCCATGAAATCCTTATGAGGCAACGCGACGAAACAGCGTGTCATTCTTGAAGCGAGTTGTATTGCTCTTATAATTATAGTACACTTTGGTTCGTGCGCAGTCAGAAACCTCTTCAATTTGAGTGGGACGAAAACAAGAATCGTAGAAACATCAAAAAGCATCATACAAAAAATGAGAAAGTCATACGATTTTTCAAATTCAGTTAAGAATCCTTACGCTAAAAGATTAAAGAGACAGGTCACTATTCGTCTTGATGAAGAAACAGTGGATTACTTTAAACGACTTGCCGCTGAAAGCGGCATTGCTTATCAGGTGTTGATCAATCTCTTTTTGAAAGATTGCGCTGCCGAGAAGCGCAAGCCTTCAGTTAAATGGGTAAGGAAAGCTGACTTAACTCTGGATTGAGCTACAAGAATCACGATTAGCCCAACGCTGAACTAAAAAGTGTTGGGCTTTTTCTTTTTTATCAAGTCGTTCAGTGAGTGGAGCACGAGCCTCCTTTCATAGGGTGAAATTCAGCTACTAAAACTCCGAATTACATGTAAAATAGAGATATGTACTCTCGTTTTTATAACTTACTGAAAAATCAGAGCTTTTTTCTATTTGGACCGCGTGGCACAGGCAAAACGACTTGGTTGCGAGCGACTTATCCAGACTCAACCCGGCTGGATCTACTCAATTCTGAATCGGCACGCCTACTGCTTGGATCACCGAGTCGCCTCAAAGGCATGGTCGGCCCTAATCGAGGTGAGCCTGTCATCATCGATGAGGTCCAAAAAATCCCAGCACTACTGGATGAAGTGCACCGCTTGATTGAGGAAGAGAAAATGACATTCATCCTCACCGGCTCCAGTGCTCGCAAGTTGCGACGAGGTGGAGCTAATTTACTCGCAGGCCGGGCATTTCAGCGATATTTTTATCCCCTCACCTGCTGGGAGCTAGAAGCCGACTGGGATCTCTCTAAGGCTCTCCGGTACGGCCTCTTGCCTACTGTCTGGAACCTCGAAGATCCCAAAGAATACCTCTCGACTTACATCTATACCTATCTCAAAGAGGAGGTGCTAGCAGAAGGCCTGACTCGCAATCTCGAGCAGTTTGCTCGATTTTTGGAGATCTCAAGCTTTTCTCAGGCTCAGCCCATTACTCTAGCCTCGATCGCGTCAGATGTCGGTGTCGGCGCAAAACTCATCGGATCCTACGTTGAGATTTTGGAGGATCTGCTCCTTGCCCAAAAGCTTCCGATTTTTTCAAAGCGGGCAAAAAGGCGACTTGCCGCTCATCCTAAGTTTTTTCTTTTCGACACGGGCGTATATCGCGCCTTACGCCCCAAAGGACCACTAGACAGTCCCGAGGAAATCGATGGAGCTGCGCTGGAGACGCTTTTCTTTCAGCACTATCGTGCCCTCAGTGAGTGGGTGGGCTGGGACCAGAAGCTGTTCTATTGGCGGACCGCCCAGCAAACTGAAGTGGATTTTGTCAGCTATGGCGAGGCTGGGCTCTTTGCATTTGAGATCAAACGAGCACCGATCCTCAGACACCAGGATTTGGCTGGTCTAAAGTTGTTCAGTGAGGACTATCCTGAGGCGCAGTGCTTCTTTTTGTATAGTGGTGATCAAGAATATACTTTGGATCACATCCGAGTACTCAACTTTGAGAAAGCACTCTTACGACTCCCCCAGCTCATGGGTCTAAATCGATTTCACTTGCCCAGGTAGGAACCTATTTCCGGGAGCTGAGATCTCAATCGCTGACTTAACTCAGGGAAGTGCTTCTAGCAACTTGCTCGCCCAACTGCACCAGAACTTCACGACTCTGACGAGTGTTCTCTAAAAGATCAACGCTGGGTTTCCATTTGCCAGGTTCTCCCAGTACAATTACGGTAGAGCCGCCAAAGAGGAAATACCCCTTTTCGTCTCCTCGCTCAAATTGAGATTTTTGAGGAGAGTGGGATTGGACAATCTTACCTACGCAGAGGGCGCCGACTTCGATATAAGCGAGAAGGCCGAAATTTTTTGTTTCAAGGATAGAAACTTGGCGCTCGTTTTGCGCAAAGACTTCGTCGACTGCCTGAAGAGCAACAGGGTTGACTGAGTGGAGCTTTCCGTGAATCCGAAAGGAATCTAGGATTCTGCCTGAGTCAGGAAAGTGAAATCGATGATAGTCCGTAGGACAGAGTCTTGCTAAGAGCAATGGCCCCCCCGCAAAGTGACTTGCCCATGGGGTACCGCCTAACAAAGCCTGGGCGCTGAGGAATTTACCTTTCACAGGAAATTTTTGCTCAGGAGTGATGCTCTCAAATGCCAAATATCGCGCCTCTGCAAAGGCAGCCATTTCGCTTGGGATTTGAACAAATTTTCGGGCCCCAGATTGAAACCGTCGAATAAAAAAGTCATTAAAACTCCGAAACGGTCCAGGCTCAAACTCGTTCATCGGGATGTTAAATGCCTGAATGAATGGCTCGATCTTAGCTCGACTCAGGATCGAGGATTGATAAGCACCATAGAGACGACTCACCCAAGCCTGAGAAAAGATCCAGTCGGTCAATTTTCTACCTAGGCGCGTTTGGTAAGCCCATCGAAGAGCGGAGTCGCCATAAACTTTTTCAACTTCGAAGGCGGCTCGATTTCGACTCCAGAAAACAATCTGTGAAGAATCAGGTGTTTTGGGTGTATTTGCCACGTTGCGACTCCTCGCTCAATTTTTCCGAAAAAACCGTCTCTTCGTGTCCCTGCACCTTTAAAATGAGATCTGCAACCTCGCGAACCGCTCCACTCCCACCGAGGGTCTTGGTGATCATGTGTGCAGTTTTTTTAACCTCTGAAAGCGCCTGAGGAACTGAGATGGCAAGACCCACTTTTTTAAGGACGGGAATATCAAAAAGGTCATCACCCATGAACGCCATTTCATTCGGACGAATTTGAGTAACTCGAACCAAGTCATTCAGAGACTCAGTCTTATTTTCGTTCCCGAGGTAGGCGTGGGAAATTCCCAGGAGTTTCATCCGCTCTGGAATATCTTTGCTTTTACTCCCGCTGAAAACTGCAATTTGAATCCCCGCTTTCTGAAGCAAGCGAATCCCGTAACCGTCGTGGACATGAAAATATCGAGTCCACCCCTGACCTTCGATCCAAAACAATCGGCCGTCGGTAAGCACTCCATCGACATCGAGGATCAGGAGTCTGATTTTTTTCAATTGCCGGGTGAGGGCCACCTTGGAAAGCTTTTTAGCAACCGTCTTTTTAGGCACGAGGACCCCCTAAATTTGAGTCTCAGGAAGAAGTTTCGGCATGCCAGCAACCAGAGAACGAATCTCCAGGAGTTGCTTCACAAAAGTTCCGACTCGGTCTAGGTAAAAGGCGTTTGGACCATCGCTCTTTGCCTCAGACGGGCGAGGATGGCATTCCATGAAAAGCCCGGTCGCTCCGGCTGCCATCGCTGCGCGGGCCAAGACTTCAAGGTACTCACGCTTACCCCCGGTGCTGGTGCCACCTTGGGCAGCGCCAGGAGTCTGAATCGAGTGAGTGGCATCATAAATCACAGGGACATTGAATTTCTGCATGGTTTGAAATGAAACCATATCTACCACTAGAGTATTATAACCGAAACTAACACCGCGCTCCGTCAGGCAAAACCAATCTGAACTGGGCTGCTTAATCTGGCCCTCAGCGACCATTTGAGTTTCGACTTCCCTGACCTTCTCCACGATATTTTTTGCATCCCAAGGAGCAAGGAACTGGCCTTTCTTAATGTTCAATCGTCGATTGAAAGTCAAAGCCGCCTCTGCTGCTGCAACGATCATATCGGTTTGGCGGCAAAGAAATGCGGGTACCTGGAGAAAATCCACCACTTCTGCCACTGGCTTCGCCTGCTCAGGGGTGTGAAAATCAGTCAGGATTGGCAACCCCGTATGCTCCCGAACACGACTCAAAATTTCGAGCCCTTTTTTTAATCCAGGTCCCCGAAAACCACGAATCGAGGTCCGGTTGGCTTTATCGAACGAGGCTTTGAAATACAGCCGCACGGGCATGCCACTCAATTGCCGTTTCAATTCTTGGGCTACTTCCATGACCAGTCCCTCGTCTTCGATCACGCAGGGTCCAGCAATCAGAGTCATCTCGGCAGGTGCGGCAATTGGGGTCATTTGGATCTCTCTTGGTGTAATTTCTTAGCTGCATCAACAAATGATGCAAACAGAGGATGCGGTTTCAGCGGATGACTTAAAAACTCAGGATGGAACTGACAGCCCAGGAACCAGGGGTGGTCCGGGGACTCGACCATTTCGACCAGCTCTTCGCCTGTCTCTGAGTTGAGATTCTTGCCTGAAATCACGAGTCCTTTTTCTTTCAACTGAGGCACGAACTGATTTGAAACCTCAAATCGGTGACGGTGCCGCTCGGAAATGGACTCATTCTGGTAGGCCAAGAATGCTTTCGTCTTCGTGCCGGGTTTGGACTCCTTGAGAAGCTGACAGGGATAAGCACCCAATCTCATGGTACCACCCAGGTCTGTATGGGCTTTTTGAGATTCCATGAGGTCAATGACATTGGAGGAACCGTTCGGGCGAAACTCAGCCGAGTTGGCGTCCAAAATTTTGCATTCGTTTCGCGCAAATTCGATCACTGCGAGTTGCATTCCCAGGCAAATCCCGAAGAACGGAACCTGGTGAGTGCGGGCGTAATGAATGGCCTTAATTTTCCCCTCAATCCCTCGTTCACCAAAACCACCTGGAACTAGGATGCCATCCACTGAGGCGAGAAGGTCTTGCTGGTTCCCTTTTTCTAGTTCCTCGGCATCAATGTAAACCATGTTCACGCGAACGTGATTCGCAGCTCCACCGTGAATGAGGGCTTCGGAGATCGACTTGTAGCTATCGTGCCAGTCAATGTACTTGCCCACAATCCCAATCGAGATATCGGTTTCAGGGTGATGAAGGCGCTCGATCATGGAGGCCCACTTAGAAAGATCAGGACGTCCGGTCCAAATCCCGAGTTTTTCTGCAATCTCTTCGTCCAGTCCTTGTTGGTTAAAGAGAAGTGGAACTTCGTAAATATTTTTAACGTCGGTTGCGCTGAACACTTGGCGCCCCGAGACATTACAAAAAAGACCAATCTTGTCTTTCACATCTTGAGGCAAGGCTCGATCGGTCCTGCACAGAAGGATATCGGGTTGAATCCCAATCTCGCGGAGTTCTTTGACGCTGTGTTGAGTCGGCTTGGTTTTCAGTTCCCCAGCAGCTCCGATATAGGGCACCAAAGTGAGATGCACGAACAGAACGTTCCCGGCCCCTTCTTCGGCCTTCATTTGTCGAATGGCCTCGAGGAATGGCAAGCTTTCAATATCACCCACCGTGCCGCCCACCTCAACAATGGCAAGGTCATAATCAGCAGCAGCATCTCGAATGTGACTTTTAATTTCATCCGTAATATGAGGAATCACCTGGATGGTTTGGCCCAGGTAGCCCCCAGCGCGCTCTCGTCTCAACACCGTGTCGTAAATCCGACCCGTGGTGAAACTATTCTTTCTCGAAAATTTTGCACCTTGAACAAAGCGTGAATAATGACCGAGATCAAGATCGGTCTCAGCACCATCATCCAGCACAAATACTTCGCCGTGCTGAAACGGGTTCATGGTCCCTGGATCTACATTGAGGTAGGGGTCCATCTTAATCATAGTCACGCTGATTCCGCGCTGTTCCATGAGCATGCCGATAGAGGCTGCACTAATGCCTTTGCCAATACTGGAAAGCACGCCGCCTGTTACAAAAATATACTTTTTCTGTTTTGCCATGAATTAAATCCGATTTTTTTGATGATTTCGGAGAGTTATACTAGAAGTTGCCTGACTTTTTCAAGGTCATCTGCTGTATCCACCCCGATTGATGTAAAGTCGGCTTGGGCCACCCCCATGGCCATTCCATTCTCAAGTGCCCTTAATTGCTCAAGAACTTCGCCTTTTTCGAGCCCCGATGGAGGCAGACTCCTAAATTGCCTTAAGGCAGATTTTGTATAAACATAGAGGCCTACGTGCCGTTTACACACGAGTTCGCTGCCAGATTCAGGCATGGGGCCTCGGCTATAAGGGATCGGCAGCCTAGAAAAGTAAATCGCTTTACTTTGTCGATCGACAATCACTTTAACGACAGAAGGATCTGCTAACTCCTCGAGTGTCTTTAAAGGCACCATCACGGTGCTGAGCTCAAATTTTCTAGAGCGGACGAGATCCACTGCCTTTTCGATCGCTTTTGGATCCATCAGAGGCTCATCCCCTTGAAGGTTGACGTAGATGTCAGCATCGATTTGATCAGCCACTGCAGCCACTCGGTCAGTCCCGCTCTGAAGGTCAGGAGAAGTCATTCGACATTCCCCGCCGAATTGGTGAACGGCTTTCTCAATTCTGACATCGTCTGTGGCAACGATCACCTGGTCAATTCCACGGGCCTGCTGGGCCCGCTCTACCACCCATTGGATCATGGGCTTGCCGTGAATGAGAGCAAGTGGCTTTGCTGCCAAACGAGTTGAGCCATAACGAGCAGGAATTACGATGATTGTTCTTTCCATGGTTTTTCAGATTAGGGGAGTCACCCCAATTATGCAAGAACTTCGACTTCAGGCTTCCAGGTTCCCTGCCACTGCTTAAGGCGCACCTTAGGGCGACCCTGAGCCAGGTCAGAAAGCGGATACTCAATGAAGGCATAGGTGAGACGAATTTGCTTACCGTAATCGTTGAGATCGAGGTTAGTCGTCTCATTCCAAGTCCCCTCGTTGAAGTACTCTTTCCCCTCTTTCCATTGGCGATATCTCAACATATGAGTATGTCCAAAAATCACGGTATGAACCGAATCATGGGTTTCGAGGATCTTAAAGGCAATTCGATCGTAATTGGGGTAAAGGGAGATTTCTTTCAAAAGTCCTAAAGTTGCACGAACTCCTTGGTGGATTTGAAACCGCCGCCGAAACAGGACCGTATCAAAAACAAAGTTTAAGATTCTAAGGCCTGTTTTAATTCCCCAAAAAATATCGTGAAAAAGAACCCAAAGAATCAAAGCAGACGAAGGTCGAACCTTATCCACATGCGGCCGAGTTTGCTTAATCTCAGGGAGAAGCACGGCTACAAAAAGTGAACCCCAAGGGAGATTAAGGACAGGCTCAGGCAATCCTTGCTCAATGAAAGGTCGATTCAGGTCGATCTTGGCAAATCGCTCATGCTGTTGTCCATGTTCGACATAGACTCCATCAAACTGATAGGCGACGTCATGAAACTGAACCTCAGCGCCCACGGCATCTGAAAACGCTTTTCTCGGACCTGGCCACAGCATCCCGACATCGTGATTGCCCACAACATAACTCACACGATGATGAGGTGTGGCTGCAAACTTTCGAAGTGCCTGAAAGAATTCAGCATGACCTTCAACGATCCGACGCACGGCACGCACAACGCTGCGTTCAGTTACAAGATGAGTGTAGACGCCATAGGTATCAATTTGTAAAAGATTGAGAATATCGCCATTCAGAATGAGTTCTACTTCAGCCTCAGCAAAGTCCCCAGTTCGATGATAGTTGAGGAACTCCGCAAACTCGCGGTCATAGATAAAGTCCTCTAAGATATTTTGGGTTCCATCGGGCAGATAGCGACCTTTACCAAGGTGGAAATCACTCACCACCAGTTTATATCTGGGGCGATTGGGATTTAAATCTTGAAGAGGCTCAGCTGGACTCATCTGAATCAATCCCGTTAAGATACCTTTTTCTCATGTCCATCAGCCAAACTGGACTCATCTCTGGACTCCTCTGATGGTGAATGCGATTCAACCCCTTTTGGATTTTCCAAAAGTCCGTCAGCAATTTTGACCACCTGAGCAAGTTTGGCGACCTTCTCTCTTAATTTGGACGACGTTTCTTTTTCCTTAGAGTACTGATTTTGAAGCAGATCCATATTGAACTCCATCACGTCGAGGTTTCGTTTTAGTTCGATCATTTTAGACTCTCGGGAGGCTAAAATCGCCTCGGAATCGCGCTTAGTAATTTCAAGACGAGTTTCAAGTTCCTTTTCACGGACCCTAATTTTTCGAATATCAACTCGGACTCGATCTTTCAGCTGATTCATCTCGTCGGACAGGCGATGCAACTGAGACTCAACTGTTCTGAGTTCGTCAGTCTTCACTCTCAACTGAAATCTGAGATCTTGAACTTCGCCCTCGAACTTTTCAATCACGGGGCCCCTTCGAGACTCATCCGATTCTAATTTCTTTTTTTGGTCCTGACAGGTGTGCAAAAGCTCGACATTTTTAGCTCTTTCTTCACGGAGTAGTTTATCTGCAGCTACAAGCTGATCTCGAGCCTCTCGCAGCTGGGACGAAAGAATTGAGACATCCTGTTCGCGAAGATTTAAATATTTCTTTAGCGTCTCCAGATCCGGCGAATTAGCAACTCCTCCCGGAATTGCAGCGTCCCCCAAAGGACCAAGAATTAAAGGCTGCACTTTAGACGAAAACACGTAGGGCATGACCTGCTCTGCATGCGGGTCACTCTCGTGATGGGAATTTACCGCACTCTTTACTACTTCTTTCGTGCTTTGATTTTTTTTAGTGCCAAGAGAAGAACTAGAGATCTGACTCACGTTAGCATCAGGCTCAATTGGTGCAGCTGAGCTATCCATTGGGCCTGGCATTAAACTAAACAGAGAGATATCATCTGCACGAGAGGCCTCATTTGCCTTTGGCTGGAAATTTCCACTTTCTTGATCTGGTCGAATCGCTGAAAGACTTGACGTGGGCGCTTCAAGGTTAAAGGCTCTTAATATTTTAATCTGAGTGCCCGTATCTGGCTCAGAGTGAGATTCTACTTGAACTAAACTAATCGAAGGATCGCTCGCCAAGTGAGATTCCATCTGAAACTGTGAATTGACCGAGTCTTGAGGATGGCCTTCCAATTCAGGTAGTCTACTGTGGAGAGCAGGTGACTCCTGCGTCAATGGAAAACTCCGACTTAATACAGCTTCAATTACGCTGATCAAGTTTTTAGTATTCAACGATTCAAAGATATAAGCATTGGCACCCTCTGCTGATTGTTGGTGCTGGGCACATTGTTGCTCTTTCCACTCATGAGTAGTCAGAACAATAGGAAGGTCAGACTGAGTCGGATCGGACTTAATTCGACTAATGAGACGAAGAGCAGCGCCTTTTGATTCGCTTGAGGGGCCCTCGCGGTGAATCACTGCTAAATCAACACTTTGCCCATGAAGCTGGAGCAACTGCCAAGCTTCTTCAGCGTGAGCAGGAAATAGGAGCGAGATCCCACGACGCCTCAGGTCAACTGAGATGGGAT
This sequence comes from Bdellovibrionales bacterium, assembly GCA_947380295.1. Taxonomy (GTDB): domain Bacteria; phylum Bdellovibrionota; class UBA1018; order UBA1018; family UBA1018; genus CAINWE01. The sequence goes on along the minus strand of CANCQK010000010.1, from coordinate 29,966 downwards.
GGGTAAAGCTCACTGCAGGATTTAACAAGAGGATCTTCATCTGGTTCTTTATCGGAACTCTCTGGGCAAAAGTTGACATGTTTCAGGTAAAAAGCTAACGTTTTCATTAATGAATCAGGATCAATCCCAGCAAGTAGATCGGGTTACAGTCCTTGTCTTTAAGGATCACCTGGCTGCCCGCGTTTTTCATATTCCCGTTCGTTGGATTCCCCAACTGGGCATCATGGCTGGGTCTTTAATTCTCTTCTCAATTGTTACGAGTGTTTTAGCGCTGCGTTACTATCACTTAGCCTCATCAACTGAGCCGTTAGTTAGTCCCGTCGGGCCACCTCTCGTGACATCCATCAGCTCAAATCTTGGGCGAAGCTCTCCAACAGCGGGAGCACTCACTGACCAAAATGAGTCTCAAACCCCTCAGCCAAATTTACCTAACGAATCCGACCTGAAAAGTGGAGCACAAGCCAACCCCCTATTTGGAACTTTATTCACTGCGTTATCAGCAGACGATCCTACTGCACCGATTCCATCCGCCGCGGACTTACCTATCGCGATCAAAAATCCTAGGTTTTCCTGGCAAAACGATAGTCTCCAGTTCCGATTTGCCTTGCAATACACAAAAACTGACCGCGGAAGCCAACAAGGTAAGATCATCGTATTAGCAAGAGGGCCATCGATGCTCCTGACCTACCCTGCTGGAGCCTTTAATTCAGCAGGGCAGACACCCTTAATTGACTTTCAAAAAGGGGAGTTCTTTTCGGTGAGTCGCTACCGCGAGGGATCGGCAACTTTTGGACCACTCCTCTCGAAAGACTCGCTCCAAGAACTCGAAGTTTTGATTTTATCTAAGTCTGGTTCACTTCTACTGCACCAATCCTTTCCGCTTAAGCCGGAGCAGGCAGCTCAGGAGGATTCATGAGTAGCCTAAAAGAAACGGAGATTAATATGATCTCTGAAGGGACTCGGATCGAGGGGGAAATCACTTTTGACCAAGTCTCCAGAATTCATGGTGTTCTTGTAGGTCGAGTTCACTCCAAGCCTGGAAGTACTCTCATCCTCAGCGAAACGGGAGTGGTCGAAGGTAACATTGACGCAGATGTTTTGATGATCAATGGTTATGTCCGGGGCGACATCAAAACAAAAACTCGGGTTTTCGTTTCAAAAACAGGTCGGGTGATCGGTAATATTGAAACCCCCTCCCTCGTGCTTGAATTTGGCGCCTACTTCGAGGGCGCGTGCAAAATGGACGGCGCCTCGGTCAAAAAAACTGAAAGTTCTTCTCCCTTAATTTCTTCTTAAGTTCATAAAACTTTGTTAAGCCACCAAAAGACTGATTTTACGGGAGGTCGCCGATGGTTGTCACAATTTTAGGCTGTGGAACATCAACAGGAGTTCCACTGATTCATTGCTCTTGTTCGGTTTGCCAGTCTAATGACCCAAAAAATCATCGACTTCGGGCCTCGGTCTGGATCCAGACTCAGGAGAAAAGTATTCTCATCGACACTAGCACGGATCTACGGCAACAAGCTCTGCGCGAAAGAATTCCACGCATCGATGCCGTACTTTACACTCACCCTCATGCTGATCACATTCATGGAATTGATGAGCTCCGAAGTTTCAATTTCATTCAAAGGGAAAAAATTCCCGTTTACGGAAACTCCTGGACCTGTCGAGAACTGAAAACTAAGTTCGCATATATTTTCTCGCCTGGACCCTCAGTCGGCGGAGGAATCCCCCACCTCGAACTGAACGAGTTTGATGCCTCAGTCGAGCGCTTGAATGTATCAGACATCGAGGTGGTTCCCATCCCCGTCCTCCACGGGCAAAAGGAATGCGTCGGATACCGAATCGGACCTGTCGCCTATATTACGGACTGCAGTTCTATCCCGCAAAGCTCTCTCGAAAAGCTGAAAGGAATATCCCATTTGATCTTGGATTGCGTCCGCATCCAGGCACATGATACTCATTTTAATCTGGAGAATGCTCTTGAAGCCGTACAAAAAATACAGCCTGAGAGCACTTACTTGACCCACTTGGGTCATGACTTTGATTTTTCCAAATATTCAAGAATACTCCCCAAGGGAGTGTTTTTGGCGTATGACGGATTAAGAATTGAACCTTAAAATAAGAGGGTAAAAGTATGATCGTTGGCGTACCTAAGGAAATCAAAAATAAAGAAAATCGGGTCGGAATGGTCGTCGGAGGAGTGCGCTCACTCTCTCAAGCGGGTCATAAAGTAGTTGTACAATCGAATGCTGGGCAAGGCGTCGGCATCTCAGACGAAGATTACCGCAAGGCAGGCGCAACGATTGTTGGCTCAGGCAAGGAAGTCTACGAAAAAGCTGAGATGATCGTAAAGGTTAAGGAACCCCTCCCCGAGGAATATCTTCTTTTGCGTGAAAACCAGATTCTTTACACCTACCTCCATCTCGCTGCTGATGAGCGGCTGACTAAAGCCCTCATGGAGCGCAGAATCGTAGGAATTGCTTACGAAACCATCCAACCTGCGGACGGATCTCTCCCTCTGCTCGCGCCCATGAGCGCTGTAGCTGGCCGAATGGCTACCCAAATCGGAGCAACCTACCTTCAGCATGACCATGGAGGAAAAGGAATGTTGCTGGGTGGAGTCACTGGCGTGGACCGAGGCAAGGTCGTCATTCTCGGAGGTGGCGTTGTTGGTATTAATGCAGCGAAAATGGCCGTAGGATTGGGTGCTAATGTCACTATCCTCGACGTCAACGTGCACCGACTGGACTACCTTTCGGATATTTTCGGCAACGAAATTACCACCCTCTACTCAAATAGCGAGCAGGTCGAAAAGGCAGTCAACCAGGCTGATCTCGTCATCGGTGCCGTTTTGGTTCCCGGTGCCAAAGCCCCTAAACTCGTAACTCGAGATATGATTTCAAGAATGCAACCCGGCGGGGTCGTAGTTGACGTTGCAGTAGATCAAGGGGGATCGGTTGAGACCTGTCGTCCTACTAGCCATGAGCACCCGACCTACACGATCGACGGAGTAGTTCATTATGCCGTTCCAAATATGCCAGGAGCGGTCCCTCGAACCTCAACCTACGCACTCACAAACGTAACTCTAAAGTATGCCCTGATGATTGCTAATCTCGGCTGGCAAGAAGCCGTTCAGAAAGATGAGGCATTAAGAAAGGGTGTCAACATCCTTAACGGCAAGGTCGCCTACAAGCAAGTCGCCGACGATCTCGGATTGCCTTACGAACCTGTCCGTTTCTAGAGCTAATTCAATCTCAGGAGCAGGGAAGGAACTCAGCTTCCAGCCCTGCTCCTGCTTTTTATTGAACAATTAACTGGTTAAAGAAGGTGTGCGACACCGGTGGGTCATGAGGCGGCGTAGCTAACTTAGTAAAAGCTAGCTGGTTCACAGCTTCTTGAATTTGAAACTGAAGCACGTAACGCCCTTGAGCGGTTGCAAGCTGGTCGTATGTTTTTCGCCCCAGAATGAAAATAATTTGATCAAGAATAAAGGGTTTGAGCTGCTCAAGAATCTCTTTATTACGATCCCCATGAGTTTCAAAGGCAATCCCCAGATTCACATAGTGAAGTTTACGCGCATCAGGGCTTCCGCCCTCAATAGGCGTGCTAGCAATATTCACAGTGATCGGATCAAGAGGAAAGTAAGTCACCTTTCTTTCCTCTTCTTTTTGTCTTTTTTGCGCTGCTTCAATCTTCTTGCGCTCCTCTGGCTCTTGAATGCCCGGCCGCTTAAAAATAAACCGGGTGTAAATCAAAAAAACCAGGGTGACCAATACAAAAACTGTATTGATCAGCGGAGGAAGAATCGTCATCAAGGGAATTTTTGCCCCAGACGATTTGGGTTTTTCCTCTTCTTTTTTTTCAGGAGCGGCTTCGGTAGACACTTTATTTAAGAGTAAGGGAGTCCACCGAATATGTCTAGCAGTCTACGCTACACTTAAAAATTCACTCCTACTTTCAATGCGCTTGCAAAGATTGGGTGCACAGGAAGGTCTGCTCCAGCCACGTTAGAGAACTTAAAGAAGTCCCCGGGAAAGTAAAGACCCGTGTCCAGGCCAAAGGTAAAGTACTCATCCCACTGAAAGGTGAGTCCCAGATCCGCCTCAACTCCTAGGCCGCTCCCTTGATTGTTGGCACCGGCAGCACCAGCATAGGTAGTCCGACTCCAATAATTGTAAAAGTAGGGATCCGAAGACTTCGCCGTATTTGGAGCATAGGCGTAAATCAGTGCCGGTCTAAACGTCCATTTATCTGACGGCTTAATTTGTGCCGAAAGAGAACCATAGACTGCATTCACAATTGGATTATCATACGGTGAACGAAGTGAATTAGTAGGATTATTCAAAGTCTGAGAGCCCGCAAAATTAGCGAGCTGATAGTTAAACATGATCATCCCAATGTGGTAATTTGGGTTGAAGTAAAATGCCTGGAATGAGTCAGGATTAAGAGATTTCGATCCAGACTGACCCGATGCATAACCTGCCTTCAGCAAAAAGCTGAGGGAATCGCTAGGCTTCCAATCCATTTCTGCGGCAACGCCAAGTGCACTATAAGTCGCGCCAGAAATACTCCCTGAAGAAATTGGGACTTCAATCCCAAAGCTCATCTGCTTGAGGCGTTTTCGAGCATAAATATCATAAGTCCAGGTATTTAAACTATTGCTAGATCGATCCGTACCTCCTGGCGAGAAGACTGCCCCAATAGCTGACTGACCTACCCCAGTGACTGACTGACCCGCCCCCCCGAGCTGCTTGAGAAGATTAATTCCGGCTTCAACCTCATCTTCTGGGTTTTCATATTTCAAGATGAGTGAAAAGTCGGTCACACCGCCTGCTCCGCCAATTGAGTTTCCAGCGGTGCGAATAATGTAGCTCGGTGCCACAGTGAAAGAACCAAACTTTGCAATCCAGCGGACAGCATCGCCTGTGGACATGTAACGGTCCCAAAGATTATCTCCTCCGTTCCAAACCAATCCTAAACCCCAGTGGAGAGGCACTCGACCCACTTGAAAGGTGCCGAGATCGGAGACAAACTCGCCCCAAATCCTTTGAGCGTTGATCGCAGAACCTCGGTTCTGACTGGAGTAAAAATTATTCTGATCTGTCGTATAAGGAAGTCCAGAGCCGTATAAACCGAAGATCGGATCAAGCACCCACCACTCTGACTTGATCGAGATATTATCGTTAATAATTGCTTTGGGCCTTAATCGAAGAAACAAGGTTTGAAAGGTGGCGTCTGATCGCCCCCCCTGAGGGATGAAGTAGCCCCCGGCCGAGCTCCGCGCATCATTTGCGCCCGCATTGTCCGAGCTGTAGTTGCCAACGTAATTAAACTCGGACCAAAACTGCCCGGTCCAATCCAGTTCCAGAGCCTCCGCGGTACTGAGATGAGTGCAAATCAAAGCCATTACGGACAACGCCCAGCATTTTTTTAAGATTTTCTTCATGAACCTCTCGTCTCCATCTTATCTGGTGTTAGCCGTGCTTGATCAATCCGTCAAGGTATGCCAGGTTTTATCGAAAAGATTTGTTTGATTCACTGGAGATGGAGATTGGCAAAATATTCGAGGACTTTTAAAAAACGCCGCTGGATTGGATTGGCAGTTTTGACTCTTTTACTTTCGTTCGGAGTTTACCTGGGTTCGCTTTATCGTCAACTCACGGATGCGTTCGATCGAAAGGAGCAATCATTTCCGACTCGCATCTATTCGGATGTAACGCGAATCGTACTGGGACAATCCGCCTCTGTGATCGAAAGCCGACTGAAAACTCTCGGTTATCATTTTACAAAAAAAGAGAGTTCTATTTCCTTCAAACTCCACACAATCGACTACCCAAGTTACCTGATCCCGGCTCATGATCCTCAGCTTGAGGCATCGGACGTTGTTCTCCAATTTGTGGAAACCCAACCTCACTCGCTCAAATCCATTCAAATTGGATCGATGGCTCTGGACCACTTTTTCTTAGAGCCGGAACTTGTGGCCACCCTGACACAAGGCGGAACGGATAAGCCAGAATTGAGAACTTATCTCAGTTTTGACCAAATTCCTGCTCCCATCTGGAAAGCAATTATCGCTATCGAAGATCAGCATTTTCTCGACCATAAGGGCCTAGAACCCAGGGCAATTGCGAGGGCAATTTGGGTCAATTTGCGGACACGCTCACTCGCTCAGGGAGGGAGCACGATCACTCAGCAGCTTGTAAAAAACCTAATGTCTCGCAGAACTAAAAACCTTTTTCGCAAGGCCAACGAGCTGTTCTTATCGCTTTTACTTGAGCTCAGATTCGATAAGGAAACGATTCTTGAACGTTACTTAAATGAAGTTTACCTGGGACAGGTGGGACACCTCGAGGTCCATGGAGTAGCTGAGGGTGCAGAGCATTTTTTTGGTAAAAAGATCGAAGACCTCAATCTTGCAGAAATATCTCTCTTAGCGGGACTCATCCGAGGGCCAGGATTCTATTCGCCCTACAGGTTTTACAAACGAGCAATTGAGCGACAACAATTAGTCTTAAGAAAGATGGTTGAAACTGGCCTGATCGCACAGGACGAAGCAAAGGCCGCTCTGAAAATGCCGATCCGATTAGCTCCACCACAAACTGTGGTCACCAAGGCACCATTTTTTACTGATTTTGTGAAGGCCGAGCTCTTTAAAATTCTTAAAGTCAAAGCAGGGGATTTTAATACCTTACAGACCGGTTTTAAAATTTATACGACTTTAGATACCCACCTCAATGGACTGGCTCAGCGCTCGGTCACAGACGGTATTGCGCGTCTTGAAAAGCAATTTAAAGTTAAACCAACGAAGGAAAACTCTCGAGGACTCGAAGGAGCGCTCATTTCTGTCGAGCAGGAGTCCGGTTACATCAGAACTCTGATTGGAGGCCGAAGCTATGCCGAAAGTAACTTCAATCGCATTCTCAACATGAGACGCCAAGTCGGCTCGACCTTCAAACCCGTCGTCTATTTGACTGCATTTGAAAAAGGTAAAGACTCCGAGGGCAGCCCTTATAGCCCGGGGCGCCCATTCGAAGATGCCCCGTGGACGTGGACTTACGATCGCGGCCAAAAAGCCTGGTCTCCTCGCAATTACGAAAATGAATCTTTAGGTTGGATTTCACTTCGAACCGCATTAGCTCAGTCAATCAACACAGTCGCCTCAAAGCTTGCCTATTCTGTCGGCCTAGACGAGGTGATTGCCACAGCCAAGAAGCTTGGAGTTGAGTCACCTTTATTCAGCTTTCCATCGCTCTCTCTTGGAGTGGCAGAACTGTCTCCGATTGAGCTGGCTCGAATGTACGCAACCCTCGCTAACCGGGGCAATCGTCAAGAACTGGTTGCGATTCGTGCAATCACCCGTGAAGGTGGCACTCCAGATTGGATTTTCGCACCCAACTCGACTCAAGTTCTGGATCCGGCTGCAATTGATCTTCTCACCGACTGCCTCCAAGACGTCATCAATTTCGGGACAGCCAAATCCGCTCGAAAAATGGGATTGACCCAACCTGCAGCAGGAAAAACAGGGACGACCAATCACCATCGAGATGCGTGGTTTGCTGGGTACACGCCGAGCCTCACCACTGTAGTTTGGGTTGGAATGGATCAATCCTCAGAAAAAGGAACGCCGCCGCCACTCACAGGGGCTAACTCGGCGCTTCCCATCTGGGTGTCGCTCATGAAGCAAGGCCAACTTGGGCAGCCGGAGAAGGGCTTTCCAGAGAGTTCACAACTCATTCGCGTCGCCATCGACACCCACACAGGCCAAGCTGCCGCACGGGGTTGCCCAGCCTCCCAAGTAGTGCTAGAGACGTTTATTCGAGGGCAAGAGCCTCTGAATCAGACCTGCGAACCTCATTGGCCAGCCACAGCAAAACAGCCTCCGGAGATGAACCATGCTCAATGAGAAACACTATTACCGAATTAAAATTCTCGAGGAGTATCTCGATACCTTTGGTCACCTCAATCATTCCAATTACTTAGTCCTGTTCGAGCAAGCCAGGTGGGAATGGATCACTGAAAAAGGGTACGGCCTCCAAAAGGTTCAGGAAACTCAAATCGGGCCAGTCATTCTTGAGTTACAGGTCCAGTACCGCAAGGAACTTAAAGCACGCCAAGAAGTGATCATCGAAAGCTATGTCGCTCAACACGAACGACTTTTCACTCAAATCCACCAAGAAATGAAGAGCGAAAACGGAGCAGTTTACGCCATCATTGACCTGAAGTTCGGTTGCTTTGACCTCAAACGGAGAAAGCTGATCACCCCAACCCCAGAATGGAAGGCTGCTCTAGGGATCTCGGAGACTTGAGAGCGGCGTTTTTTATTTGACCTTTAGGCTCAGGTTAGGTAACTGTGCGGGAAATTATTTTCTGCAGAGGAGCACTTTCGCCATGAGTTCAATGGGCCCTATTTCAAAGTTTATTAAACACCATTATCGCCATTTTAACGCTGCAGCCCTCGTGGATGCTGCCGAAGGCTACAAAGCGCACATCGACCAAGGTGGCAAAATGATGGTCACCCTTGCGGGCGCCATGAGCACCGCCGAGCTGGGCCTCACTTTGGCTGAAATGATTCGCCAAGACAAAATTCACCTCATTAGCTGCACTGGCGCTAACCTTGAGGAAGATATCTTTAACCTCGTCGCTCACGATCATTACGAGCGAGTCCCTCATTATAGACAGCTCACTCCTGCTGACGAGCAAGCCCTTTTAGAGCGTCACATGAATCGCGTAACAGACACCTGCATCCCTGAGGCTGAAGCCATGCGCAGGATTGAGTCTGTGATGCTCGACCAATGGACCAACGCCGATCAGTCTGGCGAGCGCTACTTTCCTCATGAGTTTTTCTATCGCGCAATCCGAAGCGGCAAACTCAAGCAATTTTATCAGATCGACCCTAAGGATAGCTGGATGGTCGCAGCAGCTGAAAAAAACCTTCCGATTATTGTTCCAGGCTGGGAAGACGCCACTCTCGGTAACATGTACGCCGCTGCTTGCATGCGTGGAGATGTGAAGAACATCCACACCGTTCGCACCGGGATCGAGTACATGGTTCAAATGGCTGAATTCTATCAATCCGCAACCCAGAACGCTTGCCTCGGAATGTTCCAAATTGGTGGCGGGATTGCTGGGGACTTCCCCATCTGTGTCGTACCGATGCTCCATCAAGATATGGGTATCGAAGCCAAGCTCTGGGGCTATTTCGCCCAGATCAGTGACTCCACGACCAGCTACGGCTCGTACTCTGGCGCAGTCCCGAACGAAAAAATCACTTGGGGCAAGCTCGGGATCGATACCCCTAAATTCATCGTTGAGTCAGACGCTACCATCGTAGCGCCTTTGATTTTCAGCTACGTCCTGAATCAATAACCAGGCCAACACCCTTGAAGTAAGCAATTAGGATCTCCACCCGACTCTTGGTAACATCGGTCGAGTGCGAGGTCCTCAATTTGCTCAATCTTTTCCTGATAGGCCCATCCGGGCAACTCATTCACCATCACTGGATAAGCGTTTCCACGAGAGTCCAGAGCGGCACAAGTCACCGAAGTCAAACGATACCAGTCAAAATAAAAAGCGGGCCTAGCGAAATAGGGATGCGTCCAGTGCTGCCAGGGAGAATATCCCCAGTGAACTGGAGAGGGGTGAGGACCCCAGCCTGGATGAGGACCGTAACCTGGCGCTGGACCCCAGCCTGGGCGAGGACCGTAACCTGGCGCTGGACCCCAACCTGGACGAGGACCGTAACCTGGCCCTGGTGCTGGACCCCAACCTGGGCGAGGACCATAACCTGGCCCTGGTGCTGGACCCCAGCCTGGACGTGGGCCAGAGCCTGGCTGTGCCGGAACGACAGGTGCCGGACGTGGCCCCATTTCGCCGTTCCCAGCATGAGCCGTAAACGGCAGTGGATTTGAGTCAGCGGAAAGCTGCGTCTCGCTGAGGCGATCACCGGAGTGATGATCGCCTTCGTTTACTGCATCGTAGTCATTTGCCGCCGCCCCTTTCATAGTCAAAAGAAGCGGAAGGACGAGAAGAGTTTTCATGAAGTTCATTGGCTTTTTCCTCCTAGAAGCAGACTTGTTGCCCGCTTGATTCCAGAACGATGCCAATCCGAATGAACTCAGTCAATTCCAATCTTGATAGTCTTGAGTCAAGCTCAGACGATCTTAACGAACCAGTCCCGCTCTCCACGAATTCGGGGCAAGGCCTTGCCGTTTGGGCGCGCCTTTCCGATACCCAACACCATCACTGTGTCTGCATCGCGCGGGAGGTTCAGTAACTTTGTAAGCCGACACGGATCAAATCCTTCCATTGGGCAAGAGTCGTAACCTTCAGACTGAAACGCAAGCATGAGAGTCTGGCAAGCTAAGGATGTCGACTTGATCGCCCAGACTTTCATATCAGCCTCATTGACTGGGCCGCGCATCGTCGGCTGCTTAAGTCCTTTGAAAAAGAAATACCCTCGTTTGAGCCAACCGCCCAATCCCACTGAGTAAAGCTTTGGAGCGAGTTTAGTGTAATAATCAAATGCCGCATCAGGCACTTGAAACCCCTCAGACTTTATTTTTTTGAGCTGCTCAAGGGTATTGAGTCGAACTCGATCCCACGCTTTGGTCCGCGCAACACAAACGATCAATTCACCCGCAGTCTTGGCAGCAGGCTGGGAAAAGCAGATTTTGACCAATTCGTCTCGAATTTGAGGGGTGCGCACCCAATGAAACTCCCAGGGCTGCATATTAGACGAACTTGCGGATTTCATAGCCATGTCCAAACATCGCTGGACCACGTCCTCAGGGACAGGCTGACCATCAAAAAGACGAACACTGTGACGGTTTTCAACGACTTGAGCAAAATCTAACATAGTGAATCCTTTTTTCTGAGTGTGCATGAAATCTCAAGACGAGTATTGCAGCTTTGCCTGACACTCGCAATAGCCGCCCGAGCGTGTTAGTGATTGATCCATTACGGGAGAAGTAAAGTATGAGTCAATGGAAAGTCTACGAATATGCCAAATGCAGCACATGCAAAAAAGCGCTCGACTACCTCGACCGGAAGAAGATCAAGTACTCAAAGCTCCCCATTGCAGAGCAACCACCTACCGAGACAGAACTCCGAGAGATGCTGGGCTACCTGGGAGGCAACATCAAAAAACTCTTTAACACCTCGGGCATTCAATATCGCGAACTCGGGATGGGTGAAAAATTGAAGACCCTGAGTGAGGCCGAAGCCCTCCGGCTCTTAAGCAAAAACGGCAAGTTGGTGAAAAGGCCCTTTTTGCTCGGAGCTGGAAAAGGGACGGTCGGATTTAAAGAAGACGAGTGGGCAAAACTCTTAAAGTAATTTAATTTACTACACTTTTGTGATCCTACCAGGATTTTACCGGCTCAGCATTTGCTGGTAAACCTGATGCACCGCATTAAAAAGATTTACGCTTGCGGGATTTAGGCCGGAAACGGGATCAAAGGCGCTACTGGGTGATCCAGCAGAAACCTCAGCAGTGGCGGCGCTGGTCGTCGGTGAAGTCGCTCCGGAGGCGGCGCTCGGAGCTGGAACGTTTGCGAAAGTCGGAATCTCGCCACCCATATGCTGGCCGGTCATATTCAGAGCTTGATCGAGGTAAATTGCAGTGGTTGCAGCTGCCGCAATATTCCACTGAGCGAGGCACTTCGTAGGAAAACAGCTACAATCAGAAGGCAACCGGGCGACCGAGTAAGGACCAGAACCTCCACTCATCTGGCAGCACCTTTGCGAGAGAGGGTCGACAGCCCCAAGCAACTGACCGGCAGAATCTACGGGATAAACTGCCCCAACGCAGGTCGCAATCAGATGACTGGGAAATCGCGAAGGCCCAGGACTCCAACGGGTCAAAGGGAAACCACTGGCACCATAATCTGAACTGGCATCACAGCGGTCACCATAGGATTTACAGGTATTATGAATCAACATTCCATCATCGTACCTTAAGCAATAGGCATAGACGGAATCAGAAAAAAGAAGCGCAATGAAACCTAGAGCTACGAAGCTTCTGAACACCGAATCACCTCCCAGATCTGGACACCCGATTCATTACACATCTCAATTCACTCAGGATAATCACTCCTTGCATTTGGCCAAAATGTACCGTTAAAACTTGCCCCTAACACATCACGCTGCAACCCTGAGACAATACCCGGCAGTAAAGCATTCATGCGCACAACAAACTGCGAAGCCGCGTATTCACCAGAAATTTGTTCCAGTTTAGGCTGAGCACAGGCTCGAATGTCGCTGCTCCCTACACACCAATCGGTTGTCATCGTTTTACAAATCCCATCTTGACTCATATTCACCCCGTCTTGAACACTTTGGGTATAAGCGGGTCCCAAGGCGGTCTGCAGCGGGCCGAGAATGGATTGAATCCTTGCCTGAAAATTAGCCATGGCATCATCTGCCCTCCCAGTCACCTCGCACTGTGCGATTTTAAGATAAAGATGAACCAGATGTTGCTCGGCCAACCTCAAATAACAAAGAGCAGATACAGGTAACGCAGAATTGACATCCGTACTGGCACTCGGAGACGGGGAGCCCAGTGGACTGCAATACTTCTGATCCCAAGTACCTGGATCAGGCATGTCAATTGAGATCGAAGCGTTGATAGAGTCCGAAATTTTTCTAGAAAATGCCAGGAGACTCACATAATCTTGCGCCAGTGCTTGGCACTCTGATGCATGAATGGGAATCTGATGACTAGGTGACATCAAATCAGTGACCACCTGGTCGAGTGCATATTTTGAGGTCTGCACCCAGATTCCCGGAATTTGACTATTTAACCAGCTCGACAGATACCAGAGTTTCCATTCAACTGAATTCTGTGAGTCAGGATTCGGGTCGGGACTCGAGGCAACGCAAGACTGATCCAAATGATTGGGAGTAGCTGAAAAGTTCGAAGTCGATCCCGTCACACTGACTGACAAAGTCCCCTCACCGTCAGCCAAATTGCAAACCACCCTAGGGGTGGTTCCCTCCGTCAAAGCCGTGGAAAGTCCAGAAGAGCATCCATTCGAACTCCTGACATCGACCTCACTACTGACATCGACCACCCTGCCCTGGTAAAAGCAGCTCAGGATTTGCGCAATACTCCGCCTGAGAACCTGATCAGGAGACGATGAGCTCACAGGAACAGGAAATAGCTGAGTGCACGACCGCACATCCCGACGCCTCGAATCAGTAATCGGGCTAGTCAGGTCCAGACTCGATCTGCCGGCACCCGCCGCAGGATTGGAAAGAACGCAAGGAGCCGGAACAGAACCGATCGTAGCACTAGGGCGGGCAATACCCGCTCCTAAATAAAGCTTGGGAGCCGCAGAACCCAAAACAGTAGGGGCGAAGGAAAACGCCGTTTGGCCAACGTAGTTAAACATCGACGAAGGCGACGGCGAGGGTGATGCTGCACTCCCTTGGCTGGGGAACGACCCCGACAAGTAAACAACCGCTAAAGCTCCCAATTGAAGACCAAGTCTATTCCAAGCCATAGTTTAATTTTAATTTTATATAAATAGACGTGTTTACACAAAACCTATCTTAAAATGTTTTCAAATTTCAAATCTTTGGGAGATAATCCATATTATTAATTATCTATTTATTAACAATATAGATTTCAAACTACGTATTTTATTTATATTGATCTCACTATCAATTAATTCGGTGATATTTACGCATTTTTGCCGTGCCGAGGTCCCAGAAGAAATAAAACAAATCAAATCCAGCGCATCTTTTAATTACTATCAAGCGCTCCGACAGCTGGGGCACGTTCCTAGCACCCAGGAAAAAAATGACCTCGCGGCAAAGATCTACTCACCTGCCATGAGTCAATATGAAGAAGCTATCCAAGATTTAAATAATCAAACCATTAGCGATGCAGGTCGTCGCCCAAGGCAAGCAGACAAGGCACCCAACTTAAAGTCACCTCCCACCTTACCCATCAATTCAGAAAGATCAGCTCCAGCGACGATTATCGACGGCTCACAATTTCCAAAGGTTTTAACCTTTCCAGGAAAGTCATCCAAACCGTCTCCAAAGCCGAGCTCGTCACCCCGCCTTCCTACTCAACCCGGACGGATCAAGACTTCCCATATTAATTGACTTTTTTTGTGAACTAATTTAAAAAACCGCAAATGCTCTTCCGAAAATTTATCCCCATCTTCGCATTAGCCGTCAGCTTTGCGCCAGCAGGACACCCTGCCCACGCTTCCCCAGAGTTCGAGAAATTTAAAGAATTTCTGCAAGAAGTCTCCCGAGAAGCTGGCATGTATGAAGGTGATTTTGCAGCCATGGCGCAATACATTCCTTCGCTGCCCTCCTACTCAGACTCATCTAGCAGGCCCAGAGAGACCCTGAATGCTGGACTCAGTGAACAGGTGGAAGCAGAGTCAGCCTTTGGAAAGCTCATGTATCATTTAGCTAGAAATGAAGCATCTCTAGCTCTAGCAGCCTTAGAAAGAACTAAAACTACCGTATTGAATGCGAGCATCTCACCCATTGGACACGTCATCACCAGAATGCGGAGACGAGAACTCATCTGGGGTTCCACCCGAATTTATGCCGATCGAATGATTTATGAGATCGAAAATAACCCTCAAGGGTTTGAAGAAAACAGAGGAGCGGCACTAGGATCGCTGGCTCTCCTTAAAATGCAACTCGACCAAGGTCTTGGAACCACGATTAACTTTGAACTCAACCAACTGATTTACAGATCGATCAAAATCGCAAAAAAACTAGAAAACAAAGGGATCATCCGGATACCAGGATACCCCGACCTCAACGCCAACAAATTGCAACTTTTCTTAAAAATGGCCAGGCTTGAGGATCAGGAGGATCCATCTCGATTCAATGCTGAAGGCCTCGGCGAAGTACTTAAGAATGAAGGTTTGAGAAAAGGATTTTCAAGTGAAGACGCATTCGGACACCCTTCTTTTGATATTTACTGGAGGGAGAGCAACAGCTTTTTTCACCTTTCCTCCGAAGCTGAAAAACTGACTGAAGAATTCAAGCGAGTCTATGACAACCTCAAAGTAGACGTCCCAGTACGCTATAACTTTGTGATCCCAATTTACATCTACACTGAAAAAATCTCCGAAAGAATGCACCGACTCCTTGGAAGCGCTACATTTGACCCGAGGGAAGACCCTCAATTTGATATTGACCGCATCAGCCTCCAGGCAGTCCCCTCCAACGCGGCGATCAGTGCCCAAAAAAGTAAGCTGATCCAAGTCATCTGTTCCTCGTTCACTCGATTTCTAGAATGTGTAAACTCGAAGAAGTTTCGTCATGCTTTAGACCATCTGCCTAAACCTACGCCTGAAGATTCAATTGAACAGAATGCCTCGACTGAAATCGAATCGAAAGAACTTACAGTACCCGACGCCGGTCCCGACCTCAAGCAGATCCCAACGCGACCCTACTCGAGATCAGACGAAAGCGAAGATCGCCTTTCACTCTCTCGAGTGAGCCCAAAATCACCAGAGTCCATGACTCCAAGGCCTCGCACTCTGTCTGCACCAGCAGGGCCACACACCGGCAAAATCCACCTAACAGGATCTGCAGCCGCACTCTACTATGCCACCGGCGTGTCATCCCGCCTCGTGAAGGGATACAAGGCCCCTTCCTTCAGCAATTCAGACTTCTACGAACTCCTGAAGCAACTGGGGACGCGCGCCTCCGTTAAAGAAACAGGAAACGGCTCTTCAAAATACTATGAGGTTCCATCCCGTGATTTCAGTCATGGAAAGATTCTGCGGGACAAAACTCGAGCATTTAGAATCCACCTAAGCCACAACGGCAGTGACGATCTCCCACTTCAAACCATTCGCAGATACCTTGGCGCACATTTGAGCCTTGCAGGCCTCGATGATGCTGCAATCGACTTTGAACTGCCTCGCTAGCGCTAGGTAACTCAAGAACGCTCATTCGAAGCGACACTTAAGCCTCCACGAAATACGCCACTGACATCAGGGGTGAACGCAGTCTCACGACTTCTCGAGACCAAAAAAAAACTCCAGTAAAAGCTAGTTTTACCGGAGTTTCTTAATTCTCAAAAAATGGTGGGCACTGTAGGGATTGAACCTACGACCTTGGCCGTGTAAAGACCCTGCTCTACCGCTGAGCTAAGCGCCCACTCTAGGGATCGATTCGCGTTGGCCTACCTTGCGGCAGCTGCCACGGAAGGCTGAACTTCCGCAACTTCACGCTCTTCGTGATCCTCCAGAATTCTAGCTTGGATGTTCTTATACTTCACCAAGCCAGTTCCTGCAGGTACCAATCGACCCATGATCACGTTTTCTTTCAAGCCACGTAGGAAGTCGACTCGACCGCCAATACTTGCTTCCGTGAGAACCTTAGTGGTTTCTTGGAAGGAAGCTGCGGAGATGAAGCTTTCCGTACTCAAGGAGGCCTTCGTAATACCTAACAGCAACGGTTCTGCCGTAGCTGGAGCGCCTCCAGTTTGCATGACTCTCTGATTCTCTGCTTCAAAAGTCAATTTGTCAGACTGTTCGCCTGGCAAGAAAGTCGTGTCGCCCACGTCTTTAATTCTCACCTTGCGCAACATTTGTCGAACAACTGTTTCGATATGCTTATCGTTAATTTTGACGCCTTGCAACCGATAAACTTCCTGAACTTCATCTACCAAGTACTTAGCCAATGCTTTTTCGCCAAGAACGCGGAGAATGTCATGCGGATTAATCGGTCCATCCATCAAAGGCTCACCAGCCTTGACGTAGTCGCCTTCGTTAACAGCTAAGTGGCGGCCCTTACCGATGAGGTATTCCTTAGGTTCGCCCATTTCTGGGGTCACGAGGACCTTACGCTTACCCTTGGTGTCCTTACCGAAGGAAACAGTACCATCGATCTCGCTGATCACAGCAGAGTCCTTTGGCTTTCTTGCTTCAAACAATTCAGCAACTCGTGGAAGACCCCCGGTGATGTCCTTGGTCTTCGAAGTTTCACGGTGAATCTTGGCAATGGTATCCCCTGCCTTGATCTCATCGCCATCGTTAATGACCAAGTTAGCTCCCACTGGGATCATGTAACGAGCCAAACGATTTGAGCTTTCGATTCGAACCTGGTTGCCCTGAGCATCCAAGATCAAGATCTTAGGTCTCTTATCGGAAGCCTTCGATTCAACGATCACCTTATGCGAAAGACCAGTCACGCTGTCGAACTGTTCCTGCATGGTCAAGCCTTCTTCGATGTCCTCAAACTTAACCACCCCTGAAGCTTCCGTAATAATCGGAGTCGAATAAGGATCCCACTCAGCCATGAGCTTACCCTTTTCAACAGGGTCGCCATCTTTCACGACTAATTTGGCACCATAAACAACCGAGTACTTCTCGCGCTCGCGGCCATTGGCATCGAGAACTGCGACTTCCCCGTTTCGATTCATCACGGTCAGGTAACCTTCTTTATTGGTCACGGTGATCACGTTGTTGAACTTAACTTTACCCTTGGTCTTAGCTTCCAAGCTGGACTGCTCAGCACGTCGGGATGCGGTACCACCGATGTGGAAGGTACGCATCGTGAGCTGAGTTCCAGGCTCACCGATGGACTGTGCAGCAATGACGCCCACTGCCTCACCAATATTAACCATTCGGCCGCGAGAAAGATCTCGTCCGTAGCAAGCGCCACAGATGCCTTTCTTCGACTGACAGGTCAACACAGAGCGAATTCGAACGCGATCGATTCCGGCTTCATCAATCTTCTTGACGAGATCTTCTGTGATTTCCTGGTTAGCCTCAACGAGAATATCGTTGCTAACTGGATCAATCACATCATCAAGAGCGACGCGACCCAAAATGCGGTCACTCATCTTCTCGATGACTTCGCCACCCTCAATCAACGCGGTAACAAAAAGACCATCTAAGGTTGCGCAGTCGACTTCAGTTACGATCACATCCTGAGACACATCGACCAAACGACGGGTCAAGTAACCCGAATTCGCTGTCTTAAGAGCGGTATCTGCCAATCCCTTACGAGCACCGTGGGTCGAGACGAAGTATTGCAACACGGACAGACCTTCGCGGAAGTTCGCAACGATCGGAGTTTCAATAATTTCGCCCGATGGCTTAGCCATCAAACCACGCATACCAGCAAGCTGACGAATCTGAGCGTTACTACCTCGAGCTCCAGAATCAGCCATCATGAAGATGGAATTGAAAGCTGGTCCAGTAATTTCAGACTCTTGACCCTTCCAACCGGTCGGGGCATTAAAGGTCTGAACCGAAAGCTTCTTCATCATCGCGCTAGCGATCTGCTCAGAAGTTTGGGCCCAAATATCGATTACCTTGTTGTATCGTTCACCGTCGGTAATCAAACCTTCGATGTACTGGTTCTCAATTTCTTGAACCTGTTGATAGGCCTTCTCCAAAAACTCCTGTTTCTGAGGAGGCATCAACATATCGTGGACAGAAATCGAGATCCCTGCCTTCATGGCTTGTCGGAAACCAGTTTGCATCAGATGATCGGCCAAAAGGACGGTCTTCTTGTTGCCGGTCAGGCGGTAGCAAAGGTCAATGAGTTCAGCCAAATCCTTCTTGCCCAATACTTTATTATAGGCCGAGAATGGAATCTCTTCTGGGACCACTTCCGAAAGGATTGATCTTCCAACCGTAGTCTCTTGAATCTTGCCATGAATCCGGCACTTCACCTTGGTCTGGAGCCCAACGACGCCAGCATCGAAAGCGTAATGAACTTCAGTCGGACTGGAGAAGACCTTGCCTTCACCCTTTCCAAACGGACGTTCACGGGTCATGTAATAAAGACCCAAGACGATGTCCTGAGAAGGCACAATGATTGGCTTACCGTGAGCAGGCGACAAGATGTTGTTAGTTGACATCATCAAGACACGAGCTTCGATCTGCGCTTCAATCGACAGCGGTACGTGAACGGCCATTTGGTCACCGTCGAAGTCAGCATTGAACGCTGCACAAACGAGCGGGTGAAGTTGAATGGCCTTACCTTCGATCAACACGGGTTCAAAAGCTTGAATCCCTAGACGATGCAACGTCGGAGCGCGATTGAGAAGCACTGGATGTTCCTTGACGACTTCTTCGAGGATATCCCAAACTTCTTGTCGCTGCTTTTCCACCATCTTCTTTGCAGACTTAATAGTGGTGACATAACCGTACTCAGAAAGCTTATTGTAGATAAACGGTTTGAAAAGCTCCAAAGCCATTACCTTAGGCAAGCCGCACTGATGCAGTCTCAATTCTGGACCCACGACGATCACGGAACGACCAGAGTAGTCCACGCGTTTTCCGAGCAAGTTTTGTCGGAATCGGCCTTGCTTACCTTTAAGCATATCGGACAAGGAGCGGAGCGGTCTCTTGTTTGGTCCGGTGAAGGTCTTGCCTCGGCGACCGTTGTCGAAGAGAGCATCAACCGACTCTTGAAGCATACGCTTCTCGTTTCGGATAATAATCTCCGGAGCATTCAACTCCATCAATCGGCGCAAACGGTTGTTTCGGTTAATGACTCGACGGTAAAGGTCATTCAGATCGGAGGTCGCAAAGCGCCCGCCATCCAAAGGAACCAATGGTCGCAATTCTGGTGGAATGACAGGGATGACTTCAAGCATCATCCACTCGGGACGATTGGTCACACTCGCTTTAAATGACTCAACGACCTTCAAACGCTTGGAGAGCTTGGTTCGCTGAGCTTCAGACGAGGTCTGCTTCAACTCTCTTCGGAGCTGTCTGGACATCACCTCAACGTCCACCTTTTTCAAGATGTCGCGAATGGCTTCGCCACCCATGCCCGCCGTAAAGCTAAAGCCGTCCTTAATGAGCTGAGAATACTTCTCTTCGGAAACTACGGAATTTTCTTCGACACCGCTGTTGCCTGGATCGAGAACCAAGTAGGCTTCACAGTAAAGAACCTTTTCAAGCTCTTTTAAGGTGATATCCAACAAGGCGCCGATTCGGGACGGAAGGGATCTCAAAAACCAAATGTGAGCAACCGGAGTAGCAAGCTCGATGTGACCCAAGCGTTCACGTCGAACTTTGGATTGAATCACTTCTACGCCGCACTTCTCGCACACGACACCGCGGTGTTTCATCCGCTTGTACTTGCCGCAGTTGCACTCGTAGTCCTTCACTGGCCCAAAGATTTTGGCGCAGAAAAGGCCATCTCTTTCAGGCTTGAAAGTTCGGTAGTTGATGGTCTCTGGCTTTTTCACTTCACCAAAAGACCACTCACGGATCTTTTCAGGAGAAGCTAACGAAATCCTAATCCCTGTAAAACTAAGCGGATCTTTCGGTTTATCAAAAAAGTTAAGAAGATCTTTCATTTTAGCTCCTGAGTTAAATCAATTCGGCCTTAAGCTCTTTTTCGTCTTCTTCAATCAGTTCGACGTTGAGGGCCAAACTCTGAAGTTCCTTCACCAAGACGTTGAAGGATTCAGGCAGACCTGGCTCGAGCAATTGCTCGCCCTTAACAATGGCCTCGTACATGCGATTACGGCCAGTCACGTCATCTGACTTCACAGTGAGAAACTCTTGCAGGCCATAAGCTGCGCCGTAAGCTTCGAGTGCCCAGACTTCCATTTCTCCAAGTCTTTGACCCCCGAATTGAGCTTTACCGCCCAGAGGCTGCTGAGTCACCAAGCTATAAGGCCCGATGCTACGTGCGTGAATCTTTTCCTCAACCAAGTGATGCAACTTGAGCATATACATAATGCCTACGGTGACATCCTCAGCGAACGGCTCTCCTGAAATCCCGTCGTACAACGTGGTCTGACCGCGTGCAGGTAGCGAAGCAACATTGAGCATACCTTCAATGTCCATCTCGCTAGCACCGTCAAAGACAGGCGTAGCTACGTGAATTCCATGACGAAGATGAATTACCATCTTCTTAATCTCATCATCAGAAGCGTGCTCAACGTAACGATCAACTTCAGCGCTGCTGTAAGTCTGTTTCAAGAGCTTACGCAAGCCATCTACGTTAAAGGTTTCGAGATAGGCATTTACCTTCTCTCCAATTCCGTGAGCAGCCCATCCCAAGGTCACTTCAAGCAACTGACCAATGTTCATACGAGACGGAACGCCGAGAGGGTTGAGCACCATATCGACTGGTGACCCGTTGGCCATGAACGGCATATCTTCCATCGGAAGAATGCGGCTAATGACCCCCTTATTTCCGTGACGACCTGCCATTTTATCGCCGACTTGGAGGCGTCTCTTAATAGCAATCTGGACCTTGACCATTTTGATCACGCCAGGAGCCAGTTCATCGCCTCTCTTGAGCTTGTCAGTCTTTTCCTTGAACACATAACGAACTGCTTCGATCTTCTCTTTAGCAGTCTTCATCACGGTGGTGACTTCTTGTTCGAGCTCGTCCTTCACGGGAATAAAGCCCAATAGGTCGAACGGGATGTTGCCCAATAAATCGCGCACCAAGGTCTGACCCTTCTTCAGAAGCTCCTCAGAGCCATCTTCAGAGAGCAATTTTCCTGTGGTCACAGCACCGTCGAGTGCGTGAACGATCTTATTTAAAGCAGACTGCCGAATCGCATCAATTTCAATCTTCTCGTCGCGACGAATCTTAGCGATTTGTTCTTCGAGAATCGACTTGGAACGTTCATCTGGTTCAGTACCCTCGCGAGCAAACACCTGAGCATTGATCACGATTCCCTGCACGCCAGATGGCACACGGAGAGAGGTGTCGCGCACATCGCCGGCTTTTTCGCCGAAAATGGCTCGGAGAAGCTTCTCTTCAGGAGAGAGCTGGGTCTCACCCTTAGGAGTCACCTTACCGACTAAGATGTCCCCAGGCTTGACCTCAGCGCCGATCCTGATGATCCCGCTCTGATCCAAATCCTTGAGGGCTTCTTCGCCGACATTTGGAATGTCGCGAGTAATTTCTTCTTTCCCAAGCTTGGTGTCGCGGGCAACACACTCAAACTCCTCAATATGAATCGAGGTGAATGTATCTTCCTTAATCAAGCGCTCGGAGATCAAAATCGAGTCTTCGAAGTTGTAACCGCTCCAAGGCATGAACGCGATCAATACGTTTTGTCCCAGGGCCAACTCGCCTGCATCAGTAGCAGGACCGTCAGCGAGAACATCACCCATCTTAACCAGGTCGCCAACGTTTACAACTGGGCGTTGAGTTACGCAGGTGTTCTGATTAGAACGCTGATACTTGGTCAAATTGTAAATATCGACATCAGAACCAACTTCATCAGCGTCAGAATGATCACGACGCACCACGATCTTGGTCCCATCGACCATAATGACTTGACCGTTGTATTTATTGACGATGATCTGACCGGAATCGCGGGCTACAATTCGCTCAATCCCAGTACCCACCAATGGTGCATGGGTGCGGATCAGCGGAACTGCCTGACGTTGCATGTTAGAACCCATCAAGGCACGATTCGCATCGTCATGCTCCAAGAATGGAATCAAGGAGGCAGCAATCGATACGAGCTGATTCGGGGA
Organism: Bdellovibrionales bacterium; assembly: GCA_947380295.1. Lineage (GTDB taxonomy): Bacteria > Bdellovibrionota > UBA1018 > UBA1018 > UBA1018 > CAINWE01. The sequence goes on along the minus strand of CANCQK010000010.1, from coordinate 7,500 downwards.
AACATCCATCAACTCAACGTCGTCTGGATTCACCAGCGCGAAATCCCCTTTACGACGAGCCGAAATGAGCTCGCCGGAAAGTTTTCCGGACTTAAGCGCCTCAGGAGCAACCTGAGCGATGATCTTATTTTCTTCTTCGGTCGCTGTGAAGAATCGAATCTCATCCGCAACATCCTTACCAGCAATCACGCGGTAAGGAGTCTCAATAAAGCCGAATTCATTAACTCGGGCGTAGGTCGACAAGCTTGCAATCAAGCCGATGTTTGGACCTTCAGGAGTTTCAATCGGACAGATCCGACCGTAGTGAGTATTGTGAACGTCGCGTACTTCGAAACCTGCACGCTCACGGGTCAATCCCCCAGGCCCAAGCGCCGAAAGACGGCGCTTATGAGTCACTTCAGACAGAGGGTTGGTTTGATCCATGAACTGAGACAGCTGACTGGATCCGAAAAACTCTTTAACCACTGCAGAAACGGGCTTCTGATTAATCAAGTCATGAGGCATCAGGGTCTCGATTTCCTGAATACTCATTCTTTCCTTGATCGCTCGCTCCATACGGACCAACCCGATTCGATATTGGTTCTCGATCAGCTCACCAACAGCGCGAACGCGGCGGTTGCCAAGGTGGTCAATATCGTCAATGGTGCCGCGGCCGTTGTTCAACTCACAGAGGTAGAGCAACGTGGACAAAATATCCTGCTTGGTGAGAACGGTGTTCTCTGCAGAAACATTATTTTCAGGGAACTTATAATTCAACTTCAGGCGTCCGACGCGAGACAAGTCGTAACGATCTGGATTGAAGAAAAGATTCTCAAACAGGAGCTTGGCGGCTTCCACTGTTGGTGGATCACCTGGCCTCATACGTTTGTAAATCTCAATCAAGGCTTCTTCTGGACTAGTCACCTTATCCAACAGAAGAGTGTCACGAACGAAGGATCCGTAGCTGAGATTATCAGTGAAGATCACCTTAACTTCGTTAATTCCACGGCCGCGCAAATCGCGAATTTTCTCAACACTGAGCTCTTGATTAGTCTCAAGAAGCACTTCGCCGGTCAGTTCATCCACCGTATCTTCGGAGGCAACTCGACCAACCACCAATTCAAGCGGGATCTCAAAACGAGTAATACCAGCGTCTTGGATCTTACGAATGACGGCTTTAGTAAACTTTCTATTCTTTTTAACGATCACTTCATTCGTCTTAGGATCGAAAATGTCTTCCTCGGCACGTTGTCCTGCCAAGATCTCCAAATCAACCTTTTTGAAAAACTTACCATCTGCATCAAACAACACAGTTTCAACGCGGTAGAAGTAGTTCAAAATCTCTTGAGTGGCCATTCCCAGCGCACGCAAGATGATGGTTGCAGGAAGTTTTCTCTTCCTGTCGATACGGGCGTACAAAATATCCTTATGATCAAACTCGAAATCGAGCCATGAACCGCGGTGAGGGATCACTCGGGCAGAGTAAAGAATCTTACCACTGGAGTGACTTTTCCCCTGATCGTGGTCAAAAATAACGCCAGGCGATCTATGGAGCTGACTGACGATAACTCGTTCAGTCCCATTGATAATGAAGGAACCAGCCTCGGTCATGAGAGGAATTTCTCCCATGTACACTTCTTGCTCCTTAATATCACGAATATTGCGAGTACCAGTCTCTTCCTCGACTTCATACACGACGAGTCGGACGGTAATCTTCAACGGCGCAGCATAGGTCATTCCCCGTTGACGACACTCAGCAACGTCGTACTTAGGTTTTTCGAGCACATAGCTCTCAAACTCAAGTGACGCAGTCCGATTGAAGTCCTCAATAGGAAATACAGACTTGAAAACGGCCTGCAAACCGGTAGAATCTCTCCGGTTAGAAGCCACATCAGCCTGTAAGAATTTTTCGTATGATTTACGTTGGAGTTCTATGAGGTTCGGAATCTCCACCGGAGATGCGATTTTAGAGAAATCTTTACGAACTCGGCGATTTTCCGAAAAAAGGGAACCCATGCTTGCTCCTAAACTGAATAGAGAGATTCGATAACGGACCCCAGCCTACCTGATTTTTCAGATAAGGCAAGGGTCCGGTACGATTTTTGAACCAGAGGTACTAAAAAAGACGGCAAATCGCGATTACTTAATCTCGACCTTGGCGCCTTCTGCCTCGAGCTTTTTCTTGATCTCTTCAGCTTCTTGCTTATTCACGCCTTCTTTCAAAGACTTAGGAGCGCCTTCGACTAGGTCCTTAGCTTCTTTCAAGCCAAGACCGGTGATAGCGCGGACTTCTTTGATCACGTTGATTTTCTTCTCGCCAGCAGCAGCAAGAACAACAGTGAATTCAGTCTTAGCTTCGACAGCAGCGCCTGCAGCAGCTGGCATAGCAGCCATTGCAACTGGGGCCGCAGCAGAGACACCGAATTTGGTCTCGAGATCCTTCACCAATTGGGAAAGATCGAGCACGGACATGTTTTCAATGAAAGAAACAACTTGTTCCTTGGTAATTGCAGATGACATTTTCTACCTCTTTTACTTCGCACCCTTAGCCATCGTAGCTTCAGGCTTTGGTCCCTCTAGTTCTATTATTAGGACCCGTTTGCTAGCAGTCTCCCTGACCGCCAGTTGAAATCACGACTCTACAGTCCAGGCATCAGGACTGAGACTCAGCTTTCTTTTTTTCAATTGCCGCAAGCACTGTAACCAAACCACGAGGCACAGCAGCGAGCACACCGACAAAGTTCCTGACCGGCGCATTCATCGTACTCAACAACTGCGCAAGCAGGACCTCTTTGCTAGGAAGCTTTGCAAGCGCTTCAACTCCAGACGCGTCGATCCGCTTTTGACCCATGAGGCTGTCTTTTAGCTTAAGAGCCTCATTATCCTGAGCAAACTTGTGAATCACTTTAGCAGCGGCAGCAGGGTCACCGTACGCAAATGCGACCAATGTCGGACCAACGACTGAGTCCATCAAGGACTTAGCCTGATCACCCATGGCGCCGTCTTTGGTCACCAACCGAGCTACATTATTTTTTAGAACCTTAACTTCAACCTGCTGACCTCTCAACAAGCGTCTCAAATCATCTGCGCGACTTGCAGAAAGCCCTTTGTAGTCAGCAAAAATAGCGACCTGAGCTCTTGCGAACTTTTCCTGTAACTCGCCTGCGAGTTGTGTTTTCTCTGTGCGATTCATATTTTAAACCTCTTTATCCTAATCGATTGACGGAAACTTCGCTCACCCGTTATGCCAAACCAGCCGAGACCATGGCATCCATTGAATCAACGGTGATACCAGGACTCATTGTGGTCGACAGGGTAAGTTTCTGTAGGTAGGTACCTTTGCTGGTAGGCGGTTTTGCCTTAATGATGACACTCGCCAAGGCGTTGAAGTTCTCTCTCAACTTTTCTGCGCCAAAAGACTTTTTGCCGATAGCGACATGGATAATCCCAGTCTTCTCAGTACGATATTCAACCTTACCGAGCTTCTGCTCCTTAATTGCCTTTACGACGTCGAAAGTGACAGTGCCCAATTTTGGGTTAGGCATGAGACCTTTAGGGCCCAAGAGCTTACCGATTTTAGAAACCGCAACCATCATATCAGGAGTTGCAATCATTTTATCGAACTCAAACCAGCCGCCTGAAATCTTTTCGATCAAGTCTTCAGCGCCAACGAAGTCTGCGCCAGCAGTCTGAGCCTCTTTTGCCTTTTCGCCCTTTGCTAAAACAGCAATACGAACAGACTTACCAATCCCGTGAGGAAGAACAACAGCGCCTCTAACCATCTGATCAGCGTGCTTAGGGTCAACTCCCAAGTTGAAGGAAACGTCTACAGCCTCGTCAAATTTTGCAAAAGAAACTTCAGGAAGGAGGGCAAATGCCTCTGCGACAGAATACTTCTTGGACTGATCAACTTTTGCCAAAGCATTCAGGTATTTTTTGCCATGCTTGGTATTACCAGCAACTTTTTTGGACTTTGCAACTTCACTCATATTAACCTCCGTGGTGCAAACGCCTGCAAACTGGCAGGCTCCCACTCATTAGTAAAACTTTTAATCAGTAACAGTAATGCCGGCACTGCGAGCGGTACCTGCAATGGTTCTCATCGCGGCTTCAACACTACCCGCATTCAAATCTGGCATTTTGAGCTTAGCGATCTCTTCAACTTGCTTACTGGTGACCTTGCCAACCTTGGTCTTATTTGGCTCTTTAGAACCTTTTTCGATCTTAGCTGCCTTCAACAAGAGAATGGCTGCAGGAGGGGTCTTAGTTACAAAAGTAAATGAGCGGTCAGAGTACACGGTAATGATAACCGGGATGACCATTCCCTTTTGGTCCTGCGTCTTAGCGTTAAACGCCTTGCAGAACTCCATGATATTAACGCCACGTTGACCGAGCGCTGGACCCACTGGAGGCGCCGGATTCGCTTGGCCGCCTGGGATCTGAAGCTTGATTTGACCAACTACCTTCTTTGCCATATCTTACCTTTCTCGACGTACGTCCTGTACCTTCTTACCAATTCCGCAGCAGCCATGCATGTGGACTAGCGTATTCGGATTCTGCTCACTTACGAGCGCGCGGCTACAGGCACAAAAATCCTAGAGCCGCGGTTTATAACATGAGAAACTAAATTTTTTCAACCTGAATAAAATCGAGCTCCACCGGCGTTGAACGGCCGAAAATACTGACCAACACCTTTACCTTACCCTTGTCCGGATTAACGTCCTCAACAGTTCCGTTGAAGTTCGAGAAAGGTCCGTCCACCACTCGCACGTTTTCTCCCTCATGAAAGGAAACTCGCGGCCTTGGCTTGACCTGACCTTCTGCAATCCTGTTAGTCATCTTTTGAACGTCTGAATCAGGAACAGGTACTGGCTTGACCTTGTCACCAACGAAACCTGTAATCTTTGGCGTATTCTTCACAATGTGCCAGGTCTCGTCGTTCAAAATCATTCGGACTAAGATATACCCAGGAAAGAAACGTCGCTTGGTGGTTTTCTTTTGGCCTTTAACCAACTCCACCACGTTTTCTTCGGGAACAACAATTTCGCTAAAAAAGGATTCCTTCTTTAAGGATTTAATCCGCTCTTCTAGCGCAATCTTGGCCTTGTTTTCAAATCCTGAGTAGGTGTGAACTACATACCAGGACATTTCATTAGATTGTTGCGCTTGAATTTCGGGCACACCCAACTCCTCTCTCAGAGAACTCGTTTTAGCACTTGGATCCATAAGAAATCCAAGAGCCCTAAGACCGTTCCTGAAACCAACACCATCACGATCACAATGAACGTGGACGAAGTCGTCTCTTTTTGAGTAGGCCATGAAACTCGTGACAACTCTGTCATCACTTCGTTCATGAACTGATTTGTGTCATCTCTCCGTGTAAGAAAGAAAAACATCAAAACACCCAGAACGGCGGACCCCACTCGCAAGATGGTGCTGATATTGCGAAACTTAACTTCTAGATCGTAAAAACCAACTAGCTTCCCGGCCAACGAAAACACAACGTAGCCGAAAAGGGCTGCGACTGCCAGGTAACTCAAGGTTACCCATTTTTGATGCTGACTTTCCATAGTGTCACCCGCGTCAGATCTGAGTTGGCAGGGCAGGAGGGATTCGAACCCACAACCCACGGATTTGGAATCCGTTGCTCTACCGTTGGAGCTACTGCCCTAACTTACTTACCTTCTCGATGTGGCGTATGTTTACGACAAAACTTACAAAACTTTTTGAATTCAAGTTTGTCCGTTGTCTTTTGTTTATTCTTACTCGTTGAGTAATTTTTTCTTTTGCAGGCTGTGCAATCTAAACCAACAGTTACTCGCATAACATTACCACTACCTTAAAAACCGTATTCCAAACAAGAGGGGAGAACAATTCTCCCCTCTTTCGGAACCTATCATTTTGGCTTTTCAGCCAACGTCTTCAGCGAACTGAAAACTATTCAACAATTTCTGCAACTACGCCAGCACCGACAGTACGTCCGCCTTCGCGAATTGCGAAACGAAGTTCCTTTTCCATTGCAATCGGAGTGATCAACTCAACTTCGATAGCAACGTTGTCGCCAGGCATAACCATTTCTACGTTCTCTGGCAACTTCACGACACCAGTCACGTCGGTCGTTCTGAAGTAGAACTGAGGACGATAGCCATTGAAGAATGGAGTGTGACGTCCGCCTTCTTCTTTGGTGAGAATATAGGCAGAGCCTTTGAATTTCTTGTGAGGACGAACGCTGCCGACGTGCGCAAGCACTTGTCCGCGTTCAACTTCTTCTTTCTTCGTACCACGAAGAAGGGCGCCAATGTTGTCGCCAGCTTCACCTTGATCCAAAAGCTTACGGAACATTTCAACACCGGTTACAACGGTCTTGATGGTTGGACGCAAGCCGATGATTTCACATTCTTCGCCGACCTTAATCACGCCGCGCTCAACACGACCGGTGACAACAGTACCGCGACCAGAAATGGAGAACACGTCTTCAACTGGCATCAAGAAAGGCTTGTCTTTTTCGCGCTTAGGTTGTGGAACGTATGCATCGACGGAAGCCATCAATTGCAAGATCGCAGGCTCGCCCAGAGGACCAGCATCGCCTTCCATAGCCTTCAAAGCAGAACCCTTAATCACAGGGATCTCGTCGCCAGGGAATTTGTAGGAGCTGAGCAATTCACGAACTTCCATTTCAACGAGGTCAAGAAGCTCTGAATCATCAACCATGTCGCATTTATTCAAAAACACAACAACAGCAGGAACACCCACCTGACGAGCAAGCAAGATGTGTTCACGAGTTTGAGGCATTGGGCCGTCAGCAGCAGAGACAACGAGAATAGCGCCGTCCATTTGTGCAGCACCGGTGATCATGTTTTTAACATAGTCAGCGTGGCCAGGGCAGTCAACGTGCGCGTAGTGACGATTTTCAGTCTGATACTCGACGTGAGTTGTGTTGATGGTAATCCCACGCTCTTTTTCTTCAGGAGCGTTGTCGATTTGATCGTAAGCGCGAGCCTGTGCCCAGCCTTTTTTCGCCAACACGGTGGTGATCGCAGCAGTTAGCGTCGTCTTACCGTGGTCAACGTGACCAATTGTCCCGATGTTGCAGTGGGGTTTACTACGTTCAAATTTCTCTTTAGACATACCTCTTCAAGGCCTCCGCTGTTTGGTTAGGTTAATCCGGAACCTAACAACCGGTTAGTTAAAACTGGAGCTCTTGACGGGATTCGAACCCGTGACCTCTCCCTTACCAAGGGAGTGCTCTGGCCAACTGAGCTACAAGAGCGTACATATTTGAGTCAATTTTGGAGCGGGAGAAGGGACTCGAACCCTCAACCCTCGGCTTGGAAAGCCGATGCTCTAGCCAATTGAGCTACTCCCGCACCTTTATATTCTCAAACTGGTAAGGTCGAGAATTTATACTTCATTTGGTCGTCCGCCAAGTAAAAAGTAACAATAGACTCCGATTGCCACATTTTATCTGGGTTTCAGAGGATTTCACCCTCAAAAGACTGTCAAAAATGGTGGAGAGAGAAG
>CANCQK010000009.1 GCA_947380295.1 Bdellovibrionales bacterium | reverse complement strand
GTCTCATTAAAAAAGGAGTTCAACTATGTTCGAACTTTCATTCCCGTTAATCGTATTCACACTTGCAGCAATTGGCATTGGTCTTTTGTTCAACAGCATCGTCATTGTCGGAGGACAAGAGATTGCCATTCTCGAGCGCCGATGGCTCGGCAAACCTATGCCTGAAGGGCGCGTCGTCGCACTCTCAGGTGAAGTCGGCATCAACGCGAAAATCCTCGGGCCAGGACTTCACTTTTTAACACCCTTTCTTTTTAAGGTACTGAAACAACCTCTGCTTGTCATTGAAGAAAATGAAATCGGCCTGATCGATGCAATCGATGGCGTCCCGGTCCCTAATGGGCGGATTTTTTCTCGCGCGGTCGATGGCCACAATCTGTTTCAGGATGGTGAAATGTTCCTTAAAAACCAAGGAGAAAAGGGTTCTCAGCTAGAAGTCCTTCCTCCTGGAATCTACCGAATCAACCCGTATCTCTTTCGAGTTCAGACTGTTCCAGTCGTGAATATTGAAAATAATCAAATTGGCGTGTTGATCGCAACAGATGGCGGATCTATTGAATCGGGTCGTCTTCTCGCCAAAAAAATCGAGGGTCACAACTGTTTTCAAAATGCTCAAGCCTTTCTTGAAAAGGGCGGCGAAAAGGGTCCGCAACTCGAGATTCTTTTACCTGGGAGATACCGAATTCACCCGAAGCTTTTTCAGGTCCAGATCAAGGAAGCAACTGTGATTCCTACTAAAAAAGTAGGGCTAGTCACTGCGAACGACGGCGCCACCCTGGCATCGACTGAGTATATTTCACGACCTGTTCCCGGGCATTCTGACTTTCAGGATGGTGCAGGCTTTCTAGTGAGAGGCGGGCAACGAGGTCCTCAGCTGGACTTTCTTCGACCAGGAACTTATTACATCAATCCATTGATGTTCACGGTAGTTCTAGATGACGTACTGAGCGTACAACGAGGAGAGGTCGCGGCGATTGTTTCGAATATTGGTAAGGATCCCGTGATTGAGTGTCTAACCACGGCCTATCAGAGTGCAGAGAACTCTGAAACGCTGAAGGGAGTGGAGCGCTATGTAGTCCCTGCGGGCTATCGAGGGATTCAAAAGGAAGTCCTAGGACCGGGAACTTACTATCTCAATAAGCTCGCGTTTACGTCTCATATCATTCCCACCACCAATATTACGATTGACTGGGCGGATGAAAAACTTCATAAGAACTCCCCGCGTGTTTTTGATCCATTAGCGATTGTTTCGCATGATGGTTTCGAGATGACCGTTGAAGTTAAAGTGATTCTCAGAGTTCAACCCGAACAGGCTCCTCACATGGTTGCCCGCATTGGAACTATTGAGAACTTGGTTGAGCATGTGATTCACCCGCTGATCGATAGCTCGTTCAGAAATCAGGCCTCTTCGACTGAAGCAATGAAATTCATGCAAGACCGCCACGTGGAGCAAGCAAAGGCTGAACAACACGTGATAGACGAACTTCGAAAGTATCATGTGGAATGTGTCAGCGTGCTCATCTGTCAAATTAAATTGCCAGAACGATTGATGCAAACCATGACAGACAAAGTCGTCGCAACTCAGCAGATGTCCATGTATGACGCCCAGCAAGAGGCCGAAGGCCGACGTCGCGAGATGGAGAAGATTAAGGCTCAGGCTAATCTTCAACCCAACTTAGTCAAGGCTGAGATTGACGTCCAAATTGCGGCCCAGCAAAAGCAACAATCCATCATTCTTGCCGAAGGACGAAGTCAATCGACTCGACTGGAACAAGAGGGAATCGCAGCTGGTATTGCAGCAGTCGGATCGGCCGAAGGCGAAAAAATCCGAGCCATCGGTCAGGCAACTGCTGAGTCCTATGAGCTTCAAGTCCGTGCGATTGGACAAAACTCACTCTCGACGATCGAAGTCATGAGGCAAGTCTCTAACGGCGGAATCAAGATCACTCCTGAGATTCTGATTCAAGGAGGTGGGCAAGAAGGAACTTCAGGCAATGTCTTAGCAGCCTTCATGGCGAGTTTAATGCTGGGAAGCAAAAACGCCAGTCATCCAAAGGTTCAGACTACAGCGAACGAACTCACGGCTGAGTAAACTCAGTCTGATTCACCGAGGGACAGGTACAAAAATACTTGTCCCTCTTTTTTCATTTCAATTGAGATCAACTACTCTGCGCTCGGGACCACCATTCACGGGAGGATTTGGTTCAAGCTCGTAAGAGTAACTTTTGAGAGAGCAAACCCCATGATCCCCTGTCTTACACTGATAAAGACTGCCTTGCAGGAGGTATTTCCGACCCAGATTGAGCTCACCCAAGGTAAAATCATTTTTGAGAATGCTGTCCTGGGGGACCTCTAAAACCTGAGAGTATTCCGATTTTCCCTCTCCCTTTTCAAAAAGCGCCATCCACGAAGGAGCCTTGGTATTCAGCTCCCATTCGGGCCCGAATGCCGCATGAACTCGAATAGGCACTCCAGAATCCAGTATAATTCGAGCCTTAGGAGCAAGAGCAGGAAGCGAATTTTGAAGAAATCTCCTGAAGCCCTGTTCTGCCATTTGCGGTTTTTTGGCTGCTTGAAGTGCCAAAAATTTCACTCCCCCAAAATACACAACTCCACTAGCAAGGAGTCCGGCAAGAAAATAGAGAACAGGTTCAGATCGTTTCATGATGCGTTATCCCTGATTTAATGGTTCGAATTAAACTCGAATGGAAAAGTAAATCCGAGTTCCCCGCCACCTTCGACAGGAGGAAACTGAATTCGCTTGAGCACTTTAATCACACAGCCCTCAACAGCAGAGTTGTGCAATGAAGATCGCTTCACTCCCGCTGCCGAGACCCGTCCACTAGCTCCAATCGTCCACTCAGCCAGAATCTCACCCTTCAAGCTAGGCGCCTCGGCATTGAGCTCTTGATTATAGCAAAGTTTAAACTCATCGTAGTGCTCTTTAATCGCTCTCATCACACCGCTCAGGTCGTAATTACCCGATGCGCCTGCGTCGGAGAAAGGTCCATCTGTTCTGAGTTCAACTTTCGAATGCGCGCCAATGAGACCTTCACCACTCCCAGCTGCGCCTTTTCCAGTTCCTACTCGCCCTCCGCCGGTCCCTTTTTTACCAAGGCCCCCTAAAGTGGTATCAGCAGTTCCTCCTCCGCCCTGACCATTTCCAGAGAGCGCAAGACCACCTGAACCACCGGTGCTGCGATTACCAAATCCCTTAACCTGTGTGCCACCCTTTCCTAAGTGAGTGGTACTGCTCGAAAGCAAGTTTCCAATTGCACCGCCTGCTCCCTTGAGAAGATCAATATTACCGTCTTCATTCCCTTCGCTGGTCGTATTGGCTCCTGAAGCTCCCCCATTTGGCGTGGGCCGAGAGAGTTCATTTGCTTTGATATTCGTTTTCTTCTGGTTCAGCTCGCCCCGGGTACCCTCTGTCCCCTTGGCCCGTGCCCCCTCGCCTTCTTTACCTTCTGCCTTTGGCGCAGGTCGATTGGGTTGTGCTGGTTTTGGTTTAGCTTGAGCTTGAACAGCCTTCACCTGACTCGAGGCCGAGATCATTTTCGGAGCCGGCTTTTTCAGGTCGACTGCCTTTGGCTCGAGTTTGACTGGGGGCTTTTTTTGCTCTACTAATTTTGGAGCTTCGGCTTTTTTATCTGGCTCAGGTGCCTTCGGCTTTGGCTTTGGGACCTCAGGTTTTTTCATGAATTTTTCAGGCTCATACAAAATAGTAGCAATTCTTTCAGGCATTTGTTCGACTTCGACATTTTGAGGGAGCTGCACTTTAAACAAGGTAAATAAGAGAGCAGCGGTCATCGTCATCGAGATGACAAAAACTTTGTTAAAAAAGGCGTCTTTTTCTATAATTCGTCGACGCTTCAACCGAGGTGGTGCGGCCGTGTAACTGAAATAGAAATCGACTTCGCCAATAGCAATCTTAGCAAAGTCATTACTACCAAGGGGGACCTCGTATCCGTGCGTTCCGCGAGAAGCATGCCCACGGACCTCATCTAGATTACTGAGCTGGCCATTTTGCTGGATCACTCCCTTCATCTGAGAATCGATGTTCAGAACAAAGCCTTCACCTCGACTTTTCATGACCATTGGAAACTGAGCAGAGGACAACAGCGGTGGAATCGAAAAATCGTTGTCGCTCGTATTTCCGACGGTCACTTTTTTCTCATGAACAAAGTGCTCAACATCAAGAATGGAACCGTACCAAGACATCACTACTTCTAAGGCTCGCTTAGAGGTGGGGCGAAAATCGAAAATCTCTTCGATCTCTCGCTCATCCTGGAGCAGAAGAGGCTGCAAGTCTTCTTTTGGATCTAAGAAAAGGAGCCGACCCTCAGTGACTCGAGTCCGATCGGACTGACTCTTTTTTGCTGGCTCGGGTGAGTAGATTTCTAATGAATACTTTAAATGATAACGTCCGAGAGTGATCTTGTCTTGGTCATGAAGGGACTGGGTCACTACTTTTTTGCCATTTACAAAAACACCCGACAAGCTCGCCAGATCAAAAATCACCCCACCTACTGGGTTTTCCTTGCCCTCACCCGGAGATTTTTTTCTCAGCTCTAAGACTGCGTGAATCGGAGAAATTCCATCGCCTGTCAGGCGAACGTCCGCCGAAACTACCGAGCCCAGTACAATGCGCTCTTTGTCAAATTTAAGAACCCGCTCCGGCTCTTGTGGGTTTGAGGACAGCAACCGAAGTACAAGAATCGTTTTTGGCTCAGTCCCTTCAGGACCAAGGCCGGGTCGGCGCTTCTCAGAATTTACATCAGTCGACTTCTGATTCATAGGAGTCCCCTCACTCTTTCACCCTCAGAACTTATTTACTAAACATCACGTCGCGAAGCATCTGACGATGAAAATTCTTTCTCCGCTTGATCAACGAGTCCATTTTTTCTTCGGGTTTGACCTGAAAATAAAATTCGCCCGGACTTTTCAGCTCACCCTCAATCTGAAGGGCATCAAAATCATAAACTGTCTTCTTCTCAGCAACTGTCCGAGAAACCTTTTCGCTCTCCTGCTCCTTGGCCTGACTCAACGTCAGCGAACCAATCCCCAGGAAAATAAGAGGTCCTACGATCAACACGGACTTAAACGACTTTCCCTTCATCTTCTCCACGCTTCACACCTTTTCATCAGATAAGAAACTGAGTTTTTCTCGAACCCTTGAAACGCGTTTTCATCCATCTTGCGCAACAGCGAACCACACTCTTCAGCTCCGGCCGCCCCCTTCAAAGATTCTTGGGCAGCCTGATGGTATGCGACCAGCGCAGAATGACTCATCTCCCCTGAAGACTTCTGAAACAGAGATTCGGCCTGTCCATACTGCGTCAGACCCTGAAGCGCGACTGCTAATCCGAAATCAGCAGCTCCGCCAGCATGACGCACTCGAACCTGATCCCAAAGGAGCTTGGCTCGAGAAAAGAGGCGATAATAATTCATCAGACTCGCCAGATTACTTTTGGCCGCCACAAAGAAATCATCGACCTTCAGAGCCTCTTCAAGACTTGCGGCAGCCTCGCTGGAAGCAATCCAATCCTCTTCACCCTCACTGACCATGAGAACCACGGCCAAATTATTCAGTGCGGCCGCATTTTTTGACCTCAGAGCTAGAGAACGCTGGTAGGCGATTTTAGCCAAAAGGGGCTTACCCTCACCCCAGAATAAATTTCCATAATCCAACCACAGTCCCGCATCCTTTGCGTCTTTTAGCAGACCCGATCTCACTCGACTCAAAGCCGCGACACTCCCCTCAGTTCCGCCATCCGCCGGAAGACCAGAGAGCACAAACCCACCCCGCGATCCTTGCGCTCTTCCGGGTAAGCCAGCCTTGAAGTCAGCCAATCGATCTGCAATTTCAGGAAGCACCGGACTCAATAAAAGACCCGAAGCAGCCTTAGCATAGGCGTCACTCCAAGTTGACTTAGCTTTTTCTCTCAAAGGCTGAGAAACGGAGAGCAATTGTTTCTTAAATCGGTCAAGTGCAGCACCCTGAAGAGTCGAAGGGGCTTCAATTGCGTCAACCTCATCTGCGAATTGAGTCGCCCAAAGGGCGAGTCGATGCAAAGCCGCAATCCCCCAAGGCCCGCCCACCTCGACCGCCCCTTGATAGGCCTGACTGAGAGGCGCCAAGAAGGTCAATCGTTGATTAAGTCCTTTTTTGAGCTGGGCCTCTGGAAACTTCATCGGCTCAAAACTGGCCTCTTTCTCCATCAGATCGGCGAGCTGATACCTCGCATACCCAACAAAGGGGGATTGAGCCGTCGGAGCACTTTTTTTCTTCGGTCCCTTCCCTTTTTTAGAAGGTGCCGAGACTCCAGCCAACTCACGGTAGAGTTCCTTCGCTTTGGCGACGTCTTGACCTTTCAAGTAAAGATCGGCTAGCCGCGCCTGGCATTCCGCAGCAACATAATGCCCGCTGGTGGCACAGGCACGATAGGAGCGACTCGCCTCTCCATCTGAACCTGATTTTTCTAGCGAACGTGCTAAATTCAACTGAATTTCGGGTTTGCGAGCAGAACTAGGATAGCGATTTAAATGCTCCACCCAAAGAGCCTGAGCTTGTTGATCCTGGCCCATCGCTTGACTCACACGGGCCGCCGTCTCAAGCGACTCAGCCTCTTTAAATTCTGTTCCTAATTTTTTAAAAATTGAAACTGAGAAATCCAAGTCACCCACAATGATCGCATGAGTTGCGATACTTCGCAGCGGTTCAACCGCCTTCGGACTTGCTGGATAACGATGAAGCCAAGCTTCAATCACCTGAGACAGAGCCGCTTTGGTATCCGGAGCCTTCAAATAGGAGTTCACCGCATTAGTAAAAGCCTTCTCAGCAATGGTGCGATCTTGAGTTTCGGCTGCAAATTTTTCGTAACTCTGCCCTGCACCTAAAAAGTCCTGGGTTTTTTCTTGCTGGGCAATGTGATCCACTTTCGACTTGAGATCTTGCTGTTCCAGAGTCGCATGAATTTGGCCTTTATTGAACTGATGATCCGCCTTGAGGAGCTCAGGCTGCGACTTGATCGAGGAAACAACCTCGCCCAGAGAACCAGGGAGCGTCTCCTCGCGAGGATGATCCATATAGATTTGGAGCCAGAGCTGGGCGGCCGTCACTGCCTCTTTAGAGCTAGGAGCCCGGTGGATCAGCTCCTGGATGCGTTGAACCGCTTCGGGTCGAGACGACTTATAACCAGCTAATACCTTTGCCACGCGTAGAGCAGTTTCTCGACCTTCGACTGTATCGCCCTGAGTGATTCGGAGCTGATCAGAGGCGGTGACAAACTCTTTTTCTAGAGATGACGGCTCCACTGCACCCGCCTGAGCAGTCGATTTTTTCAAGAGTTCAGCTAGTCCACCGGCCCAGAGAGCTGCTGCTTGTTTAGAGTAACGAGCATCTTTTGAAGCAATCACTTGCCGGTACATTTCGACAGCTTCTTGATGCTGCCCCAGATCTCGGTACACTTCGGCTAAGTACATTTGAATTTCCGGAGCCTCGTGATGAGCGTCCTCAAATTTCAGGAAATGATCCAAATAGGCTTGATAGAATTGCCTAGCTGTTACGAGATCATTTTTAGTGCCTTTTTTCCGAAAACTTTGATGATGATCTACTGCAATTTTTCGAAACGATGCGCGAAGATTTTGAAGGGCGTTTTGAGCGTCCTTTCCCTTCACTTCAAACTTTGGAAAGCTTTTAATGCGATTCAAAACTGCATCAAATCGATTTTTCTTAATATCGATTTCAACTAGCTTTGCAAAGGCCTTTAGAGCTGAATCACTGTCTTCGCTCGTCTTGATAATCGTATCGTACACCAACTCGGCCTGATCATACTCAACCGAGTCTGCATACTGATCACCGAGTTTGTCCAAAAGTTTAGAATAGAAGGCCTTGTCACCAGACTCTGCTTCAAAATACTTGAGCGCTTCGTTGACTCGGCCACGCTCCGTAAGAAATACGGCAAGATCCTTTAATGCCTGCATTTTCACAGGCTCAAATTTCTTGAGGTCTTCATTACTTCGAGACACTACATCCTTCATCTTGGAGATGGCTTGATCAAAATCTTTCATTCGATAATGACACCAGGCAATCTTTTTTAAGATTGCCGGTACTTGGTCGGGTCTTGCCATAGACATCGCGACTTCAAGATGAGGCAGAGCTTGACGAAATTGTGAATTACTATACTCAAATTCGCCAATTTCCTTGTGAGATACGCCTAAAAATGGACTCTTTGGAAATTCTGCAATCAACCTATTATAATAAGGAATTCCATCCTTCTGCTGATTCAGCTCCCCATAGTAAAACCCCAAAAAGTAATAAATGGAGTCCATTTTTTCATAACGAATTTTGAACTTTAAAACTTCCTCACACGCTTCAATTCCTCGATGTAAAAACGGTCTCGAGCTCTCGCGATTAATAATTGGGTCTGTCATGCCCTTCTCGAGTCTAGCTTCATGGGCCCGCCCCTCGAGTAAGAATGTGCTTCGATAAGCCTCAAGATAGGCTTCGGCTAATCTAAAGTAGATATCTGCTTGGCGATTGGCAGGCAACCTGCGACCGAGTGCAATCCGGAGTTGTTCAATTTCTTCATCGCGAAGAGCTCGAATCTTTCCTTCGTTGCCTTTCTCAGTACTATAGAGCTCACTTTTCGAATAGGGAGAAGCAGCCCATGCCGAATGAACAGAAAAAAAACCGCTATTTACCTGAGGAATGGTCAGAGCCATTCCTAAAACAAAAAGCGTCCACCTAGCTCTTGCATTCGGATTCCAAGGCAAAAACATAGTCCCCCAGTTCATCAAACCAGAATTCCCCGATAAATGACCACTCGTACTGGTCGTCACGACGCACGGGTTTTGCATTTCCCCTGGCTCTTTGTTGTTCTTGCACAGGATGTTCAACTCCCATGAGTTTCTCTTTTGCATCCTTGAGCATTTCTAACTTAATGAAAGAGATTTTCTCAAAATCTTCAATCAACGCCGCATGATAGTCCATCAAACTATTTTTAACGTAGGCACCACCCAAGAGTTGGATCGTTCGAGACCGCCAGTGACTCACTTGATCCAAAAACCCTGGAAATCCACGACCCAGCTGGTGACTCACCCCTGATTGGGCCTTATCCAATTGCCAAATTTTATCGTGCTCTTTTTTCAGCTGTGAATCGTTAAACACTAGATTTTGAAAGTAGGCCCCTCGCACGAACCGATTGATCACGTGGTTAAAGCCATTATCCGAATCCAGCGGAGCCTTTAAAACCTTTTTACCGAGATTATAAAACTCAGGAAGATTGGACGAATGACGTTCGACGTAGTCTTTAATCTCTTCTCCAATGGGGGTGTATTTTGTATGAAAATCCTGAATCGCCTGATTAGCGTCACGATAAAGACAGAGCGCTAAATAAGTTTGAGCCCTAAGCACATCCACTTCACTGTTGAATACAAATCCCAGCGTAGGACTCTTATAGGACACGAGTCGCCCCAACGTTCGATTCAGTTGAGACCGACTAAATGAGTTCCAGGCCTGTTCAAATAAGATATCTGGCCAGACAAAACTCGCCTTGGGAACCCAATCAAAGACGCGCTCAGCATCTTCAAACTTTTCCATTTGATAGAGTGTCCGAGCCTCGCCCGCCTGACACCGCGCCTTTAAATCCGCAACCTCGTGCTCAACATTTTCAACGTGGAGGAGCTGAAGATTCCTGCGACTCTTGATTCGAGTCGCATCCGTTGCGCACCCTTTAAAGTCCCGAATGGCTTCAAAATTCTGGCCCAATAAAGCGTGAGCGGTACCACTCAACTGCAACGAATAGGGCCAGAGAGGGCTACTTGAGTTAATGCCCTTGAGGTATTCCAGAGCTTTTACGGAATCCCCTCCAAGAAGGGCCTCTTTCGCGAGTGAATAGTAAAAAGCCCCACGATTCGTCTCATTGTATTGATCGACTGTCGTGTGGCGCACCATATATTTTCGAATCAAGTCCGCCCCAACCACGAGCATGAGATCTTCGGACTGAGTGAGAACGGATCGAATTGCAGCCTTGTTTCCCTCTTGCAGGGTTCGAATGAAAAAATACGAGGCATGATTGGGCAAGCCCGCGTGCATCAGGCCCTGCGTCACCCAGGCGTAAGCATCCGATCGCAAGGACGGATCCTCCTGAAGAGCGGCAAAAGCATACCGAGCCGATTTGAAGTAATCCTCTTTTTTATAAAACTCAGAGGCCTCATTCAGATACTGGCGCCCCTGAGCTTGAGAGTTTGCCTCCACTGGCAAAGAACCCCCTAGGAAGCTCCCGACAACCAGAAGCCCCGTAAGGATTTTTGCGCAGCCCTGACTTCCTGTCGAATGACTTAGATTCTCCAACCTAGCCCCGCTGCAAAATTAATATTTGAAAACAACGTACTTTCGCCAGATAAACCACTCACGGGTGCTGAGTAGACTGTTCCAGTCACGTCCCACCTAAAGATGAAACTCCGTGAGAAGTAATATTCATTCCCAGTACTCAAGGTCACACCCAAAAGTGATTGAGGCGAGTAATTAGCAGCTGCCGAAAAGTTTTGTCTTAAGTCAACCTGCGTCGACATGCTTGCCAGCCCAACTCCAAAGTACCAGTCAAAATAGAGGATCGCATTGAACACATTTATTTTTGCGTACCAAGGAACAAAATGAACCATGGCGCCCACCTGGCTCTGAATCTCTCGGATACTCGGCATGCCCGTTGACGCCTTGCTGAGAGCCGTAAAGGTGGAGTTCGTGCTGTTAAAAAAGTTAGTATAAAATGCCTCAATGCCCAGCCACTCAGACATGTAGTAGGCAAATCGCCCGTCCACGCTATAAACATTTCGGTAAGAGTTGGACATACTGCCCCCTCCCATCACGCTGAGGATGGGGTGGCCAGTTTTTACATACTTGCGGTTTTGCAGAACATAGATTTTTTTATCGGGATCAAGCCAGCTAAAATTATACTCATCCGACTTAGACTCGCGTCCTGGCTCATCAGAGTCCCCCTCTGAGCCAGGAGTTGCAGCCTGAGCCTCGCTCCAAGCGATGCCCACCAGAGCGAGCCAGGCAACTGCAGTCGCAATTAAAAGAAGTTTAAGCCCTAGGAGTTGTGCTCTCGGGGCGGTCCCATTTTGCCAAAATCCTTGGCTGTTATTAATGCTTTCCATAACTTAGTTTAATTTTACGCAGGCAATTTTTTTAGTGCAAGGAAAGTCTTTTATTTTAGGGAGTCGAGTATATGAAGTAGGGAATTTTTTATCAGGTTTCAGCGGGGCCGCGTTAAGCGTCAAAAAATCAACGGGGCAGGAAGCGGTGGCAGGAAACGGGGACGAAGCGGTGGCAGGAAACGGGGACGGAGCTTGAGTTGGCGCACTTCTTTCACCTGATCTACTCATTATGCGTATCTCCCGTTACCAAGTTTTATCTCAACCTTCCGGAATGGTTCACTTATTTTGGAAGTGTCACGACAGTGCCTATCTACTCGAGCGCAACGGGGCAAAAGAATTGTTCTTTCAGAGTCTGATTTACGGCCTTAAACACCGGGGATCAGACAACTCGGTCCAAATCCACTCATTCTGCCTCATGAGTAACCACGTTCACCAACAAATGAGTTACAGAAACGGAGCCTCCAAGCTCTCTCACTTCATGCGAGTTGCTCACGGCACTTTTGGAATGCGATTCAACCGAGCATTTAACCGCTCGGGCAAAGTTGCCAATGAACGCCCGAAGACTCCTCTGATTGGCGGTACTGAATCAGAAATGAGGGTTCATTTTTACATCGAGGCAAACCCAATCCGTGCTGGAATGGTGAAACTCGAGAAACTCAGGCATTTCTTCTGGAACTCCTACCGCTTTTACGCCCATGGGATAGTTGATGAATGGACCAAACACCTCACGCCTCCTGAGTGGTATGTCGACCTAGGAAATACACCCGAAGAGAGGCAGCGAGCTTATCGGGTCCTCTTTCGCAAATACCTTGAGCAATTTACTGTCAGCTGGACCCAGTTCTTGAGCCACTTCATTGGTGATGCCCTGTGGGTCAGAAAAATGGAAACCCATCTGAAGGAACAGCTTTTCGCTAGATCTCAAGTCAGTGCCCGAGCTTCACCGACCTAAGTGGACCGCCTCGAAACTCAATCCAGCCTACTTTTCCTCGGCTCCAGATGGGACAATGCCTTGGCGCGTCCAAATTCTATAAGACGACATCAAAATTGCGACTATCTTCATAAAAAACCCAAGGATTGCGGATTTATCTAGAATCAAGCAGATCCCGCCAGTCGAATTCTCGCTTCTTTGTCTGACTCATTTGCCTAAGAAATTTATACAAACTGAATTTAGAACGCCGAGTCGGCTAAGTGCTGAACCTGAGACGTATTGTGGCTCCGTCCCTGTAGCCACCTGCAGCCACCTGCCCGAACTCCTCAAAAAGACTTGTTTTTCTTAAACTTACGGCTTAGCTTTCCGCCTGTGAAAAAACTTAAACTCACTTCAGTCTTTTTTCCGGCTCTATTCATCCTCGGGTCGATAACTCTTTACCCTAAAGCCAGCTTCGCAATTCCTTTAAGTCCTGATCAGATCCGGGCTACTTTGGACCGATATCAAGCTCTACTGCTCCAGGTAGCCTCGGAGCCGAGAACCTCCAAACAGTCTCTTTTTCTCAATCCTAAAGGACTGTCCGAATCTAACATCCTTAAAGGGGTCGAATCCCTGCAAGTTGCGCTTCAAGATATGAGCTCTCCTGAATTAATCTCCTACCGCCTTGAGGCTTTGGATCTGATTCGACGCCACCAGCCCATCTCACCCGTGGAGTCCGATCTTCTAAAAAAGGAACTCGAGATACTGAATTCACGCATGCGAAGCGTTCTCGTCCATTGGGATCGAAATCACTATTTCTCCACTTGTTTTCTCGGCATGGCGGGAGGGGTCCTCACGGCAATTACGGGAATCAGTTTAAATTCTGCGTTAAATTTCAATGAGCAACCCTGGGTATACCCTACGCTCATCGCGACTGGCTGCGCAGGAATTCACGGGAGTTCTTGGCTAGCTAATCAATTCCGATTGGACAGGTGTGTGGACCTCCGACCCTGGAGTACGCAATTTTCAACTTTGGGCAAAAAGGTGGAATCTCGTTTCAAACACGAACTAGAAAGCGAAGGTTTTGGGACATTCCCTTACGATATGACTCTGACTGCGAATGGCGAATGGAGACAACTCTTTCCTACGATCCCTCTCTACATAGAGATTCTAGACTGGATTGCATCACAACCCCAATTTTTACAAAATCCTGTCCTTCAAACTCCTATGCCCGTACCCTCAGAGGAACACACGGTAATTCAGATAGAAACCGAAGCACAAAATCAAGCGCCTTCACCCGAGGCTAGCCGAGTCCTGGAAACTTACCGAACTCAGAATGTCTCTAGATGGACGTTTGGGCACCTTGACTCAAAAGTTTTCAGAGAATCGATCCAGTGGATTGCACAAGAGATCAGGAACCAACCCTATTCCTTGTGGAGCGTCTTTTCGTCACACCGACTTCTCATGCTCGCTCTGAATCGAGATGATTCCAGTGCAGTTTTAGAGTTAATCAATGCGCAGAAAGTAAGCGTTTCTGACTTCTTTATTCATCAGAAAAGCATCTTCAACTTGGCTTTGCTATTAGCAGTGAAGCAAAATAACGCCGCACTTCTGAGCCGTTTGCTACATGATCAAACTGACCTCAGGTTGTTCAAGTTTCTACCATTAGAGTATTCCTTGTGGGAGGAGGTAAGAAAGATAGCCTCTACTCCGAACCACGCCGAAGTCCGTGAAATATTGGACGCCCAAAGACTTCTTTTCTGATGAAGTACTTTGGACCCTAGTATAAATTACTGCATTGCAATTTTGACTACGGTCCAAAGTACTACAAAATGACTCAAAACCCAGACTTAAAAGCGGGCCGACTGGAGTCGGGCGATCCGCTCTTCCAACGGAGGATGAGAGGAGAAGAGCGCCATGACGCCTCCGGGACGGTTCGAGATTTTGAGGTTCTGAAGCGTTGCAGGCTGAGCACCTGCTGGTTCCACCCCCTCAAATGTCCGGCGCAGAGCTTCCAATGCCTGGATCATATTTTCCCGACCAGCGAGCTTTGCCCCCCCCGCGTCTGCTTTAAATTCTCGGTAGCGAGAGAACCAAGCGATCACGATGGAGCCAAGAAGCATGAAAACGACCTCAAGGGCCATCTGAACCATCGCAGACAAAAACGGTGACATTCCACGGTCTCGGTCGTCACGGTCGCCTCTCATCGCTTGAGAGATGGCAAATGCTATGACTCGAGACAGGAACATAGCAAAGGCGTTTACGATCCCTTGAAGGAGGGTCATGGTGACCATATCGCCATTCGCGATGTGGGAGATTTCGTGACCCAGAACGCCCTCGAGTTCTTCGTAGCGCATGCGATTCAACAAACCAGAGGAAACGGCAACCAAGGAGCGAGACTGAGTAGGGCCGGTCGCAAAGGCGTTAATTTCAGGGGATTCATAGATACCCACTTCTGGCATTCCAGAAAGATGAGCGGATCGAGCGAGTTGATAGACTGTTTGAACTAGACGTTGAAGTTCAGGGTCGCGGGTATTCGGGTCAATAACCTGAACGCCCATCATCCATTTTGCCATCACTCGAGAGAGCGCCAAAGAGATCAGAGCACCGCCCATCCCCCAAACCAGACAAAAGGCCATCAAATTTCCGTAATCAATCCCTCTGGCTGTCAGATAGGGCTGAATGCCCAAAACATTCAATACCAGCGAGAGTGTGACGACAACCAAGAGGTTGACAGCCATGAACAGGACGATTCTTTTTAACCACGCCATACTTAACTCCTTTTTAACAAGAGGCAGCTCATGCCACTCACAGGGACTTTAACCCTAAACATGGTTTCGATTTCTCGGTTGTCAACTCCCAAACCGGTTGCTAGAAGCCCATCCAAACTAAGGCAAAAACACCACACGACGCCATAATACAATAAAAGCCGAAATACTTCCAACGACCGGATTCCAGCCAACTGGAGAGCCAACGTAATGCAAAATACCCGGCGAAAAAGCTAAAAAACATCCCAATCAACCCGGGAGTGACCATCTCACTCCAATGGACGTCAGAAGTGGTGGATTTCATCAGTCGATACAGTTCTTTCAGTACCACAGGAGGAGTCAGAACCACCGCCAAGGCAAAACTAAAGTCTTCAGCGAGAGGGCGAGAAACGCCTAAAAGCATTCCGGTAGAAATGGTCGAGCCCGATCGGGAAAATCCACGAAAAGGTAAGCAAAGACCTTGAATCATGCCGATCCAAACTGAGTGAGCCAGGTTTAGCGCTTTTCCCTTTTTTGACGGGTTTGGCTCGCGCATTCCAGTCCAAGTAATCAATAGGCCCACCCCTAGAAGGGCGGCTCCGATCAAGGGCAGACTCTTAAAAAGCGATTCGATCTCCCCTTTTTCATGCCCGAGAAGTTTCTCCAAAATCACCACTTCAATCCCTTTTTTAAGGGCCAAACCAATCACACCGGTCACAGCTGTGGCGACCAGAACCCTTTTAAAAAACTCGCGGTCCAACTTTTTCCACCGGGGCCAGAAATACAGCAACACGGCACCCATAGTCCCCGTATGGAGCATCACTAGGAGAAAGGTCATCGCAGGGCTCGACGGATCGAGACCCATCATCTTCTCCGCCACAATGACGTGAGCCGAACTTGAGACAGGCAGGAGCTCTGCAGCGCCTTGCACAAGGGAAAGTAAGATGATTTGTAGCCAGTTCATGCGGGTGTTCTCCAGGCGAAATTAGGCCAGAAAATCGCTCATTATGCAACCCATCAATTGCGGCCGGTTTTGCTTGCGATTTAACCAGCGGTTCGCTAGTGTTTCATGGACAAAAAACGAGGTGATCATGTCAACGCAGAATACGACTCAGAACTTGAACAGTTTTGGCACAAAAGCCACGCTCTCCGTCGGAGGCAAAAACTACCACTACCACTCCCTGAAGAATTTTGCTCAGGCCACAAAAACAGATCTAGCAAGACTCCCCTTCTCGCTAAAAATTTTGCTTGAAAACTTACTCCGCCAAGAAGACGGCGTCGCAGTTAAAAAGAAAGACATCGAAGCACTGGCTCGATGGAACTCCAAAGCCACTCCAAACGATGAAATTCAATTCATGCCAGCCCGAGTCCTTCTCCAGGATTTCACAGGGGTTCCTGCAGTTGCAGATTTAGCCGCAATGCGCGCAGCCCTTAAAAAACTGGGCGGTGATGCCAATCTCATCAACCCACTTCAGCCCGCCGACTTGGTCATCGACCATTCGGTCCAAGTCGATGCCTATGGCACAGCTGACGCGTTTCACATCAACGCCGAACTTGAGTTTGAAAGAAACTCTGAGCGTTACCAGTTTCTCAAGTGGGGCCAAAAAGCATTCCAAAATTTTAGAGTCGTACCGCCCGACACCGGGATCGTCCACCAAGTCAACTTGGAATACCTTGCCCACGTTGCAATGACCTCCAAGAAGGGCAGTGAAGAATGGGTTTATCCAGACACTCTCGTCGGCACGGACTCTCACACCACGATGATCAATGGACTCGGCTGCCTCGGTTGGGGCGTCGGTGGCATCGAAGCGGAGGCTGCGCTCCTCGGACAGCCTTGCTCCATGTTGATCCCACATGTCGTTGGGTTCAAACTCTCCGGACAAATGGCAGCAGGCACCACCGCGACTGACTTGGTTTTAATGGTCACTCAGATGCTTCGCAAAAAAGGCGTAGTGGGCAAGTTTGTTGAATTCTACGGCCCCGGCCTCAGTCAGCTCTCCCTTGCGGACCGAGCGACGTTGGCCAATATGGCTCCTGAGTACGGTGCAACTCTCGGGATTTTCCCTGTGGACTCTGTCACGACAGACTACCTCCGACTCACCGGACGTGGAAATTCCGTTGCTCTGGTCGAGGCGTACTTTAAAGAGCAAGGCCTATGGTACCAAGCCGGACAAGCCGAGCCCGAGTACTCAGACCACCTGGAACTTGACCTCTCCAAAGTCGAACCCAGCCTTGCAGGTCCGGCGCGACCTCAAGACCGCGTCGCATTAGGCCAAGCCCGGAAGTCATTCCGTCAATCCATGCTGACTCTTTTCCAAAACCAACTCAAGGATGGCGACACTCAAGCTCAGTCCGCTTGGGTGGACCAACCTACCCAAGGCGGCACCACTCCTCCTGAGCTTGCATCGGCTCACCCTGATGCTTCACTCGGGCTCCTCGGGAAAACCGTCGCAGTCCAAGAAATGCCAGCGCAATTCAACCTCTGTCACGGATCGGTCGTCATTGCAGCAATCACCAGCTGCACCAATACCTCAAATCCAAGCGTTTTGATGGCTGCAGGCTTGCTCGCTAAGAAAGCCGTCGAAAAGGGCTTAAAAGTGAGACCTTGGGTGAAAACCAGTTTAGCTCCCGGCTCCAAAGTAGTCACCGACTACCTGGCTGAAGCCGGCTTGCTCACTTACCTGGAGCAGCTCAAGTTCAACTTAGTCGGCTATGGCTGCACCACCTGCATTGGAAACAGCGGACCACTGCCTGATCCGATTGCTAAAGCAGTCACCGACGGTGATTTAGCAGTCGTTTCTGTTCTCTCTGGAAACAGAAACTTCGAAGGCCGAGTCAATCCACACGTCCGAGCCAACTACCTGGCCTCTCCACCTCTGGTCGTGGCTTACGCCTTAGCTGGAAACATCAACATGAACTTGGCAACTGACCCGCTGGGTGCAGACTCCAAGGGCCAACCCGTTTATCTCAAGGACATTTGGCCAACCTCACAAGAAGTTGCTCAAGCAGTCCAACAGCACGTGACTGCTGCTCAGTTCACCAAGAGCTATGCTGACGTTTTTACTGGCTCTGAAGAATGGCAAAAGCTGCAGATCCCAACGGGAGACCTGTATAAATGGGATTCCTCCTCGACTTACATCAAGGAACCGCCATTTTTCGAAGGAATCACGGCACAACCTGCAGCGCTTAAGGATATCCGAAGTGCCCGGGTTCTGGCCCACTTGGGAGACTCAGTCACGACGGACCATATTTCACCTGCCGGCTCAATTGGGAAATCTACACCTGCTGGTAAGTACCTGGTCGAACTGGGCGTACAACCCAAGGACTTCAACTCCTACGGCGCGCGACGCGGAAACCATGAAGTCATGGTCCGAGGGACGTTTGCCAATATCCGCTTGAAGAATTTCTTGGTGCCCGGAATTGAAGGCGGCGTCACCCGCCATCTTCCTACCGGCAAGCAAATGAGCATCTACGATGCTTCAATGCAGTACCAAGCCGATGGGGTTTCGTTGATCGTGCTCGCAGGCAAGGAGTATGGCACTGGGTCCTCTCGTGACTGGGCTGCCAAAGGTCCTAAGCTTTTAGGAATCCAAGCTGTGATCGCCGAGAGCTTTGAGCGAATTCACCGCTCCAACTTAGTTGGAATGGGAATCTTGCCTCTGCAATACCTACCGGGCGAGTCTGCTCAGACACTCGGACTCACAGGAACTGAAACTTTTGAAATTCTGGGACTTGGAGCTCTTCAAGTTGGCCAGAAACTCGAAGTCAAGGTCACCGACGAAAGCGGCAAATCCCGAACCTTAACCACTCAAGTTCGCATCGACACTCCAAATGAACTTGAGTACTTTAAGCACGGTGGAATCTTGCCTTACGTCCTACGCCAGTCACTTAAATAATTCCTAAATGAAGAAACTTGGCTGCTTGATTGCTCTGCGCTCAAGCAGCCAGGTTCTCAATCTCTAAAAACACTGGATTGAGGGCGCTTGAGCTTTTCCGATTGAGATCAAATATCCAAGACCTCTGAAGCATGCGCTTCCCCATTGGCCGTCAGCTTTGACGTTTACAACCCCTAATATTTTAGTTATCGTTCGCTGGGGTAGTGAATTCAATTTCAGTGGAGCGATGCTGTATGGACAAAAATCGAAAATTAGAACTCATTCAGCGATCTTTGGGGATCCGTCATAAACTCAAAGTCCATGAAAGCATGAAATCCCCTGATACGCACGAGGAGCTCTCTTTAATGCTCCTCTCCAAGTGGGAACTCGAGGATGAACTCAAAGCAATTGAAGATCTGATCGCCGATGCTCGCACCACGAATGTCACCCGAAAAAAAGAGTTCCTGACCAAAAATGGCCCCATTCGCGAAGCAGAATCCAAGCGAAGGGCTCTAGAAGCAATCGCCGTCAAAGAATCGTCCAACGCCAACTAGACAAAAACCGATTCAACAGCCTTTACATGGATGAAAAATTCGGATCTCATCGAGTTCTCATCAGGAGGTCGTCATGGATATCAAGAAAATTGACTATCGGGACCCAGGGGCTCCACAGGAATTTGCACGCTCGCTCAGGGAAACGGGCTTTGCCGTCATCAGCTCCCACGGCATCTCAAAATCACTGCTCGATACGGTCTATCAGGACTGGGCAAAGTTCTTTGAAAGTCCATCGAAGTTCGACTTTCGATTTGACGCTGCGAATCAGTCTGGCTATTTTCCGTTTCGCTCTGAAAATGCCAAAGACTCGTCCGCAAAAGACTTAAAAGAGTTTTTTCAAATCTACACCAAGACACCTCTCCCCGAGTCAGTGGGTCCTGCAACTCTCCAACTCAGATGGCTCCTGATCGAAATGGCCTCGAAACTCCTGAGCTGGCTCCAAAAGGAAACCCCGGAAGAGGTGAAAAAAAAACTTTCAATGCCTCTCTCAGACATGATCCAAGAGAGCGAATCAACTCTCTTTCGAATTTTGCACTACCCTCCCCTACCTAAGGATCTGGAACCGGGGGCGGTGCGCTCTGCAGCTCATGAGGATATTAATTTAATAACTCTCCTCCCGGCAGCCACCGCCCCCGGCCTTGAAGTCAAGGATACTCGGGGCAACTGGCTTGCTGTCCCGTGTGAACCAGGCAATATCATTGTTAATGCAGGAGACATGCTCCAACTCGCTACAGACGGGCACTACAAATCCACCACTCATCGAGTAATCAACCCTTGCGGCGAAGCAGCGAAGACCTCTCGATATTCCCTGCCTCTTTTTCTGCATCCTCGAGGGGACGTCCCATTGAGCCCGAGCCTGACAGCTGCAGAATATCTGGGTCAGCGACTCCTGGAAATTGGCTTAAGAAAATAGGCTGAGGGCTTTTTTAGGAGAGCTCGGAGCAGGTCAAGTTATTGACACTTAAAATTCATGGTAATTTTATAATCGTCATTAGTGTTACCCTGCCCAACGGTATAGGTGTGATTGCCACCAGATAAGAGCGTATTCGCTACACTCGCCACTGCTTTGGTAGTCTTATCAGCACCTTGATATTCAGACTTTTGATCGACCATAACAAAGTGTTTGCCCATTTTTTCGCAATGCTCTTGAGACCTCTTCAGGGACTCGTCAAAGGCGTCTGACTCAGAAGGACCACTTGCAACCATCATGTAGTTGCCCCCTTCCTTTGGAAAAATTCGAGTTTTAGCCGTAGAACAAGCAGTCAAAGTAACCAACGCAAAAAGAGTCGCTCTTGCGATGCGATCCAAACGAATCCCCATAGTTCCCCCTTATAGTTTTTGAACAATCGACACTACTGCTTCACACTTAAACCAGGATAATAGGATAATTCAATTTTTTACACAAAATTCGTATCAAGAAAGAGCCTTCTCAATGAGACGTAGAGGCACCTTGGGCGCTGGGACGCTGAATTTTGAACCCTTTTTACCGAACCAAATTCGTACATCCATATCGAGTCCAGCGCCATGCATGTAATTGTAAATCGCCTTACGGAGTCCCTCACCGATGAAGTCATGATCGCATCCGGTTGTGTCTTCAAAAGCGAGGTCATTACGGGCAAAGCTCACCTCAGGTTCAGGTAAGATTCGAATTCCAAATTTTTCAGGATTTTTTCCAATCTCACTATGAGCGGTCACTGAAAAACGATGCCAGTAGGCAGACTGAATGCAGCCCATCGCAAAAAGTTGTCTCACACGCTCCAGAGAATCGACGCTCTCCTGCACAGTTTGAGTAGGAAAGCCGTACATCAAGTAGGCATGCACCATAACTCCCGCATCGGTAAATGCGCGAGTCACGCGAGCGACCTGTTCAACGGTAACGCCCTTATTCATGAGTTTCAGAAGCCGATCCGAGGCAACCTCTAATCCTCCAGTAATTGCCACGCAGCCCGACTGAGCCAAGAGCTGAGTGAGTTCGGGGGTATAGACTTTCTCAAAGCGGAAATTCCCCCACCAGGTAATCACCACATTACGTGCAATCAGCCTCTCAGCCATAGCTCGAAGCACTGCAGGGGGTGCAGCCTCATCTACGAAATGAAATCCCCGCTCTCCCGTCTGAGCAATCATTTCCTCAATCCGGTCGACGAGGAGATCTGCGGATGCTGGGTCATAGCGGCCAATATAATCCAGGTTGGTGTCACAAAAACTGCACTTTTTCCAATAGCAACCATGAGCAAGAGTGAGCTTGTTCCAGCGTCCATCCGACCACATTCGATGAGTCGGGTTGAGCATTTCAAAAATAGATAGGTAACGGTCTAAAGGTAAACCTTCATAAGACGGGGTGCCGGTATCGCGATGGGGAATATCATGATGGGATGCGTGACTGACAAAAACTACCTTGCCATCAACTCGCTGAAACGTTCGAAACAGTTGATCAGAAGGCCGTTGTCCCTTCAAATGTTCCAACAAACAAAGGATCGGTCTTTCACCATCATCCAAGGTGATAAAATCCACAAAATCAAATACGCGGGGGTCGGAGAGCTGCCGCAGCTCAGTGTTGACGTAGCCCCCACCCATAAGAATCTTAACTGAAGGAGCAATTTCCCTAATTTTTTTAGCGATTCGAAAAGCTCCGTAAACATTTCCAGGAAAGGGAACCGTAAGACCCACAACATCAGGCTGGTGCTTGGCAATGAGTTCTTCGGTAATAAGATCCAAATTTTGATCTACTATTGTAGTTGAATCTAAAAGCGCCGATCGCAAAGGATCAAAAGTGGGGACGCTGGCAGCTAGTTTTTCCCCATAGCGAGAGAACTCAAACTTGGGATCTATTCCCTCTCGAATGACATCTGCCAAGTCGTCAATATAGAGACTTGCGAGGAATTTTGCTCGATCCTGCACGCCGAGAGATCCAAACGCCCAAGCCATCGGATCAGGATCGTCCGAGGACATCCCCTCCCGAACGGCGAGAAATCTAGCGCCTTCGGGCAAAAAAGCACGAGTCACAATTCGCAATGCAAGACTCGGATTTCTCCCTTGCAGGAACTCAATCACGGGCTCAATAGTAGCTATATACTGATCCACATTCTCTAGAAAAAAGACTACCGATTTCGCTAAGTTAGGAGTCTTCGCCTGGTTGATCTGTTGGCGAATTTGACCCAACCCGGCTTTGGAAAGTAGCCTCAGAACGAGCTCCAGCGCTGGATCAGCCTGAAAGACTGAGTAACCCTGCTTTTTTAAAAAACCGGTCAAGTAAGCCGTTGCAGGGTAAGGAGTGTTTAGCTGAGTCATGGGAGGCGTTAAAAGTAAAACTTTCATAGCGGGGCAGATTTTATCATTTCCGACGATATTTATCCAATATTTCTTACAATCAGGACCCGAGACACCCTGATTTGAGAAGTGGCGCAGCACCGCAGGATATGCGATGAATACTTGATGATATCCTTATGGAAAGAAGTCTTTCGCCCCCGCTCTCAAGTCAAGCGCCTAGCCCTGCTCGAAGGTCAGAGACACCAAGAAGCTCAATATCTGGCAGGCAGACACTCTCGCACTGAGGAGCTCATTCGTCTCATTCGGATCTTTGCAGAGTTTTTCCGCGGCACACGTGCTCTGTATCACATCGGCCCAGCCGTCACTGTTTATGGATCTGCGCGATTCAATGAGGGACACCCCTACTACGACTTGGGCTTAAAAGTTGGCGCAGCCCTCGGTCGAGAAGGCTATACGGTCATGACCGGCGGAGGTCCTGGCATCATGGAAGCAGCCAACCGAGGCGCAAAATCAGTCAATGGAAAGAGCGTCGGCTGTGCAATTGTGCTCCCGCGGGAGCAAAAGCCAAATCGCTACTTGGATCAGGTGGTCAATTTTTACTACTTTTTTGTGCGAAAAGTCATGCTCATCAAGTACTCCTACGCGTTCGTCATTTTGCCTGGAGGCCTGGGAACTTTAGATGAGTTCAGTGAAGCGGTCACTCTCATCCAAACAGGAAAACTCTACGATTTCCCGGTAATTTTAATGGGTAAAGACTATTGGAATGGTTTTACTCACTGGCTTGACAATACCATTGTAAAAAATGGCGCATCAACAAAGGAAGAACTTAACTTCATCCACGTTTCAGACGACCCAGAAGAAGTGGTCAAAATCATCAAAAAAACCACCGATCGCATCGGGCTGAAATTAGTGGCAACAAAAGAAATCGTTTGAAAAATAGCCCTTTTCTTGTATCTTTTGAAGAAAATAGCTTGATCACTTTTGAATTTAAACTTAAAACCAACTTTGAGGAGAATCAAATGGCTAAGAAAAAAACAAAATATTCCTTTATCAATGAAGTTTACGAAGGCGTTTTGAAAACTGCTGAAGTAACTCGTAAAGGTCAAGTTCGCATCAAAAGGTCTGATCTGAAAGCCTGCGTTGAAGCAGCCTTTAACAACGGCGCCAAGGCAGCTGCATCTGGCGAACGCATCCGATTTCCTGTAATCGGTGCTCTCGTTCGTAAAGAAGTTAAAGCTCGCAAAGCGGGCAAGGGCGTTAACCCTTTCACCGGCGATAGCATGGAAATCAAGGCACGTCCTGCCTCCAAAAAGCCTCGCTGGTCATTTCCTCGTTCATTGAAAGATACCTTCGCCAACAAGCGCAACTGGTAGTTTTTGAGTGCCACGCTTTTTCTCTTAGAGAGAGGCGTGGCTATCCTATTTTCCGGGGGGTTTTCCGTGAAGCTAGTGACCTATTTGGATTCGAAAAAGCGGCAAAAAGTCGGGCTTTTTAGCCAAGGTAAAATCCTAGACGCAGCTGGAGCACTTCAGGAGCTCAAACTGAGCTCAGAATTCACCCCGAGTACGGTCCTTGAACTCATTGAAAATCAGGACCTTGCAATCCCACTTTTGCAGGCCGTTCTCAAAGCCCACACAGAAGGCAAACTCAGCTCAGCACTGATTCAGCCCGAAGAATCCGTCCAAATTATTTCCCCGATCCCGCGGCCCGTATCGATGCGCGACGGTTACGCCTTTCGACAACATGTTGAAGCCGCCCGAAAAAATCGTGGCTTGCCAATGATTCCTGAATTTGACCAATTCCCCACTTTTTACTTTACTAATCACCTTGCAGTCACCGGACCGGGGGACGTGACAGTTCAAAAAATGGCCCAAAATCAGCTCGATTTCGAACTCGAAGTTGCCATCGTCATCGGTAAAGAATGCAGAAATGTTGCAGCCAGCCAAGCGGATGACTGCATTTTTGGCTACATGATTATGAACGACTGGTCAGCCCGCCACCTCCAAATGGAGGAGATGAAGCTCAACCTAGGCCCAGCAAAAGGTAAAGATTTCGCCACCTCCCTCGGCCCCATCTTAGTCACACGCGATGAGCTAAAAAACTTTGCTATCCCCAGCCCAAACGGAGAGCGCCATTCACTCAAAATGAAGGCGTTCGTCAACGGTAAACAGCTCTCTGAAGGAAATCTTCAGGATATGACTTGGACCTTTGCACAGATCATCGAGCGTGCCAGCTATGGGGTCACTCTGCACCCAGGCGAAGTTATCGGCTCAGGAACCGTCGGCACAGGTTGTTTATTAGAACTCAACGGCTCTAAAATCACCAATAATCTCTGGCTCAAACCAGGAGATGAAGTCATCCTAGAGGTCGACGCATTAGGGAAACTCAAGAATCGAATTTGTGGAGCTGAAATTTGAGTGGGCCTCAATTCAAGCTCTACCACTACTGGAGATCATCCAGCAGCTGGCGAGTCCGCTGGGCACTAGCCATCAAAGGGATTAAGTGTGAACTCGTACCGATCAATTTACTGACGAATGAGTCGGACCAGCCGGATCACCTCCAACGCAACCCTCTGGGATACGTCCCAGTGCTTGAAGTTCTTCAAAAAGAAAAGAATTCTTGGCTGCTGACTGAATCTACGGCTATTTTAGAGTTTCTAGAGGAGCTCTACCCGCAACCTGCTTTAATTACCGGGGACATCTATCAGCGCGCTCGAATTCGGCAACTCGCACAGATCATCAATTCAGATACGCAGCCCTTGCAAAATCCCAATGTGGTTGAAAAATTTTCGACTGATCCAACTCAAAAGCTCCAGTGGAACCAATTTTGGATTAGAAAAGGGCTTCAAGCCTACGAAACCGTCGCTCAAACCAGCGCGGGAAAATTTTCTATTGGCGACACAGTTACCCTAGCTGATCTATTCCTCATCCCTCAGTGCTATAATGCGCTCAGAAATGAAATTTCTTTATCTGAGTTCCCTCTCCTCGAGAGGATCTATAGTCACTCAATCGGTACACTGGAATGCAAGAAAAGCGCCCCAGAAAGCTTTGCCCCCTCCAGTCCGTAAAATTCTTTTGGACTAGAAATTTATAGAAATTCAAATATTCATTCAGTAACATTACCCTTAGCAGTAAATCTAAAAAACAGATTACAATAAGTAATCAAATCGTTAAGGAATACCTATGAAGCACGTATCTTTGTTGATTGCCTCCAGTATTGCAATGATCGCTCTTTCAGGCTGCGCAACCACCGGAATGAACACCCGAACGGGTTACGCATTTATCGGCAACACCACAGAAACCCTAGCTGTGACCAATGCAGCAGGATCTTCAAAAACCGGTAAAGCGTGCGTAACGAACCTCCTCGGAATTTTTGTGCAAGGCGACAGCAGCATCGCTACTGCTAAAAAAGAAGCCGGGATCAAGACCGTATCCAGCGTTGAAGCATCCACCTTTAATGTGGGCGGCTTTTACGGGAATATGTGCACTATCGTTCACGGCGAGTAATTATTAGAATAATTTTAGCCGATTTAAACCCTGACTACCCCACTGTAGCCAGGGTTTTTTTCATTTTCTTCTTGTCTTAGATTGCTCCTTGGGACTAGTAATTACAGTCCACGGAGCACCCACAATGGTAAAAATGTCTGTCAAATACACCGGCGAAAAACACTGCGAACTCGTTCACGGTCCGTCAGGTTCTCAAATTGAGACTGATGCACCCAAGGACAATCAAGGTAAAGGTGAAAGATTTTCCCCCACAGACCTCGTCGGCGCTGCTCTGGTAAGCTGTATTCTGACCACGATGGCAATCGTCGCTGAGCGAGACGGAATTTCAATTGAAGGTGCGCGCGCCGAAGTTCAAAAAGAAATGAACCCTCAGCCTCGTCGCATTGCTCGACTCCCCGTCCAGATTTATCTCGCGAAAGAACTCTCGCCCGATCACCGCAAAAAACTCGAGAACGCTGCACATCACTGCCCAGTGCACAAGAGCCTACATCCTGACGTTCAGGTCTCGATGGATTTTCATTACGCGTAAAAACGAATGGAAAAAAGCGCCATGGGGCTCCATCCCTGCAAGATTCCTGCATAGGCAAGCTCCCAGGGGTTTTCTGTTTAGGCTCTTTGTGATAGTGACCAAATGTTCGGTCATTGATTCTATTTTAGTCTATGAAAACTACTTACTCTACCACTCAATTTGAAAAAAATATTTTTGCTTGTTCTTTTTATCTTTGGCTTTCTTCTAATTGCTTTGCAGGCTTAATGATCCATTCATTAGAAGGTCCACGCTGTAAAAACTTAGAAATTCAAAAAATAGAAGAAATCGATTCTGATTTTACTTTAATGGAAAAAGCCTTTCTTATCTTTTACTGAAAGAAATCTACTTCAAAGATGAGGTAGTGCTACCAGAGTATCAAGTCAAAATTTTTGATATTTCAGACCCCCTACTGAGTCAAGTCAAAAGAGCAACTGGTCCTATGACACGTGAAAGATTGCTTGAATCAGAGATCAAGCATTTACTCTCGAAAAAGAAGCCGTTAATTTTAAGTTATTGCAAAAATACTGATACATCAGGTGTTTGTATTGCGGGACATACCGTTGTAGTTACTGGAACTCGGAGAATTTGCTGTGGTTCGGGTCAAGAGCGTCGATGTAATCAAGATTTAAAAATAGTAAATAGCATGAGGCGCGACGGAAGTGGCGATGGCTGGTATCAGGCAGAACCAATTTTTAGTGCTGCAATGGATATTACCTATATTGAGTCGTGCGATACCTCTAGGGGTGGCTGCAAAGGGCATGTTTTGGGAGCTGATTATCCCGCACATTGGGGGACTCTAACGGAGGGGTTGGTTGTGGGGCCTAACCTACTTGCCTCGTTGACTGCGGCAGGAGATGCTAAAAGTCTTTTTTATTTTTTAGAAGCAAAGAAATCTGAGTTTCATATTGGCGATCTGACTTATGGGACTTCACTCTTAATTGAGGCAGTAGCTCACGGACACACTCAATTAGCACAGCGACTCATCGAGGCAGGGGCCCTGGTTAATCAAACGGATAGTTCGGGCCGAAGTCCACTCTTGATGTCGATCTCTCGTGGGCAAGAGGCGACCGCAAAGATGCTTCTAAATTTTGGCGCCGCCGAAAATCAGGCAGATCAGCGTGGCTATACTCCGCTGATGGCAGCTGCCCAGGGTGGGATGGCATCAATAGTGAGTCTGTTGATCTCCCGAGGTGCTGAAACTGGTAGAGTTGATCAGGAAGGCAAGAATGCATTAGAGCTTGCGAGACTGCACGGTCATTCAGAAGTAGTTCGCTTGATCCAGAAAGCATCTAGATGGCGTCTCTTTAAGTGGTGACTCAGTCACTTTTCTAGCCCCCGGGATACAGCCAGCCCTTCGAGGGTTGCAGAGCAGTTTCCAAGACTTCTCTAAACTCCGCACCCTCGGCAAGGCATTGGCATCATCTCGAATCGCAGTCCTGTGACTACCGACTAAAAATCAAACGTTATCCCAGATGAACTTCTCATGATCTAACGCATGATTCGCAAGTGACTTAATCAACTCATCATCATTATCATCGATCTTGCCGAAATTTGATTTGGTTCGTCGACGCACTTGACCTGCAAACACTGTGAGAATTTCGATCTCCTTCTCAGCAACGATCTCTCCCTTTTCATAGATCGCAGTACTCACACGGCTAATCACAGCCGCCAGAGCGAAGAGATCAATCATAATATCGGCCAGTCTCTTAGTAGCAAACTGTTTGCCGATGATCCCCTTGCCGTGTTTACGAAGAATCCGATCTGCAGCGGTAGCTAAATCACGAACACCATCCTCAAAGATCGCAGTCTGCTCTTTCAATCGCGGATGAGCCTGAGTAAAGGTCTTCTTAGCCCCACCGACACCCGTCGCCTGTGAGAACCTACGAAGCCCGTAATCCGAAAGCACACCAAATCCCTTAATTGGGTCATTAAAGATTCCCTCGAGCGACCCCTTGAGCTCTGAGAGTTGCTTGCCAACGTCGTTCATCGCAGTCAAGGCGATGAACAGTCTGAGAATATCGTTGGTCCCCTCGAAGATTCGGTTAATTCGACTGTCTCTTACGACTCTCTCATAAGGGAAGTCGCACATGTATCCATTGCCACCTGCAATTTGAAGAGCCTCATCAGCCGTTCTCCAAAGACATT
The DNA here is from genome assembly GCA_947380295.1 of Bdellovibrionales bacterium. Lineage (GTDB taxonomy): Bacteria > Bdellovibrionota > UBA1018 > UBA1018 > UBA1018 > CAINWE01. The sequence continues at coordinate 72,769 of CANCQK010000009.1, read as the reverse complement.
CAGTCCCAAAGACTTTGCTAATGGCCGCTTCGACTGCGTAGTCCTCGTAGCCTTGGTCCACCAAGCCAGCAACCAATGCAACCAGCGCCTCGGTCGCGTAGCACTCAACGACCATGTGACCGATTTTCTGTTTAATCAGGCCATATTCGGCAATTTTCTTACCAAATTGGGATCGCTCTTTAGCCTGCTTTGTGGAGAGTTCAATGAGTCTCTTCATCCCTCCCACGGTACCGCCACCCAAACCCGTACGACCGGAGTTCAGGACTTTCATCGCCACTTTAAATCCCTTGCCGACTTCGCCCAGAACGTTTTCTTTAGGAACTCGAACATTGTCCAAGATCACCGTGGTCGTCGAACTAGCGCGGAGGCCCATTTTGTCCTCATGTGGCCCGCAACTCACACCACCTAAGTCTCGCGTTACAATAAACGCCGTGATTTGCCCCTCTGAGCCATCCGTCTTCGCAAAAACGGTGAAAAAATCAGCAATACCTCCGTTGGTAATCCAAAGCTTTTCCCCGTTCAAAACCCAGTGATCACCCTCTTGAACTGCTCTGGTTTTAATCGAGGCGGCATCCGATCCAGCGCCTGGCTCGGTCAAACAGAACGCAGCGATCATTTCGCCCGTCGCAAGTTTGGAATAATATTTTTCTTTTTGCTCAGGAGTACCAAAAAGGAGCAAACCTCTCATCCCGATGGAGCTATGAGCTCCGACGGTGATCGCAACCGATCCATCATATTTTGCGAGCTCTTGGAGCGTTCGCGAATATCCCGTGCTACTCAGCCCTAGACCGCCAAATTCTTCAGGGACGATCAAACTGAACATCCCCATCTCCCTCATTTCTTGTAGAAACTCAGGGGGCATCTCTCCAGCTCGGTCCCATTTTCTAAAATCATTGCCCTTGTCTTTGAGCCAGCTTTCGATCGTTGAAAAAATACCGGTGAGGACTTCTCTTTCAGAGTTTTTCACCTTTGGGAACGGATAGATAATGTCTTGTTCAATTTCGCCCTGACAAAGGGAGCGCATAAAACTCATGGTCTTTTGATTTGATTCCATAGGTGATCTCCTTAGGAATGAATCATATCAGAATTTTAATAAGAAACCTAATAGAGCAAGTGTCCCTAAACAAAATTGGATTACAAGGCCTTCGGATCTCAGTTGACCCAAATAGACGGAAACGGGACCAGAGGCCCGATAGACTTTTGACACCTGCCGAAAAATCAGGGGTAAGGCTAAAAGGGATGCGCAGAGAACACGAGCAGGAAGCTCCGTCCAAATCACTCCCCCCAGAAGGGATAAATAAGTTAATCCGTAAAGCATGACCAAAAAGTGACGCGAACGTTTAAAGCCCAGCAGTGTTGCCCAGTTTGATACACCACCCTGCTGATCTGACTCAAACGACTGGAGTCGCTTGGAGTGAAAAACAGCCCAGGCAGATCCGCCAAAGAAAAGACCGAGACTGAAGTCCGTCCAGTCCCAACGATGAAACAGAAGCTGTGCTACGCCTAGGACCAAAACTGGGCCTCCGAGTAAAAAAATGACTGCATCACCCCAGCTACGATACTTCAATGAAAAAGGAGGGGAGGAAAATTGAACCGCTCCTAAAAACCCAATCGCTCCCAGAACGTACAAGCCAAGAGAATCTTGATGAATCAAACGAAAACACAGCTGAAACGCAGAAAGAGCTAAAACCGCACTCCAAGCGCTCAAGATCCGGGCACTTCCCCAGCCTCTTTGAATTATACCACTTCCACCGACCATCCCAGGTCGATCCACCAACCGAAGGTGATCTTGAACATCATTAGAAAGATGAACTGAAACCTGAACCAATAGAATGACGAAAAAAAGAACAACGGCCGAAACTCGGGAAAAATCCAACCCGAGTTCCCACCCGCCGTTTGCAAGGACGACAAGAAATGGAAAGACGCTCATTCCCAATGCGAGAGGACGAATAGCTTGAACGACGATTTTCCACCGACTGGGGCGGACGAACTGACTCTCTGGATTGACCTCGAAAACCACCGAACCCACTGCACCTGGCGCTTCCAAGCTAGGAACAAACAAGACTTCACGGGGGATGAGCCGACAGAGTTGGCCCTCAATCGAAAGCGTGCCCTCCCATAAAGCAGATTTGAGTTCGTCGGAGTTTTTTTTGAAACTGATGATTCCCGGAATCACCGAACTCTCTCTCTCAGATAAACAAGAATCGATCTCAGCGCTTGAACAGCATCCGGGTTTGAATTGGGCAATTGAGAGAGTTGATCGAGAATCTGGCCGGCGACTTCCAACTTAGCATCCGCCCGAGCACGAACCTGAGCTGAGGCCCGCTCTAGATCAGAAGGCTGCCACGGCCACTGAACACCTTCAGGGACTGCACCCAAGATCTTTTGCAAAGGCTCTAAGAGAGAAGGTTTTGACTCCAGCATTTCAAGGGTCACAAAATTGACTAGGCCTTCTCGCACATCTTGAGCAAAAGGCTTTTCGCCCGCTGGATCGTAATCGATGATGTCATCAATCATCTGAAAGGCAATTCCTAGTGACTCACCGAATTGCCGTGCAAGCGCAACCCAGGACTGACTTTTTCCTGCCAACCGAGCCGCAGTGGCGCAGCACCAAGACATTAAGCTGGCAGTTTTTTTCTTTGCAACCGTCTCCAAATGAATTCGATTGACCCGGGCAATGCTTCGAGCTTCGAGCTGGAGCCATTCTCCACTGACGAGTTCCTCGACCGTGTTGGCGAGATCTTCAATGATCTCAATTTCACCAAGCGCGGAGAGCTCAGCCATCACACGAGCTAAAAGTAGATCTCCAGCAAGCACGGCTCGAGCATTTGAGGATCGTGCATTCAAGGTTGGTCGATGGCGCCGAGTAGGACTCTCGTCGATCACATCGTCATGAGCCAAAGTTGCTGCATGAACAAATTCCGCAGCACGAGCGTAGGGTTGGGAGCGGTCGAGGTCCACACCAAACGTCTGGCTCATCAGAAAACAGAGGGTTGGCCTGAACTTTTTTCCACGAAAAAGTACGGTTTTGCTCAGCAAAATATCGATCTCCGGCACTGAGTAAACACTCAAGCCCAGATCTAAATTTTCAATCGCTTGTTTTGTTTCTTTCGGCAGCCAATCTAAAACCATTTTGATGAACCTTAGCTAGGAGCTTTAACATGAATTTTGACCTTCTTAAAGCTTTCTCGGCCAAATCAAAACAACTCAAAACTTTGAATCCGGTAGAGCCCTTGGCAAATAGGCGCTGGGTGATCACTGCAAAGGGTATCCATCCAGACATGCATCGCCTCGGGATAAAGGTTTTGCAGCCCAGCCACGTTGTGAGGTTCATTCTCGAAGGAGGCGATGAGCACACCTAAAGAATGCAACCGCTCAGCTGCATTTTTCTTAAAAACCAAATCGTTCATGATCTTGGAAGGCTTCATCCAAAGTTGAGTCGAAGAATGACCCCATGGAAACCCATCTCGAGCGAGGTTGGCAACTGTTCCCTCACGCATTCTCTCTTCATCCCGTCCCGTGAGGTAGACTAGCTGAGCCCCCAACCCATGAAGCGCCTGAACATATTGAACCGCACCCGGATAGGGGCGATCCCATTTCAGCCACTCATTATGAAAAAATCGGTCAGACCAAAATTGCTTGCTCGATTGATAGGAGCCCGCCCCTTCGGGATGATTCAACTCAATTCCCAACTGTGAGAGTGTATCTTGAACGGAGTAGCCAACATGACTTTCTAGAAAGCGATGAAACGCCCCCTGCACTTTGGGAAAAGCTTGAGATTCCGAAGATCGGGCCCACTCCTTGAGGATTTGATAACTGCGCGGTTCAACCTGGTAGAGAGTAGAATCAAGATCCAAGAGCACAATTGGCCGACCTGCCAGACTCACCTTGTTTTTTACTTCATGGAGTACCTGATCTTGACTCAGAGGATGAAACCGACAGGCCTTGCTCCAAGCCTCCCTCGACAGTGGAGCCTGAGAGTCGGTTCCGGAGAGACATTCCCATTCCATCTGTTGAGTGTTCAGCGAGGAACGTAGCGAAGTTTTCATTCATTAACAGGTAACTGAAACCCACTGGTGCAGCAACCAAAATGAGCACCCAACAAAAGGCAGGGATGGGGCTAATTGACCCCATCCCAATAGGCAACCCTAGAAACACTCTTAGGCTTTCTGACCTGCTTTTTGGCCTGCTTTTTGTCCGGCTGCAGCAGTCTTCTGACCTGCTTTTTGGCCTGCTTTTTGACCGGCCTTTTGACCTGCATTAGTCATCCCTTTTTGACCATAGGTCGCGACCGCAGGAGCGGCAACCCCGGGATAACCATAAGCACCATATGCACCATATGCACCCAGCCCACCCCAAGCCATCGGTCCATAAGGCAATGCACCAGGCAGAGGCAGACCCATCCGAGGAAGTCCTAGGGGCAAACCAATCCCCGGAAAGGGTCCGTAAAATGGATTAATACCAAAACCGAGTAGACCCGGGCCAAAGCCTAATCCTCCAAAGGGACCAAATAATTCAGGATCAATAATCCCATGTAAACTCGAGCGGGCGCCTGCGTGAGCAGCACCACCGTGAGCAGAAGCAGTGGTTACGCCAGAAACCATGACACTCAAAACGCCGGCCAATAAGACAAGTGTTCGAAAGGATTTCATCATTTTTATCCTCGCTAGGCTGATTTGGTTCGTCTCTCAGATGAAGTGCAACCGAGGTGCCAGGCGGCTTAACACATCGAGCAGTCAGCAAGCCTCATCCCAACTCCGGGAAATTCGCATTGCCGTGTTAATCAGTCCGACGTGCGAATAGGTTTGAGGAAAGTTTCCCCAAAGTTCTCCTGTCTCAGGGTCCATATCCTCGGACAATAGGCCGAGATGGTTCGCGTGATGAATCACTGATGAAAAAAGATCTCTCGCCTCAGATTTCCTACCAGCGCCCCAAAGCGCGTCGGCCATCCAAAACGCACACACGGTAAATGTAGTTCTCGGGGTACCGAAATCATCGGGAGTGCGGTAGCGATAAACGCCCCGGCCAACGCGCAGAATCTTGTCATATGAACCGATCATGCGCTGAAATCGTTCATCTCGAAATGAGATGAAATTGACGGCTGGCAAAAGCAGATTTGCGGCATCCGGACTATCTCCGCCATAGCTCTGAGTGTAGAATCCCACTGTTTCGTTCCACCCCCCCCGATCCAGATCCAATCGCATTCTTTCTTTATGTGGCCCCCATTCGCTGACCAGCTCATTTCGCCCCAGTTTAGCAGCAATTCTAACACCTCGGTCCACTGCGGCCCAGTTCATCAGCTTAGAAAAAACGGAGTGTTTCTTCTCCCCGCGAAACTCCCAAATTCCTGCGTCAGGAAGATCAAAACACCGAATGGCCTGCTCAACCAGTTGCCGTACATTCTTTAGAGCTTGATCTAAATCGATCCGATCCAATCTTCGATCAAAAAACATAGGCGTGATGGCGAGAACCATTTCGCCGTACACATCGTGCTGATCCATTTTATAAGCTGCATTTCCGACTCGCACCGGCCCCAGACCTTTGAACCCTCGAAGTTCACTGATCTCTCGTTCCAAAAGATCTTTCTTTCCGTCAATCCCGTAGACGGGTTGAAGGATACCTGACGGTTCTGAAGCACAGATATTCTGCAAATACGAAATAAATGCCTCCATCTCTTCGAACTGACCTAAGCGATTCAACGCAGTCACAACAAAGTACGCGTCGCGCAACCAGCAATACCGGTAATCCCAGGTTCGACCTTTCTCCGGTCCCTCAGGAATGGAGGTGGTTGTCGCCGCTATGATCGCACCCGTATCCTCATAGATATGAAGTTTGAGTGTTAACGCAGATCGGATCACCTCGTTTTGAAATTCAAATGGAATATTACAATGCTTTACCCATGACCTCCAGTAGTCTGCGGTCCGTTCAAGTTGCTCCTCTAACTCGAACCGAAAAGTTCCCTCAAAAGGTTCGCCAAAAGAAAAGACAAATCGTTTTGACTCCTTCAGTTGAAACGGCACCCCACTTAAAACATAGGACAAGGGCGCATCCGTGGCCAAATAGACCGAGGCATCGTGAAATTCAAATTTAACACTCGATGAAAGAAGGTAAACTCGTGGATCCTCACGACCATAATCAAAGCGAGGCCGACATTTTACCACGACCTGCGGCAGCCCCTGAATCGGTCTCACGATCCTCACGAGCTGGGCTGGATGATGATACTGATCGCCACGCCGGTAGCGAGGCGCAAAATCAAGAACCTCAAACTGAGAGCCGTCATCAAGAGTAAAATGAGTGACCAAAATATTAGTATTTCGCAGGTAATACTGCCGCGAACTCCACTTAACAGCAGGCCCTGATGATCCTGGCTCAATGATCCAATCTCCCCCTTTGCTCTCATCGAGCAAAGCAGCGAAAACACTCGGAGAATCAAGACGAGGCATACAGCACCAAATGACTTTTGCGTTACGATCGACCAAAGCCGAGATCTGACAATTTCCAATAAGACCAAAGTCTAACTGTGACATACCTCGAGATCTCCTGTTTCTATTTTGATTCTAAGTTCTTGAACAGCAAGGGAAGAGCCAAAGCATTAAAACCAACTCAGAAATCTACCGGCACATCGGTTGCACCCTCCGAAAGCCAAGCATGAAACACCATGAAAACCCAACACGCCCTGACGAATTGCCGTGGCTGCGCTCATTGCGAGAGAGCATGCAAGACCACAAACTCATCGTGATCTCAAATCGTGAACCGTACATTCATCAACGACGCGGCGAACAGATCGAGGTCATTCGTCCCGCAAGCGGACTCGTGACTGCGTTAGAACCGATCCTCCGGCAATTCGGAGGGCTTTGGATTGCTCACGCTAGTGGTAGCGCTGACTTTGAAACTGCAAATGAACGCGGCGAAATTCAGGTCCCACCCTCTCACCCCACCTACACGCTGAGGCGGGTTGCTCTCTCCCGAGAAGAAGAGTTAGGCTACTATTACGGTTTTGCCAACGAAGGTCTCTGGCCTCTTTGTCACCTAGCCCACACTAGACCCATCTTTCGACTCTCCGATTGGGAACATTATCAAGCAGTGAATCAACGCTTTGCATGGGCACTTCCACCTGAAAGTTCAGGAAAAAACTCCCTCATCCTGATTCAAGACTATCACTTCGCCCTCTTGCCGCGATTCCTCAAGCGACGATTCTCTGCAGCCACTCAAAGACCCCGGGTAGGACTCTTTTGGCATATTCCTTGGCCTAATCCCGAGACTTTTGGAATTTGCCCATGGAACCAAGAGCTCCTCCACGGAATGCTAGGCTCAGATGTCATCGGGTTTCATACCCAGTATCACTGTAATAATTTTCTAGAGACTTGTAATCGATATTTAGAGGCTCGCATTGACTGGGAAAAGTTCTCAGTCACGATGGATCAGCATGAGACATTGATCCGTGCATTTCCCATCGGAATTGATCCGTCACCCGTCCGGACGCTCAATCAGCAGGAAATCCATCAACTGAAAGCTAGGTATGGCATTCAAGCCGAGATTGTCGCAGTGGGAGTCGATCGCCTCGACTACACGAAGGGACTCGTAGAGAGGGTCGAGGCCATTGAACGTCTTCTCGAAAAATACCCTCACTATCGAGGGCGTCTCAGTCTAGTTCAGATGGGTTCGCCGAGCAGAACCCATATTCCTGCTTACCGTGCACTCTCGGATCAACTCCATCAAGCAGTGGAACGAGTGAATACGCGTTTTGGATCCGAAAGCTATCAACCCATTGTATTTCTCCCTGAACACCACGAATGGGGCGAGATCCAGTATTTCTATCAAATGGGTGATCTTTGTTTGGTGACCTCCCTCCACGATGGAATGAATCTCGTCGCGAAGGAGTATGTCTGGTGCCAGGCCGCCGAACGAGGGGCTCTGATTCTGAGTAAGTTCACCGGTGCGAGTCGGGAACTCACGGAGGCACTAATCATTAACCCCTACTCCATCGAAGAACTGGCTGATTCAATTGCAACTGCGATCGAGCTGCCGGTGGCTGAGCGAGCCCGACGGATGCTGGCAATGAAAGAGAAAATTCAATCGCAAAATGCGTTTCATTGGGCAACTCTTCAGATCCGGGCACTATTGACAGGCCCAGCAACGCCCAGTACTCTGGCTCAAGCGAGCTAAAAACGAAAATGGCTATCCTGAGATTTCCAGACCCCCGCGAATCGACACCTGAAGGAATTGTTGCCCTAGGAGGAGACCTTGAACCAGAAAGCCTTCTCCTTGCTTATCGATCAGGACTTTTCCCCTGGCCAATCGATGGGCTTCCACTCGCCTGGTTTTGTCCGCCCGAGCGTGCGATTCTTGAATTCGGTCAGATTCACATCCCTCGCTCGCTCAAGAAGGCGATCCGAACGACCCTATTTCGTCTCACCTTAAACCGAGCGTTTCAACAAGTCATCCTCGCCTGCGCAGACGCCCCTCGGCCTGGCCAGGAGGGGACTTGGATTACTCCAGAGATGCTCAGGGCATACTCCCGGTTTCATGAACTCGGCTACGCCCACAGCGTTGAGGTGTGGCAGGATCAGACTCTCATGGGTGGAATCTATGGCGTGCTCGTAAACGGCGTCTTCTCCGCAGAGAGCATGTTTCATCGGGCTCCCAATGCCTCGAAGATCGCCCTTCTCCATCTCGTTAAGTTCCTTCAAGCCCAGGGACTGACTTGGATGGATATTCAAGTGATGACTCCGCATATGGAAAAGTTGGGCGCAAAAGTAATTTCGAGGGACGACTTTCTAGCGAGACTCCCCAAATAAAGCGCTTCAGAAAATGCTTTTGGGGTTAGAAACAGTTCCTATAAAACCTATCTAAACCTATCTAAAATTGATCAAAATGAGTAAGTTTTGAGCAGAGCTCTGGTTGGGACCTAAGATCGACGAATATTATGTTAACCCAGCGCCATATAAAGCGGTCCAAAAGAGAGCAATTGTGATGGAGCGACCGAAAGTCGGACACTTCGCAAAAAAGTCGCAAATTAAGTGGGACGTCTCCTGAGAGGCGCTTGCTTTTAGTTTTTTGCGGAGTTAGTTTTTCGCAGGTTGAGACTTTAACTGACCAAGCAAAACTCTTTATGCAAATCGCCCACAAAATCAAATTGAAAGCCAACAACACCCAGATGACCTACTTCAAAAAGGCCTGTGGTGTGGCTCGTTTTGCATGGAATTGGGGATTGGCGGAGTGGGATCAGCAGTTCAAGTCTGGCCAGAAGCCCTCGGGTATGGCTCTCAAAAAGCAATTCAACGCGATCAAGGAATCTGAGTTTCCCTGGACCTACGAGGTCACCAAGTATGCATCTCAGCAGCCCTTTTTGGACTTACAAGGTGCTTGGAAGCGATTTTTTAAAAAGCTGGGCGGCAAACCCAGATTCAAAAAGAAGGGTAAATCTCACGACTCATTCTATGTGGGCCTGGGAGAGTTTCGTAGGCAACTGACCTATAAAGCTGAGTGGCGAGGGGCTGCAGTCATGATTCATCCACGCTTTTTCCCATCCTCTAAAAAATGCAGTAGCTGCGGAGACGTGAAGGAAGCTCTGAGCTTATCCGAACGGACCTACAGGTGTGAGTGTGGCCTCACGATGGACCGAGACCTGAATGCTGCAATGAATTTAAATCCAGTACCGAAAGCTCTTCGGGAAATTACGCCTGCGGAGATGACGGCTCTGCGAAGATCGGTATATCCGGTTTTTGTAACCAGCATCGTGGAAACAGGAAGTCAACACCAATTGCTATGTGGATAGGTTTGGATAAGTTTGACGGAGCGGCGCGGGATCCAAATCTTTAGAGATCCACAGCATTTTCCTTCACTCTGGACAATTTGGGCAAAAAAAAGGCCCCGGTTTTGCCGGAGCCCTTTGTTTTCTTAATCCCTGTTAAAAGAAGCTATTTTTTACGCTTTAGCGAAAGAGTCAGGGTAAATTCGGCCACTGGTTCGGAGCCCAGCTTAGAAGGTACCGTGGCTGTTACGCGGACAGGCATATTTTCACGTTCACCTGACTCGGTTGCCTTTTGGACTAGCTTACGGATGGCTTCGCCATCTTCGCAGGTAAAAAGCACATCGCCTTCAGCACGTTTCAGAAAGCTGGCCTGGAAGTCCTTAAAAACTAAGGAGACCAAATTGCCTTCTTCTTGAATTTGACGCATCGCGATCAAGCCGCCCGCGCAGTCTGCGCCAGCGGCGAGTACCCCAAAATACATGGAGTTGAGGTGGTTCTTGGTCCTCTTGTTCAGAGGGACCTTCACCACGCACCGCGCTTCTGAAAGCTCCATCACCGACGGGGAGATGAAAAAAAGAACTGGGACCTTAAGCAGCCCAAACGCCCTGAGGTAAAAAGTATCCCGATACTTCGAAGGTACCTTTTTAGCTAAGGGTCCTGCCACCCACTTGGCCAAGGACTCTGCAGCCTCATTTAAGCGCATGAATTACTTCTTTCTGGTCTTTTTCTTGCGGAAAGCTGATTTTTTGTCAGCAGCACGCTTAGCTTTGCTGTCAAAGTAAGTTTTAGCCACAGCGCGGTCTGATTGCAACTTGAGGACGCGCTTTTTGCGACCTTCAGCTTTCTTTTTGCGTCGAGCATTCAATTGAGCGCCTTTGTTTTGCTGACCTGCTGCCTGGGTTTGTGTTTCTGTTGTCATAACTCAAAATCCTTATTTCAAAATTTTCTAAGAAACCCCACATCTACCCTAAACTGCACCCAATTTCTAGTCCCGATTTTCTACGAACTCACCCCAGTCAAACTCCTGGCACCAATCACGATCAAGACTGAGTCAAAATTCGGGTAAAATAACTAAAGAACAACCTTAAATGGGTCGACAAGTCCCATAACGGGAGAGCAGAAGAAATGATGTCAATTACCCCCAAAATCAATCGGGAAAAGAAATCTCTGGCGAAAACACCGCAGAGAACCTCTGCACTGCGAGAATCCGGTTGGGTCTGGATTGCAGGAATGACATTAATGGTCTCAGCCTGCTCCACCTCTCAGGTCCGTTTCGATTCTGACCCAGTAGCCGCAGAAATGTCCTTAATCCGCCCAGGAGAGTCTCCCATTTCACTCGGGAAAACTCCACTGAACATCAAAAGCGCTGAGCACCCTGAGGTGTTCATGAACAATGCTCAGATTGAGTTTACTAAGGACGGCTACACACCCGAGCTTCTCATCATTCCCAGTAACAACCTTGGCCCTAACTCCAAGCTCTCCATCCACCTCAAAGAACTCAAAATCGCTCAAACTTGCCAACTCCAAGACAATCAACTCAACGATATTGCTCAGGGCGTAGCTGAGTCCCAAAAGTTACTGATGAAAAAAGAATATACTGAAGGGCAAAATCTCCTAAAAACCTTAATCACTCGTTTCACGGGCATTCCCACGCTCTACATCCTGCTAGCAAACACTTACTACCTCCAAAAAGACTATAAGCAGGCGCTGGATTACTACAAAAAGGCTCAATTCATTCAACCCGAAAACCGGATCGTATCCAGAATGGTTGAAAAACTTTCAGACTTCGATACGGCCACTCGGCCGGAGCGAGCCAAAGGAGCTAATTAATGAGCTATATCCTTGGCCTCTTGATCGCTTTTTTCAGCATCGTTTTTTCAATTTTCCACCTTCATCAAGAAGCAAGCAACTATTTTGACGTAATTGCCCTGAGCATGGTGCTTGGAGGTACGATCGCGGTTACGGCAATGACTATTCCTGCTCGCTCTTATCCGGAGCTGTTGAGACTCTTTTGGCGAGTGTTTTGGCTGGGCTCTCGGGATCACAAGGTTTTACTCGATCAAGGTTTTAAATTAGTTGAGGCGGTCGAGGGACGTCATGCGGTTTCTTTTAACGACGAGAAGGTCCCTTCTCACAGACAGGACTATTTTGCGCAATTACTCAAAGAAGGCTACGACCTCATCACCTTGGGTTTTTCACGAGATCTGATCGAACAAATCTTAGTTGAGCGAATCCAGAAACACTATCAGCGCAGCTCACAGCTTGCTCAAACCCTGAGAGGCCTCTCCAAGTATCCTCCAGCCTTCGGACTCATGGGAACGATTCTTGGTCTAGTTAGCCTCATGAGAAGCTTGGGTGAATCGCGCGACCCCCGAGAAGTTGGAATGAGAATGGGAGTTGCCCTGATTGCTACTTTCTATGGCATTTTGTTCGCGAATCTAGTCATTGGACCTGCGGGTGAACGAATTCTCAAGGTAGCAATGGAAGAGAAGCAAGAGGGCGAATTTGCTTTAGAGAGTATTATCCTTGCCTGTGAACGCACTCCTATTTTCGAGGCACTTGAAATCCTGAACTCTCACTTTGAACCTCAGGATCGTAAGAGTTGGAAAACTGATGCAAGCCCATCGGGAGAAGCGGCATGAGCAGAATCCAGGGAGGGACTTTAAGCCGGAGGCACCTGCACATTGAGGAGTCAATTGAGGCAGATACTGACGGGAGCTGGGCCATTTCCTATGGAGATATGATCACTCTCCTGGTTACTTTTTTTATCCTGTTTTTCAGTGCAACGTCGGGTGGTCAAGGCGATACTACTCATCGCCTCAAGCAGGATCTCATGCTCCAGTTGAAAACAAAGCTTGAACACGCTGCACACCCGAAGGTTGCAACTCCTGTGCGTCCGGTTACAGAAAGAAGACCGGATGATCAACTCATCCAAAACACGCAAAATGTAAAAAAACAACCCACCACCTGGTCTGTAGAACCGATCGGTTCTCAAATGGTGATTAACTTCGAACAAATTTCATTTTTTAAATTTGCGAGCACCCAACTGAGCGATAAAGGCAAATCCGCGCTGCGTCAGTTTGCTCCCGCATTCAAACCGTTTGCCTCAGAATACCAGATTCTAATTCGTGCCTTCACAGACGACAAACCCGTAAGAAGCTTTCATGTGGACTATAAGAATAATCTCGAGCTCTCTACGATTCGTGCTCTCCACACGGCCGAGTATCTCACTGGACTCGGCATCCCCCTCAATCGAATTCGACTGGCAGGCTTTGGAGAATCAAACTACGGGAAAAATTCACCTAAAACTGAAAATACAAATATGGAGAAAAAGGCGAAAAAATCGACGCAAAATCATACAAATGATCGAGGTAATCCACTCGCCAGAAGAGTCACCCTGACTATCGAGCCCCTGGGCACGCCATAAACGGAAGCTCTGCTTCCATTTATGGCTTCACCCATTGAACTTAATAAAAACTAGCTTCTTTTTGGGCCGCGTCCAAAACCGCGGTGTCCACGGTGAGGTTTAGCTGATCGGGAGTCACCACCGCGTCGATCACGACCTTCGCCACCGGGTTGACGATCACGGTCGCGTCGATCCGGACGGCTAGAGCGACCACCACCATCACGTTCAGAGTTGCGCTGAATCGAAAATTGCTGAGGTTGAGCACTTTCTTCTTTTTCTTTGGCACGATCAGCAGCAAAAAGTTCCGGATAAAGCAGGCAAAGGAATCGTCCTGTAATTTCTTCAACAGTTTTTCCAGCAAGTTCCTCTTTCCAACTAGCATCCAAAAGATCAATCGCTTTAGGGAAATTAACTTGGCCACGGAAAGGCTCAACAAGATTACCTACTTTTCTCATCGCAACTTCTTTGCGAGTAGGAATCTTACCTTCCTTCATTTTTCGCTGAGTGAATTTCTCAATCCGATGAATGAGCCCACGCTGTGCAGGGGTCACAAGACTCATTGCAAAACCAGACTGACCACTTCGTCCAGTACGACCAATTCGATGGACATAAGAGTCCATTTCTCGTGGAATCGAGTAATTCAAAACATGGGTAATCCCTTGAACGTCTAGACCGCGAGAAGCAACATCGGTACACACCAGGACGTTCACTTTCTTATCGCGAAAAGACTTCATCACTCGCTCACGTGCAGACTGATCCATGTCACCATGCAAACAGTCGACAGAATAGCTCCGTCCGCGGAGGTATTGAGTGAGATCAATCACGAGACTTTTCGTCTGACAGAAAATAATCCCGTAGAAAGCGTCTGCAGATTCAATCAACTTACAAAGAATCTCAGGCTTATTGGACTCTTGAGTGCAAAAGTAGAGTTGCTCAATCGTGGCAGGGAGCATCTCAGTCCGATTCACCTGGACTTGCTGTGGTTGACGAAGGTACTCGTCTGCTACTTTTCGGACACCCGGGCTCATTGTTGCTGAGAAAAGCCAAGTATTAGACATCCCCGGAGGAACATGTCCCAGAATAAATTCTAAATCTTCTTTAAAGCCCATGGAAATCATTTCGTCAGCTTCATCTAAAACGACTAGCTCGACCTGATCGAGCTTCATGGTGCCACGATCTAAGTGATCGACGATACGTCCCGGGGTTCCAACGACAACAGCAGGACCTCTCTTGAGGCCTTTCAGCTGATCGCCGTAGCCTGCGCCACCGTAGACTGGAAGGGCTTTGACGCCCTTAATCTTACCGATGAGGTCAATCTGCTGAGCGACCTGAATGGCCAATTCACGAGTCGGGCAAAGCACTATTGCCTGAACAGCGTGGATCGAAGGATCAATCCGCTCAATCAAAGGAATTGCGAAAGCGGCAGTCTTACCCGTTCCAGTAGCAGCCAAACCCAAAAAATCGGTTGGTGCGCCCAGAAGGATAGGCAGCGCTTGGGCTTGAATAGGACTAGGGGTAACGTATCCGAGTTCCTGGATCGCTTGTAATAATGGAGCACTAACATTGAGTTCTTGAAAGGATTGCAAAACATTCTCGTTTCTTTTGACTAGTGACTAGTGTTTTTCTAGCCGGATTTTAACTCGCCTGGGGTGGGCTGAGTATTTCCGAGGTTTCTCTAAAACCTTCACGAGATCAGCCGATCGAGCCGTTATTGAGGCGTTAATTGAATTTAACTCCTCTTGATCTTAAAAGACCAAGTCTGCGGGACACTACCACAGATTTTATCTATTTGTTAGGTATTTTACTAATCCAAGTCCATTTTTCTCACTAAGTATGCTAAAAGCCGGTTCATGGAACACTCTCACAGTAATTTTGACGTCATCATCCTCGGCGGTGGCGGCGCGGGCATGATGTGCGGAATGCAAGCAGGACAGCGAGGACGCAAAGTTCTCATCATGGATCATGCGAAAAAAATTGGCGGAAAAATCCTTATTTCTGGCGGTGGACGCTGCAATTTTACTAATATTGGCGCAAGCGCTCAAAATTACGTGTCCGAGAACTCTCACTTTTGTAAGTCGGCTTTTTCGCGATATACCCCTGAGGATTTTATCACTCTCATCAAAAAGCATCGAATCCCGTTCCACGAGAAAAAACTGGGACAGCTTTTTTGCGACCGAACGGCACAAGATATTGTTAAATTATTAAAATCGGAATGTGACGATGCAGGCGTTCAATTCCTTTTAGATTGCAAAATCGACAGCATCTCTAAAATAGAGTCTGACCGCCCCAGGTTTGAAATTAAATCAGCCAAGGGAACATTCACCTGCCAAAGCCTGGTCGTAGCAACCGGCGGTCTCTCCATTCCTAAGATCGGAGCCACAGGCTTGGGCTATCAAATCGCCAAGCAGTTTAAATTGACCTGCGTAGCGACAGCACCCGCTCTCGACGGATTCACTCTACCGTCTCAGGGACCTCACTCCTGGAGCGACTTAAGCGGACTCGCAGTAGACTGCACAGTCACCTGCAAGTCTTCCATTACTTTTCGAGAAAACATTTTATTCACCCACGCCGGATTGAGCGGCCCAGCAGCTCTCCAAGCCTCACTTCATTGGCACCCAGGAGAATCGATTTGGGTCGATTTCTTACCGGGCCGAAATAGTTTAACTTGGCTCTCTCATCAAAAAAGAGCGGGAAGCAGAACTCTCGCGAGAAACCTACTTTCCGAAGCGATTCCATCGCGCTTGGCTCAAAAACTCTGTGAACTCGCTCTACCTGGGGATGAACCTCTAGTCAGAATCAGCGATCGAGACCTCGAAACATTCTGCGAAAAGCTGCATCGCTGGGAAATTCGTCCCGCTGGAACCGTAGGCTACAGCAAGGCGGAAGTCACCCGCGGTGGAGTAAGCACAGACGAGCTTTCATCCAAAACCATGGAAGCCAAGAAGGTTCCCGGCCTTTATTTCATCGGAGAAGTCGTCGACGTTACGGGCTGGCTGGGCGGATACAACTTCCAATGGGCCTGGGCCTCGGGCTGGGCTGCAGGACAAGTAATTTAACGCATCTTCAACCAGACGCACTGAACAGGAAAAGTTATGGCCGGCCTAATCTTTGCTGGAATCCCCCTGAATGGAATCAAAGCAAACCATGGCACTAAAAAAGAAACTCTCAAGGCCTCTCTACTTGACCACGGTCACGATCGCCGTAGCCCTGACTTCAAATCTGGGACTCACTAATGATCGGTGGGAGTGCTTCACCGAAAGTAGCCGCCTACCTCTGACCATTAAGCAAAGGGTACGTCTATGCTCAGGCGCAAAAAGTGACGCGCCGCTCAGGTGCTTTGCTCAAGCCTATCCACTAGGCTTAACTGCAGACCAGCAAATTACCCTCTGCCAAGCAGCATCCTCCGACGCTCCAGCACGCTGTTTTTTTAGCTCTTTAGGAAAAGGAATCACATTTGACCAGATCATCAAGCTCTGCACAACAGCAACGACCACCTACCCAATCCAATGCTTCGACCATACGGCAGGCTTCCCCATCACCTTGGATCAAAGGATCAACCTTTGTGCAAACTCAAGCTCTGAGGAGTCTTTTTCGTGTTTCGCAAGCCACGCCAACAGTGGACTCACATGGGATCAGCTGGTCAACCTTTGCACCGAAAACACACCAACGCCTTAAAATAGAACACTCCAGAAAAGCACTGGGCTTTTCCGGAGCGTCACTGAACTTAATCCTCAAGCGAGGCGAAACTAAGCCTGAGGGGCTTGCTTCTGGCGCTTCTGGAAGCTAGCAGTAGCTTCGAGGTAGCGGCCACTAGCCAACAAGGCGCGGGTAATGCGATGAGGGCGGGTCAACTCTTGGTTGATCGGACTGGTCACGACTGTGGTCACATCCAGTTTGTTGCCACCCGCAAAACGGCGCATGTTTCTTCGACTACGTGATATTTTCTTTTTCGGAGTTGCCATAGGTCGTATGGGATAGTTTAAATACCTGTGGTTTGCAAGAAAAATCGCCCAATTTAACGATTTAACGAGTGATTCAGAAGGCGACTTCTTTCACCTAAAGCCGTGATGAAACTCGCGTAGCTCCAAGCCAAATCGCGCGCGCCCTGCATAAACCCCGTATCCCGATTAAACTGCTCAGCCAGGGCCCCATCTCGTGGCGTATGGTATTTCACTCGCACCATGTAGGAATCCCCTACTTCGCGAATTCGATTCATCAGGAGATCAAAATCTGCCTGACCACGCTCCAAATATCCTCCACTCCTAAGCCAACGCTTACCTAAAGCAGAGTCACCCAAAACCGCGCGAAGATAAGGGAGATTCAACCCAGTGACATCCACCCTCCCCTGAGCGCCCCACTCTTGAGCAATTCGATAATTCAGCTCGGCAAAGGCAAAAGTAGAAAGCACCCAAGGATTCCCAGGACGCCCCCCCACTGCCAAACCGTCGTATGAATCCTCGGGATAGCGACCAATCGCAACACCCATACTCGAATTCAGATTGACCGCGTAGCTGTTTTTGAAGACCTCACGGAGCTTTTCAGCCGACGCCACCACGAGATCGTTCCCAGGGGATAAAAACCCATCTGACGTCCTCCCGTGAAGAACAGCAAGAACCACTGCCACATCTAATCCGCTAGCCTTATTCGAGTTTCCACCATCCCAGTTCAGAGTCTCAACAAAATAGCCTCGCTCCGAATCCCAATGCTTCAGAATCTCTACTTCGATGGCTCGCGCCTGAGACCGGTACCAGACCGCAGCACGACCATCTCCTAAAAAGTCAGCCAGCTCGGCGCCATCAACCAAGGCACGACGCTGAACCATACGAGCGTAAAAGTGAATCCCCTTCGTATCTTCCCAAAGGTCAAAACAACTATCCCGCCAATGATGGGAAACGAACTCGAGGTCCGTCTTAATTAAGGACTCACTTGGAATAAAACCGTCGTAAAGCTTAGAACGAACGTAGCTCTCTTGATTCCCTGCTGCTAAGAGAAGCTTTGCGAAGCGAATCAAAGTCACGGCACGGAGAGCCGGACCATCGTTCTGAGGCCTTCCCCATTCTCCGGTAAATGCCGTTCCATTTACATTATACTTGGGCTCCCCCACTCCTCCCGACAGATTTGGAGTGATCTGATTGAGTCGAGAGAAATCCACGTATTGTTCCATGGTTTTTAAAATAAAATCTCGATCTTGCACACTAGAAGACCCTTCATACAAGTCCAGAACCACTCCCATAACGAGAGACGAATCTCGAACCCAATGGTAGTAATAATCAGGATCTTGCCGAGAAGGGGAAGCAGAAACAGCCCCGAGAGCTGCGCCAGGAGGCGAGATATTTAAAAAAAGCCCCTGTACTGACTTTGCCGCCTGAGGCCCGAGCCAACCTTCGAGACCCTGCGTAGACTCAATTCGTTCGAAATCTCCGCCGCGAGGCAAATGAGAGGATTGAACTCTAACATAAGAAGACTGAGAGAGATGATTAAGCCGAGAATCAACCTGACTGGCGCGCCTGACTGGTCCACTAGGGCTACAAGCCAGTACGATTGTGGCCCAAGCAATAACACAAGTCATCCTATTGAAGAATGTAGCTAATTTCATGAAGTCCCCCCGCAGATCCTTCGATCAAACCACAGCACTCAAGTGCTTACTTATTCTATAAGATCGAACGACTTAATTTCCAAAGAAAATAAATCATTTAAGAATGTTTTTTTTACTGAGAAAAATTTTAAACTTAAATGCAAAAGATTTTGAATTGAAATTAAATGAGAGCGCCTGGTGCTGAGCGCCGTTTCACTTGGCAAGCCTCAACATCCCCCAAGACACCTGCCAAGCGCTCCCTTCCCGCCCAAAAGGTCAGAACTTTATTCTATAAATACTAACCACTCAGAACACTTAGAGCATGCAGTAATAAAATTAACAACTAAATAAATTTCAAGTCGCAAATCAGCACACACTCACTTCAATGAGTACCACTAAAATAGTTGATGGACAAGAAAATCGATTCTTACTGAATAGCTGTATAAACACGATGGACGTCATCGTGATCATCGATGGCAGTCAAAAAGTCTGTCACTTCTTTCTTCTGGTCTGGGGAAATTTCGGTGAAATTTTTAGCAATGTAGTTCATTTCGGAGAGCGTCACGACCCACCCTGCCTTGACCAAGTACTTACTCACGGCGTCCAGGTCAGTTGGATCGCAGAAAAAGCGGCCTCCAATTTGGCCATCCTGAACTTCGAATGCCTCGAGGGGTTCAAAGTTTTGAGCCCCTGCCTCAATGGCGACCTCTTCTAGGTCCTGAGTTTTATTAGCATGAGTTGCCTCTACGACGCCCAGACGGTCAAACATCCAGGTCACGGCACCCATCGCACCGAGTTGACCCTTTCGAAACAAGACTCGAATATCAGCTGCAGTCCGATTCTTATTCTCAGTAAGGCACTCAACGATCACTGGAACGCGATGAGGAGTAAAACCCTCGTAAGTGATGAGTTCGTATTGAACTTGCTCATCCAAAAGGCCTGCGCCCTTTTTAATAGCCCTCTCGATCGTATCTCGAGGCACTGAAGCTTTGCGAGCCGACTCAACCGCTGCTCTGAGCCGGGCGTTATTTTCTGGGCTAGGATCACCCACTTTAGCCGCTACGGTGATTTCCTTCACCAACTTGCCAAATAATGCCCCTCGTTTAGACGAGTTTTCGATCCTACCTGCGTGTTTCCATTGAGCGCCCATATCGGTCCTTATCGCACATCTAGAGCTTCAGCTCAACCGCATACCATGTTAAAACGCTCGAGTTAATCGAACAAAAACCTGTCTTCCGGCGGCGTATCGAGAACCATTGAAGTTATTAGCAATGGTGATCGGATATCGGTTATCCAGGATATTCAGGAGATCGACCGAGGCTTTCCATTTACCCCACCCGGAGAGCTTCTCAGCAAAGTCATAGCCCACCGTCGTATCAAAGGTGAGGTGGGACTGCAGAGGGACGTCATTCGTCTCCCCAGTCCAGAGGCCACTTCCAAAGAGGGCTTGCCCCGTCCACCAAAAGCCCTTTTTCGAGTAAGTCAGACCTGCGTTGGCGGTGTGCATCTGAGAGTGGTCCATATTTTGATAATCATCACTTGAACCGTGATCGTTAGCCCAAACGCCCCCGCTAATGCTTCTCGCCTTGGCAATTAAGTAGGAATAATTAATGTAGTTAGACCAATCTGAGTCGATCTGCCCTTTTAAACTGAACTCAGCCCCGTAGACATATCCTTCAGCAAAATTGAACGGCTGTGCAATTGGAGTCCTCAGCAACTGTCCTTCATCCAGGAAGTTCACCCCGTTTTTATAGAAAACGTTCAAGCCAGCCACTTGTTGACCAAAAATCTGGCGAGCGACACCGGCCTCATAAAAGTTGGCTTTCTCCGCCTTAATATCGTAAGGCACATCCTTATATTCATCTCCACGAAACGAACTCCTTAGATTTTCGACGGGAGCAGGCTGAAACAATCTCCCATAAAAAACATGAAAACGAGTGGACTCATCCAACATGTAGTTCAAACCAATTCTAGGCTGAAACGCGTAATCCGTCGGGCTAGCTCCAGAGAAGCTAAACTGAGCTGCATCAAATCGAATCCCGGCATTCAGCACCAAGTGATTTGCTACTGTCCCTTTCTCACGATGAATCGTGAAATCATCTTGAAGGTAGATACTCTCGAAGGTTCCTGACATCGGATCAGAATTAGATACGGGTGACTTGTTATACTTCTGAAACTGGTAGGACCCTGCCACCTCGGTTTGCTGCAGTTGAAATCCAGTTTTCAGTAAATGATCATCCTGAAGACGAAAAGAATAGTCTCCTTTGAGCCCTAAACTGTTCGAGTGGCGGTTCTGAGAGAATGAAACTGGGTCTGCATCCGTCACCGGATTTGGCATCGTTCTTTCATAGAAATCCCCTGCAGAATCAGCCGTATTCACAATCGAAGAATATTTATAGTACGGCGCTAGCTGAAAATAGGATCGACTATCGATCGTATGTTTCCAAATGAATTGAGCATAAGCATTTCTCTCTGCCTGAGTGTTATCTGCCGGGGAGTAAATAAAAAGAGGATGAGTGTGACTCCCATGGGCTTCAGGAGAATTCCCAAAATTATCAACATAGCTCGTATCTGTACTGAAATACCCATTCCTGGCTGCGCTATTGGTCGCAGGATCGAACGAAGTTGGGTAGTTAGGAATCTGGTAAAAGCTATAAGAGTGATTCAAGATCAGGCTGAGTTTATCGATATTGCTCAGCTGCCAATCTAGCTTAACAAACTCACCGTTCCCCGTGGATCGATTATGTACTGATTCAGATCCACCCTGTCTTTGGTTATCAAGAGACTCCGGATTGGGAGTATCAATCCCGCGGTCGGTTTGATTGTAGTTCAAACTAAAAAAATACTTTAAGTCGCCCCGTTCGTTAGATCCACCATACATAATGTGAGGAGAAAAGGTATTGTAGGAACCGTAATTCAGCTCCATCTCCCCTTCAGGCTTTTCAGGACCTGACTTAGTCACGACATTCACCACCGCGCTAAGGCGCTGTCCGAACTCAGCAGGAATCCCACCCGTAATGACTTCCATCCGGTCAATATTGCGCGGACTAAAGGTTTGACCAAACGAACTGGACGGTGAGTCAGGCATTTGAATTCCGTCGAGCTGATATTGAATCGTTGCATGATTACCGCGAAAATAAAGATGACCAAAAGATCCCGGAACCACCCCTGCAGTGGTGGAAGCAATCAATTTTGGAAGACTGGCCTCGCTCCCTTGAGGAAGCTGCTTCACTTCGTTTTGATTCAGCTCAAACTGAGTCCCCGTTGAAATATTTTGAACGAGCTTTCTCTTAGCACGAACATTCAAAACCATGGCACCCTGAGGGCTCGGCGAAGCCGCAGGAGCAGGCTCTAAAGATAGATTCTCATGAATATCACTACCGGAGGCTACGTGAACGAACTGAGGTTCGGAACAGAACGAACCCGAACACAGCGTCAACTCATAATCTCCCAATTTAACTGGGAAAAACTGATATTCCTGACCTGCTTGAACTTGAGTTTCAGTCACTTCGCGACCGCTCAAATTAGTAAGCTTAACAGTGAGTTGAGTGCCTTCTTTTCCTGGCGCAGTGACAACCCCTGAAACCGTACCATCCACTGTTGCGTGGGCGCGATTTTCAAAGCCACCACCCAGAAGAATAGATAAAACAACCAGCACCGTTGATCGGGAGAACTTCGACAAGAGCCGCATACAGATTCCTTTGATTAAAATGCAAATGACTTGCAAGAGCTTATTGCAAATCTTTCGCAATTAGTCAAGGGGACGGGCTTGGCGAATCAGAAGACGGCACCGCCGAAGGGCGTGGAGTTGGACTTGGACTTGGCGAAGGTGGGTGCTCAACCTGAGGCACGACGGCATTCGGTTTTAGGCTAGGAATGAGTTTTTCAACCGCAAAGATCTGCCTTTGGTCAAAAACATCATCCACATAATGGTCGGGAACCAATTTAACTCTTTCAGTTTTAATCTTCTCGGGTGACCAGTCGGGGTGCTCGGCCTTCAGTTTAAAAGAGAGGTCCGAAAGAATAGATCCTTCAATGCTATCTTTCCAAATTTTGGACATCCCTAGAATTCGAACAGGACCCCAATCAGCTTCGAAAAAACTCAGAACGCTAAACTCGGTTTGCGAAGGCCCCCTACGATCCAAAACCAAGAGGTCGTCACTCACCCAAACTCGATTACTTTCTTTCAGTTTAATTTTAAAAACTTTTCGATCCGACTGCGATCGGTCTGTTTGGTAAGCGGTTTCATAGTAGACATCGGGAACAAAGGGAAATGGGATCGGCCGAACCCAGTGCGTGACCCATTCACTTTTCCCCCGATTAATTACCTTTACGTCCTTAAATTCTGGAAAAAGTTCGGAATAATGCTCGAAGTCACAGACGATTTCATCGACTCGTTCGATGGGAGCTTGAATCAGCATTTTCTTTTGAAGTCCAATATAGTCGGGATCTCCAGAGGTTTCCCACGCACGAGCATGAACACCGGGAATTTGTCGAGCCTCCTTTTGTTTAATCTCTTCAAACTGAGGCGGCCAATGGGCCCAAATCTGCTCCAAAACTTTTCGGTAATGAAGCGACTTTTTCAGCTCTTCTGGGTTCCCAGCATAAACCCTGGCGACGCAACCCACAAAAAGAATGCACCCCAACCCACCAAGTAGTCCGATTTTTTTACTGTTCCCACTCATGACATTCAAAGTATGTTCCCCAATTGATTTTTTGTAAATCTGAATGCCGCACAGTTGATTCACTTTGGAGATTTGACCCAATCGGGCTCAAACTCAATTCTTTACAAAGATTCGAGCAGAACACCGAGCGAACTCGGATCGCCGCCTTGACGTCGATGAGCTTCAATGAGCTTTTGATACAGCTCAGCGCTATGGGTTTTCGTTCTTGCAAAATTTTGATAATCCACCTGAAATAGTCCAAATCGAGGTCCAAAGCCTTTAATCCATTCAAAATTATCTAGAAGAGACCAATAGTAATACCCTCGTAGATCAACCCCCTCCTGCTGCGCCTTGATCATGGACCGCAGATGATCCTTCAGATACCCGGGTCTTAAGGCATCTGTTCGATCGGCAATCCCGTTTTCAGTCACGTAAACCGGCAGGCGATATTGCCCTGCAATTTTCAACATCTTCTGGAATCCCAGCGGATGAATGGACCAACCCAAATCGGACGCGGGCTCTCCTGGCTTGGCAAAGCCGATATTCACAGGCAAACCATTCCATTTGGGAGCAAACTCAACCTGAGCACGAGTATAATAATTAATACCCAAGTAGTCGACGGTCACTCTTCCCAGCGCCTCACTCACTATGGGGGCCTGCGTCAGAAGCAACGGGAACCTAAAACGCTGGGCTCTACCGGTAATCGCGTCCAACCAAGTCATATTGTAAAACTGATGGAGCTGTTCAGCCAACCAAGTCTCAATGATGCTCCCGGATCGTGTGACCGTAAAGTCGATCATATTATGAGCGATGCCGACTTGAACGGGATTGTCTTTCCAGCGTCCTTTTCGCGCAGGGATCTCACGATGAATCAGATCATAGGCAATCACATGAGACTTGAGCATGTGGTAAAGTGCCATTCGAGCCTTCTCAGGATCATAAATAGCAGGAGGCATGAACTTGCCCAAGTACGAACCCACAGTCAAAACCATCGGTTCATTGAGCGTGCACCAAAGTGCGACTTTAGAGCCGAGCCGCTCTACGACTTTTCGAGTCATTTTACCGAAGAGCTCAGGCGATCGCTCCCAAGCAAAGCCACCCTGCTCTGCCATCCAAAGAGGCAAGGTAAAATGATGAAGAGTCAGCATAGGTTCAAGCCCGAGTCGCTCGCATTCTTCAATGAGTTCAAAATACCAGTCAAAAGCCTCATCACTCCATTGACCCTCTTGAGGCTCAAGCCGTGACCACTCTATTGAAAAACGATAAGAATTCAGACCCAAATCAGCTGCAAGTCGAAGGTCCTCTCGAAACCGATTCAAATGATCAGTACAAGGACCTGATCGCTCACCCGTTTCAATTTTTCCCTGATTTTCCCAAGCCCACCAATCATTTTTGTCATTGTAGCCCTCAATTTGATGACTACTGGTGGCTGCCCCCCAAAGAAAGGCTTGCGTCAAATCCTTCACTGAGATCTCCGTACTCTAGGGGCGCAAGTTGAGTTTGGCTGCCAATTCGGAAGCTTTGACCTCGCCAATTGACTCCATTGCTCGTCCCGACGGCAACCCACTGAGGAAAGACTGAGAGTTCTCGTGCAAGCCAAATCAGGGGATCTCCAATGAAAATCCCCCCCTCGATTGCCTGAACTAAAACCAGATCGAGAATCAGCCACATGCAGAGATGAATCGAGAGAAAAATGAGTGGAGAAAGGCCAAATCGATGATTGAGCGCCCATGCTCCCAGTAAACCAGAAATAAAAGAATTTATCAATATTTCAACTATAAAACCGAATGGCGAAAGTGACTTCCGAATTCGTCCCCAACGAAGGTGGCGATCCCAATAAGAATGAACGGATTGATCCCCAATGTTTTGATGGACCATTTCAGTGGTTAAAACCACTCGCATCCCTAACGCTCTCACCTTTTCCCCAAAAATAAAATCCTCAGCCAAGTAATTCGCAAGACTCGCTAAACCACCGAATCGACTCGCCACAGACTTTTGAAAAAGCATCGCTTTGCCTGAGATGGCTGGAAATCTAAAAGCATTCAGCACTGCATTCCAACGAGTGAAGTGGGTATTTAAAATAAGACTTTCCAATCGACCACCCAAACTCTTCGGATTCAACCCCTTGATGTTTGATGTAATCAACCCCACCCCTGGACTGATCGCAGTAACGAGTTTGCTCAAATAGTGAGGCTTCGCGAGAACATTCCCATCACTAATCAGGACCCAATCATACTTAGCCTGCTGGTACCCTTTGATTAAGTTATCTATTTTTGGATTAAAACCGATTTTCCCCTCACCGACCAAAACCTTGGCATCCACACTGGGATAGTTGCAAATGAACTCTTGAATGAGGGGGTACCCGGGGTCTGCCTCACTCGTAAAGCAAAAAATCAGCTCGTACTTTGGGTAGTCGAGCCGAAAAAAACTCTCAACACACTCACTGACCCCATTCTCAAGATTTTTAAGTGGCTTGAGAATCGACACTGGAGGTCGGTAAGTCACACCGCTCTCAAACCTTAAATCACCCTCAGTTTGATCTTTTTTGATCAACTTCAACGCTAACAGGGTTCCCCAGATCGTGAATCCCACAACCGTGACCCATAGCAAAAAACACAAGTAGACCAAGAAAGTCATACTTTACCTCGCTCTTTTCATCCATCTTCCCCTAAAAGGATTCTGCAATAAATAAAAAAAGCGTTAGGTTTTTGTCAGGCCTTCTCTAGAAGCAGACTCAATTCTTCCCAGCGTGCAAGCTTTTCAGTCAAACTTTGCTCTAATCCCTTTTGCTCCTCAATTAACTGAAAAGATCGGGCTTTATCTTGGTAGGTAGCCACATCCCCAAGAACTTGATGAAGATCTTGCTGGCGAAGCTCGAGTTTCGAAATCTCTCCTTCGATTTTGAGCATTTCTCGCTCCCAGCTCTTAATCTGATTATTTGATGGACCCTTATTTTCTTTAGAATCCGGAGCGGGGGCAATCTTCGTGGATCGGGACTCAGCAGGTTCGGCAGCTAGGATCTGCTCCTGCTTCTTTCGCAGGTAATCATCATAGGCTCCCAAAAGCTGAATGATTTGGGTCCCCTGTGCACGCGTGGAACTCGGCACTAGCTCAAGAACCGAATCCACCAAAGGCCCCATAAACTCCCGATCATGAGAGACAATACAGAGAGTACCACTATAGTTTCTGAGGGCTTCGAGCAAGATTTCTTTGGACTCGATATCCAGGTGATTGGTGGGCTCATCGAGAATCAGAAAGTTTGAGGGGGATAGCAGGAGCTTAGCTAAGGCCACACGAGCTTTTTCGCCTCCCGACAGCACACCACATTTCTTCTCAACTTGATCACCCGAAAATAAAAATGCGCCCGCGATCCCGCGAACTTGACTCATCGGCATTTCGGGAGCCACCGCTTCTAATTCTTGAAGGATTGTCTTTTTTAAATCCAAACTCTCTGCCTGAAGCTGGGCGTAATAACCCACCTGAACTCCATGTCCAAGCTTGACTCGCCCCTGAGTGGGACTGGCCTTTCCGGTCAGGAGCTTAAGAAGCGTAGTCTTGCCTGCTCCGTTGACGCCCACAATAGCCACTCTCGAACCCCTCTGAAGGGTCCAATTGACGTCCTTGAAAATCAGATGATCCCCATAGTTCATTCCCAACCCTTGAAGACTGATGACTTCTCGTCCACTGTCAGGTGCAGGCGGAAACCGAAATCGAATCGACGACCTTGCCTCAGGCAGCTCGATGAGGTCCATTTTATCGAGCTGTTTTAACCGGCTCTGTGCCTGGCGCGCTTTCGTTGCTTTTGCTCCAAAGCGAGCGACAAACTTCTCAATTTCGGCGATTTTAGACTGCTGGCCTTCGTACTGTGCTTCCAACACAGCCAAACGCTCGGCCTTCTGCGCACGATACGAATCGAGGTCCCCCCGATAAGAAATCAACTGGCTCTGGTCAATTTCCCAAACCTCCTCGACGAGACGATTAAGAAACGCTCGATCATGACTGATCATGAGCAGAGCGCCCCGAAAGCGCCTCAGAAAATTTTCGAGCCAAAGCAGAGACTCTAAATCTAGGTGATTGGTGGGTTCATCTAAAAGTAGAAGATCAGGGTCCATGAGTAGAATTCGCGCAAGCGCGACACGCATCAACCAGCCGCCGCTAAACTCAGTCAGCTCGCGATCATAGTCCCGTTCTTGGAATCCAATTCCGCTTAAAATTTGCTTGGCTCGAGCTTCTAAACGGGCTTCATCCAGGTGCTCTACTTCCTCTAGGATTCGGCCATAGCGTTCTAACACCTCTGCATCGTGGGGATTTTCGGATAAGGCTAATTCAAGCTCTTCTTTTGTCTCAAAAAGCTCTTCTCGCCGCCCGTCCATCCGCATCACTTCGGACAGCACTGTTTTTCCGCTCAGCCGAGGGAGATCCTGAGCCAGGTAGCCGATCGCTAGGTGGGAAGCTCGGGTAATTTTGCCGTCGTCTGGTGCTTCCTGGCTTAAAAGCATCCGGATCAAAGTACTTTTACCGGCTCCATTTGGACCGATTAAAGCAACACGGGAGCGATGCCCTAATTGAGCGCTCGCTCCCTCTAAAAGAACCTTAGAACCGTACTGCTTACTGATATTTTGGATGTGAATCACATCGCATCAATACCAGATCACTCGCTGCTTCGCCAGCGACTCGCTAGAGTTGAGGCTGAAGGACTCGCTCAGATGGCGCTGATCTCTGCGCGGGCTTAGATGTTTCCTTCGATCGCGTTGCTGGTAAGCGAGTCACACGGCTGAAAAGCCCTAATTTTGGATCAGTTAAGAACTGAAACAAGAGCTTAGACCAAGATGTATGATAAAAAAGAGTATCATACATCTCTGGCGCTAACGCCTTTAACTGGGGAAGTCGGGACCATGGGACCCGCATCATGTCGTGATGCTCGTTATGATACCCCACGTTGAATGCTAAGCGATTGAGAGGTCCATAGTAAGAGTAAGTTTCCTGCTTTTGAAAAAGAACGTAATGCTCTTGAATCCAACGAGCACCCACGGGATGCAAGCCGATTGAAAATACACTTGAACCAATCAAGTAAGCCAAAGCACCCCAGCCAAAAAAGTAAGTCATTGCAAACAAGAAAGAGAGCTCAACCACGTAGTTCAAAGCAACCCAGCGATTCACTAACTCAATCCCCTTCAAGTAGGGAACTCGAATCAGCTGAGACACAAAATAACAAAGATACCACAGGGACTTTTTAAGGGTCGAGTTCCCCACCGACTGAACTTCGAATGGCCTTGGCAAATCCGCGTCGCGGTCCAACTCACCTTGATAAAGGTGGTGCTTAATGTGAAAAATCCGGAACGAAATTGCAGAAGGAAAAATAATCGGCAGATTAGCAAAGATCTGCATCAAACTATTAGCTAGATCGCCCTTGAAGACGAGATTGTGTGTGCATTCATGAATCAAAACCCAAAGGGCATGATTAGCAACCGCTCCAACCGTGTAGGTCCCGAGCAGAATCAACCACCAGGGTTGATCTGCAAAAAACACTGCGCAGGCAATTTGAAGCGCTACAATCCCCAAAATATACAAGGAGGTCGAAGGAGTGTTTCCGATTAACTTTTTGACTTCTGGATGATTTTTTAGAATTTGCTGGGTTCTTGCCAAGTGGGGTTCAGGGTAATCTACCTGAATCATTTTGAAAGACTGTCTATTTGCTGCGCTCACAGAAGAAACCCTCACAATCTTAGTTGAAAAACAGTTTTTACTAATTCTGCGAACAATAGTATAATGCGATTTTAAAAAACGAAAGAACCAAACGTGAAACCTGAATTTAACTCATCTCCCTATTTCAAAGGCTGGGCCAAGCCTGGACCCGTAATCGAACCCTCTACTGACCCGCTTCTTCAAGCGACTCCGGACGAGACTTTAGACGCCTTATCGGGACACTACCGTATTTTCCAGCTCAAAAAAGGACATCGCTACTCAACCGACGATGTCCTCGCAGCTTGGTACGGAACCACTTGGTGTCCGAGTGCAAGTCGCGTCCTTGACCTAGGGAGCGGAATTGGATCAGTTGGTATGACCGCCGCATGGAGACTCCAAGGCGCTCAATTCGTGACGATTGAAGCACAAGACATCAGTGTTCAACTAGCTCGAAAATCGGCGAAATTCAACCAACTCGAAAGTCGCTACGAAATCCGCCACGGAGATTTACGGGATCCCAATATTCTGCGCGCAGATGAAAAATTTGACCTGATCTTAGGCAGCCCACCTTATTTCCCCCTCGATGCAGGGATTCTGGGCGACCACCCGCAGAAAGTAGCTTGTCGATTTGAGGTTCGCGGTACCATCGCCGACTATTGTCAAACCGCTTCTCGCCACCTCAACTGGGGCGGCGTATTTGCCTGTGTTTTCCCCGTCAACCCAGACGAACAGAATCAACGAGTCCTCGACGCGGCTCAAGCGGCAGGACTCTCAATCATCCGTCGACGAGATATTGTTTTTAAAGAAGGCGAAAAACCCCTCATTGGACTGTTTGCGATGGTCTTATCCGAGCACTTGCCCGAGCACTTTCGCAACCAGACGTGGGCAGAGCCGCCGCTGACTATCAGAACAAGCTCAGGCGCCCCTCATCCTGAGTACTTAGCTGTCAAGCTCGCGATCGGCTTACCACCGACCTATTAAGGTTACGGGATGAGTTCAGGCTCTAAATGTCGTCGCTTAGTTTTCTGCCAGAGATCATAGACACATCGAACGGCAAGCCTACGTCTCAAATCTGCTAAACCGATCGAGCCACCTGGGCTGTAAAAAGTATAGGCGAACTCCCGTGATTCAGAGAGTTCCGAGCTTGACCAATACCAGTTGTCACCAACAGTCGGCATCAAATGACTTTTATAACTGGCTAAAAATAGCCCACCATCGGAGCTGTGTTCGTGCTCAGGGTCACTTATCCCTAAATATCGCATCAGCGCCCAAAAATCCTCTCGGGACGGCAGGCGACCGCCACGATTTATGCAAAACTGGTGAGCTTCCGGTTGAGTCATCCAAGCAGGGGCAACCCCACTCCAAACCAAAGTTTGCCTTTTTTCAGCCCACGAAGGGGTATCAAACGTCGCCCCCAGTTCCTTAAAAATCCGACTAGGCCCGAGCTGAGGATCAATTTCTGACTGATTCCCGTGCTCAGCACCCCCTTCACGTTCCATTGCAAACGCCTGACCTTGCGTTCGAGCTGCAAGATCGATATTCATCGAAAAAACAGCAAACCCAAAAAAATAAACCACCCGTGCTGTAAAACTTCTTAGGAAATTTCTCATTTCTGAAGTGCTTCTAAACCAGTTGAGCAAATTCTTCCAGAAATCTGTCGTTAAATTTTTAGTCGTGAGCGAGTAAGGACTAGCTTCTTGTCAGCCAAGAATTAGCCTTCAGAAGAGCCGCTGAATCGCCTACTCACTCACGATTAATAGAAGCTAGTGCCGGTATTTTTTCGCGGCAATTCGCTTCATTGGACCTTCGAGACGCGACGAGTCTCTGAAGGTTGGGAGCTTCTCTTTGAATCGACTTTCTTCCTGACTCAACTCCTTGATACTTGCATCGAAGTCGATCTTTCCTTCTTTCGGAACCCGAATTTCAGAAAGTCGCTGATCAATAGCAGCACCAGCAGGAGGTACGGATGCTTTAGAGATCGATAAAATCATTACGCCAATCATCAATCCACCACAAAAATAGATGAATTTCTGCATGGTTATTCCTCGCTTTACTACTCAAGTCTTAAAAATTATCCTAATATTAAAAGGAGCCTGCTAGACGTCTGGTCCAGCGTGCTCCTACCCGAGCTTCAATGCTCTAGGCCCGGCTGCATGAGCAAGAGCAGTGCCAACCTCAGTTACCCAGGTAACACTCTGATTTTTAAAGACTTTGATTTTCAAGTGACCAGAAAACTGATTTGGAACTTGTCTAACTTTTAGACATCTGACAAACCTCTAGACAATCATGCAACGATCCATCCGTTTGAACCGAGTTCGACAGAACAATTTGAAAGCAATTACCGTTGAATTTCCATTTCGAAAGCTTTCGGTCATCACCGGACTTTCAGGAAGCGGAAAGAGCTCACTCGCCTTCGATACGCTTTATGCCGAAGGACAAAGACGGTACGTCGAGAGCCTATCGACGTACACCCGCCAATTCCTTGAGAAAATGCCGAAGCCTGACTTAGACTCAGTCGAGAATATTCCGCCGTCGATCGCCTTGGAGCAAAAAAACTCGGTTCTCAATTCGCGGAGCACGGTTGCAACACAAACTGAACTAGTCGATTACCTACGAATCCTTTTTGCGAAAATCGGACAGACCCACTGTCTAAATTGTAGACAGTCAGTACAACCGGTCAACTCACAAAGCATCCTAGAATGGGCTAAGACTTGGATTCCCAAACGAAAAGCTTATATCCTAGCGCCACTCTTTGGATTGCAGCCCCAAGATACGAAGGCCAAAACCTCAAAAAAAACAAAGGCCAAAGCCAAGCCGAGTCAAACCCAAGCATTAACCGAAGCCCTGATTCAAACACTCAAAGAGCAAGGCTACCAACGTCTTTTGATCCAGCCGAAGCAAGGCGAGCCAGAGGTTCTGGATCTCGACGAGAGGCCGCCTGGACACCTCCTCGAACTAGACCCTTCGTCTGAGATTTTTTTGGTGGTCGATCGCCTTAAAATCAGTCAGGAATCCCTAGACGAAGATGCCCGAGGCCGCCTCTTGGACTCAATTCAACAAGCTCTAAATATCGGACATGGGAAAGTCCGTTTTTTAGATTTGACCCCAGGCATTGAAAATGCGTCCCAAACCTTTCAAGCCGGCTATGCCTGCACTCACTGCGGCCGAGAACACCGCCTGCCAGAGCCCCACCTTTTTTCATTTAATAGTCCGGTCGGAGCCTGCTCAAAATGTAGCGGCTTCGGCTTCACCCTAGATTTGGATGAATCCCTCATCGTCCCCGACCCTGGAAAAACGATCGCCAAAGGAGCGATAGACCCCCTTTCCAAGCCCTCGCACGCAGACTGGCAACGAGACCTTTTTCGATTCGCCGAGCGGCACGGCATCTCAATCGCAAAAAGATACCGAGATCTCACGACTTCGGAGAAAAAACTCCTCTGGCAGGGCGACCCCAATGATTCAACTTTTCCAGGGATCATTGAATGCTTTGAAGAACTCAAACGATGGAAATACAAGCTTCATATCCGCGTCTTCATCCGTCGCTATCAAAGCCAAACTCTCTGCACAGAATGTAACGGTTCGCGCCTCAAACCCGAAGCACTCGCCGTGCAAGTCGGCGGCAAATCCATTGCAGACGTTTTGAACTCCTCGGTAGATGAGGCCAGTGATTGGATCAAGAATCTGACTCTCTCGGCAAAAGAGCGAAAAATCGCGAGCGAGATTTTCAATCAGGTCGAACGACGCCTTCATTTCCTCCAAGAAGTAGGAGTAGGTTACCTCACACTCGGGAGACAAACCAAGACCCTCTCAGGGGGCGAGTTCCAACGGATCAATCTTGCCACCCAACTCGGCAATGGCCTCTGCGGAACTCTTTATGTACTGGACGAACCTTCGATTGGTCTGCACGCTGCAGATACCGCTCGACTCATTCGAGTGCTTCAAAGACTGCGAGACCAAGGCAACTCCGTGGTCGTAGTCGAGCACGACCTCGAAATGATGAAGGCCGCAGACTGGCTGGTTGAGCTTGGCCCTGGAGCAGGTCGGCACGGAGGCCAACTCGTGGCCCAGGGAACAGCCAAGGAACTCACACAAAACCCTGAATCACTCACGGGCAGGTACCTCGACGGGACCAGTAAACTCATTCGCGAGACCAAACCACGCCCAGCTCCAAAGCGGTGGATTAAGCTCCTAGGTTGCCAGGAAAACAACCTCAAAAACATCGAAGTTCAGATCCCACTCGATCGTTTAGTCGTAGTCACTGGTGTATCGGGCTCGGGCAAAAGTACACTCGTCCACAAGGTCCTATTCCAAGCTTTATCAAAGCTTTTTTACCAGACCACAGAACCGGTAGGTCGGTACGACCGACTCTATGGAGCAGAACAGCTGGGAGGGGTCGTCTTGCTCGACCAGTCCGCTATTGGACGAAGCTCCCGATCTAACCCTGCGACTTATCTCAAGGCTTGGGATGAGATCCGAAAGCTTTTCGCCAACCAAAGCATGGCGCTCAGACGTGGGTTCACGCCTCAGTTCTTCTCCTTCAATGTGGACGGAGGCAGATGCCCAGTTTGTAAAGGTGAGGGAGAAATTACCCTGGATATGCACTTTATGGCAGAAGTAAAACTCCCCTGCGAAGAGTGCGAGGGTAAGCGATTTAAAAAGAACGTCCTCGAAGTCACCTACCGAGGCAAGAACGTTGACCAAGTGCTACAAGCTACAGTAGACGAAGCACTTGAACTTTTTCATGATCAACCCGCGCTAGTCAAAAAGCTAAGAGCCCTCAGAGATGTCGGACTTGGCTACCTCCAATTAGGTCAGTCTGGAGCGACGCTCTCAGGCGGAGAATCTCAGCGTCTGAAAATCGCTGCCACCCTCGATGATAAGACCGCTCAAAATCTACTCTATATTTTTGATGAACCAACCACAGGACTCCATCTTGAGGACGTGAAAAAATTAATGCGTGTTTTTCATGATCTGGTCGAGGCTAAACACAGCGTTGTGATGATCGAGCATCACCTCGATGTAATTGCTCAAGCGGACTGGGTCATTGACCTGGGCCCAGGAGGCGGGACTCATGGAGGTGATCTGATCGGCGAGGGATCACCCGAGCGATTGATGGCTCATCCTCAATCGATCACCGGAAAAATGCTCCGTGAACATTTAGGAATTTTAGCATGAAATTGGCTTACCAACTTTGGCACCGCCCTCAGTCCCACCCTCAGGTCGTACCAAATCCTCAATCTAACAAGATCGTGTTTCTCCACGGCATGGGCGGCACCGGAGCTCTCTGGAGGCCCATCGCTGCGGGACTAGAAGACCAATTCGAAATCCTCGCCCCAGACCAGCGCGGACATGGAAAGAGTCAGATCCCCCATCTTCCAGGTGGAAGAATTCAGCCCAGTTATACTCCCCTCGACTACGGAAAGGATGTCGTCGAGACTTTGGACGAACTCCATTTTCATCCGACTTGGCTCGTGGGTCACTCCATGGGCGTTCGTACCGCTGTTGCCGCAGCTCACCTTCGCCCAGACTGGATCCAAGGGATCGTGCTGATTGACCTCGGTTTCTCAGGCGTTGCAGGCGGCGGCCTAGGCGAAGGACTGGCTCAATTTATCCGAGTTCTTCCCGAGAGTTTTGAAAATCGCGAAGCCGCACGTGAGTTCATGCAGACTTACTGCCCTGACCCATCGATTGCGCAGTATTTGATGGCGGTCTCAGTCCGTGACGCCTCTCATCGCGTCCACTTCCCATTCGATCACAGTGCTTTAATTCAAACCATCATTGCTGCACGAGACGCCTCCGTCCGCGAGTGGGTCAAAGAACTCGCCGAGCGGAATATCCCGATCCACGTCCTACGCGGCCAAAACAGTCTCGTCTGGACCCATGAAGAGTTTGAGAGTGAACGCAAAATCTTTGCAAACTACCCCTCCGTGAGGTTTGTCGAATTCGCCAACGCAGGCCACGGACTCCCCTTCGAACAGCGTCCGGCATTCGTAGAGTACTTGAAGCAGGCCATGTCATCCTAGGGGCTCCGTCCTTTATTCTACTTACTGCTTCTATCACCGACGTTGCCGCTTATTAGCTTGCCCTCTTAAGGTTTGATAGTATTCCAGTGCTTCAGAATGGATCGTATTTTTAGTCATTTCTACATCGACTGAGTCGAAATGCTTGGCGGCTTTCTCCAAGGCGATCCGAGCTTCCCTGGCCTTTACAATAGCCTGATTGCGGGACTCTGCGGGCGCTAAGAGTGCCTTCTGTTTTGCCTTCTCAAAAATCTTCTGTCGAAGTTTCTGGTCTCTTACCTCTTCGCTAAAAATATTTTGTCGAACTTCGAGCATCTTCTCATAAGACTTGAGCATTCGGTCTGCCTCAACCCGGTCCTCAGGGCCCTTTGCAACTGCGAGCTCTGAGGACTGGTCTTTAACCATCTCTTTGACAGCGCGGACAATCTCCTCAAACTTAGGGATATTATTCCACTGAATCGCTGGCATTTCTTTCAGCTCCTGCAATGCAGCCTCTTCGTCTTTAGTTTCCAGAGAAGCCTTAGCGGTGGCTAAAGCCTGATTTGTCGCGCTGGAATTTGTGCTGTCCCTCAGAGCGCCTATCGGATTTTCAAGTCCCCCAACATTTTCTGTTGTAGTCGGAGAATTCTCATCCCTACCCCGTTTTCGTTTCGACTGTTTTTGAGCCGAAGGGGCGACGCTTTTATTTCGAATTGAAATCGCAGGTGAAGGAGTCACTCTTCGGCTTCTCCTGGTCTCAATGTCAATTGGCGTCTCTTTCATATTGTCTTTCGTTAAATCCACATCCTTCACATCAAAGATCTCCTGAGAGCAATATCCCAGCGGACTTGAACCTCTTGGAGCCACCTCTGGTTTTTTTGAGAACCTTTTGCGCCAAACCCAGACGGGTTCAATGATGGGCGGTAGTCCTTTAAAGTGAAGAGGCATCCAGCCTACGTAGCTAACGTCATCTCTTTCTTTGAGTTTTAAATTGAGTCTCTCGATCAAGCTGTCGATTTTCTTACTATTCTTGCTGTGCGGGTCAGCGATATTGTAAGCAAGGTAGCCGCCCTCTTCCAAGATCGTCAGTTGTTTTTCAATCCCTTTCCAAAGGAATTGGTCAAACCACTGGTCGGAAGTTGTATATTTCTTGTAGGATTGAGTCTCCTCGCCGGCACCGTACTTTTCAGCATCAAAATAAGGAGGCGAGGTAAAAATAAGATTCGGCCGGCTTGCTTCACCTAAGAAAACGATTTTCTTGGAATCCTCCAATTCCTCAAATCTAAAAAACTGGTCAACTGCAGTGGCTTCGGACGTCTCAAGTAAGATATTTTCAGAACCAGATTGGATGACTCCAGTCTGCGGTAGTTTAATGCCAGGCGATGCTTCGCGCACGAGCGCGCTCATTTTCTCTTGGATTTGGGGATAAACTTCCTTCATTGGAGAACTTGGATCGATCCCGGCATAGTATTGAACTCGCTGAGTCCCCAAAGCAATAGCAGAAGCCAAGCGATCTCCCCATCCGGCGGAAGGATCAAGTATTTTCCATCTCTTTGCTGCCTTTCCGGTCTCTGTAGAATAGTTCTGGTCGATCTGCTCCAAAGTCGAGAGGATTGAACCTAAGAAAGAAATAGGGAAATTAGAGCAAGTTGCCTTATCTATTTTGCCGGCAACTTGACTCTCAAGGCGGCTCATGAAGGCTGAACCGGAAAGTTCAGCAGAATCATCAGAAGAGTCCAGATAAGGCTCGATGAGATTTCTGAAGATCCCTCCTCCGGTGGGTGAACGGTTTTCCATAAACCGAGCCGTTAATTGACTGTGGGGGTCTGCTCCTTTTTTGATACGCGGATTGGTGCGCATATTAGTACCTGGTGGATTTTTAAATATCCGCTCCCAAAGGTTGTAAGGGTAAGTTTCTTTGGAGTCTCTCATGCAGCTTTTTGCTCGCACTTCGGCAGTCCAGAGATTGGTTAAGGAGCTATTGATAGCATCAGCTGTTCCGACGAGAGTTTTGTTAATTATAAAATCATCTAAGAATAAACGAGAGTTTTTCATAGAATCTGTCTTAATTCGAAGCTGAGCCCAACGCTTAGTTGTTTCGAAATCTCTAATTAAGAAGACCTTGGTCTCGCTTCGAATTAAGTCGCATTTGCTAAATGGATTGTCTGATTGAGGACGGTTTTTATTGAGGTTTTGAATTGAGTCGAGAGTTGTTCGTTCTTCTTTTCTAGTCTGGGTTTGATCATATAACTTAGAAGATCTTGGCAGAAGTTCTGGAATTTTGAGTTCACGAACTTGAAAAGGGATGGTGTCATCGTTTTGATATCCATAGGCAGCTAAAAAATCCGTAGCCAGCTTTTTTGGAAGCTTTTCACAAAAAGATCCGAATTTTTTTTCGCAGCGAGATTGTCTTTTTGACTCTCGGCCTTCATCCACCTCTTCTTCTACGTCCATTAGGGCTTTAGGGGCGTTCTTAATGCAGGTCTTAAAGCGATTGATGATCTTTTTTAATTCGTCTTCTTTGATAGGCAAATTTCGCATTTGAACTGGGCTTCGGTTTTCGCCTGTAAGGTTTAAGGGGCTAAAGAGTGCCGGACTGTCTTGAAGAGCATCATCTGCGCAGTCGGCTTGTGCGAATTTTGCTTCAAATAATAGACATACCACTGCAATTAAATAGACATTAATCATAAAAACTGGATTCACCTTTGATGGAGAGCTGAAGAGGGAATTTTTCTGAAAGTTGCCGACAAATTACTAGTTTAAATATTCATTAAAGTCAATACACGGAGCTATTCAGTGAGGCTTTTTCGTTATCGTTTTTAAGTAAAGTATATTTTGATGGATGATATTAATTAACTTAGTTAAGTACTTTACCTTTTCACGGTAGATGGTGAATAGAGACGGAGCCAGTTTTTGCTTCTTGAAAGCAGCGCAATCACCGAACAGGACGGAGGTAATAACGTGCCTTAGCGCCCCATCGGAGTTTAAAATGCATTAAGTTATGCCACATTGAGGCATCGCCTAACCACTCACTCGGATAGGTGTATTGCTGGAGAAGCTCAAAACCGCAAGACCCAAAAAAAGGCAAAATACTCTTTTCACAAGGCTCATAGAGATGGTCTGGGGTGCGCCACTTTTCCCACCGATCTTTTCTCAGTCCCAGATTTTTCAATCCCCGCTTAAATTTGCGATCAATACTTTGATAATTTGGAACCGATAAACAGACTACCCCACCCGGCGCGAGAACTTCTTTAAATCGCGCCATCCACTCGCGTGGGTTTGGAATATGTTCGATCACGTGACTACAGTAAATGACATCAAAGGGCTGCTCGAATTTCATTCCCATCCAATCGCCGGCCCGGGTTTCAAACCCATAGGTATCGTGTGCCAATTTAGCCATCGTTTGCGAAATTTCGATCCCGGTCGGTACCCAGCCCAAATCCCCTGCAACCTTGCAAAAAAAGCCAGTATTGCAGCCAATCTCAAGAAGGCGGCCTTTTCGTCCCACCCACTTCTCAATTTCCTTCAAATTGAATGAATACTCTTGGTAAACAATCTTACCTTGTTCTGTCAGCTCATCACCTTTTTGAAAAGAATCCACTGAGGTAGTATAAACCTCGTAAGCGGTTTCAACAAAACCGTCGGTATAAGCTGGGCGTGGATTCATATAGGCCAAACCACAGCCTTCGCACTTCACAAATCGATACCGATGTTCGTACCCCAACTGCTCAATAAGTCGGGCCTCTTGGACTCCGCAGAATGGACAGGCCACATCTTCCCATTTTTGAGGAATATACTCTTGGTTCGTTGCAGTCAGGGTGGTTGCCATAGGTTTGAAACCTATCAGGCGAAGGAGAGTTTAGCAATGGCAACCAGAACTCTGGATTGGGGGAATGGATGAGGAAGGAGCCAATTTTTCACCGATTATAAACATGATTCCGTAGTTGACGATGAAGTGAGCTCATCAGATCATGATGAGTACAGGGGGAAATACTCATGCCATCAATTACACCGTTCTTGTGGTTTAACGGACAAGCCGAGCAGGCTGCGAAATTCTATGTTTCAGTTTTTAAGGGTAAAAAATCAAAAATTTTGACCAACTCAGACATGATGGTCACATTCGAAATCCTCGGCCAAGAAATCATGGCCCTCAACGGGGATCCAAAGTTTAAGTTCAATCCCTCTTTTTCGCTCTTTGTCTCCTGCGAGACTCAAAAAGAAGTCGACCGATTCTGGAATGCCCTCTCCAAGGGAGGCAAAAAGGGCAAGTGCGGTTGGCTCCAAGACAAATACGGGATTTCATGGCAAATCGTCCCCAGTGCCCTCGGAGAATTGATGAGTGGAAAAGATGAAGCAGGCACCGGGCGAGTGTTCAAAGCCATGCTCAAGATGAATAAAATTGAAATTAAAAAACTCGAACAAGCCTACGCCGGTAAGTAGCGAAAGCAAAAAGAAATGAATGGGGACGGAGCCAATTTTTCATCTAGATCCGGAACCTAGGCTAAAGACCCGAATAGCGGGTATTCAGCAGATGAAAGAACTGGCCAAATTGAGCTCCATCCTCTTTCCCCCGAAGGAAGTGCTCATTCGTCATCCCAGTCATCCAGAAACGGGCGTGCCTGACGCACTGGCTGATCCACCTGAGTCTTTGGCCAATTTTGGGTATAGCGGTCGAGAACCTGATTCAGTCTTAAAATTTGGCGCCAGTCTTCAACTAAAATATCAGCGAAGTCAGCCGAGAAGAGTTCCTTCTTTTTGATTTCACGATAAACATAAAATGCGGAAAGCTTCAGCCATTCAATTCTGGGATGATCGAGGGAATAGTCTCTAGGTTTTGTCTTCAAAACCTGCTCCCTGCCAAGACCCTCTTTGTAGCGTTTTTTAAAGACTCGGTCCTCAAGAAGCTCCTCAATTAAAGTAGGATCTTGATCAATCCAGCTTCGAATATGCTTAGTTTGGTCTGCGCTAGACATATACAAACCGCCTGCAGTGAAGCAGCCCTCATTTTCTGAGATGTGAAAATAGAGACTCGGAGGCTTCTCAAAGCGACTTTTTGCCTTGCGCGATACCGCAACACCCACCCAATCCCGAAAGGGGCCGTGCCGCATCGCACCCTCAGCTCCCCTGAGGATTCGGGCAAAATTTCTTTTGGGAAAAAGGTACCCTGGAGCCTCATTTCGAAGGGCTCGCTCGACTTTGTGCATGACTTCTCGCATGGGTTCTACCAATACAAGCTCATACTCGCCTCGATTCCGTTCGAGCCATTCTTTTTTCTTTTGGCGGGATGCCTTAGCAATAAAATCGATGCTTGCCTGTGAGAATCGCGGGTGTCTCTTCATAAATGCAGTCTAAACCCAAGCGAATCGACTCTTCAAGGGCCTCTGGCAAGAATATGATCTGAGGATCTATTCCCCGTTTACTACAGAAGAGTTTGCTTCGATCTTAGCGTGATCACTCAAGTCTTTCACCCAAGCTTCAAATAGGCGATTGAACTTCTTTTCGGAAAGGTCGCCCATCAGCTTTTCTCGCTGAGATTTAAACTCATCCCAGTTCGGCTTCTTGCTTTCATTGACCCAAGCCACGAGCATGCGACCGTTCATTTGATACTTTTTAGCTTTACCGCCTGTTGCAAGCTCAATCGGAGATTGAGCCTTGAACGCATCAGCGAGAAGCTCTTTGGCTTCTCCCACCCCAGGCAGAAAGTCATTTTCATGACTCATGGAGCCTGTAGACTTAACTTGAACGTTGTAAGGCTTGAGAAAACGGTTCAGATCAGCGTCTGCCGGGGCTTTGTTCGCAACTTTGGCAACAATCTGATCGACCATCTGATCGACATTTTTTTGAGATTCGATCAGTTTTTCGCCTAAGATGAGATCTCGAGCGATGCCCTCTTGGACGACTTCCAGCTTCTGACCTTTATAAATGGCATTTTTTCCCTGCTCAAACCGGGCTTTGATCAAGTTGAGCTTAGCAGGATCAGAAACAAATTTTTTAATCTCAGTGTCATCGGCTTGAAATCCCTTTTTAGCAGGATCTTGCTCAATCAGAACGTACTTAATCGTACGCTGCTCCTGGCGATTACTAAACTCATTACGGAGCTCTTGATCAGCGACACGGGTACGCCGCTTAAAAAAATCAGACCACTTACGTACGGCCAGATCGTCGCCCATCAAGCGCTCAAAACTGCCTGGATTGTAATTATTTTTCTCAAGAAGCTGCTTGTAGGTCACGAGGTCAAATTTTCCGTCTTTTTGAAAAACCGGCATTTCCATGATTTTTTCGCGGATCTCCTGATCAGCAGCATTAAGACCAATCCGTTTGGATTCCTGGGAAAGAAGTTTACGGTTGGCCAGCTCCTTAAATACGCTGTCCCGGACCTTAAATGCCTTGATCTGCTCTTCGCTGAGTTTGCCTCCGGAAATGTTTTTAAAGAACTCTATCCTCTGATTGAGTGCATTACTGAACTCAGAAATCGAGATTGAGTCTCCGTTTACGGTCCCAGCCACCGAGCCCTCATGTAGCCCACGAGTCGACTTAGGGCTAAATACCCCGTAGAATACAAAAACAAATGCGATGAACCCGATGATTCCACCGATCACTACGTTCCCAAATTTTTCACGAATCCATGCCAACATGATTGTATACTTTCTGGCCTAAACCGAGCCGTCGTTATGACATCTTTTTTACTACTCTAAAAACTCTCATCATCAAAGCATTGATTTAATGATTTGAGATCGCTACGATGATACCACCGAGGTAAAAGATTCAACCATG
This sequence comes from Bdellovibrionales bacterium, assembly GCA_947380295.1. GTDB lineage: Bacteria > Bdellovibrionota > UBA1018 > UBA1018 > UBA1018 > CAINWE01. The sequence continues at coordinate 30,912 of CANCQK010000009.1, read as the reverse complement.
ATCAAGTACCTGAAACAATACCAATTCTATATCACTCTTTTTCTATTCATCCTGATCCCTGTGATTGCGATCGATACGTCGACCCGCTCTCCGCGAGATTATAGGTTTTACGACCGGGGAATCATCTCACTCACTTCTCCCGTTCAAGGCTCTCTGACTTGGGCCCTGGAGAAAATTGCCTCAGGTTTTGAAAACTACATCTACCTCTGGCACACTCACCAGGATAATCTGGCATTATTGGACGAGAATAGGAAACTCCTCAATTCAATCGCCAATCTCCGTGAGATCCAGCAGGAAAACATCCGACTCAAGAAGCTACTCCAATTCGAAGAGACCTTCAAACTGGAGACAGTTGTCGCTCGGGTCATCGCAAAGGACGTTTCCTCCGAGTTTCGTTCCATCCGAATTAATCGAGGCGAAGACTCAGGAATCAAACGGAATATGGCCGTACTCACGGACGAAGGGATCGTCGGACGAGTCCTCAGGACTACCCCAAAAACAAGCGATATCGTCACAGTCTTGGATCTGTACTCTGCCGTAGATGCCATCGTCGAGCGCTCGAGAGCCCGAGGGGTCATCGAAGGACTCACGGACGATACCTGCCAGCTCAAATACGCTTTGCGAACCGATGACATCAAACCAGGCGACTTTCTGATTTCAAGCGGCCTCGGGGGAATCTTTCCCAAGGGCGTCCCTGTCGGTACCGTTTCCAAGGTCAACCGGCAGCCTTATGGCATTACCCAAGAAGTTGAAGTGAAGCCAAGCGTGGACTTTTCCAAACTCGAGGAAGTTCTGGTAGTTAAAAATGGAGGAATTGAATGACGCGGATGATCCTGCGGGCATTCAACACCCCGCTCTTAATTCTCTTGGTAATTCTCGCAGTGTCCCTTCAAAGTTCACTTTTCTCCTCTTGGCCGTTTTCATACTTCCAGCCGGATTCTGTTTTGCTGGTCGTAGTTTGGTGTGCGTTGAGACGTCATTTTCTGGAGGGTGGGATTCTCACTTTGATCTTTGCAAATTTAGGCGAAATCCATAGTGCAGCTCCTCAAGGGGTGTTTTTAATCACCTACATGATCATCTACCTCTCGGTTCGGGGTAGTTCACGATTTTTGGTCATCCCTACCCTCATGCACTACACACTTCTGACTATGGCGAGCTCCATGGCGCTAAGACTTTTGAATCTTTTCGTTCTCTATCTTTTGACAGGCTCCCCGAGCGGCTGGAAGCACGTATTTACCTTTTTGCCATTAGGGGCCGCAATTGAAGGATTTTTTTCAATTTGGATCTTCAATTGGCTCGAAAAATTTGATTGGATCACTTTTAAGCACTTCAAGGCTGATCGAGTGATGGACGAGGACTTAAACCTCGAATACGAAGGATTTTAGCACATGGCATTCCTCGGGCAAGAAGAACAGATTAGAGAGTTTCAGGACCGCTTTAGGCTCCTTTACGCCGCACTTTTCATCGGATTTGGGCTATTGATTTCTCGCCTGGTTTTCCTACAAATTCTCATGGGAGACCAGCTCAGACTCAGCTCCGAAGAAAACCGATTAAAGCGCGTTAAGATTGCTGCTCCTCGGGGAATGATTTTCGACAGAAACCACACGCTTTTGATCGACAATCGGCCCGACTTTGACCTTGAGATCACTCCGCAATACTTAAAAGGATCCGGTGAAGAACCGAAGGTCATTTCATTTCTTTCCAAAATCATCAAAAAACCTGAAAAAGAAATCCAGGATATCCTGACCAAAAACAAATCCCAGTCGTTCCGTGGGGTAAAAATCAAAACGGACTTATCGCGAGACGAAGTCGCACAGATCGAGCTCCGAAAAATCGACATGCCTGGCGTTGAAGTTAGGGAAGAAATTAGAAGAACCAATATCTACGGCGATGTAGCGGCGCATCTTCTTGGCTACATCAGTGAAGTCAATGCAACCGAGCTACCTACTCTCAATCGAAAGGGCATCAAATACCGTCTCGGAGACAGCATCGGTAAGGATGGTCTCGAAAGAAGAATGGAAGAGAACCTAAGAGGAGTCGACGGAGAAGAAATTCGAGAAGTAGACGCCCTGGGACGCGTCAAACGGGAACGAAAAAAGTCCAGCACTGGCCAAGGGATTGTTGGCAGGCAGGCTCTTCCAGGGAAAAACCTCATCCTCACGATCGATCAAGACCTACAGCTTGCAGCCACTCAGGCATTTGGAGACAAAATTGGCTCTCTCGTTGCAATCGACCCTCGCAGTGGCGAAATCCTGGCAATGCTCTCTCGACCCTCCTACGACCCCACATCGTTTTCGCGAGGGATTCCGGCGTCCATCTGGGGCAAGCTGCTTGCCAACGAAAACCACCCACTGATGGATAAATCCCTCGCGGAACATTATCCCCCAGGTTCAACCTTTAAGATCGTGACTGCGATTGCTGGGTTAGAAGAGGGCGCTATTGATGAAAACACTGTTTTTCATTGCCCAGGTAAAATCAAAATCGGAAATCGCCTCCACCACTGTCACTCCAGGCACGGCGAGATCAGCGTAATTCGAGCAATCACCCAGTCGTGCGACGTCTTCTTTTACCGAGTCGCCCAGAAGCTTAAATCAGTCGACGACATTTCTAAATGGGCCACCATCTTAGGACTAGGAAAGAGATCAGGCATCAATCTGAGAGGAGAAGTTCCCGGGCTCATCCCCACAGAGGCATGGAAGAAGGAAAGATACGGTCAACCCTGGAATGCCGGGGAAACCGCTTCTGTCGCGATCGGACAAAGTTTTGTAACGACCACGGTCCTCCAGCTCGCCAATCTTTACGGGACCTTTAGCAACGGGGGAACTCGTTACAGACCTTTCGTAGTCAAGGCAATCGAGTCTTTTGATGGAAAAATTATCAAGGAATTTCAACCCGAGCCGATCAGCCAAGTCAAACTCAAACCCAAAACAATTGAACTCGTTAGGCAAGGTTTATGGGGGGTAATTAACTCTCCGGGTGGAACTGCCTACTCTCAAAGACTTCCCGGCATGGAATTTGTGGGTAAAACAGGCACAGCCCAGCTTTTTCGCCAGGCAGCTGACAAGATCAACACGCGCTGCGAGTCCATGAGATACAAAGATCGCCACAACGCAGTATTTGTTGGCTTTGCCCCAGCCAATGATCCTAAAATTGCAGTTGCAGTAGTCGGAGAACACGCCTGTCACGGGGGTTCTGGGGCCGCGCCCATTGCTCGAGCTGTGATTAAAAAGTACCTTGAAAAATACTACCCAGAACAGTACGGCGAAAAGACCCTGGCGAATAAACTCAAATCATTAGGAATGAGCAGCCAAGTCCCAAAAGCTCCTCATTCCGAAGCAGTTGAAGACGAGGGCTATGCCGAGGGCGGAGAACAAGAAATCGCGCCGCAAGTCCGAATCCCGATGGCACCTCTCCCTCCTCCGATGCCAGTAACACCTAGAGAAGCCCCCTCTGGACCTGAACCCAGCTATGAAGAGGGACTCGAGGGTGGCGACACCTCAGAGGCAGAAGAATAAATTTTAAAATGATGGAAAGGGAATGTAATGAATCATTCATCGATCGAAAGTCAAATTTCGAATGACTACACAACCGCTCGAACTGGAGATTATGAAGAAGATCTCAAAAAATTCAACTGGAGCCTCCTCCTCATTGAAGTCATCCTATTTGGCATCGGTATTTGGAACTTAATTAGTGCGACTGGAGTTCAAGATAAATCCCTCGGTCTTTATAAGAGCCAGGCCGTCTGGTTTGGCGTCGGAATGGTACTTACTGCAATCGTTCTAGCGCTTCATTACTCGCTCTTTTCGCGTCTGGCCTATTTTATCTACTTTGCCAACCTGATTCTTTTAGGCGCGGTTTTGGTCGTAGGTAAATCCAGCTTGGGAGCAAAGAGGTGGATTGGGGTAGGAGGTTTCCGAGTTCAGCCGTCCGAATTTATGAAGCTCTCGATGGTCATTTGTCTCGCTAAATACTTTGAATCTGACCAAACCGTGGGAGGCTATGGTTTCAAAGACTTACTTCTACCTGCCCTTCTCGTTGCCCTCCCCTGCGGACTAATCATGCTACAGCCGGACTTAGGGACTGCCCTCATCATCCTGCTCACATTTGTGACCATGATGCTTTTTATGAAAATTCAGCCCATCACACTCGTTGCTATCGCCGTAACCTCGGTCATTGCACTGGGTGCCGTTTGGAATTTCGATGTACTCAAGCCTTATCAGAAGCAAAGAATTGTTTCGTTCATTGATCCCACATCCGACCCCAAAGGGTCGGGATATAACTCCATTCAATCTAAGATTGCAGTAGGGAGTGGCCAACTTCTCGGCAAGGGCTATCAGAAGGGAACCCAAAGCCAGGGTAACTTTTTGCCAGAGCATCATACAGACTTCATTTTTTCCGTATTCAGTGAGGAACATGGATTCGTCGGCTGTACGATTCTCATTACACTGTACCTCATTTTTATGATGAACGGTCTATCGGTGGCCTACCAGTCACATGACAAATTTGGGATTCTTTTAGCTCTGGGGATCATGGCAATTTTCTTTTGGCATATTTTCTTCAATATGGGGATGGTCATGGGAATGCTTCCGATCGTCGGGGTTCCTTTACCCTTCCTCAGTTATGGCGGATCTTCGCTGGTGACCTCCATCCTGGGAGTGGCAATTTTGACCAATATTTCGAATAAAAAGTTTATGTTCTGATGGATAGCATTCAAAAAATGCTTTTGCCGCGTTGAATCCAATTCAAATATTTGTTTTGGATTTAAAAATAAATCAGGTACTATTTTTCTATAACACGAATTTGAACTCGCTCGAAAATGGGGGCACTTATGACTCAAGGCAAATTGAATTGGATTGTTTTAAGCATGGCTGTGGTTGGTTTGGGTTTTGCTATGCCCAGCTGCCCAGGACAAGACGCACTGCAACAACAAGTCAACACGCTCCAAAGTGCAAATCAAGAGCTCACCAAAAAGGTTCAGGCTTTGACCGCCCAGGTCACAACCTTAACCAATGAAAACAATGAATTCAAAAAATTCGTCAAAGGTGCAACGGACTTCATTGGAGCACAAGACGCCTTTAATGCAAAAATCATGAGCTCGATGCAATCTAGCCAGAAAAAGGGCGGCAAACGCCGATAATTGCTGCTGTGCGAGGTGGACTTAGGTCCACCTTGATTCACTTATTCACTAAAAAATTGTTCAGTAAAAATTCCATGTTAAGCTGCTCCTTGTCCTATAGGGGGGATACAACATGGAAATCAAGCGCAATCGGGGCCGAATATCGGCTCTAGTTATCAGTGTAACTTCAACTTTAGCCTTGTTTCTGCCAGTTTTAGCTTTTGCAGTGCCGGCACGCTTTGCAGTCGGACCGGACAGCAATCAAAGTCTACTTCTCAACTCAATTCAATCTGCTCAGAATGAACTTCTCATCAATATTTACCAGATCGACACTCCGGCAGTCGTTGATGCAATTATAGAAAAAGTTCGTCAAGGTCTAGCCGTCAATCTTTTAGTCGAGGCTTCTCCAGTAGGGGGGCAAGGCCATACAGAAAAACAGGCCCTAAACGAAATCAAACGAGCAATGCTCTCTCGGAGTTCGAATCACCAAGCTATTTATATGATGGGAGTCCAATCGCGAGACGAACACAGAAGATTCCGCTTCGACCACGCAAAATATGTGGTGATCGACGGCAGACGAGCCTTGATCTCATCTGAAAATTTCACGTCCACGGGTCATACCGAATCAGGTAAAATTGGAAATCGCGGTTGGGATACAGTCATCGAAGACCCATCCCTCGCTCAAAAACTAACTGACCTGTTTCATTCTGATATTGACCCTCAGGCAGGCGACATCTACGAGTACGAAACTACGGAATCAGTCAGCACTCAATTTCGGAATCGACCTCCTCAGCCCCTCCGAGAGGTTCAAACTTTTCCAGAAAAATCTGGCGAAGTGAGCGAGACCACTCTAGTCACTTCACCCAATTCTTTAGATGGCATTACCGAGGTCATTCGTTCCGCCCGCCATCGCCTCAGAGTTGAGGAAATGTCCCTTCCCCTCAACTGGAGAGACTCACAAACTTCATTCCAAGATCCGATCGTAACGGAGCTCATCAGGGCGGCAGACCGCGGAGTCCAGGTCCAAGTTCTCCTGAATGATGAGCAAGTCTTTAACCACCACTCACAACATAATGACGCTACAGAAGCTCGCGGCAACCAGCAAACTGTGAACTACCTCCAACGAATTGCTCGAGAGCAGAATCTCCCACTGCAGGCTAGAATCATTGACGTAAATGCAACCCAGATCACCTACATCCACAACAAGGGGATGATCGTGGACGACCAGGCAGTTTTCGTTAGCTCGATCAACGGGACCCAAAACTCTGTAAAAAACAATCGAGAGGTTGCTGTCCTACTCCATAGCAGAGATGCGGCGGCGTACTTTTCGCCCGTTTTCGACTTTGACTGGTCCCATTCAGGACCCAATGCCGATGATCTCATGGGAGCCTATCTCTTGCTCAACTTATTCAATCTGAGACTAGGAGACTAAATTCCAAAATAACCACGGAGAAGAATCAAAGCTGCGATACTCCAATTGAATGGGGCCAGCTTAGTCCGATCCGCTTTCAATGCAGCGGCGATTTGGGGCCAGGGGTTTTCACTCTCGGCCCACTCCGCCCACTCTTTTGAGGTGAGATACATCCCTTGAACGGGAACAAGATAATGCTCCGAGATGTATTTCACAACATCGCTAGGGACTCGCCTTCTTTCAGGAATCATCGAGGAAAGATCTGGCACTTGAAAACCGTCCATGCGTCCTTGATGAACTTGTAAGAAAATTGAAGTAGCGGGATTCTGATCCAAGCAAATATAAATCCCATAACGAGAGGGAAGAACCACCCTCCACCAGGTTTGTAAGGATCGAAGCAGAAAATGGCTTTGCTGGCTCAAATCGTAGGATCGCCCCCGATTCTTTAGGACTCGTGCAGGTTGACACTGACCACGCAAAAACTGAACCTGATCGTAAAAATGCCCCTGATCAACGGCCTGGCTCATCCACTGATCGACCTGAACTCGATCGTATGCGTAGATTTCCCGATGAGAAAACTCGGCCTCCACCTCATCGTAGGTAGCACCCGTCCAGTCCGCAAGATCCTGACCATCCGCAAAAACTGAGATCACCACCTGGCCTTCAGTGATCAAATAAACAGGACTCTGAGTAGACGTTGCAGAAAGTTTCTTTTTTGGGAAAAACAGAGATTGAAAACTTCGCCAGTCGCAGTTCAACTCCATAACCCCCCCGGAAGCTCGTTCATTGCAGCTTGATCCGCACTTTCCCTCGTTTCAACTGCTAACCCCGCAGCCAAATGACGTTCACGGGAGGCAGCCAAATTAAATCCCTCGACCACCAAGGGAAGAACACCAAACGGCGGCACATCCAAAGTAAAGCGGTGCCCGGGAGCAGCAGAGTCCAATTCAGGCCCGGACTGAGAGTCATTCACCAAGGCCTGCCCGAGATCCCCCACCTGAACTTCCCGCGAGTACACCATATCAGCGGTCACGGGGCGGGGAGACCCGTTGAGAATAAAAGTGGCCAGTCGATCCCCTTCTACTTCGAGCGGAATCACCTTCAATCGAGGATCGCTGAGCTGACAGTAGCTTTCAATCTCTGCGATCGAGAGAATGGCATTCAGAAAAACTTGCCAAGCCGAAAGCGGCTCACCTTTGAGACTCACAGCATCTAGGGTATCGTAGACAATGAGCTTACCCTCGCCCAATCCGTAAAGCTGATAGGTCAATCCGATATCAATTTCCATTCGGCGCGTCTGAGCTACCGTCTGCTCCAACTCCTGGCGGGCGAGCTCCGTATAGAGCTTGGTCCGAGGCAAGACCACCACTCGACCCGACTTCGTCCAAGCCACAAGCTTTTGAATGGTCTCACGAGTCATAATCGTCGAAGGATCGACAATTAAGAGGTTCGCAGATTCCCCCGTTAAAATCAGCTCAAGGGATGAAATCATTCGCACTGTAGGCCCCATACGCTCCCGAATTTCGTCCCAGAGAGTACCGTAATCTGACCACAAGTGAGGAACCCAATAATAGGCCCGAGGCTTGAGCTGAAGTCTTTTTTCGACCAAACTCCTCGCAATCGACTCCACACGTCCGCGAAATGCTGCAGAAAAAGAAAACCATTCAGCCTCGTCGATTAGAACACCACCACCCTGGCCTCCTCCTAAAAGGAGAGACTTGAGGATCAGAAATTGCTTTTCGGCTTCGGCCAACATTCTAAACCCACCCATACAAGTCCAGTGAGTCCAAAGAGGAGCAGGAGAAGAATTGGAGAAAGAGGAACGAGACACTGCCTCATCTAGAAGATTGGACAGCTTATTGAAATCAATATGTCCCCCGGCCATCCATTGTAGGAAATGGCTATAAATCACGCTAGAATCTGACTCAGGGGTAAAAAGCTCCATTTCGGTCATTTTGACTTGATTCGATTTTTTTCTCATCGCATGAAGCGAGCGATTTCTAAAGACCGCCTCAGACTGCTGGTAAAACCAACGCCGATTCACCTCTTCAAGTGATCGAGTTTTCCATCGGTTAGCAGAAGATGGGGTCGGATCCATAAACTCCCGCTGAGAGTAGAACTGATCCACCCTCTGGCGATAGGCCACAGCGGCATGGGCCGAATAGTCCCCGGCAGGACCTCCAAAAGGATGCTGAGCCGAGGCCACAGGAGATCGATAATACTTCCACACACTCCCCGTCAGAACCGCTGTCACGCGTGAAACCCATTGGGGTTGAGTCCGGGCTAGATCGGACAAAATCCCATCCATCCTGGACAAAAAGCTATAATATCGCTTATTAAAGTCAGGAGAAAAAAGTGAAGGTAAGTGAAATGAATTGGGTGGTGAGTACGAAGTCACTGGACCCGACTGACTGTGCTGAGCACGGTTTTCAGGTTTCGCGATCAGATCCTTCGGAAAACCGGAGTTTGGGTAATGAACCCCAACTTCCGGACTTAAAATGAGATAAACACTCATTTCCCGGTCCGCCGCCGCCTGTAAGACCCTCGACAGCAAGTTCGAGATATCAGATTCCGCCGCCTGCCAGGGTACAAACGTGGCAAATTGCGTGATGCCACGTTTCAGCAGTTCATCTAGGCGGGCTCCTATCCTCGACGGACGGATTTCCCAGTAGTTTACCAACAACAGAATCGGGTATAGATTGACGTCGCCCCCAAGCATGTTATGAATTATTACACGTACTCAGCAAGGAGTCACCTATATGTGGTATTTTTCTGACGAACATCGAATGTTACAAGAGAGTGTGCGACAGTTCGCTATCCAGGAACTAACACCTCGCATCGAAAAACTAGACCACGAGGAAGGCTTCAACCGTGATGCGTTCTTCAAAATGGGTGAGCTCGGACTACTCGGAATCACCGTGTCCGAAGAAGAGGGCGGAGCCGGTATGGGCGCCGTTTCTGCGACGATCGCCATGGAAGAAATGGGCGCTGTCGATGCCTCAACTACTCTCTCCTACCTGGCCCATTCCATCCTATGCGTCAACCAAATCGCAAAGAATGGAACCCCAGACCAAAAGAAACAATTCCTCCCAAAATTAATCTCGGGCGAATGGATTGGCGGCATGGGTATGTCCGAACCAGATGCTGGCTCCGACGCCCTCGGGATGAAAACCAAGGCCATCCGCCAAGGTCATCACTACCTTCTTAACGGTTCCAAGTCTTGGATCACAAACGGTCCCGTTGGTGACGTATTTTACTGCTATGCTCGAACTGGCGAAGAGCGAAACGATATTTCAACTTTTCTCGTCCAAAGGGGCACTCCAGGATTTTCGACCGGTAAGAAATTTTCAAAAATGGGGATGCGAGCCTCCCCCACGGGCGAACTCGTATTTGCCAATTGTTCTTTACCTGAAGCCCAGCGCGTCGGCCAAGAAGGGAAAAGCATCAAAATGATGATGCAAAACCTCGATCTTGAGCGGATCACGATCTCAGGGATTTCGTTGGGAATCGCCCGCTCATCGATCGAAGTCGCAACCCGCTACGCCAAAGAAAGAATGGCGTTTGGGAAACCGATTGGCGCTTTTCAGCAAATTCAAGAGCGTCTCACCGAAGCCTCAGCTTGGTACGAAGCCTGCCGATCCCTCACTTATCAAGCCGCTCAAATGTGGGACTTGGGCCTCATGCAAGACCGAGAAGCCTCTATGATGGCTGCAAAAGCCAAACTCCAGAGCGCCCAAATGGCTACGCAGGTGGCTCTGGACGCCATCCAAATTTTGGGCGGGTATGGGTACACCCGAGAGTTTCCGGTCGAGCGCTACATGCGCGACGCCAAGCTGATTGAGATCGGCGCGGGAACCAATGAAATTTTGCGAATTATCATCGCCCGGCAGATGCTTGGCGCAGACGTAGCGGGATAGAGAGTTGCTCTCTCAAAAATGATCTCCATTGGTATTTCAGGCTTAGAACCTGCTGAATATGAATCACTTCATCCCCTTTTAAAGGTGTCGGAGCTGGATCTTCCTACCTATTTGAGCTGGAGCAACAAGCACAAAAAACAGCTCCAGAGATGCATTCGGGAAGGACATCAGCTGATCGGCTCATTTTCGAGCGCATGGCTTTGTCAGTCTCATGAGTCATCTCATGAGACTGATGAGGAAAAAATCACCATTCTGGGAGAGCTTCAAGAATCCCTTCAAATCCATGCACTCATCATTCGCCTTCAGCCTCGACACCTCAACCAATCGCTTACAAACTTACAGAGTCTTCCCATTTTTTCGGATTGTCCTCAGGGCACTCGAGACTATCCAATGCCTGAGCACCGACGGAATCTGGGCCTGGTATGGGACCCCTGCTGGGACGCTGACAAACCTCGCTCCTCGATGACAGGTCAACCGTGGATCGCTAAAATTCATGGTTGGCACCCAGATCGATGGGTGAGACGTTATGGAACCGAACAAATCCGAGAGTGCGCCCAAACGATCCGGGGATCTCTCAAAACAGCCTCGACACCGGGATACCTCCTCATTGCACACTCACAAAGGAGACAGCAATGGGAGGAGTTCAAAAATGCATGCGAGGCCGTCTGTCAAGATCTTGGCACATTCTCATCCTATTAATCTGAGTTAACGCTTTTATTTTCACACCAGCGAGATATCATTAAACTATGGCCAAAAAGTCACTCCCACCCGAGGATGCCACAGATAAAACCAGCATTGTTCAGGAGGGGCAAAACACGCTCTTCAACGAACTTCAAAAGGCGAAAGAACAAGAAGCCTGCCTCATCCTGATTCGAGGAACCCCTCAGGGCCACCGCTTTTTCCTCACCACAAATGAAATGACCATTGGCCGCGATCCTGCGGTCGAAATTTACATTTCAGACCCAGGAATTTCCCGCAACCATGCCCAAATCCAAAAAGAGAAAGACGCTGTTTACCTCGTTGATATGGGCTCCTCGAACGGCTCCTTTATTAACAACCGGCGTCTGAACCCAAAAGAAAAAGTAAAACTCACTAAAGAAGATCTGATCAAAGTCGGGAGCACGATTCTCAAATTTCTACCCAAGGGAGAGTTTGAAATTATTCTCTACGGCAACCTTGGGAGCGCCGCTCATACGGATGCACTCACCCAGATTTATAACAAACGCTACTTGATGGAAGCCCTGGAAGCCGAGTTCAAAAGAGCCCGTGTTCTGCACACCGATTTCAGCATCATCTTTTTTGATCTCGACCACTTTAAGAAAATTAATGACACCTACGGTCACGACGCAGGAGATTACGTCCTCAAAGAAATCTCCCAACTGATTCGAAAGAGCCACCTCAGACCCAAGGACCTCTTTGCTCGATACGGAGGAGAAGAGTTCGTGATCCTCCTCGCCAATACCCCTGGAAAAACCGCCGAGGACATTGCCGAACGCATTCGATTAGGAATCGAGACTCACCCTTTCATCTACGAAGGCAAACGTCTCCCAGTCACGAGCAGCTTAGGCGTATCTGAACTCCAGGCTGGAATCGAATCTTCGCAGACACTCCTCAAAAAAGCTGACCAAGCCCTCTACGCCGCAAAAAACGGCGGGAGGAACCAAGTCGTATTCGAGGCGTAAATCCACTCCAAAGCTTAAGGAACCTCTTCGCACTCTTCGCCCCCAGCTTTCAGATTCTACTGGCGTTTTATTAGTTCACTATGATTTTTAGTGAGCCACTGAATCACCTCAATTTTGAGCTCAATTACGAATTGAATTAATTCTTCAGCGTCAGATTCAGAGACTCCCCCAACATAATCATATTCAACAACATTTCTTTTCATACGACAATTTTCTAAGTATTCGGCATCCCCTGCTCTCCCCGTACCTATAATGAGAGGTAAGGACTGCAATGTTCGATAATGAGCCAGATTTTTTTCAGGCTTGTAGCCTGACGCATAAAGCAGGATCGAACAGAGCTTGAGTGCCGCATTATAAGCAATACCAAACTTCCAATCATCAGAAATTGTTCCTTGAGTATTTGCATCATGTAGATCTCTTTCGACAATGCCTAGGAGATTTTCGATCTCCTGCCGAGTCGTTTGATGATTTCTTAACCACCCATTATCGGCCCATTGTTTCAAGCTCATTTTCATCTCCTATAACGAAAAGTTTCTTAGTCTTCAGTACCTGTGTTAAAAAATGATCTTCTATAGAAATTTTCTTTTTGAAGTCCGATGGAGTCAGGACGTGAGGATTGATTTCCCTGCCTAATTTTTCAGAAATACCTGCAAGTAAGTGAGATATTCTTCTTAGTCCGATATTTCCAATAACCATTAGATCAATGTCGCTTTCTGATCTTTCTTCATTTCGAGCTATCGAGCCAAAAATAAATGCTAGGATAATATCCGATTCTACAAGTTCTTTGCTGTGAAAAGCTTCGACAAGGAGTGGGACCGCACCGGTAGTTTTCACGACCAGATTTTTGATATCATGAAAGAGAGGGTGATGGGGATTCGCCCGAAAGTAGAGGCGATTACCATCGCGATGCGAAGTGATCAAATCTAATGCAGAAAGTTTTTTTAAATCTTGCTGGATCGTGCCAATTGCTAATTTAGATTGCCGCTCCAATTCTCTCATATGAAGTGCAGGGGTTTGAGAATTGAAGAGGAGTCGAAACAGTTCTGCTCGGACTTTAGAACTGAGTACTTCAGTGAGTAGGCTTCGGTTTTTCATATGTATGGTTATAGTATACAATCGTACGGTTAAAACATACAATCGAAATCTTTTCCTGCATCTCGCCAATCATTTTGCCCTCCCCCTTGAATCTAATCGATGGGAATCGATGGGGACGGAGCTCTTGTTTTCCTGTAGAAAAAATGGATTTTTACCCCGCCAACTCCGTCGGCTTTTCCTGAAATTTTCACCCTTTATGCAGGCTTTCAGATGCAAATAAACTGAATCAATTCAAACGCAAATCCAGTTCGGTCAATTGATAGTTGACAAAAAAAATCAAGTCATGTAACTTTACGGCCTGAATTTTTGTGTCTTTCAACGCCGATGCATTATGAAGCAGAAAGAAGAATGAATTTTGAAAAATCAAACTCTAGCATCCCATTTGAAAATCAGTTTGTGTTGTGTAGTTTTAACTGCCTGCTCAAGAGAGACAAAAATTCATCAACCAACAGATCATACACTTAGAACTCAAAACTACTCAGAGCCACAGACACCGCAATACGAAACCATCACTGGTTCAGACTCGAGAATCGATTTTCCAGCTAGGCCAGCTCACGGCCCAACTACAATTGAGATCACTCATGCATCACGAGGTTCTACCGACCCACGGCTTGGTTCTTCCGAAGGCAGGATCAGAATTATACAGGGGCAGAACGCCAAGATTTATAACCCAAGTGATATTTTCATGATTACGATTACCGCTAGAGAAGGAGACGAACAAGCCGCTCAACAGACAATTGAAAATTTCTTAAGTCGATTTTACGTAGAACGCACTCAAAAGTACATGCAATCACCGCCCGACTTGCAACAAGAAGTTGGCATTCCGCTTTCGGACCTTACTGAATCAATTGAGACGATTCGAGTTAATACACAATCTTTAATTGACGATACCTCCACTACTGAGGTCGTTAAAAGATTGACCACCATCGAACTGCAAGGCAACGGATGGTTAATCTTCAGGCGGAAAATGGCAATCCCATTCGGTTTTTAGACTCTATGGATCGACATATTTGTGCAATTTCTGTCGACCTGCAGTCGACACATCTACATTTTCCAGTGCTCCGTCCCCAGTTTCTCTTCGGATTACTCAATTTTTCTAATTGTGCTATTGCTGAAATCCGCCACATACACGTTACCCGAGCTATCCACGGCTACTCCCATAGGATTATTGAAACTGGCTGCGGTTCCGGTTCCATCTACATACCCGCCATCTCCAGCGGTTCCAGCGAGAGTTGTGACTTCTCCCGCTGAAGTAATTTTTCTAATTGTGTGATTACCGGTATCCGCCACATACACGTTACCCGCACTATCCACGGCTACTCCTGTAGGAGCATTGAAACTGGCATCAGTTCCGGTTCCATTTCCAGACCCAGTTATTAGTGAGGTTCCAGCGAGAGTTGTGACGTCTCCCGCTGAAGTAATTTTTCTAATTGTCTGATTATCCCTCTCGGCCACATACACGTTACCCGTACTATCCACGGCTATTCCTGTAGGATTATTAAGCCTGGCATCAGCTCCGATTCCATCGTCAGACCCAGCATTTCTAGCGACTCCAGCGAGAGTTGAGACTTCTCCCGCTGAAGTAATTTTTCTAATTGTGTGATTACCGGCATCCGCCACATACACGTTACCCGAGCTATCCACGGCTACCCCTGTGGGACCATTGAACCTGGCATTATCTCCAGGTCCATCTTCAGACCCAAGGCTTCCGGTGCCAGCGAGAGTTGAGACTGCTCCTGTCGAGATAGTAATTTTTCTAATTGTGTGATTACCCGTATCCGCCACATACAAAACGGTACCCGAGCTATCCACAGCTAATCACATTGGAATAGTAAAGCGGGCAGCAGATCCGATTCCATCTGCAGACCCAAAGCTTCCGTTGCCAGCGAGAGTTGTAACGGCTCCCGCTGAAGAAATTTTTCTAATTGCGTGATTACCGTAATCCGCCACATACACGTTACCCGAGCTATCCACGGCTACTCCTGTAGGATTATTGAACCTGACATCAGCTCCGGTTCCATCTACAAGCACAGCATTTCCAGCGACGCCAGCGAGAGTTGAGACATCTCCTGTCGAGATAATAATTTTTCTAATTATGTTATTGCTCTGATCCGCCACATACACTTTACCCGAGCTATCCACGGCTACTCCTGTGGGCAAATTGAACCTGGCAGCAGTTCCGGTTCCATTTAAAGATCCAGCATTTCTAGCGGTTCCAGCGAGAGTTGAGACAGTTGTGACATCTCCCTCTGATCCCTCTGAAGTAATTTTTCTAATTGTGTGATTAAGGGCATCCGCCACATACACGTTATCCAAGCTATCCACGGCTACTCCCGTTGGAAAATAAAAGCTAGCAGCAGTTCCGGCTCCATTTAAAGATCCAGCATTTCCAGCCGTTCCGGCGAGAGTTTCGACTGCTCCTGTCAAGATAGTAATTTTTCTGATTAGGTGATTACCGCCATCGGCCACATACAAAACGCTATCCGAGCTATCCACGGCTACTCCTGTAGGACTATTGAACCTGGCATCAGCTCCGGTTCCAACTCCATAGTCACCATCTCCAGCGGTTCCGGCGAGAGTTGAGACTGCTCCTGTCGAGATAATAATTTTTCTAATTGTGTGATTCTCGGTATCCGCCACATACAAAACGTTACCCGAGCTATCCACGGCTACTCCTGCAGGACTATTGAACCTGGCAGCAGGTCCGGTTCCATCTGCAGACCCACTCTCTCCAGCGGTTCCAGCGAGAGTTGAGACTAATCCTGTCGAGATAATAATTTTTCTAATTGTGTGATTACCGGTATCCGCCACATACAAAACGTTACCCGAGCTATCCTCGGCTAATCCTGTAGGATTATTGAAACCGGCATCGGTTCCAGCGAGAGTTGAGACTTCTCCCGCTGAAGTAATTTTTCTAATTGTGTTATTGCCGGCATCCGCCACATACACGTTACCCGAGCTATCCACGGCTACTCCTGCGGGAGTATTGAACCTGGCAGCAGTTCCTACCCCATTTCTGTAGCCAGCGGATGGAGGAGAGCCGGCTAAAGTCCTTACTGCTCCAGAGTTAGCGACTGCTGCAGGGCTAGCGACTGCTGCAGAGCTAGCGCTGTCAGAACTCTGAATGCTGGCGGAGCAGCTAGAAATGAGTATGGCCACAACCAGAGCCGCAAGATTAGAAATCAAATCTTTAGCATAAACTAACTTTAATTCTCCAACCATAAATAAATTATATTTTTTTTTAAAAATATTGCTACTTTTATAAAATCAAACCGCGCATTTTTTGAGTAAAATTCTAGAATTTGCTTAATTTGAGGTGTGTCCTTCTTGACCCACACCAGCTTGGCTGTGAGTAGGAATAACATTTTCCAGTGCTCCGTCCCCAACTTCTCTCTTCACGGAACTTACTTGAATCATGCATGAATCTTAGCTTTCTCAGTAAAAAAATCCCCGTGTCTAGGGCAACCCATCTTGTTTAATATGTCAACTCTTGGTATTTTTTAAATAGAAATTGATACTGATTTTTGTTGAACGTTTTTTTGGGGGTAGTTGTGGCCAAGATTCTAAATTTTGCAGTAAATGCATTCAAGCCGAGTAAAAAATTAGCCTGGCAATTCACCGCTGCCACGCTAGGATGGCTCGTTCTGCTGCCGCAAGTCCCTGCCTATAGCTCTACCATCGATCGCATTGATCTGCTCTGCCCCCGCACTAAAAACGGCGGAACCGCAAATACGGGTAGGTCTGGAGCCACAGATGATACGATTACCGTGTATGCAGGAGACACGCTTTCGTTTCCGCTCAGAGCCTATGAGCTCCACACGAAATCAAAAAGGTTAATAGCAAACTGGCGCGGTCGCAGTGCAAACATCACCAAAAAAAATATGATTACTTTCAACGTTACGACTATCCCCTCTCCTTCGCCTAGTTTTAAAGCATCGGACGGCGTCGAGGTCGGCCCATTCACTATGAATCAAGGAACTTTTGAATATCGCGCTGGGCCTACTCGCAATGCAAACACATGCACAGTGACGGTATTGGGTGTCAGCGGGACTGTCGTGGCAGCCTCCAACTCTGTGCCAGTTCGCACATCATCGACGATCACAGTCGAGCTTCGAGATTCAAACAATAGACCTGCGATTGGGAAAGGAGTTACTCTGTCTTCGAGTCGCACGAGCGACACCATCGCTAGTGATCGAAGAACTACTGACTCCGGTGGCGCTGTTCGTTTCAGTGTGAAGAGTACGAATCCAGGACGATCGACTTTCACCGCAACCCCAGAAGGATTGTCCCCAATCAGTCAAAAACCAACAGTGAATTTCACGTCAACACCAACACCAACACCAACACCAACACCAACACCAACGCCAACGCCAACACCAACGCCACCTGCTCAATGTGCTTCGCCCCCCCAGATTACAATTACCCCTGGCGCCTGGACAACCAGTGGGGGCTATGCTGCGATTCCAATTGATGTAACAACGACCCCTAGTTCTGGTTTTTCTATTACATCTGATAATTCAAGGGACGCCCTGGTGGGCGGATCAGATGAATGCAGTTCAAGCGACATACTCAATAGAGGGCATTCCGGTAACAGTATGCTTTGCTTCCATAATGGCGCTGTATCAAACTCGCGGACGGTGACTGTGCAAGAAAACACCTGCGGCACTGGAACAACGCTCCAAATCTCTTTTAATACAATCAATCAGTTACAACAGGTTAATGCTTCGCCGAGTCCAAGCCCGTCGCCTCTGGCGGATGCTCATCAATATTATCGTTTGAGCGTCACAGTGAATGCCTACCAGCCGGTCACTTTTAGCAATGACACGGAAGAAGCGGGACTGCTCTTTGCCCAATCGCCGGCTAGTATTCCATCCGCCAGTCCAAGTTTGAGCGTGACCGCTGACAGCAATCGCCAGGCCACCGCATATGTTACGTCGTATCAGGCTGGCTCTAAAAAGATCAGAGTATCTGTTTCGTCGATGGGAGCGCAGCAAGAGGATGTTTCGACTACTAAAACTGTCAATTTTGCTAAACCTAGCAGCTGCGCTCAGCGGATCAAGCTCAATGGATCGCCGAGCGCAAGCCCATCACCGATTACAATCCCTCCAGCCTGTAGCTCCAGCACAGCCACCATTAAGCTCTGGGGTGCCGGAGGTGGTCAAGGTGGATGCACAAATTTTCCTGAGCTCTCGAATGGAGGCAGTTGCTATGGAGGCGGTGGCGGTTTTGTACAGGGGCAGATCACCCTCACTTCAACCAACGCCTACTCCGTTTCTAACGGGCAGCACGGAAACGGTGTAGCGTCAGGCTCCACCCCCCAACCCAGCACAATTGGGGGTGGTGGAGCTGGAGCTGCTTCAGGCGGCGGCGCGACGATTTTCTATTCCGGCCCAGGAGCAAGTCCCTCGCCGCTCCTCATTGCCGGTGGAGGTGGCGGTGGTAGTGGAAGTCGGACCAATTATAATGCTTGCGGGGGACGGGGTGGTGGAGGTACCGATGGCGCTGGTTGTACTTTCAGCAGCAGTCTTGCTAGAAATGGCGGGGGCGGGACATCCCGGATGGGTGGCAGTGGCGGAGTAGAGCAGTGGCCTAGCTGCCGTAACAGTGGTCCTCCTTCGTGCTGGCAAGATGCCGGTACGCATTGGACAGCGACTTCAGATTCTGTCGATTCCGCGTATGCTTCATTCAGGTCGGGGGATCCTGTTCATTGGGGTGATCCCAAATGTGCTCAGCCTAGCCAAACAGAAAGTTTTTGTGCTTACAATTATGCAGGCGGTACTGGAGGCTTTTGGCAACTCTCTGACTCGAGGACTCAGGTTAACGGTGGCTTCGGACGCGACACAATGGGAGGTAGTGGCGGAGGCGGAGGCTACTACGGAGGAGGAGGCGGAGGTTTGTATGGTCAAGCGGGCGGCGGAGGATCCAGTTGGTGCAATACCGTCTCCTGTTCTTTCGGGGGTGGTTCTTGCCCAATATTGGAATCAACACAAAATGGTTCAAACTATTCAGATAATGGCACCACTTTTGCGCAGCCCCAGAATTCCCAAGATCCCGATCTACCAATAAACTACGCCCACGGCGGCATGAATCCTCTTGCGTCAGCGAGCCCTCCCTCCCCGGCAAATGGTGGGGATGGTTACGGCATGATGATTTTAGGTAACGTGCAAGTGGTGAGTGCGAGCAGAAACCAACAGGACTCAACACTGACCATTCAGGGGTTAGGTTTCACTTCAGACACCCTCGTCGTAGTTCAGAACGGGACTAACGCGGCCCTCTGCCCAATAAGCTCTAAAAGTGAGACTCAGCTGGTGTGCAGCCCAGGAGCGAGTGTTACACTTTCAGCCCAAACCAAAGTTTTCGTCGCAGTGCCGGGATCTGTTCTCGACGCGGTCACGATAACTGAGTAGATAAGCGTAAAGACTCAATCAGCGACAGCCATTCTAAATGCGCCTCGATTAGGTCTGTGCTCGGGTACCCCTCAGGCGCTGGTAGGCGTTGGATTCTTCCTCAGCAGGATGGGACACCTGATTCCAGATCCCCGGCCCACATCGCTTCTAGAAAAAGCCTAAGGGGCCAGACTTCGATGCCTTGGTTACCTCTTAGGGTGAGCCGTTCTTTACCTAGGTAAACCAATATCTTTCTCATTTTTGGGTACTTCTCCGAGAGAGCCAGGAGTCCCGTGAAATCAGAGTTGCCATAAGTTGTTGAGGCTTTGACTTCAATGCCAATTTCGGCAGTTTCGTGATCACGACTCAATACAAAGTCAACCTCAAGAGCGTTTTTACCTTGAGTCCTCCAGAAAGAAAGATTGAAGGAACTTGATTTATAATCAATATAAGACCTGAGTTCGCGCCAGACGAAATGCTCCAGGGACGCTCCATAGTTCTGCATTCCTGGCATATTACCCCAACGGCCTGAGAGGTAGTTTGCTAGCCCGACATCAAACAGATAAAATTTAGAGGTTGAAACAGGTTTTCGAATCGGAGCTTTGAAAGATTCAAGTAGTTCGCCCATGAGCGTGTCTTCTAGAATTCGGAAATACTCATAAATGGTGTCTCGACTCACTCCAGAGTCGGAAGCGATTGCAGACATATTGAGTTGCTTAGAAGTCTCATGAGCGGCAATCTTTAGGAACTTGGAAAAGGCCGAGAGCTTCCTTACTTTAGCCTCTTCTTTGATCTCGTGGTAGAGGTAAAGGTTTACGTAGGATTGCATATCCTTCAAAGGTTCGGAAGAAGTGAGTAGAGAAGGCATTCCCCCTAGAGTTGAAAGTTGTTGGATTGGGTCTTTATCCTGCGAATTCGTGAGAAATTCTGGGAGCGTGATCGGGTGCAGTCTTACTTCGAGGGCACGGCCTCCGAGTAGATTGACGCCAGCGGCTTTTAATTTTTTAACACTACTGCCTGTCAGAATGAACTTAAGCTGATTTTCTTCGATGAGAAGTTGGACATCATTCAGTAAGTTTGGAATTCTTTGAACCTCATCAATAATAATGAGCTCATTCTTAATATGACCTAATTGTTTATAAAGTAGACCTGGTTCAGCAACATAATCCACGTAAATCGACTCATTGAGCAGGTTGATGTACTTTACGCTCGGAAAGAGTTCCTTGAGGAGTGTGGATTTGCCAGTCTGGCGAGGTCCAAAGAAAAAGCAACTTTTCCGCTTCGCATCCGAAAGAGTGATGATTCGCCCAAACAGCTCCATAGACTTAAAGAATAGCACTCAAAGACGAATGTGTCGACTATGGGTCGACACATTCGTTAAATTTCTGTCGACCTATAGTCGACACATCTGACTTTACCATTAATTTCAGATAGTTGCAGAGCTTTTAGACTTGGATAGAGTCGATTGCCGCTCGGATAACCTCAGGACGTCCTTCACTTTGCCTCTTCTGCTGCACATCTTAGAAGGTGGGAAACGGCCATTCTAAAAGCACCTTGATTAGGTCTGTGCTCGGGTACCCCTCAGGCGCTGGTAGGCGTTGGATTCTTCCTCAGCAGGAGGAGGCTCGACGGAGAGGGATTTACGAATATAGACTTTTGCCTCTTCGACACCTGGCTGATCGAAAGGATTCACTTCCCAGAGTGCACCGGTCACAGCGGTGAGAACACAGAAGGTGAAGTAAATTGCGCCCACGTTTCGTTCATCGAGTCGATCGAGCTTGAATGAGAGATGAGGACGCCCCTGCTTGGTCATGACTAAAGAAGTCGCTTGATACTCAACGGAGAGCAGCTCGTGTAAACTATGACCTTCCAAGATTTTAAATGCTGGATATTCACGACGATCTAAGGTCAGAGGAGCTCGTGGAATTTTCACTTCGTCCTCAACGTGATCGACAGTCACGAAAAAAGTCACTTTATCGTCTGGACCATCACGGAGTAATTGAAGGATGCTATGTTGGTCTGTTGCTCCCACGGCAGCAAGCGGTGTAAACCCTTTGCCGTCCTTGCCCAAGCTCTCACCCCAGAGTTGAACAAACCAGGAACCTAAGAGTTTTAGTCGTGACGAATACGGCATGCACACATGCACGGATCGCTTCGGATATTGACTCAGAAGCTCTTGAGCTAAGATGAAAATTGGATTTTTCTCGACCGGGGTTTTTTCGATATAATCCCGAACTTGTTTAGCCCCATTCAAAAAAGAGCTCGCAGAAAGACCTGCCAATGCAGCCGCAAATAACCCCACAGGACTAAACACACTAAACCGGCCACCGATCGACGGGGCGATTGCCAAGGTGGGAATGCCTTCGTTTTGGGCAAACTGACGGAGATCACCTTTCACCGGATCGGTGATGGCAACCAGATGAGTTTTCCAGCGTTCTTTTCCAAGCCACTCCATCGCCAATAAGGTTTGGGCCATGGTCTCAAAGGTTGTTCCGGATTTTGTGACTGAACACACCAAGGTTGAGCTTGGCTTGAGTTTCTTGATGATCGAATTCCACTCGAGTGCATCAGGGTTATCCACAAAATGAAATCGGATGCCGGATTGGCATTTTTCCTGGAGGCTCGTCAACATGCTGAGAGGACCGAGAGCGCTTCCACCAATACCAAGAAACAGGCAGTCGCTAAAAGTATTCTTACGGAGAATAGACTCAGCTAGTTCTTCGGATTCTTTCAGTTGCGAGAGCTCCGGATTCACGGGGCAGTCAAAAAAGCCGACATCTCCGCTATGAAAACGCGATTTGAGCTTGGACCAAGCCTCTTTGAGAGACTCGGCATCTGGCTCGCGCTTAATCAACACATGAGACCAATCCACCGTTATAGGTGCACTGCCCAAACGAGATGCTGTAACTGCCATAAAATCCACCTTCTCTTGTTTTGCTAAGCCTTTTGCTCCAGCAAGTTTTTACCAATAATCAGACGCTGAATCTGGTTAGTTCCTTCGACAATTTGAAGCACTTTTGCCTCTCTCATATAGCGCTCCACTGGAAAGTCTTGAGTGTAGCCCGAGCCACCTAAAACTTGGACTGCATCAGTGGTCACCCTCATCGCCATGTCAGTTGCAAAGAGCTTTGCCATCGCAGCTTCCTGGGAAAAAGGCAAGCCCTGGTCGTGGAGTTGAGCAGCACAATGAACCAGAAGACGAGCAGCTTCCCATTGGGTAGCCATATCTGCAAGCAGGAACGACACACCTTGAAACTCTCCAATCGGCTTACCAAACTGGACTCGCTGCTGAGCGTGATGAATGGCAACATCCATCGCGGCTCGAGAAATCCCTAAGGCGGCAGCAGCGATGGTGATTCGACCACTATCGAGCGCAGTCATTGCAACTTTGAATCCCTCACCCTCGGCCCCGACCAAATTCTCAGCGGGCAAGCGAACGTCGTCAAGGACGAGCTCCATCGTGTGAGAAACATGGCAGCCCATTTTCTTTTCCCGCTTACCGAGCTGAAAACCAGGCGTGCCTTTTTCTAAAATAAAAGTCGAAATCCCTTTGGGCCCAGCTGCCCCGGTTCGGGCCATCACTAAAATGACGTCCGCAAAATCACCCTGGGTCACCCAATGCTTCGTCCCCTGTAAAACATAAAATTCCCCATCGCGACGAGCTGTTGTCCGCAAGCTAGCTGCGTCCGACCCAGATCCTGCCTCGGATAAGCTAAACGCTCCAATCGCGCGACCTTCAGCCAGGGGACGAATCCATTTTTCCTTCTGCTTTGGGCTCCCAAACTGACTGAGGATCACCTGAGGAAGGCCTGTTACCGCGAGACTAATGGCATAACCTGCACTGACCCGGGCTACCTCTTCCAAGGCGACGGCATACTCTTGGTACCCCAACCCTGCCCCGCCATACTCCTCAACCACCGGGATCCCTGTGAGTCCTAGCTCACCCAGAGCCCGAATCCACTCGGGACGAAATCTCTCATCCCTTTCGTCCTGCTCGATGTGAGGGAGCATTTCCTTGGTAGCAAACTTTCGCGCCAAGTCTCTCAGATGGCTTTGGGTTTCTGTTTCGTGGCAGGTCATAATCTCAACATTAGTTCAAGGATTTGGGAAAGAATAGACCCGTACCCAAAAAAAGAGTATGAACGGGGCGTGACCTCCCAAGACCGTATTAAAAGACTCCCCCCCGCCGTGGCAGAGCGTATTGCTGCCGGCGAGGTGATTGAACGACCTGCCAGCGTGGTCAAAGAACTCGTAGAGAATTCCCTCGACGCCGGGGCAACGGAAATTTCCGTCCGCCTCGATGACGGAGGGAAAAACTTGATTGAGGTGATCGACAATGGGCGCGGCATGACGCCGAGTGATCTAGCCCTCAGTATTGAGCGCCACGCCACCAGCAAACTCACCTCCCTAGAAGACCTCGACCGCATTGCAACCCTAGGATTTCGAGGTGAGGCCCTCCCGAGTGTCTCCGCCGTTTCAGAAGTCAGTATCATTTCGCGCACGCCTGAGGGGGACGGAGCTTATGAACTCGTCGCAGGAGATGTCGCTGATCGAGGACTCACGCCTCCAACCGCAAAGCGAGTGACGTTTGGTCATTTCTGCAACTCGCCTCACGGGACGAGGATCCAAGCCCGCGGCCTGTTCTCTCAAGTCCCTGCTCGGCTTAAGTTTTTAAAATCTCAGGCAGCCGAAGTGTCTCAGGTCCGCGAGTGGGTCGAGCGCCTTGCTCTTGCCTACCCACACGTAGGATTTCAGGTTTTCAGTGGCGAGCGCCGCTTAGTGAACTTAAGGCCGCAATCCGAACTCGAGAGAGTCGGAGAAGTGCTCGGAGAAGGCGAAGAATTTCCAGTCGTTGTTGCTGAAAGTGACCAGGACGGATTTCGGGATCGTGGGCTCAAGATGCGCCTCTATTGGCTCCAAGGATTAAGCTCGCCCCAAAATCGACGACTCGTCCAGATTGTTAACTCACGCTCCTTGCGCGACAGGTTCCTCCAGCAAGCCCTGATGGCCCCATTCCGGCAAAGCCTCCTACCTGGCCAATTCCCGGCGCTGGCACTCTTCATTGAAATCAACCCGGCAGCCATCGACGTGAACGTGCATCCTACCAAGGCTGAAGTTCGGTTTT
Organism: Bdellovibrionales bacterium; assembly: GCA_947380295.1. Lineage (GTDB taxonomy): Bacteria > Bdellovibrionota > UBA1018 > UBA1018 > UBA1018 > CAINWE01. The sequence goes on along the minus strand of CANCQK010000009.1, from coordinate 6,180 downwards.
TAGAAAAGGGCAAAATATTTACCAGTTTAGACTATCTCGTCAAAGGAATGATTGCTCAGAAAGGAGCACCAGCTCGAGTGCCCCTCAAGTCCACTCCTGATCTCATTTCTTCGCCTGCACCTTCTACAGACGACACCCCCAGCCAAGCCATGGAACCCATCGCGCGGGCTTTCCCAACCAGCTTACCTAACAACCCAGCCCCATTTAGGTCGTCATTTGCGCCGCGATCGAGCGAGCCAGACCCAATGGACACCCCTGCTTCGTCATGGGCCGTCGCTGCATCCAAGTTTCGCATTGAACCTCCCCAAGAACTGACACCGCGAGATCAACCCGAGCCCAGTTTCCAGCCGCTCGCACTCGACTTTCCGCAGCCCGCGATTCCTCAAGCTCTTCTCGGCCAACCGAGCACCATCTTATTTCACACCTATCTGGTTTACGAAGATGGAAATGAACTCGTCCTCATCGATCAACATGCTGCACACGAGCGGATTCGATACGAGAAGTTAAAAAATCGAATCAAAAATACGCCTGATAGCCCTCCGAGAACCGCGCAAGCACTGCTGATCCCTGAGACCGTAAGACTCCGAGAAACCGAGGGGATTTTGGCTCAGACTCGATTGCCCATCCTAGAGAAGTTAGGATTCGAAGTGGAGATTTTTGGAGAAGATACGCTCTTGTTCCGATCCATCCCGACTGAGTGGGGTCATCGCAACTTAAAAGTTCGTCTCAAAAACTTGATCGAAAAGCTCCTTGAGATGGAGTTTTCAGATCCAGGTTTGCTGATGGATGAAACTCTTTTTGAGTCCCTAGCCAGCGAGGCCTGTCACTCATCCGTCAGAGCAGGTGACTCTCTCACTCTGATCGAAGCGCAACAACTCACCCGAGATCTTTTTCACTGCGAGCACCCCTGGAACTGTCCTCATGGGCGCCCCACGGTTGTTCGTGTCCCGATGAGAAAGCTGGAAGAGTGGTTTCAACGGAAGCTATGAGCATCCAAAATAGACCCATCGGAATCTTAACAGGCCCTACCGCTACGGGTAAGTCCTCTCTTGCTTTGAAGTGGGCCCGACTTCATCCAGAGATCGAGATCATTAACGCAGACAGTCTCCTGGTGTATCGACATTTTAATATTGGGACGGCTAAGCCTACATCCGAAGAGCTAAATGAAGTTCGCCATCATCTCATCGACGTTCGAGAGCCGAATGAAACCTTTACTGCTGGCGAGTTTCTCCGGGCAGCAGAGGCGGCGATCGCGAACATCCAGGAACGAGGAAAACTCCCACTCATCGTCGGAGGGACAGGCTTTTACTTGCAAGCTCTCCTCTTTGGAATTTGGGACGCGCCGGCTGCCGACCCCGCGATTCGAGCCCAGCTGGAGACCCTTGATCTTGCAGCTCTCCACGCAAGACTCCAAGAAAGAGATCCGAAATCTGCTCAACGCATCGGCTCTACCGATCGGTATCGACTCGTCCGTGCACTAGAACTCATTGAGCTCTCCGGGCAAACTCCCACTGAACTCCAAGAACAAACACCTAAAGAACCTGATCCGAGATTTCGCCTTTGGATTTTAGACCGATCCAACCCAGAATTGTTTCAGCGAATCCAAGAACGAACTGCGCTCATGGTGCAAAGCCGATGGATCGATGAAGTGAAGTGGATTCAAACCCAGTTTCCGGGATGTCGTCCTCTCCAATCAGTCGGTTATGCTCAAGTCGTCCGACACCTGAATGGGGAAAAACCCCAAGGCCGAGAAGTTCGAGCTGGACTCGCGGGATTACAAGATGAAGTCGAACTCGCAACTCGACAACTCGTCAAAAAACAAAGAACGTGGTTTAAAAACCAAAGCCAGAAAGTCCCTCAGTCGCAGTGGTTTGAGCTTGAAAAAGACGGGACGCTGTTAGATGAAACCTTCACAAAGGAAATTTTAAATGGAACCCTTTAGCTTCCCAACTCGTCGAATTGTAGTCGTCTCTGACGGCACTGGTGAAACTGCCGCTCAAATGGCTAAAGCTGCAATGGTGCAGTTTAGTGACCGAAATATTTACTACACCCGCTACAAGAACGTGAGAAACGAAGCGCAGATTGAAGCCATTTGCGAAGATGCTGCTACTCATCGCGACCTATTAGTCTACACCATTGTGTCGCCTAGCCTGCGCGCATTTTTATCCAATAAAGCCCGTGAAAAATCGATCCCCTGCGTCGACTTGCTGGGTCCTTTGCTCGTGGGATTAGGAAATTATTTTGGATACGAACCTAAATCCATCGCCGGACTCCTCCACGATGTGAACGAAAACTACTTTGAACGAATCGCCGCCATGGAATACACCATCGCCCATGATGACGGACGAGACCTCACTGGCCTCGAAAAAGCAGATGTCATTATTTTGGGGATCTCTCGAACTTCAAAAACGCCGCTCTCGATGTACCTCTCTCATCAGGGTTGGAAAGTAGCCAATATCCCACTCATCCAAGGATTTGACTTGCCCTCGGAACTCCTGGACGTCGACCAAAGACGCATCATCGGTCTGACCATCGATGCTCAAAATCTCGCCGCCATCCGACGCGCACGCCTTCAAAAGCTCGGACATCATCAAGGCGGCGAATACGCTGACCCAGAAAAAGTGAATCAAGAAATTGAATATGCCAACGCGATTTTTAAGAAAAACAAACGCTGGCCTGTATTTAACGTCACTGGCAAAGCTCTAGAGGAAACCGCATCAGAGATTATCAAACTCATGGCTTCGAGACGACTCTCTCCAGCCCAATCGCGCGAAGGGGCCATCGGGCGAGTTGAGTAAAGGTCACTCTGGCGCGGAGCAGGTCAACAGGCTTGACTCCGCCCCCAGCATTCGCTCTCTCCAATAGCCTTTTTCTGATTTTAGCTGACTGACAATAAAAAGTCTCCAGCTCCTAACGCCCTCTTCAGCAAAATGATCGGCGGGTAGTTCTTGAAGATAGGCCCCATAAGCGCAAAATCCTGGCTCACCCTCTAACAAGTATCTCCAGTCTTGAACTAGCCGAATACAATTAGAATAAGATTTTACATCAGAATTGACATCTTCTTCATCTTCACTTTCATCTTCATATTGATGAATTTCTATCGAATAGTCATATAATTGACCCGATCTAAACACTCTCAAAGTGGGGGCATAGATCTTCCCATGGTCTATTTCGGTACACTCTAGTTCTACTTCTTTGGTCGAAAAAAATTTCCACTGATTGAATGATTCCCAACTAGGCTCCTTTCGGAGGTTTTACTCCTGGATTAAATCCCGATTCAGAAGCAATTAGAGCTTTGACTAAATCAGAGTCTAGCAGCTCTTTTGGACTAAGTACTTCGTTCCAGTATTTAGTCCATCCTTCAATTAAGCTATTGTATTTATTTTCATTAGAATACCCTAGATCATTTTTATTCCGCGATGAGGCACTTTCAAAAAAAGTTTCAGCAATTCTTTGAAGTTCAGCCGTATAGAGAGAGTCTTTTTCTGAAGGATTATCTCTGCAGGTTGCATGAACAGTTGTTATATAGCCAGCAGGGTGGCTTTTGCTTGGAGGAACGCGCCGCCTATGCTCGCTTACCCAGTGTTGTCCCAACGGACACAACCGCCATGGATGTGGCGGCCCGTATGTTCTGGTCTTGTTATATATTTTTCCTGGTTTTTGCGACTTTTTTTTGGACATACCTGAGTTTCAACTTATAATTATTCACTTATCGCTTTTTTACTCGACATAATTCACTTTTAGTTCGGTTCGTTAAAAACTAGTTACACAGATCTACGTTGCTTTTTTCCTCAATTCAAAGCAAAAATTGCAAAATCGGGACCTCCGTCGCCAATTTATTCCTTCAGAAATTATCAAACTCATGGCTTCGAGACGACTCTCTCCAGCCCAATCGCGCGAAGGGGTTTCGTCAAGAGCAGAATAGCCAAGCCGCGCTCAAGCGCTACCACCGCAACAGAGGGTAGCTACCACTAGGCATTTGCCAGGTATTATCAAAATCCCAGTCCAGAAAGGTCTTTTGGGTTTGCATTTCTTTCGTGGTATTTCCATCTTTGATGCCATTCAGGTCGCCGTCAAAATAGGAATTGACCAGTTTTGAAGTAACCACGCCGTCGTCCACCACGAGACCCCCTACCCTCGTTCCCCCTGTCACCGGAGCCGCAACGTAGCATTTGGTGAGAGCAAGACCAGAGGAAGTGTTTCTGCCAACCAATCCTCCTATAAAATTACCTCCGCTTTTTATGCCGACTCCTCCACCGACAGCGCTATCGGAAATCCTAGCCTCGCTCCCGCTTGTCGCACCAACTAGACCGCCGATCGCCTGTGAGGCCGAGTCATCGGCCGTAACAGATCCAGACGCAAAAGATTTTTGAATTGTGGAATCATCCAAGAGTCCCACTAGGCCTCCAACCGATTGATTTCCGCTGACATTGACCTCAGATCGGACTCCGGCAATCAAAGATCCTGTCTTTGCCCACCCGACTAGCCCACCACCGCCTAAATTTGCAGAGACGGCCCCAGCAATCCAGACTTGGGTGATCTTTGTCCCTGAGATCCTCCCCACTAGTCCTCCCACATACCACCCACCCTGAATAGTCAGGTCTGAAGCATTCACATTTTGGATCATTGCCCCTCCTGCTTGACCTGCAAGAGCTCCCACATTGTCGGAACTCGCGGTCAGGACAAAATTCGTTAAAGAGAGGTTTTGCACCACAGCTCCGGTGCCCAATTGGGAGAACAACCCGGCATTAGAAACGAAGACCGTAGTTGGATTCCAATTAGAAATCGAATACCCATTTCCATCGAATTTCCCAGTAAAGGGAGTTCCACTCGCTGATCCGATGGGCACCATGGCTGAGTCGCCAGTCAGATCCAAATCCGATTCGAGCCGATAAGTAGCCAAAAGATGATTACTCACTTGATGCAGGTGACCGACATCGCAAATCAAATAAGGACTCACCGAAGTCCCGGCTCCACCGCCGAAAGGTTGAGCGTTTGATTTACAGGTCGGCACTGGAGAAGGTTTTGCCCGAAGCGCTGGAAACTGGCCAGCAGAAATCGTCCAGATGCCACTGAAATCCCACCCGTCAAAAGTCTCCTGAGATCGGAGTTGGGTATTAGTTTTAGCGCTAAGTAACGTGCCTGGATAGACACCGATACCAGTTTGATCTGTGCTAAAATAAGAATTCACGATGGTGGGAGCCGTGGCGTCAGAGGCACCGACTAGCCCCCCCTTTGGCACATTTGGACCGGTGATCGTACCCCCCACATATAACCGGCGTAAAGTGGCTCCACCCTCCGTGACTCCCACAATTCCACCGACCCCTTCTGTGTTCAGTGAAGTTCCAGCGTCAATCGAACCACTGAAGTACGAGTCTGAAAGTGACGGGTAGTTCAAACCTTTACCCACGAGGCCCCCTATCGCTTGAGGCAGGTCGCTCTTAGCGGTTATAGATCCTGAAAATGAACTTGAACTGATGATTCCCGACGACATCGACCCGACCAATCCGCCCACAAAACCTTGACCACTCACACCGGCCATAGAAATGGCCCCCTGGACAGAACAATTCAAAATTGAACCCGAATTAACCGTGCCCGCCAACAAGCCCGAATTGCCGGATGAAATAACGGAGAAACCAGTCAGACTTAAATTCTTAATCGTCGCACCCGAATCGATCACCGAGAACAGCCCTACAGGATTGCGTTGATCTAAATCACCGTAGGTCCAGTTACTGATCGTGTACCCATTGCCGTCAAAAGTTCCTGTGAAGCTTGAACCGGCACCAATAGGAGAGAAACTACTCTCCGAAGAAAGATCTAGATTGGCCATCAGTTTGTATTGAGCCGACAAATCTCCTTGAAAACCTAACAAATGAGTTGTGGAACAAATCAAATAGGGATCATTTGCAGTCCCACTGCCACCTCCCATCGGAGACCTCCCGGGATAGCACACGCCGGGACTATAACTGGGTGATGGTGATGACGTTGTTGATGACGTTGGTGATGACGTTGGTGATGACGTTGGTGATGACGTTGGTGATGACGTTGGCGATGACGTTGGTGATGACGTTGGTGATGACGTTGGCGATGACGTTGGTGATGACGTTGGTGATGACGTTGGTGATGACGTTGGTGATGACGTTGGTGATGACGTTGGTGATGACGTTGGTGATGACGTTG
>CANCQK010000008.1 GCA_947380295.1 Bdellovibrionales bacterium | reverse complement strand
AATGAGGTTTCATTGCAATAGTTCCAAACGAAATTCACCGACCGCGCAAGCCGATCTAATCGGTTCATCTTCGAGCTGCCCTTGAGGCGGTATCTTAGGGTCGTGACTACTACGTTCGGGTCTTTTGGCTTTTTTGCTGCCATTTTTCGTTTGGGTTTCTCAGCAACCATTTCTTTACCAATCTATCTGAGTACGGATGTATGTCAAGGCATGCCGCACTGACGTACGGGCGCCTTATATCCCGCCCCTGAACGGGCGAGTTTTACGGCGCATGTGATAAGGCAAAGTGAGGCGCTTTTTTCAGAACGCATTTTCAGTTTCGATTTACCTTCTTTTTTTAAATCGAGTTTTTCTTTTTTTTGCTGATTTTGGCGCCGACACGGCTGCTGAAGTCTTAAGTTGACTCAGTTCATCTGCTTTAGCTTTTTTACCCCGAGTGGTGAGAAAAATAGTTTTATAAGGGATGGATTTTCCGTCTTTTTCGAAGCTCTCGTGAAAAATTTTCACCCATTCAGCCTTCGCCAAGACTTCGAGAATCCGCTCAAACTCGGTGCGAGAAATAGACGGGGCATTATCCATCACCTCTTTGTGGAGTCGGCCAGCGGCTTTTCCATCTGAAGTGGAGAGGATGGCCATGATTTCGGCCACCCAGCCCTGCTCTTCTCGAGTGAGCGTGCGCAGAGGCGATGCACCTGCAAGAGGATCACAATCATCGCAAACACCGCACGGAGTTCCTTCGTCTTTTTGATCCCCGAAATAGTTTACCAATCCCAGCATGCGGCACGAATGGGTTTGAGTAAAATGACTCATCTGGACAGCCATCTTCTCTTTATGCCGCTTTTGCTCCATATAGGTTTTTTCCCAGGACGCAACACCCTTAGAAAGGTTTCCCTCGAAATCAACCACAGCTCCACGGTGAATCCGCAGCTTTTCAAGTGATTTCTCAAAGACTTCTACTGTTTTGAACTGAGGCAAAACTTCCGCTTTGATCAGCTCAGTCGGTTTTTTATCTTCAGAGAGAGAACCATAAATCTGACGAAGAAAATTGGTCTCTGGGTAGTCGCGCTCTAAAAAAAACTGGTGAGTTCTTTGGTCTGCGTAGGAGTGCATGAGAATAGCTCGCGAGGGTTTTCCATCTCGCCCTGCACGGCCGATCTCTTGATAATATCCTTCAATACTCCCGGGTAGGCCAGCATGAATGACTGTCCGAATATTTGATTTATCAATTCCCATACCAAAAGCGACGGTTGCAACAATCACATCGACCTCACCTATTAAAAATGAGTTCTGGTTTTTTTCTCGTGCCGACGGCTGCAGACCCGCGTGATAAATGCCAATCTTCAGTTTGGATTTTAGTTCATCATGAAGCTGTTCAGCGACCTTTCGAGTGGGAGCGTAAATAATAGCGGGTCTCTGGCTCTCTTTCTTCAAGATCGATTCAATCATAGACGAACGCTGACTGGGTAAAATCTCCATGAGCTGGATGGCGATATTATCGCGACGAAACCCATGAATTAACCGAGACTCTTGATTGAGTCGGAGCTGTTTACAAATATCATCCTGGACCATGGGTGTAGCGGTCGCAGTCAGCGCAAGGATATTGGCTGGACGGAGTGCTTCAAGATGCTCTCCCAGGGCTCGATAGTCGGGTCTAAAATCGTGACCCCATTGAGAGATGCAGTGAGCCTCATCCACAGTCACCAGTGTCGGCTTTCTTTTTTGCAGTAAGCTTAAAAAACCAGGAACCGAAAAGCGCTCAGGGGCAATCAGAAGAAAATCAAGATTCCCCGTCAGATAGTCTCGGCACACTTGACGTGACTCTTCACGGCTGCGCCCAGAATGAATCCGATCCGCGCGGAGCCCCAGTTTAGAGAGCTTCTCCACCTGGTCCTCGATCAGCGCCAAGAGAGGGCTGATCACCAACGTGACGCCGCCTCGAGCCAAACCGGGGAGCTGGTAGCAAAGGGACTTCCCGGCACCCGTAGGCATCACCAGGAGGACATCCTTGCCCTGTCCGACCTTGAGGCAGACTTCTTCTTGATGGTTTCTAAACGACTGAAAACCAAACTTAGACCGAAGGAGGCGACGCAGAGTATCAGAAACGACCTCAGAAGTGAGATGAGGGCCTTTCAGAGAAGGCTCGATAGAGGCTGTTTCAGGGGAAATCATCCCTCTCGTTTAACACCAGATCTCCTAGCGGTCCAACACTAGTGGTGACCGAGGGCACTCTCCTCACCGATTCGCTCAAGAACCCTCGTAGGCAACTCTCATGGGAAAAATCTGACTCCGTCCCCAATGCCCCCCGGTTACAAACCACCCACAACACACCGCACCGATTCGGAGAAGCAACACCTACAGGCGTAAAGGTAGCCACCAACACCGTGGAGGACGAAGGCACTATCATCGCACCGAGGAGGAAACGACATCGACCAAAAAACTCGGTTACTCATATCTGGAATCAAGTGCTTATTATAACCCGCAACGTCGTAGTCGGGAGCCCCACATTCAGGCTGCACTGAGCCCATAGCTCGCGCCAAGGTGATGTATTCGTCCTTCGTAGGCAATCTCGCACCGCCACCCAGGCCAGTGCAGTAAGCATAGGCATCTCCTTGCTTCATCGTTGTCGGAGCTACACCACTCCAGATTAATCCGGCAACCTCGTACATATTCCCCAAGGCTCTGAACTGCTGGCTGAGCTGGTTAAATCGCGGGTGATCCTCCAAGACTGGCGCGATGCCATGCTCCGCAACTTGAGGCACTGGCACTGCCGCCTGGTGGGCCGGTGCGGCTTGTGCGACTCTAGGCGCAGCGATTCCGGCGCCTGCAGCAGGAACACCGATTCCAGCGGCGTCTTTGACATCGAGTGAAGCGAGAACCAGGCCACCGAGTCGACGGATTTCTGTTTCGATCAGATCGTCGTTCTTTTTGTCTTTCATCTGTCGCCGATAGATCGCCTCGTTTTGTAAGAGCTCAATCTTTGCATTCTGAGTGAGTTCAGCATTGGATCTCACTTGCTCAAGCCATGGGCCTGCTGCCAATCCGGCAGGCATGGGCCACATTTTCTTTTCTTTAAGGAGAGCCTGACTCTCATCGAGGGCTTGATTACGAGTCGACTCTTCAACTTTACTTTTCAATAAAGCGGCTAGATTTTTTCTAGCCAGCAACCAGTGGTAGCGCTCCAAATAGCCAGGACGTTGCTCCCAGTAATTATTACTGTGAGCTCTCGCGTGAGCGTGACCGGTCACATGATCCTCTTGAGATTCAAGGCACAGGTAACAAAATCGGTTTCTACATTCTTCGCTCTGGCATTGAGCTGCATTACATCCTTCGATTCGATCGCAAGCTGCGCCACAGCCATCTACAGGGCACTGGATCACAAAAGACTCTGTGATTCCGAGCTTGAGACGATTCAATTCTTCTTTAATCTTACTCTCTTCCACCGAACTCGCAGCTCGATCGAATCGGGCCTGCAGCGCTACCTGTTCTTCAAGCCCCAAGAGAGCCCTCACTTCATCGAGGGGAAATTTATGCTTGCAAGTGTCTCCGGCTCCGCCTACTCCACAACACCCTAAACCGTGAGTTCGTAAAGCTTTCAGATCTTCGTAACTCTTCACTTGATGAATCAGACAGTCTTGGTCAATCACATGGCCAACAGGGCATTGGAGGGCTTGCTTTTCGGCCACTTGAGTATCTGTTACATCACCAAAACAGGCGGTACAAGGCTTTACCGCATACGCCTCGGAGTGAAAACCTAGAATCAAAACTGCTAAAAGTACCCAATTTTTAAGTAAATTTTTCATGCCGCTGTCTCGCTCCAACGCTTTCAGAGGAGCTACCACAGCCTATCTAGAAGAACAAGCTAGGTTGCCAAGACACTACTCTGGGCTAGTCTTTAAACTTTAATCACTTACAAAGAGGCATAGATTCTTTGAATCCGAGAAGGGTTTGGGCACCTGTCAAAAAAAGCCCTACTGGCCGAGTAGCCGAGTACTCCGTCCCCTTTTTTTCCCTTTTTTTTTCTATTTTTAGCCTAATCACCTCGCAGAAAGATTTAAATCTTGACTATATTAAGTGGTTAAGCTACGCGTTCTCGGGCCATGCGTTTTAAAAAAACGAATTCCATATCAACCTCCCTCACCTGTTTGATGATTAGTATTTCGGTCTGGGGTTTGACAGGATGCTCTGACAAAAAATCCAATATATGTTCATCAGAGTTCAAAGCAGAATACGACCGATTTTCATGGATGAGCACCTATGAACCGAATGAATGGAATAATACCAATTACAACGAATTAAAAGCCATTCTCGACAAATATAAAAATCACAAAGACGACCTAAAGAAACTAGAAGCGCAGCCCTCCTGTTTGAAGGATAAATCATCTTCTCTCTGGCGCCTCGATCCCAAAAATGATTACGGAATTCAATCCACAAAAACAAGTATCTATGATAAAATTCAGACTCTTACGCCAGGAGTTGATCTGATCTCTGCCCTTGAGGACCTTAAAACAAAAACAGGGATTCAATTTGTAAAATATCTCCACGGCGACACAAACTATCTAGAGCACTTAATTGACCTAGTAGCCTTCGAAGCACAAAGAGCCGTATCTTCGACAATCCATGAAGCTTATGAAGCGGTGACCCAATTTCAAACGACCCTTCAAAACCTCGACCGAGACTACCCCACCTTTCGCGCCAGCGCAGGTGGCTATTACTTGCCCAGATATCTCGCGAGAGCGGACAACTTCATCAAAATCATTGATAGTGTCCAGCCGAATCGAAACAGACAGTTTAGAGAGTTCTTACAAGCTGAGCCGGCCCGAAGAAATCAAGCGGAACGAGAAGCTCAGGAGCGAGTCGCTCGAGAACGCCAAGACGAAGTTGAACGACAAAGACAAGTCCGTGATGCTGCTCAGCGTGAGCAAAACCGAGCACGACAAGTTGAGGCTGAACGACAAAGACAACAGCAAGAAGCGGCACGAATCCAAGCCGAACGACTAGAAGCAGCAAGAGTCCAAGCCGAACATCAAAGGAGGCTTGCGGCCGCTCCGCAGCAAATCCAGCGAGCAGGAGACGCTACCGCCTATTCCGAAATCTTTCCTGTCTTAACGCAAAACATTGCCCCGGATCAACGTGAGGCATGGTCAACTCTGATTCGGAGAACGATCCCTCGCTTCTGGGAATTAACCCCGACCTTTGAAAACGTCATAGCTTTGATTCAAAAAATGGAGGTTTCAACCCAACCTGCATTAAATGCAGTCATTGAACTGAAACGCACTGCACTCGTGGAGCGACATCTTGTGCAGACGGGTGCTCATTATCAAAGCCTCATGAGTGAACTCATCCCAGGCGGATTTAGGAACGAACTCTACTACGAACGCAACAGCGTTCTGGTGTTGGGAACTTACTCAGATTTTTTGGAAAATCGAAGAAATCTGAGCCGACGGGACTTGAATAATCTCAAAGCCTTTATTCTGAGCCCTGCCATTCACGCAGAATTCCGCGAGCAGGCCGAAAACTACGTCACTCAACTCATCAATAGGCGCATCGAACAAATTCCTGCACAAATGCGAGCCCTTGTTTTGACGCAACTCGAATTAAGAGTTCGAACCCTTTTCGATAGACTTCACCCTAACCTCGAACAAGGACTCTTTAGGTACTACTTGCTCCGACCTGAAGCTTTAGCTGCTGAAGTCGCAACTAACCGGATCATCGAAGGAATGTCCTTGATCAACCTAGAAGCGTTTACCGAAGAAGCTCACGGTACGCAGTGCCCTCATCATAACCCTCAGGATCGAGTGGGATATCACGTAAGAAACACTGCTCCAGCCGATCAAGTCAATAACAGTGATCTCTATGGTCATATTCGCGGCCTTATGGGAGAGCAGGTGTTTCCGATTCACTGCGGGGGAGTAGGAGCGCACCATGAGTTACCCCTGACACCAGTCATACTCGAACAAGCCGGATTCAATGCTAAGGGTATCTTTGAGTGGCAAACTGGGACCTTACTCAGTTATTACCAAGAACTTTTACGACTCCAACGAGGCGAGCCTGTAGTCCATGAAGCACCGATCGCTCCTGCGATCCCTGACTATCGGGTTTGCCCAACTCCAGAATGTGGAGCACCAATCCTTGCCGATCAAAGAAACCCAGGGAATCATCATGCTCAATGTCAGGTTTGTGACCAGCAAAGGTGCTACCTCTGTGAACACGCCCATATTGGAATGAATTGCGAACAACGAGCAGCCCACCAAGGACGCCCTGATTTCTTCAATCCAGAAGGAAACCTTCGTCCGTGCCCCTACTGTGGTACACCCGCAGCGAAAGATGACAACTGTAACTCCGTCTTCTGTGCAGCCTGCCAACAAGAATGGCACTTCGTTCGGGGCGCTCCGCGCGTAGGCACTCCGTTTTTTGATCTCCACAGTTTCAATCGTGATCGCGATCAAAATGGAGTAATTATTCTTCCTCTCCGAGTTTACCGAGTTGAAGGCGAAGCAGATTATGTCGAAGGAATGGAATCTGCGTTTCCACGAAATCAGGGAGAGATCAGAAATCTCAACCGAATGCGACGAGGAGCGCAGCGGTACCAGAATTAGCGGTGAGGATCGCACACCTGGGCGGCCAGATCACGCGACTGATTCTCGGGACCATTAAAAAAACTGTCACATCAGTAACCAAGAAAAAAATGAAAACAAAAATTCCTGAACTCATTCATGAAGATCGGTGCCTCTTTCCGAAACGAAAATCTGACTACCCAGGGCGGAGCGTTCCGCGCGGAATTTCTCCTGAACTTCTCATTTCTCAGGTCAAAAATACGGCCCCTTACTTATTTGCTGAGGCACCGCTTCCGAATGACCTCCAAAATCTTGAACCTGTAGCGTTTTTGAGAACCTGGCACGGTCGCGCTGAGCCTGACCTCAATCACATTGAGTACTTCAAGCTCTGCTTAAGCTCTCACTTTTTGAGTTGTGCGACGCCAGTACCAACCGACGTGGATTTACAAATTCGTTCCAAACTCTGGCACGAGAAGCTCCCGCTGGAGACCACTCTCGAAATGGCGGACCTCGTGATTCGAAGCCGTGATTGGGATTTTTGCGGAATTTCGAAGCGTTTTCTCAGGGGAGCACTCTCTACTCCAGAATCAGGCAGCCTCCTGTCAGGGCATCAAGGGGAATGGTTTACTATAGCGACTGGAGCCTATGGCGCGCTCGGACGATCTCTCGATCCAGCAGCAATTAGCAAACGCGAAGAACTTTTCACTCAAATCGAAGAGGTCATAAAGAATCACTCTGCAATTTTTGGATCGCTCTGGAGCGCTCAAGATGGGATCGAATGTCTTAAGGCTAGCGCCCTCATCGCTCATAACATGGGCGACCTTGACCGAGTCATGGATCTCTGGGAAATCTCTTCAGTCGATCCACTCCGCCTCCAATTTTACAAACTTACAGCTAACCCTCTCGACACCCACCGTAAACTACGCTATCGCGGGCGTCTTTGGGTGGCGGGCGAACTTTACAAGGCGGAAATCGCAGGAAGTTCGATGGCATTTGAAAATCACAGGCATTTTGCTTTGCGCAAGCCTCGTGCATTACGCAGAAGCCCAAATCTACTCGTACCGCTGGGGCCCTTCTTTGATCGTTGGGGGAAAACTGTGGCAACCGAACTTGGAGAAACAGAAGACCTCCAAGAGACTCTGGAAGCCCTCATTCACGGCTGGAGCCGTCTTCCAAAAACAGTGGGCTACGGCCGCGCACTCTGTGGGATTTTTGAAACCAGGGCAGAACTGAGAGATCAAATTCCCGAACTCAAAGATCTCCTCAAAAATAAGAAGATCCGTAAGCTCATGGAAGCCTCGCAGGAGAGTTTTGAGGCCCTTTGGAACGCTGAGGCCCTTCATCAAATGGAAGAGATCCCAGGCAGGCTTTAAGTCTTGGAGGCAGCCTCTGAGGCGCTTAATCGATGTATCCGATTAACGTTTCGAGAAAAAAGCAAATCGCTGATCGTCTTTTAGAACGAGTTCAGCTCCGATAGCGTCTTCAATTTCTTCCCAGCTCGCCAAACTAGCACTTGGCATGAGGTAGGAGAGCACCAAGAAAAAAGCCTTAACGGTTAGAAATGCAACTTTCGTATTTACCTTTCTGAACATAGGTACCGAGCTCCTCAAACTCTTCCCCTTTGTCCCTAATCCCTCTATGAGGGGGGAAGCTAACATGAGGGGGCGCTCTAGGCAAGGAAAATCTATACCATTTGACTCAACTATTAATCTCAAGATCAACCCGGATGAAATCCAAAGTCCCTCTCGAGCTAAGCTTTTTTCAGGAAACAGGTTTTGAGAACGAGAGTGCTCCCGTCCACCCGGCACTCGACAAGCTCTGGATCACCAAGTGATTACTCCCTCCGCCAAGCCTTAGCAGGCTATGGCGGGGGCTTCTAGGGGCTGACGCCCCAAAGACTCTAATCCAAGTCTTCTAATGTTGTTAGCGGCATTCTTATCCGCATTTTCATTGTGTCCGCATTGTAGGCACAGAAAATCTGCCTGAGTTTGACGATTGCCCTCATGCGTATAGCCGCATTCGCAACAGCGCCGGGACGTATTCTTAGGACCAACTAGGATCAGGTGCGAGCCGTACCATTTGGTTTTGTACTCCATCATGGTACGAAAACTTCCCCATCCTTGCCTGAGAATGGCCCGATTCAGTCCGCTTTTTTGAGCGACTTTTCGACCCGGATTCTCTTTGGTCCCACTGGCGGACTTGGACATATTCTTCACCTTCAGATCTTCCATGACGATCACTCCGTGGTTTTTGGAGAGCTCGCAGGAGGTCTTGTGAAGAAAATCTTTTCTAATACGTGAAACTCTAGAATGTAACTTGGCGACGACACGGCAAAAATGCCTCCATCGATCCGAAAATCGAGTGACCTTTGCCTGTCTCCTCTGAAGCACTGCAATTCGCTTCTCAATTCGCTTGATTTGCTCAACTGGAAGGTTTTGGTCTGGATGAACTCCACTGCGGGCGATGGTTTTTGTAACACCTAGGTCAATCCCTACAGTCTCTTGGGACGTATTTGTGGGAATCATATCCGCCTCTTCAACCAAAATACTGACCTGCCAGCCGTTTCCATGAGAATGGGAAACTGTGGCACTCTTTACTTTACCAGTGAAGTTGCGGTGTTGGACCAACTCCACTTCTCCAAGCTTGGGAAGTAGAATACTACTTGTTTTCCTAGCCTTCTTTCGAATTTTGAGGACATTACCCTGAGGAAAGGAAATGGCATCATGAATTCCCTTTTTCTTCGGCTGAGGGTATTGCCCTGTACCCCGAAAGAAATTCTTGAAAGCAGTGTCGAGGTGCCTAAGTGCCATCTGTAAACTCTGAGAAGGAACCTCCTTGAGCCAGCTCAACTCAGGGTCACTTTTCACCTCCGGAAGAGCATTTTGCTGATCAAAATAGGAAACCGAATTCTGCCACTGCTGGTAGTTCATCGAGCGATGCGTGAGCCCACAATTGTAGACAAAGCGACACGCCCCCATCCATCGCAAAAGTATCTTCTTTTGTTTCTTAGATGGTCTCAATTTGAACTGATATCCTTTCAGCAACATTGACACCAACCTGTCACCTGGACTAGTTAGTGTCAATGAAAAAAAATAAGCTAAAGAGCCATTTTCATTGCGTATATAATCTTCAGTATCATTTGGTGTTAGTAACAAAGTATAGAAGAAAATGTTTCACCCCAGAGATTTTGGCGTTCCTCAAAGTAACTAGCGAGGAACTTTGCCAAAAATGGGATTGCTCTCTCGTAGAATTTGGAGGAGAGGAAGATCATATTCACATACTCCTATCGTGTCATCCCAGCATGCAAATGAGCATCTTCATCAATAATCTCAAAACGGTGACGAGTCGTCTGACTCGGAAGAAGTTCGGAAAGCACCTGCGGCAGTACTATTGGAAACCAGTACTCTGGACAAGGGCCTACTGCCTCCTCACTACAGGTGGCGCCACCATCGAGGTCATCAAGAAATACATAGAAAACCAGGGGAGGCATTCATCCCCCTCCTGATTCTAACGAATCTAGGCGGGGGAATTCTGCCGAAGACTGTTAAATGGATTTTCTTGATCAGCGTCCCACGCTTAAGATCACTCGAGCCGCCTTTGACTTTCAAGTCCTTGATCACCTGAACCGCATCACCTTCGGCGAGGACGGTGCCATGACTATCTTTCACAGCGATGGAAGCCGAGTTGCCACTCTCAGCTGAGCTCAGAACCGAGAGAAGACCTTCCAACCAAGTACGAGCCTCGCCCAAGTCACCGAACCAACGATTTGCTTCAGATCCAAACTCATCCAATGGGAGGTCGTTACTCGTTAAAATAGACTGTAATTGCGCCACGACTCGTTCTCTCACCTGAGGAGGGCCGGCGGCAGCAAAAGCTTTTGCGCTCTCCCGATCCTGATCAGGGTCAGATTCGGCAATCGTGTTAGAAAAAAACTTTAAAAGCTCAGGAAATTGGCTCAGATTCATAATGGGCAGAGGTGTACACGATTTCGTGAAAAAAGAGTGGAGATCAATCCACTTTTTTTCATTCACATCACCTAGCTATTAGCCTTGTTCTTTTTTTTCACCCAAGTCTGAAAACTTGCATTGATGTCATCCAACTCGCAAGTGGTCGACAAATAATTCTCTAAACTAGTACCCAACGAGAGCTGCAAGAGCTCCTCAAGATTGCACTTTGAAGCAATCATTTGAATCAAAGCCGTTGAAACTTGGTAATGATACCTGGGACTCAAAGTCGAATGAGCCGAATCTAAGAAAGGATGCCCAAGGGTTTTCACGTCCACAAAGGGCTGACTTGCAATCCATCTATAGTCGACTGTGCCATGCTTGGACGCATAATTAGCAAGTCCTTCTTCGAGCCAGTTTGGGATCGATTTTTTATATTTCTGAAATAAGATCGCATGCACCAACTCGTGACCAAATACTGCATCAAAATTGGAGTTGTCGACGCGCGGCCCTAAATGGATCGTGTTCTCCGGTTTTTGGGTGACTGCTAGAACACTTGAATCATAGTGGTGAAAATGCTGAAATTCCTTTTGATCGGAGTACCAAACTACCTTCACTTTTCTAAGGTCCCACTCCATGAAGCGCTGAACTCGAGATACCACTCGATCGACTCGCGAAACCTTGACCCAAGAAGGAGCGTTCGACGATGAGACTTCGTTCGTGTTGATTTCAGCAGCTGAGGCGAACTGAATCCGCAAGAAAAATTGGAGAGCTACAACCACTACAAAGACCTTCAAGCTCTTCATAGCGTTCTCCATCGCTACGCCGCCTGCGGCTGCTGTTCGCGAGTAAAGATAAATAGACCAGCACCAATCAAAGCGGAGGCGATAAAGAAGATAAATCCACCGCTCCAACCCCAATGATCCACAACCCAGCCCGTCCCAATGCCGGAAACGATGCTTCCCAGGTAACCAAAGAGTCCAGTAAACCCTGTAGCCGAAGCAGCAGCTTCTTTGCCGCCAAGATCAGCAGCAGCAACTCCCACGAGCATTTGCGGGCCATAAACCAAGAAACCCACCGCACTCAGTGCGAGAGCATCTAAAACCGGATAACCTTCTGGAATCATCCAAAACTCACCAATCACGAAGGCGAGCAAAAACATGTAAATAAAATTCACCCAAGCTCGACGACCTTTGAAAACGCGGTCTGAAAGCCATCCCGCGCCCAGAGCTCCGGCAATGCCGACGAACTCAAAACCTGCTGCTTTGAGAGTTGCCCCCCCAATGGTGGAATGCTTCACATCGACTAAGAAGGTCGGCGCCCAATCCATCGCTCCAAATCGAACGAGGTAGACAAAGAAATTAGCAAGAGAAAGGAACCAGATCTTACGGTTACGCACCACTGCGCGAAACGATGCCTTCGAACTGGAACCGCTCGAAGCCTGTGAATCATTTCTGAACTTCTCAATGGAAGGCAAACCAAGAGACTCGGGTGTATCCCGCAGGCGTTCAATCAGAAAAAAAGAAGTCACGATAGCAATCACCGAGGGAACATAAAAACTGGAACGCCAGCCAAACTGTTCGGTGAGGTAACCCCCTAAAACAAGAATGAGCCCTCCACCGATTTGGTGAGCGGTGTTCCAAATTCCCCAGTAGGTGCCACGTTCGTTTTGACTATACCAATGAGTCAAAAGACGAGCACATGGAGGCCACCCCATCCCCTGAAACCAGCCGTTGAGCGCCCAAAAGAACCCCAACATGGCAAGCGAGGAACTCATCCCAAACAAGATATTAGTCACTGCAGACAAGAGCAACCCAATTGCCATGAAGTATCGCGGATTGGCCCGGTCCCCGAGGACCCCATTGAACATCTTGCTCACACCATAAGTCAGATAAAGGCAGGACCAAATCGTGCCAATTTGGGTCTTTGAATAGCCCAGATCAGCAATCAGAGCGGGGGTCGCAGCTGAGAGATTCTTACGGCAAAAGTAAAAAACAGCATACCCGACGAACATCCCCATCATCGTTCGAACGCGCCAGTAAGCGTAACTTTTTTCAATTTCTGCAGAATCGGTCAGGGGATGAGCCGCAGCGGGTTGGGCCTTCATAAAAGAAAACCCCCCGAAGGTTTCGGTCCAAGATGTCGTACTCGCTGATGAATCTGCCTGAGTGATAGTGTTGTTCATTTTTTGGATCTAGTCTTAGTTGGGATTCACTCGCCTGTCAATCTTTGTCCCGTATCGTCCGTTTTGAGCGCAGAAGTCTATGATAACTCACAGCAAATCTGTGCGCCTCATCTCTGATATGGGTCAGAAGTTTATAGGCAGAGGTCGTCGGATAGAGTGAAACTGGGTTTTTACGATTCGGGATAAAGATCCGTTCAAACGATGACTTAACCTCTGAAGCCTGAAAATCACTCTCGGTTCGAGCTTTAGCCAGACCCACCACACCCACTCCTTGCACTGCCAGCTCATCGAGAATTGCCACAGCCTGTGAGAGCTGACCCTTTCCGCCATCCACCACCACGAGATCAGGCAGATCCTCATCTGACTTGGTAAACCGTCTCCCCAGAACCTCCTTCATCATGGCAAAGTCATTCGAGCCTTCGACAGTCTTGATCTTGTACCGTCGATAAAGATTTTTGTCCGGCGCTCCATCCATAAAAACAACACGAGAGGCGACTGCGTCCTGACCCTGAATATTGGAAATATCGTAACACTCGATGCGCTGAGGGAGTTTGGGCAGCTGAAGCTTTTCCTGAACTTCTTCCAGTGCTTGGAGGCCATGCCCCTTGGCCTTTTTCTTGTTTTGTTCCAAAGCGTGTAAGGCATTCGTGCGCGCCACACTCAAAAGCTGGTAATCTACGGGCGTCTCAGGCACTCGCAGTTTGATCTGCACCGTAGTTTCCAAAAGCTCAGCATCACCAGGTACTTCAGAAACCAAAACGTCTTCAGACGCAGGCTCTGTGGTCGGCGCCGACTCAGGGTCGAGTTCTGATAGACTCTCTTGAGTCATCCGATTGAGATAATACTGAGAGAGAAAATCAAAGAGGAGTTCTGATTCGGATTGAGAAGGATCCGTATTTTGCAAATGGTAATGCTGCACAGCAACCAACCGCCCCCCTCTTACCCTCAAAATCGTCCCGTGAGCATCGAGCTCATTCCGGGCGATACTAATGACATCTCGGTTACGCTGAGAGCCGGCCTCCATCACTCCTTGAGTCTGGGTAATCACTTCAAGATTTTGGATTTGATCTCGGTAACCTGCCGCCTCTTCGTATTCCTCGCGCTCAGCCGCATCCTCCATGCCGCGCCGGAGAGAGCCTAATAGGGCATCGGATTTGCCCTCCAACACACTGACCACAGCCTGAATGGATTCATGATAGGCCACCGAGTCGACCTGACCCACACACCCTCCAGTACATTTGTCCATCTGAAACAAAATACAAGGCCGAGCCCGATGTCTAAATGTATTGTCGGAACAATCTCTCAACTTAAAAGTTTCATTCAGGAGCTGCATGACCTCTCGCGCCGACCAAGCAGACGGAAACGGTCCAAAATACCGGGCGCCATCGCGAAGCACCTTCCGTGTCCATTCGATCCGAGGAAATGGGTCGTTCACTTGAATCTTTAAATAAGGGTAAGCTTTGTCGTCCTTGAGTCGGACATTGAACTTAGGTTTGTACTTTTTAATCAGGGTCGCTTCTAAGATCAGAGCTTCTGACTCAGTCTCAGTTAAGATCACATCGAAGTGATGAATTCGACTCACGAGGATCTCAATCCGTGGAATTTCGTGAACGACAGACTGAAAATAACTGACCAAACGATTTTTCAAATTCTTAGCTTTGCCCACGTAGAGAACACCGTCCGAGGGATCTTTCATTAAATAGACGCCTGAATGAGTCTGAGCTGCCCTAGCTTGAAGTAAAAGATCACGCCGAGCGGGTCGAATTGGTTTCGGTACTTGATTTTCCATCGAAGACACTATAACTACAAGTGAGAAGATTTTTTTAACAAAAGTGGCGAAATTCTGCATACAAAGTTCAATCGGGCCTTGTATGAAGTTGAAAGCCACAGTACTTAACAACCGCTGGGACAAGGGCCATTGTCCCTGGGTCGAAAGATCCTAGAAGCCCTCATCAAAAATTGGTGGTGGGAGTGGTCACGGAGATTATTAATGGCACGGACTTCTTCAGTAGCCGGTGAAACTTTGTCGTATTGCACCAGCTGTAAAATGGATTTGAATCACGTCATCGTCGCAATGAAAGGTGACAAGGTCATCAAAGTTCAGTGCCTCACCTGCAAAAAAGAACACGCTTTTCGTCCAATTAAGGGCGCAACTGAGCCCCAAGCACCTAAGGCAAGCAAAGCTAAGAAGGCTGCCTCTGAGGATACAGAAAATCACTCAATTGAAATCGAGTGGGAAAAGCTCATGTCTGCTCACCGCGACCTCCCCGGTAAGCCGTACAGCACAAAAGGGCACTTCACTTTGGGAGACAAGCTGAACCACCCCACATTTGGCGATGGGATCGTCGGCAAACTCATTTACCCGAATAAGCTTGAAGTAATCTTCAGACACGACGTGAAAGTCTTAATTCACGGCGGCACACCTCAACTCTAAAGAATCGAGATTCCAGAAGATGAGATTAGACCGGAGGTTTTTTGGAGCTGCATTGATCACTCTCGCAGCGTGCTCGAGCGTCCCCAAAAAACCCGTTTTAAAACTCTCTGAACTGGAAGGCAAAAAGGTAGCACTCGTTGACGTCGAAGGAGAGCTCACGGCTCGGTCGGTAGTCGAAGTAGCTCTTGTCAATCAACTCGTCAAGCGAGGGACCTTTTTTCTGGTTCCCAAAAAAGACGTAGAGGCTGCGAAGAGCGCACCTCAGCAAGACCCAACGGACTGGCAAGGAGTCGCTAAGCGAAGCCAAGCAGACGTTGCACTTCGTGCTTTCGTAAAAACATTTCGCGCCGAAACCCAGGATACTTACTCCAAGGAAGTTGTGCTTGACTCTCAATACGCAGAGGAGCAGGGCAACGACGGAAAAATGGAACGAGTCATTCCTGTCAAAACCCTTAACGGCGAAGTTCGAGTTGAACTTGAATGGACTCAGCTCGCAAACAACGAAACTGTGAGCGGCACCGCAGAGGCAAGAAAATCAATTCAAGGCCAAGCGAAAGACACGGCAATTCACCTTCCTCCGCGACTGCGCTTTCTCGAAGATCTTTCGAACGAAGCTTTCAGTCTTTTTTTCGATCACTATCGCTGATTCACTCAAGTGTCGATTCATTTCGCACAGAATTCGCGCGAAAAGATATAGTTTTTTCCTAAAAAATTATTCCAAACAAAAACCTATTTATTCCTTGACTCCATGCATCGCGTCTTCTACTCATTTTCACTCATGAGGTGTGCGATGGTGGGTATTCGTAGAGTTTTATTCGTTTTTTCTTTTATTATTACGCAAATTTTGATTCAAAATCGAATGAGCTTCGCTGCTACCGCTCGATTCGGAGTCTCTCCAGATAATAATCAAGAACTACTCTTATCTGTTTTAAAAAATGCAAAGCGTTCTCTAATCATAAACATCTATGAATTTGTTCATCCTGCCATTGCTGATCAAGTCATCAAAAAAATTCAAGAAGGAGTTTGCACTAACTTCCTAATCGAAGGGGATCCCGTCGGTGGAATCACAGCAGAAAGCGTGGCTGTTCTTGAAAAAATTGCAACTACCGCCCAATTAAATACCAATCCCGACCACAAGGAAAGCTCTAGCGAAAACCTTACTGGCAAACGAAAAAGAGATGAATACGGAGTTCAAAATTGTCATCATCTTTACATTTTACCGCCACAGAGGATGCTCTCATCCGCTACAAAACGCCGCTTTAAATTTAATCACGCGAAGTATGTCGTCGCCGATGATAAAGAAGTCCTCATCTCTTCCGAAAATTTCTCTATCAACGGGCATCCGAATCCAGGCCTAAAGGGAACTCGCGGTTGGGATATCGCAATCGAAGACACTGAACTAGCCGAAAAGCTCACCGCAGTTTTTGACGAGGATTCTGACCTCAAAAACTCTGATGTCCGAGTATTGGACCTTGCCTGGATCTCTAAGATGAAAGAAAAATGGGCAAAACCAGCAGCAGCGGCGCCGGAGGGATCGACAGAAGCCGCCAGTACAGAAACTGAAATTCCGTTAACCTCTGTTGAGACCCCCCAAGTCGACGCTGAAGTCCCTTTCGCGAAGCCGAGTTTCGACCCAACCCGCAAAACTCCGGCTCGCCCGATCGGCGCCGGCACTGTCAATCATCCCTCGGTGATTCTATCGCCCAACGCTGCTCCGGCCCTCAGAGGCGTGATCAGCTCGGCCACTCATACGCTCGACATGAATTTCATGTCACTCCCCAAGACCACACCGATCCTCGACGCGATCATTGACGCCGCCCGCAGCGGAACTTCAGTTCGACTTCTCCTCAATGACTCCGCACTTTTTGCTCAGGCAGGCAAGGGCCAGTCTGCAGCGTCCA
The DNA here is from genome assembly GCA_947380295.1 of Bdellovibrionales bacterium. Lineage (GTDB taxonomy): Bacteria > Bdellovibrionota > UBA1018 > UBA1018 > UBA1018 > CAINWE01. The sequence goes on along the minus strand of CANCQK010000008.1, from coordinate 114,504 downwards.
AGCCCGCTTTTGTTCCAACTGCAAGCAGCGCACTGATGCCCGCCAAAGCACCCTACAAGAGACCCTGGCAGCCCCGTGTGGACGCTCAAGTGGAAATGGCCAAATTCGTCCTCCGCCTCGCGACCTGTGACAACATCCCCATCGATGCTCGAATTATTAACGCCAAGCCCGTTGAGATTACCTATATCCACAACAAAGGTATGATTTTGGACGGTGACAAAGTCCTAGTGAGCTCCATCAACGGCACCGCGAACTCAATGGAGAACAACCGCGAAGTTGCTGTTTTTGTCGAAAGTCCTGACGCTGCTAAATATTACGGTGAATTCTTTGAGTCGGATTGGAACAACTCACCCGTGATGGATATTTCGGCCGAACTCGCAAAAAACCCATGTCGGCGTGAACTTATCATCCCCTCCGCCACTGGGCCTCTCGGATTTTTCCCTGGCACTAGCTTTGGCGACGGAAAGTAGGAATTCAAGGCATTCTAAAAAAAGCCTCGGTCGAAAGATCGGGGCTTTTTCATGCTCTCCAGTCAAATGAGTCACCCCCCATCGGAACTTTTTCCAAAAATCCACGTACGTCTCTAAGCCATGAAAAAACATCACATTTCAAGATTTAGATCCAGTCGCTTCATCGTTCTCACAGCACTCTGCTTTATGGTCCATCATGTAACCGCCGCGCGACCTGCCTGGGCTACTGCTCACTCGGATGAGTTTGGGTTGGGCATCATGCTGGGTGACCCTTCAGGGATTTCTGGACGGCTGAATTTAGGCTCCAAGGCTGCCCTCGACTTTGGGTTGGCGTTTTCAGTGAACAGTGATGTGACCTTTTTAGTAGACTACCTCTTTCAATTTCCTCATGCGTTTCACTCGACGTCTCAATTCATCTCTCAAATCACTCCCTATTTAGGGATCGGCGGAGTTTTAGCACTAGGGACACAGACCACCCTATATCGAGCAGGCTTCAGATACTCTGCAGGAAGTGCGACATTTGGCGTGAGAATCCCGGTCGGATTAGAATGGAGACCTTCCACTCCGTCCCTCGGGATATTTCTTGAGCTTGCACCCGGACTTTTTATCCTACCCAGCACCCAGGGCCTGATTCAAGGCGATATCGGTATCCGTTTTTATTTTTAAACTTATTTAGATGACCTGTAATGAAGCTCTGGCTAGCGCTCGAGCCTGTTCTATCAATTAAATTAATTTAAAATTAGGAACTAAAAAAATCAACTAAAAGCTTTCCAGAAATACTTGAGTTAGGTAAAAGAGAGACCATGCTTCCCTTTAAAACCGTCGTTACAGTTCTCGGTCTGATCTCCTTTTCGCACTCTGCATGGGCAATTCCGGTGCCAGGGAGCGGCGATCCAAGACTATCATCAGCTTATTCTGCTGCGGAGATCAGTGACCAGTCCACTGAGGAATACGGTGCGGAAAAAGTATATGCACTCACTCAATTTGAGCTTCCGATCCTGACGCCTAAGGAGCAACGACTCAAAGATCTTGCCGACTCGGCTGACCTCAACGAGAAGCCTCGTCGTCAGCAGGAATTTGTAGCCAGTTTAACGACTCATTGGCGCAAGTCAGTTCTTAAGGCAAATCCCTTTTTTAATCAGTTCGACCCGCTCGATTTCCTCGTTGACGGAAATCAAACCACAACTGAAGTTGAGATTGACCAAGAGCTAAAAATTTTACGACTCATTAGAAGTTATCTTTTTTTATCCACCATGGGAGGGAATCAGCAGTCTTATTCTAAATATATTTCTTTTCTCGCTGCTAGCGTAGGCGGCCCACAAAGAAAGTCCTTAGCCCGGTGGATTGCCTTTTACGGTCACCTTGAGAACAATCGCTGCTGCACGTCACACTACGCAGCCATGCTTAACTCTGGTTTCGGAGGTCCTCAGAATTTCGATCTCGTCCGGAATACCCTTAATCTTGCGCAATTTACCCAAAGCTTGCCTCAGGTGCTTGCACCAGAAGAAGAATCGAAGGCAGTCATGCCTGTGGGATATATCTATGAAGGACCAATTCCCTACTGCGATTTGATCCCCGCATTCACCGAGATTAAAGCTGAGGGTGCCTTTTATCGCATTGTAAGAGTTAATCCGCTTTAAAACAGCTCGGAAGATGGCTTCTCAATCAAATTATGAAACTGAACCCATGGAATATTGGCACACCTTTCATCCCCGCTTATCTAGTATTGAGCGCGACTGTCAGTTTTTCAATCACTCCGGATGAGGCTGCAGGTCTCATTCAGCGGTCGTATCGCAGAACATTATCCTACCGCCATCAAATGGCCAGCCAAGCAGTGAGCCCTCGATTCAACTACAGAAAAATCCGACAGACAGAATTGGATCAAAAATTATTCGCTTTTGTAGAGCGTCTTGAAAAAGTCTACCTCTTAGCAGAAGAACCTAGAGAAGAAGCAAAGATCAATAATCTGAGCCCCGCTGTGACAAATATTAATGGAACTCATGTCCGCTTACTGAAAAAAGACACGAATATCACACGGATCTTGGGTCTTGAACACGCCAGAAAAATCATTTTCAAGAAAAAACTCGAGAAGGTAAAACTTCCAAAAAAATATGTTTGGAGAGACCGAAGTAAAGCTACAGTCGCTTTCAAGATCGAACCGTTTGATACTCTCAGCTCCAAAGATTACACGATTTATGCGGAACGAATTGAACCTTCAGACCGACCCATGAGTCTGGAAGAACTGATGGAAATCACCATTTTCTTTCATCATGCTAAGTTTTGCGATTTCGCTCCTGGAAATCTTCTTATAGCGGAGGATGGTATTTATTTTGTCGACACAGAAGATAAGTCCTTCAGCCACTACAGAGGTGATCATCATTTTTCACTCCTCGAAACTCTCGCACGGCATCAAATGACAGACGAAGCTGCCTCTTGGCTGAACAGCCATATTGAATCATTACGGAGCGATAAACGCCCCTGGGAAGCCCCACTCATGAAAAGTGACGAGGACGCTCTGAACCGCTTAAAACATAAACGCTCAGAACCGATTTCTAGTACTCATGAATTTAAAGTGAGTCAGTAAAGTGTGGAAACACTATGTCTAAATTTAACCCCCAGTTTTATAAAGAATTTCGCCCATTTTACCCCTCTGAGACCTTTGTTGGATTGCGCACCGAACTTTTGAAACGAGGCTTTTCAGAACCCTTTCAAATTGCGGATTTCGGCTGTGGCACGGGACATTCTGCTGCTTCGTTTCTGAAGACTCCCGTAAAAGCGGAGATCATTGGAGTTGACCCAGACCCGGCCATGTTAGCCGAAGCTCAAAATCTTTCGACTCGATTAGGACTGGAATCTGTTCAATTTCAAGTCGGTTCAGGCGAGGCGACAAACTTACCAGATGGACGATTCGATGCCATCATGATGGGCTCATCGTTTCACTGGATGAATCCCGAAAAAACAAAGGACGAAGTGCTGCGAGTTTTGAAGCCCAAGGGGCTGGTTTGGATTTTTGAATACCAGTTTCCCAAGGCACCCGCTCTGCCCGATCTCAACGAATGGATTCGTAGGCAGTTTAACCTCTATTGGAAAGCACCTGGCCAGAAACCGCGAGGCAGCCTGAAAGAGATCACTCATGTATTTCGCGGAGACCCGAGGTTTGAGTTCATCTCCGACCGGCGCCCCCCCATGGAACAGACGCTCTCCGTGGACGAACTAGCCGGGATGATCTTTTCTCAGTCGAGAGTTCTTTGCTACGAAGAGCCACTGACGTCGGCTGAAAAGAGCCGCTTCCGCGTGGAAACTCGAAAAGAACTTCAAGCTCGGATGACCTCCGATTCGGCACGGTTTCAATTTAACCTGCATGCGCTGGGTTGGGCGAAACGCTTCTAAATTCAGAGTCTTGCCGCTTACAAACCTAGACTGAGTAGTTTCAGTCGTTTCACTCGATCACGCAGTTCAGCAGCTTTTTCAAATTGCAGGGCTTTTGCAGCCTCTTTCATCTCGATTTCCATTTTTTGAATGGACTTAGCGATATCCTCCAGTGACGTAAAGTAGTCTCCTGCGATTTCTCGAATTTCAGTCACGCGGGTCGATGGATCCACATAATCTAAATTAGACATCTCGAGCTGAGAAGAAGCTGCGGCACTCCAGAGGCTCTTGCCATGACCTGAGCCAGCCCCAGTCCTAAGCGCTCTTTTTGCGAGCTGAGCCTTGTCTTTGAGCTTAACCCCTTTTTCACTCTCTTGAGGACCATCCCCTGACAAGGAAGTCATAGGCGCAGCAATCGCCTTTTTAATTGTTTTTGGAATGATTCCATGCTTCTGATTATGCTCCTCTTGCATGACTCGACGGCGCCGGGTCTCACCGATGGCTTTGTCCATACTTTCGGTGATTCGATCCGCGTAGAGTATAACTCGCCCCTCAGAATTTCGAGCAGCACGACCAATCGTCTGAATCAGAGATCGATAGCTCCTTAAGAATCCTTCTTTATCGGCATCCAGAATGGCTACGAGAGATACTTCTGGAAGATCTAACCCCTCTCGAAGAAGATTAATCCCAATGAGCACGTCAAATGTTCCTAAGCGTAGATCCCGGAGAATTTCGATTCGCTCGAGCGTATCGATATCCGAATGGAGGTATTTCACCCGGATTTTCTTCTCCTGGTAGTATTTCGTGAGATCTTCGGCCAGCTTCTTTGTCAAAGTAGTCACCAGAACCCGCTCACCCTTGGCAACAATTTTAGGAATTTCTCCAAGCAGATGGTCTACTTGATGGGACGCTGAAACCACCTCGATGATGGGGTCGAGAAGTCCAGTAGGACGGATCACTTGTTCTACGATTTCTCCCTGCGTTTGGGTCAACTCATATTCGCCGGGAGTAGCCGAGACGAATAGGGTTTTAGAAAGGCATTTTTCCCACTCTTGGAAATTGAGTGGTCGATTATCCAGGGCAGAGGGAAGTCGAAACCCATGTTCCACGAGGTTCATTTTTCGAGCTCGGTCGCCACGATACATTCCACCAATTTGTGGGACGGAGACATGACTTTCATCCACAATTAAAAGCCAGTCCTTCGGAAAGTATTCCAACAAAGTAGGAGGAGCTTCGCCGGGGCCACGACCAGTGAGGTGGCGAGAGTAGTTCTCGACCCCTTGGCAATAGCCCAACTCTTCCATCATCTCTAAATCAAATAGAGTTCTTTGTCCGAGCCGCTGAGCCTCAACGAGCTTTCCCATGGATTCGAGTTCTTGTAGACGCTCTCGCAACTCATCTCGAATCGTATCGACGGCGCGCTTCCTGTTTTCGAGCGTGGTGACATAGTGACTGCAGGGATAAATGGTCACTTTTGGAAGCTTTTGGAGCCGAATTCCTCGCAGTGGGTCGATTTCAGAAAGTGACTCAATTTCGTCCCCAAAAAATTCGATCCGGATAGCTCGCTCTTCTTCGTAGGCAGGAAAAATCTCAACGATGTCCCCTCGAACTCGAAAGGTCCCCCGATGGAAATCCACGTCATTCCGTTTGTACTGGATATCAACGAGCTTTCGCAGAACATCCTGCCGTTTAAACTCTCGCCCCACTTCAAGATAAAGAAGCAGCCCCTCATAGGCCTCCGGCGAGCCCAAACCGTAGATGCATGAAATCGAGGCAACGATGATCACATCGTTTCTCTCTAAAAGCGATCGGGTCGCTGAGTGACGGAGTTTGTCGATCTCGTCATTGATCTGGGCGTCTTTTTCAATATAGGTGTCCGTCTGTGGAACGTACGCCTCAGGCTGATAATAATCATAATAGCTGACAAAGTACTCAACTGCGTTATTCGGAAAAAACTCACGAAACTCAGAAAAAAGCTGCGCAGCGAGGGTCTTATTATGACTCAAGATCAATGTAGGTAGGCCGACCTGCTGGATCAAGTTGGCCATAGTAAATGTTTTACCTGAGCCGGTGACGCCCATGAGAACTTGGGCAGCCCTCTGCTCTTGGATTCCTCGGACGAGCTTTTCAATCGCCTGAGGTTGATCACCCGTCGGCTGAAACGGAGTTTTGAGCTCAAATTTACGTTCAGAAAAAATTGCCATAGTCTTTAAACCCTCTTCTAACGTATCGCCACTCCGAATCCCAAGCAGGAACTTGGGGGTGGGCAGCAAGTCAGCCCATAAGCTGCCTGTCTGGCCCTAAAAATCAGCGTAGAATGAATCAAAGCTGATTCAAATTTCTTTTTAACTATCAAGTTCAAGGATACAATAGTTAGCAACGGACGGTAGATCAAATGAGTAGTAATTCCCTTCGTTTAAAGTACCCTATTGTTTTGATTCACGGACTTGGCGCTCGAAGCAATTTCGGCTTGGTCAATTATTTTTATGGCCTGCCCGAAATGCTCCGCGACGCACAAAATCAAGTCATCATCCCGAGCCTGACCGCTTGGCACACGATCGAGTTTCGAGCCGCTCAACTCAAGGAGCAGATCGAGCGTGTCATCCCTGAGGGTAAAGTCAATCTCGTGGGACACAGTATGGGCGGGTTAGACGCGCGTTACCTCACTTCGCAGCTGGGTTTTGCAGATCGAGTTGCCAGTCTCACTACCATCGGAACTCCTCATAGAGGAACGTCAGTGAGTGATCTAGCCGTTGAGACCTTACCTGCTGCCACATTCCAAGCGGTCGATCGCCTCCTAAAACTGATGGACTCGAACAGTGGTGGAACTAGCGGTGCCCTCACTCAGATCACACGAAGCTCCCGGACTGGCCCCCTAGCGCTTGATGCACCCAATATACCCGGTGTGGCCTACTATAGCGCCACAACTGCCATCGCTAACCCCTTAATTACGAAAGCGCTCCCGATTTTTTGGCTCTCCCACCAAATCCTAAAAAAGAGCGAAGGCGACAATGATGGATTTGTCTCCGTAGAGTCAGCCACTTGGGGTGAACATATTTGCACCTACGCGGGGGACCACTATGCGCAGATTGGGCAAATTCTAGGACGAGCTCGTGGTATGGATTACCTCAAATTTTACACTGAAATTTTCAAACGCCTGAAACGAGACGGAATGTGAACTCACTCTCTGCTAAAACTCTCCACGACCTTGCGGGGACCTGCACCGATTTTCGGATCATGATTGATTTGATCAAATCGGGATATCGATTTGACGACGCTGAAGCCCCCGCCCTTCTGCAGCAACTCGAGAAAGACTTGAAGTTCCTGCAAGATTATCTGCAAAATCTTAAAAGCGAGCGGGATTGCGAGTAAAAGCTAGCGATACTCCCAAGTAGTACCACTCGGGCTATCCTTGATGAGAACCCCGCGTGCTTCGATCTCTTTACGGATCTGATCTGCTTTAGCAAAGTCCTTCGCCTTGCGAGCAGCGGCGCGGTCTTGAATCGCCTGTAGAATCTCAGCTTCGGTCGGCCTTACTGCTGAGCCCGGATTTTCTGGACTGGAAATCAATCGGATTCGTTTCAGATCGGCCAAAGCCTTTTCAGGATCAGAGCGCCCAATGCCCAACACTCCGCCAATATCATCCTCCATCAGGCGGATCAGCTCTTGAGCACCGAGAACTGCAGAAGGCGTCGCCTGAGCGAGGGGCTCTGCTAAGGTGCGATTGAATTCACGAATGACTGTAAATAATGCCGCAAGTGCGCCAGGTGTATTGAAATCATTCGCAAAATTTTCGTCAATTGCAGCTCGAGCACTTTCGCAAGAGGCGGCAAAAGAGCCCCAGACAGTCTCAGCTCTCAGATCTGCGGCGGCTCGGCTCATTTTGGCGAGCTGCTGAGCTTTAGCTTTGGCTTCGTAAATCCTTTGGAGTCCTGTAAGAGTTTGCTCAATGGACTCGGGGCCAAAATCAATTTGAGAACGATAATGCACACAAAGGAGAAGGTAGCGCGCAAACTCTCCCGAGAATCGAGAGAGAAACTCACGTGCAGTAAAGACGTTCCCCAAGCTCTTGGACATTTTTTCTTTCGAAAGTGTCAAAAAAGCATGATGCAGCCAATATTTTACGAAAGGTGCTTTGCCACTGGCAGCTTCACTTTGCGCAATTTCATTTTCATGGTGAGGAAACACTAAATCCTCGCCACCGTGGTGGACGTCAATCCGATCTCCGAGCCACTTGCTCGCCATTGCAGAGCACTCGATGTGCCACCCAGGACGACCTTTTCCCCAAGGACTCTCCCAAAAAGGCTCATCGGGCTTAGCGGGCTTCCAGAGTGTAAAATCGAGCGGATTTTGCTTTTTGGTACTCACCTCGACTCGAATCCCGGCAATGAGGTCATCGATTTTCTTATGCGAGAGCTTTCCGTAATCCTTAAACTTGCTAATCGAGAAAAGAACTTCGCCATCTGGCGCAACATACCCATAGCCCTGATCAATGATTTTTTGAATCATGGCTACAATCTCGGCCATGTGAGTGGTCACCGTTGTTTTATGAGTAGGCTCCTGCATTCCAGAGAGTGCAAAGTCTTTTTCTACTTCTTGGGTGTACTTTCTGGCGAGCTCTTCTGGTGTAATTCCTTCTTCTTTTGCTTTTTTAATAATTTTATCGTCGACATCAGTGTAGTTACGAACGAACTGAACGTCGTATCCCACCCTCTTGAAATAACGATAAAAAAGGTCAGAAACCAGGCCACCTCTCAGATTCCCGATATGAACAAAATTATAGACAGTAGGACCACAGGAGTAAAACGTCAACCGACCAGGCTCGTAAGTTTGAAGTTCTTCCTTCTTCCCCGTGAGCGTATTGGTTAGACGGATGGGACGAATCTTCTGGGTCGCACTCATGGTGTTTACCTCGATTGAGAGAGGAGAGCTTCAATACGTTTCAGAACTGAATCACGCCCTAAGATCGGAAGAATGAGCTTCAACTCGGGGCCATGAACCTTCCCTGTCACAGCGGCACGCATTGGCATGTAAAGCGATTTACCCTTGACGCCACTTTTACTCGAAACTTTTTTCGGAAGAGCATCCACCTCTTCAACCAAGAGAGGGCCCGTCTGAGACTTGAGTTCAGCAACCATCGCTTCAACAACGGAATGAGCTGTCGGCTCATTGAGCGCCGTTTTGGCTTCAGACTCCAAGTGGGGAGTAGATTCCAGAAAGAGTTGAGCTGCTTTGGGGAGATCACTTAAAAGCGTAGACTCGCCTCGAACCACTTCAATCACTTTCAAAAACCAATCTTCAGAATGATCTTTAAGATTGAATCCAGCACGTTCGAAATGAATCTTGGCGCGTTCCGCAACCTCAGCCAAAGGCATTGAGCGGATATAAAAGCCATTCATCCATTGGAGTTTCTGAACATCAAAGACTCCAGGAGCTTTTTGTAATCCTTCGAGATTAAAATTCTCGATCAATTCGGGGAGTGAGAGAACTTCGGGATGTCCGGAGGCGGGCTTAAAACCAGTCGGTGGCCACCACCCGAGGAGAGCAAGAAAGTTCAACAATGCTTCAGGCAGGTAGCCTTTCTCAATGTATTCAAAAACAGAAACGTCGCCACTTCGTTTCGACAATTTCTGTCGGTCTGCTCCAAGTACCAATGCAATATGGGCAAAATCAGGAGCGCTCCACCCAAAGGCTTCATAGAGCATCAACTGACGAACGGTATTAGATAAATGCTCTTCGGCTCGGATGATGTGGGTCATCCCCATGAGGTGGTCGTCAATGACGCAACAAAAGTTATAAACAGGAAAGCCAATTCCCTCTGCGATCTCCTTCTCACCTGCCCCTGGGGTGCGGGTGACGAGAAAATCGCCCACCATGCCCTCTTTAAATTCGACTCGACCCCGTACGTGGTCGTTGAGTACGTAGCTTTTTTGAGGGGCACGGAATCGAAGGCCGGCTTTCTCACCGCGAGCGAGTCTGGCAAGAGCTTCTTCTTTGTTCTGGCGAGCACAGGTTCCATCGTAATGAGGCGTTCGCCCCATTTTCATAGCAGCCTCGCGCTTTTGAGTCAGAAGTTCGTCCGAACAAAAACAATAATAAACCCGGTCTTCTCCTAGGAGTCTTCGGACGTAATCAGCATAAATCGAGAGCCGCTCTGATTGGCGGTAGGGAGCATACGGACCTCCAACATCCGGACCTTCTTGGTAGTCAAGGCCAAGACGTTGGATATCCGACAGAATCATCTTTTCGCTCTCCCGAGTGCTGCGGACTTGATCAGTATCTTCGACCCGGAGAACTAAGGTTCCACCAAATTTTTTAGCGTAGAGCCAGTTGAAAAATAGGGTTCTTGCACCCCCAACATGAAGGTAACCTGTCGGACTGGGCGCAAAACGAACACGAACGTGACTCACAGATGTAGACCCTACCTTTCCAATGCGAACCTAGATTTTGCCTTTGGGCTTTGTCAATTTTTACTCAAAAGTCTGCTTTGACCACGTGTAAAATGAGGCTTTTGCCTAAAGTCAAAATCCCTATTTCGCGGCAGAGACCAAGTGAATTTATGAAGCAAAAATCGTTTGAATTTCTTGTTCGATCACTTCTTCTTTTGCTTTTTTAGCGAGAGAAATCTCTTTTACGAGCAAGTGTTTAGCTTGATCCAGCATTTTTCTCTCACCAAACGAGAGATCTTTACTATGACGTAAAAGAAATAGATTCCTAAGAACTTCTGCAATTTCAAAAATAGAGCCTGTTTTGATTTTTTCCATGTACTCTCGATAACGACGATTCCAAGTCGTTTGATCGATTTTTACATTACGCTCTCTCAGGATGTCATAAACTGCTTTCACATCTTGATTTGAGATAATTTCTCGAAGTCCCACAGATCCTACGTTATCCGTAGGCACCATAATCGTCATTTGATTATCGACGACTTGTAAAACGTAAAATTTCTTCTTCTTCCCACCAACGTCTTTTTCCTCGATCCGCTTAATAACGGCGAGACCATGAGCAGGATAAACCGCACTGTCACCGACTTTGAACATGCTGTATTACCTCCAACGACCCACTCTAGTTTCCAAAGAAGCCGCTCTAGAACCATCTTCATCAATACGCTTCTCAGGGGGAGCTAGAATTTTGACCCGCCAAAGACTATCAATAATTTAAGAAAAAGTCAATTTCCTCCGGACTTTAACCTGGATTCAAGCGAGGAAACAGAGGTAACCCCTCGCTCGGCGAAGGCTTTAATCTAGAGTCTTACCTGAAAAACTGACCCCCGAAAAAATGGACAAATTGTCCAGCCCAGTCCGTTTCAAAAATCTAAACTCGACAATTTGTCTCGCGCAGAGCCTATTACCCGATGACTTAGATACACATTAAAACTCAATCGCCGTCGATTTGTAGTTGAAATGATTCAGTTTTTTTTGAATAGTTGCTCTCCTCAAACTGATATGGAATTTTCTGCCCCTTGGCATTGATCTTGCGTCATAGGTAGGTTGCTCATGAGTAATGAATTTGAACCTCAGAATCGATGGTCCCGCTTTCGCGAGAAATTCAGCTCGAATCTATTTTCGAGTCTGACCCAATCCGCGTCTGGACTAGGATCCAAAATCAACTGGAAAGATTTAGCAAGCAGAGCTCAAAGTCTCGACCTGCAAAAGTTCGTAGACTGGATCTCGAAGCTCGCTCAAGACAGTAGTTTTGCATTTTACGGAAAATTAGGAACGATTATGGTCTGCAGCTACTTTTTAGCGGACCTCTCAGCCCTAATCATTGGAGACTACCTCCCCAGCCCCTCTACGAACAGCCCCAAACCCAAACTGACCTCATCAACCACTCAGGGCCGCCAGAGCTCGGACTATCCCGCTGTAGTGGCCAGAAACCTTTTTAGCAGCAAAGGACTCACTCCGGGCGAAGAAGACCCAGGAGGTGGAGCAGACCCCAACGCAATCCCTGTAAAAACCACACTCCCTCTGAACTTAATCGGGACCCTGATTATGTCTAACCCTCTCCACTCTTTAGCAACGATCGAGGATAAGTCAGCCTCGCAAATTTACCCCGTTGGTATCGATGACGAGGTACCCGGTAAGCTCAAGGTCCAAACTATCGAATCCCGTCGGGTCATTTTCATCAACAAGATGTCCGGACGAAAAGAATACGTCGAACTCCCAGAAGATCTAGATGGCCCGCGCCTTCCCACTCGAGTTGGCGGAGGCGGTATGGGCGGTGGAGGCGGAAATACTGCGATCGAGCGCCTTGCTCCTAGCCAATTTAGCGTTCCGAGAGGCGAAGTTGATCGAGCCTTAGCTAACTTTAATAAGCTCCTCACTGATGCCCGAGCAGAACCGGCCTCTGACGACGGGGGCTTACCTGCCGGATTTAAGATTACTCAAATCATTCCAGGCAGCTTGTATGACAAGCTGGGCATTCAAAATGGGGACGTCATCTCGGGAGTGAATGGTCAGCTCATCAACGACCCGGGAAAAGCCTTTGAGCTGTTCAATGAATTAAAAAACTCGAATCACATGGAATTACAGATCAAGAAAAACGGAAAACAGCTGAATTACGTTTACGATATTCACCCCTAACGAGAGAACTTTATGTACCCAAATTTGAGAGCTAGAAAAAAGTCAATTTGCTGGATCGGGCTTCTCACCGAGACCATTCTCATTGCAAACCTGACTCTTGTTTCGGCTGATCCCTTACAACGCCCAAATCTCCCTTCAGGGCTTAATCCCAATGTGAATCCAACAGGGGCTGTTGCAGACCCGTCGAACAGGACGCCAGCAGATTTAAGCGGGCACGCTCGAAATGCTCCCTCCCCTTACTTTGACGACGAAGATGACGACGGGGAAGACGACGATTTTTTCACTCGTCCGACTCACCCTTCTGCTGCCCGCCCGACCGGGGCAAATCAACGAGCTAGCAACCCTCAACGACCCGCAGGGGCTGGAGCAGTTTCAGCGGGCGGCATGACCCAAAGCGAAGGATCTGATCCTATTCGAACCTCAAAGGGAATTTCCATTGGTGGTCAACCCGCAAACGGAGTCATCTCGAGCAATTTAGTCCCCGCACTGAAAATTGATGACGAATCAGCTGAGGGCAGCAAGGAAATGGTCACCGACTTTAATTTCCCAGATGCCGACATTCTCGATTTAGCTAAAACCTTGGGCAAACTGACCGGAAAAAACTTCGTCCTCGATAAAGAAATCAAGGGCAAAGTCAGCATTATTACCAACTCACCCATTACAGTTTCACAGGCTTGGAAGCTTTTCCTCACCGCCCTGGATGTCAATGGACTCGCTCTCGTTCCATCGGGAGCCTATCTCCGAATCGCAAAGCAGCGCGACGCAAGAGACAAACAGATTAAGACCTACACCGGAGACTCCTCTCCAGATACAGACGCGCTGATTACTCGAGTATTTTCTTTAAAATATATCAGTGCTGAAGAAGTTGCTCGAACCTTCAGAAATATCGTTCCTGCCACTTCAAGAATTATCCCCTACGAACAAACCAACACAGTCATCGTCACCGACACGGGTTCCAATATTTCTCGACTTGCAAAACTCCTCGAGTTACTCGACGTAGAAGGCTTCGACGCAGGGATCGAAGTCATTCCAGTTAAATTCGCATCAGCAGCAGAGCTTTCAAAACTCATCGACACCCTCATCCCCGGTACGGCAGCAGGCACGGGAGGCGGCCCCGGAGGCCCTCCAGGAATGCCTCGCCTGGGTGGCGGCAGGTTTAATGCCCGCCGAACCAAAGAGGGTGGGATTATTAATACCATCATCGCTGACGAGAGAACCAACACTCTCATCGTCCACGCGAACGTGAAGGGAACTGATCAAGTTCGAGAACTCGTTGCTAAGCTTGACCTCAAGGTACCGACCTCACTCGGCGGCGGAAAAGTCCGAGTCGTCTACCTCTCGTTCGCTGATGCTGAGCAAGTCGCAAACACGTTGAATAACTTTTCCACGCAAACAAAGGCCTCCGGCGGGATGCCTGGGGGAGCGGGAGGCACTGGCTCCAACCCGATTGCAGGATCTCTCTTTGAAGGCAGCATTAAGATTTCGGCAGATAAAGCAACCAACTCTCTCGTCATTACTGCCTCGCCGTCAGATTTTGTCACGGTTCAACGAGTCATCAACCAACTCGATATTCAGCGAGATCAAGTTTACGTCGAAGTCGTTCTCATGGAAGTTTCCATGAATCGCGGATTTAACTTCTCGGCAAATGCAGCTGCACCCAATGCTTTTCTAGGCTCCACACCAGGCGGAGGAAAAGACTTAGGCTTTCTGAATAACGGGATTTTAGGGATTTTAGGAAATACAGGTGGACTCATTACCCTACCCCTAGGCCCTTCCACGACCTTTACCTCTGGAGGGCAGACACTGACCAACGTGCCCTCTGCTTTTGCAATGATTAAAGCCTCCCAAGACAACCAGCACATGAGCGTTTTGGCCACACCACAGATTATTGCGCTGGACAATACCGAAGCGACCTTTGAATCGACCGAGAAAATCCCAACCCAAAGTGCGTCAGCAGTTCAAGGATCAGCTTTAACCGTCACTCCAGGCGCTCCAAACAACGTGACGACTTCCATCAAAATTAAGCCGCAGATCAACAAGATTATTAATTTCGTTAAGATGGACATTACAGTCAAACTTTCTGATATTGATAACTCAAATGTTCCCTTACAGTTGCAAAATATTGCCGTTGGGACGACCGAAAGAAATGCTCAAACTACGGTCTTAGTGGGCGACTCAGACACAGTCGCATTGGGTGGTTTAGTACGTGATCGTTCTTCTGAGCAAACCACGAAGATTCCACTTTTAGGAGATATTCCGATTCTAGGCTGGTTGTTTAAAGCTAAATCAACCAAAGTTGAAAAGCGGAATTTGGTAATTTTAATGACACCGCACATTGTCCGACAATACGAAAAGGTAAGAGCGATTTTAGATAAAAAGCTGAAAGAGCGAGACGAATTTCTAGAGACAAATACTGGCGGAGTAGATCCTCTCCGTTATGAACGTGACCGCATTATTAGATCGTTACCTGACCCACAGGAGCTCAAGCACAAACGCCCACCGACTACGGATGGCCTCGATGACGAAAAGCCTGTGACCCAACCAGCTGCCAAGGAGATCGCTCCAGTCAGCGCAGTATCGCCCGCTGGCGAGAAAGAAAAACCTCAGAGTCAGCCACCGTCAACTAGCACCTCACCCACGGGAACCGCAACTCCAGTTGTCCCCTCTCAAGTGACCGAACTTAAGCCCTCCGGCGCGGGCAAACTCGAAGAGATGAGCCCGGCCCCAGTTGCAGCTCCCGCTGCAACTCCAACTGCGGCTCCGGCCGCCAACCCATCGGGCACAACCCCGACTCCGCAGGAACTCATGAAACCGGTTCCAGCGCCTACCCCTGAGGCACCCGCAGGGAGAAGTTAGATATGAATATTAATGCCTCTCGCTTAATAGACTACTCACCCAAGCTCGGAGACCTTCTCCTGAAGCTCACACCTTTGAAGGCCGAGCAGCTAAAAGAAGCCTTAGAAATTCAAAAACAAGAGGGAGGACTTCTGGGTGAGATTTTACTTCGACGAAGTTTAATTTCTCAACTGGATCTGACACGAGTTCTCTGTGCCCAAATTGGAATCCCGTTTTTAGAGGATTTCAAATCAAGTGACATCCCACCAACCCTGGTTGATCAGATCCCCATTAATTACGCCAAGGCAAAAGAGCTCATCCCACTCTCTAAAGAGTCAGGCCCCAGGGGAGACGTTTTGACGGTTGTAGTCTCTAACCCGTTTGATCCATCATTGGCCGAAGACCTTCGAGTCCTCACCGGCTCGAACATTAGACTGATGGCCAGTTCAAGCATGCGCATCCAAGACGCCATCAACCGAGTTTACGAAAAAAATACCTCAAATATCGTAGATAATATCAGCGGTGAGTTTGATGAATCCTATGATCTAGAAGGACCCATCGACATTCTCGAAGCAACCGAAGACGATGCTCCTGTCATCAAATTCGTGAACTCTCTACTTTTTCGAGCCGTAAAAGAAAAGGCGTCCGATATTCATATCGAGCCATTCGAAAAAGAATTTGTCGTGCGATTTCGAATTGACGGCATCCTCTACGATATTATCCGTCAGCCCAAGCGGGCCCATGCAGCAATCGCCTCCCGTGTTAAGGTCATGGGCACTCTTGATATTGCTGAAAAACGACTCCCTCAGGACGGACGAATTAAAATCAAAATAGCAGGAAAAGACGTCGACATCCGTTTGTCGACCGTGCCGACTAATTTCGGTGAGCGTCTTGTCATGCGTATTCTCGAGCAAACGGGAACCGTTTTGCAGCTTGAGCAACTTGGATTTTCTGATCAAAGCGCAAAAGCCGTCGAGAAACTCATTTTCAGAAAATACGGAATTATCCTCGTCACAGGACCCACTGGAAGTGGAAAGTCTACTACTCTCTCGTCCTGCCTCGTTAAACTCAACAGCCCCACCCGAAATATCATGACGGTCGAGGACCCAATTGAGTATCAGATTCCCGGCATCAACCAAGTCCAAGTGAATGCTAAAATCGAACTTACGTTTGCCCGCGCATTGAGAGCCTTTTTGCGGCAAAACCCGGACATCATCATGGTCGGGGAAATCCGAGATAAAGAGACTGCAGAAATTGCGATTAACGCCTCACTGACCGGTCACTTAGTGCTATCCACTCTTCACACCAACGATGCCTCGGGCGCTGCTACCCGTCTGATCGACATGGGAGTGGAGCCTTTTCTAGTCGCCAGCTCGGTGCTCGGCATCGTTGCTCAACGTTTGATTCGGCGGGTCTGCACCAAATGTCGTGTGCCCCACAAGCCCTCAGATTTCGAGATGCAGGAACTTGCATTGACCCAACTCCCCGCCAATGCCCAAATTTTTAAAGCAGTGGGCTGCCCATCCTGCGCGCAGAGTGGTTACTCAGGGCGAACCGTCATTCATGAACTCATGATAGTCGACGATGAAATCCGAAGTCTAATCATTAAAAACGTCGATGCAGGGACGATCAAAAAAGCTGCTGTCGCAGCGGGAATGACCACCCTACGTGAAGACGGCGTGACCAAAGTTTTAGAAGGTAAAACCACGATCGATGAGCTCATGAGAGCTACACACGCTGAGGTCTAAGCATGGCACCGATATACGACTACAAGGCCCTTGGGGCCAACGGAAAAGCCCAAAAAGGCATTGTCGAAGCCGAAAACCAAAAGGCAGCTCGAGCAAAGCTCAAAAAGCAAGGCTTGATGATCACTGAGATTCTCGAAAAGTCCTCGTTACGCCAAGAAAGACCAAACAGCCTGTCTTTTTTGGGCGGGGGCATCAAGGGAGCTGAAGTCGCGGCTATGACCCGTCAACTTTCGAGCTTGGTCAAAGCCAATATTCCGCTCGTTGAGGCGTTAGGTGCACTCGTCGATCAGACCGAGAATGAAAAACTCAAAGTAATCCTTTCGCAGGTCCGACAGGACGTAAACGAAGGATCCAGTTTGGCAAAGGCCACAGGTTCGCATCCAAAAGTTTTCGATACGATTTTTGTAAATATGATTGAAGCTGGCGAAAGCTCGGGAACGCTCAGTCTAGTTCTGATCCGTCTGGCCGATCTCAAAGAAGCTCAGATGCGACTTCGAAATAAGGTGATCGGCGCAATGACCTATCCACTCATCATGATGAGTGTCTCGTTCATCCTCATGATGGTGATCTTTACGTTCGTGATTCCGAAACTCACCGGGATCTTTGTCTCGCTCAATAAACCCATCCCGGGGACCACGCTGTTCATGATGAATCTGAGCGGCTCGCTCATTGATTATTGGTACCTTTGGCTATCCGGGATTGGACTTATTGCCTGGAGTTTTAAGAAATACACAAATTCTGAAACAGGACGGCCCAAATGGGACGCTCTCAAACTCAGACTCCCAGTAGCCGGAAAGCTAGTGAGAATGGTTGCTGTCACTCGATTTTCAAGTACCATGGCTACCCTTTTAGATAGCGGAGTGCCGATCTTAACGAGTATGAATATCGCCCGCAATCTGGTAGGAAATGTTCCGATTGCCAATGCCATTACTATTGCCCGAGAAAACATCACCGAGGGACAGTCGATTGCCGACCCGCTTAGAAGAAGCGGCGAATTCCCACCAATGATGACGCATATGATTGCTATCGGCGAAAAAACGGGAGAACTCCCTGAAATGCTCAATAGCATTGCGGAGACTTATGAAGAGCAAGTCAATACCCAGATTGATGCACTCACCAGTCTGATTGAGCCACTCATGATCTTAGGGATGGGCCTCTCGGTAGGCGTAGTCGTTTTATCGGTGTTCTCACCGATGATGGAAATGATGAATTTAACTCAGCGTTAACTAATGAAGGAGAAACTTATGAAGAAAACAAAAATCTGGCAAAAACTCTTGCTCAATCGTGAACTAGGAGAATCTAAAGGGTTCAGCTTGATCGAAATTATGGTGGTCTTGGGGATCGCGTCACTCATTTTGAGTATGGTGGCTCTCAATGTGTCCAAAAAGTACGATGAAGCTAAAGTGAGTTCGACCCGGATGCAAATCCGTCAACTCGGTGTTGTACTCGATGACTTCCGCAGAATCTGCGGACGCTACCCTACGACGGAAGAGGGCCTACAATCCCTCATTAGCGCTCCTGCTTCAGTCAATTGCAAAAACTTTGATCCAGACGGATTGATTCAAGGTAAAAAACTTCCTCTAGATCCTTGGAACGAAGACTACGAATACACTTCGGATGGCCAAAAGTATTTCCTTCGCTCTAACGGTGCTAAAAATAAACTCAAAAAGGAGGTCGACTCAGATCACCTTGACTGATGTCGACGGATTTCATTCGATGAAAGACTCTAAGGGATTCTCCTTGATCGAAATATTAGTAGCAATGGGCATCATTGTTTTGATGTTCTCAATTGCATTACCTAATATTTCGAGCTTTTTTCAGATCTCAATTAATTCGACGGCCAGAGATTTGGCGAGTCGCATTAAGGAGACTTACAATGCAGCGGTCATTTCAGGGCGAGTTTATCGAGTCGCCTTTGACCTCAAGGAGAAAGCCTATTGGGTCGAGTCTGGTCCAGCTCAACTCCTCCTGGACACCAAGGAATCTGCAGAAAAAGCCGCCCACAAAAAAAAGTTTCAGATGTCGCTCAACGGGAAAGAAGAATCTAGCTCAGCCTTTACGATGGACAAGTCTATTACCCGCAAAAAAGTAGGACTTCCCACTGGCGTGCAGTTTGATGGAATTAGAGGTCCAATCAGCACAGAGCCTCAAAAAGAAGGAATGGCTTACGCCCATTTTTTTCCCTCGGGACTCTCCGAAAAGACAATCATTTACCTGAAAGATGGTTCGAAACACGAGATTTCGCTCGTCATTTCTGCACTGCTAGGAACCACAGACCTTTACAATCGACATATCGAGGGGACTGAAATTTTTGGGCGTTAAGCGACTTTCCGCACCCTTGCTGCCGAACTCAGGATTCACGATTGTTGAGGTCGTGTTTGCTTTGGCTATCATGACCCTCGCCTTTGCCTCGATCCTGGCGATTGAAAGCGGCAGCATTAATGCAACGACTCGTGCCAAGCAGATGAATATTGTTGGAATGTTAGCTAAAAATCAGATGGTCGAAACTGAATTTGCAATTCAGGGTAAAACCTTTGACGAGATCCCGAAAGAGAAGTCTGGAACTTTCGAGTCCCCTTATCAAGATTATCGATGGCAAACTAAGATTAAAGAACTTTCCATCCCCAATTTCATGGGAATGGCTGGGGGAAGCTCCGGAGAAGGAAAAGAGACTACCGGAGGTGGATCTGCCCCGGGAGGTGACATGATCAATCAAGTCATCAGTAGCAACCTCTCTAAAGCCATCAGGCAAGTCTCAGTCACCGTTTTTTGGAAACAAGGAGCGAAAGAAAAGAGTTTTGCTCTCTCAACATTTTGGGTCAACCTCAATCATGAAATTTCACTCACCGGCCAATAGCACAGAGAACGGCATGTCCGGATCTCAAAGCCGTCTCGACACCACTCCTCCTGGCGGTGCAGGGGGATTTACCCTTCTTGAAGTGGTTGTCGCTATGGCCATCATGGCTTTCATTAGTCTTGGAATTTATCAAGCTACCGTAGAAACATTTAAACTTCGGGATACGCTCGCTGCCGAAGGCACTTTTTACAACACGATCCGACTTGCTATGTCGATTGTACAAAAGGATATCGCCCTCATCTATTCACCTACCCTTCTTCTCCCTAAGGGCACCGTCAAACCCAATGCCCCTCCACTGATGATTCCCAACATGCCGGGCGAAGACCTTCAAAGCCCCTATCTGTTTTGGTCTCCAGCCATCCACGAGACGGGACTTAGACCATCACGCTTTAGCGGAACAGATAGCAAACTCTCGTTTATTTCCCTCACCTACAGTCGCATCTATAAGGATACTCCGGGTTCCGAATTCGCGAAGATCTCCTATGAGCTCAAGCGAGAGGACAAAGACACTCAAGCCAAAGGAACCTCCGTCTTAGTTAAGACGGAAAGCCCTAATGCATTCACACGAGACGACAAAGACCAGTTAGTTCAGACCTATGATCTACTTCATGGGGTAAAGAAACTGTCATTCTCCTACCTTTTTCGAGAAGGAAACACGTGGAGAACTCTAAAAAGTTTTGATAGCGAGCAGGAGCAGCCAAAATATTCAATTCCAGACCTAATTGTGATCGATATTGAGGTCATGGGGGGAAAAAATCTGTCGTTCGAAGGCAAGTACAAATTTAGACCGGAGATCCCATTCAATGGAATTCCAGCAACCGAATAAAAAAGGCTCTCGACTAGGCAGAGACACGCAGGGGATGGCCTTAATGATGGTCATGTCTTCGATTGCTGTGCTTTCACTGTTAGTGACTGACTTCGTCTACATCACGCAAGTGAGCCAGGCGATTTCCTATGGGGGCGTGGATCAAGCTCAAGCTCACTACCTGGCTAAGAGTGGTTTAAAGCTCTCACTCCTGAGACTCAAGTACTACAAACAAGCCTTAAATCTTGCATCATTAGGTGGCAAAACGGGTCAGGGCATGATCCCCAAGGCTGCACTTGAAAAGCTATGGAGCTTTCCATTTTATTATCCTTTCCCAACGAATATTCCGGGAATGTCGATTGGCGATCGAGATATTATAAAAAAATTCGAAAAAGAATCAGGTCTCGAGGGCAAAATGTCAGCGACGATTGAATCCGAATCCACCAAGTATAACCTGAACTCTTTAATTCCGGGCTTTGGGCCTTCAACATCGCCATCGGCGTCACCGCCACCTCCACCGCTAGGAGATCCCAACAAGATACCAGCTCAGGCCGATCCTCAGGCCGCCCGCACGGCAATGGAAGAAACCATTCATCAAATCATCTATCAAAAGTCTCAGTCAGATCCTGACTTTGGGGCGATCTATCGAGATTTCCGAGTTCCCGAACTCGTCGATCAGATGGCTGCCTGGGCCGATCGTAAGTACGAGAGAAGAACCGCTCCATCACGAGATACGGTTCCGATGAAGCGAGCCCCCTTTTACTCCGTGGCTGAACTTCATAACCTATCTATGATGGATGACGAACTCTATCAACTCCTCTCCCCTCAATTCACCACAGGCTACTTAGCGAATGAAATTAACGTTAATCATATTAAAGAACCTGTACTGCGGTCTTTAGTCCCTGGAATGACCAAGGAAGAGGCAGACGAGTTCTTTAAAAACCGAGATTCAGACGCGGCCGATAATACATTCAAAAAAGCCGATGATTTTTTCACCTACATCTCGAAATTCGTCGCAGCCTACAAGGGCAATGACCGGGGCCTCACTGAACTCAAAGATTCGATCAAAAAGAAGAACATCTCGATCATCACCGATGAAAGTGTTTTTAAAATTACAGTGCAAGCTACAGTCAACTCAGCCACTCGGACCATCCGGGCGTGGGTCAGGTTAGCAGATAAATCGTCCACTAATCTTGCACTTGACCAAACTCAACTTAACCCCCAAGGTCCGAGTACACTACCTGATTCTGGCCTGACTATTTATTTTATGAGAATCGATTAGGAGCGCAGAAATGAGAATCTTAGGAGTCGATTTAGGCAATTCAAGTATTAAGTTCGTGGAGATCGATAGCGCCTTTGGTCGGTTTGAGATCCACGACTACCACGAAATCTCACATGATCCTCAGGGCACCCCCGCTCAGACGGTAGCGAACTGGATCAGCAATCGCTCCCGGAAGCCGGATCGAGTCGTCGTGGCTCTAGCTAGTCCACAGTTCACTTTTCGCAACATTCAAATGCCGACGCGCGACAAGAAGGCCATTCAGGCGAGCGTAGCCTATGAACTTGAAGACGAACTCCCTTTCGCGATTGAAAATTCGGCCTACCAATTTGTCCCACTAACACAGACTAAGGGTGGCAGCCTAGTCCATATCGCCGCCACCCTCAAAGATCAAATTCGATCTGCGATCCAGCCTTGGACTCAGACCTCGATCGAGCCTGATGTCATTACAACAGAAGCCTGGGCCTATCGCACTTTAATGAACCAGGTTCTGAGCGACCCCGAAAAGGAAGGTCCGACCCTATTAATTCAAATTGGCCATTTTCGAACAACGTTTTATCTTCACTGGCATGGAGCACCTGCCATGATCAGAGACTTCTCGTTTGGTGGCCGAGATCTCACGTTAGCGATCAGTCAAAAGTTCAACGTCCCCATTGAACAGGCAGAAGTGACGCAGATCAATCAAGGCATGATTCAGAGCGGAGCTGAGACCGGCGAATTACCCCCGGAGCAAGCTGAACTCTCCGAGTGCTTAAAAGCTGCGTTCGAGCCTTTTATCAATGAGCTGCGACACATTAACCTGACCTCGAGAAACTACACTCGCAAGTCGATTCTAAAAATCTACCTCTCAGGGGGGACCTCCCTGCTGCCCGGATTGGGACCCTGGATTTCGCAGCAGTTCAATATTCCTACTCAGAAACTCCCTGCCTTGAGCGCAACTGCCACCTCAGGCATCACCTACTCCGAGCAAACTGACAGCAAATTCATCCTCGCTGCATCCATGGCACTTTGCCTGGTAGGACAGGCTCGTAATGCCTGTATTAACTTTAGACACGGCGAGTTCGCAAAAGTTTCTATTGTTCAAAAGATTGATTTTAAAATCTTGAAAAAGCCTGCCATGTCACTCGCTGCAATGACTGCGAGTTTAATCCTAAGCGTCAGTATTCAGTCTTTTGTCTACGACTCTCGACTTCAAACTACGAACACAGTACTTGAAAAGAGCATTAAGAGTTTTTTCGGACAGATTACCAGCGCAACGCTTAAGGGCTATTTAGCAGAGCCAAAAAAGCTGAAATTAGCGCTCAACAAAGAACTCACTAAACAGAGGGATTTGTCGCGACTTTTTGGGCCTAATCCAAAATCCCCAGCTGCATTTCTCAATCAGATTTCGATGGCAATTCCAAAGGATTTAGTCGTCGACCTGGACAAGTTTCAAGTGGGGGTATCCTCCACTGATTCGTACACAAAGACGGATGCCCTGAACTCAACCCAGCTCACCTTCACGATCGCGAATCCTCAGGTCGCTGAGCGACTCACATCGATTTTAAGCCGAAAAATGAATCCAATTAAACGTGGAGATTTGGAAGAATTCACTCCTGCCGGTTCTGAAGTAAAAAAATGGAGAGTAAGTTATTCTGGAACTCCAACCGAGGACGCCTATGGAAAGTAATCAAACCCTGGCCGAAAAATTGACTGATTGGTCCCGTACGGCCTCAGAATGGCTCAATGACCAGCAGTGGTACCAAGAAGCTCGCGCTAAGTGGGACGAACTCGAACCACAAACCAAAACCTACATTAAATTAGGACTCGGTACTTTTGCACTGTTGTCAGTATTTTTTACGCTGCTCAGCTCAGTTTGGTCTACGCACAGCTTAAAAACTGAACTTGAGGATAAAAACAGCCTGGTTAACTTTATCCGAGGAGCCAACGACGAGATTCGTCGACTCAAGGATCTCATGCCCGCAGCCGGAGCAGGAGCCGCTGGAAGTAAGCCAGAAACTGCGCCTTGGCTTTCCTACTTTGAAAGTTCCGCAACTAGCTCTGGAATTGAACCTGCGAATCTCAGCCTACTCGCCGAAAAAGCTGGCCAATCCTCGGATAGCGCGAAAGAAACCCTAATCGACCTGAAGGTGAAGCATGTGAACATCAAGAAACTCACCCTTTTAATCAAGACACTCGAAACGGGGAGCCGTCCAATTAAGGTACGTAATCTATCAGTTGAAGCTCAATCTGATGGATCAGGATATCTCGATGCAACCCTATCTCTGTCGGGCTTTACTCCAACGCAATCCCCTTAAGAGGAGTTATGAAATGAGTTCTAAGTTAAAACGCGCTAGTTGGTTTCTTTTTGGATTGGTCTGCCTCATATTTTTTACGATCCTCAAGCTCCCACGGGAGCCGATTAAGGATTCGCTCCACACTCTGATCGCCGACGCTTTGGCAGCGCAAGGAGCCAGCTTCTCTGCCAGTGAGGAAGATCTTTCATTTTTCCTACTCCCCTCTTACGACCTGAAAAAAGTGACGTTAACTCTCCCTCACCCTGCAGACGCCGCACGGGTCGATCAAATCAGCGTTTCGCCTCGGTTCCTCCCCCTGTTCATGGGACGTTGGGGAGCTGATATTCAGATCAAAGAAGGTTCAGGCAAATTCAAAACTTCATTTTCAAATCGAAGCAATTCTCTATCCGCTTCGTTCCAATCTGATCAGTTTGATCTCGGGCGATTAGGCATTTTACCCCTGTTTGCAGGAATTCAAGGGTCTTCAATTCTAGAAGGAGATGGATCGGTTTCAACCGACCTGCAAGCATTGAATGAAACCGATGGAACGATTAACCTCAGACTGTCTAAAATTTTACTCGAACCTCAAACCATCGCTGGATTCGCGCTACCAAAACTAAGCGTTTCCGAGGCCCTCATCCAGTCCACTATCCAAAAAGGTAAAGCTAAACTTACGACGGTCAAGATCGGTAAACCGTCCGGCACAGGAGCCTCTGGAGATGATTTAACTGCTACCATCACTGGAGAAATCACCCTGGGAAAAACGTTCGAAATGAGCACTTTGAACGTGAAAGCTCATTTCAAATTTTCTGAAAACATTCTAAAGTCCTTTATGCTACTGGATGTAATACTAGGTCCAGGAAAACAAGCTGATGGTAGCTATGCATACATGATCACCGGGTCGGTGGCTCAACCCAACGCTCAACCCTGGACTCCTGGCGGAGGAAGTTAATGAAGGTTCAAACCCAGAGTTTTAATAGTGAATTTGATTCAGTTCTGACCGAGACACTTGACCGATTTTTAATGGGCGTTGATGGTACAACCCCCAAGGCCCTCCAAGAGGCGATTCGGTATTCACTCCTAGCACCGGGTAAGAAAATTCGCCCACGCCTCCTTTTGGCTTGTGCAGAGATGTTAGGACTTCCGTCGCAGCAAGTCCTTCCGGCTGCGATCGCCATTGAAATGATTCATTGCTTCACACTGATTCACGACGATCTGCCGTGCATGGACGACGATGATTTTCGACGAGGACTCCCCTCCAATCACAAAAAATTTGGTGAAAGTACTGCGCTTCTTGCGGGTGACTCCCTGATTGCTCTGGCTTTCGATGTATTTCTCGACTCACCCGTCGAGATGCCGCACCTCAAACACGGACTCAAACGACTGGCTTGGGCTTCGGGCCCTCGCGGCGTGACCGGAGGCCAAGCTGCTGAGGGAGACCTCTCAAAAGACTCCTCGATTGAACAGCTCCATCAAATGCACCGGCAAAAAACGGGTGCACTTTTCATTGCCTCGTTGCTGATTCCAAAAGATTTGGCAGGTATTCCTGATAGCAGCGCAGAAGGTCAATCAATCCTGATCTTTGCAGACCAACTCGGTCTTGCTTTTCAAGTAGCAGACGACCTGGAAGACCTCAAAGAAGCAGCTCCCGGAACTTTTCAACCCGAGCCTACGAGCGTACTCTTCTTTTTATCGCCCGAACAAGCGCGACAACGCACCTTGGAGCAACTGACCGCAGCAAGTCAACGACTAGCAACTCATTGGGGAGAACGTGCTCAGGTCCTCTGTCAAATTGCAGAGGAAGTGATTCGAAAACTCCAAATCTCGAACTAGATTCCGTTTCTTTCCGAGGTTATGATCGGGAGGCATGGTTAAAAAAATACATCGGATCTTGTGGATCACTGACCCCTGGGAAACTTTGGATCACGCCCGTGATACGACCCTCCGACTGATGGAGGAAGCCCAATTAGCCAAACTTGAGCAATGGTGGTGTGATGTTCGCTCGATCCGACTCGAGGGTGCTCACGTCCTCGTCGATGCCAAAAAAGTACTGAAGATCGACCCTACTCGAACCACAGAGGCATTTCGATTCACAGCTGAGCGAGCTATAAAGCCAAGCGATTTTACTTCAATTCACTACCGAACTGATCCTCCGATTGACCTCGCCTATCTGCATCCCCTCCAGCTTTTGCACCTGTCACTTGCCGACTCAAAATCCGAAAAGCTCATTAATCCATCCCGAATCCTATTTAGTCTCAACGAAAAATTCGAGGCATCCACCCTAGGAAAACTTTTGCCACCCAGTATCGTGAGTTCTCAATGGAATCACCTTGTTCAGTTTGGAAAGAAAGAAGGAAAAGCTGTTCTCAAACCCCTTCATGACGCACAAAGTCACGGCATCCACCTCCTCGATTTCTCTACCACTCCAGGACTTAAAGACGCTCAACATAAAATCCAAGAAGCTTCTCAAAACTACTCAGTCCCGGTCTTGCTACAACGTTATCTAAAAGCCATCGAAACTGGTGAAACTCGGCTCTGGTTTTTGGACGGACGACTCCTCGCTACGGTAAAAAAGCTCCCCCTCCCAGGGGATTTTCGAGTCAATATCGACCGTGGGAGCCGCCTTGCGCCAACAAAACTCAGCCTAAAACAGACTCAAATAGCACGTCAGATCGGAAAACACCTCCGAGCCCATCAAATTCGCCTCGCAGCAGTGGATTTAATTGAGAACTGGGTCACTGATTTTAATTTTTCTAGCCCTGGCTTGATCACATTGATGGAGCACACCCTGAACCGCAACCTCGCCAGAATAATTATAGAAAAGCTCTACCCTATCGAGAAAGAGGGAAAGTAGATGGGGGGAAAGTAGATGGGGACGGAGCCCCATGGCAACCATGGCATTTTGGATCAGGTCCTTGCCTGGTAGCTCATGTTTTCCTCCTTAATTCAGTGGCTTGTTTTGTCACTTCCATTTTCAGGTAAGATTTGCGTTAGTTTCCAGGCCAAAAATCAAAAAATCTTACTTTGAAAAAAATTCCAAAATTAACAATTCGGTAAGCTTTTACCTGAGTCAACTCGATTATAAGCCAATAGACATGAGTCGAATTTGACACATTTAGACTGCGCAAAAATATTCCGATACCCTCAGTAGTATGTAATAAACCAAGCGGGGGTATTCGTCTTGAGGGTGAGTCAAATTCTGTCATCACATTTTGTCCTTGTGGCATTCGCTCTCGGGCTCAATGCATGCAGCCTCAGCCCCAGTACGGTCGGCCAGCTCAATGCTCCCTACGGAGGTCTGACATCAGGACCGGGCTCTAGCAACGCTGATCCAAACCAAGGATTCGCAGCAGGCTCATACTCTCCCTCGCCAGTACCCTCACCTACCATTAGCAGCGTTGCACTGGGAACAGACAGCACCTCCTCGATCAACGGAGGCGTTGTGCTCAACGTCACCGGTAGTCGTCTTTTATCCGTGAGTTCCGTGGGACTACACGCTCTAGGTACCGCATTGCCAGCCGCTAGGCTCAGTCCCATGGCTTCATGCACAATCCAAAGCGGTCGAACCGACATCAATATTAAGTGCGGTCCCATATCAAACCTGACGAGTTCACTTTCAAGCGGATTTCAGATTCTTTTTTCAACCTCAGATCCGGGCAACTTTGTCGTTTACACGGTGAGCGGAATTTCCACTTCTGCGAGCTCTTCAACTCTTTCGCTGAATATTGGTCCATCTCCGTCACCCTCGGCAACCCCTGACTTCTCGGTGAATCGCAGTGGAACGAGCCACTTTGTTCAAGTGGGAGGATCCCCTCTTTCCACAGGGTCACTCTTTCCTAAACTCTATGTAGAAGGTTCAGGTGGGATTAACTCTGCGAGTACCTCCTTGAAAGTCACTAGCTCTAGCAGCGCCTCCCTATTCCAAATCAAGGACGATGGAACCATCGCACTTGGAGACCCATACAACCCCAACACAATCGATTTCTACGGCCCTGTCTCGATTCCATCACCTAGCTCGTTCCGCGTGCAAGGCAATGTCTCACTCACAGGGACATTCACTTACACCCCCAGCCCAAGTCCATCGCCCCTGAAAGGAATCAGTCGGCTCAGCATCGCTCAGTCCAGCTCCGACGCGACCGTCGCACTGACATCTTCCTCACAGCTGGCAGCGGGCAATTTTGCGCTAAGAGTCGAAGCATCCCCGTCGCCAGTGACGCCCCCAGCACTAGCAGCATCGCCTTCGCCCCTTTTCCTCATCGGCAACAACGGGATTTCATGGATCGGAGCCTCGCCGTCGCCTCCAACATGGCCCAGTACAGATGCCAGTGCGGGTTTAGTCGTCAATGGGAGCGTCCGACTCAGCGGATCCCAATCCAGCCTTATCCTTTCTCGAGCGACGGGAAGCTTTTATCCGACGGACTTTAACGATATCAATAGAAAATGCAATGGGGATCGAAAAGGGTACCTCACTGTGGACCAGCTCAAGCTGCCCTGCATTTGTAACGGCACAAATTGGGTCAATGCATTGGATGGTTCTCGAGTTTGTTTTCTTCACCCCATTACAAATGACGCAGAATGTGCTTACTCATCTAATCCTGGGACTTATCAGCCTGCACCCAACCCTGCACCTTCAACATGGCCGTCGACACCATTTTGTAAGTATGCGGTTGACAGCGCGCCCGGCAGGAATAACCACGACTCTTGGGATGGTGATTATAATTCTAACAACTGGAATTGCCCTGCCGGTTGGAGCAAGTATGCGAACTATAGACAAACAAAAGAAACGTGCTGCGACGCCGCAGCTCAGTGTACCCCTGGCGGACTTTACGACCAGGGAACTGCCGGCGAGCAGGCATGCAAAGTTAATGCAACCACTGATTTTATTAATCGAGACCAGCTGCCTTCCTGTGGGTTTAAAGCAGGTGCGAACGGTCGAACTTGCTACGCGGATGTAAATTACGGTGGCTGTTACTAAACCCCCCGAGGTCGAGCGAGACACACTGCACCACTTATTTTTTTTATACTAGAATGAGACTATGGGGTTTCCGCGGATGAGATTCACAATTCGAATCCAAGTATTAGATACTCTTGCACGACTCAGCATGATAGCCCTGCTCGTGCCGGGTTCAGCTTTCGCAACCGCAACTGACAGCTGCGTGATGTCAGCGACGTTAATCCCCTCAGACTCGTTCTGGATCGGAGATGCGAGTAACCCGGACTTTATGATTTCAGCCGATCAAAAAATCGGGATCGGCACTTCATCCCCCAGCGCTCAGGTCCATATCAAAGGAAGTGCAGGGCCCCCCCCATTCCAAGTTAAAAATGCAGATTCCCACATCCTTTTTAACGTAAATACAGACGGTAGCATCCAAATTGGAACGCAAAATTCCACCAGACCCTTCACCATCAACGCAAGCACACTGACTCTCCACCAATCGCTGACTGTTAGCAGCGGCACAACTCAAATCGATGGCAATCTCTCAATCAACACAAACCCAACTTTGCCTAACGTGCCTACCGTCGTTCTACCAGTTGGAATGCAAGTCGGCTCGCCACCATCAACGACCGATTCCTCTCGACTCACACCCACTTTTTCGGTCAAGGGAACCGCTACTGACTCCTTTTATAACACTGGCCCATCCTCAGTCATGACCATTCATAAAAATGGTGGCACAGGGACTCTGCTCAATGTGAAAACCAATTCAACTGGCGGCTGGGTTGGTCTGAACCAAGATCAGCCCACAAATCCAAGCGTCGTCTTTGACGTCGGTGGAACCGTAAAAATCCAGGGTTCTTCCACCTCCATCCGCTTTAAGCCCCTGTTATCAGCTCCATTTCAGTGTGACTCCAGCAACACAGGCGCTCTGGCTCTGACCTCGCTTTACGTGATTTGCACTTGCAACGGAACAAACTGGATCAACGGCCTTGACGCCACTGCCTGTGTTTGGAGCTGAACACCATGAAGACTGATCTAAAATGCAGAAAAAATGCCGGTACACTTCAACTCACCTTCGGTCTATGCATCTGGATTTTGGCTGCCTTGATCCTCCTTGAACCCGTCCATGCTGATCCTCCCAACAGTTGCACTTTGAGTCTCGCTGCTGGTTTCAGTTTCAGTAATCTGCCCGAGCCTGTCATCGTAGGAAGAAATGCCCTGACTGTCTCCCGAGGAACACCAGGAAAAACTGGGTTTTTCACCACCTCACTCCCGGCACAACTCAACATCTCTGGCGTAGCGGGATCTCCGGTGGTCATGCAAGTCGATGACTCCAGCGCAAATCCACTTTTCACAATCAACAACTCAGGGACGATACAGCTCGGAAAATCAGATGGAACTCAGACGACTCGAATCAATTCAACCCAGACTGTAATCACCTCAACCCCCAACTTCGCTAATCTCGAAATTGGAGATGCGATCAACAGAGGTGAGGCCAAAATCACAGGACAACTGCGATTTAGTCCCTACTCCACTTCTCAGGTCTCTATCGGGAGCGACACCAAAGGAGGGAGCCTAGCCCTGGGGATTCCTGCTGCCGGACCCAGACCCGATCTCAACAGTCAGTTGCTCATTCGAGGCCCTGATGCGGGCGCAGCTGGTTCGGACATCAGTGCGGCACTCCTGATCGAAAATGCCGACGGCACGAAATTACTCACCGTCACTGACGATGGTCGTGTAGGAATCGGGCGCAACCCAGAACCGGTCAATCGGCCACTCCAGGGAAAAACACCAAGCTTTAACGACCCCAACCGATGGCCTGGAGCCGCCCTAGAAGTGAACGGGCCGATGCAAGTGAGCAGTGGCTTTGTCATTCTAACCCACCTGGCTGCAGGAACGGGTGCTAATACCCCACCAGCCTCTGCCCCACCATGCAACAAGGATTCAGACGGCGTGGTCGTACTCACCGCAAATCATGGGCTGTGTGTTTGCCAAGGCATATTAGCCGTCGGAGGAGCTGAAGCGTCCAAATGGCTGAGTGCTCGAAACGGGACGGCCTCTTGCGTTTGGAACTAGACCATCGATCTTCGCCGCTCCTCTTGTCTTTCAGGGCCAGAGCCATTAGAGTACACGCCTATGAACGCCAAGCCTAAGACCTCCTCTTCGCCGCTCTTTGTGATTTTTACGACCGTGCTGGTTGATTTGATTGGATTTGGGATGGTCATCCCGCTCATCGGTCTTTATGGGCGGCATTATGGAGCCTCTGGCATTCAGCTCTCCGTTTTAGGCGGCATCTACTCACTCATGCAGTTTTTCTTTGCGCCGATTTGGGGAGCTCTCTCGGACCGAGTGGGTCGCCGTCCCGTTTTACTTTTTTCCTTAGCCGGCTCGACCCTCTCTTACCTCGCATTTGCCCTCGCGCCCAGCTACGGTTGGCTCGTGCTCTCCCGCGCCTTGGGAGGTATTTGTGCGGCTAATATTTCAACTGCCCAAGCCTACATTGCTGACGTCACCACGCCCCAGGATAGAGCCAAGGGAATGGGTTTATTAGGGGCCGCTTTTGGAATTGGTTTTACCCTCGGCCCGCCTCTCGGCGGCATAGCCTCGGCTCAACTCGGATTAGCAGCCCCTGGCTTAATCGCAGCAGTGATTTGTGGACTCAATGCGCTTCTTGCAGTGTTCAGACTTCCTGAAAGTTATCCGATCGAGCTCAGACAGCAGCGTCGTGAAAACTCGGACGCCGCCCCAAAGAACCGTGGATGGTCGAACCTCCGCCAGCTCGCCCACGCCTTTCAAGACGCTGACCGTCGAATTTTGTTTTTCACATTTTTCGCTGTGACCTTTGCGTTTTCCACGATGGAACAGACTTTCTCGCTGCTTTTTCAAACCAAGTTTGGATTTGAAACCGGCGAAGCGGGCTATCGCACTGGCTTAGTGCTCATGGTTGCCGGACTCGTCGGAGCGATGATCCAAGGCGGACTCATCCGCAAGCTGGTAGATCGTTTCGGCGAGCGCCAACTCTTACTCATCGGCTTAGGAATCAGCTCCGTCGTGATGGCTATTTTCCCTTGGAGCCCCAGCTACCCTCTTTATTTCCTGATTGTACTCCCCATGGCGATCGGGAGTAGCTTGATCAACCCGAGTTTATCTTCGCTCATTTCAAAAGCAGCCAGCGCGCAGGAGCAGGGTAGCACGCTCGGAGTCTCCCAAGGACTCGGAAGCCTGGCTCGAGCGCTGGGCCCATTCTGCGGACTCATGACTTTTACGATTGCGCCGGAAATCCCGTATCTCATTTCCTGCTCAATTTACGCCGCGCTTTTGTTTTTGGGAGCTCAGCTCATCCAAGAATCCAAGAAAACAAAAACCAATTCAGCGCCGGCACAGTCAGAAGTGACAGCGTAATTCCACCACCGACCATCAGGCCTGCGAGTTCTTCATCAAACCCAAACTCGACCGCCAGAATGCCAGCACTGATCATAGGTGCCATGGATGACTGAAGCAGAGTGATTTGAGTTTCTCTGGCAACCGATCCGTACCAAATCAAGGCCCCGCCCCAAAAAAGAACTGGCGCCAAGAGGAGTTTAAAACCCAGGCCCAAAATGAGTTTGGACCGATAACGCTGAATCACCGAAGGGGAGAAGTTGAGCTGATATCCAACAGCAACTAAGGCAAGGGGCGTGATCGTGCCCGCTAACCGGGACAGCATTTCATCGACAGCCGGGTGAAACGAAACCCCCCGGAGAAGCAGACTTGCGATCAGCGCGTAAAACGGCGGAAAGCTCGAAATTTTTTGAAAGAAATGGCTCCAGGAAAACGAACGCCCCGCAAACTGGGAGCCCACCAGGAGACCCAAAGTGGGTAAAATCAACACAGATCCTAGTTGGTCCGACAACACCCCCACTGAGATCGAATCCGGTCCAAGGAGAGCCTCGAGCAAAGGGAATCCGACAAAAGAGGTGTTTGACAACCCTCCAGTCAAAATCAACACTCCCAGTTGTTTGCGAGTCAAATGGAAGGCCTGGCCCATCACCCTAAAAAAACAGTAGCTCAATAAAAATAGGAGCCACGGCATCAAAATCGGAAAAATGGCAGAGGAACTAAAAGAAACCCGGTGAAACTGATAAATCATCATGGCCGGCAACGAGATATGTAAGATAAATTGATTGAGAACGCCGGGCGTTTCTTTGGGAAACTTGGGGCTACGACGAAGCAAGACCCCTGCAATCAAGCATAAGAAAAGAATTCCGAAATTTGCCATGGGCGGCATCTTATGCGAAAACGACTCCATGGTACACTCTTATTGGCTATTAAAAACTGAGCCCCACACCTATCACTTTTCCCAGCTCATTCAGGATAAAAAAACCAATTGGAATGGAGTGCGTAATTTTCAGGCCAGAAACTACCTGAAGCAAGCGCAGGTCGGTGACCAGGCCCTCATTTACCACAGCGGCGACGACAAAGCCGTGATTGGGTTAGCGGAGGTCATTCGTGCCCACTACGCTGACCCAGATCCAGAAAAACCTGGTGATTGGGTTCAGATCGACCTCGCACCCGTCCGTGCTTTTGCGCGCTCAATCCCTCTGTCCGAATTGAAAAGTCATCCTCGCTTAAAAGACCTTGTGCTCATTAAGCAATCACGACTCTCTGTCATGCCGGTGAGCCAGCCTCACTTTGAGCTGATTTGTCACCTTGGAGACCAAAAATGACGTTAGAGATTTCAACTCAATCTAGACTGCAAAGCCCTGCATCGCACCCCAGTTGGGAGCCTTTTTGTGTGGCACCCAGCGGCGAAAAGGGGGACATCCCTCGTGCTCTCACCACAATCGAAGGAGTGGGAGACCGACTTCGATCCGCCGCGTTCGCAGAAATCCAAGCTCGCGATGCATTTCTTTGGGCAGCAGAACACTATGAAGATGCCGCTCCCGA
Organism: Bdellovibrionales bacterium; assembly: GCA_947380295.1. Classification (GTDB taxonomy): domain Bacteria; phylum Bdellovibrionota; class UBA1018; order UBA1018; family UBA1018; genus CAINWE01. The sequence continues at coordinate 80,421 of CANCQK010000008.1, read as the reverse complement.
ACTCAAAAAAGCCTGGGTCGACCTCGCAGCAGAAGAAAACAAACACATGAACTGGCTCCTCAATCGAATGGCAGAGCTCAAGCTCGAAATCCACGGGCGCCGCGTCTCGGATCAGCTCTGGCTTTCGCTCACCACCTGTCCTTCTGCACGAGATTTTGCGCTTTACATGGCAAGTGCTGAAGAGCGAGGTCGCAAGGCAGGTGTCCGATTTCACGAAGCTTTGCTAGCTACTGACCCGGTCAGTGCGCAAATCTTCGGAAAAATTGCAGAAGAAGAAGTCGCCCACATTCAGCTTGCCCAAAAGTTCTTTGTGGCTCGCTGATTGCAATAAGATCCAGAAGCGGAACAGGGTTCCGCAACGTGGCCCGGAGGTTTAACAGGTTCGCCCTCCGGGCCACATCTTCAGCTACTCAAATTAGCGGCCGGTACTTCCAAATCCATTCTTGCCCCGCTGAGTTTCATCCAAAGTCTGGACCTCCTGAACAGCAGGGGTTGCGATGGGCAAAATCAAAAGTTGAGCAATCCGCTCACCCGACTTGAGTTGAACCGCCTCTTTAGACAAATTCCACAAAACAATATGAACTTCACCGCGGTAGCCAGCATCAATGATTCCACCTGCTGACTTAATTCCTTTTTTCGCGAGCGACGATCGATCGGCAACCATCCCGACGTGCCCAGTAGGAATCGCAAGAGCAATCCCGGTCTTCACAACTTTCCCTTGCCCCCCCTCGAGGAGAACATCTTCTAAATTGTAGAGATCTAAGCCCGCATCATCCGGATGGGCTCGAGTCGGCAAAGTAGCCTGCGACGAAATTCGTAGAATTTTAATTGAATTTAGTTTATTGTCCTCAGAAATACTCATATGACTCCTCATCAAACTCGTCCAAATTTTTACTCAGCCCGAGTTACTTCACGTCCCCGTGCAGTCCTCTTTGACTTTGATGGCGTTTTAGTTGCGAGTGAACCTATCCATTTATCAGCCTGGATGCAACTTTTGGATGAACTTCATCTCCCAAGAAATTTAGAACTCATTCAAGGGATGATCGGAAAAACTGCACCAGAAATCATGCGGCAGATTTTTCTCACTCATCGCCCAGAACACAACCCAAGCCAAGACGAACTTCTCAAACTCGCAGATCGAAAAAACGAATTTTATATCGCCTCCATGGAAACACAGCTATCCACTTTTCCGGGCGTGTACGAAGGCTTGGAATGGTTGAGGCAAAACGGAGTCCGAACAGCCGTCGTGTCCAATGCTCGACGGAACGAACTCCGAAAAACCATGGAACATCTCAAGCTGACTCCTTTTTTTGATGAGATCATCTCGCGAGATGACGCCCGAGCACGTAAGCCGGATCCCCTACCCTACCTGATGGGGGCAGCATCTCTCGGAGTGAGTATTGACAGCTGCGTTGCGATTGAAGATTCACCCACGGGACTCGAAGCCGCACTCAGAGCCGAAATCCCAGCTGCCGCCGTTCTGACCAGCTTTGAGCGCCATGAGGTGGAAACCCCAGTTCCGGGGCTCCCCCACCTCCAACCTTGTTGGATTGGCGAATCCACTCAAGACTTTTTCGACTGGCTCAAAACCTTAAAGATATGATCTTTCAGAGTCTCTGCTGAGACTGCAACTTCCTCACCGGTCTTGAAATCTTTCACCTTGAAAACTCGACTGGCCCACTCAGTTTCGCCTGCAATCAAAACCCATCGATAGCCCTGCTCTGATGCAAATTTAAACTGATTCTTGATCTTCGCTGCATCCGGATAGACATCGACACAAACTCCCAATGCCCGCAACTCCGACGCCAAAGAACAAACTGGAGCTCTCAGCGACTCATCGAAAACAGGGAAAAACAAGACTGATGAATCAGACTGAGCCTGAGCTTCCAACTCTGCAAGCAACAAAACTAGCCGCTCAAAACCGATACTGATCCCACATGCCGGGATCTCCTGCCCGCTCCACCGACCAATGAGGCGGTCATATCGACCTCCGCCCCCGAACGAATAACCCGCAGAGGAATGACGAAGCTCAAAAACCGGGCCCGTATAGTACCCCATCCCGCGCACCAGAGATGGATCAAAAACAATTCGAGTCAGAGGCAACTTCAGGGCTTGTAGAGTAGAAACTAAAGTTTGCAGATCGTGACCTGCCTGGGCGTGAAACTCGGGCGCTTGATCGAGGGACATCTGCCCTTCGAGCACTGCTTGCACACCTGAAGGTAACTCATGGCCCAGAACCTGAGCGAGTTGTTCCATCAAAACAGGAATCTCGACCTTATCCTTCTTGTCCATGATGACAGCAAACTGATCGACCTTAGACCCCGTGAACCCAAACTTCTCGGCCATGGCTTGAATCAATCGGCGATCATTCAATCGCAGCTCAAAGCCAGACGCACCTACCGACTGCAACGCATAGGCTGCCGCCTGAATCACTTCGACCTCTGCACCAATCCCCTTGGCACCGATGATGTCGACGTCGCATTGAATAAACTCTCGGTACCGGCCCTTCTGTGGGCGCTCAGCGCGCCAAACTGGACCCATGTGGAAGACCTTCCAAGGGAGTTGAATTTTTCCGCGATGGAGCGCCACGACGCGCGAGAGAGGTAGAGTCAAATCAAACCGCAATCCAAACTCTGCGATTCGGTTCTCATCCCCTGATGGCAAAGCTTCGGCGAGTTTATCGCCGCGCTTTAAAACTTTGAAGATCAGCTTCTCATTTTCCTCTCCTCCGCCTCCGCCAAGCAGAAGATCGAGGTTTTCCACCACTGGCGTCTCCAAAGGGAGAAAACCGAACGATTGATAGACAGAGGAAATCTGATTCATCAGAAAAAGACGGCGTTTTGCCTCTTGGTTCAAGAAATCTCGGAAACCAGACGGTGGATGTACTGAAATCATGCTCGAAACCTTACCAGAGCCGAATCCGGCGCTCCAAATAAAAATTGACACTCTCGCCGCGAATTTATATTTCAAGGGGACAAAAAGGAGCTTTAAATTATGTCCAACTCAACTCAACTTCCAAAAGACCTTGGTTTCACTCGTGACCTCTACATCATGCCATTTGACCATCGAGGCTCCTTCCAAGAGAAGCTTTTTGGGATCAAAGGCAGAACCCCCACCGCCGAAGAAACACGTGAAATTGCTAGCTACAAACAGATGATCTACGAAGGCTTCAAAGTCGCCCTCAAAGCTGGCGTACCCACTGAAAAAGCTGGCATTCTAGCCGACGAACAATTTGGATCTGAAGTTTTGTTGGACTGCAAAGCAAACGGCTACATGACCGCCTGCCCTGCCGAAAAGTCAGGCCAAGACGAGTTCGATTTTGAATATGGCGCTGAGTTTGGTGCTCATATCAAAAAATTCAGCCCAACTTTTGTCAAAGTTTTGGTTCGCTACAACCCACAGGGCGATCACACTGGCAATCAACGCCAGGCTGAGCGCTTGAAGAAACTCTCAGACTTTTGCCACTCGAACCAAATCAAATATATGTTCGAACTCCTGGTCCCAGCGACCGCAGAACAGCTCAAGTCGGTTGACGGCAGCACCGCTCGCTACGACCACGAACTGCGCCCTCAACTCATGGTCGAATCCATGATGCAACTCCAAAACCATGGCGTTGAAGCCGACGTTTGGAAGCTCGAAGGAATCGAAAATATCGAAGACTGGAAAAAAGTAGTCGCACAAGCCAGAACCGGCGGACGCTCCCATGTGGGCATCATCTTGCTCGGCCGCGGCGAAAACGCTGAAAAAGTCAGACACTGGTTAAGCACCGCTGCTAAAGTACCAGGAGTCATCGGCTTTGCAGTAGGCCGTACGATTTTCTGGGAACCCCTCAAGAGCGTGAAGGACGGTACTCGCACTCGCGAACAAGCCATCCAGCAAATCGCACAAAACTACAAGTCGTTCTGCGACCTGTGGACCGCTGCGCGCGCATAAACTGATCTCAATTCGATATCAATGAAAGGGCTTTTGACTTTTAGCGAGTCAAGGGCCCTTTTTTTTAGTCCGCCTTTGGAAATCTAAAAAGCTCGAGCGTGGTCGGCATGTACCAGCTATTTTCCCGAATGCTCGAGGGCAAGCGTTGCGGGTCATAAACAGAAGCTGGAGCCTCATCCAAAACTCTCATTTTGCCAAATTTTAGCCCGCTGGGATGATAAAGACGGTGTTCGGCTTCAGTGAGGCCCAGTACCGAATGAAACGTATATTCAATTTGCTCGCCGGGCTTTAAATAGGCGCCCTGACCTTTTCCAAGCATTGAAATGCTGGCGACTGACCTCTCACCTGACTCAACGCGGGGCGGCACACTTTGAGTCCCGCTATTCTTGGATCGATTCGCCAGGACTTGAGCCACCAAAATAGGACTCAGCAACCCCAAAATGACCAGCAATCCCATCCGATTGATCTTCATCTGACAACTCCCTTATAGAGAGTATCGGATGATGGCTCGAATTACTTTACTTATTTAGTCAATTAAATCTAGACAAGAGCAAGGATCACAAAAACAAAATCACCACGCTGCCGATGAGAGGGACGGAGCTTGAATTGGCGCACTTCTTTCATCTGATCTGCGCACTATGCGTGTATCCCGTTATCAAGTTTTATCTCAACCTACCGGAATGGTTCACCTATTTTGGAAGTGTCACGACAGTGCCTACCTACTCGAGCAGAACGGGGCAAAAGAATTGTTCTTTCAAAGTCTGATTTACGGCCTTAAACACCGGGGATCAGACAACTCGGTCCAGATCCACTCATTCTGCCTCATGAGTAATCACGTTCACCAACAAATGAGTTACCAAAACGGAGCATCCAAGCTTTCTCACTTCATGCGAGTTGCTCACGGCACTTTTGGAATGCGCTTCAATCGAGTCTTTAAACGCTCGGGCAAAGTCGCCAATGAGCGCCCAAAGACTCCTCTGATAGGCGGTACCGAATCAGAAATGAGGGTTCATTTTTACATCGAAGCAAACCCCATCCGTGCAGGGATGGTGAAACTCGAGAAGCTCAGATACTTCTTCTGGAACTCCTACCGCTTTTACGCCCATGGGATAGTCGATGCATGGACCAAACACCTCACTCCACCTCAATGGTACGTCGACCTAGGAAATACCCCCGAAGAGAGGCAGCGAGCTTATCGGGTCCTCTTTCGCAAATACCTTGAGCAGTTTACCGTCAGCTGGACTCAGTTCTTAAGTCACTTCATTGGTGATGCTTTGTGGGTCAGAAAAATGGAAACCCACCTGAAGGAACAGCTTTTCGCCAGATCGCTAGCTAGTGCCCGAGCTTCACCGACCTAAGTGGACCGCCTCAAAACTCAATCCAGCGTACTTTTCCTCGGATCCAGACTGGAGAGGGATTTAGTGCGCCCAAATTTCATAAAACCAAATCAAGATTACGACTATCTTCATTAAAAAGCTGCAGAATCGCGGACCTCTCTAGAACCAAGCAGATCCCACCAGTCGAACTCTCACTTCTTCATCCGACTCATTTGACTAAGAGGCTGATACAAAGCGAATTTAGAACACCGAGTTAGCTAAGTGCTGAACAGGAGACCTAAATTGGCTCCGTCCCCCAATGCGCCCTTTGAGAGCAAACACGAGCCGAAAAAAAGGTGGTAGACCGTTCCCAGAACAATTAAGCTCAAGGTCAGGAGTGAATCACCTTGGACAAAAAACTCATCTATCGATTTCACGCCCTACAGAGAATGATTGAACGCGACATTTCGGAATCCGATGTTAGACAAGTTATTTTCGGCGGAAAGGTCATCCAGGAATATCTAGATGACCAACCCTTCCCGAGTTTTCTTAAGTTAGGCTTTAACGGCCCACGTCCAATTCATGTGGTAGCTGCTGAAGATCAAAAAAATCACACCTTGATCATCATCACCGCATACGAGCCTGACGTTGACCAATGGACAACAGATTTTGAGAGGAGACAAAAATGAAATGCGTCATTTGTAAACATGGCGAAACAAAACCAGGAATCATGACGGCATCATTTGATCATAACGGTGCCACCATTATTATTCGAGGGGTTCCTGCTGAAGTTTGTCAAACCTGTGGTGAAAACTATCTCACGGAAGACGTTTCAACAAAGCTACTCAGTCAGGTCAGAGATGCAGCCCGCAACGGGGTGCAGATTGACGTAAGGCAATACCTCGCAGCATAACGAAGGTGCCATCGGTCAATTTTACCCGAGACAGAGAGACATTCAACGTTGCCCCGACCTGAATCGTACCTCTGATTTTAACCCCCCTTGATTTTGGAATTGATTTCCAAAATCAAGGGGGGTTAAAATTGAACCATGCCGCACTCTCGACCTCGCGAAGTCTTAAACCTTCTGATTAAACGCCTGAAATTCACACCTGTGGTTGCTATCCAAGGCGCTCGCCAAACGGGCAAAAGCTTTTTAGCTCGCGAAATCCTGACAAAGCTCCAAAAAAACGCCAAATACATGACGCTCGATGACATCGCCAAGCGTCAGCTAGCACAAGAAAGCCCTCAAACTTTTTTAGCCTCCTATCAAGATGCGCATCCTATTATCGTCGATGAGGCTCAGAAGGCACCTGCGCTCTTTGACACAATCAAAATGCTGGTGGATGAAAACCGACGACCAGGAACCTTTTTACTCTTAGGCTCGACGGAGTTTTCAATCCTTCAAAATATTCGTGAATCCCTCACAGGACGAATGGGAAGAATTCGCCTGTACCCCATGAATTTTTCAGAAATACAAGGATTGGATAAAAAAATAAGCAAACCTACACGCTCACAACTCCTCAAACATTTTGAAGCCGGAGGGATGCCAGGGATCGCATTTTCGCGAGACACTCAAGTAAGAAGTGACCTTTTCCAAGATTGGATCGACTTGACTTGCCAGCGAGACATTTTCCAATTCAAACGCCTCAAATTAGACAGCGAGCTTGCCTATGCTATATTAAGAAACTGCGCAACTCTGGAGGAACCCACAGGAGCAGCGCTAGCATCCGCCACCCGCGCTAATCCAAAAAAGGTAGCCACTCACATTAAAGCACTTATCGAACTTTTCGTTCTGATGCCGCTTCAACCTCATCCTTCAGGAACAGGTAAACCGATTTTTTTAATTCTCGACTCGGGAGTAGCAACACATCTTGGGGCCAATTTAATGAGGCAGTTTCACATCTCATTAGCTGTTGAGCGAATGTCTAAAAATGGCTATTCGGGTTCAAAGCGCAACAGCTATTTTTACTACCGATCAACGGGGAAAAAGCTCATTCACCTGGTAGAAGAGGAACTCGGGGGTCAGACTCGCGCTTTTCAGATTTTCGATCGAGAGTCCGTAAAAAAAACAGACCTTGAATTATTGAAAGCCTTTCAAAAGAAAAACCCGACCTCCTCCACAACACTTTTAGCACCCCTAACAGAGGGTTGGAATGAATCAGGAGTTCGCGTGCTTCCTTGGGAGGAAATATACACTGACGGATCGACGAACTCCTCGTGCAAAAAAGAGAAAGAGTCCGGAAATTAACCGGGTGCCCCCGCTTAGCCTGGTCGGCTCGATTTTCGCTAGTTCGAGTTCAAATAGGCATGAATCGCATCAATCTCATTTTTGAGATGAGGCAGCGGTGCCATCACATGCGTTTCCCGTTTAGGCGTATAGCCGGGAGGGTACGTGCCATTTAAGATTCGGGCCTCAAGGAGCTCTTTTGAAGAACCATAGACATCAGGTCCCAAAGAACCGGGCTTGTGCGGATTCGAATTATGGCAGGCAATGCACTGAGTTTGGTAAACAGAACGGCCTCGCTTAACGAGTGCGGCCTGAATGGCTTCTGCGCTTTTGGGCTCAGCAGAAGCTCCTCCCCCAGAATTGTTCGTGCAAGAAAGTAGCCCCAAACCCAGGGATAGAACTAAAAGGAAACGGAAGGGGGCAAGCCCCCTTCCAGAAAGTCGAATCACTTAGTCAAAACCTCAATCAGAATATAAAGAACACCCGCTAGACTGAAGCCGGAGGTCACAACACCCTTAATGGTAGTCATGACGCCTGTTTTACCTTTCAGAGCATTCAACTCCAATGCACCCAAGATCACGGCAAATACGCCCGTGATGATCCAGAGATTGGCATTCGGGTTCACTGCCATCGGAAGGTGGCTTGCGGCGCCCATGAAAAACAACATAGGAATGGAGAATAAGGTATTGGTTCGAGAAGCGACACCAGCACGCGCTCCAGCTGCAGCAGCCTCAGGAAGTGCGGCCCCACCGCTTGCTGCCTGAGTGGCGGAAGCAATAACGACTTTTTGATTCGGCCAAATCACAAACCAAACGTTAGCCCACATCAAAAGCCCCAGCGTGGAGCCCGTCAAGATCGCTACGCCCCAAGAGGTCGCAAAAATCTCAAAACCATCGCGATGGCCTTTGGTCGCTAAGTAGATCACACCAGTCAACATGGTAAACATTGCACCCCAACGGAACCACCAGAGCGCACGTGGCACTAACTTTTGAATCGCATTGGATTTGGTCGACGCATCGGTCTCAGCAAAAAATGCGCCTTGAACAAAATTAAAATAATAAAGGTGTCCAATCCAAATGACCCCAAAAAATAAATGGAGCCATCTCAGCAAAAACATGAATCCATCCAAACTGAAAAGTGCAATTTCCATGGTCTTAATCCTTACTCGCTTTGAAATGTTTAAACGACTTTCGACCCTACCTTAAAACGAAGGCACGAGAAAGTTTTTTTAGGCGTCCTCTTGAACTACCTGGGCCACATCCCTCGCAGAAAGCCCAAGCAAGTAGAGGATCGATCGCATATTTTTTTGACTGAAAGCCAGATCGGCTCGATCTCTCACCACAGGCTTAGCGTTAAAAGCGATTCCAAGACCAGCCTTCTCCAGCATCAAAAGATCGTTGGCCCCATCACCAATTGCGATCACTTGATCGAGTACAATTTTCTCCTGCTGAGCAATCACCTCTAATAAATCTGCTTTTCGTTGGGCGTTTACAATCGGCGGTAGAACAAAACCCGTCACAGTCTGATTCTTAACTTCGAGCGTGTTCGCATAGACGAAATCGATTCCGAGGCGCTCTTTCAAGCGCTCTGCCACAAAAGTAAACCCACCGCTAATTAAAGCGATCTTGTAACCTAGGCGCTTCAAAACTCGAATTAAATCCTGAGCGCCTGGAGTGACTTCGATTTTTTCATAAACCCGAATCAAATCTTCAGCTTTGAGTCCCTTAAGCAATAAACATCGTTGTCGCAGGCTCTCATCAAAATCCATCTCACCCTGCATTGCTCGCAAAGTGATGGCAGCTACTTGATCAAAAACACCTCGCTCGCGCGCGAGTTCGTCGATCACTTCGCCCTGAATTAAGGTAGAGTCCATATCTAAAACGACTAACCGCTTGGCCCGCCTGTATAGGCCTTCGGCCTGCAGCGCAATGTCCACGCATTGATTCTTCGCAATCTCGAGAAGCTCTTTTCTCAAGCTGGTTTCGTCCACACCCTGCGTGCTGGAGACGAGGATTTCAACACACCCGAAATGATCTTCACTCAACTTCTTAATTACGTCGATGTTCAGTTTTCGGCGCGCAAGAACCTGAGTTACTTGATGGAGAGACTGCGCGGTGACGATCTCCGCAATCAAAGTGACAGCATAGTGTTGCACTGATTTTTCAATTTTGGCATTCGCGGCACCAACAGGAATCTTTTTAAAGTCAATCTTGAGTCCAAGTTCTGACCCTCTCTCCAAAATTTCCTGAAAGATCTGATCTTCATCGTGTCGAGTCGGAGAAGTCTGAAACAAGAAAGAAAGCGACAAAAGTTTTTGAATCACAGCTTGAGCTAGATCTAAAATCACAACATCATGGCGTGCCAAAATCCCAGTCACTTCAGCAGTAATACCAGGAACATCATGACCTGAAACCGTCACTAGCCAAGTCGTGTTGGGAGAAGTACAGCGCTGGATCCTCGCAGAATTTCGGCGAAACTTTTGAGTAATCTGGGTTCGAGTCCGAGCCTTTTTAGCCATTTTACTTCAGAGCAAACAAGAGTTTGATATCTTCATCGTCAAACGACAAACCAGCACCCACAAAATAACTCACCGAACTCCCCTGCGTAATAAAAGGGAGTTGCTCTAAACCTGCTTTAACATACACGCTTTTAAAGGGCTGAACATTGGCGTAGAGACGCGCATTCAGGCCGAACCCCACGTGAATATAGGCATCGGTGCCGACCTGGAATTGATCGACCCAGTCTTGCGGACCAAAGTTGTATTTCAATGAAATTGCACCGTCTCCATAAAGGAGCCCCAAGGAAAGATCCCAACGATCATGGTAAACTTTACCCATCATTGCAGTAAGAAACATGGATGTAAAATCAGTCACCTGGCTGGTCACCTGAACTGGACTTCCTGCACCCACAGTCGTGGAGGTAGTCGTGTTCGAAACACGTCCGCGGCTGTCGCTCCCAATCCCCAAGAGATAATACCGATTCGGCTTAGGCCAAATCCCCAGATGGAACCATCCTCTTGCGCCGTTAAAAGCAGACAACCAAACCGCACCCAGATCCGGCGTAAACCGAACGGCACTCACTTTATTCAGCAAAAGGTTAAGATTCTTAATAGCTGTGTGAATTTCTTGAGCGTAAATAGGGTCGTTGAGCAACATACCCACAGAACCCTCGCCCTTATTCACTCGAGTCATCAAATCCCGTAACTGTTCTATCCCATCCTCTAGCTTGGCCAGGGTTCGCTGAGCAGTCTGATTCAGGCCACTCTCGGGCGACAGCGTTCTTGAAGCGCTCTCTAATGTCGAATTGAGCTGCTTCATAGTTTTTTTCAGGTCATCAGGATTAATTGCCTGCCGTAGGTTTCCGGTGAGACCGCTAATTTGCTGGACCAAATCATCCACACGATGGACCAAGTGCTGAACATCAGGAGACTCTTCACCTACAGGAATCTCTTCGCCGCTCTTTGCAGCCGGATTTCTGCGAGATCGAACCGGAGACTGGGGTGTGGGAGTCTCCAACTGAGGCGAAACTTTCCCGATGCTCGCTTCGGCAGAAGGAACAAGAATTTCAATTAAACCGCCTGCCAACCCGACAGCGCGCATAAAGAGGCTCGAATGTTCTGACGGCACGGGCGACGGCTGAGAGGCCGTCTCAGTGGCCTGCAGGTATTTCACAGGTCTTAGCTCAACAAACTTATCCCCTAAAAATCCCTCTCCCTTGAGGTAGGCACGCGTCGTAGGCAGCACTTGCACTGGGGCAGTCAGGCAAATTCCAAGAGTGACATGAGTTTCTTCAAGGGTCACAGTTTTGAGGTATCCTATATCAATTCCCAGGGAGCGCACAGGGGACTTCGCTTTCAGACCCGAAGCATCGTCCACCGTGATTTTAACTAACTGACAGGGCTTCCACCAAAACGGCCTGTTGCTGACCAAAACAGTCATTGCCGCAACCATAAAGAGTCCCAGAAGGGCAAACATACCCACCTTAAACTGGGTCGAGGCACTTGATTTCGATGTATCCATACTTAAGTCACCTTTAATTGCTTTAAACCCAGCGGTAGCATAGCCGTTAACAGATAGTCACTGAGTAAAATCGATAAACAAGTCGCAACTACGGTGGTTCGAGTTGCTTGTCCCACAGCCCGAGCACCGCCGTAAGCCCGCAATCCACAGAAACACCCTACCCAAGCTAGAACTAAACCAAACGTAGCTGACTTCACCACGCAGTGTACAATATCAATTCGATCAACCACATGCAGGTAATGGTTCCAATAAATGATGTATTGAAGATCTAAAATGCCGCAGGCAACAAAACAGGCCGCGAGCGAGGCAATCGCAGTAAAGATTAATGCCAAAATAGGAAGCATCAAAAAGCCAGCCACCACCCGAGGAAAAACGAGATACTCAATGGGATCTACCGCCATGACTTCAAGAGCATCGACCTGCTCGGTGACGTTCATACTTGAAATTTCGGCTGCCATTCCAGCCCCAGCTCGACCAGTCACCATCACGGCAGTAAGAACAGGTGCTAGTTCGCGAAAAAGTGCTACCCCAACTGTCCCACCCAACAAGGACTCACTCCCTAAGCGATGGAGCGACGTGTAGAGCTGAAATCCTAGCACTGCCCCCATGAAAAGAGCCGCCACTACGATAATCAAAGTGGAGTCCACTCCAATAAACTCGCATTGACGAAGGAAAAACCCACGTCTTCGCCATAGGTGCCTCCCCGAACGAAGGGTATCATAGACAAAGATCGTAAAATCACCCAAAAGCGTGATAAGATAAGTCATCGTTTTAATTGGACTCACGATCCAGTAGTTAAAACCAGTTTACTGATAATTACAAGATGATCGTGAGCAAAAATCAGGAAGAGGGACTTTCATCTGTGAATTGGTTCTCGAATTTCATTCTTCAACGAGCAAAATTCGTAGCAATCCTAGGCACCCTTTTGGCGATCGTCGGAGGATACTACTCCGTAGAGCTTTATAAGAATCTGAAGACCGACATTCACGAGCTCTTACCCACCTCGGCCCGGAGCGTAATTGACCTCAAAAAAGTGTCTGGCAGACTCAGGTCGATCGATAGTTTAGCAATTCTCGTCTTTTCCTCGAATACCGATGCCAGCAAAAAATTTGTAGTCGATCTGGCACACAGGTTAGAAAAACTGCCCCCATCCATTAGCGCTGGCGTGGAATACCGGATCGATCGCGAGCTCAAGTTTTTTAGGGACCGGCAGGCTCTTTACTTAGATCTCAACGACCTTAAAAAAATTCGAGACTACGTCAGAGATAAAATTGATTACGAGACTGAACTTCACAATCCTCTCAACATCTTCAAAGAAGTCGCCTTACCTGAGCCTGACCTTGATTTTCAGGCAATGCGACAAAAATACACGAAGGATCTTTCAGGGTTTGATCATCTCCCCAATGGATTCTATGCTAACCGCGACCAAACCCGGCGACTAATTTTAATCAAACTTCCCGGCGAGGCCACCGGAATTCATGGTGCCACGCAACTCAAAGAGGCAGCAGAAAAAGCCATCGAGGTTCTAAAACCCAAGACCTACAGCAGCGACCTAGAAGTTCGCTACTCTGGAGACGTTGAAACCTTAATCGAGGAACAGACCGCACTGGTGGAGGACTTAGAAATCTCGACCATCATCGTCACCCTGGTCGTCGGGCTCGGCATGCTCCTTTTCTATCGAACTCTCCGAGCTACCTTCGCTCTCATGATGAGTCTGATCGTCGGCACACTTTGGACTTTTGGAATTTCCTACTTTGCTGTCGGCTACCTCAACGCCAACTCGGCTTTTTTGGGTAGTATCATCATCGGTAATGGGATTAATTTTGGTATTATTTACCTGGCTCGCTATCTAGAGGAGCGGCGCAGCGGGCATACAACAGAAATCGCAACCCAAATTGCGATTTCCACCACCGCGACGTCGACCTGGACAGCCGCCCTAGCCGCAGGGCTCTCCTATGGATCACTTATGTTGACGGGGTTTCGTGGGTTCAAACAATTTGGAATCATTGGCCTCATCGGGATGGTCGTCTGCTGGGTGAGTGCCTATACAGTTCTGCCTGCTTTTCTGCTCCTGTTCGACCGAAAAACTTCACTCATCCGTCGATCTCCTCGACCTCCTAAGCCTTATTTAGCAGGATTGATCGCTCGTGCCATACAAGCCTATCCCAAAGCTCTATTTGCAGCTTCTCTGGGCCTAACTATTGTCTCAGTTTTAACTTTTAGCCGATTTACTCCCGATCTGCTCGAAACAGACCTTTCTCGCCTCCGAAACCGCGACAGCATTACCCACGGAGCCGCTCATCATTACAAATACGTCGATGAAATTTTAAGACGAGATCTGGGGCCCGTGGTCATCCTCCCTCGAACTCGAGAAGACACCAGAAAAATCGCTGAGATCCTCAAGAATCAAGCAAAATTCAACGCTGAGGGCAATTTGGTTGAGACTGTTAAAACTTTGGATGACTTTCTTCCAAGCCAACAAGAGGAAAAAATCAAGATCCTCACTCAGATCCGAGGCTTTCTCAGCCCCCGAATCCTCAAACATCTGTCCGCATCAGATCGCCAACTAGTAGACCAATTTCTCACTCCAGAGAGCCAACGGCCCTTCACAGATCAAGAACTCCCTGGACTCATCACCGAACTTTTTCGCGAGCAAGATGGATCAATAGGTAAACTCATCGTGATTGACCCCAAGCGCTCTCACGGAGAAATGGCAGATGGAAACAACTTAATCCAGTTTATCAGTACGCTCCGAGAGGCTGCGGATCAAATCGAGCCTGGCGCACCCGTGGCAGGATCCAACGCAGTTGTAGCAGACATGGTCAGCGCAATCTCGTCAGACGGACCAAAAGCCACGGTGTTCGCATTTTGCGCAGTGGTACTTCTGGTTGTCCTTCTTTTTAGAAATCTGAAAACCATTGGCCTGGTTCTCTTTGCTCTCTGCCTAGGTGTGCTTTGGTTGGCAGGGATCATTTTGGGATTTCAAATTAAAATTAATTTCCTCAATTTCATCGCGCTTCCTATTACATTTGGAATTGGAGTTGATTATGGCGTTAATATTTTTCAACGCTATCGGGAAGATCCAAACGCTGAGATTTTGCAGGTCATCCGAAGTACAGGCAGCGCTGTAGGACTTTGTAGTTTTTCAACCATCACAGGCTATGTGTCTCTGCTCATCGCTCGAAATCAGGGCTTCGTAAGTTTCGGCGCCCTCGCAGTCGCAGGAGAAGTCACATGCGTCCTAGCGGCAATGATTGCCCTCCCTGCATTTATTCGGCTTCGCACCTATAAAAAAAATACCGACTTAGCTAAAAATTGACACTCTAGCGCACCGCACACTTCGATTTTTTACACTTATTGCGGTGGATAAAGATTTTTTCATGGTAAAGTTTTTTAAGCATATTTAAATTGTTTTTTCTTTTTAAATTAAAAATATACGAAAATTAAATTTAATTAAAAAATGAATACTAAAATTGAAAAAAAATTCTTCCAACAGTCCTCATTAGCAAGCGCCTCATTCTTCATCCTGGGAACAGCTTCTGTCTCTTTAATTTTTTCCTGTATAAATCCCGCCTTCGCAACCCCCATACCTCTCCGAGAGGCTATCGAACAGGCACAAAAAATCAATCCAGATATTCGCTCACTTGAGAATCAAATCGACTCACTGGAGGCAAAGACTCGTCAGACATTAGCGCCCAGCACACCCTCACTCTCCATTACTTACAGTGACATGACGCGAGCATTAGTGCCAGGATCTGCAGCGAGCACCGTCCTCCAATTGAACCAGCCAGTTGCATTTCCCGGCAAAGCATGGATGAATCACTCTGCAATTCAAGAGCAGTCTGGAGCAGTTCGTTCCCAACTCAGATCGAGTCAACTCCAAGTCTCCACGTCCATCAAGACAGCCTATTATCAACTTGCACTTGCCAGAAAAAACATTGAAATCAGCCTCACGCAAAAAACATCCTATGAGAGAATTCTTGAAGTAGCAAAACGCCGTTACGAATCCGGCAGCATTACGCAGGTCGACTATCTCAATGCCGAAGTCAGCCTCTATTCTACTCAAAATGATTTAAACGATTTGATGATCGCTGAAAAATCATCACAATCCCAATTAAATGTCCTTCTGGGTCATGCAGCAGAGCAGCCGCTCGAAATCGAGCCCATCCCACAAGTGACTCCAAGCTCCTTTTCTCGACCTGAGCTTGAAAGCAAAATGGCATCTAATCGTCCCGAAATCCGAGCAGCGACTCATACAGCGCAAGCTGCAGATCAAAGCCGTAAGCTAGCCTGGATGTCTCTTCTTCCAGATTTTCAATTTCAGGTGGGAACAACGTTTTACAACCTACCAGGCGCCACCCCAGTGAACATCAACGATCAGCAGATCAACCATACCTATCTGGCTCAAATTCAAATGACAATCCCACTTTGGTTTCTTGTCAATGAACGAGAGTCGATTGTCGCAGCATCCCACGATCACGCAGCTGCCGAGGCCAATCTCACGTCAGTCCAGTTTCAATCTCGAATTTCTCTTGAAACGAACCTTCAAACTTTAGATGGATTAGCAAAAAAAATTGAAAACTACGAAAATCGACTGGTTCCCCTCGCTGAGCAATCATTTAGCTTAGCTCTAGCTAACTACTCCATCGGCAAGGTCGATTTTGCGTCATTATCTTTAGCAGCTATCAATCGTCGCAACAGCCAAAGAGATTACTGTGCTGCAGTGATCAATTATCTAATAACCCGAGCAACACTCGGCCAGCTCATCGGTGAGGACCTTTAAAGTGAAAAAAAGAATCAGTTTTTGGAGTATTCGACCCAGATGGCTGCTCGCTTCAACTCTTATCTCAAGTGCCCTCCTCGGGGCCTGCAAAAAGCCTCCCGTTGAAGTTAAACTTTACGAAAAGGTGAATGACACTACCATTAGGCTTAGCTCTGAAGTTCTAGCCAACATCAAAAAGACTCAGGTCGTATCAATCGAATTCCCAGAGCAACTCACCTTAATGGGTAAAATTAGCATCGTTGAAGATCGCACTGAAGTCGTGCCCGCCCGAGTCACTGGTCGAATTGAATCGGTCAATCTCGCCTCGGGCGAATATGCTAAAAAAGGACAACTCTTAGCAAGAATCTTCAGCACCGACTTCTCTGCCGCCCGCGAAGAATACCTTCAGGCTCTAAAAGGCTCCAAAACTAGATCTCCAGCTTCCATTTCAAACGACTTGAAAGAGCTCACTCAAATGTCAAAAAAGAGGCTCGAGGTCTTGGGCCTGGCCCCACAAGACATCGAAAGCCTGGCTTCGGATCAATCTGATTTTTCAAAACTCCTCCCTATCAGGGCTCCTCGCGATGGGTTTTTAGTTTCAAAAAATGCGACTGTGGGGAATCTCGTGAATCTAGGCGATCCACTTTTCACAAGTGCTGATCTTAAGAAAGTCTGGTTCTCAGGCGACATTTACCCCGAAGATATAAAAAGGGTAAAAAAAGACCAAGAGGTCGTAATTAAGCCGGATGAGGCCGATCTCCCAATCTACGGAAGGATCTCATTCATCAGTCCCGTCGTAGATCCATCAACCAGAACCATCAAGATTCGAGCACTCATGGACAACAGTCGAAACCTGTTAAAACCAGAAATGTATGTTCAGGGAAACCTCATTTTGAGGCGCCGGCAAGCTATCCTCATTCCCGCCCAAGCCATGATTCGCTCTAGCGATCAGATTTCAGTTTTCAAAAAAGTGGGCTCGAACTCACTAGAAAAGGGCTCAGACAGTTTGAGCGTCCAGCTCACCCCTGTACAAATAGGAACTGAACAAAACGGGATGACGGAGATTAAATCGGGGATTCAGCCAGGAGACGAAATTGTTTCAGAGGGCGCCCTCTTGCTCTTTGCTGCCCTGAACTCGTCCCACCCTTGAAGAGAAGTTTCGGATTAAGGAATTTTAATGATTCACAAAATTGTAGCCTATTCACTCAAGAATCGAACTTTGATCCTAGCTCTCTCCGGAGCATTGATGATCTGGGGTACAATTTCTTTCAAAAAGCTACCCATCGAGGCTTATCCTGACATCGCAGACACCTGGGTTCAGGTCGTATCCCAATGGCCAGGTCATGCCGCCGAGGAAGTAGAGCAACAGATCACAGTGCCACTCGAAATTGAGATGAACTCGGTTCCACACCACACATCTCTGCGGTCCACATCACTTTTCGGACTCTCTGTCGTCACGCTGATTTTTGACGAGCAAACGCCCGCATTTCAGGCCCGTCAATATGTGCTCGAAAAACTCAATGGGCTGACTATGCCAATCGGCGTTCAACCCACTCTAGGACCAATGACTAGCCCCGTTGGCCAGCTTTATTTTTATATTTTAGACAGCAAGAGTCGCTCAGTCGGAGAACTCAAGGAGCTTGAAGACTGGGAACTCGAAAAACAATTCAGGGGAGTACCCGGTGTTGCAGACGTCTCGAGTTTCGGCGGTGTTGTCAAAGAATTTCAAGTCCTCATCGACCCCCTCCATCTGACTCACTACAGCCTCAGCGCTTCACAAGTGGTCCAATCATTGAGTAATAACAATCAGAATTCTGGCGGTGGATTTATCAATCGCGGCGATCAAGTTTTCAATATCCGCGGGGTTGGAAAAGCCGATACGATTCTCGATTTGGAACGCGTCATTGTCGCACAGAAGTCAGGCACCCCTATCCGGATTACCAATCTCGGAAAAGTGATCGAAGGCTCTCGGCCCAGACTAGGTAAAGTATCAATGGCCGAAAGACGAAGCGATGGCACGATTGATGATCGGAGCGACGTCGTAGAAGGAATTATCCTGGGACGAGTCGGCGAAAATGACGAGCAAGTTCTCCATGGCATTCATGACAAGGTTAACGAGCTAAATTCTTCCGTTCTTCCTAAAGACATCCAAATCAAGCCCTACTTAGACCGCTCCCATCTCATCCAGCTCACCACGGAAACAGTTAAAGAAAACATGGCAACGGGAATGTTTCTGGTGCTTCTCATCTTACTATTTTTTCTCGGCAGCTTCAGAAGCGCGATGATCGTTGCAGCAACCATTCCTCTTTCGCTCCTTTTTGCGTCTATTTTTCTAGAGCTACGTCATATTCCTGCCAATCTACTCTCTCTTGGCGCCTTAGACTTCGGCATGGTGGTTGACGGAGCTGTAGTCATGATAGAAAACATATTTCGTCACAAGGAGAGGCGACGACAAGAAGCCGAAGAAGATATTTTTCAGCTCGTTGCTCATGCAGCCCACGAAGTGGCTCGTCCGATTTCATTCGCAATTACAATCATCATTCTTGCCTACCTGCCCATTTTTACTCTACAGAGAGTGGAGGGGCGCCTGTTCTCACCCATGGCTTGGACCGTTGCCGCTGCACTTTTTGGGTCGATGATTTTAGTGCTGACCTTAGTGCCGGTCCTGGCCACCTACTTCCTCAAAGGCGAACTCAAGGAGTGGCATAACCCCATCATTCATTGGATTGAAGTCAAGTACCGAAAAATCCTCACGCTCGCTCTCAACAAAAAAGGAGTGGTGTTTGGAATCTCCTTCGCCAGTTTTGCCCTCACTCTTTATCTTGCATTTGGAGGTCCGATCGGATCAGAGTTTCTCCCCCATTTAGACGAGGGTAGCATTTGGGTCAGAGGGACCCTGCCAGCGAGCACCGCCTACCCTCTCGCAGACTCGACCGTAGCGAAGGCCCGAAAATTAATCATGAATTTTCCAGAAATTCCCATCACCGTCTGTCAAATTGGTCGGTCTGACGACGGGCTCGAAGCTACCGGATTTTTCAACACCGAATGTTTTCTAGATCTTAAGCCTAAAGCTGAATGGCGCAAGGAATACAAAACCAAGTCCCAACTCATCTCAGCGATCAACCAGGAACTCAACAAAATCCCAGGCGTAATTTGGAATTTTTCTCAGCCCATCTCAGACAATGTCGAGGAAATGATGTCTGGCGTAAAAGGAGAACTAGTTCTGAAAATCTTTGGGGATGACATTTTCGTTCTTTCTCAAAAAGCCACCGAGCTTAAGAACTTAATTGCCCAGGTTCCTGGCATCCAAGATCTAGGGATTTTTGAGGAACTTGGTCAACCTAATATTAATATTCAGATTAACAGAAATGCGATTGCCCGGTATGGTCTCAATATCTCTGACATACAGGATGTCATCGAAACTGCTGTAGGCGGAAAAGTAGCCTCGCAAGTCACTCAAGGTGAAAAACGGTTCAATATCGTAGTCCGTTATCTTCCTCAGTTCCGAAGCACCATTGAACAAATCAAACGGATTCTAATCACTACCTCCGAAGGATACAAAATACCCCTGGAAGAGCTCGCTGAGTTCAAGATCCACGAAGGTGCCTCAATGATCTACCGAGAAGGCAACCGTCGCTATATCGCCATCAAGTTCAGTATCAGGGGACGAGACCTAGGAAGCACGATCGAAGAGGCCCAAAAGTTAGTCCAAACGAAGGCCAGCCTACCCACCGGATATCACCTTCAATGGACTGGAGAATTTGAAAGTCAACGGCGCGCCGAAGCGCGTCTTGCGATTGTGGTCCCACTCACGGTGCTGGCCATCTTTTTTGTTCTGTACTTCATGTTCGGCACCCTCAAATGGGCGCTCATGATCATGGCCGACGTGGTTCTAGCCCGCGTGGGCGGAGTCCTGGCTCTGTTTCTCACCGGGACGAACTTCAGTGTATCTTCTGGAGTCGGATTTTTAGCAGTTTTTGGAGTTTCGATTCAAACTGGGGTCTTACTGATTTCCTATATCAATCAACTCAGGGCACAAGGACTGCCTACCCAAGAGGCCGTGATCGACGGAGCCTGCCGCCGCTTACGACCAATCATGATGACAGCCCTAGTCGCTACCTTTGGACTTCTTCCTGCTGCATTATCTCATGCAATCGGATCTGACTCCCAACGACCCATGGCTATCGTCATTGTGGGAGGCCTAATTGCCGACTTAATCATGGCTTTTTTCTTACTCCCTTCTCTCTACATGACGTTTGCGAGCAGCAAAGACCGCCTCAATTAACGGCCCGCGTTGGAACGCCACCTGCAAGATCCCAAGCATGCAAGTCCCACTACAAATTACATTTAAAGAGGTCGATCACTCGGATACTTTAGAGGCTAGAATTCGTGAACGGGTCGAGCGCCTCGACCAGTTTTTTCCTCGAATTATTAGCTGCCGCGTGGTTGTGTCGAAAGCCAATCGCCACCATCACACGGGAAATTTATTTAATATTCACGTTGATTTGCGCGTGCCGGGAGAAGAAATCTCAATCAGTCGCGACGCTGGATTGAATAAGGCACACAAGGATGTCTACGTCTGCATGAGAGACGTTTTCGACGCTGCGCGGAGAGCTCTCGAAGACTATGCGCGTCGACAACGTCGCGACATCAAAACGATTGATCACCCCCCCCGTGGCCACGTAGTTCGACTGATCCGCGACGACGGTGGGTTTGGATTTATCCAAACCGAAGACGGACGCGAAATCTACTTCAACAGCAAGAGTGTCTTACACGGCCAATATGAACAGCTCACGGTGGGAACAGAAGTCCGTTATTGCGAAGAAGCCGGCGAGGAGGGACCTCAAGCTAGCACGGTCGAGCTCGTTTCTTCTCATCGACTTGGCAAGCTTGAAGCCGCCCAGGGCTAAGAACGCGTAACCCGGACCATTTCTTGACCTTTTTAGATCGACGAGTTAGAGTCCTCACCGCTTCAACCGGGCTGCATCTCCGATGAGATGATCGCGCCTTAACTCAGACCTATATTGGTATTTTATGCAATTTTTCCGGTCGATTGGTTTCAACATTGTTGCACTGCTCTTCTCTTTTGCAGAAACAAGCCCCTGCGCTGCGAGTTTGTCACCAGAAGTAAAATGCAAGTACGCCCAGCAGATCATTGCTGAAAAAAGAATCAGCTCAAAGATCTTTATGGAGCTCTGGGTCCTCATCGAGGAAGACCTCACAAACGAGGGAAAAATCCAGCACGACGATCTGAAATCTCCGGATTTTAATGAATTTGATGGCTCTTTCGCGGGATTTTCTCTGAAAGAGCGGAAAATGCAGGCGACTCTTCAACTTTTCAGCAACCACGTTTATCCCCATGTTGTCCAGATCCTTAAAAAGAGATTGAAAGAGATCTCAGACTCTCCTTTTTATGCTGAACTCTTAGATCGACTCGGTGAAGAGCTGAATGAGCTAGACGCTCTCATCGAAATTGAATCTCATTGCGACTCACCCCTCATCGCAAATCGAAAGCGGGCTGAACATCAACAGAAAATGGATGAATTGGGTCGCGCCCCCAGAGAGGCGCCTGTTTTCTCCATGGCCGATTTCAACCAACAACGGATTGAAATGCACAAAACCGAACGCTTGTCCCAGTTCGGACCTTACTTTGTCCTGGGCAAGTCCGAGGCGCTAGGGAAACGTCCAAAAATGGAAGATCGGTCTTTTCACTTCTGGAAGTGCGACTCGAGACATAGCTTGGCTCGACAGAATATTGCTGAATTCGGCATGGCTGCAATTTTTGACGGGCATGGGGGGTACGAAATTGCCGAAAGGGCCGCTGGATATGCCCCTATGGTGATCGAGAACTTTCTTTCTAGGCTCTCGGCCTCTGAAATTTTGGATCCCGAGCAGGTTCGACTAGCCCTAGAGGCAGCCTTCGAATTGAAGTCTGCACCCGAAGAGTCTCAAATCAAATTCAAAAACCTCGCAGATTTGGACACCCTTCTCAGTCAAGATTTAGGCCCCGCAAACGAAAGCCTAAAGAGAAAACCCCACTTCCCAGGCTCTACTGCAATCATCGCCGTATTCTTAGATCAGCAGATTTTTTTCATCAACTTGGGGGACTCCCGCGCCCACGCGATTTTAAGGGACGGTTCAATCGTCAGAATGAGTCGAGATCACCGACCTATGGAGGACGCCGCCGCCATCCTCAGAGCCGGGGGAGACGTTTCGATCGAGAAGTTCTGCAATACACCCCGAGTGAACGGTGACCTTGCTATTGCTCGATCCCTCGGCGACTGGCATTGTAATGGACTCATTAGAAAACCGGAAATTACCCACCTCGACCTGATAAAAGAAGAGATCCAAACTATTATTCTCCAGTGTGATGGAGTCCATGACGGCATTCGAACCGATAGCCATCTGAACAAAATTATTCATGCAAATTTAGATCTCTCAAAGCCTGAACAGATCGCAGAAATGATCGTAAGACATGCCTATCATCTTGGAAGTGTAGACAACATCTCGACCCTTGTGATCACTACTCAGTGTAGGGACTAGAATTACGATTTGATTTTTAGTTTTTTCCACAGTCTTTGATACCAAGGATAAACTGTTTTTTTAAACCGCCGATAGGCATCTCGATCTTCAATCTTCAATAGTTCTAGCGGGGTCCATCCAAGTCCATTTTTTGTCACGATCAACTTCGGATTCAGTTTATGAAGATTTTCAAGTAATACAAGATTCACCTTCAGCGCTGCCCAATCAGAAGGGAGAAACCCCCCCTGATCTTTCACGTTAAACAGGCCAGGTACCCACTCCCAGAGAATTTTGACTGCGTCCAGACTCCCCGAAGAAACAGCTAAATGGGCGGCACTACTATTATTTTCACTTAATCCCCATAAAACCTCAGGGTAATTTTTAGCAATCCAAGTCAAAATTCGATTCGATTGACTCGACACAGCCACGTGTCCTAATGTTTTCGAAAATTCTACCCTTTTTTTAATTTCTGTGTCGAGCTGACCACTCACTCTAAGTTGTTCGATCAGCTCAAAAAATAAATCTTCGTCATGGGCTGAAGCAAGATAATGAAGTGGATGGGAAGCAGAATACCTGTTTCCACGATCTAAGGTGAGCCCCAAGATCTGAGGCAAGCAGCTTTCCCCTGTCCGTCTGCGCTCGGACCTTTTTGAATCCCAACACGGTTGAATATATGACAAACTCGCATGTCCTGCCAAAATTGCTCGAGCCAAAGGTAAAGCCTCGAACCACCCATCTTTTTCCCCTCCCCAGCTCCCTCGAACGCGCCACGAATCTGAGCAGTGCCCCTCAAGATCGCAATGTGTCCGCAAACCAACCAACGTAATCGAATGGAGACCTTCGCAGGCCTGTTCTGAATCGTTGTAAACCTCACAATAAGTAGCCTCAAGAGGGACAACGCTAGAACCCGAAGTCTGAAACCACTTATGAATGGCTTTCAGAAAAATAGTTTCTTGATCTTCACTTAAGTCACCGACAAAAACTTTCAGTGACTCTGAAGAGGGATCAAAAACGTGAAGATTAAAAGGCGGCAGACTCACCCTTTCAGGCTCCATTGCAAAGTCTAAAAACTGATAAGGCGTCTGATCCAACGATTCAACGCCAGGAAAAGCAGCTACTTTTTTTTCCCACTCAGGAATCAATTCCTTGAGTTTCTCTGGAAGTGATTCGCGAATAAGCCATTGAGGCCTTTCTTGAAACTGAAAAATAGACTGCAACAAGAATTCAGAATTAAATTCCCAAACTGCTTCGATATCAAGTCCCTGATCGACTGCAATTCGGTGGTTTCTGAGCCGATGCAAAACTTCAAAGGAGGTACCTCCATCCAAAAAATTATTTTGATTCGCCTGAGCGATTACATCGACCACAGAGAGGTCAGGCGTCCTTGCTGCGGATTGCCCAAGCCAATCTCCGTGCGAATTCACTAAATACTGAAGAAGAAAAGTTGAAGACTGAGCGAAGCAAGTGGGTGTTGTCTTTTGATCGAAACTTTGTCTTGGCTCAAATCGTGGATCAATCTCGTATTTTTCAACCAAACCACTCGGATCTGAACAAGATGGAACCAAAGCTTGTGCCCGGACCACCGGAGCACCAAACAAACTGAGAAAAAATCCTGAGATCAAAAAAACCGAACTGGAAAGGATGTAATGAGGTCTTAAAATCATAATCACCACTGCGGCAAGCCGTCCGACCGGACCCTACACGGAAAAATCAAATTAGTCAAATATTAAATTGAAAGACTTTATTAATTGACTAATTGAATCTACAATAGTAGCCTATTAGTGGGCTCCGGCCGAAATCAATTCAACCTGCTACGATTAAGATCAAAGGTTCTGAAGAGGAAAAAAGAGATGATTCGATTTAAAACAATTCTGGGTTCAATCTTTACCTTAACTTTTGCACTCTCACCCTTCCATGCGCAGGATTCCTATGCCGGCTTTCACGACTACTCAGGAAAAGGGACACAAGCTGGGCAACAACGGACATGGAAAGGCGCAGTCAAAAATTTTCTCCAGCCAGGAAGCGCACCCAAAAATGTAGCGGAGAGCGCCACCCGCCAATTGAAGCAACAAAAAATGGACGAAACCAAAAGAGCCCAAATCGCAAATCAGTTAAGAGAGGCCCAGCAAGCACTTCTAGCACAAGCTCCTCAAGTGAGAGCCCGACTAATACAAACTCAGCAAGCTAAAGATGAAGGCCTCAAAGCGTTCCAACAGAGAGCACTTGAACTCAAAGCCGGTGGCGCAACCAAGGAACAAATCGCAAAAGACCCAACGGTCAGAAGGCAAATTCAAGCCCTCCGGCAAGCCCGGGCAGCAAATACAAATGCGCAAATTCAGGATAGACTCATCGTCAACGCCCTTAAACGAAGCGGCTTTCCTCAAGCAATCCGAAAGTAAGAGTCAAGGCAGCCTACTCAGGAGACTGGGAGCTCTTTTTTACCGCGGCAACTGCTCGCAGGTCTTATAGTAATCCTCTACCAACTCCGCAACCACGTCAGCAGCAGGCATGATCTTGTCGATGAGTCCTACGCCCTGCCCAGCGCTCCAAACTTCTTTCCAAGTTGGGCCTGCAACCGCTTTTTCGAGAGCTTTAGAGCCCAGGTAAGCTCGAATCATCTTCATGTACTTCTTGGTCTGAGGGTGCTTAAACAAAAAGGCCTCAACGGGGTTCAGCTCGAGCCCCTGTTTTTCAATATACGGGGTTCTAATCACTGCAGCCGGGGTGCCTGAAATCTTTTTGGTCATCACGATATCTTCAGGCTCTGCATTCAAGATGGCGTTCTTGTACGCCTGGTCTACGGCGCTCTCATGAGTGGCAATGAATCGAGTTCCAATCTGAACGGCTGAAGCCCCCAAAGCAATCGCAGCTGCAACCTGGTCACCGGTCGTAATACCGCCTGCCGCAACCACCGGGATTTTGAGATGTTTTTTGAGGTAAGGAATTAAAACCAAAGGCGAAATTGGGCCCGCATGCCCACCAGCTCCAGAAGCCACAGCAACTACGCCATCTGCGCCCAGATCCTCAACTTTTTTGGCATAAGCAAGATTGGTCACATCGCAAAAAACTTTGCCACCCACTGCATGCATCCTTTTAATGGTCTCCTTTGGGTTCCCCAAAGAGGTAATGACCAGCGGAACACGCTCTTCAACGCAAACCTCGAGATCTTGAGCGACACGAGGATTAGCCTGATTCACAATCAGATTGATCCCAAAAGGTCGGTTCGTCATCCGCTTAATCTTACGGATTTGCTCACGAAACTCCGCCGATGTTCGCCAATTGAGAGAAGGAGCAGCCCCTATCCCCCCTGCTGAACTCACCGCAGAAACCAGCTCCGCATTACTCACCAGAAACATAGGAGCCCCAATAATCGGGTAATCGCATCCTAAAAGTTGAGTAAAAGCGGTTGAAATTGGGCGCACTGAAGACTGAGACATAGCTGAACCTCCCCTGTTTTAATTGACCTTAACTCAAAAAATAAGCGAGGTCTATTGACAGAAGGAAATCGATCATTACTTTTACCGTATGCCTCTTTACGAATACCGTTGTGAAAGTTGTGACAAAACCTTTGAAGTGGTGCAGAAGTCCTCAGAAGCGCCTCTGAGCGCCTGCCCAGACTGCCAAGCTCCCGTGACTAAGCTCATGAGCCTTGGCTCCTTCGCATTAAAAGGCTCAGGTTGGTACACCACCGACTATAAGAAGGGATCTAGCAGCTCAGCATCGACCAAAAAATCTGAATAGAGACAGCAGCCAAGAACGAGAGCTGATGAAACATCGGCTTTTGCCCTAGGACTCGAGCTTCCGTCCCTGTTTCTGGCAAAGCTCCCAGAGCCGTTCGTAGTGATACATCCCTGTATCATGGCGATCGCTCCAGGTGATAGCCACTGCATAGCGTCCTACGAGATTCACACCGGTAGGGCGAATCTCAGGATCAATTGAGGAGCGTTCCACGGTTCTTTGGCCCGTATGCTCATCCACGCACCCTGCACAAGGGCAGTAAAAGCGAAGCTCGCTATAAGGGAGAGCGTACCGTTCATTATTGTTCCAACCCAAAAGAATCTCGGTTGAACTGTGCGGCTGAATTAAAATTGGATTTGGGGTCATAGCTACTCTCATAGCACTACTGACACCGATCCTTAAATATGAAACTTTTGAAGCAAGACATACCCACTGGGTGTGCTTTCAACAAAAGTCCAAGAACCTGACGAAACTCGAGCCTGAAACTCAGACATTTTACTCGCCGGTAAGATTGCATAGAAGCACCCTGAATCCTGGCCCGGAGAAATCTCAGACACATGCTTTTCGATCACATCCACCCCGCCTCCTAGAATCAGTCGCCCCCGGGTCCAAGACCAATGGTGATCTAGGAGGAGCAAGCAACTACTACCCCCAACTGATGACTTTTGAAGACGGTAGACCTGCGCCTCCAAGGGGGCAATATTAACCGAAGTCAGGTAGGTCGGCGTATTCCAGATCCAAAAAAATGAAATCCCGCCAAGCACTCCCACTAAAAGCGGCCGCCCCCAAGCTGGCAAAGACCACTTAAAACTCAGTCGTCGGAGAAAAACCAGCCCAGGAGTGAGATGGAGGCCAACCCCAACCAGAAAATAAAGAGCCGGAAGAATCGGAACAAGAAAGCGGGTCTCTTTATGTGGGATGCGGATGTGAAAAAGAAAATAAAGAAGCGCCGGCCCGAGAACCATCCAAAGGAATCGCCCTCGGATCGCAACAAATCGGGTCGTAGCTCGCCAACGCACTAAACACACCCCAAGTAAAATACCCAGGAGACCAAATAACCAGACCCCCTGATCATTGAACAAGCGAGGAAAATAATCATACCAAGAATCAACGCCGTAAAACCGGGAGGTCTCCTCCCCCCTCGAAACCTGCTGAATCAAAGAAGAAAAAGGCTGCCCATAAGTCATCCAGTCCAAAAGGCCCATCAAAACCGGATGAACCAGCACCCCTAACGAGAAAAAAATCAACTGACGGAGCGTCTTCCTCTGAAAGATAAACCCAAGCCCAAGCGCTAATGCAAAGATCCCAGCTTGATATTTAATGAGGATCGGCATCCCTGCAAGCAGCCCAACTTTCACCCAATCCCAGTCTGAACTTCTTGAACTGAGACGATAGATGGCTGGAATTAATGCCATCCAAGCCATCATTAACCAGTGATCACCTAAACACGTAACCCCCCAGACAACCATGGGACCACCTAGGGCAAGCCCTGCAAAACTGAGAGTTCTAGCCCAGGGGCGCAACCGAGCCAACCGGAGAATCTCATCCCACTTCAGCAAAGACCATCCTGCGATCAAGGCAGTAAAAAGTCGGCTAGCATAGATAGGAATCAAGCCCCCCGTAATTCCGACTATCTTACAAATAAAAAGGACAGGAACATAGAGGAGCGGAAGAGTCCAAGCTCGATACCCCTCCTGCCACTCCCAGGCTAGATAAGCTCGATCAAATACAATTTTTGAAGCGGGCTCCAGCGTCATAAAATGTTCATCCGGCCAAACTAGGTCATTCCGCGTCACAGCAACCAATACCCGCAGAATAATCCCAACTAATAATAACCAGAATAAGTTTGAATTCTTATAGATTCTTTTGGCACAAGCAAAATTCATAGATAGAGTTTCGCACTCCCTGATCCTCTGTTAAAGAGATATCTGCGAATCACCCAGGAGGCTCCAAATGAAAGTCGCATTCTTTGACATGCACCGGTTTGAAAAAAAAGCTTTTGACGAAGTCAACACTCGCTTCGGCCATGAGATCACCTACTTTGAGTCTCGACTCACGCCAGAAACCGCCAAGCTGGCTTCCCAATTCCCGGCCATTTGTGCTTTTGTCAACGATCGCCTCAACGAAGCCTCGCTCACCATCCTCAAATCCGAGGGCGTTCGACTCATCGCACTCAGATCTGCTGGTTTTAACCACGTCGATCTCTGCGCAGCACAAAAACTCGCTCTCCCAGTCGTTCGAGTGCCGGCCTACTCTCCTCACGCAGTTGCAGAGCATGCAGTAGCCCTCCTCCTTGCTCTCAATCGAAAAATCACCCGCGCCAACTCGCGGGTCCGAGAGCTCAACTTTTCTCTTGAAGGACTCGTGGGCTTTGATCTCTTTGGAAAAACTGTAGGAATCCTCGGAACAGGAAAAATCGGAACTGTCATGGCCACCATCATGAAAGGATTCGGTTGTAACGTTCTTGCTTATGACCTTGAACCCAATCCGGATCTCATCACCCTTGGAGTCCAATATGTTCAACTCGATGAAATCTACTCGCGTTCAGACGTGATCTCGCTTCATATCCCTCTCAACGAAACAACCCATCACATCATCAATGAGGCCTCTTTAGCAAAAATGAAACCAGGCGTTTACCTGATCAACACCGGCCGTGGTGGACTCATCGATACTAAGGCACTCATTACCTCTCTCAAGCATGGGCACCTGGGTGCAGCGGGTTTAGATGTTTACGAAGAAGAGGAAAATATTTTCTTTCAAGATCTCTCCGAATCCTGCCTACAAGATGACATCCTAGCGAGACTCCTCACATTTCCTAACGTCTTAATCACCTCGCACCAAGCCTTTCTCACGCATGAGGCACTCGTACACATCGCTGAAACAACGCTTGAAAATATTTCAAGCTTCGAAAAAAATGGCTTATTAATGAACGAAGTTAGACTTTGACCCCTCAAAAAATAGAATTGGACAAGACAATGAAAGCAATAAAAACACTCACACCATCCAAGAAATCGCCTCATTCAAAACCCGTAAAACCGAAGAAGGATCTGTCAGTCGACACAGGGCTGAACGCAGGCGATCGACTTCCTCGATTCTCAGCTCTCAATGAATCCGGAGATCAGTTCAGCCATCAAGACCTGAAGGGCAAAAAAGTCGTTATCTATTTTTACCCCAAAGACATGACTTCAGGATGCACTCAAGAGTCTTGTGACTTTCGAGATGCCTTCAATCAGTTCAAAAAGAAAGGTTATCAAATCTTTGGAGTCAGCAAAGATTCAGTAGCGAGTCACAAAAAATTCAAAGCAAAATACGACCTCCATTTCGAGCTCCTTTCTGACCCTGAAGCAACGATGTGCGAGGCATTTGGTGTTTGGAAAGAGAAGTCTATGTATGGCCGCAAGTATATGGGAATCGAAAGAACTACCTTCGTCATTGGAAGTGACGGCAAAATTCAGATGATCTATCGTAAAGTAAAGGTACCTGGGCACGTCGAGAGTGTTCTCAACGAGCTGGTTTAAGGTGCAAATCCAAAAATCTCCTACAGAGAGGTAAATCCCTCAATCACCCGAACGAAACCTTGATGATCATTTTACCTGATTTACTGGCTCCTAATTTAAAAATTATTTTTTGTGGCACAGCACCTGGAACACAGTCCGCCCGCGCCAAGGCCTACTATGCTGGGCGAGGGAATCGCTTTTGGAAAACGCTCTACGAGATCGGACTCACTCCTCGGCAACTCATGCCCCAAGAATATCCCGAGCTTCTCTTGTACGGCCTTGGCCTCACGGATCTGAGCAAAACCAGTTTTGGTCAGGACGAAACACTTAGTTTTTCAAACGAAGATCGAGAATCGCTCAAGGCGAAAATTGAGCGCTATCAACCGCAGATCTTAGCTTTCACAAGTAAAAATGCTGGTCAGCAATTTTTAAAAAGACCAGTCTGTTTCGGATTGCAAGACGCGCCTATCGGAAAAACGAAAGTCTTTGTTTTACCGTCGACGTCGGGACTGGCAATTCGGTACTGGAACATTCAACATTGGAAAAAACTAGTTACACAATAAGCCTCAGTGATCAGCTGGCTTGTAGTTTTCGCGAAGCACGTCATGAAATGCACGAAGTCCGTCCACAGCGGTGAACACACCTACGACTTTGCCGTTATCTTGGACCACGATCGCACAGCCATATTTATGCTCAGCCATTTCTGCAACCACTTCATCCAACGCTGCTCTTGGCTGAACTGTGTATGGATCAGGAGTCATTACATCGTCCACTTTGAGCTGAGCAGTTTCAGCGAAGGAGCCAGCCAGCTTAATATCGCGATCTGTTACTACGCCCACCAACTTACCTCCCTCCTGCACAGGGATGTGACGGATGCGGTGGGTCCTCATCAAATCTAAAGCGGTCTCAACTGGAATATCTTTTCCAACAGTATGAGGCATTGGGGTCATGAACTTTTCGATTTTCGGAATTTGTTTCATAAATTACTCCCTGCGTAATTATTTAGCAAGCACCAGGCCAATTCTGATTAGGATTTATACATATTTTTAAATCATAAATTCTTTTTAATTGGCCCACTCGTTGCAAGCTCCAGTTTAAAAATGGAGCATAAATGACTTGTTTTGCAGTTTGGATGGATCGAGATCAAGCACGAATTCTTCAATTCTCAGGACACCAACATGAAAATCTAGAGGACCTAAAGGTGTTAAAAAAGCCCTCCTTTGAGGATCTAGCTCGCCAGCTCATTTCTGCCCGTCAGATCCTTTTAGCCGGACCCTGTATGGCCAAGTTTCATTTCAATAATTTTCTAGTCGAGCAGCACCCGCTCCTGTCAAAAAAAGTCATTGCCTGTGAAAATCTCGATGAACCAAGTGACGCCTGGATTGCCTCAAAAGTTGCAACCTTAACGTCTCGAACTTAGACCTTTCCAAACTCGTCATCTGCTTGCATCTCGCTGGAAGCCAGCCCATATTCTTTTTCCTTGCGATAGAGCGTTCTTCGATTGATTCCAAGGATCTGAGCGGCTTGTTCTTTTCTCCCCCCCACTTTATCGAGAATCACCTGGATATAACGAGCCTCTAATTGTTCGAGGGTCGGAAAATCCCGGGTCGACGTCGAGAAAAACTGCTCAGCACTCTGTGCATCCGCTGATGGAATATCTCCCTCATCAATCAACGGTTGCTGAGTCAGAACCACAGCCCGTTCGATCACATTCTCGAGCTCTCTGACGTTACCCTCCCAGCGAAGCTTCATCAATTTGGCCATAGCTCGCTTAGTAAAACCATTGACCTGCGTACTATTCGTAGCCGCGTACTTGCGCAAAAAATGGTCTGCTAAAAGGGGGATGTCGTCTTTTCTTTCCCTCAAGGGAGGAATCACGACTGGAATGACACTCAAGCGATAATAAAGGTCTTCTCTAAATCGACCCTCTTTGATAGCAGCCTTAAGATCTTTGTGAGTTGCGGCGACCAATCGGACATTCACATCCCGGCTAAAGTTATCGCCCACAGCGCGAACTTTACGCTCTTGAATCACCCGCAGAAGCTTGGATTGAAGAGAAACATTCATATCACCAATTTCATCCAGAAAAAGGGTGCCTCCGTCAGCCTCCTCAAAGAGACCTCGCTTGCGTTGAATTGCGCCTGTAAACGACCCTTTGGCATGCCCAAAAAGCTCAGACTCAAGGAGGGTTTCCGGAATAGCCGTACAGTTAATGGCGATAAAAGGTTTTTGAGATCGCGGACCACTCTGATGAATCGCGCGAGCCACCATTTCTTTGCCGCTTCCACTCTCGCCAATGATCAGCACATTAGCAGTTGCCTGAGCAACACGTTGGACCAAATCAAAAACATCGCGCATTCCGGTGCTTTTGCCAATCACATCGCCCAAGGTCCAACTTCGACTCACCTCGCGGCGGAGGGCCGTATTATCTCGTTGAAGGCGTCGAAACTCCACTGCCCTCGCCACGTTGACAGACATCTCAGCCAGCTGAAATGGCTTGATCACATAGTCAAAGGCGCCCTGCTGGATCGCTTGAATGGCAGTTTCAACACTCCCAAATGCCGTAATCAAGATGACAGGAATTTCAGGTCGGATCGACTTCAGCTGATGAGTGAACTCAAGACCACTCATTTGAGGCATCTGAATATCAGAAATCACAAGATCTAAATCTCCCACCGCCTGATCAGGACCCAAGCTACCGAGAGGAGACAAGCGTGCCAAGGCGTCCGCAGCCGAAGAGAAACAAACCACCGAGTAGCCCTCGCTGGTCAAAAAGTCTTCTAGCAACGACCCCATTTCACGATCGTCATCGACAATGGCTATTCTCCCTTTGAGTTCCTTCATTTCTCGACTTATGACACGGGATTAGCCCCCCTGTCACAAAATATTAGATGAGCACGAGGTGTGAGACATTTTGACAATACCGTGGGACATTCTGTCTCTTGAGGGTTGTCCCATCCCCATTAAATCAATGACTTGCATAGGCACGACTGGTGCAAATCAATCCGAACCGTGGAATTCCAAATACAAAACTCGGAGGAGCTAAAGGTTAAGATCACTTCTCCCTTCTGCCAGCACTGCGGAAATCCGATTCCTTCCCGCCTATCGGGGGTGTTTTGTTGTGCAGGGTGCCAACGCGTCTATGAATGGATTCAAGGTCACCAATTTCAACGCTATTATGATCTCAAGAGAAATGCGTCCTCAATCCGTAACTCCCAACCTAGCCAAGAAACATCCGAAGACTACCTCTATTTAGATGAGCCCGAATTTCTTGAGAACTACTCACAGAAAACGTCAGAAGGCCGATCCATGGATTTCTACCTCGACGGCGTCCACTGCGCAGCCTGCGTGTGGCTCACGGAGAAGGTCGCGAATTTCGTCGAGGGCGTCTCCTCCATCCGACTGAATTTGGGATCATCGGTGGCTCATGTTCAAATTTCCGAGAAGGGTAAGTTCTCTGAAGCTGCCGACGCTCTCGAAAAAATGGGGTACCGGCCTCATCCCGTGAAGCAGGGAGCACACGAAGTCCTCCAGAAAAAAGAAAATCGCCTTTTTCTGATTCGGATTGCGGTAGCAGCTGCCTGTGCCGGTAATATCATGCTCCTGGCCGTCTCGCTATACAGTGGCGCAGATGGAGCATTTGCCGAACGCTTCAAATGGATCAGTTTTGGACTTTTTCTCCCCGTTTTACTCTTTAGCGCAACTCCTTTTTACCGTAGCGCCTGGGGAGCTCTTCGCTCAAAAGAGATCTCCATCGATATTCCTGTCGTATTCGGTCTTCTCTTGGGTTCAGCTGTCAGCATCGCCAATCTTTTTAACGGGGATGATCGGGTCTACTTTGATTCCCTATCGACACTCGTCCTCCTCCTCCTCTCGACCCGATTCGCACTTAAGCGAACTCAACAGATCGCAGCGGACTCCTCTCGTGCCCTGCACTTCCTCACTCCTTCCCGAGTCAAGAGATGGAACGCTACCCGAGAAGCCTATGACACCATTCGAGTGGATGAACTCGTCCAGGGTGACCGCGTTCGAGTGCTACCGAGCGAATCCATTCCAGCAGATGGAGTCATTCTCACGGGAGATTCTTCTCTCGATTGTTCTCTTCTCACTGGCGAATCCAGACCACATCGAGTTACCTCAACGGACTTAGTCTTTGCTGGCACCACCAATTTAGACTCCCCGATTGAAATTCAAGTCACTCAGTCCGGGACTCAATCTCGAATTGGAAAAATCCTGACGTCGATGGAAAGCATGCTCTCGCGAAAAGCCAAAATTACGATTTTTGCTCACCGAGTTGCACGCTATTTTGTCGGTGCAGTGCTTTTCCTATTTGGACTTTCTTTTTTTATCAGTCCTCATGGAACCTGGACCGAGGGCCTCAATCGAGCGCTCGCTATCTCAATTGTCACCTGCCCATGCACGTTCGCATTAATTACACCCCTCGCTTTTAGCATGACTTTAGGTCGACTGGCTCGGATGGGCGTATTAGTCAAGGGACCAGAAGTCCTCGAGAGGCTTGCTCAGATTCAAACTGTATTTTTGGACAAGACAGGTACACTGACCTTTGGCTCACCTCAAGTGGTCCAATGGAAAGTTCCTGCAGATCTTGAGACGGCTATTCTGGCCCTCGAATCTCTCTCGACCCACCCGATTGCTCTCGCTTTGGTTCAATACCTGCGTCCACGGGTGAAAACCTCGGTTCCCACACCCACGGATATCAAGGAAACCCAAGGTCAAGGAATTCAAGGACGAATCGGAAGTGATCTGATTGAAATTCGAAGAGCCCTCCAAACGACCCTTGGAACTGAACTCGAGGTACTCAAAAACAACCAATCTGTAGGAAGAATCGTACTCAACGACCAAATTCGGCCCGAGTCTAAATCGATGGTCGAAAAACTCAGATCCATCGAACTAACTCCTTGGATCTTATCTGGAGATCACACGATTCCAGTCCAACAAACCGCCCGAATCGTGGGGATCAAAGCCGGAAATTGCATCGCCCAAGCATCACCCGAAATGAAATCTGAATGGGTTCGATCCCAAAACCCTGCTCTTATGATCGGTGATGGAGCGAACGACGCACTAGCCCTAGCACAAGCGAGCGTGGGGATCGCGGTTCGAAGTGGAGTTGAAATCAGCCTTCAAGCTTCCGACATTTATTTGAGAACTCCCGGTGTTCGACCTATTTATGAGATTGTTGTCATTGCTCGCGAAACTCTCTGGGTGGTCAAACGTAATCTTCTATTCTCGACCTTCTACAATCTCGTCGCGGGAGGCTTTGCTTTATTTGGAAAGATCGATCCCCTGCTAGCGGCCGTATTGATGCCCGTGAGCGCACTCATGGTCCTCACTTCGACTTTCACTGGGACCCGTCGGCTCAGATCTGCTTTCCAGGAGTTAAAAGCGTGAACATTATTTATATCCTGATTCCAGTCACTTTGCTCCTCGGACTTTTTTTTATCGTTCTATTTATTCTGAACAGTCTAGATGGACAATATGACGATCTCGATACCCCAGCACACCGAATTTTAATTGAAGACTAAATCAAGGAGAGACTCAACGATGCAAAACACGTCACAAGTATTAGAAACCTATCAATACGATGACGAAATCGTAAAAAAATTCGTGATCGCTACCCTGGTCTGGGGTGTCGTAGCACTCCTGCTCGGAGTTTTTATAGCCTCGCAACTTGCAGATTGGCGACTCAACTTCGGAATTTCATGGCTTACTTTTGGTAGAATTCGTCCACTCCATACAAACGCAGCCATTTTCGCCTTCGGCGGAAACGCGATCTTCGCCGGAATCTACTATTCGACGCAAAGACTGCTCAAAACCCGAATGAGTTCTGACCTTTTGAGCAAATTCCACTTCTGGGGCTGGCAGGCTATCATTGTGGCAGCCGCCATCACTCTCCCCCTGGGTTACACCATGGGTAAAGAATACGCAGAGCTCGAATGGCCCATCAGTATCGGCATCACGGTGGTTTGGGTTACCTTTGCGGTAAATTATTTCAAGACCCTCATGGAAAGACGTGAGCGACATATTTACGTCGCAATCTGGTTCTACATTGCGACGATCATCACAGTAGCGCTCCTGCACGTCATCAACACAATTCAAATCCCAGTCTCGATGTGGAAGAGCTATCCCATCTATGCCGGCGTCCAGGACGCTCTCGTCCAATGGTGGTACGGCCATAACGCAGTGGCCTTTTTCTTGACCACGCCCTTTTTAGGACTGATGTACTACTTTCTTCCCAAAGCGGCTGACCGTCCCGTTTACAGCTACCGTCTATCGATCATTCACTTTTGGTCTCTCGTCTTTATCTACATCTGGGCAGGTCCGCATCACTTGCTCTATACGGCGCTTCCCGAGTGGGCCCAAACTCTTGGGATGATTTTTAGTGTTATGCTCTGGGCCCCAAGTTGGGGTGGGATGATCAACGGACTCCTCACTTTGCGTGGCGTCTGGCATCGAGTGAGGACTGAGCCGATTCTCAAGTTCTTCGTAGCCGGTTTAACTTTCTATGGAATGGCGACTTTTGAAGGGCCACTCCTTTCGATCAAATCAGTCAGCGCGATCGCTCACTACACCGACTGGATCATTGCACACGTTCACGGCGGCACGCTTGGCTGGAACGGTTTCATTATCTTCGCCATGATTTACTGGATGGTTCCCAAACTATGGAAAACTGAGCTCTATAGCACTCGACTCGCGAACATCCATTTCTGGACTGCCTTCTTGGGTACCCTCATTTACATCATTTCGATGTGGACTGCAGGAATCACCCAAGGACTGATGTGGCGGGCAATGGACTCCACCGGGCACTTAGTCTACCCCGATTTTATTGAGACTGTAATCCGTATCGTACCCCTTTACGCAGTACGCGCGGTCGGTGGTGGCATCTATCTCATCAGCTACCTCATCATGTTCTACAATATTTGGATGACCGTAGCTAAGGCACCCAAGTCTGAAAAGTCAGAGGTTTTTCAAGCTGCTAAACTCATGCCGGTTTCAATCAGTCAATTGGGAGATCGACCTCATCGAGTTTTAGAAGGACTCCCGATGGTATTCTCTGTGCTCACCTTCTTAGCCGTGGGCGCCGGAACTCTGATCGAGCTAGTGCCTACATTTTTTGCCAATGACTATGTCACAACTGCACCGAACATGAAGCCTTATACGGGACTTCAACTTCACGGTCGTGATATTTACGTCCGCGAAGGGTGCTACCTTTGCCACTCTCAGATGATCCGCCCGATGGTCTCAGAAACCTTGCGGTATGGAGATTATTCACGGGAGCAGGAGTCGGCATTCGATCGGCCTTTTCAATGGGGATCAAAGCGCATTGGGCCGGATTTAGCGCGTGAAGGCGGCAAGTACCCTGACCTATGGCATTACCGCCATATGATGGATCCACGAGAAGTCACGTCAGGCTCGATCATGCCAGCCTACCCATGGCTCTACCGCGACAAAACCGACTTTGCGATCCTCCAGAAAAAACTAAAAGTGATGAAGTCACTGGGAGTTCCATACTCGGACATTGATATCGCTCAAGCTGAATCAGACGCTCGCCAGGAAGCCAAAGCAATCGCAGATGGCTTGATCAGTCAAGGTGCTCCGACCCCGCTTGAAGATCGCGAAATTGTTGCCCTGATCGCTTATCTCCAGAGACTTGGACAGGACTTTAAGAAAGGGATCATCAAATGATTCAAAAAGTCTTAGCTCACTATCGACTCACGCAGTTAAGTTGCTTGGGTTTGATTTTATTCATGGCAGTTTTCATAGCTGCTTTGCTCTGGGTTTTTCGTAAGGGAAGTTCACCTTTTTATGCAGAACTAGAGAATCTCCCACTCCAAGACTCAGACCGCTCTTTGAAAGGAAGGATTTAATTATGTCAAATCAAGTTGAGGGGCATAATTACGATGGAATCGAAGAACTTGATAACGCCCTCCCGAAATGGTGGATTAATGGGTTTTATCTCACGATTCTCTTCGCAGTGATTTACTTTTTCTATTACGTTTTAGGCGATGGCCCTTCTTTAGAAAAGGAATATCAGAGAGAACTACGAGCTCACAACTACATGACTGCCACTCAAAAATCACAAAGTCAGGTAGTTAGCGAGGACGACCTTCGGGCACTCCTGAAAAATCCAACTCGGATTGAAGCAGGGAAAGAGGTATTTAAAGGCAAGTGCGCGAGCTGTCACGGAGAACAAGGACAGGGAGGAATCGGGCCCAACCTCACAGATGACTACTGGATCCATGGCGGCAAGATGACTGAGATCCTGACCACGGTGTCTGCAGGAGTGCTCGACAAGGGAATGCCGCCCTGGGGTGCAGTTCTTAAGCAGGACGAACTTCATGCCGTTGTTGCGTACATCAAGTCAATCCGTGGGTCTAATCCACCGAACGCTAAGGCGCCTCAGGGAGACTTAGTTCAGGAGTAAACCCATTTATGAATCCACGAGAACTGCCCACAGATCGGCTCTCAACCACAGACGCTCGAGGGCATCGCATCTACCTCTATCCGACTGACGTTCGTGGACACTGGAAAAAACTCCGAACGCGCCTCAGTATCGGTTTAATTGCCGTTTTCCTTTTTCTACCCTGGGCGCGGATCGGAGGGCATCAAGCCGTTCTATTCGACCTGCCACGGAGGAGATTTGCGCTCTTTGGTTTAACATTTTGGGCACACGACACACCTCTTCTCTTTTTTGTCCTCGGTGGAGCTGCCATTACCATCGCATTCACAACTGCCATTTGGGGACGTGTTTGGTGCGGCTGGGCGTGTCCTCAAACTGTATTCGTCGAGCACGTTTTCAGACGGATTGAGCGCTGGATCGAGGGCGACGCCCTTGCTCGAAAAAAACTCGATGGACAACCTTTGAGCTTCGTCAAGGTTTTCAAAAAGTCTCTCAAATGGAGCGCGTTCACTGCTCTATCTCTCATCATCGGCCATAGCTTTTTGGCTTATTTTGTGGGGGTTGAGGACCTTCGTCAAATGATGACCCAGCCGCCTCTTGAAAACCTAGCTTCATTTCTCGTGATGGCTGCCGTATCACTCGTCGTCCTATTCGACTTTGGTTGGTTTCGAGAGCAGTTCTGCACGGTGGTTTGTCCTTACGGTCGATTTCAGTCCGTTCTGATGGATCATCAATCTGCAGTGATCGCTTACGACGCAAAGCGGGGTGAACCGCGACGCGGCACCGCAGCACCAGAGGGAACCCAAGCAGGAGACTGCGTTGATTGTCATCGGTGCGTTCTCGTTTGCCCCACTGGAATTGATATCCGCCGCGGAGTCCAACTGGAATGCATTGCCTGCACTGCTTGCGTTGACGCCTGTGATGACGTCATGCGACGAACAAAAAAACCGGAAGGACTCATCCGATACGCAAATCAAGCCTTGAGCGAAGGCAGAACTGAAACCTGGACTCCCTGGTATCAAAGGGCCCGTGCCTGGGTTTACCTGGCCCTTTTGGTGACCTGTGGAGGTGGACTCTATTGGGCAACAGCTCACCGCTCTCCGATCGAAATCACCCTCATTCGGGGGATCGAAGCTCCTTATCAAGTCACTCCGTCTGGCATCATCAATCACTTCAAGATGGATGTAAGAAACCAGACCTTTACTGATCAGAGCGTATCATTTTCTGTGTCTCCCGAACTTCAACAAAAAGGTGTAAAACTCATAATCTCTCACCACAAGGACACCTTAAAAACTGGAGAACCTGAGAGAGCAGACCTTTTTATTACCTATCCCAAGGAAATACTCACTTTTGGCAAGGCAGTCATCACCATCGAAGTCACTGCTATCGCGAGTGATCCTTCCCCTCATCTTGAACTTCATCTCAACCAGGAGGTGCATCTTGTCGGACCCCTTCAATAGTTGGTCGAATTTAGTTCCTTTTGCTGTGATTGGAGCAAGCTTGCTCGGGAGTGGGCATTGTATTGCGATGTGTGGTGGTCTGGTTACGACTATTTCTCACAGTCGCAGATCAGTGATTCGCTATCACCTAGGACGACTTCTAGGCTACTGCGCTCTCGGCGCATTAGCAGGAGCAATCGGCGAGACAGTTTTTCAAAATCAGGCATTCACGCTCGTGCCTTGGCTCTCCACCTTCACTTTTGCTATCAGTTTTATTTTTATTGGGATTCGACTCTGGCAAGGAAAGCCGCTCCACCTTTTCAACATCAATCCGTTTTATTGGAAAAAGTTCAGTCAACTGGGGCCTGAAACCCTAGGACTCCTCTCCGCATTTCTTCCCTGTGGATGGCTCCACACCTTCGTACTTGGCGCAGTCGCCACCCAAAGTGCAGGACTCGGAGCACTTTATCTTTTCTTTTTCTGGCTGGGGACGCTGCCCGCCCTGACGGCAGGCCCACTTGCGGCCCATGCGCTCTTTAAACCCTTGGCTCGTCGAGCACCAAAAACTTCAGCCGCATTACTCATCACGATTGGACTAGGAAGTATCGGCGCTAAAATGATCCCTGTGAAAAGCGTTGGGGGTTGCCACCATTCATCCCCATCAACTGAAACAACAGATCGACCTCACAGCCAGCATGAAAGTGAACATACGGGTCACCTTCGTCACGCAACTCACGCTGACTCTAAGGCTTCGGAAATGACACATTAAAAACAGTCCCGACGCCCTCCTGGCTTTCAACCTGAATCGCTCCACCCCACGACTCTATGATTCGATAGCTGGTGACTAGACCAAGTCCTGTACCCTCACCAATTCCTTTGGTCGTAAAAAATGGCTTAAACAAATTCTTTAGATTCTTAGCTGAAATTCCACATCCGGTATCCTCGACTCGGAGAACCCAGCTGTCGACTGAGTCCACAACTGAAATTCGAATCCAATGAGGGCCACCTCGCCCGCCCTGAACCGCTGAACCAATTGCATGGACTGAATTTACCAAAAGATTAAGAATCACCTGATGAAGGGATTGCACCTGAGTACGAACAGGAAGAGAAGCTCGTCCCTCTAATTCATTTTGAACCTGAATCGAGTACTTCCTTAATTCGTGACCCATCAAATCCAAAACCTCAGCAACCACTTGATTGAGGTTAACCTCCTCAGAATTCCGAGTCGAATCTCCTCGAGCTAGACTCAGGAGCGACCGGATCAAATGGGAAACGCGATCGATTTGAGACACAATAATATCTACGTTTTTTTTAATCTGAGGAGTTTGCTGAGTCTGCATGGCCAGATATTCTGCACGCCCTCGAATCACCCCAAGCGGGGTTCCAATCTCGTGAGCCAAACTAGAAGCCAATAACCCCACGGACGCGAGTCGATCCTGCACCAGGACCTGTAACTCGAGCTGTTTACGAATCGTCAAATCACGAATCGCAAGGAGTCTAACATCCTCCTCACTCGATGCTCCCTCAGAGAGATGTCGATAGGGCTTCATTGAGATCTCGACATCAACCTGAGCCTCATCCTTACGGAACGCTAAGGCTTCAAAGCAGTTGGATTCAACACTCCCCCATCGATCCAGCCAAGTGCGGACTTCGTCTCCGTCAAAGTAGCGAACCAGTGAGTTCCCCACCATTTCAGCAGGAGTATATTGAAAAATTTGTGCTGCCGTTCGATTGATCTCTAAGATGGTGCCAGAGCGATCATGAATTAAAATCCCTTCAAAAGTTGAATCAAAAAGGCTTCGCACCTTTTCGCGATTTTGAACCAGTTCGCGGTTTTTCTGCTCTAATCGATCAGCATAAATCCGAAGTTGCTCCTCAGCTCGCTTTCGCTGAGTAATTTCATATCGAATCGACACATATTGATCAGGCAGACCTGAGTCATCCAAGAAGGGCACAATCGTGGTATTCACCCAGTAAATCGAGCCATCCTTTGCCCGATTGCGAATTTCACCTTCCCACACCTGCCCACTCGCGATCCGGCCCCAAAGTTCTGCGAAAAAATCTCGCGAATGGTAGCCCGAGTTGATGATTCGGTGGTTCTGCCCGATCAACTCCTCCCTTGAATACTTAGAGATCTGACAGAAACGATCATTCACGTGAATGATCGTTCCGTGACGGTCGGTAATTGCTACAATTGCAGATTGGTCCAGCGCATGCCGAATACGGCCGAGCTCACGAGTAGCGGATTGGAGTTGCTTTTCCATTCGGTTTTTATCCAATCTCTTTTAAAATATTGCAAGAGCTCTCTCGAACTTGGGGCGATCGCCACCGGACTTGTCTTCGCTAAACGAGAGTTCTCCAGAAATTGCAGAAAAGAAATTGTTCAGCTTATTTTTGAAATTAGGGGCTTTTCAAAAATTTCTCGAATCTAGCCTAAACTTCGTGTAACTGACTAAGTCATGATGAAAAAAATAAAAATTTTTCGAGCTTGGGTTGCATTTTTTTCCATTTTTCAAATTTTTTCCATTTCGGGGGCACGAGCAGGACAACTAGAAAATGGATCTCCCTATTACGTTCCTGCTCTTGTAGCAACGGTATTTGGTGCCATTTCCCTGGGCCAGGTTTCGTTAGGGATGCTGATGTGTGCTCCCAATTTGGATGAAATCGCATTGAATGACCCTTACGGTCGGATGTCCTCTGGATGTGCTACATTGATTCGATTTTGGGCTGCGAATAGTAAATTTGCGAAAAGTGCAGCTGGACTCAATTCTCTGATCTTGTCCACAGGACTCACTACTTCAACTGCTTTAGTCTTGCCTGGACAGAGTGCAGCCGTTTTTCCAGATTTACTCCCTGATGAAGCCCAACAGTTGGGACTAAGCGAAGTTGAATACCAAGCTTACTTGAGCCAGAAAGCAGCGTTAGAGATCGATATTGAAAATGCTTTAGTAAATGACGAAACAAAAGAACCTTCTCTAGAAAGATTTGCATCTCAAGTGACCACGCTAATCGATGCAGTAAAAGACTTTCCAGCGGATGCTAAAAGTGCATTTGCAAAGATTGCGATTGCATCGTTACCTTGAAGGTCACCTGGTTCGGACACAGCAAGTTTAGACTTCGGTCGAGTTTTTGGATCATCATTGAGGCCTTGCTCCTGCTTCCTGACGCATGGGCGAGGCCAAGAGTAGCACTACTCACATCAATTGCGACCAATGGCGAGGGAGCAACTGCCGAGCTTGCAAGAGCTGAATTTGAATTTACCGATGCCTTTCGAGAGAATTATGAACTCGTGACTCAAGTTCTGGCTAATCAAAGGGATCTATTTCAAGTTTTGACCGATCCTACGGTAAAAGGTGTCATTTGGGTGTCGCACTCAAGTGCAGGACAGTGCGCTCCTGATCAGCTGGGACTGCATCCTATGATCCTTGATTATCTAGGATTTGACGTATCGCCCATTTTCCGGACTGTTCGACCTCATCTTCGATTCCTCGGGGTTGTGGGATGTCATAGTTTTTTAGCTTTGAGTCGCATTCATCAGGTTGAAAATTGGGAGCTCAAATATCCCGATTTGCAGATTCAAGGGTTTCAGGGTCAGATCGAACTCCTCAGTGGTCTCCGTGCCGTAATTTCCGAAGGTAAAAAGCATCTCCTACCAGCTCAAGTGAGCGCTCCTGATGAGCATTCCCGCACCCTCGAGCCAGGTTTAAAAGTCAGAATTGAGCGAGATATTGAGCAAGAGGATGGAGATAAAAACCTACTCGCCCCCTCTGCAAGGGTGCTCCTGGGTCGCACTATCCTGGGTGTTTTTCCATCGTCCGTAAAAAAGGAGCTTCAATGGCTCGATTTAG
Organism: Bdellovibrionales bacterium; assembly: GCA_947380295.1. GTDB lineage: Bacteria > Bdellovibrionota > UBA1018 > UBA1018 > UBA1018 > CAINWE01. Next base: position 36,701 of record CANCQK010000008.1, on the reverse strand, counting down.
AACTTCCCTCTGAATTGGCCTCTACTCCTTTTCAGCTTGTGGTTGAGCTCGGTGCGAATGCCAAACCTCCAGCCGATTTGAACCTCAGCTTAGGCGCTTTTCGGATTCGGTCGTCAGACTTCAAGGATGGCAGATGGAGCCAAAAACAGTCCCGGAGCAAGGCCGCTTTGAATTGGCTTCCATTTTGATCCAATTGAACGTCATTTCGCATACACATTTGAACTCTCCTTGAAGTTGCTCAAACGAAATATCGAATCTGAGCATAACCTACTTGAAGATCGCATTAAGAATCTCCTCCGTGAGGCTGGCAAAACGGAAGGGAGCACTTTTTTAGTCCCCTGAAGAATGAAACTCACTTCCACTCGAAGCCTTGACCCCAGAGTTTCTGCAAAAACAACTCAATAGGAATCAGGCAAATGCCATCCTCTGTGAAACGCTCTCGGGGCTCCAAAGTAATTACCCAGTAATTTTTGAAGATCTTTTCCTCTTGAAGAGCTCGAATACCCGCAAGGTCACGGTCAGTTACCCACGCTTTTGCTTTGACTTCAATTGCAGAATGATCCCCCACGATAAAGTCCACTTCGAATTGAGATTGACTCCGCCAGTACCCAAGGCGATCGTCACGACGCGAGTATGCCAAGTAAGCTCGAAGCTCGCAGAATATCAAATGCTCGATGGCTTTTCCATACTCCGCAGTACCTGGCGTAACCGAAAAGCGCGACAAAAGTGCATTGGTCACACCTAAATCAAAGAAGTAAAATTTGGGGGTCGAAACTGCTTTCCGCTTTTTCGTCTTACTAAAAGGTTCGAGAAAAAACCCAATCAAAGTATCCTCTAGAATTGTGAAATAGTCCTTCACCGTTCGTTGAGGAATTCTGGTATCGCTACCGACCTGAGCAAAGTTCACCTGTTCGCCGTTGCACAGAGCGGCAATCTCTAAGAATCGTGAAAAATTACCTAAATTTCGAACAAGACTTTCCGCTTGAATTTCCTCTCTGAGATACCCGCCAACGTAGGCTTTGAGATCTTCTTGGTACTCGGGTGAGTCTAGAACAGCGGGCAGAGATCCTCTGACTACTCGACTTTCTAAGCGCAGTTCCCCAATCTCTGGAAAAACCAGAGGGAATAAATTGGCAAATCTTGCCCGTCCCCCCAGCAAATTAGCATGTCCGCGCTTGAGCTTGCGCGCGCTACTCCCCGTCAAAATGAATCGAATATCAGATCGAGTATCAAGGATAAACTGCACTTCATCTAAAAGCTCAGGAATCTTTTGAACCTCATCAATCACCACTATTTTGGGCACATCCGATAAAGGAGGCACTGTTTGACGCAGGGACTCAGGATGAGCAACAAGTTGACGAAATAGCGCGTGATCTAAAAGATTCAATGTCAGCGCATTCGGCAACAGAACCTTCAGCAAGGTACTTTTACCCGTCTGCCTAGGTCCCAACAATATCAATGACTTACGATGAATTAATTCTAGAACTTGAATCTGCCTTTGATACATATCTGCAAGTCTACCACGTTTTTAGGCTTAAATCTGTGGTAGTGTTGCTTTTTTTAAAACTCTTCGGCAGAATTCCCCCTTCCAGATTCGTTAAAATCAGGAGGGGAGAATTCTAGATAGAATCGTTGGAGAGAATCTTTGGAGAAGGAGCTCGGTTGTATCGTAGAGGAGAAGTCATCAACCAATCTCCTTTAGAATACTGCAGAAACTCTCTCGAGCCGGGCGCACACGCCACCAGGCTAATCCATGAATTTTCAATCAGGTTTTTGACTTGTTGATGAGACTGAATGATTTGAGAAATCCGGTCTAGAGGAGCTTCGATCACAACTTGCAATCGAATAGGCTCATGCTTCAATTTTTCTCCAAAATAGACCGACTGTCTCGGTAACCCCACCAAAAGATCGCTACCGTTTCCTTGAATCACCCCTAACCGTCCCACTACGTTTTGAGTGACTTTATTTCCACTCCCAAACGCTTCGGGATGGACTGAAGAAGCATAGTATTGAAGATTAATCCAACTCGCGACGACCATCGGAGCGATCATGATTAACTCCAGGACTTTGCCGTCTTGGTCCAGCTGGGCATCATAGGAGTGCAAAAATGCCCTGCCACCCAAGTTCACATCTCGAGTGAGATCTCGCGGACCCACAATGAAAGCGGCGTTTCCGACCAATCCCCATTCAGGACGAATCTCAGACCAATCTTTACTTTTTTTGAAGATCTGGTCGTCAACCGACTTGGATTTCTCACCCTTGGAAACCAGATGACTCATCCGTTCTTCACGAGTTTTAGAACCAGCAACTTCGAGAAGTGCCTTCAAATTCTCCAGCTCACGCCGATGACTCGTTGGAAGCAGCTCCACATCTAATAAATCAAATTCGTCAGTCGTAGTTTTGTGCGTCGCCGCAAGAAACCAGGTGTCGGCGGGAATTTTAATATCGAGTCCCTCGAGCGCCTCACGCACTCGGGGATTATTGAGAACGAGCGCTGCCACTCGAGCATTGATTTCTCCCGAATTACCTCCGCAAGCACCACAATCGAGCGCAGTTGCATAAGCATTATTCACGCATTCACTCCCGTGCCCACAAAGCAAGACGAGTCGAGCAAAGGAGGAAGTCAACCCCATGTTCCTCAATGCTCCGGTTGCGAGGCCAACTTGATCAGAAAGTGACAATCCACTCCCGTCATTCGCTACGTTCAAAGTCGGCTCGAGTTTAAACCCCGCCTGAGTCAGCTCGTCGTTCCATCTCGATTTTGAGCCCGTTTTTCCTAGGGTATTCTTAAAAAGTTTAAGACCAAATCCGATCCCCAAACTCTCTACAAAGGTAAAGCTTGATAGAGCGGAATTCTTGAATAAATCAACAATCCTATTTTGATAAGACTCAAAAACTCTACCCTCCAAAAAAGCTGCCGTTGAAGCCGAATTTGCATTCTTGACCGACTCATTTAACGAATATTTCGGTTTAAGAAGCACAGGGCAAAGGGGATTTTTTACGTCTTCGCCCAAACGACGGTAATCAATCGGAAAACCGAAGAATCCTGCAAAACCTAATGTTTCAAGATCGCCAGAAAGCGACTCTAGATGACGTCGCATCACTTCAGAACGAACGTCGATACAAAAAACTAGTTGAAACGCTTTTCTGGCTTTTTCCTTTCGTACCGAACTAGAACGAGACAGTTTCCCGAGCAACTCTCTTCTGAAGCCCAGCTCAAATGCGAGCTGACAAACAGCGCGTACTTTCAGGTCCTTAGATCCCGATGGACGGCTCAGCATGTCCAGTTCGACTAAATACTTCGCCCCTAAAACCTTTTGGGAAGCCACTTCGTAAGCCAAACGAATCGCTAAGAGACCCAGGAGAGGACTCCGCCTAAACTGTGAGCCTTGCCAAAGACGAAATTGAACGTGAGAACACCAACCAGCGATCGGGCTCAAAAGCTGGTAGATTTGCCGCTCAAGGTCAGTCTCAGTGTCGGCAACCTGAGGCAAAAGAAAATGAATGGCTTCGCGTGGATCATCCGGGAGATGAGAAACCTGAGAACGAAAACCACTCAGACCCTCAAACTCAACCGAACGGTCGAGGGAGGCAAATTGTTTCCAAGCATCAAACAGCTCTAGATTCTTCCAAGGAAAACTCCATAATGCTTGTCCCTGATCGAAATAAGCAGCGCAGAAATGTGAAATCGCTTGTTGAATTTTTGAGTGAAAGTCTTTTAGCGAACCGTCTGCCTGAAGCTCCTGCGTTTGCTGCACACGCGGACTCTCCGAGTTGAATAACTCGTTTTTATCAAGTGGATCAAGACTTAAAAGCTGCGCTGCCTCATCTAGATCTTCATCACGAATTCTGTCCTCGCGATATTGATTCAAATAATAGGATTTTGTCATCAGGATTTGCTTACCATCTGCGCTGTCGAGCCAGCTTGCGGATGCCAAGAAATCTGACTCCAAAAAACCTAGAAAGGGATTCACTGCTACGAAATTCTGAAGACTCCAAAGTGGGGGAATTTTCTTGAAGACCCGCTCCAGAACTTCATCAATTCTGACACTCTGATTCAGATCATCAGCGGCTAAACTTGAACTATTCCGCAGTTTAGAACTGACTCGACCGGACTTAACTTGAGAAGTTTCCTGTAACATTTTTGCCTCCATGCTTAGATTTTTTAATGAGATCAACCTGACTTGTTACGACTTGGAAGGGGCCAAACCCGGACGATCACTCGATGAATCAGACCACTCAGATAAAAGCCATTGTAGAAATGGACATAGATTGAATTTAAAAACTTTGGACGGTTTGGATCATTCATGATCAGTTGAATTGCGAACGGAATGACAAACAAAGACAGAATTAAAACTCGTCCAAGAACTCCAACTGCTGAACTTTCAAAATCTGCTAAAATCGGGTCCACCCAAAAATTGATTGAATGGTAGATCGCAAGGTAGAGCATCGACAAACCAAATGAAATCGTCACCATTTTGAAACCAACACCCAGCCTCAGATGAAGCAATCCTTGGTACCGAGGCTGATGCAGTAGGTTCAACGCGGTAAAAATGAAGTGCGCAAGCGACAAGAGTAAAACCAAATGCAACGGTGATAACGGCTCAGCCTTACCCATAATCCAATTGAAGCACGTAAGACTCCCCAAAGCTGAGAGAGTGGCCACCCCTAAAGCAAAGCCAAGCGTTTTCCAATTCAATCGAACTGCAATTCGTTCCTCTTGAGCCGCCTGGCTCGAAGCGACACTGCCTCCAGCGCTCAGAAATGCATACGACTTATAAAACGCATGTCCGACCATATGAATCAGCGCGGCAGTAAATGCCCCCAAACCGCACTGAACCATCATAAAGCCCATCTGGCCGATCGTGGAGTAAGCGAGGGTCTTTTTGATATCAGTTTGAGTTAACATCACCATGCAGCCGAATGCAGCCGTAACGGCTCCAATGAGGGCAAGAGTCAACATCGCTGACGGTGACACAGCAATGAGTGGGCTAAGTCTCACTACAAGATAACCCCCTGCATTAATAATTCCTGCATGCATGAAAGCGGATACCGGAGTTGGTGCCTCCATAGTATCAGGAAGCCAACTATGAAAGGGAAACTGTGCTGACTTGGTAATGGCCCCTAACATGATCAAATAGGCAATAGAATGAGCGTGAGGATGGAGTGCGCTTGCGTCACCAACTTTCGACAAGACCTCATGAATTTCGAGAGTTCCGAAATCCTGACCAATGAAGTAAATCGCAAAAAGAAGAAAGACGTCGCCGAGGCGACTAATGATCCACTTTTTTCGAGCGGCTAGCCATGCTGCAGGCCGATCAGGGTAGAAAGTCAGAAGGCGATGCAAGCCATAGCTGGTTGACACCCATGCTAAAAAGAAAAGAGCCAAATGATTGGCCATGAGTAGAGTGTAAACTGAAGCTAACGTGTACCCAATCCAACCCAGAAACCGTTTCTGACCTGGGTCATCCCCCATATAACGCAAAGAAAACTTAAGAACTACAAAGCCCACAATCGAGACCACTGAAATCATCACCGCAGAGAGCTGATCGATCCAAATCCAATTCGTTTCAATCCCAATCATAAAAAGTGGCCCTCCTCATTGGCCTGTAAAACGCCTGTAATATGAAAAATATAACATGCTTTAAAACATACGCAATACATATCGCATATTTGAAGTCGCGTTTTAAAACATGCGTATCCATGTTAGCCTTTGACTACGTATGAAAAAGCAAGAGGCTAAAAATCTGAAGGGTAAATGGACTTTTCTGACAAACCACACCCACGTTTTGCTCATGATCACGCAGGAGCCAGAGCTAGTCCTCAGGGAGGTCGCACTCAAAGTAGGGATCACCGAGCGAGCGGTTCAACGGATCGTAGCTGAACTAGAAGAGGAAGGTTTTGTGATCCGAGAAAGAGAGGGCCGCAAAAACAAGTACAAGCTCAACCTCAACAAACCGCTGCGTCATCCGATCGAGAAACATTGCTCGGTTGGAAAGCTAATCGAATTTATTATTTCGAGTTAAATACTCAGGAGACTTCAATGATCACCTACCCGATTGAGTTCAAATCTGAAACCACCGCAAAAACTGGAATGAGTTCTACTTGGACGACCCGTTCCCAATACCAGGAAACGCTCATCTCAGTTCCGCCGGAATTCAATGGGCCAGGAGGGGGCCTCAGCCCAGAAGACCTATTTAACCAGGCCCTGACCAATTGCTTTGTTGCTACTTTCAAGGTTTACGTCGAAAACTCAAAACTCACGTTTGAGGATCTGATCGTAAGTTCTAAACTCATCGTCGATCTCGATGAAAACAGACGACCTATCATGAAAGAGTTTTTCCTCACTGCCCAGATCCACTCCCCCTCAAATGCTGAGCGGGCGCTACTGCTAGCCAAAAAAGCATCGGAATCAGGTTTTATCCTGAACTCAGTAAAAACTCAGTGTCACTTTGAATTTAAGATTGCTTGATCCAGGCGTCACATTCTCTACTCACTCAAGTACATCCTTCGAGAGAGTAGAATTACCTTGGGATTTGATACCTGGACCACTTAGTAAATAAAAAAGGCCGAGATCAATTAAGATCTCAGCCTTTTTTTATTTTGGCGTCCCCACGGGGATTCGAACCCCGGTTACCGCCGTGAAAGGGCGGTGTCCTAGGCCTCTAGACGATGGGGACATAGTCGTCGCTTCGTTTTGAAGTTCACCCTAAATACATGCGTTACCGTCGGAATTCAAGCAATAAAATCAAGTCATCGCTATTTTATTTGCTGGGATGCTGGCATTCGAAAATCCAAAGCCCCCGGTAGGATGACCTTTCCGAAAGAAAGAATATAAGCCAAGATTCCCACGACGAGAGAAGTAAACGCAATGAGCCCAAAGTACCTTCGCAAAGCATTCTTACTCACAGTTGTAAATGGTACCAATCTTGCTTTGGGTTGACCATATGAAAACCAAATCACTGACAAAAATTTTCACAGTACTCTCTCTCGGAGTTTTAACGGGTCTCGTAGGATGCGCAAGCACATCAGGGCAACCGGAATCGGGAAAAGATATTGCCTCCACCGGGCCCACCATCATGAATGCGAGAACGACGCCCGCCACGATTCAATTGAATCAACACATGCTTCCCACAGAAAAGCCGGCAGTCACCGCTGACGTTAAAGATTTCAATCACAAGATTGCTGACGTGAAGCTGAAGTTCATCCACGTGCCGGTCGAAGTCCCCATGGAAAACTTAGGAGGGACCACATGGCGAGCCACACTCACACCTGAGCAGCTTCAGCTTTTAGCTGTAACAGGTAAAACCGTCCGCTACGAAGCCAACGTAGTGGCTAGTAACGACAAGGGGCAGACGGCCATTACCCAGGCACCTATTACGATTTCCATTAAAGCCCCTGAGCTGCCCACTGGCGGCGCAAGTTAAAGCTGAAGTGAGACCATTTCCCACAGCTACTACCATCGATGATAGGCGGGGTGGCCGGGTTTTACGGCAACAAAGGTACCGCGACAGGTGGCGCAAACTTTGCCCCCCGCCGTCAAAGTAGCTTCGATTACTGCTCGGTCGGCACGAGACTCTACCACGTATGCCTTGAGGTGAATCGAGCCGCTGGTTGGAGTGGGCCGCAGCAGCTTGACTGCATAGTCCGCAGTCACTGTGCAAGGAGGCTGATCGGCACTCGCTTGGACCATCAGGTGCCAAGCAGCCGTCCAATTTGAGTGACAATCTAACAAAGCGCCGATAATCCCGCCATTCAGCACTCCAGGAAAAGCCTCGTGGTGAGGCTGAGGACTCCACTCCGCGACGACCTCCAGAGCCTGAACCACACTTTTCACTCTCAAGCCAAGTTGATTCGAAGGTCCACACCCAAAGCATTGACTGTGGGGAGCATAACGATCTTGTAAAGCTAAGTTTGAGTTGATTTCTTTCATTGGCTCAAAACGTTCTCACTGTTAAAAGATGAAAGCAAACAAAAACCCTAGGGGCCACTTTCATGACTCTGGAAGCTCGCGTAATTCAGCATCTAAAATCTAAAAAAATGATTCTCTGTACGGTCGAATCTTGTACCGGCGGACTCATAGCACATCGACTCACCAATATCTCGGGTGCATCTGAAGTATTCTGGGGTTCATGGGTAGTTTACGATAACTCCGCAAAACTACGATTAGGAGTTTCCCTTCAGACACTGAAAACTAAGGGCGCTGTTTCTCCTGAAGTCGCCGATGAACTTGCCCGGCACGGACTGATATCCCTAAACCAAGCACTCGATCAATTCCCTTCAAGCTCACTTCTTAAATCGAATCGATGGATAGCCCTATCTACAACAGGAATTGCAGGACCGTCTGGAGGTACGCCTGAAAAGCCAGTGGGCCTCTGTTTTTCATCAATTACCTCAATAGAACAAAGGCCCAAGACACTCAAAATCCTAGCCCCACCCCAGCTGGATCGCTCACAAATGAAAAACTTTTTTGCAGAAAGAGCTCTAGAGGCGCTGCTCGAGTATGATCCCAAATGAATAGACTCAACTATTTAACTCGCATTCAACTCCTCAAATCGAGGGTTTTCTAGTAGAAGTTTTGAGCGCCTGACAAACTCTTAAACACCCCTAACCCTAAGGCTAGACCAGCATCCTTCAGGTGTCCAAAAATACCCCCACAAAATCAAAAGCTTAGAAGAATCCAGAAAGCGGCCCGACTCTTGCTTTATCTAGAAGCATGAAGACACAAACGGAAAGTAAATTAGTTTTAAAACTCTTAATTGCCCTCACCACGTTAACCCCCACTTTTGCACATGCTGACACAGGAGAAGTCATTCTCCACTTTCTCCAGAAGTGGGGCACACCCCAAATCCAACAAAATGGCGACACTGAGAGCTTCACCTCGATCCGCCGCAACCATGCTAAAGAACTCCTCGGAAAGTTTTACCAGAGCAGTGTCGTCCGAAAACAGGGCGACAAAATTAAGTCCCTGAGTGAGTACATTTTTCAATCGACTCAACGCGAACTCAGATCAAAGTGGAAAGGGCAGGCTCGCACAATTGCCAGCGCCATTCTCACCGAAAGCAAAAAGTACGGGTTCGACCCAATTTTCTTAATGGCTGTGATTGAAAATGAAAGCAGCTTCAACGTGGAAGCTGTCGGTAGCGTAGGCGAAATCGGCTTAATGCAAATCACTCCACAAACCGCTCAATGGATCTCTAAGAAATACGACATCCCTTTTCGTGGCGCAAAGACATTGAAAGACCCAGTTGCCAATATTGCCCTGGGCTCAGCTTACCTCTCCTACTTGCGTGAAAAATTCGATTTCAAGAGCAACCTCTACCTCGCGGCCTACAACATGGGAACCACCAAGCTCATTCGAAACCTAGCTATGCAGAGAGTTCCCCTCCAATACCCTTCCCGCGTGATGCAACGTTATGTTCGCTTTTACTCCCAAGCCAATGCCGCTCACCACGTTGCAATGAACTAAGCAGCCCGAGGGGGCTCCTCACGGCGCTCAACTACTTCACGCTCCTTAAATTCCGGACTTTGACCTTGCCAAAGCACACGAATCAAGGAAGTAAAGAAGTAACCCGTAAACCAGACCACAGGAAAAAAGAGCGCCCCAATGAAAACCAAATATCCTAAAGCATCTAAAATCCCGATCATTTGGGATACACCCTGCAAAACTAAGTCCGATCCCCAATGGACCTCCCACCTAGAAAACCAATGGGGTAAAGCGCGAAAACCCTCGCTCGGCCTAGCGATTCGCCTACTAGCGAATCACAAACCTAGCCAAGTAAATACCCAGACCTTGCCTCAACACCCGTTTGATGCTCACCTTTGCGCGCTCAGTTCGCTCTATCGGAAAAGCAGAAGTCTTTTTATTCAAAATGGCGGCAGCTATTTACCAACACTCAACACATCGCCTCGCACACTCAGTTCTCTTTCGCTTTTAGATCCAATCATTGAATACAGCCCTGTTGAGCGTGAATACATCTGGGCCGCAACCAACGCGATCGAACGAAAAAACTCGAGTCAGCTCACCTACACCCGGGGCCTCATCTCCAACTTATTTCATGAACAAAATCATCGAATTCTTTGGAATTTATTACCAAAGGCACCGCTGAAAAAAGCAAGCGTCCGTCGCTACCTAAATTTCGCAGAAAGCCTCGTCGTTACAATTGACATGGCACTCAGTGATCAGCTTGGCGCCACACTAAGCTCGATCTTTCACCTATGCGGCCTCATCTATGATCGAGGATCAGACACAAACCCTCTCGAACTCATCCATTCCATCTATGAAGGGAAGGACTTGCGACGACACTATCGCAACTACCTTCATGCCTGCGTTTACTCGACTTACCTCTACCTCGAGCTCCACGAGCCTAAAGCAATCATCAAAGCTACTCAGTCTCAATTTAACACCTCAATCGAATGGGGAACATTGGCCGCTCATCGAAGCCTCCGACTCGACTCCGAGTTTGTCCAAAAAACTAACCCGTTTTGGCAGATGAAGAACTGGAAAAAAGCCGCTGAACAATTACAATCCAAAAACGAAGCTCCTCTTGAGCTCCCCGATGAACCAAATAACCCTTATCAGATCTACTTATGGGCCGAAAAATGGTTCGAGCTCATCGGTCTTTGAACTCGTGAACTCGTTTACTGAGAGATCGCAGGAGTAGGGATGGTGAACGGTGGAGGAGCGTTTTTAATTCGGTTTTCCTGAATCGACGTGTAGATAGTCATAGCTAAACAGACTGCAATTCCACCTACACCCAAGCCAAACAAGATGGAAAAATTTTTCATAACTCCGGACTTAACATCCGTCCTCTCGTTTCACCAGAGAAAACCAAGCCCACCACCGAGCCCACCCCACAGACAATTTAAGCTGCTCTTTTTTCGTGGGAGCGAGCCTCCTCAGAAGGAACCAACCTGGAAAGTTTAGCGTAAATCCCCATCATTAGAAAACTAGGGGCCCACAACCCTACAAAATTGCCGTACTCTTTTCTTTTAGAAAAGACCTCCAAGGCCGCCGAGAGAACCATACTCCCTACAGCCAACCCCATAAACCCAATTGGAGGAATTTTAGAGGTGGTCTCTCCAATCGACTGAACAACTTCTCTTAAACTTCGCGACTCGCTGGGAGTCACCTCATCTACCATTCGTTCAAATGATTGCTTCGCTTGTTCAAGTTTAGCCATAGAAACGTGCTACCTTTCCTAGTTTTTACGTCTATAAATATTCAGATTATTTATTCCAATTTGATTGCAATATTTCTTCCAAAAAAAAGCCTAGGTACAGCAATTGCTTTGCTAGGAGTCAATCAAACCACAGAACAGAGGAGAATCCGTGTATGGAAATTCAAATCGAACGCACGCAAAAAGAACCCGAGCGCCCAATCCCCATTTCGTCCGCTGCCAGGACTTTCACAACTCAGGCATCCATGGCACTAGAACGACCCGGAATCTCATGGCGCGGAGTATTTGCAGGCCTACTGGTCGCATGCCTGGCTCACTTAATTCTGGTAAGCCTAGGCCTTGCTCTCGGAGGCTCTAGCTTAAAGGCACTCATTGGGGGCACTAGTAAACTCGGCGGCATTGCGGCAAGCTCAGCCCTTTGGTTCATTTTAGCCTCCGCGATTTCGCTCTACTTGGGAAGCTATGCCGCAGGCAAGTTATCAGGAACAGTGTCAGTTCGGGTGGGACAACTCCAAGGGGTGGTCATTTCTGCGCTTTTCTTCGCCCTCGTGCTTTCTCAAGCAGGCTCAACACTGGGTGCTGTCAGTCGAGGATTTTCGGGCGCACTGGGGACCCTTGGGCAAACGCCTACTGAAGTCGGGAAAAATCCAATGGTGCAAGATGCAATTCGAAATGCCCTGGGGAAAATCCCTTTGAAATCTCCGCCAGATCAAGTGGCAAGCGAACTTGCAACTCGCCTCATCCGGGGAAATCGCACAGGAGCGCGTGATTACTTAGCTCAACAAACTGGACTGAGCACTAAAGACGCCGATACAAAACTCTCCCAGCTCATGACTGCTGCCGAAGAAACCTTAAAATCCATCGGCGAAACCACGGCTCAAATCATTTCCGTCGTAGGTTGGACTTTATTCACTGCGCTGATCTTCGGAACTCTATTCTCATTTTTAGGAGGAGGGGCCGGGGTCGCTTCGGAACTAAGACTTAACTTACAGCCCCAAGGCTCCCATTCGCGCTCAAAACAAAGTGCCGCCTAATCTCTATTTTCTTCGCCCCACAGACTGAGTGACGAAATTTTCAATCCAGCGAACTGCTCGACGAAAAACCGCATTCATCCCCCCAGCTTTTCGGCGTCGAGCAGTACTCTTTGAACTCAATAAGCGAGACCTCTTGCCCCCTGATGAATCACGACTCACCGAGAATGGAATGGATGTAGCTCCCCTTGATTGCTTTCTTTTTGCACGCCTCATGAATGAACCTCCGTGGCGAGGACACTGCAAGCTCTAGGCCTCAAAAAAAAATTATTCAAAATTATCTTTTTTAGAATAGGATGAAGGCGTCCGGGGGGACATGAGATGAAAAACAAAAATCACCTTGTCAATCAGCATTCTCAGGAAAATCCTTGTACATCTTGCGGAGCCTGCTGTAGCTACTTTCGTGTAGAATTCTACTGGAGGGAAACCGAAAAAAACTCAGAATATCAAGTTCCAGAAAACCTCACCGAAGATCTCAACTCCTTCAAAAAATGCATGAAGGGAACCTTGGAAAAATCGGGTAATCGATGTGTTGCACTGAGCGGCAAGGTCGGAAAACAGGTCGCATGCACGAACTACAAAAACCGTCCGACTCCGTGTCGAAACTTTCAAGCATCCTACGCAGATGGAAAAACACCCAACCGTAGGTGTGATGAAGCCAGAGCAGCGAAGGGCCTCGCGCCAATTACTCGGCCCGACTCCCTCCAAAAGGGATCAGAGAAAAATAACCACTCTAACTCAATCCACCCTCAATTAGTTGACCGATCTGCCCACCAGACCAATCCCACTACAGAAAATATCTTGGAAACAGGAGATCCACATCTTTAAGGCTCCAAATACTTTCATTCACTCAGGACGATTGATCTGGCTTTCGTGCCAGTTTTTATTTTTTTCAGGACGGGGAGATGAAGTTGGACGAGAGGGCTCTAATTGAGTCCTAGGCGTGGAGCAAGACCAAACGCCCAGCAGGAAACCCATCGCGAAGCAGAAAGAAACCGCACGGAGACCTGGCTTAAAAACGTTCATCATACAACCCCTCCTCTCTAGATTGTAGCGTTATTTTTTCTACTTCATCAATAGATTGATGGGGATTTTTTTCAGTTAAAACTATGACCAGACGCGTTTTCCAAATGAGATAGTGATTCCGCAGCAGCGAGTTGCGCCTGAATCACACCAGCTCGAGCACGAAACAAATCACGCTCCGCATCTAAAAACTCCGAATGTGTCTTGGTCCCCGCCTTAACAGAGATCGTTGCCAAGCGCACACTTTCCTCATACTGTTCTACTGTCCTCTGGCGAGCCTTAAATAACACGACGTTATAAGCATAACGCCGCCTCCAGGTTTCAAAATCAGTAGCGGCACTCAAAAGTGTCTTTCGAGTCACCTGGGCGACTTGCTTAGCTTGCGCGTCAAACTGTACTTTTTTAGCAATCGATGCCCCGCCATCAAAAAGATTCCAACTCAGTCTCAATCCAAAACCCCAGGCATTCTGAAGTCCATCAGTCGCCAAGATTGATGAATTAAAGACATTATTATATCCGTAAAACTGCTCGACAACAAAAAGAGAAGCCCTGGGTATCAATGGCCCCCATCCAGCAGAACTCATTCGATCTGAGGCCAGTTCACGTTTAGCCTGAGCCTGCAAGTCCCTTCGCTCTGCAACCTTAAACTGCAGCGAATCAGGGACTTGATTTTCAGCAGGCACTGGCAGAGTACCCTCTAGTTTCTGCGGTGTTTCATCTACACCCATCGTTTCGGCTAGAGCCCACCTAGCAAGAATCGCATTATCATCGGCCAAGATCTTTTCAGCTCGTGCCTCCTCCAACTGTGCTTGGAGCCGAAGAACGTCAACCCGGGTACCCGTTCCAGCCTGCTCATTCATCTGAACCAAACTCAAATGATGTTCGAGGGTTTCAATATTTTGATTTGCTACTTCGGCCAATTGCTGGGCCGCTAAGGCTTGAAAAAAATTAATCCGAATAGAATTTAAACTTCTAAACTGAGCATCCTCAAACTCTAACTGTGCAGCTTCGTGACCAAGAACAGAAGCCTGATAACCGTTCCAAGTGGCGAACCCATCGAAAAAAGTCCATGAGCCAGTGATTTCAATGTTCGTTTGTGGGTACGCTGAGGGAATTGTAACGGGGTTAACGCCAAAATTAATCCCCAGACTAGCGTATTTGGCGTTGAAAAAGTAATTTGCATTTACTGAAAGCTGCGGCAGAAACCCCGAGATCGCCTCCCATCGTTTGGCACCGGAAGCCTCCACAATTAAGCCTAATCGCTTGAGCTCAGGACTATTGCGTTTCCCCGTCTCAACCGCCTCGGTCAAAACGAGCCCGGATTCCCCCGCCTGAGCGAGAAAAGCAAAGATAACGAATCCCGATTGAATGAAAATACTTTTACTCATGCTCTTATAAAGGGTGCTCAGCATAGGGGTGATGTTCTTGAAAACACCCTGTTAAATCAACTTAATTCGCCGAATTACCCCTTGAAATGAACGGAAGTTAACATCATGAGGTGTTTCTGATTCACTAATAGCTCCGAATCTGCTACAGTAATTCTGTAATGTTAGTCGCGTCAGAGTCTGCGGGCGTGTTGCCCATATCCTCTTCAGCGGCCCCCAGCCTTATAGGAGGTTATATGGGTAAAAAACTATATGTTGGTAATTTGCCATTTTCTGCAACCGATCAAGTCTTAGTTGACACCTTTTCGCAATGCGGCAAGGTCGAATCCGCAAAGATCATTGTTGATCGCGATTCTGGCCGTAGCAAGGGTTTTGGATTCGTCGAAATGTCCACCGATGCTGAAGCTGCTGATGCAATCAGCAAGTTCAACGGTGCTGACTACGACGGCCGTCCTATGACCGTAAACGAAGCTCGTCCTATGGTTCCTCGCGAAGGCGGCGGACGCTCAGGCGGCGGCTTCGGCGGCGGCAGTGGCGGTGGAAACCGTGATCGCGGCAGCCGCTCCGGCGGTGGCTTCGGTGGCGGCCGCGGCCGTTACTAAGATTTGGTTGATTTCCAAGCTTTTGAGTTGAGAAATTAACTCAAGCTGGACTCAAAAAAAATCAATTAGCCCGGTTTGGCTCTGCTAAACCGGGCTTTTTTTTTGTTCCTCATCTGACTCATTTTCATATCCCCCTAGTTTATTGACGTTAGATATCAACAGCCTAGCTAAGGATTTGAAATGAGTCAGCTTTCTGTTTAAATCATCTAACCTGACTCATTCTATCAATCATTTCGGCAATATGTCCTGCTCATGTAAAATTTTCCCAACAGGTCCTCTCAAGCATACCCGCCAAACATCCGATTCTTAAGAAATGAAATCGTTTTCAAACCCAGCGCAATCTTGGGAACAGATTTTAGCTTGGATTGTGAAAACTCAGATCGGTCGAGAAGTCCTAAACCAGTTCCGACAGCAGATCGCCGCAAACCAAGTTCGCATCGAGCCCTATCCAAGATCCATTCATCTCAAACTCCAAGCACTGAGCGAAGAAAAATCTCAACCCGCACCGTTGGGTGCCGCCTTCATTACCGACGGAAAAAATGGAACTGTTTACCTGGACACCTCAGGACCGTTGGGAGTTTTAGTGCCATTTCTTTTTCATGAGATGATTCACAGCCTAGACGATTCACTCTGGAAAGCTGCAAGAAACTATCTAAGACCCTCTCTTCAGCGAGAAGTCTTATTTGCCGCCGAGTGCCGAGCATTTCATGCCCAGCATCACTTCCTGGAGCAACTCAAACTACTCCACCCTGAATATCGCGCTTACTGCAAAACCTGGGAGGTTCAATTCCCTTTTCTCAATCGCGAGTTTCTACCGCACGAGATTGCGCACCTCTACCGGTCAATCGACGGGGAAGTGACTCCTCTGAGGCGGAACACTTCCACCCTGGGAACCTGAACTGGAGCCTGGTCGTCGTCGACCGCGACCGCTCTGCTGCCTCGATGGTTGATCTGCAGACGACGCTTCTTTCCGTCGTACTTCTTGAGGTCGTACTTCTTGAGGTCGCACTTCCTGAGGTCGCACTTCCTGAGGGCGCACTTCTTGAGGTCGCACTTCTTGAGGTCGCACTTCTTGAGGTCGCACACTGGAAGCCCGCACTGGAGAACGTCCCTCAGGGCGTCGTCCACGAGAGTGTCCGACAACGGGTTTCGGACCTGACTTCCCTGCTGGTTGACGCTCTTGTTGACCATCGAGGTAGATTTCTTCAATCTTTGCGCCGACAATTTTTTGAATTTCGCCGAAAAGCGCCCGATCTCTCGGGGTGGCAAAACTGGTTGCCTTACCGGTAGCGCCAATACGCCCCGTTCTGCCGATTCGATGAATATAATCCTCCGCCTCTCGGGGAAGATCATAGTTAATCACGTGCGCCACGTCGTCGACGTGAATCCCACGTCCTGCCACGTCCGTAGCAATGAGCAC
The DNA here is from genome assembly GCA_947380295.1 of Bdellovibrionales bacterium. Taxonomy (GTDB): domain Bacteria; phylum Bdellovibrionota; class UBA1018; order UBA1018; family UBA1018; genus CAINWE01. Next base: position 20,060 of record CANCQK010000008.1, on the reverse strand, counting down.
GCGGCATTTTCCTTCTTTAAAATCCACGAGAGCTTGTTCGCGATCCGACTGGCGACGGTCGGAATGAATCACCGTCACATCGCTCATGCCGCGACTATGAAGGGATCGCCACAACCGACTCGCACCATCTTTCGAGCGAGTAAAAACAATCAGGCTTCCAGGCTCCTCATCGAGCATCTTTCTGAGTTGACGACTTTTGGACTCTTCGCTCATCCAAATCACTCGCTGCTCAACTGTCTTTGCAGCCGACATCGCGTGCCCAATACTAACACGCTTTGGGTCCTTCAAAATCTTTTGGGCGAGCTTCTGCACTTGAGGCGGAATCGTCGCTGAGAAAACCAAGCGCTGAGCCGACGCCGGCACGTCATTCATCACCCGAGCAAGCTGATCAGCAAACCCCATGTCCAACATTCGGTCTGCTTCATCCAGGATCACCCACTGCAGGAAATCGAGCCAGATTCTACCTCGATCCAAATGGTCGCAAAGTCGACCGGGTGTCGCGACCAAAACCTGGGGGTAAGTAGCCAAGGCCTGTTCGTCAATTTTCATATCGATCCCACCAATGAGAACGATCGACCGGACACCTCGGGGGTGGCCCAAAAGCTCTAAAGTGGCTTGAGTTTGCTGGGCAATTTCACGGGTGGGAGCTAAAATGAGACCCAAAGTTCCCTGCTTTCCGGCCAAACGCTCAACCATAGGCAAAACGAAACTGGCTGTTTTGCCGGTGCCCGTCTGGGCAGAGGCAATCAAGTCCTGTCCCTTCAATGCAAGAGGGATCGAGGCAGCCTGAATCGGCGTAGGGGCCTTAAAACCGGCTTTTAAAACCCATTCAAGGGTCTCTGGAGAGAGCCCTAGGGATTCCCAGGTTGCTGGAGTCTCGGGTGCAACTCCTTCTGACGTCGGCTGTACCGTAGGGGTTTCTTGGGAAGAGGGCGTTTGGGACGAATGAGAGTCATTTGAATTCATGTATCGAGATCTTATCGGGATTTTTTCAACAAATCCAGCACCGAATTCACTCTCCCTAAGCAGGAGCGTCGCGGGTTCTTAAGCTTTTCGATTGATAGAAGAAACCCTCCCACCGACTCCAGGTTAATAAACCATGCCCTAAAAAGGGCTTGTGGAAAGCAGGTGACTCAGATAGCCAGAGAACTGAACGCAGGAGATTCCGATGAAATTATTCAATTCTTCACTATTCCTCGCATCCGCCCTAGCCACAACCGTCTGTCCGTCGGCCGGAGCAAACACCGATGACCCTTACCTCTGGCTCGAAGAGATCGATTCTCCGAAAGCCCTGGAATGGGTGAAAAGCCAAAATGAAAAATCCCTACATCGGATTCAATCAGACTCTCGGTATCCCATCGTCGAAAGCGAAATGCGCAAAGTCATCCTTGCCAAGGACCGAGTGCCTTTTGGCAGATATCGCTCTGGATTTGTTTATGACTTTTGGCAAGATCAAGACCACGTTCGAGGAATTTGGCGTAGAACACCAGTTGAAGAGTACAAAAAAGAATCTCCAACCTGGGAGATCCTATTAGACATGGATGCTCTCAACTCGCATGAAGGAAAAAACTGGGTTTACAAGGGCGCTCAATGCCTGCCTCCCGCTTACGAGCGCTGCCTGATCACACTTTCACCCGGTGGACAGGACGCCTCGGTGATCCGCGAATTTGACATCAAAACCAAAGGCTTTGTACCGGCAGGCTTCGAAATTCCGGAAGCCAAGTCTGACGTCGCCTGGGCAGACGAGAACACGCTTCTCGTCGCCACCGACTTTGGTCCCGGCACTCTCACAAATTCCGGCTACCCCTCAGTTCTCAAAGCTTGGAAACGGGGACAAGCCCTCGCTGACGCGCAAGAGATTTATCGCGGGAGTACGACTGACGTAGGCCTCGGGATCAGCACCGATCTCGAGGCGGAAACGCCTTGGATCGCCGTTTCCCGAAACCTGAGTTTCTTCGAAAGTGAGGTTTGGCGCTGGAGCCCTACTTCTGGTCTTCAAAAACTACCGTTCCCCCATAGCGCCCAATTCAAAGGCTTTTTCCACGGCCAGGCTCTAGCGATCCTCCGCGAAAACTGGACCGTCGGGGGCCGCACTCTTCCCCACGGTTCCTTGGTTTCGCTTGCCATGGGCGACGACCCATCCAAAGCAGAAATCATTTTGGAACCCAATTCAAAGATGTCCATTCAATCTGTGAGCTGGACCCGGGATGCTCTCTACATCACGCTCCTGGAAAACGTGCGAGGCAAAGTCTTGCGAGGCACTCGTAACGCCTCAGAGTGGCAGCTCACTCCGCTGAACTTGCCCGAAAATGGGATCATCGGGATCACTTCTACCGACCACCAGAGTGACTCAATTTGGCTGACGTTCGAGGACTTTGTCACTCCCACCACTCTCTATTCCGTCAAATTTAACTCAATCTCACCCACTGCACAGCCAGAAATCCTCAAACAGGCACCCCGCCGATTCGACTCATCTGAGCTTGAAATCACGCAAAAGGAAGCCACGAGCAGAGACGGGACCCAAATTCCCTACTTTTTGATCCACAAAAAAGGAATCCCTTGCGACGGCTCTCACCCGACTCTCCTCTATGGCTACGGCGGGTTTGAGATTTCCGAAACACCGTTTTACCTCAGCACCTGGGGCAAGGTCTGGCTCGAAAAAGGGGGGATCGTCGCGATTGCCAACATCCGCGGCGGCGGGGAATTTGGCCCCGCTTGGCATCAAGCAGCACTGAAGGAAAAACGTCAAACCGCCTTTGATGATTTTATCGCAACGGCTGAGAATCTGATTCAAACTGGAATCACCTCGCCTCGCCGACTCGCCATCATGGGAGGCAGCAACGGAGGTCTTTTAGTGGGCGCAACCTATGTCCAACGCCCCGACCTATTTCAAGCTGTGGTCTGCCAGGTCCCACTCCTGGATATGCTTCGCTACCACCACCTCCTTGCTGGCGCGAGCTGGATGGGCGAATACGGCAATCCTGATGATCCAACAGAAAGAGCACCCATCGAGAAATACTCTCCCTACCAAAATCTCAAAAAAGAAGGTCACTACCCTACAGTCTTATTTGCTACCTCAACCCGCGATGACCGCGTTCACCCCGGTCACGCACGCAAAATGGCCGCAAAAATGGCGGAATACGGCCATCCCTTTGAATACTTTGAGAATATCAATGGTGGGCACGGCGGAGCTGCAGACCTAGAAGAAAAGATTCTTCTCAACTCAGTTGAGTTTACCTTTCTTTTCCAGCAATTATTTTAACGGAGAAGGAGTTTGCCCGTGAAACTAAATTTGGAATCATTAGAACTAGCCACCTCCAGTCTTGAGCGCGCGACGACTCGTTCCGAAAAACACAAGCAGGACGAGGAACTTAGAGATGCCGTTATCCAAAGATTTGAATACACCTACGAGCTAGCTTGGAAAATGCTCAAGAGACAAATTGAGAAAGATGCTCCCAGCAAAGAAGCCATTGACCAACTTTCCTACAAAGAATTGATTCGGGAAGGTTTTGAAAGAGGATTAATTGCAAAAGTAGAGCCGTGGTTTGCCTACCGTGAAGCAAGAAACACAACCTCGCATACCTATAACGAAAAAAGTGCAAAAGAAGTGCATGCAGTGGCCCTCAAATTTCTACCTGATGTCAAAAAATTGCTAGAAGAACTCAAAAAAAGAAACTAGATGCCAGTTCAAATCCACCCCGATCACCTAAGCTTTGTGCAGAAAATCTTAGCAAGATGGGTTCCACGCTACGAAGTCTGGGCTTTTGGCTCACGAGTCCACGGGCAGGTCAAACTCCATTCTGACTTAGACCTAGTAGTCATCAACGACTCACCTCTCGACTTCGCTCTCCTTGCTCAACTTCGAGATGAATTCTCGGAGTCCAATCTTTCCTTTAAAGTCGATCTAGTTCAATGGTGTCAACTCTCAGAGTCCTTTCAGAAAACGATCAAAAACAACTACGAACCGATTCAAACACCCGCTCCATAAATACCTAGCGGATCGGTGGATTGTAAAATCGTTTTCCTAGGATCGCTGAGGGAAGGCGGCTCGAAGAAACTGAACGAGGTGTCGAGTTGATTTTTCCTGACTCTAGCTCCGCAGGATGCCCCATCACTTGCCTTTCTCTACTTCCTGCTTTCGGTTGGTTACTTAATTTCTTCGCCACCCAAGAAAGCGAAAAAAATCGAAAAAATTTTGAGACAATTGAGTAATTCTAGAAGCTCCCAAGACTTTTTGGGCTCTTTTTTTGAAGTCGCTGTAGATTTCCGGGTGATCTTGCCGAAGAGTTTCTAGAGGGGATGCTCCTCGTCCATTTCGGGTGGACAGGAGTTTCGGATCTAAAGAATGAAGCTCGATGAGTGCTTCTAGATTACCCTGAATTGCCGCGTAATCCGATGGAAATAAACCGTGACGATCTGAAGTCAAGAATAGCGCAGGTTCATGCTCAAAAAGAGCACGTATCGTGTCTGGTTGGTTTCGAAACACCGCATAATGAGCTGAATTTCCAATGATTGAAGAAGATTTCTTTAACACGTCGGGGGCGTGAGTTTTAAGCCACCTGAGAATCTCTTTTGACTGGCCCTCGACGGCACGGTGTGTGAGGGATTTTTCAAAGTCTGAGGTCTTGGCAAGTTCGTTTTCAAGTGTTCCCAGAGCTTTAAGTTGATCGACCTGTTCAAGGAAGGCAGTTGCATCTCCTGCATGTGCAAGGTTGTGCAACGGATTTGAGGCAAAGAAAGGCGGGAGGGGAGAGTGAGCCAAGGTAAAGCCAAGAATACCTGAGGAACAGGTCTCCATGGTCTGAGAGGGTAGATCGGAACAGGGAACGAGGTAACTCATTTCCGTTTTTCTTTTCAGAGTCGCCTTTGCAAGGGGTTTTGCTTGAAACCAGCCTTCTTCAGACGAAACGGTGCTGTTTCGAATTCGCCAGAAATATGAACATCTACCGTCACCGTCGCATTCCTTGCTGCTACCGACGAGGTTGGCTGCATGAAGCTCACCACATTCCGGTGAGGTGGTATGTTCCGAAGTGCAGAACGAGAAGGTAAGTGGGACCGCGTGATTTTGGCGAGATTGAAACCACTTATGAACCGCTGGAATCAGAGTTTCTTCTCGGGATTCAAGGTCTGATGTTTTCAGAGATAGGCTTACGGGAGAACCCGATTCGTTTTGCTTTTGATGAGGGGTGAGACCGTCATTTTGAGGGATGTCTTGCGAGAGATGGATCAGATCATCTGAAGAGGTGTCGAACACGTGGAGATTGTAATGGGGCAGGGTGATGGTTTCAGCTTTAACGAGAGAGTTGAGATAAAGATACGGAATTCTGTAAAAATGACTCAGATCCTGAAGCTGAGCCTCCGGAGAGTTTAAAAATACTTTGAGGTGTGTTTTCCATTCGGGAAAGGAGCTTTTGAGGGAAGCGGGCAGAGTGCCTTCAATGAGCCGAGCGATATATTTTTTTGATTTGATTTTTTTAGTATTGGCTGGTTTTTCATTTAGAAACGCTGTTTTGAATTTCCAGATCTCATCGATTTCGAGATCACGTTCTTGCCATAGGGTTTGGCCTTTGAGTCGATGCAGAAGGGTGGATGGGGTTCCCTGATCGGGAAATTCGAGGTCGGAGCCTCGGGCTATGACGTCGATCACTGAAAGATTCACTGGTGTTTGCTCAGCTGAGGACGTTTCGTCAGTAGAAAGAGAGGTAGAAGCGCCGCCGGATTGGGAGTTGATCAGATACTGGAGATTAAAAGTCGCTGAGTGGCCAAAACAAGTGGGAGTGTCAAGCTGGTACAGAGAGTCTCTAGGCTCGAATCGGGGGTCAATCTCAAAGGTTTCGGCTCGAAAAGCATCCATTTTGACCTCAGCAGGGGTCAAAGGGCCCACGGGAGCACCGTAAGTGGTGGAGGTGAAAAGCAATAGAGAAATGAGGAAAAAGAATTTGAGGCGCCAGGGGTGATGAAGGCGCCTATCGCAAGAATCCACTTTTTTTTCGGCTGATGGGTCGCTTTCCATGGGGCTAGGTCCTCCAAAACCAGCCGAAATCTAACAAATAATACTTAAATAGTCAATTAATAGCCGTTTTGGAAAGGTCTTTAAGCCAGAGCAGACAGTACCTTGAGAATCAGCTGCATGCCGTAAACTTTTTAGATTGCTTTCTAACCTTAAAAGGTTCTCCAAAAGCCTCGTTTCGTTTAGTGCTCATGACTTTGCTGAGGGTTCGGGTAGGCCTTCATAAATCTAGTTCTTGCCTCTGAAAACCCTACTTTCTTTCGCTCTTGTTCTCGTCCTGCGCTTCGAGCTTCTTGACTAGCCTGAACGAGTCCTGAAATAGGATTCATTGTAGAAATCACAGCAGGGCCCCCATTTCGATCCCTCGCATTTAGAGCGGATGAGGCCTCCCTCACTGATCTTTCTGCGGCCTGGTGAGAAAGGTCCTCCTTCGCCTGGGCGGTTTGCGTTTTTTTCTCGGCCTGAAGTCTTTCCTCATCCTTTCTGGCAAGTCCTAGCGACTCTTTCAGTCGCTTGTGTTCTGCCTTTCGATTCTTTTCTTCACCTTTGGATAGACCCGCTGCTTCGCTTTTTCTTTTTTCTGAAAAGCGCTCCAATAGTGCCCTCTGTCGTTCATTAATGGGCTGCGGACGGGCCGCATGATCTAAGCTAGAACGCACCCCTACTTCCCAGTTGTGGTGTTGTTCCTTCGCCGCTTGATGTTTTCTCTGGGTTGTCTGATCTCGAGTTTGATCTCGAGGTGCCCCTCGCGAGAATCCAGACCACGTCCTATTGCCATTGCTATCATAACGGTGCCCTGCCACCGCCTCGTTAGAGTGATGCAGGATAAGTACAGAGCTCACGACCACTAGAGTAAATAAATCACGAAAAGTTTGAACCTGACCTAAAGCCCTTCTTACCATATTGATTCCTCCAAACGCATTCAAGTGGTTACGAGCAAGTGGTTACGAGCAAGTAGTCCCCTAGCAAAAAGTCGACTTTTTCAATAGAACCGACTATTTAAAAGACTAACAGAGGAGGGGTCGCTCAGTAAACTGAAAAGATCAGGTATTGGTTTTATTGCCTAATCTCATAGTAATATCAATGGGTTCCTGACTAGTTCGGACTCAGCCTTGGGGAAGTAAGTGGTTCAACTTGTTCAGTTTATAGAAGTTACAAAAAACCAGGTTCCGCCCGCAGGAGACTGCTTTGCCTGCAAAACTAAATGCGGGTCGGTGGATTGTAAAATCGTCTTCCTACGATCGCTGAGGGAAGGCGGCTCGAAGAAACTGAACGAGATGTCGAGTTGATTTTACCTGACTCCAGCTCTGTAGGATCCCCCGTCACACGGGTATTGCGCAGGTGAAATGGAACCGGCAGAGCGCCAGACTTTCGCACTTCCGCCAATGCTGCCTCAATTCCGTCGTACGATGATCGACTCTTGAGAGCACAAGCTAGGTAGGCCACCGCTTGGGCCAGAACGATTCGTGCCTCAGGCATTCCAATCAAATGAACGGATTGCTGGGCCGAAGAAGCAATCATCAGGGCACGTGGATCGATATTTCCAATATCTTCTGAAGCAAAAATCACGAGGCGCCTGACGATAAACATCGGATCATCGCCCCCTTCTAGCATTCGAGCTAAATAATAGAGAGCAGCATCAGGATCACTCGCGCGCATACTTTTAATCAGAGCTGAAACTACATCGTAGTGGTACTCACCTTTTTTATCGTGAGCAATCGGTTGGCGACCACCAGCAGCCTCAAGAATTCCCTGAACTTGAGCGCAGCCCAAAGTCTGACCCGTAAGTCCCGCGCCCCTCACGCCAAGTGCAATGATCTCTAAGGAGCCTAAGGATTTGCGTACATCGCCTTGAGCCATTTCAGCAAGCCATTGCAAAGCATCCACCTCTAAATCAAAGAGCCCCCCCAGTCCGCGAACGGGCTCAATGAGCGCCTTTGAAAGCGCCTTTAAAATAGACTCCTGAGACGGAGCTTCAAACCGAATCACCCGCGCCCGTGAAAGAAGAGCATAGTTCAACTCAAAGGACGGATTCTCGGTAGTGGCACCGATGAGGATCAACGTCCCATCTTCAACATGAGGTAAAAGCGCATCTTGCTGAGACTTATTAAATCGATGGATCTCATCGAGGAACAAAATGGTCTTTCGACTTTCGTACCGAAGCGTTTCTTTAGCCCTTTGAGCGATCTCTTTAATCTCTTTGATACCCGCTTGAACCGCACTTAAATTTTCAAAACGCGCAGAGGTTTGCTTTGCAATGAGCTGCGCCAGAGTGGTTTTGCCGCATCCTGGCGGCCCCCACAAAATCAGCGAAGGAACTTGATCACTTTCAATCCACATCCTGAGCGGCTTGCCAGCACCCACAATCTGATCATGACCATAGAACTCGCTCAGCATAGTCGGTCGCATCCGATGAGCCAGCGGCCCAGTTGGTTGAGCAGATTCAGATTGAGGTTTTTCTATTTTGGCAAAATCAAATAAGTCGGACATTCTAGGGCGTTCTACCAGTTCGCGCTTCTCCGCGCAATACCAGGGGAGATGGGGACGGAGTACGCCTTTGCCGCGGGAGCCTTCTGCAGCGATTGGATAATCGGCTTCGATCGCTGAAACGAGATTTCAAGCGTCTGCGCAGCTAAGGTGGCGAGTTGGAGTTGCTCCTTGAAGTAAGCTATTTTAACGGAGGACTGAGATGACATAAAAGTACCCCATCTTGAAGAATTAAATCGTATAAAGCCGACGGCGCAGAGCTCGGCGTCCGAATCACCAAGTCAATTTTCCGCTCCCCGAGTTTTTCATGGATTTTACCCACCATGAGGCGTCTCCATGAACTCGTTTCCTCTAGAGTCGTATCAATATCGACAAATAGGTCGATATCGCCACCTTTTTTTGTCGGGTCAGTTCGCGAACCAAAAAGCCAAACGCGGGCGCTCCAAGCTCCAGCCACAGCCTTTGCCAGCCCCTCACTCAGTGCTGCAGTGAGATCGTGGATCTCTCGAGGTGTGAGGCGAACGCTTTTGAGTCGATCGGTCTGATCCCGCATCAGCCCAAAGTATTACAGTTCTCCAAGTCCATCCATCTGAAAAACAGACCTGCCCAAAGTAGTGTAAAAAACTGGGGAGATGGGGACGGAGCATCGCTCTCCCATCCTCCGTCCCCAATACATCAAATCCAATCTTGCAGAGCCGATCCTAAGCTGATAGCCATTCATGTATGGTGCAGCAGTCCATTACAAAATCGATCAAAACAGATCTCAAGAATGCCATCATACATCTTGATTTTAGCTATAAAAAGGTTGGGCGCCTCAAGCTACTTGAAAAGGCAAACTGGGCCGAAGAAGACTTGGAAGTTCTTGAGAGTTTTTCAAGCAGATTTGCGAGAGCCTCAGATTTATACCTTTCTCAATATCTTAGAACCCTAGTTTTGCAAAAGGATCCAGGATTTCGGGGAACGTTCATCGACCTGCTCAATCTCGCCGAAAAGGGCGACTTAATCGACTCCGCTAGCACATGGTTTCGCATGAGAGCTCTGAGAAATATTGCTGCCCACGACTACTTCAGCTCGAATCTAAAAGACCTTTATCAGGAAATTTACTTGCTCACACCCTTGGTCCTCGGAGTCAGCAAGCAGGTATGAGACTCACTCCACGTGAAGTTGAAGTCATTAGAAACTCTATTTTAAAACTTGATCCAAAAGCTAAAATCTTCCTCTATGGCTCACGGGTACAAGATCACCTGAAAGGTGGGGATATCGACGTATTGGTCATCTCCGACCACCTCAAATTTAAGGATCGGCTCACGATAGTCACTGATATTCTCCTGAAAATCGGGGAACAGAAATTTGATCTTTTAATTAAGTCCGAGAGTGAAGCGAAATCAGATGCATTTGTTCAGAGCATTTTAAAATCTGCAGCGCAAATCTAAGCTTCACCAGGAAATGTAGAAAACTGCCGTTTTTGCATAATACTCAGCCGCCTTCGTGAGAGCTACTGAGGTGTTAATGGAGCTCCGTCCCCAGGAGCTCTCCCTCCCAATCAAATCAAGGCAAGAAGCTCGTCCAGTTGCCGAATTGCCTCAATTGCATGGGTGAGTTCATAAAAATCTGACGGCGTCACATCTTCGCTGCCGTAGAATGACAACTCACGGTCGCGACGAAGATTTTTTGAGATCGAACAGAGCTGATCGACGTGGGGTTGAACTTTCGAGCTAAGGTCTTTTGCAATTTCTTTGAGCTTAGATGAAACGTCATGAGTGAATGGAATTGAGTGACCTGCTTCACGAATAAAACTTTTAAGAACGAGTTCTGCAGCTTCCTGGCACTCCCGAACCACGTCCGCATAGAGTTTTTCATTCAAAAGGGTTTGAATTGCCTTTCGACGACCTCTTGCTCGATTTTGATAATCTGCGATGAGCTTGGTATTCGTCATACCGAAAATCCCCCGTTCTTTTGGTGCTTCAAAAGTTGTCCGTTTGGGTCAAACAGTGGAATCGCTGTCTTCAAAGCATCCCTCATCGCTGGCTCTTCGGTCAAAAAAACGGATTCCAGGACAACGGTCACCTGAATCGGTAAAGGAGTTGAACATAACGCAGCAAATCCTTTTGACTCAAAGTGATTCTCTACCTCATCCCTCATTTTCACGACATCTGAGTACGTAAGCTGCTGAGCACCCACAATCACCAAAAGATCAACATCGCTTCGATAGGTAGCTTGCCCTATGGAACAACTGCCAATCAGCGCCACCCCCCGTATTTTTGAAGAAATAGGAAACTGCTTGGCGATCCCCACAATCTGGAGCGAGAGCGGTCCTTGAAGCGACGGGACTTGACTATAGATGAGCTCAGAAAGATTGACCATCAGTATAAGCAATACGCTATCTTACAGCGCGGCCTCAGTCAACTCAACTCAATGAAACGAGGGGAAAACAAGGGACGGAGCACCGCTTTCCGCTATGACCGCTTAGGGCTCAGGGTGCTTGGGCTGATTGAGAATTCGCTCGACTTCAGCTTCTGCTTGCTTTGCCTGGAACTCATGCACGAGGCGCTCTGTGCTCGCAGGAGCGTACTTTTTTGCAGCAGCATTATAGAAAATCGCCGCTTTCGCATAGTTCTCAGCCGCCTTTCTAAGATCACCTAACGCATCCTGCGCTGCAGCCGCTCCCACTAACTGCCTGCCTTGAGCAATGATTAACTGAGCATCGCCGTCCTTCATGGATGTAATTCTTTGTTCTGCCTCTCCTCTTGCACTGGAAACCAGATGACGGCGTTCATCTTGTTCAATCACATTCTGAGTTGCTAATGTCATCAGTTGCTTGGCCCGAGACGCTTGCTTTTCCAGTTCTTCAACTCGAGCAGCCGAGTCAGAGCTCGATGAGTGTTTCACTTGGATGGCTGCCGAGCTAAAATACCAGTCGGCCCGAGAATACTCAAAAATGGCATCGCTGAATTTGCCCGATGCTACCAGATTTTTGGCAGTTGAAGTATGAGCCTGACCTTTGCCTTGATCCTCCTGGGCTCCCTTCAGTAGCGCCGGTGCTGCTGGGTCCTCGTGAGTGGATTTAACTTTTACTGGCTCGGGCGCTGCTGGAAAAACAGATAGAGGCGAGACAGATCCGGACCGGCTCCGGCTCGGACTCGGAGATCCTGGGGAACTCATGCTCAGACCAGAGGGTGACAAACCGATTTCCGTCGAGCGGTCACTACTGCCACTCCCTAATCTAGGTCGCGCCTGTGCGAGCGGGCTGTCAAGAGCGGTGCGCACACCATCGTGAGAAGGAATTTCTAAGCTCGGGGGCCGAACGACTGAACTTTCGTCAGAGTCAGCATTTACTACTCCCAGCTTTCGCTGGGCTGCCGCCTTGGCTTTGAACCTGCTTAAAAGAGAACGAGCTGCCATGTTGCCTTGAGCTAACCTCCTCCGGCCCTCGTCGGGTGCCTCAACTGCGGTAGCAGGCTTTTCTGGTGCTGCCGGTGGTGGCAATGGTGCTCCGTCCCCAGCAGTTGCTTCCACTGGTTGAGCCTGTTCAGCTCTTGCACGGGCGGCAGCTCTACGCGCCTCATTTCTTTCTGCAGTTAACCGAGCCTCTTGCTCCAGCTGCGAATCCCGCTTTTGAGTCGCAAGTGTAGCTGCGCTCTCCCTAGGCGAACCAGACGGTGGCAATGGTGCTCCGTCCCCAGCACCTGTTACCGATTCTGCTTGTGCCGCCTGGCGCCTTGCTCGATACATAGCTTTCTGTTGAGTATTCCCGGCCTGGTCATCTGCCTGAGCCTGAACTTCACCCACGGGAATGGCTCTCAACTCAGGGACCGGGGCTGCTGCCGCTTGTGCCGCCTGGCGCCTTGCTCGATACATAGCCTTCTGTTGGTTATTCCCGGTCTGGTCATCTGCCTGAGCCTGAACTTCACCCACGGGAATGGCTCTCAACTCGGGTGCCGGTGCTGCTGCTGGTGCTCCGTCCCCAGCTGCTGCTTCTGGTTGAGCCTGTTCAGCTCTTGCACGGGCAGCAGCTCTACGAGCCTCATTCCTTTCTGCAGTTAACCGAGCCTCTTGCGCCAGCTGCGAATCCCGCTTTTGGGTCGCAAGTGTAGCTGCGCTCTCCCGAGCAGAACCAGACGGTGGCAATGGCGCTCCGTCCCCACCTGCTGCTGCTGCCGCCGCCTTCTGCTGCTGAATTGAAGGGAGGATGTACGGCTGTGGAAGTGAGGGTGCTGTTATTGCTGCGGGTGCCGTTGCTGGTGCTCCGTCCCCAGCAGCCTGCCTCTCATTCACTCCAGCCCTGAATGCATTTGAAGCAGCCGTCGCGGCTTGACCGATGGCTTTGCCATCAAGACCACGTGATTTGGCGGCCTCCACTGCGGCACGAACAGCACTCAACTCTTGTTCTCGCAGAGCGGCACTGGCAGCACGTTGATCGCTGACCTTTCTGTACTTTTGTTGGGCATTCCTGCTCCGTCCTGCTGCTGGTGGTACCGCTCTGTCCCCCGATGGTGTTCCTGCCGCTGCCGGAGCTGGTGCTCCAGCCGATGCTGCTCCGTCCCCAGCAGCTTCCGCTACTGCGACGGGTGCTGATGCTCGTGGTGGCACTGGTGCTGGTACTAATGCTGGTGGTGCTGCTGCGGCGGCGGCTTTTACTGCTTGTTCTTTGCGCTCTCGAAAGCCTCTAAAAACGCTTTGAATTTGAACTGCTGCTCTTTCTTTTTCTCCTGTTTGTGCTGGCACTGGTGCTCCGTCCCCAGCTGCTGCCTGTGCTGCTGCTGCTTCCATGGCAGTTGTTGCCACCTCTACTCTCAAAAAATCATAAAAGGCATTTATTGCGTCGGAAACGAGGGCCTCGCGCTCTGCTAGAGACAGTTTTTTACCTTTATGGAACTCCTTTCTCGCAAGATCAACGTATTTCAAGGCTTCTTCGTGAGCATCCTTGAGCTCACCCTTGGGGAGATTTCGGACCTCGTCTCGTTCCAAATGATCTCTTATTAACTTCATTTTTTGATCGAGGAATTCCTGGGAAACGGTTGGATCGTTGGCATCATTCCTTGCATGTGAAAGGATCAATTCTCGTGCTTTTTCTACTTCGTGGCCAAGTGTCGGAAACTTTGCATACACCGCCTGCAAAGCTGGGCTCAAACTTGCTTTAGAAGGCACCCGAGGCAAACTCTTCGAGCCTCCAGAAAACAAGTTCCTAAAAAAATTCGCTCGAGGAGATTCCCCGGAACTTCCTGCTGGCACTGCTCCTGCTGGCACTGCTCCTGCTGGCACTGGACCTGGTGCTCCGTCCCCAGCTGCCGCCGCCTGTGCTGCTGCCGCCGCCTTCTGCTGCTGAATTGAAGGGAGGATGTACGGCTGTGGAAGTGCGGGTACTTGGGCGGGTACTCCGCTCAAACTTTCTCTTTCCTTTCTTGCAGCATCAAATTCACGTTGCGCGGCTCCAATGACACCATCGAGCTCGCCCAGTTCCTTTTCATGTTTCTCTTTCAGTAAAACCAGCTCTGCTTCTTTCTTTAAAACCAATGCTCTTGCACGTTCACGCCGACTTTTAGCCAAATCGGAATCTTCGCTTTTGGGCTTTCTACTTTTGTCATCTTTGAGATTGCGCAGTGTAGCTTGCGCCTGATCGAGTTCTTCAGTTTTAGCAGCAACTGCCCCCGCATGTTCCTGTACCCTTGATTGTCTCGTTCTTTTTAAACTTTCTAATTGAGAATTGCTGGCGACCACACGCTCATCCGCTTGAGCGACGTTCTGAAGATGGAGGGCTTCATTCCTTCGAACTTCAAGTGCGCCATGTTCTCTCTCAGACTGAGCAACAGTTTTGGCTGCAGAGGCGGCTTTAGCATCCGCAGCACCCGCGTGACTCTTTGCTGCGCTCAACTGATCATTCAGATCAGCAAGCTCTTCACGCAGCGATGCCACACTCAGTCGATCCGCAGCCGAAGAGTTAGCATTGAGTGCTTTCTGAGCACTCGATGCCGCCAGCTTCTTCTGGTCAATTGTCGACTGTAACTGAGCAACTCGTTCATTGGCAGCAGTCGCTTCAACTCTACTTTTTTCATGCTCATGCCGTAATCTTTGGAGTTCACGCCCCTTAGCTTGAAAGGCATCTTCAGCTGCTCGAGCTTCAGCTCGGGCCTCTTCAAATGGAGTCGCACGACGAGAAACATCACTAGGTCGAGAAGCACCTCCATTTTGCCGTCCCCCTAATCTCCCTGCAATCCCATTAGGACGAGGAGATGAACCGCCTGTCCCAGCGCCTGAGGTTTGGGCAGCAGCACTAGAAATACCGAGGCGCTTGTTACTACGCTCCCAAAGTGCGCTTCTCTCGGAATCTCTGGTACTTTCACCCGAAACAGAATTTTTTTCTTGAGTGCCAGTGCTGTCGCGAACCCCATAATCAGAGGTTTTTTCAAGGGTTTGGATCGGCTTACCGTCTTGGCCTATGGAATTCCAAACCTTAACATGATCCGCTTGAATTTTTTCTCGCTCCCCACCTTCACCTAATTTGTATAACGTCTGTTTTTCGTAGTGATCATATTGTGGATCAAGAGATCTGATCTTGTCTACTCTGAGCTCAAATCGGGTGCCAGAGTCGAATTGTCCAGTCTTATAAACTCGCTCTTTGTAAGTCCCTCCGAAAACTCCTTTATCTTTCCTATAGATGACATTACCATTTTCGTCCGTCACAATTTTGCTTTTGGTCCCTAAGAGTCCGCCCGTCAAACGATTCAACTTGCCTCGCTTATCATAGATATGAACCGCTCTCTTTGCGTCGGCTTCGTTCACTCCACCTTTTTTAGCAGCGTCTCTTGCGGCTTGCTCAGTGGTATCACGACTTCTGGTCTCGGATTTCCAACCCCAAATCCCACGTTTTGCTGTTGGGGTGGCCACATCGCCCCACGCCTGTCCTGAGAGCCCTTGAATGATCAGCAGGGTCACTAAACTCACCACGCAAAATGATTTAATGTTCTTTTTCATAACTTAACTCTTTCACTCCAAATTAAACTGAAGTGTCGCTGGTCATTACTTCGTTAGAGGAACACCGTTTCAGGTTAAGTTATCTAGCTGTAATTTAAAATTGTGCCTAAGTTGACACAGGTAGATTTCGCGTTGAATCATAAAAAATGACACTCTAGATGGGTGTTGGAATTTTGAGGTAGGTCCTCGTTGACTCACAATGAGGACACCGTATGCTTGAGTTGCTTAATCCAACAAACAAGGGAGCAACTCACTGTGAGCCAAGAGTTAAAGCATGAATATATCAAGTCAATTAGGGAAGAATACCAGAAAGCGAATAAGCGGGGTAAATCAGCAATATTAGCCCATGCTACTGCCTTCACTAAGCTCAGCCGGAAACGTTTAATTCGGCTGCTTAATGGGAATCTGGATGGCCAAGCCCTATTCATCCCTAAGTCAGGACGAAGGGTGAAGTACGGTCCTGAACTCCTTCCTCATGTTAAGGCGCTCTGGTTTTTGATGGAGCAACCTTGTGGCAAGAAGCTGAAGGTCTTTATTCCCAGGCTCATCGATGGGTATCGAAAGCGCAATCCAGAAATTTCCGACGAACTTACTGGGTTACTTCTAAAGATGAGTCCTGCAACTCTAGATCGTCTCCTCAAGCAAATTAGGATCAGTAAGGGTCTAGCTACAACCCAAGCACCTAGTTCAAGCTGGTACAAGTCAGCCATACCAGTACAAGCCAAAGACTGGAACATCACAACGCCAGGCTTTGCTCAAGCCGATACAGTCTCGCATTGCGGCGAAAGTGGAGCCGGAAGTTTTGCCAGTACGCTAACAGTAACAGACTTAGATTCTCATTGGACTGAGCTCCGCGCAATCTTCACCAAGCATCACAGCGGAGTCATTCGAGCTCTGCGAGATATCGAGCATAAGCTGCCATTTAAGCTCCATACGCTAAAGTTTGATTCGGGCAGTGAGTTCATGAATTTCGCTGTAGTGAGTTTTTGTCGAGGCTATGGACCCAGTTATAACCGAGTAAAGGGGATCGAGGTCCTTAGGTCAAGGCCCTATCGCAAGAACGACAACTGCTACGTCGAGCAGAAAAACCTAACTCACGTGAGGCAATTTATCGGTTACGAGAGAATTGAGAGCGAGACTGCAACACGTATCCTCAATGAGCTCTACCGGGATTTATGGTGTCCATTTCTCAACTTCTTCATGCCGACTTTCAAACTAATCCGCAAGGAACGTATTGGGTCTAAAATTATAAAAAAACATGAAACACCTAAAACGCCCTACGAGCGCCTCATGGAGAGTGAATCTCTCTCTCACGAGCAAAAGGAAACGCTCAAAACACTCCATGCATCCCTTGATCCCTTTGAGCTAAAGGAAAAGATTGAAGAAAAATTAAAGCTCTTCTGGTCAACGATCCGAAGTGAAGAAAAACAGGTTAAACAACTCAAGCAAATTGCATAGGTCATTTCTGCATCTTTACGGTGTCGTTTTTAAATGAGGCAATACGATTTTTAAATTTTAAAAACAAAAACCTTACCTCTCAGGAATCAATTCGCGTCAAAACTTTAGACAACTGCCTGAAATATAGACACCTCATTCAATCGCCTCGCCTTTTAACTACTTGAAAATACGGTAAACATAAATTAACACAATGTGGCATAAACTTTGCTGAGAGCAGAGCGGCTCGTCAACGCAAGACGACGATGCCCGAGTCTAGAAACAAGAGTTGTACTGGATATATTCTTTATGGAAAAAATAATCTTAAGAACCAAATGGAACTTAGTATTGCTAGGATTGATCCTAAGCATTTTTCAATCCTCAAGCCAAGCCGGCGTTTGCACTACTTGCCAAATGGATGAACCAGGACATCACGCAACCTGCTCTAGTGGACATACTACTTGTCCAGTTTGCATTTCAAACTACATCCAGAGCCTGGATCTAGCCACACAAACTCAGACTCTCGCGCGCCTCCGGAACGAAGGTGTACCGTGCCCTTACTTTCACCCACCTAGCAGTGGTGCAGGCCAATGTCACCACAAGACTGCTTTTGATCAAGCGATGAAGGAAATCCCAGAGGAACCTAAGGCAGCGTTTCCGATTGGAAGGCGACAAATATTAGAGCGCATCGCAGCTGCTCAAGCAAGCCTAGACCATGGCCACCAAAACCTAGAACAAAAGGCAAAACTCCTCGCAGACATGATCGAGGACGTTCTGGTCCTCCGATGCCCAAACCTCTCTTGCAACAAGGCCATCGCAACTCGCCCTGATGATGACGGATGCAACGGAGGCGAGTGTACCCAGTGTGGGACTCGGTTCTGCATTTTGTGTCATAAGCATTTTAAAGATAAACCGGGCCAACCCCCTGCCAACGCCCAAGCCCACGACTGCGCCCGAGAACACACACAAAATTACTGGGACTACCGCGGCACCCCAGAAAACCCAATGAATGATGCTTGGGATTGGCAAAAGTACCGACGCGGTTTGGAAAAACTCATCGCAAGCCTCAGAGCCATCCCGCAATTTGCTGAACTTCTGACGCCTGAGATCTTCCACGCAGCAGAAAAAAGACTTGCAGCACCACTCAAGCTAGCACGTTTCTGGCCACTGCCCATCGGCAAAACCACCGAAGAATACATCGCGGCCGTTAAAATGAGTAGACTCAGCTGGGCAGAACAAAACTACCGCATCCAAGCAGAGCATATTTTTTGGTCCAACTATAAAATCCCTGCTGATCCTTTGGCAAGTGACGCACCAGAACATACCGAGGAAGAAAATGCTCACTTACTCCAGGCCGAATGCACTCGCAGAGAAGTCGACGCTCCCACGTCTCTTAACGTGAGCACCATGAACTTAGCCATTTACGGTTCGCTTCAAAAAAGAGATCACCGATTGCAACAACCCGCTGCTCCGGCACCTGGAGCTGACGTTCAGCCGGTCTCGCGAGCCGTTTTTGAGGCGCGTGTACCTAGAATCCCGTTCTCTGATCCTCGAGTTCCCAGAGCATTTGCAGGGCAGTTCGCGGACGGAGTAGGTGTTTATATTCCACCTAAACTAAGGACTGCCTACTCTGGCATCAATGAAGGCACTTACGATCAAGCGGTCCAAACTTGCCATGCCGCTGGTGGCGAGCTTTTAACCGAAATTCAGTACCACCGGTTTTTATCAACTACAAAAATTATTCATCCATTCAGCGACTTACCCGCAGCCCAAGGTGTGCACTTCTGGGTGAGCGATGTAAGATTTGGCTATATCAGTACAGCAGAGGGCGGACCACTTTTTGGGGCACCCCATGATCGCAACGCATTCATCTGCAAGACCCCAATCATTCGCCCAGAAATTCGTACCCTCACAGCTCATCAAATTTTGCGGTTGCCCTCAAAATTTGCTCATCTCGAAGGAAGCACCCCCCGTGACCCAGTCTACCAAATTAACACTATTCTCTTGAAAATGGGCGGCCGCGCAGCATCCAGGCAGATGGCGGAAGAAAAATGTGAAGCAGCTGGCGCTCACCTCATGTCTGTCTATGAACGAGGGATCACCATCACTGCTCTCAACGGGGATACCTACGAACCCCGACTCATCCAGGGCCTCATCAGGGAAACACCCGGCGAAGCACACCAGACTGAGCTATTCTGGCTCAGCGGTGAGTTCCTTGAGGAAGAATATTCAACATTTCTTCCCGCCTTCGTAGCTAGCGGGCTAGAGCTTGGCTTTGCACGAGGTTGGGCTGGGATCGACGGAGCAATGTCGTTCCCTCTCAATGGTAAGAAAAAAGCTGGCGAAATTTACCCAAGCACCCTCCCTGAATCACGTAAATTTTTCTGCATCATGGGGAGCGAGGCATTGAGATGAAATCAAGAGGGAGGCGGCCATGTGGGCCGACCTCCCTAAGAAACTCCAGTGCTTGGTGGATTTATTATTCCTCCATACTTACTGTCCGTCGGTTGCTACCGGTACTTGAACCCCCGCCGAGGGGATGCCGGGGTCTGTACTTGTGCTGGGAGCCACAGTTGCACTAGGCCGAAGACTGGCTTTGTACAAACGCTGTTCCTTTTCAATGTCCAAGATTTTACCGTTCTTGCCTACATTGATCTCTTGTCCGCCCGCGCCAATAGAGTGAGACATCACCCACTTTTCTTGGCCATTAATCAGCTGACGCTCGTAGTAATTCGTCGACTTAATTGTGCCGTCGGTATTATACAATGTTCTCGATATTCCCGTGGCATCTTCGAGGCTAACAGCCTTGCCATCTTTATTATAGTAGGAGAAACGCCGCCCCCTGCGGTCCGAATCTGGTTTAGCTGCTGGTGCTGCTGACTGCTGCTGCGGCGGCTGATTGCTGGTGCCTGGTGCTGTTGTTCCTCCTGCTGCTGCTGCTGCTGCTCCTCCTGCTGGAGTTACTGCTGGTGCTCCGTTCGCAGCTGTTCTTCTTCGATCTGCTGCTAGTGCT
Source organism: Bdellovibrionales bacterium (assembly GCA_947380295.1). GTDB lineage: Bacteria > Bdellovibrionota > UBA1018 > UBA1018 > UBA1018 > CAINWE01. The sequence continues at coordinate 144 of CANCQK010000008.1, read as the reverse complement.
CTAATTCTTGATGCTTCTGACTGCTGCTTGCTGGTGACTGGTGCTGCTGCTGGTGCCTGTGCTGCTGGTGCCTGTGCTGCTGGTGCCTGTGCTGCTGGTGCCTGTGCTGCTGGTGCCTGTGCTGCTGGTGCCTGTGCTGCTGGT
>CANCQK010000007.1 GCA_947380295.1 Bdellovibrionales bacterium | reverse complement strand
CTCCAAAAGTGCACCCAGACACGAAGCCCCATGATCGGCATTGCCTCAACACGACTGCGGTGCCTTCCTCGTTCGACGCTCAGCGGTTCTGTGCATCGGTGGCACGTCCAGTCCTTCTCCTCGAGTCGTCCCAGGTGAATCTCAATGTGGCCGTCCTGGAGAAATTCTTTAAAATCTAAAACTTCATAACCTTTGAATGCATTCTTCAAAAATCTTGGTAAACTCATCCATGAGCTCCTTGTTCGTTGGCGTTTTTGTTCTAGTAAAATTAGAATTCCACACAAACAGGAGCTCATTCAAATTTTTTTATCCCTGCCCAGTGAACCCGAAGGGTACTGAGCAGGAAGCGAAGTAAACTGGGTAGGAACAAGCTGGACGCGCGTTAGCTCCCAATCAAACTCCTTACAAAAATCTGTTACCAGAGTCGCCACTCACCTCGATTGAAATCTGATGAATACGTGTCACCATGCGTTAGTCTCAAACAGCTTTATATTCGATCTAGCTGCACTTTTTTGAGGGAGATTCTTTTTTTAGACTAAAAATTTGACAGTGAGTCTAATTTCGTCCGTATCGATCGATGTATTGACAGCGTTGGCAAAGCTCCTCAACTAAACGCCGCTCACGAAACCCTTTTGTCATTGCTTTGGCGCGAGGGCTGTCCAAAATTTGGATCAGGGTTTTTTCTTGAACATTTCCAAGCGGAATCACAGCTTCTTTATCCAGGCAGCAAGGAACCACTGTTCCGTTCATGAGGATACCGAAATGATTGGATAAGCCGTGACACTTGCCTTGAGTGCCCAAGACTGGGAGATCTAAAGCAGGCCAGGTAAATTCAGTATCAAAATGAAGATAGAGTCGATTTTTAATTCGAATGCTCTTTTGCCTTCTTACATCTAAATCAGGTCGAGCCGAGAATTCGAAGCGATCATGAATTCTCTGGAGCATTGAATTGTTTTTTTCACCCAGTCCTCGAGGATCAGCAAGGTTCCAAAGGCGATAGTTAATATAAAGATCAGGACGTTCTACGAAAGCACGTTCAGTGAATCTAAAAACTCGTTCCAGGTAGTCGGTCGGGTCCCGTTCAGTCCCAAAATTATCGTGAAAGCTATGAAGTGAAAAACAGACCTGCCTAATCGCTGGATGAAGCAAGGTGTCGATGCGACCTTCCCGGGAGAGAAGGACTCCATTGGTTACTAAAAAAATCCTCACTGCTTTCTGATGACAAATCTCAATTAATTCATTCAACTTAGGATGCACTAATGGGTCACCCATAAGATGCAAGCAAACTTGTTCAGTCAGAGGAGCCGCTTGGTCAATAATTCGAGTAAAAAGCTCAATACTCATTAAGCCTTTTTCGCGGATGACTTCAGGACAAAAGCTACACTGGAGATTACAGATATTGCTAATCTCAATGTTAATTTTATGAAATCGTTTTTTGGGTGGACTTTGAATCACGCCCGCGTAGATATCGCGTTTTCTGAAATTTCGCTAGTTTTTACAACGAACTAGTAGATCCGTATGAGCTTCATTTGCCCAATCCTCAATGTAAGCCGACTTTTGATCTATGGAAAAAATCCCTGGGACTGGTACTGTTCTGCGGCGGAGCGCACTTGGTATAAGGTCATGATTTTATTTGTTAAAAAAAGTCAATTAGCTGATTTGAATTAAATAATGTTAAGTCAGCTAATTGATCTTGTTAGTTTCAATTAGCTGACTTAATGTGACAACATGTACGGACGAAACTATGAGTTGCAAATTTTAAACAAATCGATCCATTCAAACAAAGCAGAACTGGGTATCGTGTATGGGCGGAGGCGCATTGGAAAGAGTACTTTACTTAAATCTGCTATGAGAGAAGGAGATCTCTACTTTGAGGCCATACAAGGACTACCTCTAAAAGATCAAATACGGCACTTCATAACTCAACTCGCTAGACAAACTCATTCCATGCCAGTCTTCGCTGATTCCTGGAGTGATGCATTTGAAGCAATCACGCCTTACATGCGCCAAGGGAGTCGTTATGTCGTTTTTGATGAATTGCCTTGGATGGCTTCAGAGCGAAGTAAAATAGTCTCATATTTGAAGTATTATTGGGACCAATCATGGAAGGATAATCCAAATCTAACCCTAGTTCTTTGTGGTTCAATTGCACAGTTTATGGTCAAACATGTCGTTCATTCATCGGCACTCCACAATCGTAAAACCTTTGAGATAAAACTCGAACCACTCCATTCTTATGAGACAGAACTCTTTTTCAAAAAGAAACGCTCTCGAACAGAAATGACTCAGTTCCTCATGGTTTTCGGAGGTGTTCCAAAATATTTAGAGCAGATCGATCCTAATTGCTCATTAAGTGTAAACCTCGATGATCTTGCGTTTAAAAAGTCTGGATTTTTTGTCAAGGAATTTGAAACTATTTTTAAGGAGCAATTTAAAACTACTAAAATATACTCTGAAATTGTGAAATCATTGAGCAAAGGCTCAAAAAGTAAAGAAGAACTCTCCCGGGAAATTGACTTCAAGTCAGGCGGCGGGCTTACTTCTTATCTGGAAAACCTGGAACAGGCTGATTTTATCCGAAAGCAGTCCGCTATCGACATACTCACGAAAGCAGATAAGCCTAAAACTGCAAAGTACGTTCTATGGGATGAATGGCTCCGTTTTTATTTTCGCTACATCTCCCCCAATCAAAAATTGATTGCCAAGCAATCTGACCCTGGGTTGTTCAGGCAACTCACTGCCCCGTCGATAGCAAGTTTTTTTGGACTTCATTTTGAATCTTTTTGCATAAAAAACATCAGTTGTATTTTCAAAGCGCTTCGTCTTGAACCTTCTGAAATTATTAATTTTGGACCTTTCTTTAAGCAGGGTGTCCGGGGCGCGATATCCTCTCAAGCTAAACATCACCCAAAAACCAAAGGTATCCAAATCGACATTCTGCTTCAACGACGAGGGAACGTCCTCACTCTCATTGAATGCAAATTTCAGGATGAACCCATAGGTTACGGTATCATTGAAGAAGTGGAGAGGAAGGTCGCCATTTTAAACCCAACTTCCAAAGTGAGCGTTGAGCGAGTCTTAATTTCTGCTTCAGGAGTTACCGCTGATCTCGAAGAAGCAGACTATTTTAACCAAATACTTGGACTTGAAATATTTTATGATTAAGAACCAAGCGGCTCCTCTTGGAAGCTCTCTTGACTCGGTTACAATTGACCTATGTCAACTCACTCCTCATTTTTACAACGAACTAGTAGATCCGTATGAGCATCATTCGCCCAATCTTCAATATAAGCCGATTTTTGATCGGTGGAGATCTCATTCAGGTTTAGGTCTTTGACCCACTTTGGAATGGCATTTCCATGGTTATCTACTTTCACAATTTCGTCGTCAAAGGTCTCAAAGGTTGAGTCGTAAGGATACCTAAGCGACTTACTTGCATGAGGTTGGGGTCTAAAACGGCTCATGGGATCACCACTAGGCTTAACTCGAACTACGCCGCCATCCGGACAAAGATAAGAAATCATTGGGATGGTCTTACCGTCCTGAGTGCGAAGAGGTTGGTTATGTTTCGGTTCCTTGAGGACGTCGTTTACCCGCTTACACGACATCTGAGAGAGCTCCTGATCAAGATCAGCTGCACACTTCCCTTGGAGTTCTAAGGTTCTGATCGATTTTCCATATTCTGCCCCGTTTTCCAGCGCACGATGGGCATTAAAATCTGTCACGGTTTGCTTCAATTTTTCGTTCACTTGAGCTGCCCAAATTTGAGAGGGGCTGGATTTAAGTGCTTTTAAAAATGGATGGGATGAACTGACCGGACCCAATGGCGCTATCGAGCAAGCAGCTAGTGAAATGAATGAAAATAGTTGAAGATATTTCGCGAGAGTTGGGTTCATTGACCGAATGCTAGCAGCCAGAAGTACCCATGTCATCTGAATTTCTCCTAAGCCTTTAGCTCCTGTCACTTGACACTAAAATTGAACTAGAATAATCGATTAACTTGGATGAGAAAATTATTTTCGGTCATTTTCCTGTTGTGCTTGTTCTCGAGTCTTGCCTTTGCCTCGGACTCCAGGCCGGTGCTTGTGAGACAGATTGGACTTCATCAGTGGCAAGCTGGGGTCGAGGTTTTAAGGGCTGACCTCACCTGTTCCAAGATTCTGGTCGCGACGTCTTTTAATCGACAGGGAGACCAATGGCAATTTGAACTGGAGCGGAGCGCACAAGAGTTTATTCGGATCACTTCATACAATGGCGTCGAGGTTGAGCGCGTCACCTTTATGCCTCTAGATTATTAAACGCCTCCCTTTCTTTTCTTCGCTCTGCACAGCGGCTTAGTGTTTGCAATTCCCCAATTAAATTGCCTTTTCAAACCAAAGGGCTTTTAAAATCACGGGGAGTTGCGCCATGCGGAAGACGGGACTTTTCTTATTTCTAAGCCTGAGCCCTTTGCCTGCACTGGGTTTAATGACCCAAACCAATGCTAATGCGGACACAAAGGTTCCGAGCGAAATTTGGGATCGCACCCAGCTTCCCCGCGAGGATGCAACTTTTCGAGGCGTCAGTAATCCTACCCTTGCAGGCTCTCATGAAAATTGGCCCAAGCCAACTCTGCCCCCATCCGGGGCACCTAACATCCTCCTAGTTTTAGTGGACGACGCGGGTTTCGGAAACCCCAGCGCGTTCGGTGGCCCCATTCACACTCCGAATCTTGAGCGACTTGCTCAAAAAGGACTCAAATATAACGCCTTTCATGTCACGGCGCTTTGCTCCCCCACTCGTGCCGCGCTTCTATCAGGACGAAATCAGCATTCTGTAGGATTTGGATCAATCGCAGAGCTCTCAGGCGGTTGGCCCGGCTATAACTCGATCTGGCCAAAGAGCGCAGCCCCCGTGGCCAAGGTTCTGAGAGAAAATGGGTATTCCACCGCGGCATTTGGAAAATGGCATCTCACGCCGTCACATGAACAAGGTCCAAAAGGACCATTCACCCAGTGGCCCAATCAAATGGGCTTTGAATACTTCTGGGGATTTTTGGGTGCCGAGGCGGATCAATACGTTCCGCTCCTGGTAGAGAATCAGACTGTACTCGGCCCCCCCAAAGACAAAGATTTCTACCTGAATACTGAGATGGCTAACCATGCCGTGCGCTGGCTCCGTGACCAACAATCAGGGTCCTCTGAAAAACCTTTTTTTATGTACTTTGCAACTGGTGCCACTCACGCGCCTCACCAAGTACCCACTCAATGGAGTGAAAAATACCGCGGTCAGTTTGATTCAGGGTGGGATCGTTACCGCGAACTCACCTTCGAACGTCAGAAAAAGCTAGGAATTATCCCTGCAGAAGCCCAACTCACGCCCCGTGTCTCTGCATTTCCACCCTGGGATACTCTCCCTGCTGAACAGAAAAAGCTCTACGCACGTCAAATGGAGGTTTTTGCAGGGTACCAAGAAAATACGGATCACGAAATCGGCAGAGTCATTCAAGAAGTGGAGAGAATGGGCCTCGCAGATAATACGTTAATCATTACGATTTGGGGTGATAACGGCGCAAGCATGGAGGGGACTGAGACAGGGACGTTCAACGAGCTTTCAGTTCTCAATGGAATCCCTCTTTCTCCCGAGCAGCGGCTCAGCCTCATCCAAAAGCAGGGAGGACTCAAGTCGTGGGGGAGTCCATCCACAGAGCCTCATTACGCAGCAGCCTGGGGATGGGCCGGCAACACGCCATTTCAATGGGGTAAGCAAGTCGCCTCCCACCTTGGCGGAACACGTAATCCCATGGTCATTTCCTGGCCGAAGCGAATCAAGAGCCAGGGAGGACTTCGCACCCAGTTTACTCACGTCACTGACATCGTTCCCACTTTACTGGATGCAGCTGGGTTACCCGCTCCCAAAAAAGTAGATGGCGTTTCCCAACTACCCATGCATGGAGTCAGTTTTACTCAAACATGGGACGACCCTAAAGCTCCGTCTCACCATCACAAGCAATATTTCGAAGTCTTGGGGAATCGAGGAATGTTCGAAGACGGATGGTGGCTTTCTTGCCGTCTGCCTCGAATCCCTTGGGAACTGACTGAGAAAGTCCTCGCCCACTTTGCGCCTGGGCGCTACGACCCCAATGGAGAGCACTGCGAACTTTACGACTTGAATACTGACTTTTCACAAAGTCACGACCTAGCCGATCAAAATCCATCGAAGCTGGCGCACCTCAAATCACTCTGGTGGAAAGAAGCGAAAGAGTATCAGGTGCTCCCACTTTTAGCTGGAGTAGCTTCTTTTTACGGGTATAAGAGCGCATCCTCCTACCCTCAAAAACTCACTTACTTTCCAGGAGTTGAAAATCTAGCACCAGGGGTGGGCCCGCGAGTCTTCAATCGTTCTTGGAAACTCATTGCTGACCTCCAAATCCCAGACGAAGGGGCAGAAGGCGTGATCGCCGCAGATGGCGACTCCTTTGGTGGGTACTCCCTGTACGTCCAGGAGGGAAAACTCAAGCTGACCTATAGCTTATTGGGAGTGAAGACGACGACCCTCACCTCGACTGAGTCACTTCCCTCGGGCAAAGTTCAAGTCATTTATGATTTTACCGCCGATCATCCTGGCCTACGCGGCGGAAGCGGACAGGGAGTCCTGACAGTGAACTCCAAGAAAGTTGCCGCAGCTCGATTTGAGCAGACCGTGCCGCTCCAGTTCAGCATCTCTGCGGGCTTTGACATCGGCAAAGACAATGGGTTACCCGTCGTCGCCGAAGGAGTTTACGCCAAGAAGGCACCCTACCCCTTTACTGCAACCATCGAGAAAGTCGTTTTTGAATTAGGCCCTCAATATCCTGAGTCGAGCGGTGAAAAGAAATGAAATGGCTTGCCGTAGCTCTCTGGATTGCGGTTGCGTGTATGAACCTATCCAAGCATCCCAAGATGGCGCATATTCCGAGCGGCATCTTTTGGATGGGGTGTGTCGCAGGACCTCCTACCTCTCAGAGTCCAAATCAATCCGGCCTCCAAATGCCAGATTGTCAGTCCGTCCACCAGGTGAAACTCGATTCGTTTTGGATGGATCAGACTCTGGTCACTCAGGAACAGTTCGAACGCTTCATTCAGGAAACGGGCTATCTCACTGTGGCTGAGCGTCGCACTGAATTTGAACCAGGAGCTGTGGTCTTTACTCCTCCTTTGGGTCCGGTCTCACTTGAAAACGCAGCGAACTGGTGGAAGTTTCAACCTGGCGTTAACTGGCGTAGGTTATCTGGCAAGATGACAAAACCGAGCCGGATGCCCGTGGTCTACATCGCCTGGGACGACGCTGATCGTTACTGTCGTTGGGCAGGCAAGCGATTACCCACCGAAGCGGAGTTTGAATACGCCGCCCGAGGAGGCCTCGATCGCAATCTCTATTCTTGGGGAAATGAACTCAAGCCTAAAGGGCGATGGATGGCTAACCTATTTCAAGGGCACTTCCCTGAGCAAAACTCAAAGGAGGATGGGTTCGACCAACTCTCTCCTGTCGCATCCTATCCTCCGAATGGTTATGGTCTTTACGATATGACCGGCAACGTCTGGGAGTGGACCAGCGATTGGTACCGTCCTGACTTTTATCAATCCCTCACCAGCTCGGAAAAAGTCACGACCAACCCCAAGGGTCCCGATGACAGCTTCGACCCCCTGGAGCCTGGCGTTCCAAAGCGTGTCCAAAGAGGGGGTTCATTTCTCTGCTCTGAGCAGTATTGCAGGAGGTACCTCGTGGGAGCTCGGGGTCGAGCAGAGCCGAAGAGTGGTGCCAGTCACACCGGATTTAGGTGTGTCGTCGGGCCGTAGCGTGCCTCAGAGCCACTTGTTGCATTGCTTGAATCGATTGACTATAAGCTGAGGCCATGCACACTTCGGAACATGACCCAAATGAATGAAATTGGATTAATTTTAGGGATTCATATCCTGGCGGTGATGAGTCCAGGGCCAGACTTTTCGCTGGTGATGAAGTCCACCTTGGAGGCGGGTAAGAGGGCCGGAATTCTCGTTGCACTTGGAATTTCCATCGGAGCACTCTTTCACTGCTCGTATACTTTTTTTGGCCTCAATCAACTCCTCTCTCAATCCACACTCATCCTGGACGCTGTGAAGTGGTTAGGAGCGGCTTATCTTTTTTACTTGGGATCTACGGCGCTTTGGGCGGGTTTTAGAGGGCCTCGATCAGTCGCACCCTCGTCTGAGGACTTAGCACCCACTTTGGAAAAGGCCCCTCCGAAAAAAACTGAGTGGAAGTTTTTCCTGACGGGGTGCTTGGCAAATATCCTTAACCCTAAGGCCGCGCTCTTTTTTATCAGCGTTTTCTCACAGTTAATCTCACCTCATTCGCCCAACACGATCCGATTAACTTGCGTATTTCTCATCTGGTCTACAACCCTACTTTGGTTTATTTTCGTCGCTGAACTGATTCACCGTCTCAGTCTGCACCCAAAGTTCATCCAAGTTCAGAATACCGTAACTACGTTGATGGGTGCCGTGCTCATGGCACTTGCAGTTCGCCTGCTTTTAAGCTGATCCGAGGCTCTGTTGACTTTTTACTGTCTAATTTAAATCATTCATGATAGATTTGGTCGGATTTAGGAGTCCCCATGAACCATTTTAGTGAACTCAAGCTCCCCGAGACGTTAACCAAAGCCCTTCAGGCGATGAAATTCGAAAAGCCTACCCCCATCCAAGAAAAAGCCATCCCAGTCGCTTTGACCCATCGGGATTTGATTGGGTGCGCGCAAACGGGAACAGGAAAAACGGCTGCATTTTCCATTCCAATGATTTCCCGACTACTGAAAAACCCCCATAAAACGGGACTCATTTTGGTACCCACTCGAGAGCTCGGGAGTCAAATTCTTGAAGTATTAACCAAGCTCACCCTTTTTAACCCTGAGCTCCGAAGTATTTTGCTCATCGGCGGCATGTCGATGAAAGCTCAAATCAAAGCCGCTCAGGCTAAGCCTCGGATCATCGTCGCTACGCCAGGACGATTAGTGGATCACCTCAAACGAGGCAACGTGACCCTTTCATCGGTTGAAGTCTTAGTTCTCGATGAAGCGGATCGCATGCTCGACATGGGTTTCGCACCCCAGCTGAATGAGATTTTGCGCTTTTTGCCTAAGGCTCGGCAAACGTTATTTTTCTCAGCAACCCTACCTTCGAATATCGAAAAACTTTCGGCTCGTTATTTGAGAGATCCCGTTCGCGTGACCGTGGGCGCAGTCTCTGAACCCGTCAAAAAAATCCAACAGTCAGTCATTCAAACGTTAGTTGCCAAAAAGAATGACACCCTTTTGGATGAGCTGAACCTGAGAAAAGGTTCCATTTTAGTTTTTGCTCGTACTCAATCTCGGACGGATCGTGTTGCCAGATACCTCACTGAATATGGCCTCAAAGTGACTCGCATTCACGGTGGCCGTAGCCAAGGCCAAAGAAATGCTGCTGTCGCAGGATTTAAAGACGGCAAGTTCAGAATTATGGTCGCAACGGATATCGCAGCACGAGGCATTGATATTCCTCACATTGCTCACGTCATTAACTACGATCTCCCGCAAGTGCCAGAAGATTATATTCACCGCATTGGTCGCACTGCCCGAGCAGGAGCTGAAGGCGAAGCTGTCTCGTTCATTACCCCCGAAGACAGACAGCAGTGGCGAGAAATCTCAAAACTTCTTGAGCGCTCTGGAGCCAAAGTCGCAGTTCAGTAAGTGATTAAAAGGTTCATCGATTTGACCGGCAGACCTCTCAGGCATTTGATGACGTTTGCCGTGTTTTCAAAAATGGATGAAAGCCCCTGTATAAACGAAACAGTACCCTTCGAGGTTTGCATCTCGCAAATCTAAGCAGGAGTCCACGGTCCTTTTTCCCGCTTCAAGAGAATACTTAGGGAGATGGATGCCTGGAAATGGCCCATATGAACCTTGAATGCGTGTGCCATTCCTGTCCGTAAATCGACGCCCTATTCCGCTATAGATTAATTCTGTTCCGCATTTCACTTCAAATAAAGGGTTTAAATCGCCATCGGATTCGTTTCGAATTTCATAACCTCCCTTTGAAACCCACTGAGTAAATTTTGCTGCAGCTTCACAGGTCTTTTCTGAGTGCTCATTTTTATTTTTGAAATTGCAATAAACATTAAAACACACTTTGTGATCAGGCCCACAAGAGTCATTCTCGTAGTCGTCATAGTCATCGTAGTAATCGCCGGCATAAGCTATTTTTCCAATCGAAAGAAACGTTGTTAAAATCAATAAGATGACAATTCGCATAGAATTTGCCTCCACGGCTTTCAATGGGTTAGCGGGTTTTTATCGCTAGAATCAAAAACAGAAATTTAAATATCAGAATAAGAATATAACCTCAAAATAAATCAGTAATTGATTCTTATTTTAGACTGAAATTTATCTATTAAACTAGGCTCACTGCTTGCACCAGTCTCCGAGAGTATTTCAATAAAAACGCATCTTATCTCGTGTTAAGGGGAATGAAATGAAAAAAAATATCCTAATTGCTCTATTTGCTTCAGCCCTAGTTTCCAGCGCTTACGCATCCAATCAAAATGAACAACCTCACCATGATGACCAATGCGATGGTCACGAGTGTCGGCCAAAAACCAAGGAAGTTTGTTTCAATCTCTATTGCAGTTATGAAGTCGAAGGGCCAAGAGATCATGAATTGAAATCTTGTACTGCGGCTTCAACTTTTTCTAAAAAAGTGACTCTCGAGGGCGCTGAGGTCCCTGAAACTCTGGATGGAAATCTTGAGGTCAAGTGTGACGGTCAGACCTGGGTTGGCAGAGCTGATATTTTCACAGGCTTACTGGGAACTCGAGTTCAAGGAAAGACGGGCCCTGATCCAGCTATCTTTCTCCCTCGCGGCGCTTTGACCGCAAGTTGTGGTCCTCAGACTCAGGGTCATTATACTGAATCATCCATTGAAATTAACGACGATGGTAAATTCTCCCGGAGTCGCGGAAAATGTTTTGTCTGGGTTACCGAGCAAGATCATCATAACTAAAATCCTCCTCAGTTGAATAGTACAGAGCTGGTCATGCTGAGTTTGAATAAGACTCAAGCTTGGCCAGTTCTGGTACTTGAATTAATTCACACGCTGAACCAACATGGAGACGCTCTTACCTCGTCGCTCAATTTTTCCTTGAACGATAAGGAGTCTTGAGTTTTGAATCACCTGCGCAAATTCTTGGTAGACATTTTTGAACAAAACCAGGTCCACTGAGCCCACTTCGTCTTCGAGCGTAATAAAAGCCACGCCGTTTGACGTAGGAGGCCGTTGAATGATGAGGATCAATCCTGCGTAAGCTGCGTGGACTCCGTGAGGAAGGTTTTTAATCTCTGCACTGGTGGTTTTAGGAAGGTCAGGATTTTCCAGGCGAATGCTTTTCATTAAGTTTCCGCGCAGGGAGTAGCCGAGGCCCAAGTAATCTTCACGGATGGACTGAGAGATGCTCATCGAGTTAAAAACCTGGACTTGCGGTAAGGGTTGCCAGTCGGATTGACTAAACAGGCTGAGCTGGGTTTGATTTTGCTCTGCAAACAGGTTTCTCAGTTCAATCGACTTCCAAAAGCTGTGGCGTTGATCCAAACCAAAACAGGCAAAAGCATCGGACATGGCCAGAGTCTCAATGACCTCTTTGGGGAAGCGAGTGCGTTTCATGAAGTCTTTCAGGCTCTTAAAAGGCGCCAGGCTGCGATCCTGAATCATTTGATCCACATGCTCCCTGCGGATGCCTCGGACGTTTCTTAGGCCCATTCTGACGGTTTTAGAGGCTTCTCGGTGAGCCTCCCATTGGGATCGATTGGGATGAATGGGCAAGACCTTGACCCCATGCCGGATGGCATCGTTCACTAAAACGTCCACCGGGTAAAATCCCATGGGTTGTGAATTGATCAAGCCGATGAGAAGTTCGGCGGGATGGTAGTGCTTGATCCAGGCGGAGAGATAACTCAGGGTCGCAAAAGATGCGGCGTGAGATTCAGGAAATCCATAGGCAGAAAAGCCCTTCATGTACCCAAAAAGCTCTTTCGCCCGCGCCTGAGACATCCCCCCTTGAATGAGTCCATCATAAAATCGAGTACTCAGCTCATCCACTGCATCAGCAGAACGCCAAGCTGCAATAGCTCGCCTGAGTTGATCGGCCTCACCTGGGGTGAATCCGGCTTTTTCAATTGCGAGTTTCATGACCTGCTCTTGAAAAATGGGCACGCCAAAGGTCCTGCCTAAAATTTTCTCCGTCACCGCATCTTCAAATCGATAGGGTACCCCTCGCTTCGCATTTTCACGACGCGTAATGTAGGGGTTTTTCATATCACCCACATTGGGACCCGGCCTGACGAGTGCGACCTCAACGACAAGGTCATAAAAGCACTCAGGTTGAGTCACTCCGAGAGTAGCGATCTGAGCGCGAGACTCGATTTGAAAGGTTCCGATCGTATCCCCACTTTGGATCATTCGATAAACGTTCGGGTCATCTTCTTGCGGAATCTCTGAGAAATGCATCCCGATCAAGTCACAGGCTTTGTGAATGACCGAAAGAAAGCCCAAACCCAGCACGTCGATCTTAATCAGCTTCAAAGCATCCAGGTCATGTTTATCCCACTGACAGATGGTTCGATGCTCCATACGAGCAGGCTCAACTGGGACTGTGTCAATAATCGGTTGGGCAGATAGCGTAAAACCACACGCATGAATGGACAGATGCCGAGGAAACCCTTTGAGCTGGGTCGCGAGCTGGTCGATTTTTTCACGCTTCGTGACCAGCACTCCGGCTCGCTTTTCAAACTCCCGCTCTAAGTCCGTAGCCGAGAGAGTCCCCACTTGCACACCGACTGCTTTGCTCATCTCTAGAAACGCACTTCGACTGCGGTAAGTCCTCACAGCGGAGATCATCGCAGCGCGATCTCTCCCATATTTTTTGTAAATGTATTGAATCACTTCTTCGCGTCGTTCATGCTCAAAATCGACATCAATATCCGGCGGTTCTCCCCGCTCCTCGCTGATGAATCGCTCAAAAAGAAGGGTCGATTTCACAGGGTCGATCACCGTAATCCCCAGGCAATAGCAAACCACCGAGTTAGCTGCTGATCCTCGACCTTGGCAGTAGATATTACTTTGCTGAGCAAAATTCACAATATCATAGACGGTGAGAAAGTAGTCTGAGTAACCCATTTTTTGGATCAGGTTCAGTTCGTGCAATAATTGTTTTTCTGTCTCGATCGGGATTGAGCCTTGATAGCGCTGATAGGCGCCTTTCCAGACCAGCTCCTCTAAGTACATCTGAGCTGTGAATCCCTTAGGAATCCATTCGGAGGGGTACTGATATGAAAGTTCAGAAAGCGAGAACTGACAACTCTCAGCGAGTTCGATCGAGGCGTCAATCGCCCCGGGGAGATCCTGAAAAAGCGATCGCATTTGGAGAGGGGATTTGAGGTAACGTTCTTCGTTGGGAAAGACTTTAAATCCGGCTGTTTTAAGGGTTACACCCTCGCGAACACAAGTCATCGCATCTTGAAGGGATCGACGCTCTGGAGCGTGGTAATGGGCATCGTTGGTCGCTAGGATTGAAAGCCCCCACTGCCGAGCCATCCATTGAGTGGATTCTGTTCTTTCGTCATCGAGTCCATCGAGGTAGCGTGCAAGTGAAAGATAAAATCGATCCTCAAAGGCGCCCTTGAGAGCCGCATACTGAAGCTTTTTAGAGGCCGCACAAAACCCCACCAAACCCTGAGACTCGGATGGTTCTAAAAACTGCAACAGCTGAGGGAGCGTTAAGCTCCCCTGCCCTTTTTCTTTACCGTGGTGAGCCGCTGTAAGAATTCGACACATCACCCCGTAGGCAGCCCGATTGCGGCTCAGCAAAGTAATCGATGGGTGGTCGTGGAGCTTGAGTTCACAGCCTGAGATCAATTTAACTTGAGGATATTTTTTCGTCGCCTCGTACGCCCGAGGAAGGGCGTAAACTCCGTTCACGTCGGTGATCGCCAAGGAGGTGATTCCCAGCTCGTAGGCTCGCTGGACGTACTCCCCTGCGTCAGAGGCACCTCGGAGAAAAGAGAAATTTGTTTTACATTGAAGTTCAGCGTACATGGGTAGAATCTCTGACTTTCAAATCACTCAAAATATCCATGAACAAAATAATGATGCTGGGGATCTGAGAAAACCCAAAGTGTCTGTCCTCCCTCGAGATCAACACGGTAATAGTTTCGTGCAGGGGTGTCGTTGAGCCAATCGAGAGAAAGACGCTCCACTTTGGACCAGCGAGTGGATTTAAATTTTCTCCCTTTAAATACGAGCCGATCTTGAATCACCGTCACTGGAACGGGGTTCTTAAAAATACGAGTGGGGCGCTTGGGGTAGCGATCCTGAAGGTCAGCTTGGGGGGCGTCTTTTTGAGAAGCTCTGACCCAACTTCGCTCAGGAAATCGCTCTTCAGTCGTCTGCGCCCAGAAAACATGACTTTTACCCAGGAACTCTTCTAGCTCGCCAAATAGCGAACCTAAGGCTTCTTGCTGATCTAACTGAGAATTTGAGTCATGAGATGCAAATAGGTCGCGTTGAGCACTTCTTCCAGGGGTCGTTGCAAGCACAGAGCATTTGAGAGTATGCACGTAGGAATGAATCGGAGTTCGACTCAAATCCCAGTTCAGTCGCTCTCGCAAAATAGGTAAAAACCCAAGCGCAGCTCCCTGAGGTGTGATGAGTTCAAATAGCCACTCACGGATCGGTTCCTTCGTGGTTGAGTATTTTTCTAACTCAATTGAAAAAGCAATCCTCTCCGCACGGAGAGCACGACCCCTGAGACGACCAAAAATCCGGTCGAGCATGGATTTTGCGTAAAAAAGAAGAGGCTCAATCTCAGAGCAATACTCGGATGGGAGTAGTTCGCACTTTTCCTCAAAATGCTCAGGTGGGCTCCAGGTTGGCCAAGGCAGGTGGGAAGCGTTTTCTAGCCTTTGCCGGCAGAGAAGGCTTAAACTTCCAAATCGAGAGGGAAGACTTTGACTCGGAATAGTCTTGAACTCAGCCAGAGTCTCAATCCCTAATCGCTGGACGGCTTCCACGAGCGCGCCGATTGAAGCTCTTCCCTTAGGATCGACTCCAAAAGGATCAGCAAAATCAACCAAAGACTCAACTGGCAAAGAGTCCACTGAGGCTTTTGCGTGGCGAGCCAGGGCCAGCGCAGAGGGGATGTCATCAGAAATGGTGACTCTTGCATCCCAGCCAAATCGACGGGATAGGACCTGAGCTCTGAACAAAAAAGAACGCTCGGAGTAGAGCGCTTGGCACTTCCCAATTTCAATAAAAATGGCCTCGGATTCTCTCACAGCAATTTGAGGACTGAATCGCAAGCATGCTTCCGCTAGATCAGAAAGCTTTGACTGAGAACTTGGCTTTGAGAAAAAAAGACAGGCCACTCTCATGGGCACTCCGATCGAGTGAACTTCGATTTTATGATCTCAACCGAATACGTGGGGAGTGACTCAGAAATCAAGTTCTGACCTTCTGAGACTCGAAACAGAGCAGGCTGAGTGTTTAAGCTCTTCACTGGGTGAGACTCAATTGAATTCCAATTCGCCGCGAGCTGAAACGGAATGGACCAGGTGTGGATCGAAACTTTGGAAAGAAAAAAAACCGTTGCATTCGACTCACGAGCAAAAAGCTGAAGTGCCTTGAGCATTTTCACTTCGTCAATTGCTCCAGGGAGAACCACACAGTCAAAAAGACGACTTCTTAAAGCCTTTCTCAATGCTTGAAAGAGGCGATCTCCAGCTTCAGCCATCAAAAGCCGAGAAAGATCCACGCCTCTTTGTTGAATTGCCGTAGGTAAAATGGTGAGTTGTTCTTCGATCCAGAAAGTCTGGAGTGGTGGATTTTGCCTCAAAAGGCTGATCATCCACTCGGTGCGAGCTGATCCGGTGATCTCGCAAATCACACCGCGAGGCACACCGCCTGGGACTGTGTCGCAGTCTAAAAACTCTCTTTTTGGGATCCCATTCCACTGGGCCAGCTTTTCCCGAATCTCGGCAAGCTGAGGACGCTCCGGTCTTTCCATTTTTTTCACCCTAGATCAGTTTACGAATCACTCCTGCAACGACTCCTTCGATCTTAAAAGATTGATCCGGCTTGACAACGATGGGGTGATACATGGGGTTAGCCGGGTGGAGTTCAATTGAATCTTTCTTCGGATAGAAGCGCTTGACCGTTGCTGCATCATCAACGAGCGCCACAATCATCTGGCCTCGCTCTGCAGTTCTCTGCTTCTGAATGACTACGAAATCTCCGTCAAGAATTCCGTCTTCGATCATTGAATGACCTGAAACTTGAAGGACAAAGTGCTCCCCTCTCCGAATCATCGACGAGGGCACTTCAATCTCATCATGACTTTCAATGGCTTCAATCGGAGAGCCTGCTGCGACCCGCCCTAACAGCGGAAGAGTGCTACTTAAAGAGGATGGCACGCTCCGCGGGGAGGTCTTCACTGCTAAGCCACGCCTCGCATGAGCGGGAGCCTTATGCAAAAGCCCCTGTTCTCTCAACCGAGTAAGGTAACGCTGCACAGTCCCCAATGAACTAAAGCCAAAGTGACGGGCAATCTCCGTCTGGGAAGGGGCAAAACCCTGCTTCCGGGTAAAATCATCGATGAACTCGATGAAAAGCTTTTGTTTTGGGGTAAGAGGCATGTTTTGAGTATAAGCGTAAGTTTAGCGTAAGTCGAGTTTTTTGTATTCACTCCTCTGCATGCCGAGCTGTCCATGAAAACAATTGCGCTGAGCGCAAACTTCAGGTTATGTTGGATTTCATCAAGCAGGGGGGATAAGTGGAGCAAAGGCAGAAGTATGTCAAGTCGTCGGTGTGTGCGAATTTTAGGAACTGGAAAATACCTCCCCTCCAAGAAAGTTTTGCCAGATCACTTGGATCTCTTGCTGGATCGACCCAAAGGCTGGACAAGAAAAAAAAGTTTAATTGACGAGCGCTCCCATGTCACTACCGAGACGTCCTCAGAAATGGGAGCGTATGCGCTTCAATCAGCACTCAAGAACAGCGGTTTATCTCCATCCGATTTAGATCTCATTGTTGCAGCAAGCAGTGTTCCTGAACAACTGATCCCATCCACATCAGTACTCATTCAAAAAAAATTGGGACTAGAAAATTCCGGAATTCCCTGCTTCGATGTGAATTCAACTTGCCTCAGCTTTATTACTGCCTTTGACCTCGCGAGTCACCTTCTGAGCTCGGGTCAGTATCGAAACATTGCAATTGTCTCTTCGGAAATCGCTTCAAGAGGCCTATCTCCCAAAGACTTCAAAAGTTTTTCTCTTTTTGGCGATGGAGCTGCAGCAGTCGTTCTTCAGTCTACCACAGACCCCCAGACTGGGGTTCTGGGTTCCCATATGGAGACCTATAGTTCTGCTTCTGATTTGTGCCGCATTCTAGCAGGTGGTAACCGCTTCAATCCGATGAATCCTCCACAATCCTATGATGATTACCTATTTCAAATGGACGGCTTGAATCTTTATCGATTCGCATTTGAAAAAATCTCTCCTTTTTTCAGCACACTCTTAAAGAAAGCAGGTGTCACACTGAGCGAGGTCGATCTAGTCATTCCTCATCAAGCCAGTCCTCTTGCTTTGGAACATATGAGGAAACACCTGGAAGTCCCAAAAACGAAGTGGGTGGAAATCATTCGTTCTCACGGTAATCAAGTTGCCGCCTCTCTCCCTACAGCACTCCACGAGTCAATCACCCATGAGAGACTCAAACCAGGAATGACCGCGCTCTTATTTGGGACCGCTGCGGGGGTTACTTTTTCAGGATTGGTCCTAAGGTACTAGAACATGAGAAAAGTCCTGATCACGGGTGGTACAGGATTTTTAGGAAGACACCTTTCTCTAAAACTCGTTCAGCTCAACTATTGTGTTACCGCTTTGGGACGAAATGCAAAAGTTGGACGAGAACTCATGCAATCGGGGGTCAACTTTGCCCAGGTCGACCTTTTGGATCAGGAAAAACTTAATTCATGGACTAACGGGAACGACTTCGTCTTTCACTGCGCTGCTCTAGCATCCCCCTGGGGTAAGTATCAGGATTTCCATCAAAGTAATGTAATTGGAACTCAAAATGTAATTGAAGCCTGCAAGATGGCTCAAATCAAACGACTGATTCATGTCTCTAGTCCAAGTGTGTATTATGATGGACGCCATCAGAAACAAATATCAGAAAGCGCTAAACTTCCAACGAAGTTTGCAAATCACTACGCTAAAACCAAGTATCTGGCTGAGCTATTGGTAAACCAGGCTTATTCAAGTGGCCTTTCAACAGTGACCTTACGACCCAGAGCAATGATCGGACCCTATGACACTGCGATTATGCCGCGAGTCCTGAGAGTCATGAAGAAAGGGTGGTTTCCGCTTTTTTCCAAGGGTGAGTCCTGGATTGACCTCACTTGCGTAGAGAATGTCGTCGAAGCCCTGATTCTTTGTATGAATGCTGGCCCGGAAGTC
This sequence comes from Bdellovibrionales bacterium, assembly GCA_947380295.1. Classification (GTDB taxonomy): domain Bacteria; phylum Bdellovibrionota; class UBA1018; order UBA1018; family UBA1018; genus CAINWE01. The sequence continues at coordinate 119,722 of CANCQK010000007.1, read as the reverse complement.
GACGGAAAAAAATACAATATTACGAATGGACAGCCTATGATGATTCGTGAACTCGTCGAACAATTGTCTCATGATCTGAAGATCCGTCCAAGAATGGTTAAAATTCCCTACTCAATTGCTTATCCAATTGCAGGTTTACTAGAAGCGCTCGCAGTCAATCACGAGCCTTTAATTACCCGATATTCAGTGGGGCTTCTAGGTCGAAGTCAAACACTCGATATTTCTGCCGCTAAAAATGAGCTGAAATATACACCTCAAAAGTCAATTGAGGAGGGCCTAAGAGATTATGCGGCTTGGTGGATCAAGTCAAAGGAGGCTTCGTGAGAATTCAATTTGAATGGAAAATGGCTGGAAAATGTTTTCATCCTGAATTCATAACCATTCGCTCAGGCAGTTTTAAGTCTTGTGAGTTTCCATCTTATTTCGGAATATTTAATCACCCTAAGCGCGGTTTAATTCTTTATGACACTGGCTATAGTGAACGCTTCTCTCGGGAGGTTTCCCATTTTCCAGGAAAACTCTACGGCTGGATGACTCCTGTAAAATATTCCCCTTCTGAGACCGCTTTGGCTCAAATCCAAGCAAAAGGCCTCAGCGCTCAAGATGTGAAGTATATTTTTATCTCCCACTTTCATGCAGACCATATCTCTGGGCTCAAAGATTTTCCCAATGCGCAATTGGTCTGCTTTAAAAGTGCTTTTGATGAAATTTCTGAACTCGGTCCCTGGAAGAGTCTTCTCCACGGTGTTCTTCCGGACCTGTTACCTGAAGGAATCAAAGAACGGGCGCTCTGGGTTGAAGACACGATGATGATTTCATTACCCGCTTACATGCAGCCTTTTCATTACGGGTTCGACCTATTTGGCGATCAAAGCCTGATTGCCGTCGAACTCCCGGGCCACACTCAAGGCCAAATGGGACTTCTTTTTCAAGATCTCCTCGGTCAAGAGGTCTTCTTAATCGGAGATGCCTGTTGGTCCAGTCGAGCCTATCAAGAAAATCGCACCCCAAACCCAATCACCCGCCTGATCCTGTCTAACTGGAGAGAATACTGCGAAACGCTCTCTCGGCTGAATCACCTTCATCGATCCTATCCAAAACTAAAGATGATTCCTTCTCATTGCAGTTTTGCCGCTTCAGGGTATCCGAGTGTTTGACGCACCCTGGGTCATTGCCTACTATCTTCAGGCAAAATACTTCAGACGTTTTCTCTCTAGAAGACAGCTCGAGAGGTGGCAGCAAAAAAAGCTCAAAAAAGTCCTTAGAAATGCCCCAAAGCGGTACCGCTTTTATGCTCATTTGAGTGAGCCAACCTACTCGAACTTCCCAATTCAGAACAAGCGCTCGACCGTTCACCATTTTCAAGATCTGAATGCTTATCAAATTCCATCTGACTTAGCATTTGACATGGCGGTTCGGGCTGAAAAAACAAGAGAATTCAAACCCATGCTAGGCAAGGTCACTGTAGGGCTATCAACGGGAACCTCAGGGAGTCGTGGATTATTCTTGGCTAATCGAAAGGAGCGTCTCCGCTGGGCAGGAACGGTCCTTGCCAAGGTTCTACCGAAACCGATCTGGAAATCCAGTAGGATTGCATTCTGCTTTCGTGCGAACAGTAATCTCTATACGACGGTCAGCTCAAATCAATCCATTCAGTTCCGATTTTTCGACCTACTAGATCCTTTCGAACAGTTGATTGAGCAACTCAATGCAGCACAGCCTGATCTATTAGTTGCTCCTGCCTACTTTCTTCGTCTTCTTGCTCAAGCGAAGGAGAATCAACACCTCACGATCTCTCCCACGCGAGTCATCTCGGTTGCAGAAGTTTTGGAAGACGTAGATCGAGAAATCATTGAGAGGAATTTCCAAAAACCCATTCATCAGATCTATCAAGCAACTGAAGGCTTCATCGGATCCACTTGCCGCTTTGGAACACTTCATCTGAATGAAGATCTGCTCTTTTTCGAAAAAGAGTATCTAGATTCGGATCCAGAGCCTAGTAAGAGGCGTTTTGTACCCATTATTACCGATTTATTTCGATCAAGTCAGGCGATGATTCGATATCGTCTCAACGATGTTTTAATCGAGAAAACTACTCAGTGCCCTTGCGGCTCCATTTTTACAGCAATCGAGAAAGTCGAAGGTCGATGTGACGATGTTTTCTATCTTCCAGATTCTAAACAGAACACACTCAGGCCAATCTATCCGGACTTAATCCGAAACCGACTCGTTCAAGATGTCCCACATCTCCATGAGTTTCAAGTCATCCAAATTAGTCCAATGCAAATTGAGATCAGATATGAATTAGAAACTACCGAAGATAGAGGAGACCAGCTTCTGCAAGCACTCCAAAACCTTTTTCAGGAAATGGGCCTAAAAATTCCACATTTTGAAATACAAAGAGGTGTCAAGATCGACTTATCGGGTAAGCTCCGTAGAGTCTTGAGAAAATTTGAGGTCAACCATCTATGAATTCAAATCTATTTAGAGCAAAGAAACGTATTTTAATTACAGGAGCAAGAGCACCGATTAGCCTTGAGCTGACTCGTCACTTTCATCATGGGGGTTCCATCGTTTATGCAGCAGACAGTGTCAAGCTGCCGATCACACGAGCTTCTCGATTTATAGAAGCTACTTTTGTTCTACCGTCTCCTCGCGATGAGACGACTTTGTTCATCAAGGAGCTAAGTCGAGTCATTCAAGCGAATCAAATCGACCTCCTGATTCCAACCTGTGAGGAAGTCTTTTTTATATCCCGACATAAAGACGAGCTCACTCGACTCTGTGAGGTTTTTTGTGATGACTTTGAAAAACTAAAAACGATTCATAGCAAGTGGGAATTTGCCAAGACCGCACAATCCTGCGGCTTATCAGTACCTCAAACTTTTTACCTCACATCCAAAGAGTCACTCAACTCGTTACCGATCCCACTCGAGGAAGCCGTCTTTAAACCTGAATTTTCTCGTTTCGCCTCGTTTACGCTAATATCACCCAGAAAAGAGGTGATTGAAAAACTCGAAATTCGGCCTCAAAATCCTTGGGTCGCTCAAAGGCGAATTTACGGTAATGAATTTTGCTCGTATAGCATTGCACACAACGGCAAACTTTTAGCCCATGCCTGCTACTCTCCGAAATATCGGGTTGGACTGGGCTCAGGGGTTTATTTTGAACCTAGCAACCACTCCCTGATTGAGAACTTTGTCAGGCAATGGGTTAACAAAATGAACTTCCATGGTCAGCTGGGATTTGACTTTATTGAGAACCAAGACGGAGAAGTTTTTGTCCTAGAATGTAACCCCAGGGGCACGAGTGGAGCTCATCTTTTCCCGCTGGGAGCCGGATTAGATCGGGCATTTATCCAGCCGAATGACCCCTCGTCTGAAGTATGGATACAAGCCAACTATTCCGCACCCAAAATGATTGCTCCAGGAGTTTTACTCTTTGCCGCTTGGAACGAGGTTCGAAGGGGAAACTCGGTTCAACTTCTCAGGGACTTTTTTAAAGCCAAGGACGTTTGTTTTTCATGGAAGGATTTGGCGCCCTTCTTTTTTCAGTTTATTGGACTATTTGAGGTCTTTTGGCGAAGCTTCGTTCAAGGTGTCGGAATTAAGGAAGCTGCTACAGCTGATATCGAGTGGAATGGTGGAGAATTACCATGAATTGGTCTCTGAAAGGCATAGAGCCTTTCATAACCCAGGGTTCGAAAGTCTTTATCAGAAACTTAAACACACAACTCAGCTTGCTCTCGATGGGTGAAGTGGCACTCCCATTGACTCTCAACCATTGGGAATACGAGAATTCCTATGTTTGTTCCCCGTATACAGCATTCGTATCATACACCAAAGAAGAGCTCAGAAAACTCAAATCCCCACTTCTGATCTATCCACTGCAAGCTCTCATTTCCCTACTGAGTTTTGCTCTTAAGGCCTGTGAAATTAATCGAGTAGTCCACGTCAACAACTGGATGTTATCTACAAATCTCTACGACGACATCCCTCTCAATGAGGTTCCAAAGATCACTCAACAGCTCGTAGGACAGTATCCCAACCATTTAATCATCTTTCGTTCATTGACTGAATACACCAATGCAGCTCTTAAAGAAAAGTTGGTTCAGAGTGGGTACATTCTAATTCCTTCTCGACAAGTTTATTTTTTTGATCGTAAAAAAATCGACTTTTTAAAAAGGCATAATACTCAGATCGACTTGAAGCTGTTAGCTAAAACACCTTATAGATTACAAAGACACGAGGATATTAGTGAGCTAGATTACGAACGAATTACTGAACTTTACAATCTACTTTATATTGATAAATACTCCCATCATAACCCTCAATTTACGTGCAAATTGATCCGTCTTTGGCATGAAGAAAAACTCATGACTTTTTATGGATTCAGGGATTCTGAGGGCATCCTTCAAGGAGTTGTCGGTTATTTTATTCAGAATAGGGTGATGACGACGCCTCTCGTCGGCTACAACACAACGATTTCTCAAGCTCATGGCCTTTATCGAATGCTCATTGCTTTAGTTTTACGTGATGCAGCAGAAAAGGAAATCGTCCTAAATCTGAGCTCAGGAGCCTCAGGATTTAAGGTATTACGCGGCGCTTTTCCTGAGATTGAATCTAGCGCTGTCTATGCTAAACACCTGAGCCTAAAACGTAGAATCCTCATTCGGTCGCTTCAATTTATATTGGAGCGGATCGGGGTTCCACTGATGAAAAAATATCGACTATGATGCCAAAAAATTGCTGGCTCATCGCCTGCCAGTCGTCCGAGCTTAAAAATAAGCCTTTGGGTGTTGAGATTCTTGGAAAACCGATCGTTATTTTCAGAACGAGAGACGAAGACAAGTCTATTACGGCTTTAGAAGATCGATGTCCCCACCGAGGGGTCAATCTTTCTCAGGGTCGACTCATAGGTAACCACATTCAGTGTCTTTATCACGGCTGGCAGTTCGGCTCAGATGGAGAATGCAAAAAAATACCAGGACGAATTAATTCGAGAGGCTCGGATCAATCTAATCCGATAAAGGCTAAGATTTATAGTTACCCAGTCTTAGAAAAAGATGGTTTTATTTGGATTGGATTCAATCCAAAATCTGATACGCCACAGCCTTCACTTCCTCATCCAATTTCTCAAAAAATGGACTCCTTTGTTTGGAAAACGCAGGCCGTCGGAAACCTCCCTAATGTCTTGGAAAATTTTCTAGATGGCTTTCATACTCACTATGTTCACTCTGGACTTGTTCGGTCCGATACTCAGCGGCAAAGAGTAATTGCTGAAATCTTTGCTCAGCCGGATCAAGTGGAGTGCAAATACCGGGGAGAAACAAGACAAAATGGGTGGATTTCAAGACTGTTTGAACCCTCTCGCCAGCTGACCATCTCCCGCTTTCTAGTGCCGTCGACTGCACAATTAGATTATATTGGTAAAAGAGGCGTAAACTTCAGGGTCACTGTCTTTCTGACTCCTGTGAGACCTAGTCTTCAGATGATTCATACCCGGATAGAAACCCGAAAGGGAATTCTTCCGAATTGGCTCAAATGTGCACTTCTCACTCCTTTTTTAAGGAAGGTAACCCATCAAGACTTAAGAATTCTGAAACTCCAGAATGAAAATAATCAACGTTTTGGCAAAGAGGATTTTCGATCCACCGAGCTAGACATCATGAGACCTTACATCGTGTCTCTTTTGGAGGGAAAAGCGCCTCCGCCCAATCGGAGTATAAACTTCATGGTTTGAGATTTTTTACTCACCGACAGGTTGAATGAAGTCTGGAATCACATTTCCGCACCCTTGGCACTGAGTAGGAGATAATCCCATCAGCTTCTCGAGAGTCGGTCTGATGTCTAGGTGACTCAAATCGAGGGAGCCAGGAGATGGCACCATCGAAACTGGGCGAGGAGATTGCGCCCTAGTGAGCTTTTTCCGCGCAGAAACTTGCTCCGCATTGCGCACCAGCATCCAGATATATTGAGCCTCAGGATACTCTGCTCCATGATGCTTCCAGTTTTTTCCGTCACCCCGACCATGATCAGTGGTTATTAAAACCGTTGTTGATCGGCCATACTCCCCCATAGCGTCGAGGACATTAAAAAGATGCTGAATTTCCTCGGCATACCACTTCAATGTCATCAGATAGCTGAGGTACTTACCTTTGTGACCATACTCGTCTGCATCGTTCAGAGAAATAAAAAGGAATCGAGGTTTATTATATCTCAAAAAGTTTAATGCTTGTGCAAAAGTATAGGCATCCTTGCGCCCACTCCAAGACGGCGAATCATCATCCTGTAGCTCATTCAGAGCAGCAGTAGTTGAGTTCATGACGCCCTCAGAAAGAGGTTCGTTTCCAGAGTTCACTAAGGCCTTACCTTTGATGTGTTCAACCGCTAATGCAATTTTAGGCCAGGAAGAGAAAGTTGCAACTGAGGTTTTAGGAAGTTTGAGCACGTTGACTAGTTTTTCTTGAACAGTTTCGACTGGAGTTCTTCCGCACGAATTTGATGAGCATCCTGTATTCTGACCAGCCATCACACTTTGATAAGCAGGCAGACTTACGATTTCTTGATTAGAAACCTTCATCGAGCGAGTCGGCGCATCTTTAAACAACCCCGGCGCCTTTAAATTTCTTTTACTGTCTCCCATTGCTAAGATACGACTCCTAGAGTTCTGAAAAAGTCCCAAAAAAAGAGGCGTCTTAAACTCTTCGGAAATGTTTTCATCTACATCTGCACTCGCACCATAGAAAACCTCCTGCCATCTCACCCCATCCAACATAACCAGAATGACATTCGTTGGAGTTTTTTCAGCATAGACGGGTGAAAAAGATAGAATCACGCCTAAAAAAATTAAACTTATTAAGTTAAAAAATCTCAGATGAAAATTAGCTGGAACCATCTAAATGTCCTATAAATTCAATCGTTTTAGAAAAAATAATAAATTAAACAAACCTAAAAACTTTATGTAGAAAAATAACTAAAAAAAGGATAGAACCCCGGCTCGAATTAGAGAACCAGTTCAACCCCTCCTTTGAAAGTTAAAGGGCGCTCTGAACTGAGCTTATATTGGAGATATTTTAGATGCAATTCACTTTACTGAAGAGACTCAGTCTCTCTGCCCTGTTTTTTTTGACCATCGGCATTTCTACGGGAAAATCAGAAGACCAGCGCTATCGCCATGAGCTCGGCACCGGTTTAAGTTTTGTCCGATTCAATCTAACAACAGAAACAGGTACGCAATACTCTTTCTCTCAATCTTATTCCTATTCTGTCACTCGCCTGCTCCAGTTAGGTGCCCAAGTGGGAGTTGCCGACTCAGGCGCACAGATTGACTCGTTTCAACTGTCATTTTTTAGTCCTGTGACTTTTAATTTTGGTGGAACGGACTTGAGAACTGACTACTTCGTTCGACTTTCTCCAGGAGTGACTTATCGAAACCTCTGGAGCCCTGCTCTGCAGCTTCAACTGGGTAAGCGCTTTCAACTCTTTGAAAACGTCGTTTGGCGGCCCACAGTAGGTGTGAAATCGGAATTTCTCCATGGAGATCCAAGAGTTGCGATCGACCTAATTCCATTCAATCTGGGAATTATTTTCTAAGTCAAACGGCTTATCAGAGGATCTTTATTGTGTTAAGAATGAAACCATCGCTCTCTCTATTTTTTTCGATTTCACTCCTTTTATCTGCCGTTTCTTGTGGTTACCACCCACCAGAAACAGCAGAAGTTTACGATCCAAAAAATAACCCCGATCATCGTCTAGATCTCACCTCAGAGGATAAGATCACTGAGCTTTACCAGGCAATGAAGGATATTCACGAAGTCTTTACCCGTTGCAATGTCCCCTACTTTGCTGACTCTGGAACGCTCTTAGGAGCGGTCCGAAACAAAGGGATCATTCCCTGGGATGATGACCATGACCTCGGGGTACTTTCTCAAGATATTCCTAAAATATTAGTACTTAGACCTTTGCTCGATGAGCTTGGCTACGTCATCAATGACGTCTTCTTTGGCTATAAAATAAAAAGAAAAAATGAACTTGAAGCCACTGTTGATATCTTTAAAATGCAGGAGAGAGACGGCAAAATCTCCTATGCCCACGGAAGCTGGGGCACACGTGAGGTGATTGATCCAGTTACGGGCGAATCGAAGAAACGAAATATTTTTATCAATCGTAATGAGCTCTACCCTTTGAAGTTAATTGATTTTGGTCCGTTAAAGGTATTTGCCCCAAACAACCCAACTCTCTACCTCAATGCGTATTATCGCAATTGGCAAAATGTCGCTTTCACTTATGGGCACTCTGGTCAGCGAAAATTTAAGGTTGATCTCAATATCCATACCCAGTTTCGAGCGCCTGCACCACTCCACCCAGAAACACTAGAGCCCATCGACATCACGGCTCGCCTCAAGGATCGAGTCCCAAGTGATCTAAAATGTCCTGATCTCAAGAGAGATACAGGGCATCACTTTCCGTTCTTTTTTGATGGCGTATAGGCGTATCAATCATGAAGTCTTGTCCTCAGACTTTTTGGGCAACTTCAAACTTTGAGAGTAGCCCAATCCCTCTCTCCAGTGATTTTAAGGGATAAGTACTGAGAAGCGACTCCATCGAGTTGGAAATGTAGTTCATGTAAAAAGGCTCATGGAAGTTTTTTGGGAACTCAGTCAGGAAGAAGTCATAAGGGGGTAGATCCCCTTTCTGAATCGAGTCCGTATACCCGAAAGCCCCTCCCGACTTGAGGACTCGAAGACTTTCTTGAATCACTTCGCGGCGCACTTCAAGAGGCAGTTCGTGGTACAGGAATACCGAATAAACCGCATCAAACTCGCCTTCTTTAAAGGGAAGATGAGCACCATCACCTTGGATGAGGTTCACGTTCCTGAACTCATCGAGTTCTTTACGAGCTAGGCGGAGGTAGGGCTCACTGAGATCAACTCCCACGATTTGAGCCTTTGGAAAAGCCATTTTCATAAAGCGAGTGGCGCGCCCTGTTCCTGGGCCAATCTCCAGAAATTTGAGCCCTTTGCCTTCAGGATTGTCTTTGAAGTGCTTTTTGAGAGGCTCAATGAGGAGCCGGCGCATCGCATCGGTAGCACCTGAAAATAGCAGATCCACTTCGTAGTCATAGACCTCGGCTGAGGAGTTACTTAAATAGCCGTCCGTTTGAAAATGAAAGTTCCGGAGATAATATTCAGGAAGCCCTTCAAAGTATCCCTTGGCTTCTTGAGTAAATTCTTTTGCTTTGCCCTGGGTTCTGCGGCGTCCCACTCGCAGGCCATCCAAAACCACTTTTGGGAATTTCAAAAATGAATTCCAAGCGAGGTTCGGACGTAAAACAGCGACAGGATAGTAGCCCTCTTGAATTCGTTGAAGATCCGAATCAATCAACTCATCGAGTCCCTTTTGGATTCTGAGTAATAGCTCTCGGTCTTGATAACGGATCGGAGTTTTAAACCCAACCGCCTGGGAGATACTATTTAATGCCCAATACTGAGCAGCAAAATGAAAACTACGGGCTCGACAGTAGAGCTTCAGTACGGAATTCAGGCGATTTCTCGCATTCATAAAAACCTCGACAAATAGAGGTAGAAGATGAAGTCTACTCCTTGAGTGCACTCAAATAGTCGCGACGCATCTGAGCGATCGTATCCAAAGAAATCTCCTTTGGACACGCAGCTCGGCACTCACCAATATTTGTGCAATTTCCGAAGCCTTCAAGATCCATCTGGCGAACCATTCTAAACACACGTCGCGAGCGCTCGGGCTGACCCTGAGGCATATGCCCCAAGTGAGAAATCTTTGCTGATGTAAACAACGAGGCCGAAGCATTCGGACAAGCCGCAACACATGCTCCGCATCCAATGCACGTTGCATCATCCATGGCCTTATCAGCAACGGGCTTTGGGATGAGGTGAGTGTTTGCATCTGGATGAGGACCAGATTTGGTGGAGATATATCCCCCTGAGGAGATAATTCGGTCAAATGCATTTCGATCGACCACCAAGTCACGAATGACTGGAAACGCCTTGGCACGCCAAGGCTCGACAACGATGGTATCACCATCATTGAAGTATCGCATATAGAGCTGGCAAGTGGTCGTCGCTTGTAACGGGCCGTGGGCCTGTCCATTGATGATGACGCCACAAGATCCACAGATCCCTTCGCGACAGTCACTGTCGAACTCGATGGGCTCTTTGCCTTCCTTGATCAGCTTCTCGTTCAATAAGTCGAGCATCTCTAAAAAAGAAATGTCATCATCGATATCGCTTAGCTGGTAGGGCTCAAATGCTCCCGTGGATTTAGCATTTTTTTGCCGCCAAATTTCTAGGTTCAATTTAATTTTTGGCATAATCGCTCACCTACTTTTTACTTGTAACTTCTTTGTGAAAGATGAATGCTTTCGAACTGAAGAGGTTCTTTGTTTAGCTTTTCGGGCTGATTTTTACCGGCATACTCCCAAGCAGCGACATAACAGAAGTTTTCATCATCTCGCTTGGCCTCGCCATCAGGAGTCTGACTCTCTTCGCGAAAGTGTCCGCCGCAGGACTCGGTTCGATTGAGTGCATCTACAGCCATTAAATCGCCCAACTCCAGGAAGTCCGCGACGCGTCCAGCGAGTTCAAGATTTTTGTTTAGCTCATTGGCATCACCCAAAATCTTTACTCCACTCCAGAACTCTTCACGAAGTGTCTGGATGCTTTGAATCACTCCCTTGAGACCTTTCTCATTACGCGCCATACCGACATGGTTCCACATGAGATGGCCAAGCTCGCGGTAAATCTCGAGGACCGTGCGCTTTCCATTTTTACCGATTGTAAGCAGCTTTTGAGTTTCGGTTTTAACGCTATTTTCCGCTTCAGCAAATGCTGGATGCTGAGTATCTACCTTGGGTAGCGAGGTTGAAGCGATGTAGTGACCTAAGGTGTAGGGAATTACAAAATAACCATCACAGAGACCTTGCATGAGCGCGCTTGCACCCAGGCGATTTGCACCGTGATCTGAGAAGTTTGCCTCACCCAAAACATGGAGTCCTGGGATATTTGACATCAAATTATAGTCAACCCAGAGTCCACCCATCGTGTAGTGAATCGCAGGATACATCCTCATTGGGGTTTGATAAGGATTCTCGTTTGTGATTTTTTCGTACATTTCAAAGAGATTGCCGTACTTTTCCTTGATGGTTTGAAGCCCGTCGCGTTGAATCGCATCGCGGAAATCGAGATAGACCGCATAGCCGCTCGAGCCCACGCCTCTGCCTTCGTCGCAGACTTCTTTACTGTTTCGAGATGCGACGTCGCGGGGAACTAGATTACCAAAACTCGGGTACTTTCTTTCTAAAAAGTAATCTCTTTCATCATCAGAGATCTGATTTGGATTTTTCAGACCTTCGCCCTTTTTCTTTGGGGCCCAAACACGGCCATCATTCCTTAAACTTTCTGACATGAGGGTCAGTTTGGACTGATGATCGCCCGACACTGGAATGCAAGTCGGGTGAATCTGAGTAAAGCACGGATTCGCAAAAAGTGCGCCGCGCTTGTGGGCTCTCCAAATCGCGGTAGAATTCGAATTAAATGCGTTGGTTGAGAGAAAGAAAACTCGTCCATAGCCGCCAGTAGCCAGCAGGACAGAATCGCCAGCATAGCGTTCGAGCTCCCCAGTGACCAGATTTCTACAAATGATCCCTCTTGCCTTGCCATCGACCAAAACGAGATCAAGCATTTCGCGGCGGGAGTACATCTCGATCTTGCCGGCATCGACCATTTTCATCAAAGCTTGGTAGGCGCCTAGTAAGAGCTGCTGTCCTGTTTGACCTCGAGCATAGAAGGTGCGAGAGACCTGCGCTCCGCCGAAAGATCGGTTTGCTAACTCACCACTGTATTCACGCGCAAAGGGAACCCCTTGAGCTGCACACTGGTCAATAATATTTGAACTCAATTCCGCCAATCGGTAGACATTGGCTTCACGAGATCTAAAGTCTCCGCCCTTAATCGTATCATAAAACAACCGGTAGACGCTGTCTCCGTCGTTTTGGTAATTCTTAGCCGAATTGATTCCGCCCTGAGCTGCAATGCTGTGCGCACGACGAGGAGAATCCTGAATACAGAAACACTTGACGTTATAGCCCAGCTCAGCCAAAGAGGCCGCAGCTGAGGCACCAGCAAGTCCACTTCCGACTACCAGCACGGTGTGTTTTCGTTTGTTAGCTGGATTGACCAGCTTGATGGAGCCCTTATGCGAACTCCATTTTTCAGATAGGTCACCAGAAGGAATTTTAGAATCGAGATTCATACTCATGCTCTTCCTTTAATTTGAAACGCCAAAGTAAATCCAAGCGGGAATCATCAAAAAACCGACTCCCAATACTACACCGATCACCGCACCAGCCAAGCGCAGGGGCTTTAGGGTCCGCGGTCGGGTGAGTCCTAAAGACTGCAAAGCACTCCAAATGCCGTGTCTCAGATGAAGACCCAATAAGACCATCACTAGGCTATAAAAAGCTGCCATCAGGGGGTTCTTCAGAGTCTCCACCACGAGTCGATAAAGATCTCGGATCTGCTCTTGTCCTTGTGTCGCCACGTAGCCCTGACTCATTCCTGGACCGAAGCGGAATTGCCAAATGTGAAGAATTAAAAAGATCAAAATCAAAGACCCTGAAATGGCCATATTCCTGGAGGAGCTATTGCTCGGAGTATCTCCACCTTTTGATTTCCACTGACGGTAAGCAACAGGGCGAGCGCTCAGGTTACGCTTTTTCGTCGTTAGGGTCGATCCAATATGAGTGAGAAATACAAACAAAAGACCTACTTCAGCTACAGCAAGCAAGCCACCGAGGCCCTCGAGTTTAGCAGCATAAGCGTTAAAGGCCGATCCATCGGATCGGAGAAGCGTCAGGTTTCCGAGAAGGTGGACCACAACAAATCCAACTAATCCTAAACCAGACAGTGCAATGATAACTTTCTTGAAAACCGTAGTGATACTTTTAGCTTGCGGATGGCTCATAGCTCTAGGTTCAACCTTTCTCGCATTTGGAGTCGAAGCTTATCTATATACTTCAAACTCAAAACTATTCAACTAACATTGTCCCCTTCATTGAAAGGTAGTGTCCAGGAAAAGTGCAAATAAAAGGATACTTGCCAGCGCTTGGTGCTTTGAACTTAACCTCAGTGGTTACTCCTCCCGGAACCAAGGCAGTATGAGCAATGACTTCAGGCAACTGAGGAACCCAGTTATTCTTTTCGCCTGCAGCAATTCCCGCGTTCGCAACTTTTGCTTCGTTTCCAGGTGTCACTATGACTAAATTGTGAGGCATCTTGGACTGAATTGCATTATTTTTAAACTTTAATAATACGATTGCATTCGCTTTGACTTTGAATTGGGTCTGATCAAAGGCCAGGGACTCTCCGTCAGTTCCAATTTCGATTGTGGTTTCGGGATTTTTTTGATCGGCTCCAGTCAAATTCGCCGCACTCGCGACACCTGAATTAGTCTTTGCTTCTGCCGTCGCTATCACATCAGGACCTGACAAGGTGCAGCCAATCCATTGTCCGATCGTCACTCCTTTGCAAAGCTCTGTATCCTTAACGAATGTCGGGGGCAGCGGGGGCACATAAAGAGGAATTAAGCGACTCCCTCCGGCAGGGCCAAACGAAGTGTCGGTGATCACATACAGGAAATTTCCGACCCCTCGGCCGATGCCCCCTAAAGCTAATAGTGCTACGCCCACAAGAATGCCATTTAAAGGTTTCATACAAAACAGTATACATTAAGTTTAATGTTTTATAAACTTTAAATTTCATTCATTATTTCGGCGTGTTAGGCTAACTAAAAAGGCTAACCAGACCTTTAAGATAGCCCTTTAACACCACAAGAATCCCAATCTAGACTTAATTTCTTCGGCCACCGTGACCCCCACCGTGGTTATTGTGCCCACCATGATGATCATGACCGCCGTGGTGACCATAATCCCAACTTCCACTACCCCCCCAATAAGATCCCCCACTATAGTAGCAGTAACAAGAGTTGCAGCAGTAACCATTCGAATAGCAGGAGTAGTAGCCACAACTATCGTATTCATAGACCGAATCAAGATTTTGCTGAATTGCCAAATCAGAAATAGAATCCATCAACACGACCTCTTCAGTTACAACCTCCTCAGATCGTTCAGTTCCCGACTGAGCCGGAGCATCTGCTCGAACTAAATTTGGGTTCAAACTCAAAGCCAAAAAAAGCATAAATACCGAACTGCTTACCTGGGTTCTCATCAAGCACCTCTTCTCTTTGAGGGGAAAGGTGCTTAACTCATACCAAGGCCATCGGTCGGTTTTCAGCGTTGTGTTCTGGTTGGGGAGTCAGCCAGACAGGTCCCGGCCGAAGCAATCATAATCAGTAGGATCGCCAGCCATTGCTTTAGAGATAAGGCCTCGTGCAAAAAGAGAAAACCTGAGAGTGCGGCCATGGCTGGTTCGACACTCATGAGAATACTAAACGTTTTGTGAGACAGCTTTTTCAAAGCGAGCATTTCAAGCGAATAAGGTAAAGCACTCGACAAAACAGCGACTCCCACACCAAGCGGTAGCAGATCTGGGCGAATCAACTGAGCCCCCTTGAGAACTGCTCCAAAGGGTACGATGGTAAGAGCCGCGACAGTCATTCCAGCAGCTGTGGCCTGTCCGCTATGAACATCAGCCCCAATTCGTTTTCCAAAAAGAATATAAAAAGCCCAACAACTGCCAGCACCCAGTGCGAGTAAGACACCAGAAAGTGAGACTCCCTCAACGGCAGCCGAGCGAAGCGGAAGAATCAAATAAATACCGAAAGCCGCCAACCCAGCCCAAAGAAAATCCAGCTTACGATGAGAAGCAAATAAAGCGATAGCTAAGGGTCCAGTGAACTCAAGTGCCACTACTACGCCCAACGGTGTCCGCTCTAAAGCACAGTAGAATAAGAGGTTCATCAACCCCAATGAGGCGCCATAAAGCGCAATCAGAGTGAGCTCGCCACGCTTCCACTTTCTTTTCCAAGGTTTCCAAAAAGCTAAGAGGATGAGGCTTGCAAACCCGAGACGAAACGTAGTGGTTCCGAGAGGTCCAATTTCTGGAAAAAGGCCCTTAGCAAACGTTGCCCCGACCTGAATCGAAACCATGGCCAAGATGAGTGGCAATCCGGGCTGATTGAAATTAAGCACTCCTGCTGCTTAACACAGCTTGCGGAGATTCTCCGAAAATCTGAGACAACTCTGGAGTCATAAAAATGGAGTTTGGATCCATTTCCTTTCTCAGTTTTTGAAACTCGTTCCATTTTGGGTAAATGAACTGAAGATCAGAAGCGGTGAGAGTGTGGAGTTTGCCCCAGTGAGGTCGGCCTCCATATTTTCTAAAAATCTTTTCCATCGCATTAAAGTAGGTCCGATAAGGCATCCCACGGTACATGTGAACCGCAATCAGCGCCGAATCCCTGCCATGAGCTGGGCTCAACCAGATCGAGTCGCCCTTCACAATACGGCACTCAATCGGAAAATGGACCCGATAGCCGCTCGTCTTGATCTCAGACTGAATTTCTCGAATGACCTCGGCAAAACTCTCGAGTGGAACTGAGTACTCCATTTCGACAAACTTCACCCACCGTTCCGTTGCAAAAACTCGATGACTCCAGTCACGTCGATGACTTTCGCCAGCAGCTGCGGCACAAAATTTACTGACAGATGAAGTAACTGCAGGAACCCATCGGCAAATCCCGCTCAGCGCACCTAAGGCCATATTTTCAAGCACGATATCATTAAACTTTTGGCCCAAAGTCGGTTTCAGCGGCTCCTCGATGCTAATCTGTGAACGTTTGACGAGAGCAGTGTCTGTATGAGGAAACCAAAAGAACTCAAAATTCCGCTTGCCTTGAATTTCTTCAGGCAGCTGACTTAAAAGCTTACTCAGACTTTCTTTAGTCTGCTTCATTTCAAGGACATATTTGGGCTGAAGCTTGAGCTGGAGCTTCGTAATTACGCCCAGTGCTCCGAGAGAAACACGTACGGCGTCTAGAAGTTCTGGATTTTTTTTAGAATGGATTTCGACTTTTTTGCCTAATCCATTCCAAAACTCCACTCCTACGACCTGGGTCGAAATACTACCAAATCGAATCCCAGTTCCGTGAGTCCCTGTGCTCACCGCCCCAGCAATCGACTGGACGTCGATGTCTCCAAGGTTCTCCATGGCGTAGCCCATTGAATGGAGTTTTTCCCCTAACGCTTTGATCTTGGTGCCCGCCCAAACCCAGCCCTCTGACCGACTCGGATCAACAGCAACAATTCCATCGAGTCCATCAATGCTCAGTGAAATTCCTGAGGTTGCTGCGAGAGGATAGAACGAATGTCCACTGCCCATCATTCTTAGGGAGAGATTTTCTTGAATAGCGCGCTGGATGCACTGCTCAACCTGCTCCTCAGTTTCGGCAATGACATCGATCGCTGGTTCAAACTTGACGTTACCTGCCCAATTGGTCTTACTCATTTTCCCCTCACATCCATTGCTGGCCATCCCCTCGGTAAGTGGATACCTCTTGAATTTTCTTGTCATCTTGAATGAGATGAAGCGTCGAAAACCGCTCACAAAGTTCGCCCGATTTGGGATGCCGAAAAAATACGAGATCACCCAGTCGAACCGATGCCTGATTTAAGTTTTTGAGTTGGATTGGGGTTTGAACCTCGCCCGCCCCCTCAAGAGACATCAGACCGAATCCCTGAGGTAAATAAGGAAGTGGCAGTCGATCGGTTCCTGCGGCGCCCGAGGCTGGATACCCGCCTCCAGTGCATGTAAATATTCCTGTCTGGGGATGCCTCGAAACCGACAGTGCAAATCCGAGCGCGGGTTGCAAATTCAAATCCTGATAATGATCAAATAAAGCCGGAGCGTAAAATCCGCTTCCAACCGCGATTTCAGTCACTGAGGGATCTTGAGCGGTCCACGAAAGACTTCCTGTTCCGCCTCCGTTGACTAGCTCGAGGTGGATCCCATTCTCTTGGAGCCAAGAAACAGCCTCCTGTCTCCGCTCCAGAACTTGAATCTTAGAGCGTTGTTTCAAATACCTGATCAAGCCCTGCTTCAGGGGATTGGAGAAGGAATCCGGTACTCCAGCAAGTTGAGCTTCATAAGCCATCAGTCCTACGCACTGAATATTGGGCCAACTTCGACGATGAGACATCAGCTGACTGAGGTCGCTCACCCCTCTCAGAGATGAACGGTACACTCCGAAATGAAGGGGACCAAAATCAGATGACACGTCCAAATCAAAGGCCACTCTCACGTCGATGCCCTCAGACTCCGCATAATTTTGAATGAGATTTAAGTGTTCAGTTCGGTCCGCCATCAGGCAGATCTTGACTCCCGATTGGACTGCTTGCGAGAGCCCTTCAAAGTCTGCTCGTTGCAAGGTGGGATAGGCGATCAAAAAGTCATTAAAGCCGTTTTTGAAAAGCCAGACTGACTCAGGAATACTCATCGCTAAAATGCCTTGAAACTGAGAACTCCTTTTAAAAATCGCTTCCATGGCCCAGCGAGAGCGAAGTGATTTACTTCCGATTCTAATTTTTTTTGATCCAGACCGGGAAGAAATCCAGTCTATATTGCTTTCGAAAGCAGATCGATCAAGCCACGCCAACGGAGCCCTAACCCCCTCTAAAGCGCGCCGATATCTTTCATATCTTTGATTTGAAATTTGACCAGACATTCAATCACTCACCCCTCGTCAAATTCTACCTCGATCCTTAGAAACAGACGAGAGTCATGATTTTGTCGGTTTTTCACAAAAACTGCAGCCCAAGTTGTGGTGAAAAACAAAAAAATTTAAAGAAAAGCTTTGGCCTGATGTTTGCAAACTCAACGAGCCCGCATTTTCAATCCTTAAGGAGTGCCGAAATGAGCCTGGATTTACGCTGTTGTGGTTACTCGGGTCGAGTTTGCCCGATCGAGACTAAAAGTCAGAAGCAGGAACAAGAACTCAAATTGCTTAAGGCAGCATTCAGAAGGACTCAAGAATCCGCAGATCGGAATACCTCTCGATTGGAAGCTCTCCAATCCCGCGAAGAACTCCTGGCCATCCTTTCCCATGAATTAAAAAACCCGTTGACTGCACTGTCGATGATTAGCGAACTCTTAGATCGAGAACAAGATTTCAGCAAAAAAGGCACTCTCACTCAGCGATTGTCGCAGACCATAAAAACAGCCGTTCAACAAATGTTGACGCTCACTTCAGACTTAATTGACTTAAACAAGTTGGAAGAGGGTCACATCAAATTAGACGTTTCTTTAACGTCGCTCTGCCCCCTAATTGACTCGGCACTCCTCACCCACTCGATCGCGGCAGAATCCAAATGGATTCAATTCGAAAAACGCCTATCACCCGATCATCTTTCAGTCTTTTGCGACCCCAGTCGAATTCTACAGGTCATCTCAAACCTCCTAGGCAACGCCATTAAGTTCTCTCCCCCAGGAGGAGTGATCCGGATTGAGACTACGTCAAAAGCAGGTCAAGTGATTCTAGTCATTCGAGATCAAGGCTGCGGGATCGATCCGGAACAGATCCCTCACTTATTCAAGAAATTCTGGCAAGCCAAGAAGGAGAACCATCCAGGCTACGGACTAGGACTATTTATCTCCAAAAAAATTATAGATGCCCACCATGGCCAAATCTGGGTTGAAAGCAATCCTCTGGAGGGTAGCGCTTTTTACGTCAGCCTGCCCGGCTCATTGCCGTCTCAACCCAACTTTTACATTGACCAGAATAATGATTTCGTATCCTAAGTGAACTTCACGGAAGTGGTTTCAATTCGCTGAAGACATAATCAGCGATTCGTCGACCATTTTGAAACATTTGAAATTCATCCAGCAGAAAAGTAGTTGGGTTAAACTTCATATGAGTTTCATAAAAACTTTTCGGAATCGAAATTTCTACCGGCTTTTTTCGGACGAAGAGCTCCCTGAGAGAGTCAAACTTGGACCGATTCTCTTGGAAAAGAATATACGCCATCGTTCCATACTTTTCCTCAAGATCAAAAAGACTCTCTGAAGGTTGAAGGGTCACTTGAACCTGACCCTGGATGTGAGGTGAGTATTTAATCTCGCAAGTTCCGGGTGTTTTGATCGAAAATCCGCCTTCAGTACTGGTCCGAGCTGCCTCAATTCCCTTACCCAGAATCATAGATAAGAAATCAAATCCGGTCCGGTTAATCGTAAAAATTTCATCTTCTAGTACCATTGAATCAAACATCGACATTGAGTCTCCGATCACTGCTGCCGCTGCGCCGTGAGCGATAAAACCAAACCCTCGTACCGATCCCAATTCAATTTTTAACTTTTCTACACCGGTATAAGTGACGGTCATTCCATTGTTTCGAATTCCCGTCGCACCTGAATTCATATACTTGAGTTGGACCAATCTCTTAGGTCTTGAAACTATGGCCTCCAACTTTTCATCGTGGACCAAGTCCCCTTTTAGGTCCCATTCTCTTTTGAGAATGTTGACCTTATAATCAGACATCTTTTTACTCGCTTCTCTGAATTTCTCGGCACATTGGATCGCTAGGGGATCAGAAGCAGCGTAGACGTTCACCCCGACCACAAAAGATAAGAAAGAAAAAGCGAAAAATCTGATCAACATCTCTCTAATTCTGTTTGATTTTCTGGGTGGAGTCAAGTCTGATAGAACCCATGAAAGTTCCTCGAAAACCCGCCGCGAAAGTCCCTGGAGCCTACTTTGATTGTAATTCAACGACTCGAGTTCTCCCAGAAGCTGCACAAGCGTCACTTGAGGCCATGCAAAGCCTCTATGGAAACCCAAGCAGTCCCCATCAGTTAGGGATTAGGTCAAGGCACATTTTGGAGTCCACTCGGAAACTAGCGGCCCAAACAGTCGGGGCACAACCTGATCAAATTGCTTTCACTAGCGGGGCAACAGAATCCATTCAAACTGCAGTTTTTTCAGCCCTACAATTTTGGAAAAAAAACCCAGACCTACCCTCCCAACCCACCATCATTTATTCTTCTACGGAGCATAAGGCTGTCATTGAAGCACTCTTTCACTGGGTGAGTTCCTTGGATCTCGACTTTGAGATCTTAGAAGCCCCGGTCGATTCGTACGGTCACGTTCAATTGGACATCCTGAAGCCCAAACTGCCCAGCTGCATCCTTCTCTGTACTATGGCAGTAAACAATGAAACCGGGGTAATCCAGAGAATTGACGAGATCGAAAAACTACTGGTCGAACAAAAATCTAAGGCTCTTTGGCTCGTCGACTGCGTCCAAGCGCTAGGTAAACTTAAACTTCAGCTCAACTCGACCCGAATTGACTATGCTGCATTCAGTGGTCACAAAATTTACGCCCCCAAAGGAACTGGCTTTCTTTACTTCAAAAAACAAGAAACTCTATTTCCCCTTTCAGTTGGAGGAGGCCAAGAAAAGAAGAATCGAGCTGGAACTCAAAATATTCCTGGAATTGTTGGTTTAGGTGCAGTTCTGGGTGCTCTCAATCAAACCGAGCAGCAAAGTCCGTTTCAAAAATCGGAGACGCTTTTTAATTTTCGCAAACAACTCTTGGAAACCCTCGTTGAATCTTTCCCAGATCTTGAACTCAATACACCGCTCGACCATTCCGTCCCTACCACTCTGAACTTCTCGGTGCCAGGACTCAGAAGCGGCGAACTCGTCGACGTCTTTGATGCTGCCGGACTCAGCGTGAGTGCCGGCTCAGCTTGTTCTTCTGCCTCTCCCGACCCCAGCCATGTTTTGGTCGCCATGGGTTTTCCAAATTGGAGAACCACTTCCGCAATTCGACTCTCATTTGGTCCCCTCACCACCCAAGAGGAGGTCGATCTTGCCTGTGACCTCATAAAAAGATGCGCTTCTTCACTCTTCAACTCGAGCCTAATTGAAGCCAAATCATCGCTTTTTTCCAACCAGGAACCTAAGATTGAGTTCGAAGGACTGATCCATTTAAGATTAAACTCAACTAATACTTGGCTCCTCATTAACGATGGTGCCAAAGAGTGCATCATCATCGACCCAGCGGAGCACTTTTTTGAGCGAATCCAACGAATCGTGCGGGGCATGAAACTTAAAATCATCGCTATTCTTGATACCCACGACCATGCCGACCATCATACAGTACGTCCTGACCTCAACACAGCTCTAGCGAGTCACGCGCTTCTCGAGGGGGCAGAGTTTGATCCTCTAGGTTGGCCAACTCACAGCAGTAGAACAACGAGTGTTACCCTGGCAAATGGCGAACCAGCAGAGGCCCTTCTGATTCGCCAAGACAAAAAAGTTGCCACAGTACTTGCACGAGTCAGCACTCCTGGCCACACCCGAGAGAGCACAACCTACTTGTTTGGACGAAACAAAGAGGGACATCCACTCCAAGTTCAATACGCCTTTTGCGGTGACCTTATCCTGAGCGGAGGATTAGGTCGATCTGATTTCGGCACCGGAAGCACCCGAGATCTCTTTAGGTCTCTTAAGCTTTTGCGAGAGGTCACTCAAGAGAACACTCTTCTTTGCTCTGCACACGACTACAACAACTCTTTTGTAACAACGCTGGAAAGAGAACTTGCAGACAACGAGATCTTGAATTTTGCTATCAGAGGTAAAAATGATGCTGAACTTGATCGTATCGTCGAGCGTAAAGATCAAATGGATCGTCAACTCAAACTAGGTCATCAAGGAGCCCAAGGCGTACTTTGCGGAGTAACGCCACTCCTATTAATGGATCGACACCTTTCTCAGATTATTGAAATCGCTGCACTCAAAAGCTTTCTAAGACAGTCGGACGAAAATCCCGTGCAAATCATTGACGTTCGAGAACCTCAAGAATACCAACTCTGCGAAAGATGGAGGAATTTGGGAGTCAAGGTGCAACCCAAAAATATCCCGATCTCTCGACTCGTTCACTTCATGAGCGAGACTTTAATGATGAAAGCTAAGCGACCGCGAATCCTCTTTGTGTGTCGCAGCGGGAATCGTAGCTTTCAAGCCTCTCAAGCTTTTAGACGGCTCGGCTATTCATCTGCCTGGAGTCTAGAGGGCGGCCTAGCTCTCGTGAGTGAGTGAGATCAATGAACCTCGTCTAAGGTAGACATTTACCCCATCCTGAGTTAGCTCCTTGGGCCATGCTCAAAAACAGAAGCCAATCCTTCGCTTCGCTAGCTAGTATTTTGATGGTGATTCTCTATTTAGGCTTCGCCGCTTCTAGTTTCGCGGGTCCTCGGTGGATCGATACATTTAAGGGATCGCTATCAAAAGCGATCGAGACCAACCAAACTAGACAGGTCGAAACCCTCCTTGCATCCGTTTCCCAGGAAACCCTGAGTGAGCGGGATGAAGAAGGAAGGACGGCGCTGATGGTGGCGCTCGAAAAAGATGCCCCACTCAAAATCATTGCCCTTCTCCTGCAGCAGACAAAAGATATCCACGGAGCTGATCTCAAAGGTAGAACACCGCTTTGGTATGCCGCAAAATTGAGTCACGCAGGTCTGATGAGAATTCTCCTAAAAAAAGGAGCCTCCATCCAGACACGAGATCACGAAGGATGGACTCCAATTGCACTGAGTTTGACCGCAATCGAATGCATCACAAAAAGCGAGGCAGAGCGATTGGAAGCTCTCCACATCTGTCTGAATTCGGGGGCAGACGTCAACGAAAGGATTCCACGAGACCAAAATGGAATTCAAAATCGATCCCTCCTAGGCTGGGCCCAAGAACAGAAATTCAATGCGATCATTGGCCTCCTTCAGGCCCACGGCGCCCGGCTCACGCCCGAAGATCTAAACCATAAATTGAGGTTGGCTGTCCAAATGGGGGACCTCGCAAAAACAAAATCTTTGGTCGATCAAGGAGCAGACCCAAAGGCATCTCTAGTTCTCGAAACTGCACTGGAACGACAAAATTTCGAAATTTTAGAGTTCCTCATGACGTTGAACACTGTTTCGTTGAGTCCTGAAACTTTAAGCCAACTCTTGAGCACTGCAATCCAAATGGGTGATCTCTCGAAAGTTAAAAGGGTGATCGCCTGGGGTGTGGATGTTAACGCTCCCATCCCCTGGCTAAACGCTCAGCACTCTGCACTAACCGGTGCCGCCACCTTGGGAAACCCTGAAATCGTCGAATATTTAATCACTCAAGGTGCTGTCATTGCGTCTGCACAGCAAGAGATCATCCCTTCCCTGATTTGTGCGGCGAAGGCAGGTCACCGAGAGGTCATCCGCGTGCTTCAAAACCACATCGACGACCCTGATATTGAACCACTCCTGAGCTTAATCACTACGAAGCCCTGGCAGTCTATTTTTTTGAAATGGATTGAGTTTTACTTCGAGATCCAGTCAGCCACTGAGTCCAGGAGAGTTTTGGAGTTCAAAAACGAATGGGCAAGTTTATTTCAGAGCGATCTAGAAGCAGGCAGATACTTCAAGGCACTCCTCCATCGTAAGGGAAAGCAGCTCTACTATCGGGAAAAGGAACTTGAGCTCCAGAAAATGAACGTATCAAGTACCGAACGAGATGAAGCCGAAAGGGGGACATGCATCAGTTGCCACGAAGCAATCCCAGCACGACCAGAAGCCTCGTGCTCAGACGCGTCGGACGAAAGAACGGGCCCGGCGAATTGTCCATGCTTACTTTGCGAGGAATGCCAGGCGCATTATTGTGATTTCGTGCTCAATCGGGATGGCAACGCTCTGAGTTTATGCCCAAGCTGCAAACAACCTTCCCTGTCGGAGTTTTTGAAAAGATGTGGAAAACAGGATGAGGAAATCGATAAGTTTAGAATCAGGCAAGTCGATGCTCTGAACGCTCAAGTCAAAGGTTGGACGTTTTGTAAAACATCAGGCTGTAGCGGAGGGCGTATCCTCGGTTCGCTTGAGAGTTCAGCTTACTACTTTTGCCTTTTATGCGACTTCGAGGGGTGTCTCAGGTGCGGTCATAATCACCAGGGGAGCTGCACAAAAAACAAAGAAGCAGATCTAGCCATGAAGGAACTTCTCAGACTTGGGGCAATGCATCCTTCGCAGGGCGGTACTTTTTGGAATTTGTTTACGAGGGGCGCGCCTCCTAACGACCCTCGAATCGGCCGATTTCGTCCCTGCTATTACTGTGGAGTGATCACCGAAAAAAACGGAGGATGCAATGGAATGGAATGCAAAAAATGCGGCAGGCATTGGCATTGGAACCTTGGAGAATCAGGCCCACATGACGAAAAATTGGACAAAATGAGGTATCAACCCCAAGTTGATCCTCACTTTTAAGGATTAAAAATGAAAAATGAAATATGCACAAAATTGCCTTCATTAACAGCTCTCTTGACTTTAGTAATCACTGGCTTTGCCACTTCAAGCCCTGCTCAGGCAGGGGAGAAAGTCTACTTTCGCACAGTGGATGATGTAGTTTTTTGGTGCGACCAAAGCCAACTCGAGTGCCAAATGGATCCCGTCGGTAAGCTCGCATCTATCATCCATTTAACGCCGCTCTTAGGGCCCGAAAGCTCTTCAAAACTCCAAGACGGGAAATCCGCCAAATCTGCATTTGACCTCAACGTGAATGGCCGACTTTTTGAAAAGTACGTTTTGGATCTCATCCGATTTAAAAAAGTAGCTTTTGACACAATCGTCGATGCAGAAAATACTCTAAATATTTGTGAAGATCTCGGCCTGCCCCAAGCAGAACGGTTTATCTGCCGAACCATTTTTAAGAAGGCTCCCCGCCACAGACAGAAATTTGCAGAAGAAAATGAATGCCCGCCTTACTATCTGAGAGTTCAGGGTAATCCGGATTATCAAACCCCCACCGCTGGCAATGACTTTTGCGTGATGAAATACTCTGCAAAAATAGATTCGAAAGGGCGAGCGGTCTCTATAATCGATGAGCCACCCACGATAGTGTCGCAACTCAAAGATGCCATAGATGCCTGCAGAGCGAATGGAGAAAACTACCATGTCATGACGAATGATGAATGGATGACTCTTGCAAGAGAAATCGAGAACACCGCAGCCAACTGGAACCTAGGGGCTGGACCTGTAGGGAGTGGATTCCTATCAGGGGGTGGCGACCAACTTGCTGGGGCACCAGCAGGCTCAGATATTGAGCCCTATTATCTGACATCAACTCGAAATAACTGGAAGCAGAAAAGGACTCATATCTTAAGTGATGGTAGTGTAATTTGGGATGTGGGCAATCGGACACACTGGACCTCGACTCAAATCCGCTCGACGGAGGCGTCTATTCGAATTGGCGAAAAAATAGAGTTAACAAACCAGCTGCGAATGCGACGAATTTTCACTCTCTATGAAGATAAGGATTTTTTACCCAGAGGGACCTATGCAGAACAGCAGGGCATCGGTGCGTTTTTTGCTCATGCCAACACTGGTTATTTTCCGTATATTTTACGAGGAGGGGCTGGGATTTTTAGATTCAGTGTGATTGATAGTCCGCGTCGTCCGCCTGATGCACTTGCCTTTTTCTTTCGATGTACCTACTCACTCCCTTAATTCAGGGTGCTAGGTGCTCGACACCGCCCGAAAACTAAATTAGGTTCCTCAACGGCGAGAAAACCCACTCTTTATGAGCCGACGTATTCAATCAGTTCGATTTCATACCCATCGGGATCATCCACAAAGGCCATTTTTCGCTGACCACTGGGTGTGAGACCGGGGCCCCAACTGAGCTTGTAGCCGTTCTTCTGGAGCCTAGTCTGTACTTCCTCAATCGAATTCACCGCGTATGCGACGTGGCCGTAGCCATCGCCTCTTTCATAGTGATGAGTATCCCAGTTGTAAGTCAGCTCAATTTGCGGACTGTCTCCCTCAGCAGCCAAGAAAATGAGGCTAAAGCGATCCTTCTCATGATCTTCACGCTTAATCAGATGGAAGCCCAATGCCTCCAGATAGAAATGCAGTGATTTTTCCAGGTCTGTCACTCGAATCATGGTGTGTAGGTAGCGAAACATGGGCCATGTTTTGACACAGCGAAATTCTACTGTAAATAGATTTCATTCCAGTCCATTCAAGCGCTAGGTTAATCGCTACTCAGCGGTATTAACCCTCCTCGCCTCCGAAGTGACGAGAAGTGCGAAGCCAACGATCCAGTCGCGCCAAAAATATAAAACTAGGAATTGCCAAAAACAATGCAATGAGAAAGTAATTTGACCAGCCCACTTGCTGGAACAACCACCCTGCGGGTGCGCCAATCAGAGTTCGACTGAGCGCCATGAGGCTAGTGAGTAATGCAAGCTGAGTCACCGTGTACTTAGAATGACAAAGGGACATTAGAAACGCAGCATAAACCGCGTTTCCCATTCCACTAAAAAAATTTTCTGTCGCAATCGTCGCAATCATCATCGGCATATGGTGCCCGAGGTGCGCCAAAATGTAGAAACAGATCCCGGAGATCCCTTGAAGTGCACCAAAAATCCAAAGAGAAAGTCGGATCCCTAGACTTCGCATCCAGATTCCACCGACCAAAGTTCCGGCCAAAGTCGCAAATATGCCAAAACCCTTGGTCACTGTTCCAATTTCAGTACGCGAAAATCCTAGATCCATCAGAAAGGGAGTCATTAAGGCCAAGGCTACGACGACATCTAATTTATACAGCGTTATGAATGCCAGGATTTCATAGGACCTCTTTCGCTTAAAAAACTCCTGAAATGGTTCGATTACAGCTGCTTGAAGACTCAGAGGAGCTGTTGACCGCTTTTTAGGTTCTGGAGCCAGGAAGGTGGTCCCTAAGCCGATCGCAATCGCCGCAGCCATGAAAAGATAAACGACTCTCCAAGAAAAATGATCCGACAGAATTAAGGCGATCGATCCCGAAAAAATCATCGCAACTCGATAGCCCAAAGTAGACAGAGCAGAACCTGCTCCATATTCAACTGTATCTAGGGCTTCTGTGCGATAGGCATCGATCACCATATCTTGGCTTGCACCCGCAAAGGCAACTAAAAAGGCAATAAGACCCATCAAAAATGGGGTCTGAGCCGGTTCACAAAATGCCATGACAGAGAGTCCTACGACCACTCCTAGTTGCGAAATTGCAATCCAGCCCCTCCTCCGGCCTAAGAAGGGAGGAACGAACCGATCCATCAAAGGAGCCCAAATAAATTTCAAAGTGTAGGGCAAACCTACGAGGGAAAAAACACCAATCACTGCATAATCTACGTGACTTGAGGCCATCCAGGCCTGTAAAGTTCCGCCCACCAGTGCTACAGGGAGACCTGAGGAAAACCCCAGAAGCGTGACCGCCCAATATCGGCGGTCGAATAACCCACTTGGTAAAAATGTCTTCGTGGTAGCCATAGCACTATTCCTCTCGTAGGATTTTAAATTAAACATTAGCATGACCTTGAAATGAAAGGAAAGTCCATGACGCAACACATCAGTATGAGCGACCTCAATCGCCAATTGTCAAAAATCACAAAAAAAGACCTCATTCTCGATGTAAGGGGTCGAGACGAATATAGTACAGGTCATGTTCCAGGTAGCAAGAACATCCCACACCCAGAAATTTCACAACACCAGTCCGAGCTTCAGGGATACGATCAGATTTTTGTTTACTGCCAGGCTGGGAGACGATCCCAAATCGCAACAGCGACACTTGAAAGCCTGGGATTCAAAAACCTGATCTGTGTCTCTGCCGATGGCATGGGAGCTTGGATTTCATCGGGATACCCAGTCGAAAAATAGGATTTTTATATTTCTGTACAATTGAAATAACCCTATGTTAAACCGCAGGTATAAGTATCTTGGGGGATATTTATGGCATGGGATCGGGGGGTATTTCAATTTTCAGTTTTCATCTTTTTTCTATTTTTAAATAGTTTTACTGCGTCCGCTGCCGGGCGCGCGCCGAAAGTCGTGATTGAATTTTCTAAATTCAAACCCGGACAATCGGCAGATATCAAAGTCCAATCTAAAATCGATTTTACAGATCAAGGATGCGTCGAGAAAATCAAAATCGCCGATCTATCAATTCCGGATTCTCTCGACAAATGTCCAGTCGACACGATGCCCGCTGATTTGGCGACCATGGTGAATGAACTTACGGCAAAAGTCAGCGCGTTGATCTCAAAAATTAAGGATGACCAAGGAGATCGTTGCTCCGCTTTAAACAACCGAATCCAGGCTACTCAGAATCAGGTCGGTGCGGCATTCCAGTACCAACTGATCGCCGGCAACTCGTTCACGAATGCGAGTGCAAATCAGGATTTTATCAATCAACAGACTCAAAGAGCTGCCGCAATCAACCAGCTCGTCCTGACGACCTCAGATATTCTTCAAAATTGTATTAGTAAAGACACTCTGAGTGATCAACAAGTCATTCAAAAGTTGATTGCGCAAGTCGTTACACTCAGTGGTTTGTTCATGGGGGGCTGGCAGGGAATCGCTGTTGCAACAGGTGGTCAGGTCATTGGCGCACTGCCTCTGTTTACGGGAGATTTAGAGAGCGCTCTCAAGCAATTCAAGTACTTCAACGAAATGAATGAGCGGGGTACTTTTCTCTGCTACTTAAGACAAATTCGAAAGACATCGTGCCTTCTCTTTGCGAACGAAGATGATCAGTACATCAACGGTCTTGATCTATCATTCAAAACTGGCCCAGTGAGAACCACGATCGAGTCGATTGAAAAATACAAAGCATCGGATCCTCAGGCTGTCGAAGATCTCGAAATGCTCTATCGAGTGACTTCAGAGAGTGATGCGTTTATGACAGTCTTTTCTCAAATTGAGCCCCCGAAAACTCATCATTGGAAAGTCTCCAGATCTCCCACTCTAAAAAGTTCGCTCGACTCACTGGATATTTTTTGCCGTCAGGCTCAACCCTTGAATCTTCTCAAAGATTCTCGCTTAAGCACCCCCATCGTCCAAAGCCATGTCCAAGCTCTTTTTAATCTATGTGCTCCAGGTAATGATCTTAGCTCGCTCTCCTATCTTCAGGTTTCTAAATTATACTGGGATTTCTACTCAGTTACCTCATTTTATCGAAATTTGGTGAATGCTGGGTCGACCGACGTCAGCAAAATCGGCCAGACTCTCGAATCGATGCATTATTTTGAAAAACTTAAAAAGTCCTTTTCACAGTATGCAAATTCGAATGCAGGGAATCAGATGAGAATCAATTTTCTCGATCTCAGTCGAAAGTTAAGTAGAAGTTTGGGCGTGAGTACATTTAAAAAGCTCTTCATCGATGATTATCAGAAGTTTATCCGCTCCTCGAGCTTAATCGATGACTTAAATTGCAATAAAGTGAATATCACCCCCACTGAGCATGATGACGTTCGCAGTCGAGCCCTCCGAGCCATGATTGATCTCTGCATGACGGTTGACCCCACTCTCACCTGCCAAGACGTCGGAAATCCTAAAAAAGACTCCATTTTTAAAACTTGGATGAAACATTGCGTGAGTCCAACCTCACTTCTTTGCAAACACTCATTAGCAAGAGGAGAGCGAGAACTTTTCCTGAAAGACGAAAAATATCGAACCTATTTTGATTCCCTTTGTGGGCCACAAGAAAAAACCATTGATACGATTACGCCACCCCAGGGTCCAACTCAATTGGAGCATTCTCCCGCAACGATTCACTCTCGCTAGAATCTGGTCCATTCTGTTGAGCCTTGGTTTCAGTAGGGAGTAGGTCCTGAGTCGAAGATCCCGCAGGAGATTCTCCTGTTTGAGGAAGAACGCGGTTATCGCCACCGTAGTAAATTGCATGGGCTGCCGAATTCTCAACTGAAGTCCGTCGCTTATCGTAACGAGTAATCATATCGGGTGACGCCCAGCCCGCAAACTCTTGAATTGCTCGGTCTGGGACTTGATGGTCACGAGCGTTTGAAATGGCCGTTGCGCGACACGAATGTGGGGAAACCCGATTGGCTATACCAGCTAACTTGGCATATTTGGTCACAATATAGAAAATCATTGAAGGATCGACTGATTTCTTTGTGTCCTGCGTGCGGTTATTCCTAATTGGCATAAAAAGAGGCTGATCCACTGAAAGGTCCCTGCGTGTAATTAAGAAAAGATGCTTAATCGCGTTCCAGACCGGAGTGATCACAACAATCACACGTTCGGCGTTACCTTTACCTCTGAGTCGAAGGACTCGCTGATTTCGTTCAGTTCCTAGATGGATGGTACGGAGACTACAAGCCTCTGATCGGCGGAGACCGCAATAAAAGAGCACCATGAGAATGGCGTAATGCAAAGACCCTACACGAGTATGAAGGTCTGGGACGGCTAGTATTTTTTTCACCTCTTCGTCACTAAATCCGATCGTAGTTGAAAGGCGTTTCGGATTCAAAAAGCGCACCCCATCCGCGGGACTCCGAATGAGAATTCCATCCTCAACAAGCCATTTGAAAAAGCTTTTCAGCGTCGCCAAATGCCGATCTACGGTAGTGTGCTCAAGGCCCTCTTTCAATAAAGACTCTTTGTAAGCGATCAAGATCGTTCGATTCAGTTCAGACGGGCCTTGTCGAAAGTTTCGAGCACTCAGAAACATCATCAATCTTTTGAGATCCCGCCCGTAAGCCTTGCGCGTGTGCTCGGACCGCTGATCCAGGAGAAACCCTTCAATACTTTGCTTCAGCTTATCGTGGGGGCGAACGAGGTCTGCACTCGAAAGCGCGTAAACTCCAGGGAAAACTTGAACTTCTACAGGAGGCTCCAAAATCGGCGAAACCGAGGGAGGAGAATTCTCTGCAGCAATCACCACGGATTGCGTCTGAACTTCAGCGATGACAGCGATTTCTTGACTGGTGGGCTGCGCCGATGAAACAATCGGCTCTATCGGTGGTTGAATTTCTGTTTGAGAAACAAGTGAGTGCTTGCGAGAGGATTGGAGCGAAATTTTTAAAGAAAGGTGTCCCTTTCTAGATCTCGACGCTCGTCTTACTTGAGCGCGAGCATGCCGCTTTGGACGAGAATTTGAACCCGCTTTTCCGGCACTCAGTCTGGTCTTTTTACTCCAAGCCTGTACTAAAACTCGACCTAATCTGACTCGCTTTTTCAACCAACCCCCCTACCCCGCCTAGCTGGCTCGAGCTCGTTTCTTTTTGCCTTTTTTTGCCTTCTTAGGAGAAGCAGAGAAAAAAGAACGTGCAAACTCTCTAGTTCTTTTTTGATCCAGGTCAGCTCCTGCAACGCCACCCTGGCGCAGATCCGAACCTACAATGACTCCATCCACCCAAGGCCGTAGAGCTTTGAGTCCCTCTTGAGTGACTCCACTCCCTAAGTAGAGGGGAATCTTAAGATGCCGAGCAGCTTTGGACGCCAACTCAAGAGCTCCTTGATCGACCAGACGACCGGTAGTTCGCCCCGTGATGATGACACCATCTGCGAGAGATCGAGATCCGACTTCTTCTAAAGCAATCCCCAAATCCATGCTTGAAAAAGTAACTGCGTGCTTCACATGAACATCGGCAAGGATACCTACGCTGGCCTGGAGCCTCTCTCGTTCGCGGGCCAGGAAAGCCGCATCGCCCTCAATCCAACCCTGATCAGTTGCCGCAACCCCTGAGAGGACATTCACCCGGATAAAGTCACAACCGGTGACAGCGGCAATCGCTAGAGCAGATCGAGCATCATTTCGAAGAACATTAATCCCAATCTGAATGTCGACTGACTCTCGAACCGCAGCAGCAATGATTGCCATACTTGCAATCGTTTCGGGCGGGACCTGGGTTTTGTAAAATGGCGTGTCACCGAAGTTCTCTAAAATGACCCCATCATACCCTGCCTGAGCGAGAGCCTGTGCCTCACGCACTGCACGCAGCCCTGCCACTTGCAGTGCCTCGGCCGGATGCTGCTGAAAAGCTCCCGGAG
Source organism: Bdellovibrionales bacterium (assembly GCA_947380295.1). Taxonomy (GTDB): domain Bacteria; phylum Bdellovibrionota; class UBA1018; order UBA1018; family UBA1018; genus CAINWE01. The sequence goes on along the minus strand of CANCQK010000007.1, from coordinate 87,883 downwards.
CCCCGGGCAGGGCTGGGAGATGGACCACACCAATGAGACGAGGCAGTTTCATGAACTCGAGCCATCTTTCTTGCCGACAATCTTACCCCAAAATTTTCCGATTTTCGACGAGTCCGAGGCACTTGAATCGGCCAAGCTTGGCGGTGCGCTTAAATTTGCAGCAGGACCTGAAACTGAAAGGAGCTGATCGGCTTGGTCCTTAGAAAGCTTGCCTTCAGAAACCGCGCGCGCAATCACATCCTTAGCCTGATCGACACTCATTTCGGGAGCAGACGGAGCCTCTAAAGCAGGCATCACCTGCGAAGCCGCATCTGGAGACCCAGTAGCTGCCATTTGACCCGCAAACGACATCATCATATTTTGGAAGTCCGGCGGTAAGCCCTTTTCAAACTCAGCAGCCTCTGCGCTTACATCCTTACCACCCATCGCTTTTTGCATCAGCGATTGGAGTCGTTGTAACTGCCCCTTAGGGAGTCGCTGAAGGGCTTGTGACATCTGCATCATCATCTGAGGGTCAAAGTTCCCCATAGAGCTCGGATCAAATCCACCTGGAATACCTCCGGAAGGCGCCTTAGGTGGAGTGATTTTGGGCGCGGCGTTTGCGCCACAACACCTCTTGTATTTTTTACCGCTTCTGCAAGGGCAAGGTTCGTTTCTACCAATGATCGGGGCTACATTAGTTGTTTCTGTCATGATTCCCTCCTTCTAGCTGAGACTTTTTGATTTGTCACTCTTGACCGTTTTAAATTAAAGCTCTACGCTCTGGAGGGTGTGTTCAAAGTCAAAAACTAAATTCAACGCGCTCTTGATCTACGCTTTTTGTCAGTTATTTTTCCTTTTCAATCTAGAATTCCCACGCGGGCAGAACTTTGACGAATTCCACTATGTTCCTTCAGCTAAACAATGGTTGGCACTCCAAACGAACCAAAACTGGGAACATCCACCCTTAGGCAAGCTCCTCATGGCAGTAGGAATTGGGCTGGCAGGAGACAACCAGATCGGGTGGCGAATCATGAGCACCCTTTTTGGCTCAATCACCTGCGTAGGCATGTATTTTTTAGCCTTGGTTCTTTTTAAAACCCAGGAGGCTGCTCTCTGGGCTGCTGGCCTGACCCTAGTTAATCAGCTACTCTACGTCCAATCTAGAATTGGAATGCTCGATACTTTCATGATGGCATTTCTGATTTGGGCCATGGTTGCATTTTTTTCAACCTGGCTCCCGACTCAGAACCGTTGGAGAAATGCAACTCTGCTCCGATGCATGGGTGCCCTATTTGGCCTCACTATAGCGTGTAAATGGTTTGGTTTAGTTGCTTGGGGTGCAAGTTTGATCCTATTTCTGGGAATTTGCCTGATCCAGAAAAGCCCTCTGCAACCTAAGCTAGAAACTACAGACTCTTGGTATTCTAAAGACCTTTGGCTAGATGTTTCTTGGATGGAGTTAGTTCTTTCATTTTTCATCATCCCAGCTCTTTTTTATTTCGCTACCTACATTCCTTATTTATTCCTACAAGATGGTCAGCCACACTCTCCCCTCGAATGGTGGGGCATGCAAAGCACCATGTACGATGGTCAGCTCAGGGTGATCACCAACCATCCTTACAACAGTAGCTGGACAGGATGGGCTTTGATGATCCGTCCGATCTGGTATGCGTTTGAACCTGAACTCGGTGACCCGACTCAAGTTCGCGGTGTTTTACTTCTGGGTAACCCCATCATCATGTGGCTTGGATTGGTGGCGCTGGCTGCTTGTTTAGTCGATGGTCTTTACAATCGTCGACGCCAAGGATTTTTGGTTGCCTACTTCTGGTGCTCTTTTTATTTGTGCTGGAGCATCATCCCTAGAAAAATTGCGTTTTACTACTACTATTATCCAGCAGGAATGATGCTTACTTTTGCTTTAACTCACGTATTCTTTTCTTGGCAAAACAAGGCGCCCCAGGCATTTCGAGTAGTGAGGTATGCATTTCTTGTGGCCTGCTTTGGGATGTTTATCTATTTCTTTCCAATCTTAGCCGGCTTCAAGATTTCATCAGATTCGTTCCGGAACTGGACTTGGTTTAGCAGTTGGATTTAATCTAGACGATAACCTGATCAGTAGCGGGCCGTTTAGTGATTAAAGTCTCATAAGAACGGAAGGCGTAGGTCGTTCTTAAACCCAATCGGGCCTGAACCTCCTTTTGCGGGAGTCCCTCAGAGAACCACTGGATGATAATCGAATGTCGAAAGACGCGGGGCGTTAACTCCGGATATCCTAACCTTATTCCATAGGATTTAACTAAAAGTTCTACACCACGTGCAGAAATCGGCCCCCCTAGTGAGCCGTATTTATTATATCCCAAGAAAATCCACGGACTTTGAGGATGAGTCTTTTGTAAGCTCATAATCTCCTGAAACAAAGCCAGCGAAACGGTCATCATGCGAGGAGACTTCCCAAGGATCTCGACCTGAGCTGTGCTCTCGGAGAGCTGCGTCCACTGCTCAAATCGAAAATCAATGACCTCACTCACCTGGCACCCTGTCTCAGCTAATGTCCAGAGTAGAGCCCGATTTCGAGCATCCAAAAGAGTCGCGAGTGGCAGCTTCTTGATCTGTTCAAGCAACTCAAGAGAGGAAACTGTATAAGGAATTCTTTCAATCTTATGAGGGGCAAGGATTTTTTGTCCTAATTCGGGAGGCAGCTTATTCCGTTTCGACAAGAAGCCAAGAAATTGAGAAACAGTTAAAATTTTTCTTCTCCGCGTGTTTGTTTTAAGTCCTTTTTTCTGGAGAAATTGCCTATACCTCGTCAAATCACCCGTAGAAAGCTCGAACGGTAGAACGAGACGACCCGCATACTCTTGATCAATGAAATTATGAAACGCCATCAAGTCTAGATAATAGCTCTTGATCGTATGATGGGATTTCTGAGTTCCTTCCAAGTAGCCTACAAAACTTCGAATGGCTTGAGGAAAGGTCATTTTCTTCTTTGGCATTTTTGCTGGCATTCGTTGACACCCGATCTTGGATTGAATCATACTGAGATTGAGTTCCTGGGTCAACCAGGTTGGGGAGTTCAAAAGCGGAACACTGGGGTGAAAAATGAAACTACAAAATCTTACAAGACCAAATTACTTCGCAAAAACCGTTTTAATGGGTGCCATGTTTTCGCAAGCACTTTCAGGCTGCAATCCAAAAAACTCCTCACTTTCGGGGATCAACGCAAGGACATCCGCTGCCACCGGAAACACCATTCGGGTGGGTGAAGTCAGCTCACTCAGCGGATCAGAGGCGACGTTTGGTCTCTCCACCCATCGAGGGATCGAGTTAGCCTTTGACGAGATCAATCGAAACGGTGGCATTTTAGGCAAGAAACTGGAACTGGTTACTTTGGATGATCGCAGCAAACCCGAGGAAGCGGCCACAGCAGCAACCAAGCTGATCGCCGATAGCGAGGTCATCGCGGTGCTTGGAGAAGTCGCCAGCTCAAGAAGTATTGCTATGGCTCCGATTGCTCAGAACTCAAAAACACCGATGATCTCCCCCTCCTCGACCAATCCACGAGTCACGGAGATGGGCAATTACATTTTCAGAGTCTGCTTTATCGATCCTTTTCAGGGTGAAGTGATGGCTAAGTTCGCCCTAGAGCACCTCAAGGTAAAAAAAGTAGCCATTCTGAGAGACGTGGACAGCGACTACAGCACGGGTCTAGCTGATTATTTCACGGCTGCACTGAAAAAAGGCGGCGGAACAATCGTCTTAGATGAAAGTTACACTTCATCAGATATTGATTTTAAATCTCAGCTTACGGCCATCCGAGCAAAAAAACCTGATGCGATTCTCGTACCCGGTTATTACACCTCAGTTGGATTGATCGCTCGTCAAACTCGAGAACTTGGAATCCAAGCGCCTCTCCTAGGTGGTGACGGATGGGACTCTCCAAAACTGGTTGAAATTGGCGGTAAGGCGCTCGAAAACTCCTATTTCTCAAATCACTACTCGAATGAAGATACTGCTCCAAAAATAAAAAACTTTGTCACTCAATTCAGCCAACGCTATACCAGTAAGCCAGACGGAATGGCGGCTATGGGTTACGATGCTGCAATGATCCTCGTAGACTCAATTCGTCGCTCAAAAACCTTGAGCAAGCAGGACCTCCGTGACGCTATTGCCGAAACAAAAGGTTTTGCCGCAGTAACAGGTAAAATCAGTCTGAACGAACAGCGAAATGCAGTAAAGCCAGCCGTCGTACTAAAAATTGTAGACGGTTTGTTTCGCTACCAAACTACCATCCAACCCTAGAATAGCCGAAACAAACACCCATGATTGAACTCATACAGCATTTGATTAACGGCTTTTCCATGGGAAGTATTTACGCATTAATCGCTCTTGGCTACACCATGGTCTTTGGAATTCTCCAGCTCATCAACTTTGCCCATGGGGATGTGTATATGGTCGGGGCCTTTACCGGCTTTTATGCTATCCATTTCTTCAAGTTAGCGGAGCACCCCTCCTGGCTTTCGCTGGCCCTCACTTTGGTGGTAGCCATGATTGGAAGTGGGTGTCTTGGATGGTGCATAGAACGACTTGCCTATCGTCCCTTACGAAAATCTCCACGGATCAACGTTTTAATTACTGCCGTGGGTGTATCTTTGTTTTTAGAATTTGCAGGCCAGCTCTTCTTTGGTGCTGACCCAAAGTTTTTTCCACAGGTTTTATCCTTTGAAGGAGACTGGTCATTCAACGAACTCAAAATTAATCCGCTCCAAGTTCTCATCTTCGTCGTTTCAATTTTTTTAATGCTCGCTTTGGATTGGATGATTTACAGAACCCGCCTAGGTCGAGCGATGCGAGCCACCAGCTTTAACTTGGAGTATGCTTCGCTCATGGGGATCCCCACCGATCAAGTCATCTCTCTGACTTTCGTACTTGGCTCTACCCTTGCCGGGGCAGCGGGGGTGCTAGTGGGACTAACTTATCCAAAAATTGACCCACTCATGGGAGTACTCCCCGGTCTAAAAGCTTTTGTTGCCGCAGTTCTCGGAGGAATCGGAAATGTTCGCGGCGCTGTGCTTGGCGCTCTGATTTTAGGTCTGTCTGAAGAATTTTTAGTGGGTTACGGTGCTCCTACTTTTCGCGATGCTCTCGCTTTTGGACTACTTATTATGATCTTACTCTTTAAGCCCACAGGACTTTTAGGACTGAAAAGAGCTGAAAAAGTATGACTCCTTCAACCAAAATTAAACTCAACTACCAATCAAGCATTCTTTGGGGTATCGCTCTAACTTTAGTTTGGATCAGCCAATCCGCTTGGATCGGTTTGATGAACCCTTACTATTTATCTATTATAATATACGCTGGAATTAATATAATTTTGGCCGTCAGTCTGAACCTCGTCAACGGATTCACGGGCCAGTTTTCCATGGGCCATGCCGGATTTATGTCAGTAGGTGGATACTTTTCAGCTTACATCACAACCCATTACTTTGCTCAGTCGCTCGATAGCCTCTCCCAGATTCAGCAAGCACTTATTTTTCTAGGCTCACTCTTGGCTGGTGGTTGTGCTGCAGCGCTGGTGGGCTATTGCGTAGGCCTCCCATCGCTTCGCCTCAAGGGAGACTACCTCGCAATAGTCACCCTCGGCTTTGGTGAGATTATTCGCGTCGTTGTGCTCAATCTCGATTCCGTGGGCGGCGCTCGTGGGCTTCCTAATATTCCTGGTCTATGTAGTTTTGGTTGGGTTTATACGTGGGTTCTGATTTGTACATTCGTCATTTGGCGGATCATTCGCTCTTCTTACGGTCGCGAATTTTTAGCCGTGCGGGAAGATGAGATTGCCGCTGAGGCAATGGGAGTTAACACGACTCAAGTCAAAGTGAAAGCTTTCGTAATCGGAGCATTTTTTGCTGGGGTTGCAGGAGGCTTATTCGCTCACACCCTCCGCTACCTCAATCCGCAGACTTTTGATTTCAATCGAAGTGTTGAAATCATTATTATGGTCGTTCTCGGCGGCATGGGCAGCATCACAGGATCTATCCTTGCAGCGATTTTCCTGACGACTCTCCGTGAGCTACTCCGTCCATTGCAGGAATGGACACAAATTGACTTTAGAATGGTCATTTATTCATTACTCCTCATCTTGATGATGCTCCTTCGACCTCAAGGGCTCATGGGCACCCGCGAGATCACCAGTTTCTTTCGAAACCGCAGAGGAGACCCGAGATGAGCTCCAACCCTCTTGCGCTAAACATCCATGAACTCTCCATTCAGTTCGGCGGATTAAAGGCTTTAAACTCCCTGAATCTTGAAGTTCCACAAGGGTCCATTTACGGCATAATCGGCCCAAATGGAGCCGGAAAAACGACTTTTTTTAATCTGGTCACCGGCGTCTACATGCCCACAGGAGGAGCGATTCAACTCTTTGGCGAATCGATTGCTGGTCAAAAACCATTTCAAATCACTCGACAGGGAATCGCCCGTACATTTCAAAACATTCGACTTTTTAAAAACCTCAGCGTTTTAGAGAACATCCTAATTCCCTTAGACGAGAATCGATTATTTGGAGCATCTGGCTGGCTCCCATCACTTTTTAGAACCTCATTTTTCAATCAATCTGAGGCTCAAAAACGGGCCCGTGCATTAGAGATTCTGGACTATTTCAAGCTCACCTCAAAACACACTGAAATCTCCGGGAGTCTGCCCTATGGCGATCAGCGCCGCCTAGAAATTGCCCGTGCTATGGCCACAGGGGCCCGACTTTTGCTACTAGATGAACCCGCTGCAGGAATGAACCCCGACGAAACACACAAACTCATGGAAACGCTCAGTGTGATTCGAACGGATCACTCCATCACCCTCCTCTTGATTGAGCATGATATGAAACTCGTAATGGGGATCTGTGAAAAAATTGCTGTTCTAGACTATGGAGTGAAAATTGCTGACGGAACGCCTGAACAAATTCAGCGCAACTCTAAAGTCATTGAAGCCTATTTAGGAAAGGCGAAATCCAATTGAGTACTCCATCCCCACTTTTAACTGTTGCCGAGATTCGAGTTCATTATGGCGTGATTCCGGCCCTAACGAATGTTTCACTCGAGATCATGCCAGGACAAATCCTAGCTCTCATTGGAGCCAATGGAGCTGGCAAATCTACGATCCTCAGATCGATCTCAAAATTAGTTCCGCTCTCTCAAGGGAGTATTCATTTTCAAGGCGAACTCATCTCTCAGCTCCCCCCTCATCAGATTGCACGTAAGGGAATTTCGCACGTCCCTGAAGGCAGAGGGATATTCCTCAATCTCACAGTCGAAGAGAATCTTGACCTCGGCGCTTGGGCTGCTCAAAATCCCAAGACGTACGATGATGATTTGGCGACAGTTTTTGAGCTTTTCCCTCGCCTAGCAGAGCGTCGCAAGCAAAGCGCAGGGACCCTCTCTGGAGGGGAACAGCAGATGCTAGCTCTCGGTCGAGCGTGGATGTCCCAGCCTCGCCTCCTTCTCCTGGATGAGCCAAGCCTAGGTCTTGCTCCACAATTCATTGAGCGAATTTTCGAACTGATTCAAGATATCAATCGACGAGGGGTCACTGTTCTCCTAGTTGAGCAGAACGCGCTCCAAGCTCTTGAAATCGCTCATGAGGCTATTGTGCTGGAGACCGGAAAAGTTGTAATGAAAGGCAATGCTCAAGACCTTGCCAAGTCTGATGCCATAAGGCGAGCTTATCTTGGTGGAGAGTACCTTTAGGTTTTTCGAATTTGGAAGATTTTAAACGCTTAAGGATATACGTAGTTAATAGTACCCATGAGAAAGGCAGATTAAATGAGCAGCAAAACGATCTCCTACGAGAACAGGTTGAAATTCACTCTCCTCGCCCTGTTCATAGCCCTCAACTTCGCAGGTTCGCCCAACGCCCAGGCGGACTCCGACTCACCTCCACCGCTAGAGAAACGCAAAACGCTGGTGGTCGATATCGAATCCCTCAAATCTCAGCTCGGATTGCAGCTTTTCGGCGCTCCTTCACTCATCACAAATGGCCAAGCCGGGCAGTATTTTACCAATCAAGGGTATCCGGGCACCGACGTCACCACCCCAACAATCAGTGCTTTCGGACTCATGGTCGATTACCAACCTTGGTTTCTGCAGTTCGCAGGGGCCTTTGATTTTGGCGTAACTCTCGCTTTGAACCCCATTCTTTCCTCATCTCAAAATATTGTAGACTCTGTGCTCAGCATTTACACACTCGGTTTGCAGGCCCGTTACCAACTTCGACTCTTTTCTTGGCAGCCTCTCGTTCCCGTGGTCGGTTACTTTGCAGACAACCTATTTTACTCATTTCAAAATCCCAGTGGTTCGGGGCAAGCGATCACGGGTCGCGCTCTTGTTCACGGCCCCATGGTGGGAGTCTGGCTCTTACTGAACTGGATGGAACCCTCCTCGGCTCGACAGTTTTATATCAATAGCGGAGCGAGTCGCTCCTATCTGACTTTTGAAATGAGACAGATGACCACCCTTGACGGAAAAACACTCAATGTGAATGGAAGGTCTTACTTATTCGGTATCCGTATGGAGTTTTAAGAAGGCCCAATCCGGGACTTCAATCTGCAAGCATACAATGAGCCCTAAAAAAATTTCGCTTTAAATCGTGGGTCCATGATCTAGTGGCTTAGGCAAACAAGGATACCGACAAAAAAGGCTATCTAACTTGTTCAACAGTCGTAGGCGGGTATTCGGATTTTTGCGCCAAAGCGAATCAATATGACCCCCTCCTGGAATGCTCCAAAACTCCTTTGGCTCCTGAGCTAATTGATACAGCTCTTGCCCCAGAGAAAAATTCACAATTTGATCCCTATCCCCATGAATCACCACGAGAGGAATAGGTGAAATCTTCGCAATTTGCTCCTTGGGAGCCATAGAGTCGCTAATCACCAAGCAAGCGAGGGGTTGAAAAATCCAGGTTAACCAGTTACGAGCAAGAACGCCACGAGCTGCTGCTTGATATGATAAAAAGCTAGATTCTATGACCATCAGCTGTATGGGTATATCTTTCTGTACCTCAATCGCAGCTCTTATCGCGACATTACCGCCGAGGCTTTGGCCAAAAACAATCATGGGAAGTTTGGAGTTTCTCTTAAAAATGGCAGCCAAGACACTCTTCCCATCCTCCAGAGTTCCTTCAGGCGATGGAGTTCCCGGCGATTTCCCATACCCTCGGTAATCGAAAATGTAAAAATCATAGCCATTGAAGAGTAACCAAACGAAATCCAAATAATGAGAGGATAAATTTTCCCCATTGCCGTGAAAAACAACAACAACTCCTTTTGGAGTTTGTATATCTTTGGCATGGAAGTACCAGCCGTGAACGAATTGATGAGAGCCGCTAGGAATCCATAATTCGTCAGGATTAAGACTGAGCTGATGAGGATTGAAAAAGAGTTCCCTACTGGGGTAGTAAAGTAATGAAGAACAGCCTAGCGACAGAAGAACCAAAGACAACAAAAAAAAGGGAAGAAAATACCTCCAGAGTAGATGCATTTGCTTCCCTTTAAAACCTGATAAAATCATGTAATCTTATAACTATCGATCCAGATCTCATCTACCTGAGTGATCTCAGATCATTTAGCTAATTAGATGGTAGCAGAACAATTTTGAGACAAAATCGCATTATTTTCAATGACATGCTTCACATTTTGAAGCGTCTCGTAAGCATCTGCATTATTAGTAATTGCTTTGAACGACTTTTGAGTTGCTTGACCGAAGTTTGAGGCGACTGAATCACTGCAGCCCATTACTTGTGCCAAACCAGCAAGATACTCGCCGCGACCTTCTGCCATTTCAGCAGTCAGAGGATAGAAGTTGGAAGCAACGTATTTCACAGCTTCTTCGTCTTTTTTTGCAAAATCATGCTTTTGACATCCACTAGTACCTGAAGTCATACTCCAGGTTGGACTCAGATAATAATTGGTGGTTCCACGGGTAGAAGTACCCATCAAGGTTTTTTGCTTCGTCACTTGCCAGCCAAGGCCACACTCATTGCTGCCCTGGTTAGGGGAAAGTTCGTTACCCTGATTACGGGGAGCGTCTTCGGCTGCATGAACCGATCCAACAACCAATAGCGCTGAAAAACTCATTAATCCAATCATTTTAATCATCTTTTTCATATCAGATCTAATCTCCTTTTTTTTTGAAATACAATATTACTAATATAAAATCGTATTTTTAAATTTACAACTTTTTATGTTTAAATTAAAAATAGTAGTTAACTGAAATCTTTCCCTCACTATAGCTAGAAAAACGATAATTTAACGAACCGAGACCCTGAACACTTAACGCAGCAAGTCGAACCTCCCAATGAGGAAGGAATGATAAAGATTGACTGAGCTCCAGCGTGCCAAAAGCAGGTGGTCTATCCGGTTGAAAAATGTCAGAATAAGCTAAAACACGCAGCCTAAGTTTATAAGGTTTGAATGGATTGGTCAGTACACCCAACTCAGCAGAGGGACCAAAACGGTAAAAGCTACCCAGTCCAGCTCCCACATCCAGGTAACCTCCGATTAAACCGTAGAGTAAACTCTTTGGAGAAAAGAGATTCAAAGTTGCCCCCCAGCCCATTTCAGAATGAAATACGTGGCAGTTGGTGCACGCTAAATCCTTCGGTGTTTCAATCTTAATATCCACTTTCCACGAAGCCCGTTTTTCCAAGAAACTAAATGGAGAAAGGGACGTCATTGAAACTAACTGGAGAGTTTCAAGATTTAGGACTGCAGTATTAGGGTAGTATCGGAGAGTTAGGTTAGGAAAATTAATTTCAGAGAAGGGTAAATACCCGCGATCGTCATTTAGAAGGTCGTGATAAGCTGGTTTAATGTGAAACTCCTCAAATCCACCTCCATCCAGGCCTCCCCGCTGAAAAACACCTTGGGAAAGACTCAACCTGAAAGGACCATGACCTAATTCGGGAGGATCCTGTGGAAGCTGCTCGTATGCAGAAGCCTGACCTGAATTAGGAGCAGGGTTCCCGACTGGAGATTTAAGTGCTATCGCAGGAGAAACAGTAGCTGAAGCATTTACGAGAATTCCTTGAGAAAGAATGTTTTGGCGAGCCAATAATTTTTTCCAAAATTCCCGGAGACTTTCGTCAAAGCTCCCTTCTTTTTCAGCTCTAAAGTATTGTACGTATTGAATCGCCGCAGAAAGCACATCCTTTGAGTCTATTTGATCTGGATCAACGTCTCGATTGATCAGTCTTTTGAATTCGACTTTCTCCTTAATTGGAAGGAGCTCTATCCCCTCTTCTAACTTACGCTTTAAAGACGGTCGAAACCGAACCTGCGTAATAGCACCAGGTATTTTTGAAACCCTTTTAATGGTTTCAGCTGGAACTACGAAAAACCATCCGGATGATAAGTCCCAATCTGGCTTAACTACTTCCAAAGCGGCCAATAGCTGATAAGAACAATTCTTATTAATAAAATAGTAGTCGAACCATGAGTTTGACTCGATTTCCCATAAGTTATTAATCAAAGAATGGGTCTCAGCCGGCGATAAGTTCAACCGATACTCCCATAGATCTCGACTTTCAGAATTGATGTATTCGTTTACTTTTTGATAGTAGGGTTGAAATGAAAAATCGCCGGAATATCCACCGAAGAGGCCATATAGCACATAGAGAAGACCCCCTTCATTATTTGCCTGAACGGTCGCAGCAAAACTCACTCCTTGATCCAGAAGATCTGACTTGTTTCCCTTTACAAATTTAAAGAGAGTGTGTCCAAACATAGATCCTGGATTACTGGAATAAGCAGAAGAGAATACAATTTCTACTGTTTTAGATTCCATTTTAGAAATAAAATGATCATATTCAGGACAATCACCCTTTGCAGGAGCCGTTATCTGAATTTGGAGTTGCTCTTTTAGAAATCGAAGCCTCTCAGGAAATGCACAAATTGCGGGCTGGTTCAATTTGCCAACCTTCTGATTCACCTCGAATGCAGATAGAGTTGCCTTAAGTTCACTCAGCGGATCTACTCTGCCCTTTGGAGAAAAATAGAATCCATCCCCGTCAACCTCCCCAGAGGTGCCGCTCCAAGGAAAGAATTGATTATAATGAAGTAATTTCTTCCATCGAAGATCAGAAGCTACTTGTCTTAGTCTATTCTCATCATACTGAGCCTTGATATTCTGGGCTGGGGTGGACGTAATATTTTCAACACAAAACCCAGGTTTACATGAAAGTAGCAGAGAGATTCCAAAGATGCATAATTTCCATTTTATGAGTTTCATAATGTATTAATGATATTCGTTTGCATGAGCTTTTCTGTCAAATCTTAATCCTATTTTTTTAACAAGAACCAGCAAAAAAACCCTTTATTATTATTTATAAATAAGATATACACACGATCCTCCTAAGCAATTAAGAGTCATTTCTGCAAGCTCTCTTTATCAACCTATAAAGTTGCAAATTCGAGAGGAAAGTAATTCAATGATGAGCTATTCATATTTTTTGTATGCAGTCCTGCTTCCCCTAATATCCCATCCATCCAGCACTCCTCATAAAGCCCAAGTTGAGGTTGAGACCCTGTCCCCAGAACAGCGAGAGATCTACGCTAGGATTGAAGCATCGATAGAAAAAATATTCCCTGAAGAGACACTCCCCCCCAAACTTAATCCGAACGCGAAGTCTTTTTCTCCAGTCGAAGCGCTAACGCCGAGTGAATACGAAGAAATAACCCCGACACAAAAGGAACTTTTTGAACGAATCCACTCCAACCTGGAGAACCTATTGCAAGAAGAAGACATCCCCACCGAAGAACTCATTTTTGAGCAAGACTCGGGTTTCATTGCAATTCATGATTCTTTGACAGATGAGCTGAGTGAAATGGAATCTGGACGTTCCTCGTATTCACCCCGCACGACTTCAGGTAGTTTAGAACTCATCACACCCAGGGAGCTTTGCCCTGAATCCCCTGGATTAGAAGAAACCACTAGCAGTGGAATCTCACCCACCTCGGATAGGCATCGGGAGCGAAAAAAAGCTAAAAAGTGCGCAATGACCTGCACACTGATCAATACTTCGCAATATAAGAAAGTCATGGATCAGCTCCCCTCGTTGGCTCACACGAACCTTTCATCAAGACATAAAAGAGCGCTTTGGGACAAATGGGAAGCAGATCAACGCATTCCTCTCATCTACATCGGTAAAAAAGAATTTAGTACGTATCTGGAACGAACAAAAAGCCTGTAAAATTTAGAAGCGGTAAATCCGATAATTTCCCGAAAGGTCCGTGGCGGACTTACCTAGATGAGTATCTAAATTACCGCTCCCTAATGGAGCATCCTCTCCAACGTGGCCAAATAAATAATGAACTGAATGACCCTCGATTTTTTGAACCCATGTCCGTAAGGCAATATGGCCTTCTCTCCTAGAACAATACTCTCCACGATTCCAAATCGAATAAAGCAAAGGAATTTTTGATAAATTTGGCTTTAAAAACGAATTATCTAAAAACATTAACCACTGCTGACTTTGCTCATCCAGTCGCATTATTCCTTGACTTGGAAAGTCTCCCGTAACTAGCTCATCCCTAAATTTTTGGTTAATTTGTGTAACGCAAAACTTAAACATTTCTCGACTAAATCGCAGATCAAGGTGCGAACACCCCTTAATCTCATAGCTTTTAGCCAAGGCTTCGACTGCCTCTAGCCCTGTCCAAGCATGAGAAAAGTACGCAAACTGCTGCGTTTCAGGATTTTCAGATACTGAAACAACTTTCAAAGCCCGTAGGTAATAATTCGAGAAAATCTCATTAATTTCTGGCCAAATCTCAGGAAGGGCTACCACCGATAAAACCATCCGAATCAATGAATCATTCGGTTTGACCACCTTATTACTCTTCAGAAGTTCGAGCTGCTCTGAAAGATCCGCAGGATTCAAAGACTGAGGAGAACTAGAAAGATTTAGTATGAATTCTATAAATCCGAGATCATGGTTAGAAAGAATAATTTCAAGTGGAACATGGGCCACACCCAATTTTTTAATAATTTTAAGTGTAAAGTAATCGTTAGCACCCCGATCTGAAAGCGTATCTCCAATCAGCCTAATTTTTGGGGGCGCAGGATTAACTTCAATTCGTTCTAAAATGGCACCTAGTTTGGCGACCTTGATTGAATCCAAATCAGAAACAGGGCCACCCTGAAAAGAAAACCACGCCGACGCAACACTCAGAGACTCTTCCTCATAAATATTGCAAAACTCGAAGTAATCATCACTTTTTATCTTAAAAATACCTTCTCTCACTAGAAAATAAAGCAACTTGAGAGCGTTACCATGTAAATCGCCCAGGGTAATTTCTTGAGTAGGCAGATGATAACGAATTTCGATCGATGCCGGAGGATTCGACATCTCGACATCTCGATCTTCAAAGACAATACCACCAGAAGGATATGCTGCCGCGAACTTCCCACTCACAACAGGAGGACCGGAGTTCTTGTGGAAACACACCAAACGGGAAAAAGTGATCGGGAGGTAGTCCTTCTGCTGCTGGTAAATGAAGTAAGGTCGATGCTCCCGATGAACTTGCTCAATCTCAGTATTCAAAAGGATCCGCTCAGGAGAGTCATAGGTACCCAACACCGCAATCTCGGATTGCGCCCTATCAACCCGAACTTTTCCATTCAAGGAAGAAATCTCAATTTCGTCCTTAAATGTTCCCAAATCAAAGTCGATTCGTGCGCCGTTTGGATAGAACGGAAGAAAACCCGTATCTACGCAGTAGCGCTGGGCAATTGAAGCAATCTCCGTCTCATAGGCCTGATGATCCCACCCGAAAATATCTGTCCTCAATGCCACATCTGCCGGGCTATAGACCAAAAGGGGATTTCCTCGAGCGATGTCATAATAATCAGCAAAAGCAATAGCCCCATACCCTGCTCGCAGCACTACCAAGGCTAGGCTCACCGCCCTAAAAACGATCTTAGGATTCAACTTCTCTAAACTAAACTGACTTTTCATTTTAATCTTGGTCTCAGCATTGTAAAGAACAGATCATCCGACTCAAATCAAGTGTATTGATAAACTAACTCTTTTAGTTGATTCCCGGACCTCCAACGGTCGACTTTTGGAGCTCGAATCAGCTGGCCGCTTTTTTATTGACTCAATCAATCAGACTCAGATACGTTTCTGACGGCTGAGTTTTTACCAAAATTGAACCATTTTCCCCCAAGATATACAGGGCATTTTCGACAAAACTAGACCGTACCCATGAACGCGATCTCCCTCCTCTTCATCATTTGCCTTGCGACCGGTATCTGCCTTTGGGTCGAGAATCAAGTCACCTGGCTTTCTCACATCACCGGTCTCTGCCTTGCTCTTTTGTCCGCCGTTTTTTTATCAAGCCTAGGGATCATTCCACACGAGCATGCTCTCTACGATTTTTTCATGGGTCCGATTGCTCTGATTGCAATTGCTCAGATGGCCTTTAGTTTGCGACTCGAACAATTCTTTAAACTTCCTAAAAAATTACTACTAATTTTCTTTGTCGGTACTGCGTCTTCAATCGCAGGTGGAGTCATTACTGCGCTCGTGAGCTCAAGAGAACTGGGCATCAACGGTGCTAAAATCGCCGCCCAACTCACAGCCAGCTTTATCGGTGGCAATGAAAATGCAGTTGCCGTAGCTAAACTGGTTGGGGTCCCAAACGAGATCTTTATCTCTGCTTTCTCAATCGACAGCATGATCACTGGACTTTGGATGGTGGTCACGATTGCAACGATCGCCCTCGATCCAGATCAAAAAAGGAAAATAGAACCTAAAAACGACGAAGACCCAAGTGACTTGTCTCTTTCATTAAGTCCTGTCAGTTCAACATTAAGCCTTGCGTTCGCCATTTTAGCAGCACTGATTTCTCAGTTTCTCGGAGGGTACTTCACGGGCATCCATACGGTGATTTACGTCACTTCGATTGCGATCTTAATCAGTCAGATCAAACCCCTTCGCAAGCATTTGAGAGCGTCTTACTCCATGGGGTCATTCCTCTTTATTCCATTTTTTTTCTCCAGCGGGGCCACCGCCAGCCCAAGACGGATTTTAGAAGCCCCCATCTCCCTAGTGATCATGCCTTTATCAATCCTACTTATCCATGGGGCTGTCACCTACGGCGTCGGTTATTTTCTGCGTATCCCTCTTTCCTACACCTCAATTGCGTCTCAGACGCTCATCGGGGGCGCTGATACAGCAATAGCGACGGCACGAGCTAAACACTGGAAAGAGGGCGTTTACCTCGGACTCATCTTAGGACTTGCCGGCTATGGCATCGCCAACTTCTGTGGACTCCTAGTTTACTTTATCTCAGTGCAGCTCTTGCATCTCATTGGTACAATCTAGAAACTGGAAGCTTTCACGATCTACAACTTAAACCCAAAAACCACGGCAGCCACTGGATGCCTAGTTCGGAATGGACACGTTCACGAATCAACCTAAACGCCAGACAACCGGCCATCCGGCATTAAAATTAACACTGAGACCAAACCACCGCTTGACTCAGAGAGCAACTGGGATTAGTAAATGGATCAGCCCTCACTTCGAGAATGCAAAATGCGGTCGTGGTGGAATTGGTAGACACGTACGTTTGAGGGGCGTATACCGAGAGGTGTGACGGTTCAAGTCCGTCCGGCCGCACCATTTTAATCAAACGCAGAAACCTTGAACCCTCTCAAATTTCTGCTAATGTCTGCACATGATGCAACATTCAAAGCCCACATCTAGCGTTCATCACCCATTCACTTCCTCCAACCCAAAAACCACTGATAGAGCCAAAGGCCTGATCGAGCAGCTTGAAAAGCGGATTCTTGTAATCGACGGTGCAATGGGAACAGCAATCCAGGATCTTAACCTGGCTGCTGATGATTTCGGCGGACCTGACTTGGAAGGCTGCAATGAGATCCTAGTTTTCACACGACCCGAACTCGTAAAAAAAATCCATCGAGGCTATCTCGAAGCGGGCTGCGACATCGTCGAAACGAACACATTTGGAAGCACACCTCTGGTGCTCAACGAATATGCCCAAGGCCATCGCGCACTAGAACAAAATCGAATCGCTGCGCAACTCGCGCGGGCCGAAGCAGATGCATTCACAACTCCGGAAAAGCCTCGATTCGTTGCCGGTGCAATTGGGCCTACGACCAAAGCGATCTCTGTTACCGGCGGCGTGACATTTCAAGAACTGATCGAGAACTTTTCCATTCAAGCCCAAGGCTTAATGGAAGGCGGTGTTGACTACTTTCTGATCGAAACATGTCAGGACACCCGGAACATTAAAGCCGCACTGATTGCCATTGAAGATCTTTTCCAAAAAACAGGGGTCCAGATCCCAATAGCAATCTCCGGGACCATTGAAGCTATGGGTACCATGCTGGCCGGCCAGTCGATCGAGGCATTACTCGCATCGGTCAGCCACATCAACCTCCTTTACCTCGGCCTGAACTGCGCTACTGGACCTGAGTTCATGACGGATGCGATCCGCTCCTTGGCCAAGTTCTCCCCATTTCGCGTCTCCTGCGTGCCTAATGCCGGCCTCCCTGATGAAAATGGATGTTATTTAGAAACACCTGACATGGTTTCCAAGGTCCTTTCGCGATTTGTTTCGCAGGGCTGGATCAACGTCCTCGGAGGCTGCTGCGGCACCCACTCAGGCCATATTCGAGCTCTCGCTCAACTGGCAGCGCAACACTCCCCTCGTAAGCCCATACCGAGTGAACGGTCTGTTCTTTCAGGAGTCGACTACCTTGAGATTACTGATGAAATGAGGCCCGTCATTGTAGGCGAGCGAACCAACGTCATTGGGAGCAAGAAGTTCAAAACGCTGATTTGCGAAGAGAAATTCGAGGAAGCTTCTGAAATCGCTCGTGCTCAAATCAAAAACGGTGCTCAAATCGTCGACATTTGTCTTGCCAACCCTGACCGCGACGAGATTAAGGATATGCGAAGCTTTATGGAGTTTGCAGTCAAAAAGATCCGAGCGCCGTGGATGATTGACTCTACCGATTCTCAGGTCATCGAACTTGCGTTAACCTACTGCCAAGGCAAATCGATCATTAACTCAATCAACCTAGAAGATGGCGAAGAGCGCTTTGAACAGGTGGTTCCATTTGCTAAGAAATATGGGGCCGCGCTCGTCGTAGGTACGATTGACGATGATCCCCAGCAAGGAATGGGAGTCACTCGACAGAGGAAACTTGAAATTGCTGAACGCTCCTACCAACTTCTCACACAGAAATATGGCATTCCAGCTGAAGATATCTACTGGGACCCTCTCGTGTTTCCCTGCGCTACCGGGGACGCTCAGTATTTGGGATCGGCAGTCGAAACCATTGAAGGAATTCGACTCATCAAGGCTCGCTTTCCTGCCACCCGAACGGTTCTAGGAATTTCCAATGTCAGTTTCGGCTTGCCCACGGCAGGCCGGGAGGTCCTCAATTCAGTTTTCCTTTATCATTGCGTTCAGGCGGGACTCGATCTCGCCATTCTGAACTCCGAAAAGCTAGAACGCTACGCTTCTATTCCAGAAGAAGAAAAGAAACTTGCAGAGAATCTGATTTTTAAAGGAGGCCAACCCGAGGACGTCGCTGCGTTTACTGCTCATTTTCGAGAACGAAAAAAAGTCGAAGTCGCTCGTGAAAGACTCCCTCTGATGGAGCGCCTGCCACACTACATCATTGAAGGCAGCAAGGACGGGCTCGTCAATGACCTCAACGAGGCCCTTCAATCCCTAGCACCTTTGGAAATTATTAATGGCCCACTGATGAAGGGTATGGACGAAGTAGGTCGACTCTTCAACACGAACCAGCTCATTGTTGCCGAGGTCCTTCAGTCAGCTGAGGCGATGAAAGCTGCAGTCTCCCACCTCGAGCAATTTATGGAGAAGTCTGAAGCCTCCCTTCGTGGCAAAATTATTTTGGCTACCGTCAAGGGAGATGTCCACGATATTGGCAAAAACTTGGTCGAAATCATCCTAGCTAATAATGGCTTCAAGGTCATTAACTTGGGAATTAAGGTCCCACCGGAGCAACTGATCCAGGCAGTTCGCGAGCACCAACCAGATCTGGTGGGCCTTTCAGGTCTCCTAGTCAAATCTGCTCAGCAAATGGTCACCACGGCCGAGGACCTTTCCAAAGCAGGGATCAACACCCCGATTTTGGTGGGAGGAGCAGCGCTCTCCTCAAACTTTGTCGATCAGCAGATTGCTAAAGCCTACACAACTGGCACAGTCGCTTATGCGAAAGACGCGATGAATGGATTAGATCTCGCAAAAACGATCGTCGATCCCGAGCGGTTTGAAAAACTCAAGTCAGACCTTGCCCAACGAAGAACTCAACTTCAAAATCAAAAGACTCAGAAAGCTCCAGCCCCTGCTCCGGTCATTTCTGAGGTACGATCCAGCTTGATCCCGATTTTAGATACGGTCCCTTCTCCGCCCGATTACGAGCGACATATTTTAAAGAACACCCCGATTCAGCAAATCTGGAATTTCATTAATCCTCTCATGCTCTATGGACGTCACCTCGGAGTACGTGGAAGCAGCGTCAGACTTTTGGAACGTGGAGTTCAAGATCCCTCTGCGCTCAAAGAAATTTCAGAGACCGACCCAAAGGCTCGAAAGATTTGGGACACCGTCCAGGAAGTTAAAGAAGAATACGGAGAAACTGAAGTGCTCCGCCCTTCTGCGATTTATCAGTTTTTTCACGCTGCCAGCCAAGGCAACGATTTGCTCATCTTTGATTCAAAGGGACCTCAAGGCAGCAAACCGGCAGCGACCTTCCAGTTTCCTCGACAACGGAAAATCGATGGCTTGTGCTTAGCAGATTACACTCTCCCTCTTGATGTAAAAACACCGACCGCACCCAAAGACTCCGTAGCATTCTTTGTCGTGACAGCAGGCCGAGGGGTCCGGCAGCTTGCTGAACTTCTAAAAAATCGCGGAGATTACCTTAAGTCCCATATTATCCAGGCACTTGCACTTGAGACTGCCGAGGCTTATGCCGAACTCCTCCATTCGCAAATTCGCAAGGCCTGGGGATACCCGGACCCCACTGAAATGCGAATGATTGAACGATTTCAGGCGAAGTACCTCGGTAAGCGCTACTCTTTTGGTTATCCGGCCTGTCCACGACTAGACGATCAAGCCCTGCTTTGGCAATTACTCAACCCCACCGAAATTGGAGTCCAGCTGACCGAAGGCATGATGATGGACCCTGAGGCCAGCGTTTCTGCTTTAGTTTTTCATCATCCTGCGGCAACGTACTTCTCTGTCGGACAGCAAAGTGGAGATCTAATCAATGAAGACAACAGAACAGGGTAGACGAATTACAGGAATTGGGAGCCTGCCACACTCCAACATCGACTCCGCCCTGGAGTTTTCGATGCGACTGGGCATCCCTTACCTTCCTCAAA
Organism: Bdellovibrionales bacterium; assembly: GCA_947380295.1. GTDB lineage: Bacteria > Bdellovibrionota > UBA1018 > UBA1018 > UBA1018 > CAINWE01. Next base: position 67,462 of record CANCQK010000007.1, on the reverse strand, counting down.
TCCCGATCCGCAACCCGTGGGAGTATATGATTCCACAGGCCTTGGATGGTCTGCCCGGAATCCAACTCGAAGCTGGAGGGATTCTCTCGCTGCAGTTGGATCTTTGGGAAAGCCAATCGCATCATCTAGATCGTCGCCTGGCTCGTGCCTTTGAAACTGAGAATTTTGATGAATTTGAACCCCTGGCATCGACTTCGGGAGGATGGCAACCGTTTCTTTGGGAGTTACAAGAGCGCGGACATTCAACTGCCAAAATTCAAATTGCAGGCCCATTTACATCTCAGTGGGCGATTCAGATCAAAGGGAATTCATCGACCCCTCTGCTATCTGAACTTTCTGGCCAGATTTTTCGACTCACCCTGGCGCGTTCGCTGGCTATGGTCCGACGGCTCACTGCGGAAAAAATCCATCCCATCTTCATGCTCGATGAACCGGGACTCTTTGCCTACTCCTCTCTCAATCCAAAGCACCTCTCGGCGCTCAAAGAGATTAACCTCATGGTCCAGAGCCTGAAAAAAGCGGGTGCTACAGTAGGAATTCACTGTTGTGGGAACACGGACTGGTCCGCCGTAGTCCAAACGGGGATTCATCTCTTATCCCTAGATACTTCCCTCTCACTCCCGGCAGCGCTCGGACCCACTCATCGCCCCGCCTTGGAGTCGTGGCTGAATTCAGGCGGTCGTTTTTGTTTTGGAGTGATTCCTACCGATACCGAAACTCAAAAAGAAAGCTCTCAAGTGCCTCGCCTGGTTGAACAGCTTAAAAAGAATTTGAACTCTTCTTGGATTGGAGAAATAGGAAAAACCCAGAAAGTTTTAGAACAAGCGATCTACACACCTGCCTGCGGGCTCGCTCTTCATAGTATCAGTGAAGCCGAATCTGTATTAGAAACCTTAGTGAGTTTTTATGAAACACTCTTTTCGAACTGAACTCTCACCGCTCCCAAAACTTGAGCCACGGCTTTTTCAAGAGCTCCAAGCAGCTGCTGTGGATGCCTCACTGATTATCCCTGCCAAAAACTCCCATCAAACTCTTGAAAAAACTGTTCAAGAAGCCCATGCGTTTTTAAAAGCAAGGCATGGTGAATCATTTGAAATTATTTTAGTACCTAACCCTTCCCCCAATGATCCGTTGGATCAATCCATTCCAGTCGCTCACGAACTGGCGACTCGGTACTCCCAAATTCGGGTGTGTCCTCATTTCGCTCCACGAGGCAAGGGTGCCGCACTCCGGACTGGATTTCTAGGTTCGAGGGGGCGCTGGATTTACTTTACAGATTCAGACTTACCTTACGATCTGAGCTTTTTTGATCAGGCTCAGGAAAAATTCAAACAAGGTTATCACTTCGTTCACGGTAACCGAAGGCTTCAGAATAGTCATTTCTCTATTCCAGTTCGATTACTAAAAATCGCTTATAGTAGGCACCGACTTGGGCTTTGGTTTAATGCCTGCGTGCGGGCATGGCTACCCATTACTACAACCGACACCCAAGCTGGCATTAAGGCACTCTCTCGAACGCTAGCGTTAGAGTTTTTCTCACGTCAGACCTGCCCAGGATTTCTTTTTGACTTGGAAATTTTTCTGACCGCTCATGGTTTGGGACTTCCTGTTACCGAGCTCCCAGTGACGCTCTACCTCAACAGTGAAAAATCAACCATCCGAATCCTAAGAGAATGCGTCCTGGTTGCCAACTGGTTAACCCGCATCAAGCTCAACCAAGCTCGAAAGCGATACGGAAAAAAAACCAAGCCCCCGGTCCTTCGTCGTTTTAAAGAGGCCCCCCCCTTAACTCGTGCTTTTTTAGCTGCACGGTGGTGGCTCACCCCCTACTCCAGGATGTCAGCCCACCTCCCTTTGCAAGGGAGAATCCTCGACCTAGGCTGCGGTCACGGTCTTTTTTCTATTGCAGCAGCCCTACAATCCCAAGAAAGGGAAATCCTCGCGCTAGATCATGATGAGAATCGGATTCTAGCTGCGTCTCGAGCTACGCCCGACCTTGAAAAAATCCGCTGGTCTCGTGGAGATCTTCTATCCGTCCCGAGTCAGGATCCTCAGTTTTCAGGGATTGCTATGATTGACGTCATGCACTATTTCGAGCCTAGTCACCAGCAAGCCCTTCTCGAGAACGCCTTTGATCGACTTGATCCAGGCGGAATACTCTTGGTCCGCGAGGTCGACCCTGAAGGTGGGTTTGTTTCACGCTGGAACCGATGGTATGAAAAACTCGCAACGGGGATCGGGTTTACCCAGGCCAAAAAGCAGGTGCTCTCCTTCAGATCGCGCCATGCCTGGGAAGAGGTGATGAAGTCGGCAGGCTTTCAGGTTTCTTCAGAACCGTGCAGTAGCGTTCTTTTCGCCGATATCCTCTATGTTTGCAAAAAGCCACTCTCCGAGTACCCGCATGGAAAGTGTTAAATCCAACCATTCTCGACCGATCTGGAACCGAAGACTCACTTTTTTGATCATCGGTTTAGTTTTTGGGATTGTGCTCCCTCTTTACGCTTATAAAATTTACATCAAACAAGACTACACCGACTTTAGTGTCTACTACTTGGCAGCCAGTCGTGCTCGATCTCTCCAATGGGATCACGTCTACAATTTTCTGGACGGCGCATCTCCCTACCGTTATGCACCGCCGTGGATTCTCCTCTTCCTTCCATTTTCGTGGCTCACGCTTCCTCAAGCCCAAGTCGCTTGGTATTTGTTCCAGTTTTTTTTCTTTGGACTTGGGTTTTATTGGATTTATCGGAGTCTGAAAATCTGCATGAGCAGTCGAGACCCTCAAGAGGCTCTATTTTTCACCTGCCTCAGCCTTGTAGCAATCCTTAGGCTCTGTTTAGATACGTTCACCATTGGACAGGTTTCGAGTTTGATGTTTTTTGGGTTTTCGGTTGCCTTGTACGCCTGGATCACTCGAAAAAGTATTTGGACCGTTTCCGCACTGCTCATTCCCACGCTTCTGAAAATCGGCCCGGGGATCGTGCTCGGGGTTTTTCTTTCTGAACGAACCCGCAAACGATTTGAGGCCGGACGAATCTTAATTTTCGGCACACTCTCCTTCGTACTTCTCACCTGGCTTTTCATTCCGTCCTGGGATGCTTTCAAACTCCTGTGGAAAGGCTGGCTTTCGATCGTTCAAAACGACTCAGTTTACTATGACGCCTCCCATTATGGCAGCCAGTCGATCCATAGTTGTCTCCTACGATTCGCCAAATGGGGCTGGCTCGGCATTGGAACAGCATCCCGCATTGAAACTGGACTCGGCTTAACACTGATTGGGATCGTCACAGGATTTTGGTGGCTACGAAAACCTCGAGATCTCACGGGACGCGCGCTCTCTTTCTCTTTGGGTTTATTTATTTACATGCTCCTCATGCCGGAGACGTTTAAATACTCGCTCACTCCACTCGCAATTCCATTTGCTTTACTTTGCACCACGCCATCCAAGAAAAATTGGGTGACCCAGTGGACTCGCGGGAGCCTCGTCTTTTTAACTCTCACCCTTTCCTTTGCTGGAAAGGACATCATTGGGGACTGGCTCTTTTTCTGGCTGCAGCATCATTCTGTTCCACTTTTAGCGGTGACTTTCCTTGCGATCTCTACATTTCTCCTCGCCTGGGAGCACTCTGTCCCATCTCAGACTTTTATGAGGCTCCGATCATCACTGGTGAGTTTTCCTCAGGAGTTTCCTCTTTGGAAATCACTTCCTCGTGTCGCCCCCTCAACTGAATGGTCTATCCTCGCCCCGATTGCTCTGGGTCCAGAGTATTTTGCCAATCCAAAAGAGATCATCCAAACGCTCAGACTTTGGCACGAAACATGGTCTCAAACGAGTCCTGCAAAGTCATTTGAGATCCTTGTTATTTTATGGGGCGATCGACTCAGCGAACTCAACCCAGTAATCCAAGCACTCACAGCTGCTCAGTTCCCGGCTTCGATTCGAATCCTCCGAGCGCATCAAGCGAGCGGGCCGAGCAGTGCATTGAGAGAAGGGTTCATCCAAGCGCAAGGAAAGGCCTTTTTTGTCGCAAACATCGAGCAGCCAATCGACCCCGAGTTTTTAGCGACGTGGATTGCACAGGCCCGATCAGAAATCAAAAACGGTGTGGACCTGGTCCGAGGTAATCGACGCCTTTTGGAAAGTCACTTTAAAATTCCGGTTCGCTTTTTGGCGCTGGTTTATGGCAGACACCACTTGAGTCTACTTTTAAACTCTTGGCTCCGTTTTTTTCTCGATTTAAAATCTCAAGATAGTCCGTCTCCCTACTTGGCTTTTTCGCGAAGATTAGCAGCCGAAGCATTCTGCGTGCAGAGATGCAAAGGAGTATTATTTTTTGTCGAGATGAGCTTGATCTGCCGAAACTTTGGCATGCAAGAGAGGGATTTACCCATCTCTGTCCGGCTCAGCCTCGAAAAGTCACTTAGACGGACTCTTTGGGAAAGCTTCGAAATTGCCATCGACTTTCTCAAGCTTCTGAGAAGGTCTCAACAAGGAAGCTACCTTCCGTTGCCCGAACTCCAGGGCATCACAGCAGATGACTGGGGTCTGTCACCGGGAGTGAACGCAGGAATCCTCCAACTCGCCCAGCAAGGCGTGATCAAACGGGTGTCCCTCATGGCGAATTGCCAATTTCTGAGCCACCAACTCAAAGAACTGATGGCCATTCCAGGGATCGAGCTTGGTTTACACTTTAATCTGACCTATGGCCGATCTCTGTCAAAAAATGAACTTTTTATCCCGTCGCCTGCTCGCTTCCTCTTGAATTGGCTGAACCCCCGAAGTGGGAACCGTGAGCAAAAATCAGATTGGGCACGAAACGAATTGCTCTCTCAGCTCAAAAAGCTAAAAGGCCTCAACGTTCCTATTCACTACTTAGACGGACACCACCACATCCATCTGACGCCAGGACTGATTCCTGCCCTTTCGGAGCCACTCGCCAACTTTGGGATCCGGCGCGTTCGCCTCCCTTGGGACAGGAAGCTTTGGAAAACCCCTCAGTTTCCGCTTCTGATTTTATCCGCCCTAGCCCGGCGCAATTTCAAGTCACTCGGATGGGAAAGTCTCCCCTGCTATTATCCGCCCATTCGGGTTTTAGTAAATCACACTCAATTCCGGGGAACCTTGCGATCCAGACTTCTCAAAATGCCTCACTGCGAGGTCATCACGCATCCAGCGGCTTGGAATGACGTGGGTTCGCTCGAGATTCCGGAGTCCTACCAAGACGGCAGAGTCGACGAATTTCGCTCACTTCAGATGCTTCGACCCAATTGGGAGCTCAACTGTGATTAAAACCCTTGAAAAGCGGTGGAATTATTTTTTGATTTTTGCAGGCTTAGCTGGCCTCTTACTTCGCGTCCTTTTCGTTGAAGACATGGAATATAAAGAAGATGAAGAATATAATTTCACTCAAACCCAACTCATTGGCGTCACTCAACCCTGGCCATGGAGCGGCATCAACTCGGGAGTCTACATTGCTAACCCGGGAATGAGCATTTGGGTTTTTACAGTACTCGCAAAGCTATTTGGAATTCATCAGCCCACCGCTCTGGCGACTGCTGTGCAGCTCACCGCATGGCTAGGCATCGCGCTCGTGGTGCCGTTCGCCTTTAAGACCATCAAAAACTCAACGGAACGTACCCTGTGGTTATGGTCTTACGCTCTGGCCATGGTGAACCCTTTTCTCATCCTGTACCAAAGAAAACTCTGGCCTCAGCCATTTCTGCCACTTTTCGTCATGTTAACTTGGCTCTCCTGGTGGAATCGTTCTCAATTTTCCGGTGCTTTTTTTTGGGGCTGCATCGGAGCCTGGTTGGGGCAGATCCACATGAGTGGTTTTTTCCTCGCATTTGCAGTCTTTGCATGCACGTGGATCTGGCGACGAAACGAAACCCACTGGAGGGCTTGGTTCATTGGATCCGTCTTCGGCGCACTCCCTCTCATCCCTTGGGCGATCCAAGTTCTCCACACACCGATCCACGAGCGAATCAGTGTTGGACTCCAGGAAATGCTGCAATTTAAGTATTGGGTTTTCTGGCTAACCAATCCCACAGGCCTTCACTTAGGAAATGCGCTCGGCATTTTAAGGGGACCTACTCATTGGGATCAGCTTTCCGACTTTGCTCGGTATCCCCTCATTGGCACGACCCCCACTTACCTCACCGGATTAACCCACGGGATCATGGGACTCACGTGCCTGTGGATTTTTTGTCGTGGGATAAAAAGCCTCTGGCAGCATCGTTCTCAACTTGCGAATTGCCTAATTGGGCGCTCATCTTCAACTCTTTTTCTTCAGAATGCGAGTTTCTTAGTCGCTGGAATTTTAATGACACTCACTGGAGTCACGATTCGACGCTACTACATGGCCATCACTTTTCCATTTGAATTTATCCTGATGACGAGAATGGCCCAACCTCAAACTCACAGAGGGAAAGCGTTGCTGATGACGCTTTGGATCTGCCAAGTTTTTATTTCGGCTAACTTTGTTAATTATATTCACGTCAATCACGGATCAATCACCGGAGATTACGGAGCCGGATACCAAATGCAACACCGCGAACAGTCCAGGCTTGACGCACGCTAAGTGTAATGGCAAGTTACACCTCATTTTAACTGAGGGGACCTAGATGAGACGAGCAAACCGAACGATCTCTCTGCGACTTGGATTAATCTTATTTTCTTTAAACTTTGCCCTAGCTCAGAATGGGTTTACAGGCAAGGAAGATGGAGAATCACTCCCCACATCTGAGGCCACTTCATCAGACTCCGGCCGCAGAATCGCTCTGCGTACCATCGCCGCGGATCCCAACTATCTCAAAATCCTCAGTCAACTTTCTGAAAAAACGGGTGCAACCATCACCCAGATTGACTTGGATCTTTCCGCCTGGGCATCGAGCAATCAGCTCGGTATGACTCATGCCACGATGCTTGATTTTTTAGCGGATCATTATCAGTCAAACTCTGCTCCCACTGAGTCATCATGGCCCCTTGAGCTCAACCAACTCAAAACCGTTCATGTAGCACGGATGTTTTTCGACGGGGATCGAGCTTTTATCAGGAGCGATATGAAAGTGAGGTCGGGATCTTATAAACAAGTACTCAGGGTGAAGTACCCATCCGACCCAAGTGAACAGGAATTCGCTCTTGCAGTCGAAAAACCGCCAACTCCGGGCAGAGATCTAGACCCACTAGATGTTGCTGAAAAGCACCTAGAAGCCCTGAACGAGGCAAAAATGATCACAACCATTGATCATTATTCACAAGGAAGATCAGTGCCTGGACTCTTACTTTTTAAAGAATGCTCCGCGAATCCTATTACAGGCAGTCTTCGATTTCTCTCTGAGTTTTATAATCGAGGGGACGCTCATCATTACATTAACGAAAAACAAAAAATTCATCCAAGAACAACCTACTCGATTTCGTCTCCAGAGCTAATTTCAGTCGCCGCACAACTCCTCATGGGTCTATCTTTTCTCCACGAGCACGCAATGGTCCACCGCGATATCAAGCCACTGAATATTCTCCTTCGAAGTCAACCTAACGGCCATCTTGAGGCCGCTCTCGCTGATTTTGGATCAGGTTACAAATATGATGAACCTGGAATCGATGAATTCCTAGACCATGAGGATTTTTTCAAAACCACTCATCGTTATGCAGCCCCCGAAGCGATTGAAAAATACTATTTGAAATCGTTTCGTGAAGACCCAAAACTCTTAGACGAAAAGTGGAATACGCTGAAAATTAGTTATCTTCTACACCCTGCACTGAGACCACGCTGGATTCCTGAATGGTCTCATTTTCAAAGCGATAGTGCATCTGATGCCTGGTCGTTGGGCGTGTCTCTCCTTGAAATGTCGACCGACTTTGATTGGAGTTCAGTCAGCTGGAAAGCAAATCAAGAATCCACAGAAGAACACCTCACTGATTTCTTAAATATTCGACAGTCCGACATCGACAGCGTTTTCATGGAAATAGCTAAATCCTGGAAAGGTCAACGAAGATCAGCAATGCTCCCCACTCTGAAATGCTTACTCACTGTTGATCCCGAGAGTCGTTGCAAAGTTGAAGAGGCTCGCGAGTTACTCGAAGAAGAGGTCCGCAGGGTCTTCGCTCCGTTTCAAAAGGCTTCTTAATCTCAACTCAAAACTGAACTCGAACCGCCTTGCTTTCGACTGCTTGCCAATCCAGAGGAAATAGCCGTCGACTCTGCTCGCAGCGGACCCACTTCTGCCACTCGGATTGGGGTTGCTCCAAATTTCTTTGATCAACATTCTTTTGGGGGCCGGCCACCACTGAGTAAACTTTTGGAGGATTCGACATTTCGATCAAAATCCGTTGCGAGGCCCCTGCGGTCTGGTCGTAAAATCCTTGATTCCACTCAGCCACTCCTGGGTTCACCGTAAACTCATCCCCTGGTGTTGGAATCGGTGTAGTTGGATACCATGACTTACCGATGAGATGAAAAAATGAATTCCTGTGGTAGTGCCCCCATGGGTAGATTAAAGCCCCCCCAGAGTCGAGTTTAAGATCAGATAAGGCTTGATGGAATTGATGAATCACAACGTCCTTGAGCGCGGCTTCAAGCTGAGGTTTTTGCAACTCACGAGAGAGAGAAGTCACATTGAGCGAGGTTTCAGTAAAAACTCGATCCAACCATCTTCGATAAATTCCACATGCCTGACATTGAAGTCCAGTTTGGTAATCCCAGGTCTTTAATAACTCATAGGCTTTTAACACTGGAGAATTTTGAGGTTCAGGATGCTCTGTCCTAAGGGTCTCCCCAAGAACTATCAATAGCCGAGGCAATAAGTATCGCGCATCCATGGCTTGGAGGTCGCATTGAATAGCCCCCATGGACTCTAGATCGTGTTTAGGCTTTTGACTCAACAACTCTTCGATTCTTGCCGCTCGCAATCCAGGCAGCTGAGCATCGCCCAAGCTCCACGCAGAGTGATGCGGCCACTGCCGATTATTTGCAGTCGTAATCCAGCCTCGGACCGGTCGAATCAAATGTGGCATTTCATCAGGAGTGAGGAGGTTAAGAAAAGCATCGGAGTGCTCAACATCGGCGAGTTTTTCCAATGGAACACCGAAAGGCGGCGATTGCTTGAATCGAGGAGTTCGCCCTATGGCACGATACCCAATTCCACCCTGCCCATCTGCGAAAACGAGATTCCAAGCCGGAACTCGAACCGTGGCTAAAATACGATCTGCTTCCTCGACGGACTTAGCCTTTTGAAGCTCAAAGAGTCCAAAAATGTCTGATGGCTTCAAATCGAAAGTAGTCCAATTCAAAACCAAGGCCTGACCTTCCGGGGCAGGAAGAGGCAAAATAGGTAACCCCCCTGGAGTTTTTCTGAAGGTTTTAAAGAAAAATGGGAGCTTAAATTTCCAAAACTTTACCCAAATCCAGGGCCTGAATTGAGTGGCACCCTTGAGTTCCAACTCGGAGACATGACTCAATCGTGCCACAGGTAAATACGCGTTAGTAATACCCCAGCTTAAGTTTTGTGAGGCGCCCATAGTCACCACCGGCAAGCCCGGCACCGTGGCACCTATCGCATCAGATCCGCCTGCAGTGAGATGCGCCCAATACCAAATAGGTGGATGCGTCAAAGAAAGATGGGGATCATTAGCCAACAACGCATGCCCCGTTTTAGAATGATCAGCCGCAATGACCCAATTATTACTCCCGACACCAGGGCCATTCCAAATTCCAGGAATTTCAAGCAAGGTTTGAAGAGCTCTCGCACTTGCGCCTGACTGCCGAGGCGACTGAAGAGGCACTGGAAGCGACACAGGCTGAGGGGTCGATTGAGAGATCTCGCCTGGCTTGACGATGGGCACATCCCAAGGAAGACCTTCGGACGAAAATAGCTTCTGCGCCTCACCTGGATATTTTTCTAGCCACTCTTCTTCTCGCAGTTGATTCTCGAAGCTCCGCCGCGTCTGATCGAACGACTGAAGCAAGAGGACCTTTAGACTGTCTTCAGGTTTCCACTCATCTGGCCAATACTCCAGGTCCTGAAAAACATAAGTCCCATCTCGACCCTGCTTTTTATTTTTTTGAATTTCTTGAATGCCGTGATTCACACCCCAAGCATAGGCCTTCAGTAGCGATCTCTGCTCCTCGCTCAACTGTGAATAAAGAGATTCCGCCTTTTCACGTAGGCCCATCAGTCGGAGAAAGAAATCAGAACGAATTCCATCTTTCCCGAAAAATTCAGCCTTTCGTCCATCGGCCACTTTCTTAAAGTAGTCCATTTGCCAGATTCGATCTCGAGCATGAACATAGCCCAGGCAAGATAGACCCGCGAGCTCTGTATCCGCTCTCAGGTGCGGCACCCCTTGCTCATCATCCCAGACCTGACAGTGACTTCCCACCCACAGCTCAGCTGCGAACCCGCTTGGGCCAATACCACTGGTAAAAAAGAGACAACAAAGGATTAAAAACTGAGAACCAGGTCCTCGCAGAATTGCTATTGCAGTACGTTCCACCACTTGCCCCCTAAGCGAGAAGGTATTCTATTCTTCAAAATCTGTCCGACCACTGCCGAGGTCACCCAGGGGGCCTCAAGTTGTGGGCAGTGGCCAACTGCTCTCAGGAGCACTGCATGATGCCGATCCCTGAATTCAGGGTTCAAGGATGTAAGCCAGGTCTCTAAACAGGAAGATGGAATCAGAGTGTCGTTTTCACCCCAAACCACCCAGACATCGGACCGAATGTGATGAGCTGCCAACGTCAGGTCGTGTTCGGCCTTAGCCGAATCAATCAACTGAGCAATATCTTCTCGCTGAAACAAGCGTTCAAAATGTTTCTCGATGTATTGAAACCAAAATGGCTCACGTAGAAAAAGATTCGGTTTGAGATTTAAAAATCCGCCTTTAATAGCAGCTCTAAATACGTTCTCTAACTCAAGTTTGATCCGTTGATCATTGTAAATTCCAGACGGATTCACAAGAATGATCGACTCAGGTCCGGAGTAATTCAAGCGATTGGCTAATGGCCGCTTAGCCTGCCCACAAAGCGAGGCGTAACTCGATGCGAGCCATCCCCCCAGAGAATGCCCCAAGACCGTATGAGGTTTTAAGTAATCCAGGACATCTCCCATCGCTGCCATCATCAGATCAAAATTCACAAAAGATCGCTCATGGGACAGAAAACCACCAAAACCAGGTAAATCGACCAGAATGAGTTCATCAAACTCTTGCCTCAGGACGGGTTGAAGAAGAAGGACTTGGGCCTGCCATGAGAGCGGCGTATCCCCAAACCCAGGAAGCAAAATGAACCGCTTCGGATAAGGCTTACCCTTGCTTTTATTTCGGAAGTGAATTTTCCAGTAACCCACCTTTTGGTCGCCATTTCGATGAATTTCCCACTGAAAACCCAACCCCTTAAAAACGGCACGAGCGGCCCAGTGCATAGCTTGCAGCAAACTGGGCAGTTCCAAAGCTAGATCTAATTCCTTCGCCTTCTCAAAAATGAAATCCCGCATTGAGTCACTTCTATCCCAAAGAAAAGATGTTTTCTAATTTACTTTTAAATTTCCATAAGCGACCATCAAATCCGAATATGGCCTCCTTCCCTTTTAAAATTGACCGTAAACTCACAAATGTCTTAGCAGAAAGCAACTTTACTCTTTCTGCAGAAATTATTCCGCCCAGAAACGGTACACAACAAGGCCAAGTACTTGAACAGATCAACACCCTCGCTCAGGCAGGGGCAGAGTTCATGGCCGTCACAAAGGGAGCGGGAGGAAGCTTACGCGGAGGGAGTCTGCCGATAGCCCAACTGATTAAAGAACGTTTGGACATCCCCTGCATTGCCCACTTCACCTGCCGCGACCTCAATGCCCAGGAAGTGGAAAATCACCTCATGGACCACCACTACTTTGGGATCCGAAACATCCTCGCTCTCAGAGGCGATCCCCCGGACGGCCAACCTGAGTGGAAGGCCCGCGAAGGGGGCTATAGTTACGCCTACCAACTCATTGAACAGATCCGCAAACTCAATGCAGGCACTTTCCTGACCCGACAGGGAGGCCCAGTCTCCCCAAGTGAACAAAAAACTGACTTCTGCATCGGGGCAGCGGCCTATCCGGACGCACCCGATGAGCACGAGCGCATTGAGTACTTTCGACTCAAAGTCCAAGCCGGTGCCGAGTACGGGATGACCGACCTTCTATTTGATCCTGACTCATACGCTCGATTTTTAGACCTCTGCGGACAGGCCAAAATCTTTATCCCCATTCTCCCTGGGACCCGGCTGATCAAAACCCAAGCGCAGGCCATGCGGATGATCACCAAATTTAAAACCCGCATTCCAGCTAGTACCTTAAAACGACTGGACGAAGTCGAGGGACCCGACTCCCTCCAGCGCGGGATCGACCTCCTTCTTGAACTCGTGGAGCGCCTCAAAACTCTCGGGGCCCCCGGAGTCCACCTCTACGTCATTACCGATACACAAAGTTCGGCGTATGCACTTAGACGGTTGGCAGAACAGAAAAAACAAGGTACATAGAAAACTCACTCATTGCCGGGGTGGCGAAATAGGTAGACGCACAGGACTTAAAATCCTGGGCTGTGAAAACGGCGTACCGGTTCGATTCCGGTCCTCGGCACCATGAAAAAATAAAACAGATTCAGCAAAAAAAACTTACTCCGTACCTACAGATCAAAGGCAAGAGGACTGAGAGTCACAGGTCCTCGACCAGGCGAGCGCCGAAAAAAGCGCACCGGTACTCAACGTAACCGTCGTACCGATTGGACGAAAGCGCGTTGACCATGCCGTAATCGAAGGAACCGCCCCGAATCACACCCTCCACACTTCGGATCCAAACATTACCAATCGGGTGGATCAGACCAAAGGAATTTTGGGAATCATCGAGGCTGCGACCTGGTAAAGGCTCTCGCACGCCGTGAGCTTGACCGCCTGAGTTTAGGTACAACCAAGCACGGCTGCGAACTTCGTCATCATCATTTCCAAAATGGTAGTCAGTCGTCGTAATTGCGCCTTGAGCGCGCCCACGGATCGAGTACTCCACCTCGCTTTCAGTCGGAAGCCTGAAATGTCGACCCGTTCTCGCATTGAGCGCAGCAACAAAAGCCTGATCCTCAGCTACTGTAGTATAAGCAAGAGGGAGATCCGGATTAACTTGCCATCGGGCTCGCTGTGCATCTTGATGGTCATGGTCCTTCGGATTATTGCTTCGACTCAGATCGGGGTAGTGCCCCATCACGGCATGGTAGAGGCCAATCGTAATTGGAGTATCGCTGATCTTGAATGATCGAAACGGCGCGCGAATTGAGGTCCTCACTCCTGTTTGCTCCAGGTGTGCCACGTCGGCTTGCATTACCTCAGGGAGCATGAGCAGATTCACTTTGGCAAACTCAAGCTTAAACGCCTGCTTTTTAACTTCATTTGCAGCATCACGCCCTGCTCTGTGAGTACTGGCAAACCGAGCACGCGAAACTGGATCTAGAAAGCTTGCGATCTCATACAACACCTCATCCGACACGTCACTCAAATGAGCGGACGCTACGGACTGCCACTCAGTCCCGATCTGACTCGTTGGGAGAAAAAATATTTGACCCGCCACTGCAGTTGAAACATGCAAAAGCAAAGCAGTAATGATTAGATTTTTTATACGTAATATTATCAAACCAAAACTCTCTCAATAAAAACACTATATGCCACAAAAACAAACCCGGGGCAAAAGTTAGACAACTAAAATTAAAGATCCTCGACTAGACGAGTACCGAAACTAGAGTAGCGGAACTCGCCGAAACCTAAGAACCGAAACGACAACTGTACATTACCATCGCCACCACTGCAAAAGGTGGTGCCATTCGGGACGGAGCATGAATTGGCGCACTTCTTTCACCTGACCTACCCAATATGCGTGTATCTCGTTACCAAGTTTTATCTCAACCTACCGGAATGGTTCACCTATTTTGGAAGTGTCACGACAGCGCCTACCTGCTCGAGCGGAGCGGGGCAAAAGAATTGTTCTTTCAGAGTCTGATTTACGGCCTTAAACACCGGGGATCAGACAACTCTGTCCAGATCCACTCATTCTGCCTCATGAGTAACCACGTTCACCAACAAATGAGTTACCAAAACGGAGCAGCTAAGCTTTCGCATTTCATGCGAGTTGCTCACAGCACTTTCGGAATGCGCTTCAATCGAGCATTTAACCGCTCGGGGAAAGTAGCCAATGAACGCCCAAAGACTCCTCTGATTGGAGGCCTCGAAGCGGAAATGCGGGTCCATTTTTACATTGAGGCAAACCCAATACGAGCTGGAATGGTGAAGCTCGAAAAACTCAGATATTTCTTTTGGAACTCTTACCGCTTCTACGCTCATGGGATAGTCGATATATGGACTAAACACCTCACGCCTCCTCAGTGGTACGTCGACCTAGGAAATACCCCTGAAGAGAGGCAGCGAGCTTACCGTGTTCTCTTTCGTAAATACCTTGAGCAATTTACTGTCAGCTGGACCCAGTTCTTAAGCCACTTCATAGGTGATGCTCTGTGGGTCAGAAAAATGGAAACCAACCTAAAAGAACAGCTTCACCCGAAATCTCTGGCCAGTGCCCGAGCTTCACCAACCTAAATCGCACGAATCAAAACTGAGTACAATCTACCTTTCCTCGGCGCCAGACCGGAGCAGGGCCTAGTACGCCCAAATTCTATAATAACCATTCAAAATTTTGGATAATTTCATTGTAATTTCAAAAACCGGGGACTAACTTCGGACAAAAGCGATCTATCTAGCCAGATTTCCAATTCTTTGGCCGATTCACTTCCCAAAAACGCTTGTGCAAACCATAATCAGAAAGCCTATTTGGCTAAGTGCTGAGACTAAGACCTAAATTGGCTCCGTCCCCACACTCCCCCTCCCCTTCCATGGGGCTCCGTCCCCACACTCTAAGACCTAAATTGGCTCCGTCCCCACACTCCCCCTCGCCAGATTTCCAATTCTTTGGCCGATTCACTTCCCAAAAACGCTTGTGCAAACCATAATCAGAAAGCCTATTTGGCTAAGTGCTGAGACTAAGACCTAAATTGGCTCCGTCCCCACACTCCCCCTCTCCCCACACTCCCCTTTTTTTCAATGATTTTAGCCTAATGCTCTCATTAAAAAAGAACGTCAAAATATTGACTTATAAATAATATTTTATTCTTGAATTAAAAATAATATATTGAACCATATGGATAAAAATTCAGATCCAGCTAGAGTCGATGTCAGTCAGATCGAAGCTGACTTAAAGAAATTTCTATTCAGAGAGGCCATTGAGGAGGTTGAAGTCAATCACCTAGCCAGCTTAGCGGTCTACAAAGAATATCACCCAGGTGAGCTCATTTTAGCCGAAGGAGCTACCAACGATGCACTCTACTTTTTAATTCAGGGCTCCGTAGATGTCATTCACCAAGGCGAAAAAATTGCGACACTATCCACGCCAGGCGAGATCCTAGGAGAAATGAGCCTAATTACAAAAAAAGCCTGTGGAGCCTCTAATTACGCCAGTAGTCCATGCTTGTTACTTCTATTTCAACCCAGTCAAGTGATCCACCTCCCCAGTCATCTTCAAGTCATTTTTACGAATGCCTTGAATCAGCTATTTCTCGGCATTTTAGCCAAGCGGTTGAGCAAGACGAATGAAAAGGCACGACTTTTTGAAATTGCAAATCGAGACCTCATAGCGGCTAATTGGGCCCTTGAAGGTGCTAGTTTAACCCGTATTGATGAACTGAGCACGAGTCAAAAGACCCTCGTCGGATCGATTCAATCCATCTTAAAAAGCAGAATTCCAACAGTCCGCGAACTTTCATCACAGCTCAGTACCCAACTCGATGGAGGTACTCAGATCTGGAGCTCACTCCAAGCTGAAATCAATCAAGTATTTTCCGAATTTGAGGACATGTGCTCGCTTCTTAACCGAGAGAGCTCTCTCGAAAACACAAGCATCCTCCTCGTCGAACAGGACATCAACGAGCAGGTGAACGCCAAGATGTCTTTAATTGGAACAGGTGTTAACTTTAAGGTAGTAGGAGAGCTGGAGGCAGCAAAAAAAATTCTTCAGGAAAATCAGTTCGACGTCGTATGTCTCAATCACTCATTCGTCGAACTGATTGCGTTCGCAAAGGATTTGGGCGCAAAGTCACAGTTTGTTTTCGTGACTTCTGAGCCAATTAGCAAACATTTTAGCACCTTGAGAAAATACCCCGAGTTTTCGACCATTTTAGCTCGCCACCCTGACGACCGAAGCTTCACTGTTAAAAATATCTCAACTACGATCCGAAAACTTTCAAACAATGACCTTTTTGGAATGGAAAAATATCTAAGCTGGGGCACGAAAATTACCCAATCTCAGGTTACAGGAAGTAACCAAAGACACGAGCTTGTTGCGAATCTCGAAGAATTCATGAAGTCTATTGATATCCGATCATCACTTCGGGGCAAGGCCATCCGGGTAGCTGAAGAAATTCTCATGAACACGATCTACGATGCACCCACGACCTCCGATGGGCGTCCCAAATATAACCACCTCGCCCGGACTCAAAAGATCAGCCTCGAGCCTAGCGAGTATGCTCAGTTTAATTACGCATGCGATGGTTCACTGCTCGCTATTTCTGCAGTAGATCCATTTGGAGAATTGTCCCGGTCTACAGTCCTAGACCACCTAGAACGCTGCTTCAATGGACAGTCCCTGGGCGAAAACAGCGAGGGCAAGGGAGGCGGAGGCAATGGACTCTACCAGATGATTCAATCCTCCAGCCTCACCGTCTATAACGTATGGCCAAAAAGAAAGACTGAAGTCATTGCTCTATTTAATATCAACCACCAAGTTCAAAAGATCAGTCTCCATCCAGCTTTTCAGTTCTTCGAAATGAAGGAATAGTCGACTTTACTAGGCTGATCAAAACGTGCAGCATTGATGTTCTACTTTCGGATTTGGAACTTTCTTTGCACTTCATAACTCAAGATGCCAAGAAAATTAACGCTGATCGAGCAGCAACAGCAGCCTATTCACTGGTGGCGAGCGATCAAAGTAGGAATTATTGGAAGTTTACTCATGATGGGGTGGATCGATACTTTCTACTTGGCGGGTGCAACCCCGTTTTCTTTCGAGCTTTATTTGGGTAGCTTGCTCCGCGGGACACAATACGGGGATCATAACTGGACCGTCGGTTTCATCGCCAATCTCACTATTGGTGCTATTTTTGGACTTTTTTACGCTTATTTTTTTGAGACTGTTTACTTCGTAGCGAACGCAAGAACCGGACTTAAAGTTGCTTTCTGGCATTTAGTCGCAGCAGCCGTTGCTATTTTCCCGTTCTTTAATGCCCTTCACGAATTTGTCGGAACGGGACTCTATCCCAACTTTGGGGTTCTGGGTTCAGGCTTAGGACTATTCACGCTCGCTCTCATGATCGTCGGGCACTTTCTATTTGGAGCCTCAACAGGACTTCTCTACGGGGGCGTCCAGGTTGAACGGGCACGAGAATCCGAGTTCGAACCAGGAGAGACTGGCGTGCCTCCTTCTTTAGGGGGACAAACTTACGAGGACGACCCAAAAGATGCTCGACACATTGTCTACCGCAGCGGTTAATTAAAGCCTTACTTACTCTCCATTTCCCATGAGCCGTCCCAATCCGAAGCGGGCGGACTGACCAAAAACTTCTGACAACGTTCGAGATAAGTCTCACAAGGTCCATCTTCAAATTCTGGTGATTTTCCCAAGGCCTTTGCGATTTTCTGACTGACCGCTTTGAGTGCCTGAATAGATTCATTCCACTTCTGATTTCGGTACAACTGACGAGCTTCTTCGAACTCCTGAATCGTGTCTTGCGGCAGTGGTTGATCTAGAATTTCAATCAACTCAACTGCCTGTTTTTTCCCCTTAACCTTTACATCATCCAGGACACGATAGGAAAACTCATGAGAGAGACTGAGCTCAGGATGTTCACTGATGTATTTGGTCATCACGTTCCAAGTAAATCGGGTAGTCAAAAGCCTCACTCCATACTTTTTAGTGAGGCCTTCAACCCTCGAAGCAAGATTGACGTGGTCTCCGATCACAGTATACTCAAAATTTTGTTGAGAACCCATATTCCCGACATTCACCAAACCTGAATTGATCCCAATTCCAACCTCAACGTCGATCCCGTATTGCTCTTTGAATCGTTTTTGATTCTTTTTCAGGGCATGAATCATCTCCACAGCGGCTTGGCAGGCTTGAAATGCATGCTTGGACTGATCCAGCGGAGCACCCCAAAAAGCCATCACTGCATCACCAATGTATTTATCCAAGGTTCCATGATGCTTAAATACAATCCCGGTCATGATCCCCAGGTAATCATTCAGAAATGAGGCCAAGGCTTTGGCGTCCATTTGCTCTGAAAAAGACGTGAAATTTCGAATATCGGAGAAAAGAATCGTCATCTCCCGCTTCTCTCCTCCAAGCGAGAGTTTCTTCGGATCTTTTAAAATAGAATCGACCACAGCCGGAGCAACGTACTTTGAAAATGCATCACGAATAAACTTCTTATTTCGCTCCTCCACTGCATATTTGATCGCAAGTGTGACCACAAAAACACTCATCCACTCGAAATAAAGATAGGCCGTGTTCCAGTTGAGATTGTGCTTAAAAAGAACAGTAAAATCAAAAATCCAAAAGCCTGCTAAAGTTCCGACAAAAAGCCAGACACCAGGCAGAGCGTCCCACCGATTTAAGGCCCATGCAAAACCGATCCCGCAGATGAGCATGAAGATCGAGACCCAAATTGAACTCCCCCACTGCGATCCAGAAACCAACGGATCATTGGACAGCAAATTATCCAAGATATGAATATGTCCATCCACTCCAGGGGAATTGGACTCAAAAGGAAATTGTCGCATATCATGTACACCCAGTGCCGTAATCCCGATCAAGACATAAGCATCGGATAGCACATCCTTCTTGGATCGAGGAGAGCCCGTCAAAGTTGAAGACTTTACGAGGTCTGAGTCGCTCATGACATCCAGTGCTGAGATCCTTGTCACAGTCGAACTTGGACCTCGAAAATTAACCTCAAGCACTCCCAACTGATTGACTGGAATGCTCTTGCCCGAGTGAGCCCATAATAAGGACTGAACCCTCAGGTTCTGATCAAAAGCGAGCGCCATTTCCTCGCGCTGCCCTACTCTGGCCATTTCAAACGGCAAAGAAGCATAAGGACGCCCAGCTGCAAAACCGATCAAGGGCGCTCTGCGGATATAACCATCCGAGTCTAAGCTCGCGTTTAGGAATCCGATTTGACTAGCGACCCGATGATAAGAATCAATATTTGCAATCGGGGTCACAAACGACAGAACAGGCACGCGCTCCGCTTGAAATGGGGAATCCAGGTGAACTCCCTTCATAGCAAAACGCTCAAATTCTGCAGGAAACTCTGCCAAGGCCGCAGGGTCCCCCACGGGGCAATTTTGAATCCCATCCAATTTTGGCTGACACGCTGTATCCGAGATCCAACCGAGGACCAGTCGGTCCGAGTACTTCTCGATCACCCTCTCCAGGTGACGATCAGTCTCAAAAGATTCAATCACATCATCCATTTTTTTCTGTTTGAGCAAATGAGCGAGACCATCAGGAACCCGTCGATCAGGTTCAGAAAAGACCATATCGAGCCCAACTACCTTTGCACCGGCCTGAAAGATATGATCAACCAGGTAGGCAGTCGTATCTCGATGCCAAGGCCACCGTCCGAGTGCGCTAATCGAATTGCTGTCAATCTCAACAACAACCAGCTTATTCTTAAGCGGCTCTACCCCTCTTACTTTGAATTTAAGGTCGGTGAGAACGTGAGGAGGTCGACTGACCCAGGAGAGCACTCGGTCGCGCAAAAATCCATGATCGAGAGTTCCACGATTTGCGCCCTCAGTAATCAAAAAACAAAACCAGAAAAACAAAATCAACGGGAGTTGAAGAAGCCAATTTTTCCCCATACAGGCTTTTCGGTAATCTCACTCAAAAAACAACCCTATAAATTCAACCCCTTTGATTAATACTCTTCTCAGAGATGCGCGGCATCACTCCACATGTGTCAAGTAGGACACATCTCTAAGCCAGCCTCACGCCAAATACCTGCTTTTATTGCGAGTTAATGCGATGCGCTTAAATAAAAAATGACACACTTTTCAAGTACTGCAGCGCGAAATAGGATTGATCTAACGGTAGGAGTTTAAATTGAGCGCATATTCAGCAAAAAGGGGTTCAGTTATGACTTTTTCCAGTAAAAAATTAAAATCAGGGATTTTAACGTTGATTACCCTAGCTGCAGTCGCAGAAAACTCTCTCGCCGATCTGAAGATCTATCTCACCAATACGCCGGAAATTGAACACAGCTACGTAGAGATTGGAACGGGTGGTCCAACCGATATTAGAATTAACATCAATAAAGATAGCGCCTTTAATCTTTATCTAAAATCAGATTTAAGTCCAAATTCTTACACATTCGGAAATTCACCTAAAGATTTTAGAATCGGACCCGGATTGGACAACCTGAGACGGAAGGGGTTTAATTCCGAGTACACAAATAGCTTCGGTTACTCTCGAATTACCTATGCACCTTCTCCTCAACCTAGTTCTGCCTCTATTAAACTATCTGCATTTAGTTACAATAGCAAATTGATTGCCAACGTTCCTGACAAGAATTTATTTGCAACTAGTTATCCTGGATACGAAGCTGATCTCATTTTTAATGTAGGAGCCATTCAATCGTCCAAGCCAGATGACTTCCCTCGCAATGGCTGCGTCTTAAGGTCCCATACCGTCAAAGACGCGGTAGCGGAAAACTCAACTCAACTCATCGCAGGCCCTAGAAATTTTGTAGCCGCTCAAACGACTGATTTCACTGAAAAGCTCAGTTGGACCCCAGTGGCCAAAGCTAAGGCTTATCACGTCCAGATTTTCGACAAGGACACCATGGGTCCCGAAAGCTTGATCGATGAATTCGTGGTGCCAACCACTTGCGTCAATATCAATGATCTTGACGGCGGATACTCATACCTTGGTTCGAATTACTATTGGGCACTCGTTACGGCGATCGGTAATTTTAACACCGCCACTCCTGATCTCGAAGAAACCGTTGCCGCTCAGGTGTCTTTCAAACAAACAGGTTCTTCATCTGCCCAATCCAACTCTTCTCGGTAAGCTGAGGGGATATAGTAACAGGTCCAGAGAGGGATTCGTGACCGCTTGCCAAAGCTATGACTTATCATAGCTAAACTGAGAAGATTTCTACTGCCTTGCTGGATGTCGGTATAAAAACCTACCTCACCATGGATTTCCAGTAGTCCTGGACCGCATTATAAGCCATATTACATTCAGATCGAGTGAGAGATTTAGAACGATCGTAAATCACCGGATTCATCAGCTGCTCAACATCGCTTACATGGTCAAGATTAAGATAATGTCCAAGCTCATGAGCAATAATATTGGGATAGTCGCCCACAGGTGCTTCCAAAACTGCTCCATAGAACTGATCTCCCGGCATTGAAGTCCATGCGTTGGCGCCAGTGCTACCCAGAGATCCAGAACGATCCCACTTCCCCGTAGTGACTACAAGCAGAGTGGATGAGTCCATAAAAATTTTTCGAATCTGCTCCAAATCATGATTTTCTGAAGAATTAAATGAGAGTTCGTATTTTTTAGGATCAATACTTAATAGTCGATCTACTTGAAAGTGAATATTGCACTGATTCCAGATTCGGTTGATTGCAGCAACACCACTCAGAACGACCCCCTCATTCACTGCAGGAGTGCCATCAGAATCCTCAAAAACAACGTATTTTAACGCAAGACAAGTCTGTGATGAATCGCTACTATGACAGTTTTTGGAAGCATCAAGAGCAGATTTCGCTTCAGCACCATAAGAAACAGATCCACCAGGAATTCGAGGTGACCCTACTCGGTCTCCAACTAAACCGGGCCCACACGCGGTCAATGGTAGACTCAAAGCAAGAGCTAAAAAACTCAAAGCACGGTTCAGGTGCGAGGGCTCGCGATCATAATTTCTTAAAATAGATTTTTTTTGACCCATTCTGGTTCTCCCTTTTTAAGAGAGTACGTGAAACGGGGAGCTAGGTTTCGCCAAGCAAACGACTGAGCTTCATTTTATTATCTTGAATGATCTTGAGCTGAATGAGTTCAGAACTGAAATTTTCTTGCATCCACTCGCGGAGCAAAACTCCACTCGCAGAAAATTCTCTAGGTGTTGTAAAAATCATCCCAAACTCATCCTCAGTTGGAACACCATATCCATTCTGAACTAAGGAAAGAGGATGAGTGCTTTCAAAATGAGTCATAAAAATTTTAAACATCTCTATACTCTCAGATGAAAGCTCAGTGCGTTTTTTCTCCTTTAACCTTTTGTAAATCCTCCCAAATTTAAGGTGAATTTGGCCATGAAGCTCCTGAGACAGTCGGTGCTCAATTCGAGACTCCAGCGATAAAAGACTTTTATATAATTTTTGCTTTCCGTAAAAATCACCCAGATGAGTGACCTGATTGATGACCTCCGAACGCTCTACTGGCGCCGTATGGGTCAGGTAATCTTCCAACGCCCCCCAGGTAAATAACTCTCTTGGTATTCCTGCGTTTAGATTCGCTTTTAGGAACTCAAATGCGCTGTTCCACTCTGGTTCGGCGGATGGAAAGAATAATCCCGACTTTTCAGAGTCTCTTGGACTTTTAACCCGATTACTCGAAATCAAATTGAGCTGAACCAGCTTTTCCTTGAGTTCAACAGAATTTCTAGCTACAAAACCCTTCATCGCCGCTGAACTTAAAATTCCCTTCAGTAAGTGCCCAGTCTCAGCGCTACTGTTATCTCCGACGAAGCCGGACTTTCGGACTCCCACCCTTCCCAAGTAGGACCAATAATTTTCAAGCACCCGATAAATCAGATTTTTTTTTTGAACCTGAGAGAGTCGTAGCGGATAGCTTTCCAAATCTCGCCCCTCGCGGTCTTTAAAAAACTCGACGACCTCTTTCATTGGATAAATCCACAACTGAGGCGACAAACCGTGAAGAAAATGCTGCCATGAAAACCAGTCTCCTGAACTCAGGAGTGGAGCAAAACTCACCCCCCACTGATGATCTAGATCCTCGAGGCAATCAGACTCGAGTTCGCCCCGATCAGGATCACAGAGCACAATCCGAATCATGGACCGGTCGGCTCGCGAATCCATCGCAAACTTTGATGCAGTCCTTAAATAATGAACCTCCAAGACGCGCTCAGGATTTAAGTCCACCACTTTGCCATGATCAATACCACCTCTCCGAGCATGAGGATGAACTTTTGTATTCGGCCCACAAGTCGAAATTGTCATCCCCCCTCCAAAATGTTCGGCTAGATAAGCATGAAGAGCAGGTCGACGGCATTCATATTCCGGATCGAGGAGAAAAAACTCTAAGTTAACAGCAAACCCTTCTTTAAGGTCAAAAAATTCATATATATCGGGACTCCTCACCCACACTCGATGGTTTGGTCCCAAATGATTATGCCACCCATGACGACTCCAGCCCATCAATCTTTGAAAACGTGGCTCACCGGAAATCAGTTGATCAGAAAAAATACCCGGCGAAAAATCATAAAGATGCCCCAATTCATGAAGAACTGTAGCAACGATCAATCGATATAAGGTCTTGTGACCACAGGGATAGCTAGGAGAACCTTCAGGACCCGTTAAGATATGTGGAACAAGTAGACGATTGAGGTACACGTGGCCCCAGGCATCTGTCCATCCATAGCTATCGCCTAAAATCATTCCATTTTGATCTTTTAAGGAAGATTCACTGACGGTTTTATCCTCCTCAGACAGGAGTCCACAGGTGGGAAGCTGCAACGAGGAGGAGCCGGAGGCCTCAGAGACAAACTCGATTGGAATTGATCGATTAAGTCTGTTTTTCATCGATTGCGGAACTAAAGTCTCAACCTGCCGAAAAAAGTTTTCTATAGGGACTCGCTGATCTTCGGAGATATTCTTTCGCACGAGACTTAAATGAAACTCACCTCCGAAAGCCGAAAAACTGAAAAAAAAGCAGGAAATTAGGGAAAGAAAAACGAGTTCAAGCTTCAATTCCACCCTCCTGAGTTTCAAACACACCTCACCTGGTGCTAGTTGAATCGCGAGTCGAACTCAAGATTTTTCTTGTCGACATTGAATCTGAATCTAAAATCGGATAGCTCAATGAAACTATGACAAATCTTCTCTGTATCGCTACTGCTTTTAAGCTAGCTCAATTCATCCCCATCGCAGGCACTCATCCCTGCCAAAATCTTCTCCAACCCACGCCCCGCACCCGTGAATCGACGACTACCGAAGTTACATCACAACCCATCTCTGAGAAAGGCAGCCGCCGCAATTCGACCGGTATTTCGCGGGCATCTTGTGCTCTCCCGACTCACTCCACTCTCCTTTGGGGCACTGACCAGAACGCCGGGTACATTACCCGAGAAATATCAGCATCGCTTGATGGGCGTAAGTTCAATGACTTTGGCAAATTCAGAAAGGCGCTTTGGAAATCGGTAGCAAACTCAGGGCATCTGGGTGAATTTTCTCTCGAGAACCAAGAGAGGATGCAATTAGGAAAGGCACCATTGGCCCCCGAATCTCAACAACGAGGTGACCGCGTCACTTACGAGATCCATCACATTACACCCTTGCACCAAGGTGGGGCAACTTATGATCCGTGCAACCTCATGATCGTAACCCCTCGCTACCACGAAGAGGTCCTCACGAAGGAGTTTCACTTCCTGAGCGACAAATCGAAGGCGAACAGAAATCGAACGGTGGTCGAATTGAAATAAATGATGGAATTAAAATGGTTGGGCTGATTGGGATTGAACCAACGACCCCTACCGTGTCAAGGTAGTGCTCTCCCGCTGAGCTACAGCCCATCATGAATGGAACGAAGAGGGGTATACCGCTAGCAGCCTTTGGAGTCAAAGGGAAAAATAGGGAAAATGATGAAAATTGAAATCCACCGAAACAGTGAGTCCCAACCTTGGACCTATTCTCAGCTCGATCTCCGCCAACGCGAACTTGCCCAAAATATCTCGCAAGGAGGAGAAGCAACTCTTTTACTCTCTGAATTAGCTCCAGTGATTACGCGAGGGCGAAGAACACCCCTGACAGACCTCTTACCCGCCTCGCCCGTAGGCAACACCGAGGTTTTAAACATCGACCGAGGGGGTCTGGCTACCTATCACGGCCCAGGCCAATGGGTGGCCTTTCCCATCCATCGTTTAGAGGATTCGGCCGGGGACTCGCGTGGTGTTCATAAGATCATCTGCAAGCTGCTCGGAGCTGCTGCCGAAGTTGGGCGCCTGTATTGCGAGGATGTAGAGATCCGGTCTGGCGCCGAACTTGGTGTTTGGAACGCCCAGGGCAAGTTTGCCGCAGCCGGAGTTCACATCGAAAACGGCATCCTTCTCCATGGGATAGCAATCAATGGGTTTCGCACGCCCCAGAGTTTTGTAGGATTGCGACCGTGCGGCTTGGATCTCCCAGTCAGTTACCTGCTCAACGAGGCAAACGAAGATCGCTTTTCTCAATTAGGGACTCAAATCATCGACGCCCTATCTAGAGCGCTAGCGCCCGCCCACTCCAAGCAAGCTATGAATGAGAGTTGCGCCTTGGAGCGTGGTAGATCCCATGATCTCCAGCAATCTTGTAGCTAATCCAGCAGGCCAATAAAGCATAGGGGCCCAACCAAAAACCAAAGAGCTCCATTCCCAAACAGGCACAGGCAAATGGTGTTTTGGAGGCCCCGCCAAAAACAGCGACGTATCCCAACGCTGCAAAAAAAGGCGGTGAGAGTGCCAGCCATTGACCCAAGGCATTTCCCAAAGTGGAGCCCATGAAAACCAGAGGGACATACTCCCCTCCCTTAAATCCACCGCCCACAGTCAGCACGGTGAACCCTAACTTATAAAATGTGTCGAAAACCGTAGTTTTGGAACTCAAAGCTTGCTCAATCACCGGCAGACCCAAGCCTCCATATCTCAGTGAGTCGGTCAAAAAATAAAGCGCCGCCAGTACCAAACCTAGAATTGCCGGAATGAGAGGAGGAAAAACTGGGAGCGCCCTGAGTCGGGTCTGCAGGCCATGAGATAAAAAGACAAATACCCGCGCCAGAAAGCCAAAAGCGACCCCAGCTAAGATCACACCAAAAACCGTCCACGGCTGCAATTGAGGGATTACCAGCTTTGGCAAATGAGGATGGGGCACATGAATGACCCGAGTCACTCCATAGCCCACGAACGAAGCCACCCCACACTCGAGAGCAGCAAACAGTCGTCGCTGAGGGAGACGGATGACTTCCATTCCAAAAATAAACCCCGCCCAGGGGGCTCCCACTGTTGCACCAAAGCCTGCACCCATCCCAGCCATCAGAAGAATTCGCTTTTCTTCAGGACGGATGTGAAACCATCGAGAGAGTTGAACTGATAGGGAGGCTGACATCTGAACTGCCGCACCCTCACGACCGGCTGAGCCTCCAAAAAGATGAGTCAATACCGTACTGATTAAAATGAGGGGTGCCATTCGAAGCGGAACGACTTTTTTGGGATCATGAACGGCGTCAATAATCAGCGCATTCCCCCCAGAAGCCTGTTTGCCATACTTCCAGTAGATAAAACCGGAGATCAGACCGCCCAGAGGGAGTCCCCAAATCAACTCTGGATGACTGACTCGAAAATCGGTAACCCCATCCAACAAAAATAGAAAACATGAAGCAGATAACCCAGCAAATAAGCCGATCATGACACTCAAAAAAAACCAACGCAATCGCTCCATCACGAGTTGAACCATCGATCGTTTCTCAAATACTCAATACAACTGGACCCAATCCCCTTCAGCAAAATTACTACCCGTGTGAACCTGAGCTACCGAAGCATCCAGTCCCATTTGTTCAATCACTTCCAGGGTTCCTTTGGGTCTTCCAGGAGATCGCCCAAGTGAGGCCCCCGTCTGAGGGTCAAAAATTTCTTCGCCCGCGCTCATCACAGTGAGAATATCCCCATTCATTAAACCCGTCTGATGACCTGCATTCAAAAAGACTTTGGGCCCAATTATTTTTGCGATCCGCCCTTGCCACTTCATCTTATCAATGAGCGTCACCATTTCAGGAATAAATCCTGCTAAAGCCTCACGAACAGCGAGTTTGGTCAACTCGACTTTGAAAGCAAGACTTTCAACTTTTTGATCATCGGCGACGACCAGAGTATCCGCATTGGTTTCGCCCGACTTTGAAGAAGCCAGAATTTCTTTACCTTGCTGAACATCAAAGACCTTGATCTCAACTTCGGTACCGACCAAGGACTGCTTCTTTCGAAACACTCCAATGTCATCTCCCTTTTGACGAAAGGAAATTTTTCGAATTCGGCCCAATAATGCAAACGAAACGCCCATCCGCCGCCCTTCGCGAATCAGCTGCTCGACCTTAATTTGCTCGCCATCTACATAGGATTCAGTCTTGAGATCCTCTTTGACATCAGAAGGGTAAATCACTCGATCTGTAAGTAAAAGTCCACGCCTCAATTCGCTCCCGGCAAACTTCCCTAGCGATTCAATTTTAACGGGAGTATCATTCCAAAAATCGAGAATCAGGGCCCTTTTTTTGGGTTGATTCTGATAATCCACCTTAAATGAGGCAGACTGACGATCTGCCTTTCCCGAATAGTACCCATTTTGAATATCTGATTCTCGAAAACCATCGGACGTTCGCGATGTAGTCACATGCTGACAGGAACACAATACCATCACCCAACTTAAACCAAGGCAGAAGTGACGCGCCCGAAGAACTTCTAAAAGTTGACCCTCTTGTTTCATTCTTCCCCCAAAAAGTTTTTAAAAAAAGTCCTTACTGAATCGTCCAATGGAACGAGGCTCCAACACCTGAGTCCACCGGTAGTTGAGAAAGAAGCTGCTTCACTTGCTCATTACTTTTTTGAGTGGACACAGCAAATACAAACTTTTCTCTCGAAACAACTCGATCCTCTAAAGTCCCTACATCTTTGAGTTGAGCCTCAAAAAGAGCTTTAATTCGCTTCAACTGCTGAAAGTCTCGAATCCCAGTCACTTCAATCCAACACTCTTTTTGACCCTGTCCAAGCTCAAAACTCTCCATTGCCGCAGCTTTAACTCCGAGCTCAGTCATCGCATCCGTCCAAACACGACTGAGAGAAACGTCAAAACTCTCGAGTTCTAAAATTTCCTGGTCTTTTTTAACGGGAAGCAAACTATTTCCGAGGGGCTTCAGTTGAGCCGAGAGGCGATATTTTTTTTCATCAGCATGGGCAGTATCTAACTCCTCAACAGGAACGGGGGCCCACTCAACCATGACAAATAACTGCGCTCCTTTAGCTCGAACTGCCTCATCTAGCGCTTCACTGGGCGATGAACTCGTCATTTGAGCTAAGACGCCTTCAGTATTCATAAAATCTACCTGAAACCCTCGCTTTTCAAGCCGATTTCGAATCCAGCTTCTGAACGAAGGAATCACCTGCGAGCAAACTGAGCATGAAGCAGCCGTTTTTAATGTAACCACGGCAAGAGCCTGCTTGCCTTTGGCTCCGGGCGAACTATGAAACTTCAGATAGGCCTGAACACTCTCCGAATCGACATCAACCTTCAGGCCCTCACTTTGATAATTTTTGACAAACCGCTGAGGCTGAGTCAACACCTCGTCCTGAAAAATGGATTGCTGCCAGGGCTGAAGATTTCCCAGTGTGGACAAGCTTCCCGTTAAGGCTGCTCGGAGTTGAACCTCAGTCTGATCTTTAGAAGTCTGCACTTTTAATTCCGCTGCGACTCCTGACTGAACCATCCAGCCCTCGGCAACCATGAAACCAATGACCACTTGAACCAAGAATCTAGGACTCAAAACTCGCATAATTCATAGGCTAGCATGAACATGAAGCGGGCACAATCAGCTCGCTCTAGGGTCAAATTTTCGTCAATTCAGGGTCACCACGTCGGCCCCAAAGATCTGATTAATTGCCGTTACCAATTGAGGGTTTGCGGTCAGGGCTAGATTTTTCGGGAGGGTTAGGGTTGTTCTAAACTTCGGATCGTAAAAATCAATTCGAACCGGACATTTTCCTCGGTATTTGATCATCTTTTGTTTGAGTTCACGAAGCTGTTCTGACGAAACTTCGGACGGAGCAAGACGAATCACGACCTGCTGCACTCGACCTCGGTGAGCCTCAGCCACCCACTCTAGGGACTTAGCAAGGACCTTTGGATTTTCTTCTCCAACTTCGATTTCTCCAGTTAGCAGGATCGGCTCAGCCTCGGCAATGGCTCGGCGCAGGATCTCTTGAATGGCTAGAAAGGCCTCCGGAAAGAATACCACCTCAATTTTACCTTTAAGATCTTCGAGCTGAGCAAACGCCATTCGAGAACCTTTTTTAGTAGTCACTTCCTTGAGTTCTGAAAGTAATCCAGCCAACTTCACTTCAGTTTTAGGAGGGCGGTAACGCCCCGCAAAAGGTTGCTCGGGCTCAGGAGCCTTCTTTTGCTGACTTCGCTCCTGGGCGAATAATTTAATTCTTTCAGTACTCCAGCCCAGCCATTGCTCGCAGATTTTTTGCCAAGCATCCATGGGGTGACCAGAGAGATAAAATCCTACGACTTCTCGCTCCTGGGAAAGCTTTTTAGTACTCGGCCAGTCGGCTTCCTTTTTAAAAATCGCATCTAAGGGGGTAATGAGTTTGATTTCCTCTGCAGAAAACGAATCAAACAGAGAGGACTGACCTAATTCTTTCTCCTCTTGCTCGTCACTGGCGTGCTGGAGTAGCCCCTCAAGCGAGGCAAAAAGGCTAGCACGATTCACCTCCGCGATGGAATCAAAGGCTCCAGCCATACAAAGGGACTCCATGACCTTTTTGTTAGCCTTCCGGGTTGAAACCCGCTTTGCAAAATCGAGCGCATTCTGGAATCGCCCATGAGAGCGAGCCTCCAAAATAGAATCAACTGCAATTCCCCCTACACCCTTAATCGCTTCTAATCCAAACCGAATTGACTTAACTGTTGCAGCTTGCCCTTCTTTTTTGAGTTTTTCGACACTAAACCGCTTTTGGGAATAGTTCACATCTGGAGTTAAAATCGCAATGCCGTGCTGTCGTGCATCCCCGATGTACTTAGTAATTTTATCCGTATTATCCATTTCCGTAGTCATCAATGCAGCCATGAATTCTTCGGGATAATGAGCCTTAAGGTAGGCCGTTTGATAAGTCAGTACGCCGTAGGCAGCCGAATGGGACTTATTGAAACCGTATTCAGCAAATTTCGCCATCAGATCAAAAATAGACTCCGCTTTTGCGGGCGGCAAACCATTTTTGGTCGAGCCTTTCACGAAAATCTCGCGATGCTTGGCCATTTCCTCAGGCTTTTTCTTACCCATTGCTCGTCGAAGTAAGTCGGCTTGACCCAGGGAGTAGCCTGCCAACTCTCGGGCAATCTGCATCACTTGCTCTTGATAGAGAATAACCCCGTAGGTATCTTTCAAGATTCCCTCAAGGGTATCCACATCGTAAACGATCGGTTTACGACCATGTTTTCGGTCAATGAAATCATCAACCATGCCTGAGCCCAAAGGACCAGGGCGATAGAGCGCGTTAATAGCAGTGAGATCTTCAAGCGAGTTGGGTTGAATCCGAGTGCAGAGATCTTTCATCCCCGAACTTTCTACCTGGAACACTCCGTCCGTATCGCCAGAGCTGATCAGGGCAAAAACCTTTGGATCTTCATAATTCATTCGATCCAAATTAAATTCAGCATCGAGAGTTTGAGGCTCGGCGGTCTTTCGGACCAACTGCACCGCATTTTCGATCACAGTTAAGGTCTTCAGACCAAGAAAGTCAAACTTCACCAACCCAACCGCTTCGGCAAAGTCTTTATCGAATTGAGTCACCACGTCGCCGTCACGACCCATATAAAGAGGACAATAATTCACGACCGGCTTTTCGGTAATGATGACGCCTGCAGCATGGATTCCAGCGTTACGATACAATCCTTCCAATGATTGGGCGTACCGCATGACTTGAGCAATTTTTGGATCAGCCTCGATTCGTTCTCTCAACCTTGGCTCAGCGTCGAGGGCCCGCTCAATGGTAATATCTAACTCATCGGGGAGGAGTTTAGTGAGCTGATCCGTCTCAGCAAATGATAAACCCAAAACTCGTCCCACATCTTTGATGACTGCACGGGCTTGAAGTTTTCCAAATGTGATAATTTGGCAAACGTTCTCGGATCCATATTTTCTCGAAACATAGTCAATGACCTCGCCCCGCCTGTCTTGGCAAAAATCGACGTCAAAGTCTGGCATGCTAATTCGTTCAGGATTGATGAATCGCTCGAAAAGCAAGTTAAACTGGATCGGATCAATGTCGGTGATATTAAGTGAGTATGCGACGAGTGAGCCAGCTCCTGAGCCACGACCGGGTCCGACAGGAATACCATTTCGTTTGGCCCAGTTGATAAAGTCAGCGACGATCAGGAAGTAGCCGGAGAATCCGGTCCTTGCAATCATGTTGAGTTCATCTTCTAGACGAGCATCGTATTTCTTCCGATCCTCACTCCAGGTCGGCGAATTCACCTTAGCTTCAAAGCGAGGAGAGTCAAATCGGCCTTGAAGGCCTTTTCTTGCCTCCTGCTTAAAATATTCCACCAGGTCAAACTCTGCATCAGGTGGGACCGACTCGGGACGGTATCGAGGCAAGTGATAAATGGGCCTCCCCTGTTCGTCCTTAAATTTAAACTCGAGGTCGCAGCGATCTGCGATGACTTGCGTATTATCGCAAGCTTTGGGGAAGCGTTCAAATCGCTCACGCATCAACTTTTCAGATTTAAGGTAATACTCACCCGGAACCAAACTCTTAGGACGATCAAAATCAAGATTTTTTCCGTGTTCGATGCACTGAAGCACTTCATGGGCTTCAGCATCGGAGGCATCGAGGTAATGGCAATCCGTTGTCGCCACACACTCCACCCCATTACGCTCCCCCCATTGACTGAGAGTCTCATTTACAGTCTCCTGCTCTGGCAGAGGAGAATCTTGAAGCTCCAGAAAGAAATCCTCGCCAAAGCGGCGCTTAAACCAAAGGAGAGACTCTAGGCCCGCCCCTTCTTCTCCGGTGAGAGCCGCATAAGCCAATTCCCCTCGAAGACACCCAGAAAGGACTATGAGACCGTCACCAAATTGGTCTAAAAGCTCGCGATCAACCACAGCCTTGGGTCCGGGAGGCTGACCCTTTTGGGGAGGGGGCGCATCAAGATAGGACCGGGTCACGAGCTGACAAAGGTTTTGGTAACCCTGTAAATTTTTACAGAGGAGGACTAAATGGTGATACCTCGCGCCTCCCAAACTCCCGACTGGTCCTTGGGTCTGCTGCACCGAGTTTCGTCCATTGGGAGCATAGATGATTTCACACCCGAGAACTGGCTTCACACCGGCTTTTTTGGCCGAATTGTAAAAGTCTACCGCCCCAAAGAGATTATGGAGGTCCGTCATAGCAACCGCAGACATCCCCAGCTGAGTCACCCTCTCAAAGAGGTTCTCCACGTGGATCGCGCCCTGCAAAAGGCTGTACTGGGTGTGAACATGTAAATGGACGAAGGGCATTATGACTAAATAGCGGAGGTGCCCCGAAAAAACTATAGGCAAAGTGACTTCTAATACTTTACAAAACCAGTTTCATTCTGTATTCAACTCAGCTCATCTTATGCCTCAACAGGGCAAGACGCGGGCTCCAGACCTAGAACGCCCTAAAACATTTTCTTTCACTCAGGCCACGAAATGTTTACCCTGATCAATATAGTATTAAGATTTAGTCATCGCGGTGGAAGCCGTTCGACAAAAAAATGGGTTGGCACCCCACTTCCCCGACGAGGCGATCCGGAAAAATTTTAAAAATTGATTTTTGTCCCGATTTTATTTATAAATCGCACCGCTATGAAAATCACCTTTTCCTCAAAACTGACTCAAACCTTCTTGGCCTTGGTTTTTCTATTTTCAGCTCAGACGAGTTCAGCAGCCCCCCTCACCCCAGCTCGTATTGAAGAGATCGCATCCATCTACCAAAATCTCCTCTCTCTCACGGTGTCGTCACCCAGATCTCCAGTTCAATCTCTCTTTGCACAAACCGACACTCTCACCCCCCAGCAAATCACCGAGGCCACCCAGACAGTTCGCGAGTTATTATCTCACGGAGAGCGACCTCACCTGGTCAATAGGATCGTCTTTTTGGATCAGATCCGAAGGGGAGACCCCCTTCAGGAAAGAGAAAAGTACTCCATTCGTTTCGAGCTCGGTGCACTCGATGAGTTGATTCAGAATCGACTCGATCAAGAAGACCAGAAGAGCAACCGATGGAATCATTTTCGGTACCAACTGGCCTCCTACGGCCTAGTCATCGGCGGATCAATTCTTGGAGCATTACACGGACCACTCACCGAGGCCGACCAAGCTTGGGCCTGGCCCAGCTTGGCAGGAATGCTCGGAGCAGGCATCAGCGGCGTGACTTATAGTACTTACCAAAGCATGAATTGGGTCCCGGAAAAGTTCACTGACTCTCGAACTTGGTCCCAGCAGTTCAAGCAATTCGGCAAAAAAACTGACCTCAAAATTAAAGCTAGGACGCAAAACAGGTTCTTCGAGCACGATCTGCTCCTCGACGAGGAAGTTTTCCCCCGCATTCCCCATTACTCAGCGCTACTCGATTGGGCCTCCTCGCAAACCTCCCTCGCACCTCTGAGTGATTGGAACGCTCAGGAACCCAACGAAGATCACGCAGCAATCCAAGTAATCAACGAGACCCCCGCATTTCCACAGACCGAGCCAGTGAATCTCATTCTTCAAAAATTTCACGACCAATCGCTTTCGAATGCCTTTCTCAACCCTCTGGGCGCTCAAGATTTTCAGTCAGCAGTCCATTGGATCGCAGAAGAAATGAAAAAACAGCCTCACTCCCAATGGAGTCATCTCGTTACGCGTCGGCTGTTTTTCTTAGCACTCAAACGCCAAGCTCCTCAGGCCATGTTCGAGCTACTCCGATCTAGGATCGGAAGCCTGTTGCCGGTTCTCTACCCGCTGTATGTATCTCCACTCAACAAAACTTTGCTACTTGCCGCAAAAAAGAATCACCCAGAACTCCTCAAGTTACTGTTAACTCCGAACCCCCGAGGGTCTCGCGCATTTTCGGTTTTTCTTTTGAGCTCTAAAACACTGAAACAGGCCCGCCGGATCGCAACCCGAGGCGGCTACACAGCGATTCTAGACCAATTAGTCCAACTCCGCGCAAGACGACCACGACTTGGAGCGGCGCCCGCTCTCACGGCAGAGATACGCCAAACCGCAGGACACGACCGGAGAGCCGAAAGAACACTCTATATCACGATCCTTCAACTCAAACAGCGCTACCAGACTGCGGTGGAACGAATTTTTTATCATCCCGAAGGTACTGCTTCGATTCAAAGGCAGATCGAGCTGCAACTGCAACACCTGACCCGAGTCAATCGACTCACGCCGTTCGAAGCTGCCGCTGCAAAGGCGCTTTTGGATCGAATCGAAGCCCCCTTTGATGAAAACTCCCCGAACTATGATTCTGAGAATCTCTATTCCTGGAATACAGAAGCTAAAAAAATAAAAACTCGAGAACTCCTCCAACTCGCTTATCTAGCACTTGAGGATCGCTCGGCTTTTCGGAGACAACACGGACGGGAAATGACTGAGCAGGACGGCAACGACAATTGGTCCAGCTGGGTAAAAAACGCCCTCGTTGATGGAAGCCTGGCATACGCCATTGATGGTGGAACACGACTCGATCTTTCAAGAATCCCGAGTGTGAGCTCGTGCGTTCCGGGCGTCGACCACCGAATCATTCATGGACTCAGCGGACTTCACCCCGACGTCAAAATCGACGGAGGAGACAACGAGGAAAGCAACCTCAGAGTTTGGGAGCGCGCCAAAATCGCAAGCGAAGCAGCGAAAAAAGCCCAATTTAACAACTCTGTCTTTGACACTCTCATCACGGAGTGGATACAAAATGGCGCAAATCTCAGTTTAGACTCCAGCCAACTCGTACAAGACTACACGACCTTCGTCACTGAGCGAGCTCGCAAAAACTTTGGCGAGGCATTTGTCGGGACGGAAGAATTCAAAACCCTGCTCGGAACTTTAGCCGAATATCCTGAAAAAATCCTTGAGCGGACGCAAACCACTCCAGCCGGCGCGTCTTAGTGGGCTGAACAGCCTAGGCTCCCAAGCACTATTCATCAGAACTGAGCTTTTGTCACAGAACCCGGCATCCGCACCAGAAGATTAGGCGAAACAAAAACAAATCGGTCTCGCTTCCAATGAAACGAGTGATAGCCATCCTGATAAATATAGTGTTATGATTTAGTCATTAAGGGTCATCACTTTCATGAAACTTTTTTTAAAAAAAAAGGATCTAGGACTCACTTATTTACTAGCGCTGTCGCTAGGTCATCCCTCTTTTGCGGAAGGCGGACTGCTCCATCTCGTTTCAATGGGTGAGTGTCATGAGGAGGCGTCAGCATTTGACTCGGCTCAGCAAGGCGAAAATCTAAAGAAGAAAGCATCGGTGGAAGCCGTTCGACAAAAAAAATGGGTTGGTACCCCAGCTTGGAAAGACCTTTTTTCTGATCAAGAACCCGAAGCACTTTCGATGAAGTGGTTGAACACGATTAACGACATAAAAAAGAACCAGTTTTCTGCTGCAGTCCAATGGGCAAAAACGAGGGTTACGGAACAAATCAAGGCAGGCAAGATATCCGATAGTCAATCGACCTACCTCGAAGGAATGAATCATTACCTATCCTTATATCCACACTTAAAGTCTCGGATTGACTGTAAAAGCTCTGGGCGGTTGCCGAATGAGGCTGAATTGAATCAGGTCTATAACTTGCTTGAAGCAAGTTTTTTAGATGAAGATGATCGAGAGAGCTCAGTTGATCAAGAGAATCTCAAAGTAGCCAACAATGACTCTCGAGCGTCATGCAGAACTAGGTTTCCCTACAATTCATGGCTTCAAGCCAAGTGCACTCATATTGTTGAAAATGCTGCTCAAGAGATATTGAATTGGAAACCAGACAAAAAAGATCTTCTGCTACATTCAGTGAAGCATTCCAGTTCGGATCAACTCTGGAATCCCACTGGCTCCAAAGAAGAAAGCGACAAATGGTTAGCCCAGAATGCTCCGAAACAGTACCTAAAAAATGCTGTCAACTTTATTGCAGAATACTCAAGACCGAACGCCCAGATGGGCCCAATTCGTTATCAGTCTGGAAATAAAAAACCCCTCTCCCAAGGGACACCTGCAACGCTCGGAACATTTCTTTTTTGCGCGAAAAACGCACTAAAATCGAATTCATACACGGTAGCAATGGTGGAATTAGCATGTCAGGATCACCAGCTCACTCCTATTCTAACCACATTCAATCCTGCTGCAGACCGATGCGGCTTTTCAGTACCCACGCCAAACCCATCAGGTACGGTCAATCCTGAAGTCGAAAACTACCTGAAGGTCTACCTTAGGGAAAACACTCGCCCTGCAGGATTCTAAACCGCAAACGGTCCGATCGTGTCACCGAATTAAACTGGAGCCAAATTGATCTCTGCAGCTAGAGTACTGAGAATCTCCCGATCAAATCTAGAGGACTATAAATCCGAAAGAACTTTCGTAACACAGCAGTCCAGCTTCAATGCAATTTGCAATCTCATAAAAAAATCCGACAACAACCGTTAATTTTTTTAGATAATAACCCCTTTCAACAACCCCAAGAGGTCTCATCTTGACGCGCCCGCTTCCATTCGCTACACTGCGCGGATCATTAACTTTAATGAGAACAGCACATTCGAGGTCCTTAAAGGAAAAATCATGAAAAATGCTCTAAAACTAGTTATTATTACTTTAACTCTGCTTTTTGGCTCATTAAATAATGCTTCTGCAGGTTCTTCTTATACCTACTGTTATGCAAGCGCGATGTGTGGCAATCCCTACGTGGGCTTTTACTCCGTCAGCTGTGCCGTAAACGCTCATGCCAATGGCACTGCTTGCCAATTTTTTTCAATCCCGGGAGTCGGCGTACGCTGCCTCGGCGTAACCGACTGGGGCACCTGGGAATGGGTGAACATGAGCTGTTAATCATGAACCCAATCTCCTTCCATTTCTAAAAAAAAAGGAAATTTTAAATGAAATACCTATTACTGCTGCCTATCCTGCTTACATCTCTAAATAGGAGTTACGCAGGGGACTGCTATGCTGCGACTATTTGTCCTGATGGATCGCCTATCGCCTGCGAGGTATGGAATTCTGGGTACGATATCTGTACGTTTTTTGTCATACAAAACCAACAGGTTCGGTGCTCAGGAATAAACGCTTTTGGAATGTGGGAGAATATTTCACTGAGCTGCATGCCTCTCTGCTGCAGTATTCAATAATGAGAGTACTTACTCAATACTCCACGGCCATTTGCTGTGACTCCTTGACAGCGAATGGCCGCTTCACTGCACACACCTCGGCCTATCTGGCAAACAGTCCGACAGACTCAGCAATCAGATAGCGTTCGAATAAAATAAAAAAGTAACTTAAAATATATTGATAAAAAAACAGCGAACTTAAGCTGCTCAAAAAACCCAAATTTAGGGCTAATTGGTCGCAAGCTCTGATGAAACAGTGCATTTTTTTAAGAGATTCCGACGAAACGAGGACATCACCCAAAGGTGCAAAAGAGCTTGGGTGTACTTGTAGATCAACCAGGGTAGTGCAGGCCGAAATTCATGAATTGCAGCTAATACGACCTGGTGATCAAGAACCTCTCGGAACTCCAAGCGGGAGTGTGGACTTTGCCGACTCCGAGCCAACAATCCACCCTGAATATAAAAAAGCTGGCGATCAGGAGTGCTTCGCTCAGCAGAATACTTGAGAATTAGCAGGGGAAATGGCAGAAAGATCAAACGAAAGATCCAGAGCCCAACCTCTTGTCCCGGCTGCACCGAAACGATCGGTTTGAGAAAATTTGGCAGCCATCGAAAATACTCGTTTGCCACCCACTCTGCTGATTTACCCTGAGGCCTGGGAAGGCGCTGAATCGAACGAACTTCAGCTCGCCCTCGAAGCAGTTTAGTTCGTTCACGGGTCGATGACCGAAGAGTCGGCTTGATTTCCACCAAGCAGCGCCTCAATGCCTCGCGCACGCCAATCAGAGGGCGTCCGTAAAGTTTAAGGAGTGCAGGGTCTCGAACCACCATCTCATGGCGCAAGCTTTCCACCAAAGGGGCCACTAGATTACGACTTCCTCCGGTGATGAGCTGCACCCAAAGTCGCGATAAACCAGGCGAAAAGAAAGGAACAGAAAACATCAACCGCTTTAAGCCCATTTCTTCAGCCAATGTCGCCATCAATTTGCGATAACTCAAAACCTCCGGACTTCCCAAATCATAAGTATGACCCGCTGTATCCTCGTTTTGAATGCAATACCGAATCAATGCCACAATATCGGGTGCCGCGATACATTGAGTGAGGGTACGCGTCCATTCAGGGCAAATCATCACCGGCAAACGTTTCACGAGAATATAGAGCATCTGAAAAGATGATCCTTGAGGACCTAAAATCAAACCCGCCCTGAGGGTGGTCACTGGTGTCCCGTAACTCCCTAAGGCTCGCTCAACTTCCTGTCTGCTTCTCAAATGCTGTGATATCTCTTTGCCTTTGGGGACTAGCCCCCCGAGGTAAATAATTCGTTTCAGCCCTGCCTTTTTCGCTGCACGGGCAAAATTATCTGCCAAAAGCAAATCACTATCTTCAAAACTACTCTGAGTCAGAGTTGCTGATGGAAGCATCGAATGCACGAGATAAATTCCAACATCAGCACCCTCCAGGGCTTGCTCCACCTGAAGGAGTGAAAACAAGTCGCAACTCCTCCACTGGATTTTGGGTGAAAGCGCAGTACTGGGAATGGAGCGCCCCAGCGCGATCAGCTCAAAATCGTCCTTCAGGTTTTCTTGTAACAGCTGCCCAACAAATCCAGAGGCTCCCGCAATGACAACTTTCATGGAACTTCCTTCCGCTGCATCACAGAATCAAAACAAGATCGCACGTTAAACATCACATCCAGTGTTTCCAAGCGCTCGTAAAGTGCAACCAACATCACCCCGAGAACAAAGAAATCACCTGGGAGAGTATTTTTCGCCTTCGCACACGCATCAAAAACCTCAGTGAACGTATCCTGAAAAACCTTCAATTTAAAAGCAACTGAGGTTTGATCTCCGAGTCCAAAGTGTTTTTTAAAACTGTCTCGAGCTGGGTCCATCTTGAGCATTTTGAGAGCACGATCAAAAAGAGCATCGTCACCTGTATAAAACCCTCGATATAGGGACCTTACACCTTCCAAAAACTCAGGACTTAATTTGAAATAATAGGATTTAGGTCGCCAAAGCACTGAACCCTGAGTCCCTTCAAAAGCAGCAGTCCGAAGATCAACCACCCATACATCTTGAGTCAAAATCTGGAAGAAAAACAACTCCAGAGTTTTATGACCCAGCTCTTGTGCGGTCAATGAAACTGGTGAGGAGCCCTTTGAGCCTTGAACTCGATCTGCACTTGCACCGAGAGAGACGTCCAAGCCTGCTTTTTCCAAGTTTTGACTCAGCTGGGTTTGAATCCTCTCCCAACACTTGACATCCGATTGATTTCGTCTGATCTCCGAGGCGATTTGGAAAACCACCTTGGGAGAGACCACTTTAAAAAAACTGGGAGAAATGAACTTAAAAAGTCCTGAAAAATCAGCACTTTTGAGCAGGTATTGAATCATTTTTTCGACTTCTTATCTGTATTTTTTAACGGGCTAACTGGCATAGCTTTTGTTTCTGACTTCGGAGTGGGCGCGAGCAACGCTTCCTCAACCGCTTTCACTAGCTCATCACTATCAGGCGCTGTACCTGATTTCCAATGATGAATAATTTTCCCATCTCGGCCCACAAGATACTTATTAAAATTCCAACTTACGGCGGAGTGATCCTCGGAGTTTTCTTGCAAATACCGAAAGAGCGGCTGAATGGCGTCCCCCTTCACTGAAGCCTTATCAAACAGGGGAAAGTCGACTTGGTAAGTGCTCTTACAAAAATATTTAATCTGGGCATTCGTTCCAGGTTCTTGACTAAAAAAATCATTACTCGGAAATCCCAAAACCACCAGTCCCTTAGATTTGTACCGAGTATACAAGCTCTCTAAGCCTTTATACTGAGGAGTGTAGCCACATCCCGATGCCGTATTCACAATCAGCATGACCTGACCTTGATAGGCCCTCAGCGTCGTTGGCTCGCCGTCAATTGTTTTAACAGGAATTTGGTAGATTTCGGCTGATTTTTGGGTTTCTGCCCAGGCAGAGGTTTGAAGAGTGAGTGACCAGATCAAAGCGAGTAACGGTACAAAGATCTTTTTAGTTTTCATGACAAGCAGCATACATTGAAATCAGTCCGATTTTCAATCATGAGCGTGAGTCATCTGCAAATTCAGAGCATTCACTCTTCAAAACCACACATCAACTGCAAGACTTCACTTCCGAATGTGGCGCGTTAACACATCGTAGACAAAATGCTCGGCATCATCAGAGTAGGGATGACGCACGGTCTCTTCGTTGAAGGTTCCCCAAGCTTTCTCGAGCTGGTGACAAAAATCAGCTCCAAAGCGATCTATATCTGAAATAGCCTCCTCGACGAATTCAGCTCGAACTTGACGAGGATTTCGCCTAAATTCTCCAAGAATAGGTAAGGTCCTAGCATCAAGTTCCTGACAAAATTGAATCAAATGAGACTCAAATGGGATCCGAGCGCCTAAGGTACGATCAGGAAAGCCCTTACCATCATCGCGCTCATGAGTCATGGAAATCATCTTCCGAAGGTCCGAATCCACCTGAAGTTTCCGCTCCAATGCTAGATCAACACTGATCATCGGATGGCGGATATACTGGGCATATTCGGCATCGAGCAAGGGCTCACCGGATCTCATCTTTTTTAGAATTTTAGAGTTCAAAAAAAGCAAACCGATATCTGACATTAAAGCTCCCACCATCGCGGATTCAACCTTTTCGGGATTCATTCTCAGGCCAAATACAGCGACGTAAGTCGCAACGGCGGTGGATCGCTCAACAGATGCCAGATTTCCAATTGCCGAGTGATCAATCACATCCCAAACCTCGTCAAATTCGGCTACGACAGAAACTAAATCTGAGCACAAGGCCTTGCATTGTCCCACTAGCTCAGTACCTCGCTCAAAAGAACCTAATTCAGCCTGATCTGTTAATAAAAATACTAACTCAGCATAGGCCACACAGAGACTCAAGAATCGAACTCGGCATCGACTCAATAGATCCTGAGCAGAAACCACTGGACGAGCCTCCAAATAGGCTCGAAATTTCGGCAGATCTCGCCGATTAATGTAAAACTCAGAACCTTTCCTCAACTTTTCGAGATGCGCAGAGGTAACCAAACCAGGCTGAGAGCAGGGCAAAAACTTGCCTCGATGCGGTACAAGATGGTAAATATGAAAATCAATTTCAGAATCTGGTCTAATTTCGCTCAACTTAATAGGAATAAATCGAACCTTCAGTTCTTGAGTCAACAAAAACTCTAATTTACTCATCTCGATGAGCTGATCATCATTAAGAATAAGATCTGCACCCGATTTTTTCAAAAATGGAAGCTGATCTCTTTTGACCGCTTTTTCTACAATGCACACCACAAATGCGTCATTACACATGGCCTTGGCAACCTGACAGCACTCTGCAGCATTATCGCGTA
Organism: Bdellovibrionales bacterium; assembly: GCA_947380295.1. Classification (GTDB taxonomy): domain Bacteria; phylum Bdellovibrionota; class UBA1018; order UBA1018; family UBA1018; genus CAINWE01. The sequence goes on along the minus strand of CANCQK010000007.1, from coordinate 25,585 downwards.
TTTTACCCTGCTGTTCAGATGCGCATACAATCACTACTCTGCAGTCAGGTTCTGCCTCCATAAATTCACTAAGACTTGACCAAGACTTCGTCGAATAATCAAACTCTCGACAAATACTATTGATATGATCAACGATAACTGAACTTGAAGAAATCAGTCCGACTTCTACCATTTTCACTCCAATATCAGATAACTCGGTAGATTATTATATAAATACAAATACTATTCTGTTTGTAATTTATTTTATTTGCAAATTTAAATTTTATAATTATATGATGTTTGCTCTGTTAAATTTTTTTTAGATTATCAAATGAGGTATGTCAGGTGCTTAATTTCCTTGATCTCTTCATCTTATCTTTTATTATATCTTTTTTTTATTTAGTTACACCAAATTTATCTATAGCCTCTCAGGAGTATTTTAGACCAACTATCACGACCTCGGTATCAGAACCCTCCTCTTCAAGCTCTCCGTGGACTCTATTTGGAGGAATAGCAGGCGGCTATAGTCGAATTTATAGCTCCAGCTATTCAGAGTCCCCACAAGGAGCACAATACCTACTGAACCTCGATCTCTCTTTCCAAGCACAACACTGGATTATAGATGCAGGCATTGGTTGGATGAATAGTTCAGTTGCAGGCAAGACCTCAGTCAGCCAAGAAGCTAGCATCCAAACTCTAGCGGGCTTGTTAGAACTAAACCCTAGGTATCGAATCAATAACCGGTGGCAAATCGGACCAGTCGTTAATCTTGCTTTTGGAACTGATACCACCTACGCACCTACTCAAGGACTTTCCACCAACTCTGTTCTGATCGGACTAAAAGGGATCTATGAAATCCCCTCTGAGGCTTACCCCATTCGCTTTTGGACTCAACTCTCCACCAACACATTCTCTAGAGAACAGCAGGCTTACGTAGCTTGGCTTGGCATTCAAGTTGGAATTCCTATAAAAATAGGGGGTTCTCATAGCAAAGAAGCTTCATCAAGTCCAAAAGCGACAGCATCAAATCGACTCTCTATTATTTTAGATCCACAGCGAGTTTTTTTCGGAACTTCTTCCGCCGACATGGATCCCGACATGCAATCTATTCTTGAGGATCTTGGAAAATATTTAGACTCAAACGAGGCGTCAGCGAATACTGAAATTTTGGGCTACGCTGATCAACGAGGAAGTTTTAATTACAATCTAAAACTCAGCCAAAAACGTGCAGAGGCCGTGAAAAACGGATTCATCAAAGGTGGATTAAATGCGGCCAAACTTGAACTCAAGGCACTGAGCTATCTCCACCCAATCGACCCAAAAAATAATCCGTCAGCATGGGCAAAAAACCGTCGGGTGGAAATTGTATTTAACTCGATTAGAAACCCCGGAGCATTAATCGAAAAACTAAAGCCCCTGTCCGGAGAAATTAAGATCAAATCTGATTCAACTTCAGATTAGCCTCGAAAGGAGAAAAAATGTTAAAAAATTCAAAACGCATTTTAAGTTTTTCTTTGAAACAAATCAGTTGGGTCACCTTATTTGCATCAATGCTCGGATGCGGCAAGTTAGTCAAGCTGAACGACATCACGCTTGCACTAGGATCAAATTCAAACGGAAAGAATCCAGCGCCGCCGACCAAAACCGTGAGAGCAGATACCAAGATCGACTTTCTCTTTGTAGAAGACGCGTCTCATTCTCTGGACAGCAGGAGATCGCGACTCTCCGAGATCATTCCTCAATTCATTACTCAAATCGACCCTGCGATCGATTACCAAATTGGAGTGATGCTAGCTCATGGAGGGTCATCACCTCACTCTGGCCGACTCTACGCACCAATGGGCTCTCCGCTCGTCTTGTCTTCAAAACTCTATCGTCCTCACGAAGTTCAAACCCTCCTCAGTAACACCTTAAACACGATTCAACGCGATGTCGACGAGGCCTACGGAGAAGCACTCCTCTATTCACTGAGTAACAGTCTCACACCAGAACACCTCAAAGAAATTCGGAATGCCGGATTTTATCGAGATAACGCAGCACTCGCAATCATTCTGATTACAGACGATCACGATCTTTGCTACCCTACTCAAAGCTACAATTCTACCGGTCTTCAAAACTTCATCCCAGTGACAACCGCTTCTGAAATGATCGGTTATAGGCGCTATTGCATCAATCCATCAACCGGAAGACCATCGATCACCTCAAGTAAAGTCTTTTCATGGCTTAAGCAATTCAAGGGCTCAAAACCACTCTCCCTAGCAGGCATTGTGCACCGAGACGGGACTAAAATTCCCAAAGGCAAAGTGGAATCAATTGGATATGGCGTCATCGAACTCGTCCAAAGTGATCCGAACGGCATCTTAATGGAGGTCGCAGATTCGGATTTTAGAACTCAACTCAACCAACTCGTCAACACACTGGTGAGTGAATCACAAGACTTATAATCACGCATTCCACGAGACGCTAAATCAGAGAGCTTAAAGCGGCAGCATCCCATCTATTGGGCAAACACCGAACACGTCAAAAACCTGGTGCCACACATGATTCCAGCGACCCTGAACCCGGACAGTCTGCCCAGTCTCAGGATGCTGAAATTCTAGCGAATAGGCTTTTAGCATGAGACCTTGAATCTTAAGCTGTTCCTTAAAAAAACGATTTTGCTTGCCGTCACCGTAAACCGTATCACCCAACAAAGGGTGTCGAAGGTGAGCAAAATGACGCCGGATTTGGTGCATTCTCCCCGTCTCGGGCACGACGCGCACGAGAGAATATCGAGCAGTCGTGTACCGTCCGACGGATTGAGGAAGCTCCAGCTGAGCTAAACTTTCAAAGTGAGTAATCGCTTCAACTCTTTCAGACTGATGCTCCTCACCCTTAACGACGGATGCGAGGGACGAATCAATCACACCCCGCTCCTCCACCCATCCACGAGCAACACAATAATAAACCTTACGCACGCCTCTACTTTTAAATTGACCAGCAAGAGACCGGGCGCTCTCAGGAGTCAGAGCAAAAATCAAAACTCCAGAAGTCGCCCGATCTAGGCGATGAACTGGATAAAGATAGGTATTGAGCTGATTTCTCAAGACTTGCAGACAGTTCAAACCTGCCGGGATTTTATGAACTGAATTCTCAGGCGGATGAACATGAAATCCAGCAGGTTTTTCAATCACTACGAGACAGGGATCTTGGTAAAGAATCTTAAAACTCACTTCGCTTCTTTACCAAAATCCCGATCAAAAAACCCGCTATTTTGAAACTAGAACCACCCGATTCAAAGATCTGCCGTTCATACTCCGGGCGTGGATGAGATAGCGCCCAGCAGTGGCTCGACCCAAATTCACTCGTTTTGTGAAGGGCACCAAAACCTGCAAGCATTTAGCAGCTCGATCTGTCTTTACCGTAGGTTTTAAAACAAAAACGTCGGACTCCTGATCGACTTTGACTTGATCGTCCAAGACTGTGCAAGACGAATTGAGAACGCCGGACAAAGTCACCTGAATATCCCGAGTCCCATTAATTACGTCGGCGACACCCACATTTGAGATCGCGGCATAGGGCAGGGAATCTACTGAAAGCGTTGTATTTGGAGCGACGTGAACCAAACGTTCACCTAGACTCCGATCTGACCTTTGATAAATGAAATTCACTGAGCCCACTTCTAAATGCCCCACGGAGACTTCAGTCGTAAAAGGCACAGGAGTTTTCCAATCTTCAGGCAAATGAGCTGGGTCTGCACACATCCCAGAGTCTTCACGTTGAGCATACTGGCGAACTCGGACTATTTTTAGGTCAGCAGACTTTTCAACCTGATATTCGTCGAGACTGTAGCACTTGTTCGGAAGCTCTCCGTAGAGAACAACTTGAATATTGTTTTTTTGCTCATATCCCACGGTCGGTGCTAAAAGCGTCTCAACCGCCACTTCAACCCGGTCTGCATAGGCCAAACTTCCGCTCATAAAAGTAACTAAACCCACCAAAACTTGTTTTGTTTTTTTCATAAGTTTCCCCCAAAGGTTGCAATAAAAACTAAATTAGTTGTAACCGAATTTTATCGAGTGAACCAGAAGGAAATCAGAAAAACAATTCAACTCCAGTATTGAGGCAACCACCGACGTTCAAGTTCATGAACCCCATTAAGTAGATCTAAGCATTAGACTTTTTACATAATCGATGCTACTTTCCCCCGACATTTATGAATTTGTTTTCAAAAGTCTTGCTCGTTTCCATTCTATCGTTCTGGTTCACAACCCCCTCTGCAACTTCAGCCTATGGAAATAAGCGACCAAGAACTGAAGAGCCAAGGAAAATCTCTACTCCAGGTCACACTCACAAGGTTGGTGTGTTTCACCCCTCTCCCGAATCTGCCTCTTTATCCAGCGCAGTCTACTTAATTCATGACGGAAAAGATGAGTTCAAACTCGAAAAGGTCGATCTTGATTCAACCTCAGTCAGCCGTGACGACTTTCTAGAAAAATTAAAACCACTCCGCGAAAAAGTACAGGCTCTTCATGCGAGCGGAGAACTCCACAAAATTCATCGTTATATTGGGTTGGTTTCTTCAGGCAAATTCGGAACTCGAACTGCCGAGGATCGATTCGGAGAGCACCTTCAATCCTGCAACTCTGAAGATAAAGATAGCAACAAGCGACTCTGCCTGGGTCTTCGTGCGAGCGCAAAGGCAGGGCGAGACGTCCACGCGACCGTATTAATTCACGGAATTCACCCCAGCCAAGTCAATGGAGTTGAGTCTTATCTCATTCGTCTGTTTCGTTGTTTAGAAGACTTGGGCTGGAATTCGGTTCGAGGGTCTGACCTCGAACTGTTTGAATCGGATCCAGACCACGAAAGCCTCGATACTGCGCCACGCCAATTATTCCCAGAAAACGACCGTTAACAATCCCAGGCGCAAAGGGCCCAACTCGGTCCGACGCTCTAAGGATCCCCACCATCAAACGAGTCATCGAAACCGTCGTCTATTCCACTCCGAAGACGAACCGCTGTCAAATCAACGTTTTCCGTGCCTTTGCCAGCTCGAGCAGGGCCAGGAATGAGGCCATAATAATCCTTCAAGTCCCCCACATAGTTTGCGGCACTTTTAGGCAGAAAGGCCAACTCTTCCTCAGTCAGCTCTCGAATCACCCGAGCGGGAGAACCGTAAACTAAACTGCGGGCAGGAATCTTCATTTTCTTGGTCACCAACGCGCCTGCACCAATGATGCAATCGTCGCCAATTTCAGCATCGTCCAAGACAATAGCGCCCATTCCAATTAAAATTCGATTTCCAATCGTACAACCATGCAAGGTGACACGATGTCCCACTGTGACCTCGTCTCCAATGGTCAAAGGGCTTTTGACCCGGGTCACATGGAGCATGGAATGATCTTGAATATTAGTTCGATTGCCAATTCGAATTTGATGTACATCGCCTCGAATGACACATTGAAACCACACACTCGATTGCTCGCCAATCTCTACATCCCCAATCACATCTGCTGATGGCGCAATAAAGGACGTCTCATGAATTTTAGGCCAACGTCCTCGATAGGCCAAGATCATTGAAGATCTCCCGTGATGAGTTCTCCCTGCAGGGAAAGCCCTGTGGCTTCAGTGATTTTCACCTGAACAAATTGACCCACTAAACTTCGAGGCGAGTCCGAGATGAAATTCACAACACGATGACAAGGAGTTTTACCGGTCCAAACACGACCCACAATAGAAGAAGTCGATGCCATTTTTTGATTCTTGGCTTCGCCTTCGACCAAAATCTCCATCACTTTACCAACGCGGGTTTTGTAAAGTTTTTCTGCAATTTCGAGTTGATACTTGAGCAAGTGATTGAGGCGCTCATTTTTCACTTTCGCTGAAACATCATCGGGCAACTTAGCCGCGCGAGTCCCCGGTCGCGGGGAGTAGGCAAAGGCATAAATATTGTCAAACTGGACTCGGTCCAGGAGGCGCAGGGTTTCCTGGAAATCCTCTTCAGTTTCGGTAGGGAATCCAACAATTAAATCGGTTGATAATCCCACGTCCGGGCAAATTTCGCGCAATCGATCCATCTGAGCAAAATAACCCTCAATCTTGTGATGTCTTCCCATCTTCTGAAGGACTTGATTGGAGCCAGACTGCACAGGAAGATGTAGATAAGGTGACAGGCGCGATACCCCCCCTTGAGAGGCTGGGGCGTAGCACTCAATCAGCTCGTCACTAAAGTCGAGCGGGTGACTCGATGTAAATCGAATTCGACGCAAAGCCTCACAGCGGGGATCACTGTCAATCGCCCGCAGCAGTTGAGGAAAGTTCTCTTCCCCTGCGCGAGGTCCCACTTTACCGATTACGTTATGAAGCTCCATTGGCTGACGATTTTTTTGGTTCGAATTACCCTTACCGAAGGAGTTCACGTTCTGCCCTAAAAGAGTCACTTCACGAACGCCTGTCGCTACGAGGCGGGCAATATCGTCCACGACTTCATCAATCGTTCGAGACTTTTCTTTACCGCGAGTGTAAGGCACGATGCAGTAGGTACAATACTTATCGCAGCCCTTCATAATATTCACAAAAGCTTGGGCTTTATGTCCAAAAACCTTCGTCTCTGTAGAATAATCCATCGATGTGTCAAAATCTGCGTAAACTACGTGTTTTTCGCCGTTTTTGACTCGATGAATGATCTCGGGGAGATTATCAATTGTGTCTGTTCCAAAAACAAAATCTAACCCGGGGGCTTTTTTAAATAACGTAGCTTTATCAAGCTGCCCAACGCAACCACCAATCCCAATAATGGGAGGAGACTTTTTCTTGCGGTTCTTAATTTCTCGAAGCTGTCCCAACGTAGAAAGCGCTTTATGCACGGCCTTCTCACGAACCGTACAGCCGTTGATGATCACAACGTCGGCATCCTTCGCTTCTTCGGTTGGCTCAAGCCCCTGCTCGGCAAGCAACGACGCCATCCGCTCGGAATCCGCCACGTTCATCTGGCAACCGAAAGTCTTGATATAGAACCGGCCATTGACCGGTTCCGAACTGCTCTGATTTTCTGACAAATTAACTAAATCATTCATGGGATTGACTTGAGTCTATACCTCAAAACCAAGCTTTCAGCCACCAGATAGACAAGCAAACTCAGAGTCAGCCCGACCCCCTTCAGTGTAGCCCAAGCGGATGTTGACCAATAGAGCGCTGCCCAAACGGCAAGGACTGCATGAATCGCAAAAAACAAACCCATCCTCAAAGTCATTGCTGAAAAACCATCTCGCAGAGCGTCGAGCGCTCCAGGTTTGAGTTTCTGCTCAAAATCGCCAGAAAATCCACCCTGCTTTTGCATCATGAGAAAAAGAAAGGGCTTCTTCGAAAACCAAGAACCCCAGAGCACAAGGGTAAAAACAGCCTCCAAGATTGCGGGCTGCAACTTAAACCAAATCCCTGAATCCGTAACTAGAGAAACTCCCCCCAGAAGGAGGAGCATCCCATTCCCACCCCAGGTGATCACAGAAACCTTGCGGTCTACCCAGTACTCCCAAAGTATCTCCCCGACTCCAAAAACCATCCCGACCACAAGCCCCCAAACGGTGCCAAAATAGTCCTCAATGACGGCAAATAGAATTACGGGCAGTAATCCAGCGGCTAAGACTCGAAATTTCTGACTCATGACCGTGACCTAACGAAAACTAATCTTCTTCGCCCACATACTCCTTCAGATCAGAACTATCTTGGATCTCAAGCCTGACCAACCAACCCTCTTCGAGAGGGTCCTCGGTCACGCGGTCAGGTTCGTCCTGTGCAGCTTCGTTTACTTCTTGAATCAGGCCAGCAGCGGGAGTGATCACATCAATTTTTCCCTGAGAGCCCTCAACGGTGACCACAATCTCACCCTTGTCAAAATCGTCGCCCTCGTTTGGAAACTCGAGTCCCTCGACGGCCCCGAGCTCTTCGACAGCTGAACAGGTGAGACCCAGAGTTACAATTGAGCCCTTTCTCTGAAACCACAGTTTACCATCTAAAAACTCGCCGCTCTTCGGTGCAATCTCTGCCATTTTTTACCTCCCCAGTAGGGTCGCCAGTTCGGGGGCTAAAGAGCCTAAGATCAAATGAATTAAATGACCTTCGCCCTGATCCCCGCCATTCTTAAAATACATCACTCCTTGAACGCCTTGTTCCTTGAGAAGTGCCTCATTGAGAGGAGCTAAGTCTCTGAGTCTTAGCCTCACTCGGGTCGCAGCGCAACCCTCTGCTTCTAGCAAATTGGAGCGCCCCCCCAAAGCTGCCCAAAGTCTTTCGACCCTCGAGGATCCAATCGAAGGTAATTGATCAGAATTGGCGTCGCTCTGCTTGAGAAACTCTTCGATTTCCTGTTTGAGATTTTCCGACAGCGGTCCAAACACGGCCTGAACACCATTCCCCACCCTCAAAACGCCACTTGCGCCCAATTGCTTGAGTCGCTCCGCATTGAGGTGAGTCAGGTCTTTGAGCTCAACACGAAGACGCGTAATGCACGAGTCCAGGCTGACAATATTGAGACCGCCCCCAAAGGCGCGAACGAGCTCCGCAGCTCGAGCTAAACCGACCAACTCAGACGATGCTTGAGAAGCCAATACAGGGGCACGTCCAATCGTTCTGCCCCTGGACTTAGACTTTCCGAGGGGGGCGTCAGGATCATCCAGCTCCCGGCCCGGGGTCTTCAGATCTAAGCTTAAAATGACAGCCTTAAATATTCCGTAATAGATCGCAGCGTAAATCGGTCCCAAAATCAAAACCACCCAAGGTTTAGTATCGATCGAATAATAGAGAATATAATCAATTAAACCGTGAGAAAATGTAAAACCTACCTTAGCACCCACAAGCCCAAAGATTAGCTGGGATGCTCCGGCTAAAAGTGCATGGATCAGATAGAGTCCTGGAGCGATAAATAGAAATGAAAACTCAATCGGCTCAGTGATCCCAGTGAGAAATGAAGTCAGTGCCGCTGAAATCATCAAAGATCCCACCTTGGCTTTCTGACTTGGCTTAGCGCATTGCCAAATCGCCAAAGCGGCGGCTGGAAGTCCGAACATTTTAAAAAGGTAGGCGCCACCCAAAATACCTGCCGTCGGGTCACCAGCAAAAAATCGCTGAATATCGCCGTGAACTAATTGACCTGCGGCATTTTTATACTCACCCATTTCAAAGAAAAACGGAACATTCCAAATATGATGCAATCCAAAAGGAATGAGCATCCGCTCCACAAACCCGTAAAGACCCGCAGCAAAAGTCGGGTTCCCATAGGCTGCTGATCGCGAAATCTGGCTAATACCGGCTCCAATTGGAGGCCAAATCACACTCAAAACGATCCCCATCCCAATTGCTGCAAAGGCAGTAATAATGGGAACAAATCGCTTTCCCGCAAAAAAACCTAGGTACGTGGGCAAACTAATTTTATAATATCGATTAAATAGAGAAGCAGAAATCGCCCCGATCAAAATCCCGCCGAACACACCTGTCTCAATCGAATTGATCCCCATGATCATTTTAGTCTCATGGCCCATCAGCTGAGCTACGACACCCATCGTAGCCAACTGAACCACGAACCCGATCGTAGCAGCAAGAGCTGAGACCCCATCGTTGTTGGCGAGTCCCAGGGCTACAGAAATCGCAAAAATCAGGGGTAAACTCCCAAAAATTGATCCTCCCGCTTGGGCCATTAATTGAGAGACCCCCGGATGAAGCCAGCTCAAGTGCGAACTCCCCACTCCTAAGAGAATTCCAGCCACCGGGAGCACTGAGACCGGCAACATCATTGATTTTCCGATTTTCTGCAACAAAGCAAAACTCGACTTCCAGATCAACATAGTGCTCCCCCCGTTTTTACTGACTTAGTTTTCTTCGCTTTTAACCCAGGACCTAATCTCGGCCGCGGACTCAGCCTGAAGGGCACGAACAGCTAGTGCCTCACAGTCTAGCTGAGAAAGTCTCCGAATCTGCGCCTTAATTGCAGGGACGCTCGGAATACTTACGCTGAGTTCATCTACACCTAAGCCTAACAAGAATGGCACAGCTTGAGGATCGCTGGCAATGCCGCCACAGACCCCTACCCACTTCCCATTTCTATGCGCAGCCTTCACAGCGAGATCAATTAAACTTAAAATGCTAGGATCCAAACCGTCCATTTGCGAGGCAAGTTTAGGGTGGCCTCGATCCATCGCCAAAGTGTATTGAGTGAGATCATTACTTCCCACAGAGAAGAAATCACACTCACGGGCGAACTGCTCAGCCAAGATAGCAACTGAAGGGACCTCAACCATAATTCCGATTGAAATGGGTGCCACACCCAATTGAACTCTCTCCTCTTCAAGGATCGCTTTCGCCTGACGTAACTCTGCAATGGTCGAAACCATCGGGAACATGACTCTCACTTGGCCATACTCGGAAGCGCGCAAAATGGCTCTGAGCTGAACTCTGAACACATCAGGACGATTCAAAGAAACCCTCAAACCGCGCTCACCCAAAAACGGATTTTCTTCGTGAGGCAACGGAAGATACCGTAACGGTTTATCTCCGCCAACGTCGAGAGTCCGAATAATGACAGGACGTTCTTTTCCAAAAGCCTGAGCAATCGCTCGATAGGAGGTCAGTTGTTCTTCTTCATTGGGAGCTGAATCTCGATTCATAAAGAGAAACTCTGTTCTCAATAAACCGACCCCCTCGGCCCCCATACCCACCGCATGGGTCGACTCTTTCGAGCCTTTGAGGTTAGCGACTACTTCTACCCTTCGCCCGTCCTGGGTGACTGCAGGATCATGAGCTCTCTCTGCTTCAGCTTTTTTCTGAATTTCATAGGCCTGCTTTTTGGCCTGGCACTCAGCAAGTTCGGCCTCCGTAGGTTGAAGCCTTAACTCCCCGTGAGTTGCATCTAATACAACCAGCGTCCCGTTCTCAATTTGAAGGACGGAACCATCAGCACCCGCCAGCGCAGGCAAATCTACCGACCGGGCCAAAATGGCAACGTGAGACGTCGATCCACCGGTCGTTGTTACCAACCCAATGACTCGTTCTCGATCCAGGCCCGCCACGTCTGAAGGGGTTAAATCTTCAGCCACCAAAATACAATTCGCTGGAAACTGACCGCCGGTAGCTTGAACTTCCTCAAGAAGCCTCAACACTCGCTGCCCAACATCTCGAACGTCTGTCGCGCGAGCGGCTAGGAGCTGATTATTCAGCGAGGCGAGCTGATCAGCTGCTTGAAGGTAAGCTACTTTCCACGAGTAAGCAGCACTCTTGCCCTTGGAGAGTTGCCGACGAGCAAGATCCAGGAGATTTGGATCTTCTAAGAGCTCCTGGTGAGCCTCAAAAATCAGGGCACGACTCGAATCACCCTCTTTCTTTAAAAGTCCTGCTATCGTCTCTAATTGAAACTTGGCCTCACAAAGAGCGTGATTCAGTCGTTCGGACTCCTTTTCCTCCGACTCTCCTTTTTCCCGGACTACAATCTCCTGAGATTTAAGCTGAAAAACGGCGCCTACGGCTCGTCCCGGAGAGGCGGTCACCCCTCTCAGAACTCGACTCGTAGAGGGAGGAGCTGCACTTGCCTCAGAGACAGCGGTATTGGACTGAACCTGAACATCCCCCTTCACGGGTAAAGCAGATGCATCTGGCGCATGCGCCCCAGATTCCTCACTTTTCTCCCCTAATCCATCTCGAATTGCCTGGGAGATCGCCGCGACGGCTGCTTCAGCATCCTCCCCCCGGGCGTCGACCTGGACCAGATCACCGTTTCCAACTTCTAAGCTCATGAGCGCAACTAAGCTTCTTGCATTAGCTCGTTGGTCTCCCTTCACTAGGGATATTTCGCAGGTGAACTTCTTTGAGAGATTCACAAGAATCGATGCGGGTCGGGCATGAAGACCGGTTGGATTTAATATTTTAAGAGACTCCGATAGCGACTGCCCACCGGAGAGAGAGGCCGATCCATTCATACCAAGTTGATCAACCTGAGCATTTGACCCCGATCTCATCCGCACTTGCATCAGCGGGTCCTGAATCGTTAAGACAGGAGAGTCTCCACTCATCCCAAGAACTTCAATACTTTCAATTCGATCAGAATGACTAAAAACCACGATCGTCAAGAGACTCTTTGCTTTTCGTGCAACTCGATCGGCATCAAATCGAATCAGCGGCTGACCCTCAATGACTTGAGCCCCCTTCTGAACCAACGGAGTAAACCCTTCACCCTTGAGCTTGACCGTCTCGAGGCCAATGTGCATCAAAAGCTCGAGTCCCTTTTTGGTTTTCATGAAAAGAGCATGCCCAGAGGGATGAACCTGCAAGACTGTTCCATCACAAGGAGCAACGAGTTCATTTCCCGTCGGATCGATCGCGACTCCGTCTCCAACGCTCTTCTGAGAAAAAACAGGGTCAGGCACCTGATCCAGGGGAACCAATACCCCTGCGATCGGAGCTTTCAGCTTCAGGATCTCCCATTTTGGATGGACTCGGGCCTCTAAAGGGAGGCGGGCTGGATCTCGACTAACTTCAAATCCCTGCATTTAGACCTCGGTAAGAAGAAATTTCGTGTTGTTTTTCTAAACTGAGTCCGTACAGGCACAGAGTTTCACCTGGGAATAGAACGTATCAGAGCGAGAGGGTTTGGAAAAATAAAATATTGAATATTCGACTAAAAAACTTCCTGGGAGTTCTCATTTAAATTTTATTTCGCAACATTCTGGATCTGGAAGCGTATCCCAGTCTGGGGAAATGTAATTCGTTTCCTTTAAAAATAACTAGGATGTGTCATCATGCACCCAAAAGTTTCTCAGCTTTATCAAAAGGCGCTTAAATTAGACCAGGTGATTCGAGTTGGAGCCGATCGGATTTTACCGAAAAACTTGACGATTCGATACGTTGCTGCACTCATAGCTGTGGCCACTCTTGCAATCTCCGGACAAATCATTATCCAAACCTCTTTAGTACGACAAACCGAAGACCAAGGAAAACTCCGTCTTCTCGAGCGGCAAATCCACGATAGTGAGAATCTACGTAAAGCACTTCTCTCCCTTCAGTTCAGTTCCAAAGATTCACAAATTAAGCTCCAAATGGACCTCATCGAGTCGCTGGCTACAGAGCTCGAAAAAAATGGAGAACTCCTTAAAACATTAGGAATTAACTCAGACCTTAGCGCAGCGCCTTCGCCTGAAAATACTCAAAGTCTCAAGCGAGCTCTCAATCGAATGAACTCCGGACTGGCTCCCCTCATTGAACAGATTCACTCACTGAACTCGATCAGTCCTGTGAATCCCGCCAGTTCTGCCAAACCTGAGCGTCCAGTTGCAGCCCAAGCCCTCAACTTATTAAATCAGGAATCTAGCTACAGAACAGCGCTTACAGAGATTTCTAAATTCTACGACCAAAGTCTTGAGAATCAAATCCTCTCGTTCAAACGAACCGAGCTTTTCTTACTTTTTTTCACTCTACTCGTATTAGCGCTTGAGGCGCTGTATGTTTTTCGACCAGGGGTCGAGAATCTTTATGACGCCCTCCGCATTCGATCTGATTTCTTAGGGCGAATGGGACATGAAATGAGAAACCCAATGAACTCCATCTTGGGCATGACTCATCTCCTCTCGGAAACTCAGCCAACCGAGCAGCAGCAAAAATACCTATCGATTCTCCAAAAATCGAGCACGGGACTCTTAGAAATTCTGAATAACCTACTTGACTTTTCGAGCATTGAATCAGGCACAATTAAGGTGGAGAATATCCAATTTAATCTCTACTCACTCTTAGAAAAGTCCATTGATCTAGCCGTTTACGGAGCCCAAGCCAATGGTGTCGAACTCATCCTCGACATCGACACCGATGTTCCCCTCCAACTTGCAGGCGATCCGGTAAAACTTCAGCAGATCCTCACTAATCTCCTCGGCAATGCAGTGAAATTCACTCAGCAAGGCGAAGTTGTCCTGAGAGTAAAGCTCCAGAAAAAATCAAACGAAGCCTGGATTCAGTTCTCTGTCATTGACACCGGAATGGGAATTGACCAGGACAAGATTGACAAGATTTTTGACGCATTTGTTCAAGGGGACTCTACAGTTCGTCGGCGATTCGGAGGAACGGGACTCGGCCTGAGTATCTCACAAGATCTGGTTTCTCTCTTGGGCGGCACTCTCTCAGTGGAAAGCCAGAAGAATCTGGGAAGTCGATTCTACTTCACCTTGCCCTTAAATATTGCACAGGACACGACCATTCAGCATCAAATTCAGTCTCTTGGACTCCCTCCCTTTGATGCCTGGATTGCAGAACCCAATGATACCGTAGCCAGCACCTTAACAGAACTCATTCACCAATGCGGAGGGAAGGCATCTCGGGTTCAATCGGTGAACCACCTCAACTCCCTCTTTCTTGAATTTTCTCCGAACTCACATAAAAAAGAGCTCGTTTTTGTGGACTATGATTTTGCAAAAAACTCCCTCAATCAGCTCTTCTCACGCTTACGTCGTGAGGCCATATCGACTGACTCTTGGATTTTCTTAATCAAGACCACCACATCTTCTAGCGAGATTGAGAAACTAGCAGAACAAGAAATCCGTCACCTCATTTTTAAGCCGATCCAACCATTTCAACTTTTAGAAACGATTGAACAATCCGTAACTGGGCACCATTCAATTAAAACCTCTAAGCGTAAGGCCGAAGTTGCACCCGAGCCTGCCCGCCAACACGTCGAACTACTCCATGATTCCCGGCCTCTTAGAATTCTCGCTGTCGATGATTCAAAAGATAATCAGTTTTTGGTCAAAACCTATCTCAAATCACTCCCCTACAAGCTCACCTTCGCAGATAACGGCAGAATTGCCGTTGAAAAGTTCAAAGCCTCAAAGTTTGACCTGGTCCTCATGGACCTTCAAATGCCCGAAATGGATGGATACACCGCTACCCAGCTCATAAGAGACTGGGAGACTCAGGAGAAAATATCTCTCACTCCAGTAATAGCAGTCTCCGCTCATGATCAAGAGTCGGTTTCAGATCGCTATAAAAGCTCTCAATTTTCGGCCTATTTGGTTAAACCCATTTCGCCCAATCAACTGCGACGCGCCATTATGAATTTCACTCGTCATTTGGTAGCCACTGACCTCAATAAAACGACTACAAGAGCAGGAGACCGAGACCAGGCCCTAGAGGAACTAGAAAATCAAATTGCAGCACTCGCCCCTCAGTACCTGAATCACCGTCGTCAAGAACTGGGCGAGCTCAAGGGGCTACTCGAAAATGCTAGTTTTGAAAAAATTCAATCCCTCGGCCACCGGCTCAAGGGTAATGCAAAGAGTTACGGATTTGAGGAGTTAGGTTGGATTGGAAAACGACTCGAAGAAGCTGCTGAAAAAACTGACGCTGCAGAAATTCAGTCCCTCATTTTCGAAACTGAATCCTACCTGAATCGAGTTTCAACTACAGCTCCTCCTCCGATGGTGTGATCGATTGAATCTCCTGAACCTTCCTGTAAAGAGTTTTTCGATCAATTCCAAGTAGTCTAGCCGTTTTTTCCCTAGCATTTCCAGTGCGATTCAAAACATGATCAATGTAAGCTTTCTCCAACTCCTCTAAGGTTGGTAACTTGGTCAGTCGCTGAAACAGTGAAGGAAGACCCTGTTCATCACAAGGGGTCCTATCGACGACTTCATTAGCCAGTTCGATATCAAGGTCTTCGATCCATAAACCATCCGAGAAAATCATCGCGCGCTCTAAAACATTCTCTAATTCTCTGACATTACCCCTCCACGAAAAACGCATCAATTTATTAAGCGCTTGAGGCTTAATTTGACGCGGAGCAATCCCGGATATTTTACAATACTGACTGATCCATGCCTGGGCGATTTCTGGGATATCTTCCCGTCGATCCCTTAATGCCGGAGCCGTCAAGGTCACAACCGCGAGTCGATAGTAAAGGTCCTCACGAAAACGACCCTCTGAAACGAGTTTTTTCAGAGGCTGATGAGTCGCGGCAATCACTCGGACATTCACCGTACGAAGCGCATTCTCTCCCAAAGGCCTCACTTTTTTATCCTGTAAGACTCTCAAAAGTTTAGCTTGGAGAGCGGTAGGCATATCACCAATCTCATCCAAAAAAAGAGTGCCTCCCTCGGCTTCTTCAAATAGTCCACGCCGACTTTCAGCAGCGCCTGTAAAAGCTCCTTTGCGATGCCCAAAAAATTCTGACTCTAAGAGCTGCTCGGGAAGTGCCGAACAATTCACAGGCACGAATGGCCCGAGACGCCTAACACTCTGAGCGTGGATGGCCCGCGCGATGACCTCTTTTCCACTCCCACTTTCACCTAAAACGAGAACATTGGAGTTGGCACCAGCAACACGCGATACCTGTTCTAGAAGAATTTTGATTTTCGGGCTATGACCCAAAATGGGTTTAAACTCCAATTCACGATTTCGCCGCCCGCTTTGCAGATCTTGAACTGAGCCTCTTAAAACACCTCCAGAGTGTTCAGCGCCCACTTTAGCCCTGACTAATCCAGGCTGAGGACTTTCTTCTGAGAACTTCATCTCTCTCAATCATACTCAAGGTTTTGCTGCCAACTGTAGAACTTTTTTACAGTAGCCTTAATATTAAACATAGAGTACCTCTCAGATCTCATCTTTTAATCACTAACCCATCAAAACTGATGGATACCCAAATATCCCATCTGGACGGTACAGTATTTGCTCTATTTAGAAGAGTTATGAAGAGAATTAAAACTAAAATTATTGCGATCCTTTTAACTGCTTTGAGCTTTGGAATCATTCCATTGACCAGCACTACGACACTTGCACAGCCAATAACACTGCCCGTATTTGAGCCCTATGCACCCACGATTAACCACTTTCACGCACAGATCGACAGACTTTACGAAACTGGACTCAAGAGCGATCCAGCCGATGACGAACGAGAGGCTTTTGAACAAATCAGGCGCGAGTCTACGAATAACCACGTAAGTAGATTTATACCCATCGAGGATTTCGAGGCACTCCGGGCGGCAAAACAAAAAGACTATGTTCAAATCATTCGTGACAATCTAAGCCAATGGAAAAACGCAGAGGCTGAAAAGCTAATCAGAACCTATCGCCCCGGCTCAAAACTAGCTACCTCACTCAGCCATCTAAAAGCCGTCTACAGTGACTTAATTTCCGATCTCGATCGGACTGCAATGGAGATCGAGAACCCATCCTTAAATTCTGATCTTGATGATTTTATTTCCTCACTTGAGCAAATTAAGTCTTGGAACACGCACAAGTCAGCCACCAATCCTCAGCTCCATTGTCAGAACCGCTAGAGTCTAACTACTTTGCTGGGTGCACCCCAATCAAGTGATCCTTTTTATCTAGCGATTGAACGACCTTTTCTAGGAACTCTTGACGACGAAGGAGAACACCCTCAAGATCTCGTGAATCAACTTGCCCACTCTCTTCTCTGCAAATCGCCTCAAATAAATTTTCGGCGTCACTACTCCTGGAAGAGCATCATAGACCTGGGTTGAAATGGGGCCTTTCGGATCACCCCACGCGTGATCTCCACCCTCACCTGAAACCGACTTCGAATTCAACGCGTTGATCGCATCATTGAGCTTTTTCTGAGCTCCTTGAATTTCAATGAAATCTGGCATCGTCACGTGCTGCTTATCTGCCTCTAAACGAGAATATCCAAAGTAGCGACTCAAAACCGGTCCAAGGATCAAAGCCCCATATTCTGAGCTTCCTTGAGCGTCCGGCTCATCTGACATTTCTAACCAATCCACTGAATCCGATCTCTTTCGCACTTGCAAGATCCGCCCTCCATGAACACTCTCAGTCGCCTCCGTCACTAAAACCGATTTCGCCCCCGGTCTTTGATCAAGCTGATGTTTGGGGATTAATGCGAGGATTTTTTCGATCGATTCTACTTCTTGACTTATGTAGTCACTGACACCAGGAACTGAAGGTAGCGCGCAACTTCTCCCTGAGGCCTTTTAATGGTGAGCGAGGATCGCCCGACCTACGATTTTGCATTGATTGACTTGCTCCCGAATGGGAGCCATAATTGGATTCAGATCAAGCTCCGTAGTTTCTTCTATTATCATTTGCTGGGTAATTGGATCATAGGAACTGGAATGGTTCCTCTTTGAAAACTCATCCCTTCGCTTGCCATTTTCAGATTCACTTCTTAACGGTACACTCAAATACTGACGGGTGACCTGGCAATAGCATCGATCCGGATAAACCCAATCAAGAAACTTCTCACCCGATCCTGAATCATCCGCACAAATCTTTTTTAGCTCGGTAGCATACTGACAGAGAATCTTCTCATCAGTTTCAAAAAGGGGATTAAAACGCCTCTTTGTTGCCTCGCACCGACAGAACCCCCATCGAGCTTCAGACCCTCAGCTTGACAGGCTTTCTCTAAAGTCTGCGGGCCTATAGCAAATACAGATGTGTTCAACCCAGACAAAGAAGCCATAAGCACTGAATCACCAAGAATTGATGAAAAACAGAACAACCTAGGCCGACTCAAATTGTCATATTTTTTAAACTTCATGAAAATTGAATCGCTACTTTCTTATTTTTTATAGGGAAATAATACCCGCAATATGAGGCAAAAAACCACGCAAAATTTTAATTTCATATAAAACAAATGTTTAAATATTTAACTTCACTAAAATTATTTTATTGGCCTAATTTTTGTAATGATTCCTTACAGACACCCAGCGAATCGACCCAAAACCGGCCTTTAAGAGAATGGAGTGAACTATGGAAAGGAATTCTGTTACCACCCTACCCGTAAAAAAACGAGTCCGTGCCCTACTCGTTGAGGATGACATTGAACTCAGCACCGTCATGGAGCAAGTTCTCAAAGCGGTTGCCCCTAACCTAACCCTCGACTGGGTCACGAGTGCCGAGGAAGCGATGACCCGTCTAGATGAGGCGTTTTATAACAAGACCCCCAATCCCTATGACTTTATCATTGCAGATATTTTCTTAGATGGTGAATCCACCGGGATTGATTTTTGGAGATCTTGCCAAGAAATACTTCCCGGAACGCCTGTACTCATCACCTCAGCACTCAGCTTAGACCGATTTTTCGCAACTGTCGGTCAGGATTCAATTAGCCCCCCTTATCTTCAAAAACCATTTTCACCCACTGAGTGCAAACTAGTTTTTGAATCCCTCCTCGGGACTCGGGCCGCATGGAAATGGAGCCCAGACGCCTGGGAAACTGTCGAGTGGGAGAACTAAGGGCATGAGCCAGTTCAACTCAATGATCAAGAGTGCCCCCCAAAAAGCACTCGTCGTCGAAGATGACCTCTGGATGAAGCCCCTCATCTCCCTCGCCCTTCAATCATCGATCTATGGGGTCGAGATTGACTGGGTTGAGTCGGCTGAGGAAGCCATTCGGAGGGCTAGGACTTTTCGATATCGAGTGATCTTGGCGGATATCTACCTTAAACCGAACGGCAATACTGGAATCGAATTCTGGTACCAATGCCGGGAAGAATGCCCTGAAACGCCAATCGTTCTCATGTCCTCGATCCCGGTGGACCACTTCAGCAAGAAAATGGGGCACTACGGTCCCCATTACTTACCCAAGCCGTTTACCCTCACTCAATGCAAAGCAGTCATCCGTAATCTCGTTGACGTAGACGGTGCGACTTAACTGCAGCGCCGTATGAACGGGGCCTATTCTGCCATCTTAGAATAGGCCCCTTCCAACAAGAACTCCCTTAAAAGTTTGACAAATGCCTCGGATCGATCCCAGGGAGCGCGATGAGATGCACCAGGAATAATCTGCAATTGAGTTTGAGAATTCAGTGAGGCAACCTCTCGACCCAAGTCTAAAAATTTACGATCCTGTTCACCCACAACCCAAAGGATAGGCACTCGCAACTGACTCAGCTCCGGTCTCAAATCACGCTGCAGACCTAAAGAACAACTCCGTAATGCAGAGGCAAGACTCTGTCTTGAAAAATCTGACTCATGTCTCAGAGGGGCTTCTCGCCCAGCAAAAACGGGTTGAGAATTCCACAGTGCCATGAGCGAGTCCCAATCCTGAGTCTCAAACCGTTCGGCCCAAATCTCATCGGATCTCATTCGCATTTCTCGCTCTTCGGGCTCTTTCAATCCTGGATGAGCTGAGATGATCACAGCGGCATCCCAAATCTCGGGGCGCTGCACTAAGGCGTGCAGCCCGACTCGCCCCCCAAAAGAATACCCCACGAAAACTCGGGGGCCCGATTGAAGAGCCCCATCGTCATTGATTTTCTCAGCAAGAGCCTGAAAGCTGAAAGTGACTTTTCCTTGATTCTGAGGACTAAAGAGGTCCCAATCGTGACGATGCAAATTTTTCGGCAGGATAGAATCCCAGTCCTGTGCACGACCCAAAAAACCATGGACGCAAAAAAGCCTGACCAGCGATTCAATGCTCGCTAAACTCATGATGGCCGCGCTCCGGATTTCTCGATAAAAAGAACCCGATACTTTTTCATAAACTGCCTCATCCACTCCGGATCAGTTCGAGAAGTCATTTTGATTAGGGCCTCCGGAGTCGGTAAATAAAAGGCCCTTTTTGGGCGATACCACGTTTGGCTCTGCAGGAATCCAAATTGATCCTCAACCTTTTGCTGATGAAAGAGATGCTCAACCTCGAGAACCTCATGATTCACATAGTCTTCATTAAAAATAATCACCCCGCCCGCCTTCAAAAACTCAACAGCAGACTGGACACTATCAATTGAATAAGCCACCTTGCCAACAGTGACTCCCAAAGTCGCTCGCTCATGCCAAATATCATGGGTTGGATCGTAAAGTCCGAGCTGTGCCGTGGGGTGCTGCTCTACAAAACTACGGAAAAACGCAAGGTCGATCGTCCCTAAAGAGGCCGCAGCCCAACGAACCACAACGACCAAGAGTAATGAAGTCCAGGCCATTTGAACCCACAGACGACCATTTTTTATTTTTTCCTCTTTTCTGGTTATTTTTTCAAATATAAACCGGATACCCACGCCACTCATGACTAGAGCTATAAAACAAAATAAAGCGCCCACCCAAAAATGGACCAAATGAGAAAAAGTAAAAACGACTCCTATAAGAAAAGCGGCTAATCCAAAAAAAATCCCGCTCCCACCCGCTACCCAGGCCGATCCATGTAGCTGAGGAAGTTCCCACTCCATCAGAAGCGCTAGAAACGGCAGCGTAATATAGAGATAAGCTTCCAATCGATAAGGAAAAGAAAAGAAAAAAAGAATGGGTGGCAATAAATTGGCCAATATCCAGGCATTTCTGGGCTCTTTTAGCCGATCAAACCATGATTTAAACTGAGAGTTTCGGTGAAAAAATGGGATGCCAATCAGCATCCAAAGCAGAAGGAAAAGCGGACTACACCAGACTGAAAAATCCAATAAGAGTTGAATAACACTCACTCCGTTGCCACTGAGCTTGCCTACGCTTTCCTGGCCGACATAACGAGAGAGAAAAGCCTCACGATCGGTCAACCAAATCGCAAAATACCAAGTCAAACCAACAGCGATTCCCAGTACGTGAAGGAAATAAAAACGAAAGTTCTTAAAAAGATCGTTTCTGCCCAAAAGACCTAAAAACACCCAAAGGCTCGAAATCGAAAAGATCGAATAAATCGGACTTTTCACCCAAGACGAAACCCCCGCGGCGATGAAGTAAAACGTGAGCGATTTCCAATCCGGATTAGAAATAGGCCGTACTGTGCCTTCTGAGTCATAAAAACTTCGCAGCATCAACCAAGCGCCCAGCGTCGCAAAGAGCGCTACCCAAACCTCCATCTGGGTGACTGTGCCATAACACATCGAAGCGATGTTGCCCGCAAACCAGAGACCAGCGCAAGCCTGAGGGACGACTCGATTTTGTCTGCTAAAAAAAAGAGAGATTTGCCCAATCAAGAGAGTGGTCAGCGCGAGTGCTACTACGGATGGAAAATAGGCACCGAAATTACCGAAACCAAAAATTTTCCACCCCAGCAAAGTTGCCCAATATTGAAAAGGCGGCTTAAAATAACTGGAGTGCTGATATAAGAGAGGATGAAGCCACTCACCCCGATCCCACATTTCCATCGCAGTAGATAAATAGACCTTAAAGTCGCCGGTCAAATGGGCACTAGGAAGTCCGCACACCACACCAAAACCTAATAATACCGCTAGGGCCTGAACCCAATGGACTCGATTCTTGAGTGAAAGCATGTCCATAAAGATACCAGAGAACTCAAGAGCGGGAAAGCTCCAGGCACACGTACTATTAGAAAAGGTCTTAACCAGCGTTGATCGAGCTAACTCGGCTGGGGCTTGGATGAGGTCGGCGAAGCTGCACTTAAGCTTTCCAGAGACTTTTCCTCTTCGGCCAGGATCTCATCCATTTCATTGGTGAATCTGGATTGACAAAGAAGGCGCTCTTCATCGTCAAGTTCTGCGAGTTGTGAAGTTTGCTGTTCGATACTGCTTTGTAAAGATTGATTTTCAGTTTGAGTTCTCTCAATCACAAGACTGAGATCCGATGAGCCAAAGTCATAAGGAGCTAAATCAAGGACCTCACCGGAGAGCCTGGCAAGTTCCTCCTTAAGAGTTTTAACTGCCTCGTCTATTTTTTTTGTCTCAATTGAGTTTGACATAGCGTGACTCCTTTAAGTCCCAATCAGTCCCATTTTTACAAGGGTTGCCATCAGACTCGACTTCCGTCCGTTTACTTCCTCAAGAGACTTAGGCTCTTGAACCATCCGCCTCCTCAGGGAACTCACCCTGTTCGCCTTATTCTTAATCTCAACGGTAAGCAGGGAC
Source organism: Bdellovibrionales bacterium (assembly GCA_947380295.1). Taxonomy (GTDB): domain Bacteria; phylum Bdellovibrionota; class UBA1018; order UBA1018; family UBA1018; genus CAINWE01. Next base: position 2,828 of record CANCQK010000007.1, on the reverse strand, counting down.
GAAATCCTCTTCAAAGCCGCATTCAGCTTAAATAGAGACAACTTTCCACCCTCGCGGGCCCGACTCAAGGCTTTAACAAGGACCTCTTTCCGTGCAGAAAGAGCAGCCACCTGCTTTTGAATTTGAATCAGCTCCAAGATCAGCTTACTCTCTAAGTGTGCAGAATTTCCTAAGGCCACTTCCAAAGTGAGAGCATCGTAAAAACTAGCATCGGGCCCGATCAAAACTAAGCGACACTCAGGTGGAGTCTGATTCACATTTTCTTTTCCCTCCAGCTCAGAACTTGTGGAATGACTCACGTAAACTCGCGAAATCCCTGCTAGGGAGGCTTTTGCATCTTCAGAAAGTTCACACTGAGTGAAATCAACATAGATCGCTCGGGTTTGAGGTCTGACGTATTTCTGAAGTCCTGCAGTTAAAACTTGAATACTTCTACCCGTCACATCTTGAGTGAGAGTGACCAATAGAGTTTCTTCAAAGGCCTCTAATTTAATTCTCATTTGCCACCCCCCTTTTTATTCAAAAGATTGCCGGGCTCAAATGACAACTCAAATTTCTTAAGTTCTGGTCGAACTTCACCTGCCTGAAGCGAAGTTCCTCCTTTGAACCTGCTCGGATTCAACAAGATCTGCTGTGACAAGAATGAAATGGCACTGATATCAAATAGGTTCACCTCTTCGCGAGCGCTCAAAAAGTGTGGGCTTTCTGCATGAAGGAATGCAAGCGAAAGTCCGTCAAATATCCGAAAGGCCCACGAAAGCACAGGAGCATATTCGCAATGACTTCCGTAAAAACGCTTTTGAATCTCGAAATTCTGAAGAGCGATTGAGAGATTGCCTTTCTTCAATTTTTGCAAATCATCCAAATAATCATCATTCACCAAGCCCATTGCAGCGTGGGAGGCTTGATTGAGAAGGACCAGGGATATAATGTGTTTCTCAAGAACGAGTCTTTTTCTCATTTTACCGAGACTCAAAGCAGCTTGGGCGATCTCAACCCCCTGTGAAAAGAGCTCATCGAGGCATGTAAACAACTTCTTCTGCTTTGCGACCTCACGGTCTTGAGTGTTGATGATGGCTAAGATGTCAAAAACTAGGCCACTTGCAAAAGCCACATTCTTATGAGGTCCGTCGTCTCCAAAGCTCTGAAGGGCTCTTACTGTGAATGAAAAGATTTGGGAAAGGGGGGTAACCAGTTCACCAGTCGCTTGATTTCTTTCAAGAATTTTTGAGGGAAAAACTTCGGCTAGTTTTTCGGCAATAATTAAAAATTTAACATTTTGGATCCCGTACAGTCGAACAGACTGATCGAGGGTCAGAAGATTGTCTACAGTGTGCCCTGTATTTGCTTTCGCTTTAATCCTCTCTGCAGCGTTTGGCCGGACCGAAAGCTCCCCCAGTAGAATTTTCATAAAAAAATCTACCCCTTCAGGCTCCTCAATCAGAGGATCAAGTTGGGCAGCACAAATTGGCTCAACAAAATTTTTGTAAATCTGAGTCAAGTTCGCCTTAAAGCTAGAACGACTTAAATTAGGACTCCCTGTTGATTTTGAATTTTGATGAGTGATCGTCTGCGATTCCGGTGGATCCATAAATCCTCCTAAAGTCTACCCTCATTTTATCAAATTAAAAAAGACGCGAACAATTGTGTCCCAGTCGACACAGTAGTTACAATTACAGTAGTTGAAATGGGCTATTTTCTTAATCTTAATCCTAGGGATCAAGCTTTTTTAGGTTTCTGATCAGATTTCATTTTAGATCCAGACGGACTACGAGTGGTTCGCTGGACCCGCTTACGCAGCTCCCGCTGGCTGCGACTATGCTGACTGAGATCCATTTTCTGGGCAGGGACACCGCCCCAGGTTTCTCCTGGTGGCACGACAGTTTTAGGAAGAAGGAGTGAATTCGGCAGAATCTTGGCATATTCGCCGATCTCTACGCCTCCCATCACGGTGGCACGGAGGCCGACCGTAACTCCTTTTCCAATCTTAACGGGGGCCAATACTAAATACCCACTCTGGCCGTAATGAGCGACGATCGTTGCGCTACCCCCTATAGTTGCGTAATCCTCAATTTCAATCAAAGCAGGATCAGATACATTGGTCGTATTGAGCTGAACACCTTTTCCGATCTTCATACCCATGAGACGATAAAACAAAATATTAAAGGGCGTCGGCGTTAAGAACTCCAAGAATGTATAGCGTGGTAAATAGGCAAATACGTTATGAATCCCCCAAGCAATCGTTTGTAAAGAAAAGTAGGGACCTCGCCAGGGCTTGGGGCTCGTTCTAAAAAGAAAGTTAAGTGTTGGACTGACTAAAATCAGTGTAAATCCGAAGAGCGCATAAGCAGTTGAAACCAGGAGAGCCAGTCCGAAAGCTTGCCCGACTGGAGACCAAGACTGAGTGAATGGGTATCCCCACTGAAAAACCAATGCGCCCGGAGTAAATGCAACTGCAAAGCAAACTACCCCAACTGCATACATTGGAAGCAATGCGATCAAAGTACCTAAGATTTGAAACTTGCGCAAAATCCGCTCGTACCAACCAAGCATCCCTTTAAAATTCGACTGGGTGGTTTGAGTATCGATTCGTTCTTTGGCTGATTTATTTTCATATTTAGCCTTCATCCCTAGTCTCTTCGGCAGACGCTATTGAAATCTTGAGCCGTTTTTAATGAGTGTTTTTACCCAGCGATTATGTCCTAAGTTAATTACCCAGCGATTATGTCCTATGAGTTGATCTTTCTGCCTCGTGTGTTCCTCTGTGAACTCAAGGAGATAGACAACTATGAGGGGATGCGTCGTAATGAATACCAGGGATCAAAAAG